>DUEV01000001.1 GCA_011170375.1 Dehalococcoidia bacterium
AGAAAAAGGGTATATAACTCGATGACGCTAAATAGTGCGAGTGTTAGTCTGATTATAGAGAGGATAGAATGGTGAGTTATTCAGAAGATTATAAAAAGGAGGTGAAACGATGGAGACTTTCTTGACAATACTGATGGCGCTTGGTATCTACGTCGTCCTCCCATTGATAGTGGCAGCTGTAGTGGTCGGTGCTGTCATCTGGAGGTCCAAGAAACGGGCTGAAAGAACCACAGAAGCTACCACCGCTGAGGAGGCTGAGGCGATTGCTCGTCATCCTGCCAAGGCGATACGATAACTCCGAGCACCAGGTAGTTGATGGAGAAACCGACATTTCAGGTTCCTGAAAGAGGTTAAACCCACCTTCAGGAGCTTGGACATGTGTGCGTTGGGCAATAAAAGGAGGGCAGTTCAAATGACTATGTCACTAAACGAAGAAAAGACAAGTACCAGAAGGAAGGTCAAAGAGGCTTCTGTTACTCCACTCACTGGAAGACCAAGGCAGCACGAAAAACCTCCCGCTAATTGGCCTGGATTTGGAGAATATGCCCGCCTAAAATACCCTGATGAATTGGACGAGGATCTCGTTGTTCTTATTGAGCGCCTTATCGAGGAACGTGGGACATCATCAGGCTAGCTCTGAAACTGAGAGGTCTATGATATTGTTCAAACAAAAGTACAGATATGCATACTTGCTCCTGCAATGTGGAATACCTCAGGCTCCACATGTGCACACATTGCCTAGTGGCAGAATGGGCCAGGTGTGCTGCCTACATGGGCTTCGTGGCGGATGAAATACCTTCATCCCTGATGTTAATTTAGGTAGAGGTGTAATATGAGTGACAAAGCTATACTATTTGACAGCAGCCGATGCATTGCTTGTCGCGGCTGTCAGGTAGCTTGCAAGCAGTGGAATGAAACAGACGGGGTAATCCCTGCTAAACAG
Source organism: Dehalococcoidia bacterium (assembly GCA_011170375.1). Lineage (GTDB taxonomy): Bacteria > Chloroflexota > Dehalococcoidia > Dehalococcoidales > Fen-1064 > W589. The sequence goes on from DUEV01000001.1 coordinate 944, forward strand.
TATGGAGTGCAGGCAGTCAACCGCGGCTCGTATGAAAATCCCCCCGACCTCTCGCCAACCACCTGGCTAACGATTAAATTCTTCGAGAAATCAGAGGACAACTCCATAGAGTGGCTATTCGGTAGGCGGAGTTGCATGCATTGTACTGATGCTGCCTGTGTCGAGGTATGCCCGTCTGGGGCTCTCTTTCATAACGAGTACGGCTTCGTTGGATATGACAAGGATAAATGCATCGGCTGTGGTTATTGCTCACAGCATTGCCCCTTTGATGTGCCCCGGCTAGACACAAACATAATCACCGGGGTAGGGAAGATGGACAAGTGCACACTTTGTACCACCCCCAGTCTTGACCGCCTTTCAACCGGTGAACTGCCAGCGTGTGTCAAAACATGTCCCACCGATGCCCTTATTTATGGCGAAAGGGAAGAGTTGCTCGCCAGAGCTCAGGAGTTGGTAGATGGCTTAAGGGCAGGCCACTCAAAAGCATACCCGAATGCAACACTTTACGGGGAAAATGAGCTTGGGGGACTTCACGTCCTTTATGTTCTAACAGATTCTCCTGAAGCCTACGGCTTACCCAAAGACCCACAGTTCCCGATAGCAGCTACGATAACCAAGGATATCCTAGGCCCAATCGCGCGGGTTCTGTGGCCCGTGGTTGCAGCAGGCTTGGCGCTCAACGTCCTCGTCGCCTGGTTCAGGCAAAGGAAACATGGGGAGGTCCACTAATGGAGCTAGTTGAACGTTATACGAAAAGAGCACGATGGTTTCACTGGTTAATTGCAGTTCTATTCCTAGAACTGGTAATTTCAGGACTTCTTATCTTTGTCCCATGGATAAACTCGGACACGATAGGTACGGTGACCCGTGTCCTCCATCGTATTGGCGCAGCCATCCTTATTGCGGCACCCGTATTATACACACTATACGACTGGCGAAAAACATGGGGATTCATCAAGGAGGGACTTACCTGGGGTAAAGAGGACCTTGGCTGGCTTGAAGCAGCGCCAGGCTATTATTTTGGAGGTGACCCACGGCTGATGCCTCCCCAGGGTCACAGTAACACCGGCATGAAGCTATATCGTGTATCTATCTTTGCGGGGTCTGCCATCTTCGTTATTACAGGATTTATAATGTGGTTTCTCAAGGGCGTGGTGCCTTCAGCGGTTTTTCAGTGGTGCCTGTTGCTGCATGATGTAACATTTATTGTGGCTCTCTGTATGTTTTTGCTGCATTTTCAACTCGCTGTCTTCCACCCCAGAATGGACGAATCGATTTTGTCTATGTATGATGGTAAGGTTTCAGGTGTTTACGCCAAGTCCCATCACGGCAAGTGGTATGATAAGATAGCGAAAAGTAATGACGAAGAGAACTCACCCGAAAAATCATGAGGATGTGAGACTTAACTACTCATCTTGAAGCCGAGTAGTTTCACCTTAATGATTAAGGCGGAGATAATTTGGATGAGGTTTTAAAATTTCGTTCAATGGTTGCCGGTCTTTCGGTTAATGAAGATGACGATACAAAGAAACGATACTAGTGACGTGACCCGCGGTAGTGAAACACTAAGTCTTGACTATGCCGACGTGGCATTACCTGCACAGCGGCTGAGTTGGCTGAAAGCAACTTGTATTACAGTTGGAAATTACCTCGATGTACTGAAGCTACGCGAGACTAGCCTGATAGTCTTCCTCGGTGCCTGTGCTGCAATACTAGCCGGTGGTGGGCATCCACCTGTTGAAAGATTATCGATTGTACTTGTAGCACTTTTTATTGCTAGCGCGGGTGCGAACGGATTAACAAACTACCTGGACCGTGCTATCGATGCCCGGATGGAGCGTACCAAACACAGGGCTTTACCGTCAAAACGTCTTCATCCTGCAGAAAAAGTACTACCACTAACGCTGGGCCTGACAATAGCAGGGCTGGTGCTGGCGTGGTACATGCACCCTTTCTGCTTTTTCGCTGGCCTAGGGGGCACAGTAGCAGCCACCGTATGGCGCAAGCGGTGGACGTGCGTCTTCCCACAGGGCGTACTTGCTAGCTGTGCCCCCATCCTCGCTGCCTGGTTCGCTATTCAGTCTACTCCCAGCTGGTTACTGCTTTCAATATGCCTGCTAATCTCTATCTGGATGCCGCTGCACCTGTGGAGTGTCATGCTAGCCTGGCGGGACGATTATGTCAACGCCGGGATTAAATTTTTCCCTCTAAATCTGCGAGTGGAGAGGGCTGCGAAAATACTGGTGGCACTCAGCTTTCTATTGTATGCTTCTTCTATCGCCGTATATTTTACTAGCGATTTTACCTGGATTTATATGGTAATAGCAAACATACTTGGCATCACATTGGTATATACCAGCCTGCGCCTGGCAGCTTCCACTTCTTCGAAGCGCTCCTGGACACTATATAAGCTGTCCGCCTTCCCGTATATGGGCCTACTGTTTGTGGCAATGTGTCTGGATATGTGGCTACGCGGCGGGCTCTAGCGTATGGTGATGCTATGTTACGAGACTAATAGAGCTGCGTCTGGACTTCAGGGCTGAATGTCTGAGCCGCTAATTATCAACGTTAACACCATCGGTCGGTAATTCTACTGTTACATTTGTTCCTTCACCTGGCTCAGACGTTACTGTCAGGTTGGCACCTACCAGACGTGCCCTCTCCTGCATCCCGACCAAACCGAGTTTACCCGTGGGGGCAAGTTCAGCTACTTTCTCTGGCGTTTCAAAACCCTTGCCGTTATCCCCAATAGTCAAGACAGTACTGTCATCAAGGCATTCAAGTCCTATCCAGGCCTGTGATGCGCCTGAATGTTTCCAGATGTTGCGCAGGGCTTCCTGCGCGATTCGGAACAGGACGAGTTCCACCTCAGGTGCAAAACGGCTGACCTCGCCCCTCACATCGAAATTGACTGCTATTCCAAAATGCTGCTCCAGGTCTGAAGCCAGCCATTCAAGGGCCGGTACCAGGCCAAGGTCATCCAGTATGGACGGCCGCAGGTCCTGACTGAACCGACGCACTCCCTCCAGTGCCCTGTCAGCTTGCTGGTGAAGTTCTTCAAGTAGCATAACGTCTTGTGATGATAGTGTTCGTGCCCCCTTGGAAGTAATGGTGTCTATTTGTCGTGAGAGGGCTGCTAAGTCCTGTGCTGTCTCGTCATGGAGTTCGCGCGCAATGCGTCTGCGTTCTTCCTCCTGAGACCTGATTGCCTGCTGCAGGTAGTATGTCAGGCTCTCACGCATCTGCTTCTCAGTGCTTGCATCCTTGGCAATCTGCTGTGCCATAGTTTGTTGACCGCGATAGAGACGTGCATTATCCACCGCAATCCCGATGTGATTTGCAATATGAGAGAGGAGCTCAATCTCATCCTGGGCATACTGCCGGGGAAAACGAGTCGCTACCGATAAAGTGCCCGTAACCTTGCCTGCTCCCCACAATGGTACAGAAAGCACAGTCTGTATTCCTTCTTTTAAGACTACCTCCTTGGTAAGCCTGGGGTCATTCGAGGCATCCTCAACAACCAGAGGTTTACCTGTTTCGGCAACCAGCCCGTTAAAGCCTTCACCGACTTTTAATGTACCCAGCTCCGCAATAAACTCACCGGAAACCCCCAGATAAACTGTAGGCTTAAGCTCCTGCTCCTCCTCATCCAGCAGAAAAGCAAGCACCACGTCTACATCCATCACATCGGCGACCTTCCCGGCGGCGGCGTTTAATATGTCCTCCAGTTCCAGAGACCGACTGACCGCATCGGAGACCTCGTTCAAGGCAGACAATCGCTTTTCGTTCTCTGATAGTAACTGGACATATGACTGTAGCTCCTTTTGGGCCATGGCCAGGCTTGACAGGGCCTGCTCAGAGCGGTTTTTCTCCCTCCTATAAACCGTAAACCACAGGTTTACGATTCCACCAACCATGATAACAGCGCAGGTCTCGATCAGAGCGTCCAGTTCACTCGGGGATACCACAAGGACACGCGGCATCATTATTGCCAGGGCTACTATTGAACTGGCAATCCATCCTCGTGTACCGGTGATATAGGCTGCGTAGGCAATAGGCAGGAGGAAGAGGATTCGCTCAATCGCGTGACGAGATAGACCAAGTGACGGGAAAAAAGAAGGGATGTGGAACTGCTCAGGATAGTGTAAAGCTGCCCCAATGGCAAACATTGCCGCCACGACCCAGAAATGGGGACTCCGGATAATAAGTAGGATGCGTCGCAAAGTTGACATTAGTGCTTCTTTCACAGCCTCTCCCGCCTACCACAGGAACTAGGATATATCTTCCAAGCTGAACCACCCCTCTTTCAGCCCCCTCAGGATAGCTTCAGTACGAGAACCGACCGCCAATTTGTCGAAGATACGGGCCAGATGACCCTGTACCGTTCGGACACTGAGATAGAGCTTATCCGCGATATCCTTGTTGCTCATACCTTTGGCTGCCAGTACCAGTACTTCTAGTTCCCTATCGGTGAGGACTGCAGGGGCGACTTGGCTGGTTCCCTGCGTCGAAGGCATGAAGCGGCGTAAGACCTTACCAGCAATCGTGGGATGAAGCACCGATTCACCGTTATATACCGACCGAATTGCCTCCACGAGTTCGGAGCCACGTACGTTCTTCAACAGATATCCGGCTGCTCCTGCCTCGAGGAGACTAAAAACATACCTATCATTATCGAAAACAGTAAGAATCAGTACGGCTGTAGCAGGAACAAGCTCTTTTATCTGTTTGGTCGCTTCGATTCCATTGAGCCTGGGCATGGCAATATCGATTATGGCTACATCCGGTTTCAGCCTAGTTGCCTGCTTAACTGCCTCCTCGCCGTCACCTGCCTCGGCCACCACCTCCATATCGTCCTCGGCCTCGAGAACTCTACGGGTCCCCTCACGGACTATCGCGTGGTCATCAGCCAGCAAAATCCTTATCTTTGCCATCTATTTCCTTCTCCACAGCAACCGAGCAGATGACTAGAGGAATACCTCATCGAGTAATAGCTCCACCAGTGCTAATAAAACGCAAATCGGCTCCAATCATACCAACTCATATGCTTTCCAATCTGTACATAATTTATTGTGCAGCAAACACCTAGTTTCTTATTCCACCTTTCTGACGTTGCACAGGAAAGTTTTGTATTCAGGAATGGTCGTGTTGGCATCGCCAACGTGTGGTGTAAGAATGTTACCGGTATCACCTTTGGCCATTCCGCTATACCCCCAGTGGTTAAGCACTCCGACATGGTAGATGGTCTGCCCGTTTACCTGCATGGGCTGGAAGCGCATCGTGACCAGGGCAACCGCCTCTATCTCTCCCCGGGCAGACTCAACGATTACTCTGTCGCCGTTTTTGATACCCTTTTCAGCAGCCAGCTCCTCGTCCATCTCCACAAACATCTCGGGCATGAGCTGTACAAGCCAGGGGAGGTTTCTGGTCATGATGCCAGTCTGCCAATGCTCGGTGCAACGGTAGGTCGTCCCCACGTATGGGAACTCCTCAGGAGTGCCCCGTGGGTTCATGTAACTGCCAACGAATGCACACGGGTCAGTCTTTGTGCCAGACATTAAGCTGCTGGTAAGCGGGCTTTCCCACGGCTCGTAAGCTTCGGGGAACGGCCCATCTTTGAGGCCGAAGCCCAAAAGACGGGCGACTCCCTCTGGCTTCATGATGAAGGGTAGGTACTTGGCCCCATCATCAGCCTGGTTAATCGGTGCCCAACCTCCGTCTGGGACATCACCCTGCCATTTCGTCTCAGGAGTGTAGCTAAAGATAACCGGATGCTCACTATCCCAGGGCACACCATCCAAGTCAACCGATGCCCGGTTATAGATGATACGCCGGTTAAGCGGCCAGCACCAGGACCAGTCGGAGTAGAGGCCTATTTGTGCAGGGTGCGAGTCTACCGGCTCCCGCTTCTTGGCCTTGTTACCCGCCGACTCTGTGTACATGTTGCAGTAAAGCCAGTTTCCAGAACTCGTGGTGCCATCATCCATAAGGTTTGTAAAATTTTCCACCAGTTTACCGGTTGAGTCATAGCCGTTTATCTCTTTGGCCACAGCATCGGATGTTACATGTGTGCCGTAATCCCAGACAAGATTAGTGACTGCTTCGCGCTGTGGTGCCTGAGCATCTTCCGCGTAAAGCTCTTTTAGCTTAAGCATGACGAGGTGCATAATCTCAAGGTCAGCCATAGCTTCTCCCGGCGGGTCTACCGCTTTATAGCGCCACTGTGCCCAGCGGCCACTGTTGCTTATGCTTCCCTCTTTCTCATAAGAACAGGCTGCCGGTAGTACAAACACCTCTGTTCCGATATCAGCAGGCTCTATCCCCGGCCTTTTCCAGAACTCCGCTGTCTCGTTCATCCATATATCAACGGAAACAAGCCAGTCCAGGTTCGCCAAAGCATTACGTGCTCCGTTTGAGTTAGGTCCACCCGACGCGGGATTCTGGCCCCAGACCCAGAGTCCTTTGATTATACCCCGACCCATTGCCTCAATTATCCCGATGTGTGTATAGTTCACGCTGGTATCACACTTAGGCAGGTAACTAAAGCAATAGTCATTGTCTGCAGTGACAGCATCACCGTACCAGGCTTTCAACAGGCTCACGATATACTTTTTATAATTTCCCCACCAGTTTGAGCTCTTGTCTCCTGTCAGACCCTGAGGTGTGATAACCGACGGACGAGCCCGCGCCAGGTAGGCTTCCAGGTTGGTATCGCTTTCCACAGGTGCTGCCAGATATCCAGGCAGGATATGGGACAACAGGCACATGTCCGTGGAGCCCTGCACATTAGAAGTGCCGCGCAATGCGTTAATACCACCACCGGCAACACCCATATTCCCCAGCAAGAGCTGGAGGACGGCATATGACCTCACATTCTGGGTGCCGTAAGTATGCTGGGTTGTCCCCATGGCATACATAATAGTGCCCGCCTTACCCTTCACACCGGTGGCGCAGTAAGTTCGGCATACATCCAGATAAACATCTTCAGGCGTACCGGTAATGCTGCAAACTGTCTCCACATCATATCGGGAGTAATGCTGCTTCAGCAACTGGAATACGCAGTGGGGGTCTGTCAGGGTGGGGTCTGTAGACGGGGTCTCGCTATCAGCATACTTCCATGTTGCCTTGGCTGCGGCGGTGTACTGGCCATCTTTCACCTCGCCAAAAAGCCCGTCACTAAAAGCATAATCTGGATTCACAACAAAAGCAGCATTGGTGTACTGGGTTACGTACTCCATATTGTAATTATCTGGATTCTCTTCCATATCGTTGAGTATGTAGTTCATCATGCCACCGATGAAGGCAATATCCGTCCCAGACCTGATTGGGGCATAGATGTGGGCCTTGGACGAAGTGCGAGTGAAGCGAGGGTCGACACTGATTAGCTTAGCCCCGTTCTCAATCGCCTTGGTAACCCATTTGAACGATACCGGGTGATTTTCGGCAGCATTTGAGCCGATAATCATTATGCAATCGGCATTTCTGATATCAATCCAGTGGTTGGTCATTGCCCCTCTGCCAAAGCTTTCCGCCAGACCGGCGACAGTGGCAGAGTGTCATATACGCGCGCAGTGCTCCAAATACACCACACCGAGGGCACGGTTCATTTTAGAAAGCAGATAGCACTCTTCATTATCCAGTTCACCACCGCCAAAGCTGGCAACTGCATCAGTTCTGCCTGCGCCGGTATTCCAGTTATTGTCACGAGTTTCCTTAACCCTATTGGCGATAGTCTCTATCATCCAGTCCCAAGATTTTTCTTCCCAGCCGGTCGCATTCGGAGCCCGGTAAAGTGGTGTCGTCAGGCGGTACTTGTTGAGTTCCCCGTCTACCTGACGGACCTGGGCCATGGCCTGTCCCTTAGGGCAGAGAGTACCTTCATTTATTGGATGGTCAGGGTCACCCTCTATCTTAATAATTCCATCATCGTAGGTGGAAACGATAGCGCCACAGCCAACTCCACAGTAGCAGCAAATTGTGGTTGTTTCTTGGACTCTCCGCTTAAGTGCAAGTTCCCTGGGAGCAGAAATTGCCACGCTACCTGGATCGAGACCAAGCACCGCTGCTGCACCGATCCCAGCACCCGAGAGCTTTAAAAAATCCCTACGGTTTACTTTCACGAATACTGTCCCCCTTTCTGCTTACAATGCTCCGCCTCGCAAGAAGCCAGTCAGACGACCCTACTTCACGACAAAGACATGCGCGCACATATTTACCATTGTGCTTTCTCCAGCAGATAATTACACTTGCCATTATTTGTCCTGTACTCCTTTCGATGTGATCCCTGACCGATGCTATAACTTCTTCCGATGTCAGGATACCTCCCTTAGTAACTACTTTCGTAGGTCGTCTATCAGGTATGTCGAAAATCTGTGGTCAGTAACAACCTTAGACAGAACATCGAAAATGATATCTAATTGGGCACCACCACATCCCATTCTCTGTTCCTAAAAATTGGCCATGAATTACCTACCCCAAACTACAGATGGTGAGTATATCCCTTCATTCATCTCCAGAGTAACACCAGGCAGAGAGCACTTCATCCGCCACGAAGCCCATTGTAGGCAGCACACCTGGCCCATTCTATGACTAGGCAATGTGTGCACATAGAAGATTGAAGAATCATCTGTTCTGGTTGTAGCAGAAGCGTACACGCTTACCTCTCAGCTTGAGCAGCACCACGAGCATACACACCGTGAGCGTGCCGTAAAAATTTCGCCTGTCTCTCTACAAAATAAGCAGTCGCTCCACAATGACGATTAGACCTTCATCCCAATCGCTGTGGTATTTCCCGAAGCTATCAAACTCAGGCCAAATAGAAGGTGTTTGTTCCGAGGACTGTATCGACCAATTAGTGAGCGGAGTCATAGTGGCCTCTTGGACCTCCCTTCTGGTATCTGTCTCTTCTTCTGTCTCTTCCTTATGTACTGACACAACCATTTTCGCTGCCTCCTCTTATTACCCAACGCACACATGTCCAGGCTCCTGAAGGTGGGTTTAACCTCTTTCAGGAACCTGAACTGTCAGTTTCTCCATCAACTACCTGGTGCTCGGAGTTATCGTATCGCCTTGGCAGGATGACGAGCAATCGCCTCAGCCTCCTCAGCGGTGGTAGCTTCTGTGGTCCTTTCAGCCCGTTTCTTGGACCTCCAGACGACAGCACCGACCACTACAGCTGCCACTATCAGCGGGAGGACGACGTAGATACCAAGCGCCATCAGTACTGTCAAGAAAGTCTCCATCGTTTCACCTCCTTTTTATAATCTTCTGAATAACTCACCATTCTATCCTCTCTATAATCAGACTAACACTCGCACTATTTAGCGTCATCGAGTTATATACCCTTTTTCTGCGGGTGTTTTGACCTGTCTCCAGTGGGGCCAAATTGCCTGTACGCATGGTGTTTTTGGTTTGCTCTTCACAAACGTTGGTGATTGTCTTAATCGCCTGACATGGACTGTTGACCCCACCGTATGTTTGAATTATGATGACATAGTACGGTTGTTGGTTTCTTGATTCCGTTGTAAGGGGGGTACTAATGGAAAAGACAAATTCACGCCGTCCTCTTGAACGTAACATAGCGATGGAGCTAGTGCGTGTTACCGAAGCGGCAGCAATGGCTGCCGCTCGTCATTTAGGTCGGGGTGATAAAAATCTGGTAGATGGGGCCGCGGTGGCTGCTATGCGTCAGACCTTGGGCTATGTCCGGATGGACGGCATCGTGGTTGTTGTAGAGGGTGAGAAAGACGAAGCTCCCATGTTATATATAGGAGAACGCATTGGTGACGGTTCGGCTCCGCAGGCTGATATTGCAGTTGACCCGATTGATGGTACCACGCTGGTGGCGAGAGGTCTCCCCGGGGCACTTTCTGTCCTGGCGCTATCAGCCAGAGGGACGATGAACTACCCGAGACAATTTTTTTACATGAATAAGATTGTCACTGGCCATGAGGCAAAAGACCTGATAGATATTGATGCTCCGGTGGCGGAGAATATAAGGAATATAGCCAGAGCTAAAAGAAGAAGTGTGGCAGAAATTACTGTAGTCGTTTTAGACAGGCCGCGTCACGAACAGATAATATCGGAAATTCAGCAGATTGGTGCCCGGGTCAAATTGATTTCCGATGGTGACGTGGCAGCAAGTATAGATGCTGCCATGCCCGAAACGGAGGTTGATGTGCTCATGGGTATCGGGGGTACGACTGAGGGGGTACTCTCGGCTGCTGCCATACACTGCATTGGTGGCGGTATTCAATGTAAGGCCTGGCCCCGTGATGAAGACGAAAGAGAAGCAGCTATAGTCAGTGGAGTTGATGTTGATAAAATCTATAAGGCGGAAGACCTGATAAATAGCGAGGACGTATTCTTTGCCGCCACCGGGGTTAGCAGCGGCGAACTGCTAAAGGGAGTTCGTTATTTCAGTGGTGGAGCCCATACGCAGTCCTTGGTTATGCGCTCTCGTTCTGGTACTGTCCGCTGGATTGATTCCTTGCACGACTTTAAAAGACTCGACAAACTGGAAAATTTATAGCGTACAGTCATGCTATTCACATGGGGGGTTGAGCTGGGTTGAAGAGATGTAGAATTGGCATTCTAACGGGTGGTGGTGATTGTGCTGGTCTCAATCCGGCAATCAAGTGGGTGGTAAAGACAGCTCTGGATAGACGGCTGGCATTAGAAAGAGACACCCAATACGAGGTAATCGGGATTCGTAACGGGTGGCGTGGACTCGTCGAAGTAAACCCCGATGGTTCGAATGTTGACAAGTACGTTGTGCCTCTTGATGAAGAAAAAGTCCGTACTTGGGACAGGTATGGTGGGACTAATCTCGGGACTTCGCGTACTAATCCGTATGACCCCAATAATGATTGCTCCAGACGGGTAATAAGAAACATCGAAAGTCTCGGTATCGAAGCTCTTGTAGTCATTGGTGGTGAGGACACTCTGGGGGTTGCCCATAAGCTGTCACAAGTAGGAATCAACATCGTCGGTATTCCTAAGACGATAGACAAAGACCTGCCCGGAACGGACTACACTCTCGGTTTTGAGACCGCCTTGGACGTTATCGTTGAGGCGGTCGACAGGCTGAGGACAACCGCTGGCTCTCACGAGCGGATATTCGTTGTGGAGACTATGGGAAGGCACAGCGGGTGGCTGGCCTTGGAGGGTGGAGAATCTTGTGGTGCCTTTCTCATACTGATCCCAGAGTATGACTTTTCTATTGAGAAGGTGAATGAACTGCTCATTGAGGGACGAAGGCACGGGGCCAGATATGAGATTATTGTTACGGCGGAGGGGGCTAAGCCTATCGGTGGTACTGAGATAGCCAGGGACGAAAAGATAGATGGTTTTGGTCATAAGACGCTGGGTGGAATTGGGGAGTTCTTAGCTTGGGAAATCCGCAGTGGGACGGGACTGGAAACACGGAGTATCGTCCTTAGTCACCTGCAGCGTGGCGGGGCACCATGTGCCTATGACCGGAGAATGGGACGATATTTTGGCATAGCCGCTGTTGACCTCATTGTTGGGGGGGACTTTGGGAAAATGGTGTCCTTGAGGAGGAATGAGGTCACAGCCATCCCGCTTGAGGATGCCCTGGGGAAGCTCAATCTGGTAGATGTGACCACACAGTACGATGTTGAAAGGTATAATGGACGACGGACTATTTTGGGGAGGTATGGATAAAACATACCTAAAATATAGTGGGTAAGGAGATGAAATGGCTTCTGCTTCACAAAAGGAAATAGATACGCTTGTAGAGGATGCCGTATTTGGTGTTGATGCGGTCAGAGAAAGCAGCCGACAAAGAATCCGGCAGTTGGCTTCAACGCAGGGTATAGTGTCGGCAAGCATTGATGGGCTGTACCAGGCGGCTGGTAAGGGACTTTATAGCAGTATCACCGTTCCGGCAATAAATATCCGCGGCATGACATACCAGGTGGCCAGGGCGGTATTCAGAGCCGCTCTAAAGGCTAAGGTTGGTGCCTTTATCTTCGAAATTGCTCGTTCTGAGATTGACTATACCGCGCAGCGTCCCGGTGAGTATGCTGCCTGCATACTGGCAGCGGCACTCAGGGAGGGGTTCAGAGGGCCGGTCTTTCTCCAGGGAGACCACTTCCAGGTCAACCTCGCTAAATACAATGCAGACCCGCAGCAGGAAGTGGACAGTATCAAGGAGCTGGTACGTGAGGCGGTGAGCGCTGGCTTTTACAACATTGATATCGATGCCTCTACAATTGTTGACCTTGAAAAGCCGAGCCTTGAGGAGGAGCAGGAGAAAAATTGCCAGGTGACGGCCGATATGACCAGGTTTATACGGGAAGTTGAACCTGCGGGTGTAAGTGTCTCGGTTGGTGGCGAAATCGGCGAAGTCGGTGGACGTAACAGCACCGTGGCAGACCTCACGGCCTTTATGATAGGATACCTCAGGCTGCTGGGGCCGGATGTCAGGGGCCTATCTAAAATAAGCGTTCAGACCGGGACGGCGCACGGCGGCGTGGTTTTACCTGACGGCTCGATAGCGAGCGTCAGCATTACTTTTGATACCCTGAAGGAATTGTCTCGGGCGGCACGCGAAGATTATGGTATGGGTGGTGCTGTGCAGCACGGGGCCTCCACTTTGCCCGATGATGCCTTCGACCTTTTCCCGCAGGCGGACACGCTGGAGGTGCACCTGGCTACCGGATTTCAGAACATTATCTTTGATAGCCCCTATTTCCCGAAAGAGTTGCTGGACACGATTAACCGGCATCTCGGGGACAAATATGCCGGTGAGAGGAAGCAGGAGGATACTGTAGAGCAATTCCTCTACAAGACCCGCAAAAAGGCATTTGGTGACTTCAAGAAGGAAATCTGGGAGCTGCCGCCGGAAGACCTGGGCAAAATTGGTAACATACTTGAAGAGCGCTTTTCTCTGCTATTTAACAAGTTGAAAGTAGGTGACACGGTAGACCTGGTAAACCGGTTCGTGAATTATTAGTGGTGGCATGATTGTTAGTACCGTTTCTGTTTGGTCAGCGTGCCTATTTTCATTGGTGAATTTGATTATAATTATTCTCTGATTCTGCCCTGGCAATATATTCCCCCTGCTCAATCAGCCTGGTTATGGCTAAATCACGGGGGAAAAATGATAAAATGTACATCGTATCTTATTCAGCGGAGGGAGCAAGATGCATAAGCTGGTATTGCTGAGACATGGCGAAGGCCTGTGGAACAAAGAGAACAGGTTTGGTGGCTGGACTGATACAGACCTGTCTGAGAAGGGTATTGACGAGGCAAAGAAAGCCGGACAGATATTGAAAGACCAGGGATACACGTTTGATGTTGCCTTTACTTCGGTACTGAAGAGGGCAATACGTACCCTGTGGCTTGTGCTGGATGAAATGGACCTGATGTGGATACCAGTATACAAGTCTTGGCGGCTGAACGAAAGATATTACGGAGCACTGCAGGGCCTCAATAAGTCTGACACCGCTGTTAAATACGGTGAGGAGCAGGTCTTGATATGGCGGCGAAGCTATGATGTCAGACCACCAGCTGTAGAAAAGACCGATGAAAGATATCCCGGGAATGATGTGAGGTATAACGACCTTGATGAGAAAGACCTTCCCGTAGCGGAAAGTCTAGAGGACACATCAAACCGGGTTTTACCTTACTGGCATGAGACGATTGTGCCCTCCATAAAGGCGGGGAATCGGGTAATAATTTCAGCCCACGGCAATAGTCTGAGGGCACTGGTCAAATACCTCGATAACATATCCGACGAGGACATATTGACTCTTAACATACCTACCGGTATTCCTCTCGTTTACGAACTCGATGATGAGATGAAGCGTTTAAAGAGCACTTACCTCGGAGACCCCGAAGAAGTGAAAAGGGCTATGGAGGCGGTCGCCAGTCAGGGGAAGGCCAGGAAGTGAAGCCTGAGAACAAAATCGTCTTTCCCCGGTCGGTCCTGGTAAGGTTATGATACCGGCATGGGGACATTTTTTAACCTCTGCGACAGGAGAACGAAGAAATGAGTCAGCATGATGACACCAGGGTTATTGGTATTGACCTTGGTGGGAGTAATGTACGGGCAGCAGTAGTGAATGCTCAGGGCCAGATGCTTGCCCGCGACCAGGGTATTACCCCTGCTGATGAGGGGAGCGAAGCGATTGTTAAGTCGATTCTGGACTCTGTAAACCGTGTCCTTGGCCAGGCTCACTTAGCTGCTTCCGACCTTAGTGCTGTCGGCCTTTCCTGCGCCGGTCTCTCCAATCCTGAGACTGGCATACTCTATACCTCCCCCAACATCCCCACATTGAAAGATGTGCCATTAGCGGGTCTTATCGAGAAAGAGCTGGGCAAAAAAGTATTTCTTATGAACGATGCCAATGCGGCTGCTGTCGGGGAGATGCATCTGGGTGCTGCCAGGGGTGCACGCAACTTCATTTACGTCACTCTTAGCACTGGAATAGGTGCTGGCGTTGTCATCGACGGCAAAATATACGCTGGTTCGACGGGTCTTGCGAGTGAGCCAGGGCATATGATTATCAGTGATGAAGGGCCTGAGTGTTATTGCGGGAGCAGAGGGTGCTGGGAACCACTGGCTTCCGGGACTGCACTGGCTAATTATGCGAGACGACGTATTCAGGAGGGCATAAAGACATCTATTCTTGACTATGTCGATGGGGATGCCGAAAGGGTTACGGCTGAGGTTGTGCACCGGGCTGCTCAGAGAGGCGATGCGCTGGCGAAGGAAGTAATTGCTCGCACGGCGTACTATGTGGGTGTTGGACTGGCCAACCTGATAAACATATTCAACCCTGAGCTAATAGTGATTGGTGGCGGCCTGTCGAATATCGGTGACATGCTGCTCGAGCCTGCCTATGAGGAAGCAAGGAGAAGGGCATTTTCGCAGATGTCTGATGTGGTGCGCTTTGCCCGTGCCAAGTTGGGGGAGGATTCCGGGGTGCTGGGAGCGGCGGTCTTTGCGTTGGGGGAGCTATAGAGGCGGTAGCTTAACGAAGTATCTGTATTTTACACTCACGTCGACATCCCGATTTTTGCATGTATACTGATTGTGATTACCAAGGGCTATATAATGTGATAGGATAAATAGCACTATTGACAGGAACTGTGGAGGTACGAAAATGCTGGGACTTTATCTGTTTATACCCACTCTACTTACCATATTTCTGTCTTACCTAGTAGTAAGAGCTGGAGCAATCGCCTTGATGATGACCGGAATGGACCAGCAAAAGGCAAGATTCCAGGCTTTATCAGCATTCTCGAGGGCAGGTTTCACAACAAGAGAGGCAGAAGCTGTGGTAAATGATCCCAAGAGACGGCGGATTGTAACCTTGCTCATTATACTGGGTAACGCCGGGTTGGTTGCTGTTATTGTCACGGCTACGTCATCAATTACTACTAGTGAGGGTTACAATCTACCCATCACGGTTGCCGTTATTATTGAAGGAGCTTTGGTGCTCTATTTGCTTGCCAGCCGTAGTCGTTTTGCTGGATGGCGGGACAGTTTTATTGAGAAGCGGCTGGTGAAATCACAGGTTCTGGAGGAAGGTGCTACGGAAGACCTGTTACATTGTATGGAGGGCTATGGGATTGTGAAAGTTATAGTCGCCTCAGAATCTCCTTTTATTGGAAGCTCTTTTTCAGATATAAGGCGACTGGAGGAAAATCTTCAGGTACTTGGTATCGAAAGAGGTAAGGATTGGATTCCTTTCCCGAAAGCAAACGATACGATACAGGATGATGATAAGCTCGTAGTATACGGGCATATCAATGTACTGAAATCCCTGTTCGGTCAGAACTAACTAGTCATTAGAACTATGGGACTTCTGCTCCTGCTCGGTCTATTATCAGCCGATCTATGTTATTTCTGATTCGGACTCTACATATGGTCACATTTTAGTAAATTGTTGAGCTACTTCATTTAAAATTTCTGATTCCGCTATCTGTCTCTCGATATAGGCTCTGAAAATGGTATCAAATATTTATACGTATGGCCGGACACACATCCCGATGTTTGTCCAGTGGTGAGTAGTCTCGAATCACCACTTAGTACGCTTGGATCAAGGTATCCTTTGATGTCCACACCTTCCGGAGTTGATCTCTCTTTCAGAACACTTGGTTGCATCCCTGGCAGACATAATTATATTATTGCATTTATCATATCGCTTTTAACGTTTTCCTTAGCGATATTTACGGAGTGTATATGGATAATCTCGCTTTAACACTGGTAGTGGTTTTTGCAGGTGTGGTGTTATTACCACCACTGGCGGCCAGGTTGCGTATGCCTGTCATCGTTCTGGAGCTTCTCTTCGGTATTGCCATCGGAAGGTCGTCTTTTAATATAATCCCTGATAGCCCTATTATTGACTTCTTTTCTGCTTTTGGTCTGACCTATTTGATGTTTCTGGCTGGTATGGAAATAGACATGAGCAAAATTAATCGGGCTATCATGAAGAAGGTGCTGGCTATTGCTCTCGCGTCCATAGCTGTTCCTTTTATTTGCGGAGTAGCCCTCTCTTACTGGGTCAAGATGAATCCATTCTTGCTTGGGACGATATTGAGTACCACCTCCCTGGGCCTGGTGTTACCCATTTTAAAAGACTTACGCTTGACCAGACGACAGTCCCAAATACTTCTGGCGTCCGTAATTGTTGTCGACATTGCGAGTATGTTTCTACTCGCGTTTGTTCTGGCTGCTTTACAAGGCACTCTAGAGGTACGCTTTATTTATTCCGTGCTGGCGATTTTTGTCCTGTTTCTGGTACCTTGGTTCATTAAGAAACAGAAGCTTCGGAGAAAATTCACCACCAAGTTATGGAAGAAGCAGTATGGTGAAATGGAAATGCGAGCGGCTTTTGCTATCATTTTCCTGCTGGGAGCCATTTCATTTAGATTAGGGTTTCATTCGATTATCGGAGCTTTCATCGCCGGGTTATTGGTCTCGGAAATTCTTCCAAGGGCCGTCTTGCAGCAGGAAAAACTGCAAAGCTTTGGCTATAGTTTCTTCATTCCTCTGTTCTTTATTTTTATAGGAGCTGAGGTGAACCTTAGGCCAGTCTTCTCCAGTCTAAACAATCTGGCCATTTTATTCGCTATCATTGCTATAGGGATTCTGGCAAAGGTTCTCAGCGTCACCATCGCCTGCAGATTTAGTGGTTTTAAAATGAGGCAAAGTCTGGCTTTCGGATTATTCCATACTGCCAGGTTGAGTCTGATAATCGCCGCCGTTGGCATATCACTAGAGCTCAAACTTATTGATGATAACCTGTTTGCTATCTTTATTATCCTGGCAGTCGTTTCGGCAAGCCTGGCACCATCTCTGGGCAAGTACGTATTAACAAGAAATGACCAAAATCCATAGTGCTAAGCTGCTGGCATCAGCTATGATGTCTGCTGCTAGTTCTTGGAACGGTACACGTTGCTGGACAAACATTCCGATGTTCGTTCAATGATAGGTAAGCTGTGTGGTGAAGTTGAAGTGATATCCGCGGGGATTGTGCCTGTTATCTAAGTCAGGAAGGCACGTTGTGTTTCAGCCAGTCCAACAGGAACGCATTGACCTCATCAGGTTTTTCCTGCTGAATCCAGTGCCCGCATTCTAGGGTAATGGACTCCAGGTTTGGTACATATTGTGAAATGTCTCTCCCCTGTGGGACGATATCATAGGCACCGTAGACCATTGCGCAGGGAATATCTATCCGCTGCGGAAGGTCGGCAGATGTCTCCCAGTTCCGTGTGATGTTCCGATACCAGTTGATCGGCCCGGTAAATCCCCCCTTGCTGAATGCGGCTACAAACATATCCAGCTCTTCTTCCGACATGAGTGGTTCACCTCGCGGCTCCGTCATGCTGAAGGTATTCATCAGAGACACATTGAAACTGGGGCGCTCGGTTGGTGGTCTTGTTGCTCGTTCGACGCGGGCCCGCCGCTGACGGAATAAGTTGTTGAAGAAGCGTTTGGGATCGGAGGCAAAAGCTGCATCGGCCACGCCGGGCTGCCGGTTGAAATGAACAATATAATGCTCCGGACCGAATCTCTGTTCATATACGGTGATGGGATCGACGTCTCCCCGCGGTGAAAAAGGTACACTCATCCCCACCACGCCGGCGACCCTATCAGGGTACAGAAGCGGCATATTCCATACGACCGGCCCGCCCCAATCGTGCCCGATAAATATTGCCTTTTCAAGGCCGAGGGTATCCATGAGTCCGGCCATGTCTCCACACAGATGGCGGATATCATAAGCCTCGACCGGCTCGGGTTTGTCGGTCTCACCGTACCCCCGCTGGTTCGGGGCAATAGCCCTGTATCCTGCATCTGCCAGTACAGGTATTTGAAAACGCCAGGAAAAGGCGAGTTCAGGGAATCCGTGCGCCAGGATTACAGGGTATCCTTCTCCCTGTTCAAAAACTTCCATGTTAATACCGTTTGTTTGAATAATCTTCGGATCGGGAAATTCTATGGACATCTCTTGAGTCCTCCCATATTGCCAAAGTTAGCGTTTAATGCATGCGCGACGGCATCAATCTCGTGCACCTTAACATCGTAAGCATTGGAATCTGTTGCTCATATGCAGCAGCACGACGTTCATTGTTATGCCTTTATTTTAACACCACCTAGAGCATTTGGTATTTTGTGAACAGACACCATTTTTATTCAAACTGCATCGATTGTTACGGCATACAATTTTTTCTGCCATTTCAGTTCATCCCCTATCTATTTTTATCATGTTGATAAGGGATACCACAAATATTCTACTCAGAATGCGAGGTTTCTATTCGCGATGAAGACATGGCTCTTCGCTCGCTCCTCCTCCCCCTTTGACTTCTCACGTTTTCGGTGGTATTGTTTGTGCACGATATATCCGTTCCACCTGATATCAACAATTGAGGTTGGTACCATTCAATTTATTCACGTGTTATGGGAGGAGAAATTATGCAAATCACAGCATATCACCCTTTCAAATCAGAGAAAGCAAAAGAGCGATATCTGACGTTCTATGATACTGAGGCGAAGAAATGGCCGGTCGATTCAGAGACCAGGATGGTTAATACTTCTTACGGACAGACATTTTTACGAATTAGTGGACCAGTCGATACACAACCACTAGTGTTGTTACCAGGATTCAGTGGTAATTCGCTGATGTGGATACCAAATATTAAGGCTTTGTCCGAGTGTTATAGGACCTATGCATTGGACAACATTTATGACAACGGGCGAAGTATATACACGCGACCTATAACGAGCCCGGATGACTTTGTGAAATGGCTTGATGAGTTGTTTAATGCCCTTGAGTTTGGAGATAACATCAATCTCATGGGGCTGTCTTATGGAGGCTGGCTGACAAGCCTTTACGCACTACGCTATCCAAACCGGCTAAACAAAATTGTGTTATTGGCACCAGCTGCTACTGTGCTGCCATTGAGGTTATCATTCTACATCTACGGGTTCCCCACTTTTTTATTGCCTCTTCGTTACTTTTCGAAACGTATGTTTTTCCGGTTGATGGAGGATTCTGTGAAAAAAGATGAAATCAGCCGGATGTGGGTAGAAGACTTTATAGATAATATGTTTATAGCTTCAAGGTGCTTTAAACCAAGACGTCCTTGCAATCCCACAGTCCTGGAAGACCAGGAATTACAGAGTATCAAGGTTCCCGCGCTCTATGTAGTCGGTGAAAACGAAAAAATATACTCGGCCCAGAAAGCTGTGCAGCACCTGAGTCAGGTAGCACCTCATATAAAAACAGAGACTATTCCCAGTGCTGGTCACGACTTAACATTTGTACAGGCAGAGATGGTGAATAAAAAGGTTCTTGATTTTTTGCAGCAACCTTGACTCACTGACTATTCCCCGCTTGTCCAATCGTACGTACAAAGAAAAAGCAACCGGATGTTTGTTTATACGGGAATAGGTCTAACTGACTCTTTGTTATCCGAATTATTATAATACAAGACAATCAAACATCCCGTTTGTCGTTAAATGATAGCCGTTTAAACGCTTCTCACAGCCTTATCCAACAGGTATTTCGCAGTATAAAGCGCCCCGACGGATTGATTACGGCAATTACATCATTCGTACCTTGAAGGCTATGAGAATAAATGTAAAGGTGGTGTATTGGATATGCGGGGGTGTTTCGGTGAGGCTCAGACTTATACTGGGTGTCCTTGCTCTTTTATTAGGCGTCTTCGGGCTGGTACACCACTGGTATTTGACAGGTCTGTGGTTTTCCTGGGAGCAGTTCTGGCATCATGAACCCCTGATAGCCATTGCTTTCTGCGTTGGTGTTGCCCTGATGGCAACTGCTTTCTTTGGAGGGAAGGGCGTACGCGGGCCGAGGTAGTATATTTCAGGCGAGACTAAGACGTGGAGCGGTTGGTGCTAACGCCCGGATAGCCGCTCCTTTTCGATTTTCATTATCTTATCCATGCTCTGGAGCATCCATGCCTGTACCTCACGAAGCCGGCTTGTGATCCAGTCCCATTTTGCTCGGCCCTCCCCGGTAAGCGTCCAGGACAGTGGCTCATCACCCATTTCAGGAACTGACGTCGGTGGGAGCAGTCCCATTAGCTCGGCATTGAGGTTATCGTACTCAGTGGCCAATTTAGCCAGCCTGTCCAGTTGGTCTCTCACCTTGGGGTCCATGTCAACCTCCAGCAAAATATCTAAATGTTGTGCAGTGCATCTCTTCTGCATCTGGCATGTCCAATTCTACACCTCAGGGATTCGTGTTGTCGACCGTGCTGATTACCTGTTTTGAGACAGATGCGATTTATTTCCAGCTACAGGGCGTGGTATCATACTGATTGATAGAAAGGGGATGGTTGTCGAATGGATTTATCTTTTCTGGATCGCCCGGAGATACTGGAAGTCATTTTCCCGGTTGCTTACTCTCCTTTTGGCCTGCCCGACTTTCTCCAGGGCCAGCCGGGTAACGTGCCCACATATGCAATCGAGGTTGAGGATGGAGTCAGTATCAGGTGCGGGTTCTGGGTAGCTGGTAAAGAGCGCCCGTCCATCCTATACTTTCACGGGAACGGCGAGACAGTAGCCAGCCATGAGTGGATTGCCCCACTGTACATCCAGAAGGGAATCAACCTTTTTGTATCTACCTATCGGGGATACAGCTCGAGCGATGGAAAACCCACCATTTCCAACATGATTGCCGATACTCACCCTATCTTCCAGGGTTTCAAGGAGATCATCAGCAGAGAAGGCTTTGTAAACAGTATTTTCGTGATGGGACGTTCTCTGGGTAGTGTACCTGCTATTGAGCTAGCCTACAATTATCAGGAAGAGATTCGCGGACTTATTGTGGAGAGCGGTTCAGCCAACAACTTTCGCAGGCTCCGGGACTATGCCGGTATCACTGAGGGAACTACTATTGATGACAAAAGCCCATTACTCAATAGGGTAAAGGTTCGCCAGATTACGAAACCAACGCTCATCATTCATGGCGAATACGACCAGGTAATGCCTGTTACAGAGGGCAAGGAGCTTTACCAAAGCTCGGGTGCCGAAGATAAAAGGATACTGATTATTCCTGGAGCTGACCACAACGACCTGATGGTGATGGGGCAGAGAGCATACTTCGACGCCATCGAGGGGTTTGTTAATACTAATCGGTGAGTAGATAACTGAGGGGGGTTGAGAACTGTGGAGGGATTAATAGAGAGGGCCGCCAGATATATAGTTGATTCGAACTACGCGATTGCGCTGACCGGGGCTGGTATTTCAACCGAATCAGGTATTCCCGATTTTCGTGGGCCTCAAGGCGTCTGGACGAAAAATCCTGAAGCCGAGAGGAGGGCTTACCAGGGTTACCGGAGGTTCATGCAGGACCCGAAAGCCTGGTGGCGGGAAAGGCTGACTGCCAGTACCGGTGCCCTGGGTGAACTGGGGGCAAGGGAACCAAACGCCGGTCACCACGCGCTGGTGGAGCTTGAGAAGATGGGTATCCTGAGGTGCTTGATTACCCAGAATGTTGATGGCCTTCATGAGAAGGCTGGAATGCAGAACCTTCTCGAATACCATGGCAGCTTTGCCAAGCTGAGATGTATCGAGTGTAATGCGCGCTTCCGGCGAGATGAGTTCGACCTGCAGGATTTATTAGAGAAAGACCAGCTACCGCCTCATTGTCCTTACTGTAGAGGCATCGTCAAGACGGACGGCGTGGGTTTCGGGGAACCGATACCAAGTGATGTGGCCCAGAACAGTCTTGAGGAAGCCTGGAAGTGTGACCTGATGCTTATCTGCGGGACATCGGCGGTGGTCTATCCTTTCGCCAACCTGCCAAGGGTAGCCAGGCAAAAAGGGGTAGCGATCATAATTGAGGTAAATGCTGAGCCAACCCCCCTGACTCATGAGGGTATCTCCGACTTCATTATCCAGGGGCAGACTGGTGAAGTGCTGCCGTCGATAGTTGAGGCAGTCAAGAGACTGAAGGGGTGAGTGCCCTCGATTCTAGTTTAAAGGATTAAAAGTGTTCTTTCTCCCGGTAGGTTGTCTGGCACTCAGTCTGTTTGTCCTGGCACTACCGCTATTATTTGTGTTCGTCTTTCTTAACGCCACCACTTTCAGCTTCGAGAAGCTGGGCATCTCTCCACAAGCAGCCCTGCTGATCTTGATTTTCACCCTCTTTGGCTCTCTGATAAACATTCCCCTGACAAAGAGGACGGTTGAGCAGACCACGATGACTTTTGGCTGGTTCCGGGTACCGGTACGACGAGAATCCGGGCTGGCCATCAACCTGGGAGGAGCAGTTATCCCGATTGCCCTGTCCTGCTATCTGCTCTTTAAAGTACCGCTGTGGCCGGTGCTGACGGCCACATTCCTGATGATACTGATATGCAAGTTCTTGACGCGACCTGTTCCGGGAAGAGGTCTGGCCATCCCCATGTTTATCCCACCGATATTTGCTGCCCTGTTAGCGATATTATTTGCCAGGGAGTTTGCTGCGCCCTGTGCCTATATATCCGGGGTTCTGGGAACGCTGATAGGCGGCGACCTCTTGAACCTTGGGAAGGCAAGGAGGCTGGGGGTTGGGATTGTATCAATCGGTGGGGCCGGGGTTTTCGACGGAATCTTCCTGGTTGGTGTGGTATCGGTAATACTCACCGCCTTCTTCGGCTAGAGTCAAATTTACTGCCATGATTATGAGAAACTGGCGGCATAATTACAGCTATGCAGCCAGTTTCAGACCACTTTCCTTAAGAAGTCAGGCTATTGATTATAATTGTGTCATTCTCGATTATTGATCAGCGGCCTTGGCCAGCAGTTCGCGGTGGTAGAAGGCGTCACCGAAGGCTGTATCTGATGACCTGGCCCTCTTGAAATAGAGGTGCATGTCATGGTCCCAGGTGAAGCCGATGCCTCCGTGAATCTGTACACCGTGGTCACAGACCATCTTGTAGGTATCACCACAATAGCTCTTCGCCATAGAGACAGCCATGGCCGCGTCGCGGTCATCATCTTTAATAGATTCAGCCGCCCACTCCATAAGTGACCGCGAGTACTCGAGCCCGCTGAACATATCGGCGCACTTGTGCTTGATGACCTGGAAGCTGCCAATAGGTACCCCGAAGGCTATCCTTTCCTTGGCGTAGTTGACCGTGGTCTCGAGCACCCACTCACCCCCGCCGACCATCTCAGCACAGAGTGCTGCCGTTGCTTTCAACGCCGCTTCTTTTAATACAGGCCATCCCTTGTGCAGCTCACCGATGATATTGCTGGATGGTACCGCTACCTGGTTGAACATAACCTCAAATTGCTGCCTGGTCTGGTCCATGGTTGCTAACGGTGAGACATATGTTCCCCACTCAGTCATATCTACCAGGAAGAGAGTGATTCCATCTCCAGGTTCCACGGCGCGCTTGGTGCGTGCCGCCACCAGTATGTAGTCGACCCCTCTGGCATTGTTGACGAACAGTTTGGTACCATTTATGATATAGTCATTGCCTCTCTGTATGGCCTTGAGTTGGATGCCATCTGGCCAGAAATCACCGTCCTCTTCGAGCACGGCTAGTGTGCAGACCATGTCGCCGCTGGCTATCTTAGGGAGATACTCTTTCTTCTGCTCTTCTGTCCCGGCGGTCAGAATCGGCATACCTACCAGAAGTACAGTCTGGAGGAAGGGGCCGGGCAGTACAGCTCTTCCCATCTCCTCACAGAGAATTGTCAGATCCCTGAAGTTCATTCCGGAGCCACCGTATTCCTCGGGAAATACCAGTCCGAGCCAGCCGACATCGGCCATCTTTTTCCACAGTTCTCGGGAGAAGCCGACCTCGTCTTCCATCATCTCTCTGACGTGAGTCTTGGGGCATTCATTTTCCAGAAAGTCCCGAGCCATTGTCCTGAGCATTTCCTGCTCTTCACTGAGGGTGAATTCCATCTTCTCGTGCTCCTTTACTTAATCGGAACAAGTACTTTTCGAGTAGAGCCATTCGCCTGCTATCTCGGCAGGCCCAGTATCCGTTCCGCGATGATATTACGGTTTATCTCGGAAGTGCCCATCTCAATAGTGGCGCCACGTGCTCTGAGCATGTTATAGACATGGTCACCTTCATCAATAGCGCGGGTCGACCCCCTGACCATTTGCGAGTATGCGCCGAGTATTTCACAGGTCAGGTCACCACGGCGTTGTCTCATTTCGGCCTGGAAATTCTTTAGCAGGGAGGCTTCATTTCCGATTTGGCCACCCTTCCGCATCTTGGCCGCGAGACGAGCTCCACTCCACCTCATTGCTTCCATCTCGATGGCAGTCTGCATTATCCTCTGCCTGAAGGCTGACTCCTCCCAGACTGATTGGCCGTACCTTCTGGTGTTTTTTGCGAGTTCAACCAAGCTGTTTGTCCCGAGCAGGTCTGACGTACCCAGGCCACCCATAGCAGCCATCCCGCCCGTAAATCCAGTGCCGCCAAAACTTCGCTCTGCCATAAGGGCTGTCATGGCTACGTACCATCCTCTACCCTGCTCGTCCATCATATTCTTGTGGGGGACGCGCATGTCGTCAAAAAACATCTCGCCGAACTCGGCTTCACCGGACATCTGCCGTAGTGGCCTGCGGCTGAAACCGGGGGTGGTCGTGTCAAAGAGGAAGTAACTCAGATTGCGGTGCCTCGGTGCATCAGGCTCGGTCTTTGCCACCAGCAGACCCCAGTCGGCAAATTCCCACATGCTGGTCCAGACCTTCTGCCCATTGACTATCCAGTCGTCACCATCCCTGACGGCAGTGGTCTGTACGTTTGCCAGGTCTGATCCGGCGTCAGGTTCGGAGAATCCCTCGCACCAGCTCTCCTCACCACTGAGGATTTTAGGGATAAAGCGTTTCTTCTGCCACTCCTCTCCATGAACGAGGATGGCTGGGGCAGCTACGAGCAGGCCGAGAGAAAGCGGTCCTCCCGGCGTGCCGGTACGTGCCATCTCCTCGTGAATGACGGTAATCTCTTCTCGGGGGCGCTCAATACCGCCGTATTCTTTAGGGTAGTTGAACCCGGTGTAGCCGGCGTCATACATTTTCTTGGTCCATTCCTTACCCAGTTCGTGTGACTCCCGGCTGTATCTTGTGGGTGGCACATACTCAGGTGTTCCCCACCCCTTTGGCAAGTTTGCCCTCAACCAGTCACGTACCTCTCGTCTGAGGGCTTCTAAGTTATCCGAAGTCATGTTGCTCCTCCTTTCGTTGCATCATGCCTTACATACTTATCGGCGTTAATTGCTTGTTGGAACCCGTTTTCTTATGGGTAATCGGTCTGGTAGTCAGGGCAGTCTAGTGATTGCTTCTGCATTTTCACTATAACAGTCTATGTTTATTGCTATTGAAATGTCAAGGTACTTGGGATCGGGTGATTAAAGAATATTGTTTTGAATCGGAATAACGGATTGCCCTTTGAAACGTTTTAATATGTGTGCTCTGATGGCATGACAAAAGTACTACTCACAATGGAGACCAATTAGTCATTGCTGCTGTTGCGCTTAGCGGTGACAATGGAGATAGGGTAGTACTTAGAATTATTTAAGAGAAGTACTTTAGGGTGATTGTGAGGTGGTTGTCGTTATAGTCAGAGGAGTGTGAATATCGTGAATATGTTGAAGAAAGTGGTTTTCCTGCCCCTGGTGCTATTGTTGGCTGGTTCCCTGACCGCATGTACGTTTGGAAGTTCGGTGGACCCGTCGCTACCCCCAGCTCAGGAAGTAATCGATGCTGTAATTAAATCAATGTCTGCTGTGAGTACTTACCAGTTCGACAGCAGCATGATAATGAGTACGGCTGGCGAGACCGGTTGCGCGTCTTTTGAAATGACGATCGACATGACCCTCATGGGTGCTGTGGATATCGAGAACAGACAGATGGAGGCGGACATATCAATGGGGGCGGAAATCCCCGGACAGGGTGATATGGATGTAAGGATGGAGATGTATGTCATTGGTGACACAGCGTACATGAAGATGGACTCCTTCGGGTTCGACCCGATGTGGGTAAAGATGGAGGTAACCGATGAAGTCTGGGGTGAGATGAGCCAGATGGTGGAACTGGTTGAGCCCTATGTCGACCTCCTCGAGGCGGCAGAGGTGAGAGTTACAGGTATCGATGAAGTGGCAGGTGTGGATTGCTATGTACTTGAGGTTATTCCTGATATGGACCAGCTCTGGGAATTAGCCATGCAGCAGGCGGAAGTAACCGATACGGGGATGCCGGAACTGACTGAAAAGCTTCTCAGTGAGATGTTTCGTGATTTCTCGGTAAGGCAATGGGTTTCAACGGAGATGTTTTTCATAACCCGGGTAATGATAGACATGTCTGTGGAGCTAACCCCTGAGGATATGGGTTTTCCAGGGGAAGACGGGGTACTCAGGATGGATATTGTAATGTACCTGCTGGCCCACGACTATAACCAGCCGGTCTCTATAGAGCTTCCCCCAGGTGCCGAAAACGCAGTTGATGCAGAGACAGGGTTCTAAATGATTGTCTGTCCTCGCGTGGCGGGGTGAAGTTACTGCGATATTATGGCCACTTTGCTTCGTGCGGAGAGACAAAGACATCGGAGCGATGTGTTTATCCGGAAAGTATTCTTTTCTATTCTTATTGTTCTGGTAGCCTCCTCAGCGGTCATGCCGGTTGGCTGTGGCTTTATTACTGACGGCGCAGGTTCCGTGTTTGGTGATGGGGGAGAGGAGGTAGCAGGCTACTTTGGTGCTTATATCATCTACCACGACAGGCAGCCACGTCATCTGAAATCTCCGTCGGGCGAGTCCGCCCAACTTGTCAATAACCAGGAGGCAAATGATCCGACGTGGCAGGAGCTGATGACGTTTCTCGGGGTGGATACCACCGACCAGAAGCCGTACGTGGTTGATTCATATTCCTGTGTTGCCTTTGCCGAAGAACTCCACAATAATGCCGAGGCTGCCGGGATTAGAGCGGCTTTCGTAGGCGTGCAGTTCGAGGATAGAGACGTAGGGCACGCTCTCAATGCCTTTCAGACCACCGACCGGGGGCTGGTATTCATCGACTGCACATCTCCAGTTCGGTCGGACCCGGCTTATCGCCCCATACGGGAGCTGGATAATGGGGAAACGGGGGATTCTGGGGTGGCGCAGGCAGTCGGTGCTGATAAGGTGGCCTACGTGGAGATTGGCAAAGAATATGGGGTAATAAGCATAGAAGTAGCCACGTTCCCTGAGTACAGCTTCTACGAGACCTATCTGGCTGGGAGGGAACAATACAGACTGGATGTGGAAGCATTCAACCGTGAACTTGAGACGTACAATCAGATGGTGGACGCCTACAATCAGGGGGTGGAATTCTATAACCAGGCGCTGGAGGCCTATGAGCAAGAGGTAGAGGAGTACAATGAGGCCCTTGGGGGCAGGACAGTGCTGCCGGAGCCTGAATACTCTTACTTCCAGGCATGGGCTGCCGAGCTGGAAGCCAGCCTTGCTGCCCTCATGGCTATCAAGGCAGAGCTTGAGAGCGAGCAGTTAGAACTCATGTTAATTCAGGCGGGGCTCAATGAGTGGCAGATGGCAATAGAGACAGCCGCTGGCGGGATTGGAGATGTTAACTGGCTACCGTTAGGAGTAGTCGCCAGTATCAAGGTCTACTGGTAGGGCGTGAGAATTGGCCCTGCCAGAATCAGCGTTTGTCCCGGCGGAGTAGCTCTGCCATCAGGTTTTCCCTGCTGCCCGCTTTGACCAGTGCTGCCCTGGCTGTGGGTATGAATACAAGCACCAGTACTGCTATCATGGCGAGCGAATAGCCCACGTACAGCCAGTCCTTCTCCAGGAACCAGGCGGCCAGCGGTACCGTGAGCCAGCTGATATATACCGACATGATGAGGTTGCGTGTAACCGCCCACAGCAACAAGATTACGGCGCAAACGATTCCAAGTTCTCTGGGTAGCAAAATTATCAGGGTGCCGATAGCGGTGGCAACACCGTTCCCCCCGGTGAATCTCAGGTAGACGGGCCACACATGTCCGGCCACAGCCGCCAGGCCGGCTATCACCAGGAAGTAATTATATTCATGGTTCAATGCAAAGAAGGGGATGCCCACTACTGCGTGGGCGACAGCGACGGCCGCTGTTCCTTTACCAATATCAACGACACCAACAATGACGCCAGCTGCCGGGCCGACCTCCCTGAAGGTGTTGTTAGCACCAACGTTACCGCTGCCGACCTGCCGGATATCCTTCCCGGTGAACAGCCGCGTAGTCACGTAGGCAGTGGGGAAGGCGCCGACAAGGTAGGCGACCACTATGGCGATGACACCGCTCACTATCTCATTGTGTATCATTGATTTCTCCGGTCTGGAGTTTGGGTAAGCTCAATTTTGCCGTAATCTCTCTGAAAAATCAAGTGACGCGTTATGGTGGAAATCACGTATGCGTACGCCCACAGCACGTTTGTTGCAGAACATCTCTATTCGGAGTATTATGCAGTAACATTACGGGGCGATAGTGAATTTAGCGCCAGATCAGGGAAACAAGGGTCATGGTCCGCAAAGTGCGTGTGAAGCCAAAAATTTCTCTGTTACTGATTACCTCACTGCTTATATTGTTTTTTAACTTACTCGCTGGCTGCGGTGGTGAGGAAGTTGGTTTCGGCATCTACCTGCTTGACAACGACGAGCTGGTGTTGTCCGAGCATCACATAGAGGTATATTACGAAGACACCCATAACATTGAGCTAAACGAAGAAGGAATACAAAAGTGGAACTCGTATATGACATGGGAGACAATTCCCAAGCAAACAGAAAGCCTGCACTCCAGAGATTTCGTGCTCAAGATTAAGGGAGAAGAAATATACCGGGGTAAATTTTATTCCATGGTGTCTTCAATAAGCTATTCTGGGGTTGTGGTTATGGACGCTTTAATTGAGCTCGACAGCGACCACAATACCATCAGGATTGAATTTGGTTATCCGACGCCGGCTTTTGCCGAAGGAGAAGACCCCCGGAATGCCCCGGAGGTCATCGATTTCCTTGATAAACATGGCTTGCTAAGATGAATATCCTAAAGAGGTCAGAGTATAACGGAGGTAGAATTGATTAACAGCAAATACAGGTACCATCACATCGGCATTCCGACTCGTAGAAAGGTAGAGGGTGAGATTCACCTGAAACACCTCAAGATATATTGCACAGACCACGAGTCGAATCCGTTCGGTATACAGTGGATGCGGTATGAAAAGGGTTGCGATATTCCGGAGCTGGTACAGAAGGTCGCTCACGTGGCTTTCGAGGTCGATGACCTTCATGAAGCAATCAAAGGGAAGAAGGTGATAACCCCACCCAATTCACCCTCACCCGGCGTTCTGGTGGCGATGATAGAAGAGGCAGGGGCACCGGTTGAGCTCCTGCAGTATACTAACAAGGGCTGAGGTATGGACAGGATAGCCATTATTTCAGATATTCACGGGAATATGCCAGCTCTAGAAGCTGTGCTTCAGGATATCAGAGAGCGTAATATCGAGAGAATACTCTGTCTGGGGGACCTGGTGGGCAAGGGTCCACACTCCGACCGGGCCGTCGATATCTGCCGGGAAGTATGCGAGCAGGTGATTATGGGGAACTGGGACGATTATATCCGAGGTGAACCCGATAACCCCATGAGGGCGTGGCATCAGCAGAGGCTGGGCAGCGAGCGGCTGGAATATCTGAAAAACCTCCCTTATATAATCGAGTTCTACATGAGCGGGAAGAAGATACGACTTTTCCACGCCTCGCAGAAAGGCATCTATGATCGCGTTTTTATGGACGATACCAGGGAGAACCACCGTGGTATGTTCGATAATACCGACTTTACAGGAGATGCCTTTGTGCCTGATGTGGTGGGATATGGGGACATCCATAGCGCCTATCTCAAGAGTTTCCGCCAGAGGACATTATTCAATACCGGCAGTGTTGGTAACCCGCTGGACCTGACCATGGCCTCGTATGTCATTATGGAGGGCGAATACGGCAGCGAGGCAGGTGGCACATTGTCGATTCAGATAATACGGGTACCGTATGATATCGAGCTGGCGATACAGCAGGCGAGGGATGAGCAGATGCCTGAGCTGGAAGCGTATGAGAGCGAACTGCGGACGACCAGATACCGGGCGCTCCCTCCTCCCGAGCTGAAACAGGGCTGAGGGCTTGATATTTTTGTTGTGGAATATCTCCGAAATGGGGTTGTCATACGTTTAAGGAGGTGGATAAGTGAGTATAGCGATAGCAATCGCAGTGCCTGACGGGATTGCACTGGCTGCTGATACTCAGACTACTTGGCAGCAAACAATAACCAAAGCCAAGGAGAAGGGTACTGGAAAGGAGTTTGAGCTAGAACAACCTATAGTGAAACCTATGGGATGGTCACGAATGGCTCGCAAGCTTTTCTCACTCCAATTCGCTGATGATAAATTTGCGGTCTGCACGGCTGGGGCTACCTCACTTAATCGTAAGACTATGTATTCTATATTCAAGTCTCTAGAGCACTCTTATTCTGGAAATGCTAGTATTGGGGAAGTAAGAGAGCACCTTGTCGGTGGATTGATGAACGAGTTGAAGCAGCATCATGGGATAGAAGATTTGTCTACTGCTCCAACTCTCACCTATGACTTCATACTTGCTGGTTTTGAAGACCACGATGTTTCGAAACCAGTAATAGAATCACACTTGGTATTCTCTGGAAAAGCCATACGCGATGGGCAGGAAGACACATCAGGACACATCCTGCGTTGGGCTACTGACCCGACAAGTCATTACGGCGGTTGCTGGATAGGAAGGACTGAATTCGTCACCCATATAGTGAATCATAGTAATTCTGCACTACCTCCCATTGCTGGCCAGTTTCATCTTATGACACTTACAGATGCCGTGGACTACACAAAATTTCTTGTTGAATTCACGTGTAACTTCCAGCGATTTGCTGTCATGGTTCCAGACTGCGGCCGTCCTATAATAAGTGCTACACTAACGCCAGAAGGCTATAACGAGCAAGTCGTAGAATAGCGAAAGAACCTACATCCCCACATACTTCGCGTAAAGCGCCTTTGCCAGTGACTCGTCGTTGGTGTTCCTCACCAGGGCGCGGCCGTCGGCAAAGACCACCATCTCCCTTTCCTCGTCAGCCTGGAAGCGGAGCATGAACTCGTTGTAGGTGACCTCGGTTGTCTGTGCTAGTTGTAACGCCATCTCTTTGATATTGACCTCGCTACCGCTGGTATTCAGTACCTGGACGGCATTCTCGCCGAAGAGCGAGGTGGTCGCCACTCTGGACTTCCCCTCGAGGTACTCGTATTTGCCCTGGCAGGCCGGGCAGCCCTTGCGGTACCCCGTCTTGAAGCGCTGAAAGATCCCCTGCCAGATGTCGATGACGGTGAGGTGCTGCTCCTTATCTACCTTGCCTGTCAGGAGCTTCATTGCCTGGGCAGCCTGCAGGGAACCAATGATAAAAGGCACCGGGCCGAGTATGCCGGCGGTATCACAGGTGCCAACCAGTCCTGCGGCCGGGGCATTGGTAGAAAGGCAGCGGAAGCAGGGGGTCTTACCGGGGATAAAGCTCGTTGTCATCCCCGAAGAAGCGAGGGCAGCCCCGTAGACCCAGGGGATGCCGTGCTTCATCGAGACGTCGTTGATGAGTAACCGGCCCTCGAAGTTATCCAGGCCGTCCATGATAAGGTCGGCCCCGCTGACAAGCTCTTCGATATCGCCGTGGTTGACGTCGGCAACAACACCCTCGATTTCGACAGAAGAATTTATCTTTCTGAGGTGCCGCTCAGCAGCGGCTGCTTTGGGTAATTCGTTCCTGATGTCGTCTTCATCAAAAAGGATTTGCCTGTGGAGGTTGTGGTATTCGATGAAGTCCCGGTCGATGACCCTGACCCTGCCGACGCCGGCACGTACCAGAGAGGTGGCAATCATGGAGCCCAGTCCCCCGCAGCCGACAATGACGACATGGCTTTCTGAGAGCTTGCGCTGGCCCTTCTCGCCCAGGGCAGGAAATATTATTTGCTTGGAATATCTATCCGTCATGTCGTTGGCCTCCTCCCTCCTAGAGGTTGCGGACGGAAACAAGCTGTTGAAAGTCGACGATGCCGCTTTCGCCGATGTTCTCGATTTCAATACCAGCTTCGACGGCTGCCGCCAGCGGGTTCAGGCCACCGAGCAGTATCATGCCTACCCGGTTCATTCCCACCGGAACCTCGCAGATTGGCTCGCTGGTATTGCCCAGGACGTAGACCCCGCCAATGCCGGCTTCCTTGAGGGCGGCGATTCTCTCAACGGCCAGCGACCGTGCTGGTGCTGGCATCTCACGGAAGTTGGCCAGTATCCTGCCACTGCCGTTCCTGGCGGCCTCACCAACACTGGTCATCCCAGCGTGGATGTACTGCTCAGAAGGGTCAATGGAAGTGCCGGCGTAGTTGATGACAGCAATGAAGCGTTCTGGTTTCGAGTTCCTGACTTCCAGCACGCCGCCGAACTGGGACACAACGGGAACACCTGCCTTCAGCAAGGCCCCGTTGATGGCGACACTGCATACGGTGCCCAGGCCAATCTTGCCGCTGGGGACAACTACCGAGCCCAGTTTCTCCCCTTCAGAAGCTGTCGCCACCAGCTCACAGACGCAGAGCCCGGCCTCAATAGCATCTTTCATAGCAGCTAGGGCTTCCCTGAACCTTTCCTTGTCAATCAGTGAGGTGTTTATCGGAAGCTGACCGGTCCGCTTGGTGGGGTCGAAGGTGGTCTGGAAAGCGAGCAGCTCCAGCTTCTGTAAGATAAAGCCTACCTGCTCCGGGGCCAGTGCTAGCTTGAGTTCTTCAAATCCCCGCGGTGTCAGCATCCGGCCATCACGACCGAGCGATTGTGTATAACCACGCTCGTCGGCTATTCTCAGGTGGTATCTGACACCACGCTCGCTGAGGTGGATGCCGTAGCGTTCCAGCTCCCGGGCAATCGTAATTGAGCCCAAAGGCTGGGAAGACTCGCTCAGGACCCTGAGAATCGAGATTATCTTTCTTTCAGCGTCTGACTTGCTGCTATGTATCATCAGAACTCTTAGTCCTTCATATCAGCCTGATGGCTTTGAATGATTATAGCACTCTTAACACCGGGTAGGATATCGTTGTGCAGTCGGTGCGTGTCGTGTCCACCCGCTGCAGTGAAACTCCCCTGGCCTACAGAGTGGGCAGGTATCGCTGAATTTCGTAGTCAGTAACCTGGGTGCGGTAGTAGTTCCACTCTACTTTCTTATTGGTAATGAAAGCATCGAAGACATGGTCACCCAGGGCCTTCCGTACCAGGTCGCTTTTTTCGGCGATGGTAATAGCCTCCCAGAGGCTGGCTGGTAAAGTGCCGATTCCCCGTTCCTTCCGCTCGGCTTCGGTCATTTCGTATATATTTTCTTCGACCGGCTCGGGTGGCGTATATCCTTTTTCGATTCCCTCCAGACCGGCGGCCAGCATCACGCTAAAGGCGAGGTAAGGATTGCAGGCGGGATCCGGGGAGCGGAATTCGATTCTGGTAGCCTGCTCCCTGCCTGGCTTGTACTCAGGAACGCGTATCAGGTCAGACCGGTTGCGCCGTGCCCAGGAAAGGTATACGGGTGCCTCATAGCCGGGAACCAGCCGCTTGTAAGAATTGACCCACTGGTTGCAGACAGCCGTAATCTCCGGGGCGTACCTGAGTAACCCGGCGATGTAGGACTTGGCTTCTTTCGAAAGGTTGTATTCATCGTCTTTGGAGAAGAAGGCATTTTTATCACCTTTAAAGAGTGACTGGTGAACATGCATGCCACTGCCGTTCATGCCGAAAACAGGCTTGGGCATGAAGGTGGCATACACCCCGTTTGCCATAGCCACTTCCTTTACAACCAGCCGGTAGGACATCACGTTATCGGCCATGGTCAGGGCATCAGTGTACCTCATGTCTATCTCGTGCTGGCTGTGGGCAACCTCGTGGTGGGAATACTCTACGTCGATACCAAGCTGCTCCAGCATCAGGACAGTGGCCCGTCTCAGGTCAGTGGCGGCGTCATGGGGGGTGAGGTCAAAGTAACCACCCTTGTCCAGTGGCTCGGTTCCCTGGTCGTTCTTGAAGTAGAAGTACTCCAGTTCTGGCCCCACATAGAAGGTATAGCCCAGGTCTGCGGCCCTTTTCAGGTTCCTCTTCAGGATATAGCGGGGGTCACCTTCGAAGGGTTGACCGCCAGGCCTGAGGACATCACAGAACATCCGAGCGACGGCGTGATGCTCACGGGGTCGCCATGGCACTAATCGGAAGGTATCAGGGTCGGGCAGGGCAACCATGTCGCTTTCGTCTATCCTGGCAAAACCTTCAATCGAGGAGCCGTCAAATCCCATCCCTTCATCCAGGGCCCCTTCCAGTTCTTCTACCGTAATGGAGAAGCTCTTGAGTATGCCCAGGATGTCAGTGAACCACATCCAGATAAACTTAACGTCGTGTTCCTTGGCCTTCTTGAGGACGTATTCATTGCTTTCCCTACTCATATTCATCATATTGCTAGTTACGCCTCCTTGTGCTTTGCTGTATCATACCGTGTTTTGGCCAGAATCGCCAGTCCCTGTGCAGATCGCATCATCTGCCGGTTATGAGAGTCCGGGTTCTTCATACTGACCTCCCGCATGTTAAGTAAAAATGCTAAAAAGCGGTAACTGATTGTTCGCTTTCACAATTCATTATTGTTTTATCATTCAGGTGTCCAGGTGACTCTCCATTCATCAGCTGGGTTATTGGTAAGGTTTATAGGGTTGGAGCCATCGGCGTCCATTACATAGATTTCATCGTTCCCGTCACGATCGGATGTAAAGGCAATCTTGTTTCTATCTGGAGACCATGCGGGCATCATATCGACAGCTGAATTATTGGTGAGTCTAATCGGGTTGGAGCCGCCTGCATCCATTACATAGATCTCAGTGTTCCCGTCACGATCAGATGTAAAGGCGATCTTGTTTCCATCTGGAGACCATGCGGGCATCATGTCGACAGCTGAATTATTGGTGAGTCTAACCGAGTTGGAGCCATCTTTCTCCATCACATAGATCTCAGCGTTCCCGTCACGATCGGATGTAAAGGCAATCTTGTTTCCATCTGGAGACCACGCTGGTAGCCTGTCGACAGCTGGATTATTGGTACAATTTATGGGGTTAGAGCCATCAGCTTCCATTACATAGATCTCATCATTGCCGTCACGATCTGATGTAAAGGCGATTGCCCTTCCATCTGGAGACCACGTTGGTTCAGCATCATTGGCTGGGTTGTTAGTAAGGTTAACCAGGTTGGAGCCATCGGCGTCCATTACATAGATCTCATCGTTGCCGTCACGATCAGATGTAAAGGCAATCTTGTTCCTATCTGGAGACCATGCGGGCATAAAGTCACCAGCAGTGTTGTTAGTGAGATTTATCAGGTTAGAGCCATCTGCATCCATCATGTAAATTTCAGAATTACCATCTCTGTCAGAACCGAAAGTGATAACTCCAGAAAATGTAGGAGATTTCTCACAACCAATAATTGTTGTAATTAATAGTATGAGGATAATGGTGAAAGTAAGCAGAATCGATTTCATCAGTTCTCCTTTCAATTGCATTTATCCTTTTAAGCCAGCATTTGGTTAATAGGGTAAAGCTCGTCGTGTTTCACTATATTCGTATCGGGATTCCTTTAGCTGCCAGATATTTCTTGACTTCTTGGATTGAGTAAGTCCCGTAGTGAAAAATACTGGCGGCCAGAACGGCATCTGCCTTACCTTCTACCAGGGCCTGGTAGAGGTCTTCCGGTGCACCAGCACCACCGCTGGCAACCACCGGTACGGTAACCACCGTCGAGATAGCGTGGAGTAGCTCAATGTCATAGCCTGATTGGGTACCATCAGCATCGATGCTATTGACCACTATCTCGCCCGCACCCAGTTCAACAGTCCGGACTGCCCATTCCACTGCGTCAAGATTGGTAGGCCGCCCTCCGCCCGTGCCGGTGTGGGTGAATACTCCCCAACGGGGTGGAGATACATCAGGCACGCGCTTGGCATCCATGCCCAGAATAATACACTGGCTACCGAAGCGTTCGGCGCCTTCGGTAATAAGGTGGGGGTTCTGTACGGCTGCCGTGTTGATAGAGACCTTGTCCGCTCCGGATTCCAGCATACGCCTCATATCTTCCACTGTCCTTAGCCCGCCACCCACTGTTAGAGGGATAAATACCTGGTCAGCGGTGCGCTCCACCACCTCCTGCATAATCCCCCGCTCGTCGCTGGAAGCGGTAATGTCATAGAAGACAATTTCGTCGGCCCCCTGCTCGTTGTAGAAAGCCGCCAGTTCCACCGGGTCTCCGGCGTCCTGAAGGTCGCGGTACCTTACGCCCTTAACTACCCGGCCTCCTTTCACATCCAAACAGGGGATGATTCTCTTTGTCAACATCAGATGACCTCTTTCCCTGCCATGGCCAGCTTCAGAAAATTATTATAGATACGGAGTCCGGCCTCGCCGCTCCGCTCCGGGTGAAATTGGGTGGCCACGAGGTTGCCATGGGTGATGACACTACAAAAGGTAATGCCATACTCAGTCTCACCGGCCACCAGCGCCTTGTCATCCGGGTCTACGTAGTAGCTGTGGACAAAGTAGAAGTTGGTCTCGTCCGGTATACCTTCGAAGATGGGATGAGGTGTTACCTGTTTCACTTGGTTCCAGCCCATGTGAGGGATTTTCTGTCCGTCAGGAAGCCTTCTTACTTTTCCGGGAATGATGTCAAGGCAGTCGTGCCAGCCACCCTCTTCGGTGCCGGTAAAAAGCACCTGCAAGCCGACGCAGATACCGAGGAAAGGTTTACCGTCACTGATGTACTGGTTGATTGGGCCTGTTAGTTGCAGTCGGTTGAGGTTGGCCATGGTATCGCCGGCGGCACCGACACCAGGCAGAATTAAAACCTTGGCTGCCAATACATCATCTGCATTACTGGTTATTTTTGTCTGGTATCCAAGCCTGGCTATGGCGTTGACCACGCTGCGCAGATTGCCGGCACCATAATCGATGATGGTTATCACTGTGGTTGCTCCTTCATCCTTCCCTCACAACTGGTAATCCCAAGATGACGGACTTCTGCTAGTACGCTGGGCCCAGATTACCTTTGGTCGTCTTTCTATACTATTACGTATGGCATTATAGCACTAAAGGAACAAGATAGCAGTCATGTCTCGCAACTAATACAAATCTACTTCCTGGTATAGTTACATTCATCGGGAAAATGACCACTTCTCTTTTACAGGTGATTGTATAGCCAGTCTGGAAAAGTGTAATTTGGTGGGTGTTCGGAGGAAGGTCCTTATCTCCACGGACTGGTTAGTGTGGAGGTATTTAATAAGATCGGTGGGCACGGGCATACCATCGCTGGTGCTGACCAGGGTCCAGAGCTGAGATTCTCAATCAGGAATCCCTGCCCCCATGAGTTCTGCCCCTTCGCTGCTCGATGAGTCTCTCAATCAGGGTGATGAGGTCATCATCCAGCATGTCGGGGTACTTCTGTCTGATGTACTCTCGAAACTCCGGCCAGTTATCAGCGGGTGACTCCACAATTTCCGGTACATGACCGGAGAAGGAGAGTATCCTTTGTAGGGGCACACCGCTGTACTCGGCGAGCCTACGGCAGGACTTGGTGCTGGGCAGCTCTTTTCCTTGAAGCCAGCGGCTGACGGTAGAGTGGCTAATACCCAGTTCTTTCGCAAGCTGGCTGGGTAAGAGCATCCGCTGGTGCATTAATTCTTGCAAGAAAGTAATTAGGGGAAAACTGTTATCTGCCATAATAATGACGGTATTGTACCCTTGATTTTTGACAACTGTCAATATCTGGCAATCATCTTCTGCTCTTTTCCTCTCAATTTCGACCTGATGGTTACAATATAGGTGGGTCTGATAACTATTTCTTGAGACAAAAGTGTAATATCTGGTGTAAACTATTGACAAGAAGAAGTAGCGATGTTATTTTAGTGTGCATCTATGCACAAATAGTGACCTAATGTGCAAGACCACCCAGGAGGGGGGTGGTATATTGTCTATTGATGACAACGGTGTCGGCAGCATTGTCAAGCAGTTGCGATTACGGGCAGACCTATCACGGGTGCAGCTTGGAGCAGCGTCAGGGGTATCGGCATCACACCTGAATCGTATCGAGAATGGCCAGCGGTTCCCTTCAGCAAAGGTTTTGCGGAAAATTGCCCCCCACCTGAATATTGGTGAGATGGAGCTGTTGGTCCTTGCCGGCTACGTATCGGCGGACCCATATGGTATGCTCGGCGACGCTGAGAGTGCTAAGCTAGACCCATATGTTGTCGCCTTATTGT
Organism: Dehalococcoidia bacterium; assembly: GCA_011170375.1. Taxonomy (GTDB): domain Bacteria; phylum Chloroflexota; class Dehalococcoidia; order Dehalococcoidales; family Fen-1064; genus W589. The sequence continues at coordinate 39,791 of DUEV01000001.1, forward strand.
CACAGGAACCAGTGGAGGTGCAGCGTGTCGTTATCAGCATTTTCTCAATGATGAAGTATGTTGCCAGCGGCATTGCCTATGAGCAGACGCGTGTGAGAAACAACAGCGACCTAGTGGCGATTCCCTGGCGAATTAAAATTGGGTCAGCAATTAGCAAGTAAAGCTGCCTGAGATAACACTTGACTGGTCTTTAGAATTACCTGCTCTGGTACTGAATGTGTACTCTTATTAGCACTTGGTGCTGATTCCCTTAGTAGGCGTGCATGTGGTATTCTTTAGCAGGCGTTATGATAGTCAGGGCGGTGATTGATAGCCTACTCGCAGTTCTCATCCAAATTGTGGAGCGTTTCGCGGATGCAGGGAAACAGGGATAAGGTTCTCCTGACCACCGCCGTTATCAATCCTGCGGAGACAGTGAGACACTCACTGTCGCTGGTAAACAGTATTACGCTGAGAGACTTCGGTCGACGTCTCCTGCAACCAGCCAGCTTCACTAGGCTCAGGAGAAACATGGGTTTACTCAAGGAGGCAACTTCACAACCGGCCCAACAGATGCTCAACATCCTCAATTTCGAATACCGGGCTATCGAGAAAGCGGCTAAGAACCACCCGGCCACTGTGGCCCTGCTTCGGTCTACTGAACGTGTACCAGCCCCGGCGGCTGTGGTACTGGTGTCTCGATTGAACCATGATGCCGAAGCCGTCATGGTGACCACTGAAAAGTTGTCGAAGCGGGGATTCTCCAGGCTGCCGTTACTAACTACCTGATGGGGGGTACTAAGGCTGGCTCTACTTGCTGTCGTGAAGTTCGTGGTAATCCAGGGCATTCTTGAGGGCGATGACGCCCCGCTCGATAGAGGGGAAAGCCGGAATACCAATCTCTTGATAACGGAAAATAACGTCCCTTTTCTCCCTGTCAGCATCCGGCGTGAAGAGAAAGACAAAGACCATCACCGGCTTTGAAGTTCTGTCCTTGATATAGCTTGCCAGTTCCAGATTACCCTGTAGTTGTGCCGGCATTATCTGGCGACCCGGTTTGGTCGAGCAGATAAGTACCAGATTATCGATATTGGCGTCCCTCCCGACGATTTCTAGAATACGGCGCATATCCCGGCGGACCGGACCGGCGGTGTCTATCGGGTTACGGTAGCTCCCGCCGACCACATTGAAGAATGTCGCCAGCTCGTCATAGGATTCCTGTGTGAGCGGGGGTACCCTCAGGCCGACGTCAGCAAACGAGTCGGTGATAGCCACTGATTGACCTCCAGACCCACCGGCAACTGCCACCCTGTTTCCCTTGACCGGTGGCAGGTAGATGGTAGCTTTCAGGGTATCTATCAATTGCTCCGTGCCGGTCACGGCTAAAGCACCGCACTGCCTCACCATCGTATTCCACACCGTCCGAGATACCGCCAGCGCCCCGGTGTGTGAGGCGATTGCCCTGTCGCCATCGTCGCTTCGCCCACCCTTCCATATCACCACCGGTTTTCTTTTTGCTACCTGTCCCAGTGTCTCGAAGAATTTTCGTCCGTCTTTGATGCCTTCCAGATACATCGCGATGGCTTTAACCTCTTTGTCACCACCGAGGTACTCGAGGAAATCGGTGGCATCCAGCACGATACCATTGCCGGAGCTTACCGACTTGTTGATATCCAGTCCCTGGAGATGGGCCTCCAGGCTGAATGTAACGGCGAGGGCGCCACTCTGAGAAATGAAACCCACCGGCCCGGAGACACCGGTATACTGGTCATCGGTCTGCTTGATACCGAGTTTTGGATTGAAGATGCCCATACAATTGGGGCCAATCAGGTGAAGATTGGCTTCCTCCGCTCTCTCTTTGAGCAATTGCTCCAGCTCAGCTCCTTCCTCGGTGCCTGTCTCGGAGAAGCCGGCGGTGAAGAAATGAGCGGCGGCGATATCCTTCTTGATGCAGTCTTCAAGCACTCTCGGGGCTACGGTACGTGACACTGCCACAATTGCCAGGTCCACTGGCTCCGGGATATCAACCAGGCTGGTGTAGTTCTCCACACCTAGGGCTTCGATTTCCGCAATCGTGTCCGGATTGACCTGTACCGAGTAGAGCTTGCCGGTAAATTCGAGCTGGCCCCGCAGCCATTCGAAGTTCGTCTGTTTGCTGTCTCCAACTACGGCTACACACCGCGGATTAAAGGCCCGGTCGAGTTTGGTTGAATCTATCTTCAATTCTATTTGCCTCCGTATCTGCCTACGGCTATCTTAAGGTTGTGGCAGTTTGGCTGTCAAGGAATTTCACGAAGGGACACAACCTCCTAGACATTTTATCCCGTCCTTGTTTGCGAATGGTGGAAAAGCCAAGGGGGACACCCCCTTGGAATCCCCCGCCAAGAAGGCCACCCCTCTGGACTCCACCCATCAAGAGTATCTACAACAGGTACTTCCCAATGGTTAAGGAGCTTGCCCATGTATAATTGAAATGTGGTCTACAAGCGAAGTTACCCACATCTGGTCGAGCTAGAATCTTCACAAAGCGGTTATCCCGTTTACTTTAATAATCAAACGGATATTGTCATGGAGCTACGTCAGATAAGCGTAAAACAGCTTAAGACTATCTAGTTACTTATTTGGTAGGGTATTAATAACTTTACGCATTTGTTTTCGATAGTCACTAAAAGCAGCCCGACCCTTATCGGTGAGGTGTAGCATTGTATGAGGTTTCTTGCCAACAAACTCTTTTTCTACAACCACATAACCGGCTGTCTCAAGCTTATTGATATGTGATGATAGGTTACCCCAGGTTAGTCCGGTCTGTATTTGCAGGAAGGTAAAATCAGCGCTTTGCACCACAAAGAGATAGGCCATAATGTTGAACCGTGCCGGCTCATGTATAAGCCGGTCAATAGTGGTAACTAACGTAACCTCTTTATCTCCTATACTACTCTTAGGCACCGCCAGTCTCCTGTGGCGGTAAGGGGTACTTACGTAAGAAACGCGTCAGTATAGTTACACCAGAAATTAGGATTGTGCATCCCACTACTATTATTGGTATGCCTTCCATGTCATTAGAGCGTAGCATGTTAGCAAGAACATAAGCAATGAAGGTCAATACCGCATAAATATGATATCGCCAAACTCCTACAATATAAGCAGCTGCAGCAATTAACATGGCTAGTACACCACCAAACGCCACAAAGAAGTAATCCCCCATCCATGTATCCAACCACCTTGGCATGTTATTCGTGGAATATAATACGAAAAACACCACGCCTAGTAGCATAGTAAAGGTAAGGATTGCCATGGCAATTAGTTTGGATCTTTTTGTTTTTACCTGAAGCTCTGATGAAAATTTAACTTGGCCTAACCGCGGAATAACAATACGTTGTCTAAAAAGTAATAAAATTACAGCTATCGCGGCAAATGCTATTATTAAATAATCCCAGCCGGTTACCATTGTAAGACCAAAGCCTAACAATATGAGAGCTCCATAGATGTCCCACAAACCATCCTTGAAATATGACCTAAAGACTTTTTGCTCAAGCTCTTTTAAACCTTTATCATTTTCCACCGTGTTTACTCCTAGAAATAGATTGTACTCTGTGAAACAAAGTACTTTGCATCTATTATACCACAATCAGAGACGTTGTCAAGAGTATGTAGGAAAATAACATCGCAGTACTTTGCTTACTCAAGCAATAATAGCGCCCTTATAGTTGTCTAGTTTAAGCTAACGATCCTAAGGAGCTTATCCGTGCCTGATTCAGGCGTGGTGTTGTTGTGAATTTGTATCAAGTCACAACAATCCATTTTATTGGATAGCATCGTGAACGTAGAAAATCAAAGCTGGCTGAAAAGAAGATCTTACTGGGTGCCTGAAGGGGAGTTTAAGAGGGGCGCTAGCCCCTCTTTTCTAATTTCTTCCCCTTTCCCTAGATGGGGAAGGGGGATACAGGGGGATGGGGCCATCAACACAAAATAGTGGGGGAAACCTAATCTCTGCCATAATTGTATGGACAAGCGCATATTTTTGACAGTGTGTAATCTGCTAAAGTAACATGGCAGTATCAACTAACCTAACGTGCCTTAGAGACAAGCAATGAAAGTAGACACGGATAAGTGTACCGGTTGCCTGGAGTGTGTTGACTACTGCCCCGTTGGGGCAATCAAGCAGGCCGATGTTGGAGGAGTGGTCTCTATCGACCAGGATGAGTGTGTCGAGTGTGGTTGTTGTCTTCAGGTTCGTGTGTGTGAGTATGAAGCACTGTGGCAGCCGGAACTCGAATGGCCACGAGTCCTGAGGTCACAGTTCAGTAACCCCCGTACCCCCCACCCCAGCACCAGCATCTATGGTCGGGGCACTGACGAGACCAAGACGAATGATGTCACCGGTCGTTACCCGAGGGGTTGTATCGGTATTGCTGCGGAGCTGGGTCGGCCCGGCATAGGGACGAGGTTGAGCGAGGTTGAAAAGGTGGCCAGAGCAATCCTACCCCTCGGAGTAGAGTTCGAGAAAGACAACCCGACCTATAACCTCTTTGAGGATGTCGCCACAGGTAGACTACGCCCGGACGTTCTCGGGGAAAGGGTGCTTTCGGCAATTCTTGAGTTCAAGACCAGCCAGGAGGGGGCACTACAGGTACTGCAAGCTCTGGATAGGGTCAGCCGGGAGGTAGACACTGTCATCGCCGTCAACATTGGGTCGATGTGGGATCCGGATGGAACCTTACCAGCCGAAAAGGTGGCGGAGGAAGCGGGTTTCCGGTTACGCCCTAACGGCAAGATAAATCTGGGGCTGGGACGCCCAAAGGTTTAAGGATAGAGGAGAAAACAGTGACCCATACTAATCACCGTCAGGGTACCATCGAGAGCTTGCAGGGTGACTACGTGGTATTTATCTATCCGGCGAGGGGTATCAATGATGAAGGTGCCGGGCCGAAGGCCGAGGAGTTCCTGCGCCTTGCCTATAGGCATGGGCCTGTTAACGCCGGTCCGGCTAGAACAGGTGATGTTTTCATCTCCGACCCGCAACGGGTGCTCGACCGGATAAGCCGGGTAGGTAGTGCCTACGCGGTCTTTGATGCTAAAGATAAAGTGACCGCCTTTGTTAAGGATGTGGTCAAGGCCGACCTTGGCCTCTCGGTAATAGTCAGCGGACTTATTAATGAGGTCGGCGATATTTGCCAGCAGGTTGGTATCAAGCGTCACACTGCTCAGTGCTCCCTCGGCGTCTGGGGAAAGACGGACAGATTGCCTCCTGAGGAGATGCTGGACATCACCACCATGTGCGGGCACGGCATGATATCCTCCAACCTGGTCAGGCGAATGGCCAGAGAGGTCAGCCGGGGTCTGAATTCTTTTGAAGAGGCTGCCAGTAAGCTGGCAAGGCCCTGCTCCTGTGGAATATTCAACCCAAAGCGTGCTCAAGACCTGCTCCGGGTCGCCATTGAAAAAGAGGCAGGAGACTGAGACTAGGCTCCTTCTCGTTTGTAAGTATTCGAGGTCGGCTGTTATAATTATACTTTGTTTCAGCAAGTCGTCCGCATCCCGGACAGGATGGTCCCAGTAAGTCGCCGGGGAGATGATTACCAATGGCCGGATTAGCTCTGGAAGGTATCAAGGTTGTCGAATTGGCCACGATGGTGGCCGGACCATATTGTGCCAAGATGCTGGCCGATATGGGGGCCGATGTAATCAAGGTAGAACCCCCGGAGGGAGATCCAGCTCGACAGGCGGGGCCTTTTCCGAAGAGTGGCCCTCACCCGGAGCGCAGTGCCCTGTTCCTCTACAACAATACCAGCAAGAGAGGTGTAACACTCAATCTGGATGTTGCCGAGGGTCTCGATGTTCTGAAACGGCTCATCAAGTGGGCCGACGTTCTTATAGATAGCCTGCCCTTTCACTCTCTGAAGAACCTGGGGTTGAACTGGGAGGTCATTTCTGAGCTTAACCCTTCTCTTGTTTACACAGTAATTACGCCCTATGGGATGACTGGCCCACGGGCTGGTGTTAAAGGGGACGAGCTAACGCTTATTCATGCCGGTAGTCTGGGCAACCTCCTGCCGACACGGGCTGAGAGTATCGACCGTCCACCGATAAAGCCAGGTGGTCATTATGTGGGCTACCACTGTGGCCTTTCGGCTGCTCTGGCTACTGTCGGGGCGGCGCTGGGGAAGTATAAGACCGGGAAGGGGCGTATGGTTGATGTTTCCCTTCAGGATACTATCGTTACTTTGATGCGTCCGAATCTCGCTGGTAATCGCTACCAGCGTTCTAACTGGAGTCGTGTCCCTGACCGACCACCGGCGATGGGCAGAATGGAGACCAAAGACGGCTATATCGTTATCGGCACGCCTGAAGACCATCACTTCAAGGCTTTCCGTGAGCTAATGGGTAATCCTGAGTGGATTGCTGGCAAGGACTGGGAGACTCTGGCATACCGGACGCACCATCTAATGGACGTCAGGACTAAGCTTGATGACTGGATGCGGCAGCAGAGCAAGCACGATATCCATCACAGCGCCGCCAAAATGGGTATCGCCGTGGGGCCGATAAACTTGGCCCCGGAAGTGGTGAGTGATGAGCAGTTCGTCTACCGTAAATACTTCATCGATGTGGAACACCCAGAGGCTGGCAAGTATCGCTATGCCGGTTGGCCTTATATAATGTCAGCAACGCCAGCACGTGTCTCCCGGCCAGCGCCGCTCCTGGGCCAGCACAGTCAGGAAGTGTTCTGCAACGAACTGGGTTACTCGTCGGAAGAGTTTGAGCAGCTCAAGCGCGCCGGGGCAATATAATGTGGAAAGGTAAGCATGGAGAATAATCCTCCCCCTCTCAAGGGAATAAGGGTAGCTGATTTCTGCTGGGTCTATGCCGGACCCTACACTGGTATGTTGCTCGGCTGTCTGGGGGCAGAAGTCATTAAGGTAGAAGGGCACAGGAGGACAGACCTCCTCCGGCACAGCGTCATGTGGCCATTAGCAGACCCGGCGCCGACCCCGGTACCACCTAATGAGGGTATGGCCTATAATTCGCTCAACATGAGCAAGAAGAGCCTGACACTTGACCTTAGTAAGCCCGAGGGTGTGGCTGTGGCAAAGAAACTGGTGGCAATAAGCGACATCGTTACTGATAACATGCGGGCCGGTTCGATGGCCAGGATGGGCATGGGTTACGATGAACTGCGTAAGATAAAGTCGGATATTATTGTCCTCTCTTTGTCAAGCCGGGGACAGGGGGGGCCGCAGAAGGACTACGCTGGTTATGCCACCATCCACCAGGCCATTGGAGGGGGTGCCTATATTAATGGCTACCCGGATGGTGCTCCCTGTCATACCATGGGTGATGTTGACCTGATGAACTCTAATACGGCAGCCTTTGCCATAGTGGCGGCACTATATCACCGGGAGCGTACGGGGGAGGGGCAGTTCATTGATTGCTCGCAGGTGCAGGGTGTTACCTCATTGATTGGTGAGCTGATGTTAGGCTACGAGATGAACGGCCAGATTCCGGAGAGAATGGGGAATGCTCACCCGCAATATGCCCCACACAACGTGTATAAGTGCTGGGGAGTTGACCGCTGGCTGGCTCTCGAGGTTCATTCGGACGAGGAGTTTGTTCTCCTTGCTCGGGTCATCGGTCAGCCCGGACTGGCTGAGGACGCCCGCTTTGCTAACATGGCAGCCCGTAAGAAGAATGAGGCAGAACTGGACAGGATTATCGAGGAGTGGACACGGGAACGCGACCGTGACTGGATGGCGGACGAGTTCTGCCAGGCAGGCCTGGCAGCAGCGCCGTCGCGTAACGGAGAAGATATTTATGCCGACCCTCATCTTCGTGAGCGTGGGGCTTTCGTAACCGTAGACCACCCCGACTGGGGAAATTTGGAGCTTGTGGGGAATCCATGGAAGATGAGTGGGGAGGAGGTGCAACTCCAGCGTGCTCCGCTACTAGGAGAGCACAACGACTACGTTCTGCGGGAACTCCTCGGTCTCAGTGATGCTGAAATAGCTGACCTTCGTGAGCAGGACATCATCATGTAACCCCGGAAATACCCCGTAGTCGGTATTTGGAGGGGTTAGGATACTCAGCCATCAACTAAGTCTAGTGACTGGTAGGTCCCTGCCTTCTGGGCTTTTTCATAAACGAGCCTGGCAACCGCCGCATCCTCGATGGCAACCCCAGTAGAGTCGAAGACCGTGATGGTCTCCGGATTTGTCCTGCCCTGTTTTTTACCCGTGATTATCTCACCCAGATTTGCGTAAACATCATCGACGGCGAACTGACCTCTGGCAATAGGCACATTAATCTCTCCCGCTGCTGAAGCCTGTCTGATGTCATCGACAACCACTATGGCTTCTTTCAAGATTGATGCTTCCAGTTCCTCTTTTCCCTCCGCATCTGCACCGACGGCATTGATATGAGTCCCGGGCCTAATCCATTCCTTTTTCAGCAGCGGCTCCCTTGCTGGTGTTAGCGTGCAAACGATGTCGGAGGCGGCGGCTTCCTCCGGGGTGCATTTTCTGGGATAGTATTCTGGAAATGACTGCACGAGCTTCTCCGAAGTGGCCTCGGAGAGGTCGAACACGTTTATTCTGTGGAGCTCAAATAGTTCCGCATGGGCTTGTATCTGCGTGTAGGCCTGACGCCCTGCCCCGATTATGCCTAAAGTATGCGAGTCCTGCCGGGCGAGGTACTTGGATGCTATGGCAGCGGCCGCACCGGTGCGATAGGCAGTGATATCAGTGGCATCCATCAAGGCTAGGGGATATCCTGTCTCCGGGTCGTTGTGAATCCAGACTGCCATTACGGTCGGCAGTCCCCGGGACAGGTTGGCTGTATGTACGTTGACCCATTTCAGTCCGGCGACTCCCGGTAGATAAACGGGCATAGCCCTGAAATCGCCTTGCTCGACGCCCAGGTACGCCTTGGGTGGCATATTGCCCTTCCCTTGTGTCCAGTTTCGGAAAGCCTCTTCGACTGCCTCGATGACTTCGGACATACTGAGCAGTTCTCGAACTTCATCCTTGCTTAGTATCAGTGTGGGCATCGCACCCTTCCTTGCTCAGTTGCAACGCAATGTTAGTTTGCTTCACTCATTCTGGTCGGACTCACCGCTCAGTGGTAACTGATGAGGAATTTCTGGAAGCGGCAAATGTAGTGACTTCATCATGTCGACAGCATTGCGCGGTGCATGTCCCTGCCAGTGATTGTTGAAGAAGGCAAAGAGCAAACTGGTATTTTCTGAAGCCAGTCTCACCCTCTCGGTCAGTTCAGCCATCTCCTCCGGTGAATATAGATATTTATAGCGTGTCTCACTATCTCCCTTCCACCACATCTCAGCATTCCTGCCGTGAAAGCGGAAGTAGGCCGTATCAGCCGTTATCGGTAGCTCCTTTGCTATCGAGGTCTTGAACTTCGGCTCATCGATCTGCACCCATGCCACGTTGTTGTCTTGGAGCAACCGAGCGATATTCTCATCATCGCTCCAGCTACGGTGTCTCAACTCTACGGCAAGCCGGTACGGGCCGAATATCTTGATGACTGCCTCTAGTATTCCTTTCCCGAAGTCATCATTCTTGAAGCTGGGCGGGAACTGCGCCAGTATAACGCCAAGCTTTTCGGATTTTATCAGCGGCTCGATACTGCTCAGGAACAGGTCGATATCCTCCTGATGTATCACCGCTTCCCTCCCGGTAGCCTCCTTATACATCTTGGGATGGGTGAATTTTTGCCAGAGCTTAACGGCAAAGAAAAAATCGTCAGGTGTCCTGTGCACCCAGTTGTGGACGTAGCTAGGATTCGGTGGCCGATAGAATGAGCCATTGAGTTCCACCGTCTTGAAGAACTGGCTGTAGTACTCAAGCTCGTTGACCTTGTTGCCTTTCGGGTAGAAGTACCCGTTCCAGGTGCCTTCACCCTTTGGATAAGACCAGCCAGATGTACCTATGTAGAGTTTCGCTTTAGGGCTCATCTTCTGTCTTCCTGTCTCCTCATAATAATATCATATCTGCAAGTAAGCTGATTCAAAATATACCGAAAATAGTGATGAAAACCTATTGACAATAGTACATACGTTCTATTATAATAGTACTTCTTTGCCCTTCTGGAGCTACCACCATGTCGAAGCTAATTAGTGAACCAGTCAAAGCTCATATTGACCATGATTCGATGCTCGCTGCGTTCATATGGCGGCGACGGCTTTACAGGGTGGTTGAAGTTTACAGTTGGTGGTGGGAGCCATCTGAGTGGTGGCATGGTAAAGCAGCACGTTTCTTTATTCGAGTGAGTGCCTTGAACTCCAGCGAGGGTATATACGAACTTTATCGTCTTGGTGAGCAGTGGTTCCTAAGTAAAGTACTTGATTAGATAAGGACAACCCGATGAGCTTCATTCACCTCCATGTCCATTCACCTTACAGCTTCTTGGACGGCGCTTCATCTATTGACCGTCTCTTGGAAAAAGCCCAGGCATTGAAAATGCCAGCCCTGGCCCTGACCGACCACAACCGGCTGACCGGTGTTATCAGGTTCTATGAGAAGGCAAAAGCCTGCGGCATAAAACCTATCATCGGGGCCGAAGTCGATGTCGAGGATGGCCAACACCTGACCCTCCTCTGCAAGGACAGGCAGGGATACTCTAATCTGTGCCGACTGCTGACAGAGGCTCATCTTTCAAATCGAAGTGGCCAGCCACATGCTACCAGAGAAACATTGTGCCAGTTTCGTTACGGACTCATCACTCTATCGGGCTGTCGAATGGGAGCGATTCCCAGTCTTGTTAGCAGAGGTAAATACGAGGAAGCAGTCAGGGCTGCCTGCTTCTACCGGGACGTGTACGGGGATGATTTCTTCATAGAACTCATCAACCATCCGTCGCAGGAGAGCCTCAGTGATAGCTACTATCTGGCCCAGTTTGCCCGGCAGCAGAAACTGCCAGTGGTCGCCACCAACAACGTCCATTATGCTGAAATGAACGACTATGCTATCAAAGAGCTTCTCAACGCCATCGACCAAAATATTCCCGTCTCCCGACTTCAGGGTCATCGGGCAGTAGAGCAGTACCTCAAGTCTTCCGAGGAAATGGCCGGGCTTTTCCGCGACATCCCTGAGGCACTGGCTAACACTGAAAATATAGCCTCGCAGTGCAATCTTGAACTGGAATTGGGTAAGCCCTGTTTTCCGAAATTTACCCTACTTGAAGGTGAAACCGAATACAGTTATCTGTCAAAGCTAGCCTATCAAGGGGCGCAGAGAAAATACGGTTCGCTGCCCCCTCGTGTAAAGCAACGGCTGGAGTACGAGCTAGATACAATCAACAAGCTCGGGTTCTGTGGTTACTTCCTTGCCGTCTGGGATATCGTCAGGTGGGTAAGGGAGAGGGGTATCCGCTGTCAGGCTCGGGGAAGTGCTGTCGATAGCCTTGTCGTATATGTTCTAAATATCAGCATCGTTGACCCAGTAGAGCATGACCTTCTCTTTGAGCGTTTCATGCACCCGCTGAGGCACGAGCCACCTGACATCGATCTGGATGTCGACCGCAGGCGGCGGGACGAAGTGAGGGACTATATCCGTGGGAAGTACGGTACTGAAAATGTTGCCTGCGTCGCCACTATCAATACCTACATGGCCAGGGGGGCTATCCGAGATGTCGGCAAGGCTCTACAAATGCCCCAGGAGATTATCGAAGAAGCCTGTAATGGTATCCACTGGCTGTCGGCCTCACAGCTCTTGGAATACGTCGATTCCCGTCCTGAGCTGAAGAAAAGCAAAATCTACAAACGTCCTGAGCTAGCCGATTTCTTCAAGCTCTGTGCCGCCATAGACGGCTTCCCCAAGCACCTCTCCGTCCACCTGGGCGGACTGCTTATCGGGGATGGTCGGCTCTCCGACCTTGTCCCGCTGGAATGGTCCAGCGGGGGCGATATCATCAGCCAGTATGACAAGGACGACATTGAGAAACTGGGCATCGTTAAGATGGACATCCTATCACTGCCCACGATGACCGTGATTGAGGATACCCTGGCGGGCATTGAGAAGGACCATAGCGTCTCAATTGACCTCGACAACATACCCGGGGATGACTCGGCTGCCTTTGCCATGCTGCGTGATGGCAAAACGGTAGGCACTTTCCAGTTGGAATCACCGGCACAGCGTGAGATGGCAGGTAGGCTGCTGCCGGAGCAATTCGAGGACATCATTGTATCAATATCGCTGGTGAGGCCGGGGCCTCTTAAGTCGAACATGGACAAGCTCTACCTCCCTCGGCGTCATGGCAAGGAACCCGTGACCTACCTCCATCCCAAGCTTAAGCCTGCACTTGGCGAGACACTAGGAGTAATACTCTATCAGGAACAAGTGCTCAAGGTAGCCCACGACCTAGCTGGGATGAGCTATGCTGAGGCTGATGGTTTCAGGAGGGCGATGACCCATGATCGTACTGACGAGGAAATGGAGAAGATGCGGGAGTCTTTTATCACATCCTGCCAGCAGAACGGCATGAGTCGAAAGATAGCCGAGGAAGTGTTCGAACAATTGGCTGCCTTTGCTGCCTACGGGTTCTGCAAGGCACATGCTGTCGCCTATGCTGTCCTGGCCTATCAGACCCTCTGGCTGAAGTGTCATTATCCTGCCGAGTTCTTTGCAGCGGTACTCTCAAACCAGCCAATGGGCTACTATCCGCCGCGGGTGCTGGTGGACGAGGCCAAGCGATCAGGAGTAAGGGTGCTGCCCCCAGACATTAACTACTCACATGACCGTTATGCCGTAGAAGATGGGGCCATCAGGATTAGCCTCAGGCAGTTGAAGGGTATGTCTGACGAAGCCTTAGACTCAATACTGTCAGCAAGGGCCCAGGGCAGATTTACCTCGTTGCGTGACTTCATCCTGAGAACGAATGTCAGCTGGCCTATTATTGAGAGCCTGGCCAGGGTGGGCGCCTTTGAATCACTGGGCAGCAGGGAAGAGGTGTGTTCACAGCTACCTAGGCTCTCAACATTAAAGCGGAGCGCAAGCAGAGGCATACGGTCTCTCTTTGTAGAGGTCTGTGCAGATTCGGGTACGGTGCCAAAGATAGTTGATAACACTGCGACGGAAAGGATGCTTATTGAAAGAGAGCTTTTGTCACTTAATCTATCAGCGCATCCTATGGATATCCTGCCCACAGGGAACGGGATCACCCGAATGAAGGACCTGCGTTCAGTAGCTACAGGAGATACTGTCCATATAGCTGGTTCGGTAATCCGCTATCAGACCCCACCCACCAGAAACGGCCACAGGGTACTTTATGTGATTATGGAAGACGGGACGGGCATTGCCGACGTGACGGTGTTTAGTGATGTTCAGGAGAAATGTGGCCAAGTGCTCTTTCGTGAAGGTTGGCTGATAGTGGAAGGCAAAGTGCAAAGGAGAGGCCCAAAGGCCTTATCTATTGTCGCTGAAAGACTGGCTCCGATATATACTAAACAGAGTGTCTGAAGTGAATAACGGAATGTCAGGGTGTCACTGATCATGTGAATGAGTACACATTCTTGACAAACATCGTTCCTGATGTTATGGTACACATGTTCTATCAGTCGTGTTGGGTAGGAGATGGAAATTCAGGACAGGCTGGAAACACTCGTCGAGGCCGCACGGTTCGATGTTTGCAGCTACAGTGGTGTGCGCGAGGTTAGCCGCGCACCAGCACGTTTCATTTTCCGGGCGGCCTTACCGGGCGGTGGTTCCATTTGTCTTTTCAAGATTCTCCTGACCAATGTCTGCACCAATGACTGTGCTTATTGTGTCAATCAGGTAGGACGGGATGTTCGCCGCACCTCTTTCCTCCCCGAGGAACTGGCTAAGGTCTTTATGCAGCTTCACTCTAAAAAAATGGTACAGGGCCTGTTTCTCAGTTCCGGAGTTGCCGGAAATGCCTCCCGTACCATGGAGTCGATGATAAAAACGGTGGAAATCCTGCGCTATCGCTATAAGTTTCCGGGATACATTCACTTGAAGATTCTACCCGGGGCGTCGTTCGACTACGTTGCGGAAGCCTGCAAGCTGGCCAACCGGGTGTCGGTCAACATTGAAGCACCGACAACTGAGCACCTGGCCAAAATTAGCTCTCAGAAAGACCTTTATCAGGGAATCCTGGAGCCGATGCGCTGGGTGAAGAAGTTGAAGGCAGCCAATGAGAGGCTGGTACCCGGGGGGCAGACGACCCAGTTTGTCGTTGGGGCGGCGGGCGAGACAGACCGGGATATCCTGCATACTTCCTCGGCACTATATAATGAGCTTGAGCTGCGAAGGATCTATTTCAGCGCTTTTCGCCCGGTGAGAAATTCACCACTGGAAGGACAACGACCCACACCACCGTTGAGAGAACACCGGCTCTATCAGACCGACTGGCTGCTGCGGGTCTATGGTTTTACCCCCGGTGAAGTGGAGCTGGCACTGGGTAAAACGGGTAACCTCTCTCTGGGTAGGGACCCAAAGCTGGTCATTGCTCAGAAGCAGTCCTGGCTTTATCCGGTAGACGTGAATACTGCCAGCTATGACGAACTCCTGCGTGTGCCCGGTATCGGCCCCACGTCGGCAAAAAGAATAATCGAAACGCGCCGCGACCACAGTATTTACTCGGTGGAGCAACTGAGGAAGATGCGGATTTCCGTAAGAAAGGCGGTCCCTTATATCTGGTTCCGGGGCATGCTTGCCACTGAGAAGGAGAAACAGCTTTCCTTCATGCACGAGCTCGATGATTTAGAGGAGCCGACACCTACACTGGCAGGGGTATTGAGTTAAAGTAGCTGGTTGGCGGGCCGCAGACGCTGGATTCAATGGGAAAGAGTTGATTTTCCTGGACAGGTAACAGTTATTACATCGCTCCATTCAGATTAGAAGTCGTGTATTTTCCCTCAAGGCAAGTATAAGGAATATCAAGAAGGGTTGGAAATCTATTTATTCCCAACCCTTCTATCTAGCAAACAGGATTAGAGTTCGCTACTCGGGTATGCCTTCATTTTTCATGATGATAGCTTAGTGTTCTCAGGACAATAAAGGCTACTCGAAGTCGATGGTGTACGTAACGCCACCGATTATGATCTCGATATCATCCACGAAAGCCTCCGTCTCAGCTATCCAGTCATCAATTTCAATCTCCAGCCTGAGAACGGGTGTAGAACCATTAACTGTAAAGCCCAGACTACTGGTATCGACATCACCAGCCTGCCAATCAGTCAATGTACCGGCGTAGAAGGTCATTGCTCCGGGAGGCCCGGGATCCTGTGAGGATAACCATCCCAGAGCTTCAGTATCAGTAACGGTAATTGCGAGTGGCCCTCCGTCATCATCGCTAAAAGTTTGGTACCATCCACCAGTTTTAGCACCGTAGGCAGGTGTTTCGCCACTATTATAATGCGAGTCTGTGTAGTTGTAGGCGTATTCGAACACCAGCGCATCCTCCGAAACACTCTCTGACTCATCGACATCTATAATAATGTCAACATGCGGCGGGTATCCGGCTACCAGATATTCCCACCAGGCGATTGATTCGATATCAGCCAGGGTCATCTCTTCCGGTAGAAAGACTACAATCCTTGCCTCATCTCCTTTTACAGTTTCTCCCACAGCACGCAGGTGAACTGCCGTTTCTGAATCATTATGAGTTACATCTCCTGATTCTTCAGCTACTACCACTGTTTCCTCACCACGGGTAGTTAGTTCATATTCGAGCTCAGTTGGCTGCACTTCCCCGTCAACAATCAACTTGATGACAGGTTTGAACATATACTGCCCATTCCCGGTGACCAGTACTGATTCTTCACCATTGAAGTCCAGCGTTACTGTGACGATTCCACCGTCCGGGACTTCGAATTCCCCAACGAGTTTTATCTTACCACTGGGTACTTTGGCATCGAATTCATCCTCGCCTACTACAATAGTTACCGTTTCTACATCGAACCTTATCTGTGTATACTTACCGGCATCTACAATCTGACTAGCCAGAAACTCCTCTAGTTCACTAATATAAAGTTCCTTCAGGTCAAATTGTCCAGGGTTCTCTGCTATGTTAATCCAACCCACACCTTCGGCCATATGTGCTTCTATGTTCGCGATATCTACAAGAATCGCGTCCATATCTGGAGCTGGTGGGTCGGCAACATAGAGCCGCAGCATGCCGCTACCAGCAGGTATGCTCGCTGTTAAATCTGATTCCTGCTGTGAAGCTGATGGCTCTCCTGTACATCCGATTGTGAAGACGGATAGCATTGAGAGAGCGGTAAGTACTGCCAGTTGTTTCTTCATTTTTCTCCTCCCTTCGTTTCTTGCTTCTGAAATAAAAATACGTTGTATATTACGCTATCAATATATACAACGTTTAGGTATTAAAAGTGTCAGCAAATGCGGACTGTGTGTTTCATGTTGTTATTGTTTTAATCTTGCTCGGTCACCGCGCCACTTTCTCCAACGACCGGTCTGAGTATGTACTTAGGTCCATTCTGGGAGCTACCTGTGGCGACCACGGTAAGGTCGTAGGTAAACCATGTAACTGTATCAGCACTTACCTGGAAGGGTACAGACAAGTGTAGTTTTCCGCTGGGTAGCTTTATCTCAACAGGCCCGGCCTCCGCTTCATCCTTCAATTCTCCGGTAACATCGCTAATATATATAAAGACCTTTATATACTCGCCTGCAGATATATCACCGCGCCAGATTTGCTGGGATACTTCACCTTGTAGCAGAGTCAGGTCGGCAGTATCAACCTCTGGTTCAAATTCAATCCAGTTTTCTGAACCCTCTGGAAGCAGACCAATTCCAGAAATGGTAAGTGTCAGGCTGGTAAAGTCACCAATAGCATTAGCGTCATCACTGATGAGGAAGACGAAGTTTCCTTTGGGACTGGGTAGAGGGGTATTATCCGATGGGAAGAGGACGGGCCTGAGCCCGAAGTAGCCCACTATAGCTATCAGAATAACTGCTGCGGCAGTAGCCCATACCCTTGACCAGCCGAGGAATCGTGTTGAGAATGGCTGTCTTGCTTCTCGACGCTGCTGCCGTTCCCTGAGGGCATTATTAAAACGCTGCCGTGCCTCTGCCTTGGCGCTATTGGAGGGCGTGAATGAATACGTGCTCTTTGTCTGTGTCATTGCGTTAAGAAATAGCCTGAGCTCGTCAGCGTGCTCCGAATAATCAGCCAGGCAACTCTCTATGTCTTCCCCGCCATTAATCCGGTCAATGCATTTGTCCAGTATTTTGTCAAACTCAGTAGCCATTTAAAATCTCACCGGGTATGCTAACTCTCTACTCCTAGCAGATGCCGTAATTTTTCGATAGCGACACGTTGCATCTCGCGTACAGCACCGTCGCTCTTTCCCATGATAATGCTCACCTCTTTAGAGGTTAATTCGCTGAGGAACCTCAATTCCAATACCTCTCTTTGTCCGTCGGTAAGTTGTTCCATGACTCTGCTAACACGAGCAAAATCATCACGTTTTTCAATTTCATCGGCTGGGTTCGAATTATCTGCCAACTCTATATTATCAATGGGTACTGTCCTACCCCTTGCCGCTTTCCTGTAGTAGTCAACAATCAGGTTACGAGCGATTTTGAATAGCCAGACTTGCATTGGAATGCCGTGTTCTTTGTAAGATTCTAAGGACCTGAGAGCTCTCAGAAAAACCTCCCCGGCGATATCCTGAGCCTCGAATCTATCGCCTATCTTGGCATAAGCATAGTTAGCAATCTTGCCATAGAATTCTTCGTATAGACTGGCAAGTCTGGCCTCTTTGTGCTCAATATAACCTGGTTTACCATTATTTTGCGGCGTATCCATATTTTGCAGTCCAGACTAACAACTCCACCTCCTTAGTATACAATACGGTTTTGTCCAGATTACCTGAATAGCGTAGTACTTTTTCTCCTGTACTTTTTACTAACGTAATCTTATGTATTTTGTCAGTAAACAGGCTGGTTTCTACTGTGTCCATTTCACGTATATTTTATAAGGAATTGCCACATTATTCTGTAGAAGAAATAACTAGCTGGTGGTTTTGTATCCTTCACTTTCATCTCCCGGAAGACAGTGCTCAGGTCATCCCAACCATCCATTACCAATGAGTCTCTTTGACAAACACAAAGTACTATTCACTTATTAATATATCCCGTCATAGAATATATATACCTACAGGTCATTTAAGTGTTCTTAACTAGTATGGGCCAAAATCCGGGGGTAGTGAATTAAGATGGATATTCATAAAGAGTTACCAGGTAACGAATTCGTTACAGTTGAAAAAGAGCTCGATCCTAAGCAGGTAACTGAACATCTTATGAAGGATGCTGGCGCAAATGATTCTGTTTTCAACAAACTGGAGCAGTTCTCAGCTCTTCAAAAAGCTGCCAGCACGATCGATGAAGCGATAAGGCAGGCCAAAGAATTGGCAGAGAGTGCTAAGGCCAGAGCCACAGAAGAAGCAGAGCGTAGACAAGCTCAAGCGATCGAAGACGGGAAAGAGATTACCGCAAAGATAATAAACGAGGCTGGGAAGAATGTCATTGCTTACTTCGATGACGTTACATCGATCGTTGTGGGAGTAATAGACGAAGCCTTGAAGAAAGCCAAAGACCAGGTCAACAGTAGTCGTGCTAAAATGCGCGAGCAGATTGAGAAACGAGTTTGGGCAGAAATCGACCGAATAGTAAAAGATGTAGATCGTAATCCACAAGAATCATCACACTCTAAACCTCAGCTTACTGATACGAGCTCGACTGACAAAGTACCGAGTGCAGTATCATCGATTCCGTCTGACCCCTGGCAAGACGCTCGTTGACCGACACCTGGGGAACATAACTAAAATTCAAGATGAATATAACCCGTCTTTTTTGCATCGTATCACAGCTTTAAATCGGAAAAATCTGCTCCTAAGCGTGAGTTATCTTCCTCGGTATTGTGAAGGTTAGTAAATACAGAACCACTTCCTTCTTCAACAACTAGTTTGGCTCCGCACATACTACAAATATGGCACCTAGGGTTGCCGAATGCCCACCCGTAATACTTGGTTTTACATTGTGGACAGAAACTCTGAGGCCAGGTCATTCCAAATCGATACCTTTGCTTCTAGCTATCTCAAGCAAATGGCGTAGGAATAGAGAGAATTCTTTTAATTGATCCTTGTCAGGCAAGGAGACAGAGTCCTTACGTTTCTGACTCATTATCTCTTTTAGTTTGTTTGCCAATTCGAAGCCCTGCTCAAGCCCTGTTATGTAGGCATTTCTGACATCGTCGTTGTGTTTCTTTTTTCTTATTAACATTGCAGCCTCCGGTGTGTTAACACACAGATGACAGTAATGTTGCACCATGTACTTTACAAGTTTAAGATTCTTTCTACCATGGACTCTAATCTAGCTCGTTGGTATTTCGCATCCAGTTCACGTCCTGCCCAGAACCCGTCTTGATAGCCCTGGCCGTAATCTATCCCCCTCTCAACAGCTCGATCAAACATTTCGTAGGTTTCCATCGTCTGTGATGCGTTTGAAAGAAAGTCCTCAAACCCTGATTGAGTTAGCACTTTTTCCAGCGCTTCGTACGCTTCTGAACTAGATGACTTTGATGAGCAAGGTCTATATGCAGAGGATTTCGTTTCCAATGATATTGAGAATGAAGAGGCGAAAACAGTTCTTATAGATTATGTTAGACAAGGACGCAATTTTGCTCAATCGAGTTTAGACAAATTTGCTCTTGAATATTTGAAGGATTTGAGTGAGATAACGGAGTATATTGATGTAACAAATGAGGAGAAGGCAACAGAAAAGGTCTGGAAAGTCTGCAAACGTCATGGAAAACAAGTAGAAAAGGCCTTAAGACGCATGCGAAACATCTTTGATAAACCGTTTTATTTAATTCCAAATAATTCATTACTAGGGTTGGTTGCGCGAAGAGAGCACCTTAAGGAACCAGTATTACTACTAGTGCAGAGTATTTGCGAGCACTTAAATAAGGCATTACCCATGGCATTTCACCGTAACTTGCCTAAGAACGAGAACGACTTGAATGATAAAGTAAGTGCTCTCATACAAAGTGATAGAGTTGAATTTGAGAGAGAACACCCTTCAATTAGGTTCGCATGTACAAATGTGATACCAGACCATTCTACTCAAGATTATGAGCTATTAATTGAGTCCAAGTATCTACGTGGCTCAACATCTCCAACTAAGGTTAGAGATGGTATAGCAGCAGACTTGATCGAGTATCCACAACAAGCACATATCCTGTTTGTAGTGTATGGCCCAGAACATCAAATTTATGATGATGATAAGTATCGCCGAGAATTTGAAAACCAGAGACGATGTACGATTCTGATAGTGCGGTAGGAATTTTATGGTTTGAGAACTTGTGATGATATACTAGACTTGTAGATTTCTATATAGCTTCAAACTATCCTCAAACTTCACGCTCCTCGTATATCTCAGCACCATATCCAAACTTTCCCATCCCCCCAGCCTCATGATATGTTCTACATCCAGTCCAGCACGATGCAAATTGGATGCAAATGTCCTCCTAAACGTGTGAGCATTACAGGGTAGCCCAGTCTTCTTCTCAAGTCTCCTCAATACTGACACTATCCCCCAGCTATTCAGATGCCAGATGTTCTCACCAGTACTATTCTGTTCTAGATACTCCCTCAACAGCCTGGCAGTCCGCTTGGTGAAAGGTGCTTTTCGCTGCTTACCACCCTTCCCCCAGGTAGTGATAAGCTGATTATCCCAATCTATCTGTGACGGCCTGATACTGGCGAGCTCACTCAGCCTCATTCCGCTATCGGCAAACAGCGATACCATAGCCTTATCACGGATGGTTTCAGCCTGCTCAATAACATATTCCACCTGCTCATTGGTCAGACTGGGCAATATCCGCTTTGTGACCTTCGGGACATCCACCCTAGCCAGCGGATTTTGAATCATATGGCCTTCCTTGACTGTCCAGTTGCAGAACGCCCGTATTGCCCGATAATAGGCGTGTTTGCCGTTGGTACACTTCCGACTGGAAAGGAAGGCATTGATACCCTGGCTGGTGATTGGATAATCACGTAAAAATGGCTTCAAACAAATCCGATAGAAGCGTATCGACTGTGGTGAAATACCTTGCCTTCGGGACTTGATGAACTCCTCAAACAAAAAGTCAGCGTCAACAAACGCCAACCTATCTGTCTGCATATTGGTGAGCCGCCCAGGACTCGAACCTGGAACCGGCTGATTAAGAGTCAGCTGCTCTGCCAGTTGAGCTAGCGGCCCGATTGCTGTTTCAGTTTAGCAAACTCAGAGATATTTGCGCAAACAACGGTGCTTACTCGGGTATCTGCCCCTCTTTAAGTACGATGTTTTCCAAGGGCACGCGGGGTCGGGGTGGGGGGTCTTCATCCGCATAGCCCATCAGCAGCAGTGTCAGCACCACGATGTGTCTCGGCCAGCCCAGTGTCTTGGCGGTCTGCCCGAACCTTATCCTCTGGACCCAGCAGGTGCCGAGACCGAGGGCGGTGGCCATGAGCACCATATGTTCAATAGCGATGGCTGTATACATGTGCGCGTCCGGCAGGAACTTGCTGATTTCTTCCCATTCGGCACTATCGGCCCCGAAATAATCGGAGTTGGGTGGGGCGAGCTTGTGCCCCTTGACGAATGTAAGTAGCTCGGAGCCGCAGACGATAATTACCGGGGCCTGAGCTACCTGCGGAGACTCGCCGATAACGGCTTCCTCGAGGAGACGCTTCTTTAACTCTCCTTCCTTTATCACCTGAAAACGCCACGGTTGCCGGTTGGTTCCTGATGGCGCTAGACGCCCGGCTTTCAGAATCTGATTAATCAGTTCGTCGGGTACGGGGTCGGGCTTGAACTTTCTAATACTCCGCCTCTTCTCAATAGCTTCTGCCACTGTCAACATGAAAAACTACCTCCTTGTGTCTCTGGATTTCATGCTAGCATAATGCCGGTGATGTGACAAATAGGAGGTCACTTAAACGATCGGGATGTCTCCGCTCTATTCGCTGATGCGAGCGGCAATTCTGGCCAGTTCCCAGCAATACTCGTAGAGGTGCAGGCCCTTGCTCATGGCTACCAGTTCACCGTCGGCGACACCAATCTCATCTGCCATGTATTCCTTGAGGAGCTGGATGGCGGCCAGGTTGGAAGGGAATCCCGCCCACAGGTCCCATGAACGGAAGTAGACAACGAAGCAGAGACGGCCGTCACGGATTCTGGTATCAATCGCCCTGAGGCACGGTGGGTCAGAGAGGTAGATGGACTGGGCATCACCGACTGCCATGAAGGCCTGGTTGGTGTTGTAGCCGTCCTCCTTATACATCTGAATGACTTCTTGGATCTGTTTTTCCAGGTACTGGCCGTAGGTGTACTGCTCCCCTTCGGCCTTATGGGCGGTCATCAGGTAGGGCAGGTAGCTCTCGATGTAGTCCATGGTGGTGGGTGGCGGCACACCCTGTGGCACATCCGGGATAAGGGGCCTGCTTCTCGGATAGCCTATCTGTATCACTACTAGGTCGAGCTCTTTGCGGTGCTGGCCGGCATAGCTCCCGCGGTCAATTCTGTACTCGCGTCCCTGAGCCAAGGTCTTGTTCAGGCAAAGGAACCATGCCTCGGAGAGGTCCCTGGCCTCAATTACTGTAATTTCCATATCGACGGTTTTCCCTCATCGTCGTTTCCCGAAAATGTTGAGGAACCTGTCCTCGTATTCATCGAACAGGCCCCAGCGGTCAAGCTCCTCTTTCAGCACTGCCGGTTCTGTTTCTCCCTTCGAGACCTGGCGGAAAAGCTCCTCGATCCTCAGCCTGGCGTCGGCGGGGATACCACGGGAGTCTATATCTAGGAGACCCCGCGCCCCCATCTGCCCGATATTGTCACTCAGCGACCTTCGGGTTATTTCGAAGATAAACCTTATCAGTGCCACGTCCCAAAGCTCGTCGAGCCCTTTGATGATGGCAGCCAGCGGGTCGTTGCGCTGGTCAATCTCGGCATTTATTTTGTCTACCACCGACTGCCAGTGGCCGTCGACAATATTGAGTTCCTTGGGCTCGTTCTTATAGGCATAGAGCAGTCCCGGAACATTCGGGCCGTACTCGTGTATCAGAGACTCGAAATACCTTCTGGCATCGGCGCTGAACCCCTCCAGTCCAGCGAGATAGTATGGCGTGACTATCTTGGGTCGTTCGGCCAGCACGCGGCCTTCTCTGACCACCGTCTCGGTCTCGGTATCGACCAGCTCGGAGTAGGCTGGTTCGGTGACCAGGTAATAGTATATGTTTGTCGTCCCGAAGGTGTAGAGGTTCTGACGGGGCGCGCGTAATATTTCGGTATGCTCAACCGCTTTTCGGATTCTTTCGTCGTCGGTATCCACCATCATCCTCCTGCTTCCCCTCACCTGTAATTCAGTCAATGCTGAGTATTTCCCGCCGGTACTCGTTGAGATGCTCCAGATAGGGCGCATCCAGTTGGAGTTGCATTCTTCGCCATTCCTCCTGGAACTGTGGCTGCCGCTCAACATCGACTCTCATTCTGGCATTGGAACCGAGCTGTTGCTGGATAGCCTGCTGCACCCTGGCTTCAAATTGTGCTCTCAGTTGCTCGTAGGCCTGCCGGCGTTGCTGCGCCCCCTGCTCGGTGTAGTGAGTAAAAATCTGCCTTATACGGCTGTGGGCGCTCTCCACCCTGGCTTTATCGTTTTTGATCAGCTTCAGGCCGTCCATTGCCTTTTTATTTGTCCTCCGGATGGCCTCATTCCTGGGCAGCTCGACATTTCTCACCAGCACTTCAGAGGCACCAGCGACGATGTATTTCCTCTCTTCATCCTGGTACTGGCTCAACTCGGCTAACAGGTTACAGTCTTCCTTGAGATACCTGGCAGCCAGCTCCTTCCCCTTTGGCTCGAGCTTCCATTTGAGGCGCTCTTCCTCGGTAGCTTCGCCCAGCTTTTCCAGCTTTTCCATGGCTATCTCACGAGCGCTCTTGATGTCGCCCATAGCTCACCCCCGGAGGTCTATTATATGAGTATATCTACACCAAGATTATACAGGATTCGGGGTGGGGGTATAAAGCCTTTTTAATTTGTTTATGTTTGACATGTCAGGTGATATAATTTGCCCTGAGGTGGAGGACACTGGTGGCGAAGGACTTTGAACTTATCGAGCATACGGCCGATGTCGGCATCATGGCCTACGGGGCTGATGTGAAGGAGGCCTTTGTCAATACGGCCCGGGGTATGTTCAGCCTGATAGTGGAGCTTGAGAGTATTCGAGAGGTTGAACATCGGGACATCGAGGTTACTGCCCCTGACGAGGAGAGCCTGCTGGCAGCGTGGCTGAACGAGCTAATCTGCCTGTTCGATGCTGAGAATATGCTGTTTTCCCGGTTCGAGATTAGGGAGTTCGAAGATACCAGCCTCAGGGCCAGGGCGTACGGCGAGACGGTGGATAGCTCGCGGCACAAGCTGAAGGTCGGCATTAAGGCAGCGACCTACCATATGCTGGAGGTGGACCGGAATGACGGCGGCAGAGTCCAGGTCTTGTTCGATGTCTAAGAGGGGGTGGTGAAGATGTCAGCACCGTGGAAACAGGTTCTGAACAGGGTTAATGACTACTGCTGGGAAATCCCCGCCAGCTACAAGGAAGGCATGCGGGTGCCCGGCCGTATCTATGCCAGTGAGGCCATGCTGGAGCATATCTGGCAAGACCAGGTCTTCCAACAGGTGGCTAATGTTGCCTTCCTGCCGGGTATAGTGCCTTATTCTATGGCAATGCCGGATGTCCACTGGGGATATGGGTTCCCGATTGGCGGTGTGGCTGCCACCAGAGTAAGTGATGGGGTGGTGTCGCCGGGGGGTGTTGGCTTTGACATTAATTGTGGTGTCCGGCTCCTGAGAACAAGTCTTACTGCCGAGGAAGTTGGTCCACGAATCGAAAAACTAATCACCGAGCTTTACAACAACGTTCCTTCCGGACTGGGTTCCAGGGGTAGGTTACGGGTTAGTGAGAAAGAGCTGGATGAGGTAATGGTAAAAGGCGGTGCCTGGGCGGCGGAAAACGGCTACGGTGATGCCGAAGATGTTGAAACTACTGAGGACTCCGGTTGTATCAGAGGTGCCAACCCAGGGAAGGTAAGTGCCAAGGCGAAGCAGCGCGGCATACCTCAGCTAGGGACGCTGGGTTCGGGTAATCACTTTCTGGAGGTCGAGCGCGTTAGTGAAATCTTCGACCATGAGACGGCGCGGGTGATGGGTATCGATGAGATAGGGCAGGTACTTGTTCTCATTCACTGTGGCTCCCGTGGACTCGGGCACCAGGTCTGTACTGACTACGTTGCTCTGCTCGGTAGGGTTGTGCAGAAGTACGGCATCAGTATCCCGGACCGGCAACTGGCCTGTGCTCCGATACAGTCGCCGGAAGGGAAGGCATATCTGGAGGCGATGGCCTGTGCGGCCAACTATGCATGGGCTAATCGACAGTGCATTCTCCACTGGGTGAGGGAGTCGCTAATCGGTGTTTTCAGCAAGAGTCGGCGCGAGATGGGTCTAGAACAGGTCTATGATGTCGCCCATAATATTGCCAAGATAGAGACGCACACTGTTAATGGCAAGAGACTAGATGTCTGTGTGCACCGTAAAGGAGCGACCCGGGCATTTCCCGCAGGGCATCCGGATGTGCCTGAGGCTTATAGAGAGATTGGCCAGCCGGTACTCATCCCCGGAGATATGGGGCGCGGCTCTTACATTGCGCTGGGTACAGAGGAGGCCATGCGGACGACCTTTGGCTCCACCTGTCACGGTGCCGGTCGGATACAGAGTAGGGCAGCGGCCAAGCGCAGTCAACGTGGCGCCGATGTCGCCCGGGTGCTGGCCGATAAAGGGATAACGGTCAAGGCGGGAAGCATGGGGGGACTGGCCGAGGAGGCTTCGGAGGCCTACAAGGACGTAGACGAGGTAGTTGACATAACCCATCAGGCAGGGATTTCCCGGAGGATAGTCCGGGCGGTCCCTATGGGTGTCGTCAAAGGTTAGCAGGTACTGATTGTTGTGTTGACAAACCAGTATCACTGCGCAATACTGGTGAGAACTTGGGGGAGGTATTTATATGGCTAGCTGTCCTAACTGTGGCAGGTCGACGGTACGGACCCAGGACTGGGCCTGTCAGTGGTGTGGGTATCCGCTGGTATCCGGGTCCTTTAAGCAGATATCAATGACTTATCAGGAGGCGAAAGCCGAACGTCTGGGTAGTTGGATGACGGCGGAGACGGCGGTAGAGCTGGAATCTCCGGCGGCTGAGGTAGAGCCAGTAGCTGAGCCCGAACCGGAGCTGGTAGAAGAAACGGAAATGGAAGTGGCCACGGAAGTTGAGCCGATGGAGGAGGTTAGTGAGGAAGAGGAAGAGGTTGGTGAGATGGTAGCTGAGGCAGAGGCTACTGGGGAGGAAGAAGAGGAAAGAGAGGCAGTAGCCGAGGCTGAGGTTATTGAAGAAGAGGAAGAAGCCCCTGAGCCGGTGGTGGAGGCTACTGAGGAGGTAGAAGAGGCAAGAGAGGCAGTGACTGAGGTAGAGACTGCTGAGGAAATGGAAGAGGCCAGCGAGCTAGTAGCAGAGGCTGCTGAAGAAGTCGAAAAAGCCCCTGAGCCGGAAATAGTCCAGATAACCATTGAGGAACTGAATAGAATCTGCAGGGAAGACAGTGAGGCGGCGGAAGTCAGATTTGCTAACACAATACTTCAGGTAATCGGGGTGGTGGCCAGAATTCCCCCTATGGAGTCCATTGAAAATCCGTGTCTTATTCTGACCAACTCTGAGAAATCTGTGGCCAGGAATCTGCTCTGCGTTTTTGATAAACAGCATGAAGCCGCTATTAACCAGCTATCGGTGGGGCAGATGGTGACGGTGCAGGGTAAGTACGACGGTTGCGTGATAAATATTTTATTGAATGATTGTGTCCTCGTTGATTAGCCCATCTCGGCGTATTATTTCGGAGCCTCGTGCTTCAGCAACCAGTACTCCAGACTATCAGTCAGGGCCAACCAGCTTGCTTCAATGATGTCGGTGGAGCTGCCGACAGTACGCCAGTCATCGACGCCGTCACTGGACTCAATCAGCACACGTACCTGGGATTCAGTACCGGTGCTTTCTTCAAGGATACGGACCTTGTAGTCCACCAGCTTAACGGCTGCCAGGCTGGGGTAAAACACAACTAGCGCCTTGCGGAGGGCTTCGTCAAGGGCGTTGACCGGTCCGTTACCTTCGGCCACGGTGTGCATGATTTCATTGCCAACTCTAACCTTGACCATCGCTTCGTCCAGCATCTCTTCACGGCCCTTGTTTGTGGGAGAGCGTCGCCGGTTCTCGACCACTACCATGAAGTCAACCAGCTCGAATGGAGGTTTATAGTCAGGCCTGGCGCGGTGTACCAGCAGGTCAAAGGAGGCCTCGGCGTTTTCATATTGGAAGCCGCGGCTCTCCATCAGTTTTATCTGGTCAAACAATTCTTTGACTTCCTTTTTATCGGTTGGTATATCAAGGCCACGTTCCTGGGCCTTCTGGATGATGCTTCGCCTGCCTGCCTGTTCTGAGACGACAATCCGCCGTTTGTTGCCAACTTTGTTCGGGTCAATGTGGTGGTAGGCATCCGCCCACTTGGCAACACCGTCAGCGTGATAGCCGGCCTTGTGGCTGAAGGCACTGGCACCAACAAATGGAAGGAAGGCGTCCGGAATCAGATTAGCCGCCTCACTAACGTAGTGGGAGACCTCGGACAACTTGGCAAGCTGCTCGTCGCTGATACAGTCAATACCCATCTTCAGTTTCAAGACAGGGATGATGGAGCAGAGATTGGCATTACCGCAACGCTCGCCGTAGCCGTTGATAGTGCCCTGGATATGAGTGGCCCCGTTCTCAACGGCTGCCAGGGTATTGGCCACGGCCAGGCCGCTGTCATTGTGGGCGTGGATACCGAGCGGCACCCGGCTAACCTTTTTAGCTGCTTTAACAGCCGTGACTATCTCGCTGGGGAGCGCCCCGCCATTGGTATCGCACAGTACCAGGCAGTTTGCACCGGCCTCGGCTGCCACTTCGAGCGTCTTCAGACTGTATTCGGGGTTGCTCTTGTAGCCGTCGAAGAAGTGCTCGGCATCGAAGAAGACTTTCATGCCCTTGGCTCTAAGGTAGCGGACAGAATCATCAATCATCCTCAGGTTTTCCTCGAGGGTTGTCCCCAGCACCCGTTTTACGTGTAAATCAGAGCTTTTGGCCACGATGGTGGCTATCCCAAATCCGGCGCCGACTAGCATAATGAGATTTTCATCATCCTCAGCCTTGATATCGGCATGCCGGGTGCTGCCGAAGACGGAGATTTGCGCATTTTTAAACTCCGAATTTCGCAGCTTTTCGAAGAACTCGGCGTCCTTCGGGTTGGAGCCGGGCCAGCCGCCTTCGATGTAATGGATACCCAGTTCATCGAGCTTTTCGGCAATCTTCAGTTTATCGACCACCGAGAAAGAGATGCCCTCCTTCTGGGCACCGTCCCTCAGAGTGGTATCGTAGAGTTCCACTTTTGGCGCCACTTCATTACCTCCTATACCCTGGCGGCTATCAGGTCACCCATCTGTCGTGTGCCGACCTTTTTCTGTCCCTCGGCCACGATATCATAGGTACGGTAGCCTTCTTCAAGAACGCGGTCGACCGCTTGCTCGATTGACTTTGCCTCTTCGGGCAGGCCAAGAGAGTAACGTAGCATCATGGCAGCACTTAGAATCAAAGCACAAGGATT
The DNA here is from genome assembly GCA_011170375.1 of Dehalococcoidia bacterium. Lineage (GTDB taxonomy): Bacteria > Chloroflexota > Dehalococcoidia > Dehalococcoidales > Fen-1064 > W589. Next base: position 68,542 of record DUEV01000001.1, read on the forward strand.
GGCCATGTCCAGTCCGGCGCGGCGGGGAGCGCTTCCGTGAATCGGCTCGTACATGCCGGGTATCTTCACTCCATCCTGTGGCACTCCGGCTAGGCTGGCTGATGGCAGCATCCCCATTGAGCCGGCCAGCATTGAGGCCTCATCGGTGAGGATATCACCGAAGGTGTTCTCCGTGACGAGCACATCCAGATAGGTGGGGTTCTGGATGAGACGCATGGAGCAGGCGTCGACCAGCATGTGCTCCAGTTCGACATCCGGGTAGTCCTCTGATACCTCGATGGCTACCTGCCGCCAGAGGCGTGACGATTCCAGCACGTTGGCCTTGTCCACCGAGATGAGGTGTTTACGGCGGGTCCTGGCCAGCTCGAAGCCGACCCTGACGATGCGCTCTATCTCCTGCTCGGAGTAGACCATGGAGTCGACTGCCCGTCGGCCCCGAGATGTCCGCCAGCGCTTCTTGGGTCTGCCGAAGTAGAGACCACCGGTAAGCTCGCGGACGAAGATTAGGTCGACGCCCATGATTACGTCTGGTTTGAGGTTGGTGGAATCGACCAGCATCGGGAAGACCTTGACCGGTCGCAGGTTGGCGAACAGCCCCATTCCTTTACGCAACGCCAGCAGGCCGTCTTCGGGGCGGACGCTGGCCTGGGGGTCGTCCCACTTGGGGCCACCGACGGCACCGAGCAGGACGGCGTCAGACTTTTTGCACAGCTTGAGGCAGTCCTTGGTTAAAGCCTCACCGGTCTCGTCAATGGCGATACCGCCAATCAGGTCGTACTTTAGGTTAAAGTTGTGGCCGAATTTCTCACCGACCGCTTTCAGTACTTTGATGCCTTCATTAGTGACCTCCGGGCCAATACCGTCACCCGGCAGGACTGTCAGATTGAATGATGCCATTAGGTCCTCCTGCTCGCCAGTCTCTTTTTCGTATGCTCAATCAGCCCACCGGCGGCGATTAGCTCGCTCATAAACTCCGGGTAGGGCTTGGCGGTAAACTCCGTGCCCCGGGTCAGGTTCTTTATCTTGCCACTAGCCAGGTCTACTTCCAGTTGGTCCCCAGCCTCCGTGCCCGCTACCGCCGCCTCACTTTCCAGCAGAGGCAGGCCGATATTGATGGCGTTTCGGAAGAAGATACGGGCAAAACTGCTGGCAATGACACAGGATATACCGGAGGCCTTGATTGCCAGCGGGGCGTGTTCCCGGGAAGAGCCGCAGCCGAAGTTGGTTGTGCCCATAATTATATCTCCCGGCTGTACCCTGTGAAGGAACTCGGCGTCAATGTCCTCCATGCAGTGCGCGGCCAGTTCCTCCGGCTCCGACATGTTCAGGTACCGTGCCGGGATAATGGCGTCGGTATCGACATTGGCCCCGTATTTAAAGACTTTTCCTTTTAGCATGTGGTGTCTCCTTATTTTCTGTAGTGATTATATCACGAACCTTCATTCAGATTACTCTGTTTCCTCTTAACCACTGTACCAACCCCTCACCCTTTGTCCCTCTCCCCTTGGAAAGGGGAGAGGGAAGTTAGAGGAGAAAGGGGCGCGAGGCCCCTTTTAATCCCCTTTTATCTAGGCTTGCTTTTTAAATGCAGTAAGTTGAAAGTCAACCTTATAGGTTTTTACCTCAATATGTGTCAAGTCTTTCACGCTATATTTCAATACGTCATCAACTTCTTTAGCTATCAATATACCCCTTACACTCTGATCAACGTCAGCTACATTCGCCTTAACCCAGCCAATATATCTTAAAATCTGACCAACTGCTGCGTCGCTGGTTTTGCCTTTCTTTAGCTCAATTACAACCAAATCATTAGTATTCTTATCAATAGCAAGAAAATCTATGCTCCAGGTTCCTGCTGGAAATTATCTACCATTCTGTTCATCATTCTGATAAAGCCCCAGCTTTGAGCCCCAGTTGATTTTCCCCCAATTCTGATGGATAAATTCTTCTAGATGCGTCTCCAAAGCGAACTCTGTCTGACTTTCTATATCTTTTGAAGTCACAATCTGTTCGACTAAGCTTTTTTCACCTACGATTGTCCGAAAATCATCTTCCGTTATTTGTCTTACTCCTCCCTGAAGGTAGCCGCCCCAGAACTCTTTATTCTCGATAAATCTTAAGCTTGGGAGTAAATCTTCTATAGCTTTTGGCTGTGGCCAAATCTCGATATCCTTTAATAGAACTCCATAATCATTTTCATAGAATTCCGTCCCATGTCCGTATTGCTGTCTTTGAGTGTTGTTCAGCACAAAACTAGAAGAGGCTAAATTGGCTGAGCCTCGAAAGACCTTCCGTGGTGCTGCGATATAGAAAACTACTTCATCCCCTTCGTTCAGACTTTGTCGATTAGGTGTTCTTTCACCCAATCCCCAAAACTGATCTTTCATCCTCTGATTAAATATCTCTTCACCTGTATGAGTTTCGTTACCCCATACACTACCTTTAACCGTAAATATCCAGTAGTTCATCAGTTATCACCTCCCCGAGGGTACTCTTGGGCTCTATGCCTCCCCCAGTGTTTCTCGTATTCCTGGGGAGCAACCGATTTCCTTTATTCTTTACTCCCCCTTGGCCGTACTCCCGGGGCACATCAGCCTCATCTTGCAGCCGACGCAGCTTTTCTGGCGGCTGATGAAGCCGCTGTAGACGGACATCAGGAGCAGGAGCACCAGCACCACTATTTTGGCAACGGTGACCGCCTGGACCAGGGCGATGATGACCAGCACCAGCGGTATCAGGCTCAGCAGTCCATAAGTCATGGGGGCCAGCTTCACCCCGATACCTGTCGCAAAACATTCGATATTTCCCTGCTTGAAAAACACGGCTGAGAGTTTGCCCCAGCCGGTGCCGCACCACTTGCCGTAGTAGTAGCAGTCGACGCAGACCAGCCTCCGCAACACCACCCAGACCACTACTACCGCCACGGGCAGGTAAATCCAGGCGACCACTGGGGCCAGGAACCAGCACGAAATCGTCCCCAAGGCAACCCAGATAATCATGGCGAGGTTGGCCAGTATCACCGTCCTTTTCGGGTAGTTCTCAATTCCCTGCTCATAGATGCATATTTCGACAATTTTCTTCTCGGACAATCGCTGCTATACCTCCACCAGGGCTTTCTCATAGTCGGCAACACGTGGGGTCTTCCGGCGCCGGTCGATTGTGTGCCCCTCTGCCTCCAGTCGGGTGGCCTGGCCTTCGACCCCACCGGGGTATTTTTCGTTGAGTTCCCCTTTGGACTTCAACGTCCGCCAGTAAGGGGTGATGTCGGTAATGCCTTCGGCAGCCATCTCTCCAGCCGCACGGGCTGAAATCCCGGCAAAGATGCCGGTTGTTATCGGTCAGCCAAAGCTCGCGTTATGCCTCTTGGCCAGTACTTCCCTTATCTGGTTGATGGTAATCAGCCGGCCTCTAGGGACCATCCTCATAATCCCGTCCACCTCCCTCGGTGCCGGGATAACGACGGTGCCCGTTCCCCACCGCTGGCTCATTTTCTCGTTGACTTCCACCACCTTGGGCAGGTCTTTGTCATCAGCGAGTTTCTCCTGCCAGGTCTTTTTTGTCTTTGCCATTTCAATCACCCCTTTATTACTTACTGCTGCGAGATGATTTGCTTTATCATCATTGTTACTCTCCGACCACCCATCCCTCAATCCCTTCCCTGCAGGGAAGGGAAGAACCTATTGAGAGGGGCGAAGCCCCTCTCAGACTCTCTATGGTGCTATCTCCTTCGGGCTGGTGATGTAGCCGGTTATGGCACTGGCGGCAGCAACCGCCGGGTTTGACAGGTAGACCTCTGACTTGGGGTGGCCCATCCGGCCGACGAAGTTGCGGTTGGTCGTCGAGACGCAACGCTCTCCCTCGGCGAGAACACCCATGTAGCCGCCGAGGCACGGACCGCAGGTCGAGGTGCTGACCACCGCCCCGGCCCGGATAAAGGTCTCAATCAGACCTTCTTTCAGAGCATCGAGGTAGACCTGTTGAGTGCCGGGGATGACGATACAGCGAACGTCGGGGTGTACCTTGTGGTCCTTGATTACGCTGGCGGCAAGTTGGAGGTCGCTGAGGCGCCCGTTGGTACAGCTGCCGATTACCACCTGGTCTATCCTGATATTGACAAGCTCACTGACGGGACGGGCGTTGGATGGGAGGTGGGGCAGCGAGACCTGTGGTTCCAGCGAGGACACATCGTACTCGATTACCTGAGCATACTCGGCATCGGCGTCCGGCTCGTAAACGGTGTAGGGCCGTCGGGCGCGGGACATTACATAATCGAGTGTCTTTTCGTCAACATGGAATATCCCGGCCTTGCCCCCGGCCTCGATGGCCATGTTGGACATGGTGAACCGGCCATCCATGGAAAGGGCATCAATCGCCTCGCCGGTGAACTCCATAGCGGCGTAGAGAGCACCGTCGACGCCAATCTGGCCGATTGTATAGAGGATAAGGTCTTTACCCCCGACCCACTCAGGCAGGTCTCCGTGATAGATAAATTTAATAGTGGGTGGCACCTTCATCCAGATGTCACCGGTGGCCATAGCGGCGGCGATATCGGTCGACCCCATGCCAGTGGCAAAGGCTCCCACAGCACCATAGGTACAGGTGTGTGAGTCAGCGCCGACGATAACATCGCCGGGCACCACCAGCCCCTGCTCCGGCAGCAACACGTGCTCGATGCCCATCTGCCCGACATCATAGTGTGGTATCCCCTGCTCGCGGCAGAAATCGCGCATCATCTTGGCCTGCTCCGCCGAGGTGATGTCCTTGTTGGGCACGAAGTGGTCGGCTACCATCACAATCTTCTTGGGGTCAAGCACCCTGTCTACGCCGATACGCCGGAACTCCTTGATGGCGATGGGGGCAGTGATGTCGTTGGCCAGAATGACATCCACCCGGACGTTGATAAACTCACCCGGGCTTACCTTTTCCTTGTCGGTGTGGGCGGCCAGTATTTTTTCAGCTAATGTCAAAGCACTTTCCTTTCCTGAACGATTGTATATGAAATTAACCTGGTCTGGTTACCGCCGAGACAACATAAGTAAAATGTGTCAGTACAACGGCAACCCGACAGATATCTCATTCCCCGATAGAGATGACTACGCGGCTGCATTCGTATCGGACAGCAGCCGATTAAGGGCGTTGATGTAGGCTTTGGCGCTGGCAACGATGATATCGGTATCAGCGCCCCGGCCGGTGTAGGTTATGCCCTCGCTCTCCACCCTTATCAGCACCTCACCGATGGCATCAATTCCTTCGGTGATTGACTTAACCGTGAATTCAGTTAGTGTACAGGGCACAGCCACTATCTTATCAATCGCTTTGCAGACTGCGTCCACTGGCCCAGTGCCAATGGCGGCGTCAGACCTGACCTCACCGTCGGGAGCCACGAGCTTGACAGAGGCGGTGGGTATCCCCCTGTCACCGCAGGTTACCTGGAGTCGGTCGAGGTGATAGACCTCGGAGACGGTCCGCTGTTCCTCGGCAACTATCGATTCAATATCCTTATCGGTGACGTTCCTCTTCTTATCAGCTAGCTCTTTAAAAGCGGCAAAGGCCCGGTTGAAATTCTCCTCGGACAGGCTGTAGCCCAATTCTGACAGGTGCTCTCTGAAGGCATGCCGCCCGCTGGTCTTGCCCAGTACCAGGCTACTGGAGGGGACACCTACCGATTGCGGGTCCATTATTTCAAAGGTTGTCCGCATCTTGATAACGCCGTCAACGTGGAGACCCGATGAGTGACGGAAAGCATTGGCACCGACGATTGCCTTGTTGGGTTGGACCGGTGTACCGGTCAACTCACTAACGAGGCGGCTGGTCTTGTATATCTGGGTCGTATCGATATCGGTATAAAGGTCGTAAAAGTCCTGGCGTGTCTTGATGGCCATGACAATCTCCTCGAGCGAGGCGTTACCTGCCCTCTCTCCAATACCATTGATGGTGCCCTCTACCTGCCTGGCCCCCCGCTTGATGGCTTCGAGGCTGTTGGCTACCGCCAAGCCAAGGTCATTATGGCAGTGGACACTGACGATTGCCTTGTCGATATTGGGCACGTTCTTAAAGACATTGTCGATGAGGTTACCAAACTCATCGGGCATGGCGTAGCCGACGGTATCAGGGATGTTTACCGTGGTAGCCCCGGCATCAATCACTGCTTCTAGGATTTGGTAGATGTATGCTGGGTCAGTCCGGCTGGCGTCCATTGCAGAGAACTCCACATTTTCGCAGTATTTCTTAGCGCGCGCCACCGTATTGCAGGACATCTCCAGAATCTCCTCGCGGCTTTTCCTCAACTGGTAGAAGAGGTGTATGTCTGAGGAGGAGAGGACAATGTGAATACACGGGTGTGTGGCGCCCTTTACCGCTTCCCAGCTCTGGTCTACCGCCTCAAGATTGGCATGGGTTAGCACGCAGATGACCGGGGTACGGACCTCTTCCGCGATAAGTCGTACCGCCTCGAAATCACCCGGCGATGTGACCGGAAAACCGGCCTCAATGATGTCGACGCCGAGCTTTTCTAGTTGTCTGGCTATTTCCACCTTCTCCGGGATGTTCAGCGACCCCCCGGCTGCCTGCTCGCCATCCCGTAGTGTGGTATCGAAGATAATTATCTTTTCCATGACATCCTCCTGAGAGAAGAAACAATCTAAATGGTATTTCCCTCGAAAGGGTCGTTGTTCTTCTCTATGACTGTATTAAAGAAACCAGCCACTATCCCCTCTCCGTTCAAAGAGAGGGGCCAGTAAGGATGAGGTTGTGTCCGTCAGGCAATCTGAGTGCGGAATACAATCTCGGGTATTTGTCCCCTTTTTTATACTTGATACGAACCAATTTCTATCCGTTCCCTTTAATCAACCTTGTTTTAGCCAGGGCATCATCTGGCGAAGTTCCTCACCGACCTGCTCGATGGGATGCTCAGCCTCGATACGCCTCAGGGCATTGAAGACGGGCCGGCCCGCCTGGTTCTCGAGTATCCATTCTTTGGCAAAGGTACCGTCCTGAATCTCAGCCAGAATCTCGGCCATCTCCTGCCTGACCATATCATCTATAATGCGTGGCCCACTGATATAATCGCCGTACTCGGCGGTATTGCTCACAGAATATCTCATGTAACTCAGGCCACCCTGGTAGATAAGGTCGACGATGAGTTTCAGCTCGTGGAGTATCTCGAAGTAGGCTATCTCCGGTTGGTATCCAGCCTCAAGCAGTGTCTCGAAGCCTGCCTTTATCAGGCCGGTGATGCCTCCGCAGAGCACGGCCTGCTCACCGAAGAGGTCAGTCTCAGTTTCCTCGGCGAAGGTAGTCTCGATGACACCAGCCCGACTGCAGCCGATACCCTTGGCATAGGCCAGGGCGATTTCCCTGGCGTCGCCGGTGGCGTCTTGATGCACGGCCACTATCGCCGGTGGTCCCACCTCGTCTGTGTAGAGCTGTCTCAGCATGTGGCCTGGGCACTTGGGCGCTATCATGACGACATTGACATCTGACGGTGGCACAACCTGCCCGTAGTGGATGCTGAATCCGTGCGAGAACAGCAGGGTATTACCAGAGACCAGCCCTGGCAAGATAGACTCAGAATATATCTTGCCGTGGTGTTCATCCTCAGCCAGCATCGTGATGATATCGGCTTCCTTAGCTAATTCGGTGGCGTTCGTTACCTTGAAACCGGCCTCCTTGGCGTTTTTCCAGCCCGGGCTACCCTCAAGTTCGGCCACTATCACCTGACAACCACTGTCTCTCAGGTTCTGGGCCTGGGCATGCCCCTGACTGCCGTAGCCGATGATACCAATCACTTTGCCATCGAGCAGCTTCAGGTTGCAATCATTATCGTAATATATCTTGGCCATTCCCCTTTTTCCTCCCGTCACCTGTTACGAATCGGCCTGACATGCCTTTGTCAGCAGTATCGGGTTAGAGACTGCCTGCAGGACACTTTCGGTAACACTGCCGAAGACAAGGCGGCTCAGTCCAGAGCGTCCGTGTGTTGTCATGACAATGATGCTGAAAGGGTTCTTGGTAGCATAATCTATGATTTCGTCGGCAGCTTTACCCACGAGCACCGCCGATTGTGTCTTTATGCCCTTGTCCTCGAACTGCTTGGCTATTTTAGCCAGGTACTCAGTGGCAGACTGTTTACTAAGGGTCATTTCTTGTTCCATAAATTCTCCCCAGTTGAGGGGTACCCCGGAAAGCTCCGGTGAGTAATAGGTTGGTGCCATCGGGGGGTCGCAGGCCCTGATAAAGTTCACGGTCACCGGTTCTAGAGCACGCTGTTTGGCCAGTGCCTCGGCATGCGGCAGCGCTGATTCCGCCATTTCCGAACCGTCGAGCGGGACCACTATTGCCCTTGTCGGCCACTTGTCATACGGGACAGCGTCTTCGACACCGGCACGGATGAACAGTACCGGCACCTTCGAGGCCCGCAGTACCTTGTCAGCAACACTCCCCATTCGCCATCGCCGAATTCCGGAGCGTCCGTGACTGGCCATCAGAATGAGGTCAACCTTGTTTTCTTCGGCAAAACGGAGAATCTCTTCGGCATAGTGGCCATCGGCCAGTTCAGCCCGGACTTTTACCTTCCTTTCTTTTGGTGGGATGCTCAGTTCATTCTGTACATCCTTGACCTGACGTTTGATTGTCTCGGCGGCACGCTCAATATAAGCCCGGTGGACGGGTACGAAGTCGCGTCCCATTGGGCCGTACACCTGCAACAGGACCACGTCCAGGTTGAGCCTGGCGGCGAGCTCCTTGGCAAAGGAGAAGACTACTTCAGAAAGCTCTGAACCATCAAGCAGGACCAGCATTTTCCGGTACATTTTGCACCTCCGATGGCGAATTCGCCTTTACCGTACAGTATGTATGGTTTGAATTCAATGCGTACGTAAACCAATATTTTCAGCACCCCAGACTTTACCCGATTTTTCCCTGTGATACGCTTTACTTCCGGCCTCGCCTTGCCGGGGTTGCCTTTTCTCCCCCGAGCAGGCTGGAGCCTCCTCTGGTCATGGCAATGCGGCCAGTCCGGGACATCTCCTTGATACCGAAACCACGGAGTAAACTGAGCAAGGAGTCAATCTTGTCTTCATCTCCGGTGACCTCGACGGTTACTGAATCGGCTGCCACATCGACAATATCTGCCCGGAATATATCCACAATCTGTATGATTTCACTTCGGGTGGTTGAATTGGCCTTTACCTTGATGAGCGCCAGTTCTCGGGCGACAATTTCGTCGCTGGTGATGTCCGACACCTTCATGGTGACCACCAGTTTGTCCAGTTGCTTCCTGAGCTGCTCAATCATGGTGTTTGTGCCATCAACAACGATGGTCATGCGTGAAAGGCGCGGTGTCTCGGAATGCCCGACGGCAATACTCTCAATATTGAATCCACGTCGACGACACAGGCTCGCCATACGATTGAGTACTCCGGGTCTGTCCTCGACGAGGGCAACCAGCGTGTGCTTGTTTCCGCTCATGATTTTGCTACCCCCTTCTTTGTCTTTTCGCCTTCCAGTAACTCTACCAGGCTGCCACCGAGCTTGACCATTGGATAAACATTTTCTTCCGGCTCAATGCGGAAATCAATCAAGAATGGCCCTGGTTCTTTCATGGCCTGCTCAATAGCCGGGACTACATCATTTTTGTGCTTAGCCAGCGCTCCCGGAATGCCATAGGCTTCAGCAATTTTTACGAAATCAGGACCGCTCAACGGCGTTGCCACGTATCGCTTGCCGAAGAAAAGGTCCTGCCACTGCCGAACCATTCCCAGGAAGCCATTGTTGAAGATGGCAATCTTAATGGGTAGTCTTTCCTGCTGGATGGTGGCCAGTTCCTGTATTGTCATCTGGAAGCTGCCATCGCCATCAAGGCACCAGACGGTGGCTTTGGGACGGCCCATTTGTGCACCTATGGCTGCGGGCAACCCGTAGCCCATCGTGCCGAGGCCGCCGGAGGTGATGAGGGAATTCGGCTCATCATAGTGATAATGTTGTGCCGCCCACATCTGATGCTGTCCCACGCCAGTCACAATAGTGGCTTTACCCTTGGTCGCCTCGTAAATCTGCCTGACTACATATTGTGGTAGTACTGAATCGCTGTCACGGATATCAAGCCCCGGATGCTCCCGACGCCATTCATCTAGCTGTCCTATCCAGTCAACGTGCTGACCTGGCTCTATCAGTTTGTTCAACTGGGTGAGTACGTTCTTGACGTCGCCGACAATCGGTACGTCCACCTTGACATTCTTGCCAATCTCTGCCGGGTCGATGTCGATATGGACGATTCGGGCATGCGGGTTGAAGGCACTGACCTTGGCCGTAGCCCGGTCGTCGAACCGCATACCGATGGCGATTATTGTATCGGCGGCATCGGTAGCCAGGTTGGCGTAGACCATGCCGTGCATTCCCAGCATACCGTAGTTGAGGACATGACTTTCCGGAATGGTACTTATGCCGAGCAGTGTTGTTATTACCGGTATCTGCGCTTTCTCTGCCAGTTCTTTCAGTTCGGCGTATGCCCCTGAGACAATGATGCCCCTTCCGGCCAGGATGACTGGCTCCTTGGCCTCATTTATCAGTTTAGCCGCTCTCTTTATCTGTGCCGGGTGTCCCTTGAGTGTTGGCCTGTAGCTGGGCAGGTCGAATTCATTAGGGTAGTGGTATTCCACTTGCTCCATGAAGACGTCACCTGGTACATCAATCAGCACCGGTCCAGGTCTTCCCGTACGTGCCAGGTAGAAAGCCTCTCTGACAATACGTGGTAGGGAGGCAGTATCCAAGACTAGGTAGTTGTGCTTGGTAATCGGCAGAGTAATGCCGGTAATGTCTACCTCTTGGAAGGCGTCCTTACCAATATCAGGTCGGTTTACCTGGCCGGTTATGGCTACCATCGGTACCGAGTCGAGAAAAGCATCGGCGATTCCGGTAACCAGGTTAGTAGCCCCGGGTCCTGAGGTGGCGATGCAAACCCCAACCTTTCCGGTGGCACGGGCATAACCTTCAGCGGCGTGGGCAGCCCCCTGCTCATGTCGTGTCAGGACATGGTGAATCTGGGGGTACTGGGGCATGGTATCAAAGAGGGGGATAACCTTACCACCCTGGATGCCGAAGGTAACCTCGACCCCTTCCTTTACTAGTCCATCCAGCATCATCTGGGCGCCAGTCATTTTCATGTCAAATCTCCTCCTAGCTAAATACAGCTCCGGTACTGGCCGAAGTCACCTTTTCTATATAACGGCTTAAATAGCCTGTTTTTACTCTCGGTTCGAACTCACCAAGGCTGGCGAGACGCCGGGAAATCTCATCACTACTGAGCTCCACCTCCAGCTGGTAGTTCGGAATATCTATCTTGATGATGTCTCCGTCCTGCAGGGCGGCAATCGGTCCGCGGCTGGCTGCTTCTGGGGAGACGTGGCCGATGGCGGCGCCGCGAGAGCCACCGGAGAAGCGCCCGTCAGTGACGAGGGCTACATCCTTGTCCATGCCCATGCCGCTTAAGAGGGCGGTGGGTGTTAGCATCTCCCTCATACCGGGACCGCCCTTGGGGCCCTCGTTTCGGATAATGACTACGTCCTCCGCCTTTATCTGTTTGCCCATGATGGCAGTGGTGGCCTCTTCTTCGGAGTCGAAGACCCTGGCAGGTCCCCGGTGGACCATCATCTCCGGAGCAACCGCCGCTTTCTTAACAATGGCGCCGTCGGGGGCCAGGTTACCGAATAGGACAGCAATACCGCCTGTGGCTGAGTAAGCATTATCTCTGGTACGGATGACGTCTCTGTCCAGCACCTGAATATCCTTGATGTTTTCCCCGATTGTTTTACCTGTTACCGTTGACGATTCCAGGTTGAGGAGGTCACTAACCTCTCTCATGACTGCGGGGATACCTCCCGCCCGGTCAAGGTCCTCAATGCGATTTTCTCCGGCGGGACTGAGCAGACAGATATGCGGGGTACTCTGAGAGAGCTCGTTCACACGGGTCAGTGGGAATGTAGCCCCTGCCTCATGGGCGATGGCCATCAGGTGCAGCACCGAGTTGGTACTGCCGCCCAGGGCCATATCAACCGTCAGGGCGTTATCTATCGCGGCCGCAGTAACAATATCCCGGGGTCGGGTATTGCTGGACAGAAGCTGCATAACCTGTTCTCCGGCCATTCTTGCCAGCGCTTTTCGCCTTGAGTCGACGGCCGGGATGGTGCCGTTGCCGGGCAGACCCATCCCCAGCACCTCGGTGAGGCAGTTCATCGTGTTGGCGGTAAACATACCAGCACAGCTTCCGCAACCGGGACAGGCGATTTCTTCCAGTCGGGCCAGCTCCTCTTTGCTCATTTCTCCGGCAGTGACCTTGCCCGTTGCTTCGAATAGAGAGATGACGTCGAATTTACGACCGCCGTCATCGGCGATGTACCCTGCCAGCATCGGCCCGCCGCTGATGACGATGGACGGCACATTGAGTCGCATGGCGGCCATGAGCATGCCGGGCACTATCTTGTCGCAGTTGGGGATAAAGACGAGGGCATCGAAGGCATGGGCTTCGGCAACCGTCTCTGCGGAGTCGGCAATCAGTTCCCGGCTGGGCAGGCTGTACTTCATCCCAGGGTGACCCATGGCAATACCGTCGCAGACGGCGATGGTGTTGACCTCGAAGGGGAAACCCCCGCCCCTTGATACCCCCTGCTTGACCGCTTCGGCGATACTCCGCAGGTGAATGTGGCCGGGGACAACCTCACTGAAGCTGTTAATAATGCCCACGAAGGGCTTGTCAAAGTCGCTCCGGCTGACACCGACCGCATGCAGTAGCGACCGGTGTGCTGCCCTTTCTACACCCTTCTTGACTGCATCGCTCTTCATTATTCTACGCCTGCCTTTGTCGCATTTTGATTAAAAAAAAGGCCGTCCCGTGGGACGGCCCCCTGTGCAGGACGAACCCACTCACCGGTAAAAGTTGATAACGATAAGTACTAGTGTAGCATACTGCGTGCTCATGTTATGAAAATAACACATATTTTTTTTATTGTCAACTGTTTCTGTTGGTGAATCTGAAAAAGGGTCTCTGATTGGGTATTGACAACCCCCTCACGCTCACATTCATCACAAATGCTAATTCTTACAGCACTTCTACTGTTCCCTGACCGAAAATGATACCTGTAGCGGCTAAGGTATATTTGTGACGGAGGGGCGACGTAGCCAAGTGGTCAAGGCTGGGGGCGTGCACGACCCTAATCGGTGGTTCGAATCCGCCCGTCGCCGCCAAACCTACTTAATAGTAACCTTGTTCAGGAACACTCCATCTCCGTAATCTTTTCAACGCGCCGCTGATGTCGGCCACCCTCAAACTCGGTAGTGAGGAAGGTATTGACTATCTCCGGTGCCGATTCCATTCCCTCTTCTGCGGAAAGACAGAGAATATTGGCATTGTTGTGCTGTCGTGCCCGGCTAGCTCCGAAGGTGTTATGGCACATGGCTGCCCTGATACCCCGGACCTTGTTGGCAGCCATGCTCATACCGATGCCGGTACCGCATATCAGGATGCCGTAGTCATACTGACCACCAGCGACAGCTTCTCCCACCTTTTTAGCAATATCTGGGTAGTCTACCGGCTCGTCGCTGTTGGTGCCGAAGTCCTTGTAATCGTGTTTCGCTTCGGCAAGTAATTCTATCACCAGTTGTTTCAGATTATGTCCTCGGTGGTCACATCCGACGGCAATATGCACTGTTCAATCTCCTTTCGCGATGCTCTATTGGCAGGCCTTTTCTATCTCTTCTCGGGATATGGCGCCTTCCCGCGTTACTATCGGCACCTCTCCGGTGACGTCTACGATGGTTGATGCCGTGCCGGGGCAGGGCTGCCCGTCATCGATAATCGGGTCTAATTCGTCACCGAGCTGGTCGTATACCTCGGCGGCGGTCAACGGGCTGGGCTTGCCACTGACATTAGCGCTGGTACCCACCAGCGGCGCCCCGATACCCTCAATCAGGGCAAGGGGGATGGGATGGGCGGGTATCCTGACGGCCACGGTTGTCCCTCCGGCAGTGATGATGTCGGGGACGGAGGGGGAGGCGGGGAACACAATGGTCAGTGCGCCCGGCAGGAACTGGCTGATTAGCTTCAGGGCGATTGTGGGTACTGTTTCGGCAAGCTCTTCTATCTGTGAAAAATTGGCTACCAGCAGGGGTAAGGCCATATCCATAGGTCGTCGCTTTACTTGATAGATGCGTTCCACCGCCTGCCGCATATTCATGCAGGCACCGAGGCCATAGACGGTATCGGTGGGATAGGCTACTATGCCACCTTGCTGGAGGATAGCGATGCCCTTTTTGACCTGTTTTTTGATGTCGGAGGAAAACTCTTTCGACACTCGTCTTGTATCCAGAGAAGGTTTTTTCTGCCTGACGGAAGTATAGCATAATGCGGTCAGCAGGCAGAAGGAGATGGATGATACCAATGATTATGCCCCCCTTTTTGGAATGTCCAGATGGAAGGGAGTCAAGGAGGATACCTCGTTTCTCTATACCTGAAAGCTTATATTCCATTTTCCAAGGGGGACACCCCCTTGGAATCCCCCGCCAAGAGGGGTTCCACCCCTCTGGACTCCACCCGTCAAGAGTATGTGCAACAGATACTTTCCAGTGGTCAAGGCGATGTCTCTTGCCTGACTCAGGCGTGATTGCTAGATTGTTAGGAGTTTGTATTATTTGCTAACAATAATATGGCAAACAAGCATTTGTACTACTAAATCAATACTATCCTATAACCTGATACAAACCATATTCTAACACCACAGCCATTATCATTTTTATAGTAATACTTGGAAATAAGTAGGAGATTGTTAGTGTATGTAAAAGAACGGCGTTGGCTGAAACGTAAGGTGGCCAATAATGGAGAGATAGTTTACGACACTGTTACACGTAACATATATCGTAACGGCGAAGAATCAGAAATTTACGCAGATGAGGACATTTTCGACCTTTCGACGTTCGATTCACGGGCACCGTTAAAGGTATATTTTGATTTTACCTACCTATGTAATCTGGAATGCAGGCATTGTATAACTAATTCATCCCCTAATGTTGACAGACATAATGAGTTATCCTCAGAACGTATAGCCTCAATAATGAATGAGCTTGCTACGATTGGGGTACTTGAGATAGGTGTCGGTGGTGGAGAACCACTGTGCCACCAGGGCATATACCCTCTTCTTACTCACGCCAAAGCAGTCGGACTAAACGTTATTCTTACCACAAACGGAATATTAGTGACGGAGAAAATTGCACGCAAGTTAAAAGATATTGATGTTTCCGAGGTTAGAGTGAGTTTTGACGGTTCCGAAAAGGTCCATAACAATATTCGCGGTGTCGGTAGTTATTATAAGTCATTAAAGGCGCTTATTGTTTTATTAGAAGAAGATATAAAGGCAGTACCACGGATAACAATCTGCGATGACGAGAGAGAAGGACTGGAGGAGTTGTTTATTGACCTCGCGGCTGTTGGTGCCAACACAATTAAAGCAGGTTTAGTATTTCCCCGGGGTCGTGCAACTGTAAAAGAAAATGAACACCTTTTTAAATACAAGAGGGATAACGGAATGGCAATGGATTTACTAGAGATGGCGAAAAAACATGGTTTGAATTTGAAACTGACTGGTGATATGGCATTAAATTCCTCAACGGCAGATGGTGGGGATTTACGTCTGGGCAAACGTAAAAGCTGTGGGGCTGGTTTTGAAACGGGATACATTGCTCCTAATGGCAACGTGCAGCCTTGTTCAGGAATGCCGAGTCGTGTATTTGGTAACATGAGAAAAGACTCCTTCATTACTTCTTGGGCTGGACAAAAAGCGAAAAAGTGGCGTGATTTCACTTCTACGCATGATTCATGGTTTCTGTGTGGTAATAGTGATTCGTATGACCGTTAAAAGCCTTCACGCCTTCAGTTGTTTGTTATAATTACTTCCCTCCATTAAAGGAACTCGCCACGAGCTAATTCAGACGTGAGATATGATATTGTTGTGAGTTTGTATAAAATCATAACAAAACACATATTTTGTTGGATTGCCGCACAGGGAGGGCTGTTGCTCACCATTGAACAAACATCGGGATGTTTGTTCCTCTTGTACTATAACAGCTTGGACGAAAAACAGTCGGTTAGTATTGTCCCTGTTTGAATATGAATCGGGATGTTTGTCCAGCCATGCGTATAGCTATTTGATTCCGTTTGAGTTTTCCATAAAGTAAAATACAAAACTCAATTAATACCAACATGCCGAAATAATATCAGGATTATTTGCAATCAGAATTGCTGCACTTGGTCTATCTAACAACCACTATGTAAGTGAGTCTCGCTTCTAAAGGAACACTTTGTAGTATCAACTCTATCGTTGTTCCTCGGTACCAGTATCGTGCTTTCGAACTACGCAATTGATTCGAGGTCTATCCCCTCGATTGCATGGCGTCGTAAATCGTGTAGGCGCCGAACACTAAAAGAACTACGAATAAAATCCAGTCCAGCCAATCCGGTGTGTTGGCGGGTATCATGAAATATGCTTGGGTTATGATGAGTACGCCAACAGCAATAGTCAATTGTTTCATGGTAAATCTCCTTTCCAAGATTATCCGAATTGTAGCATATTATTGACATATTGATAGAAAGACTATATATACTTACGATGAAACCACTATCGGGGTGTCGACGTGAGTGTATTCCATTTCACTGTTACAAAACATACATTTTGTAACAAATGAGTGTGAAAGGGATAGAAGAAGGCTAGCAGACCATTAGAGACCTGCTAGCCCTTACTACCTACCACAATCGTGCATGCTTCACTATATTATTCCTCTATCACTAGCGACCTGCTTTCTACTTACTCAAACTCTGATTTAACTAGCGTGTGGGCTTGAAGCGATATAGGGCGTTGCCAATATCACCTGTGACATATATGTACCCTGTTGATCCGACAGCTACGCCGCTGAATCCCCATGTAGGAGGATACCCTGGAACGCCTTCAGCACCAAGTTCTAGGTCATCGACTACAATGCTGACTGTATTATTATCAAGGTCTATTCGAGAGAGTTGACCAACTCCGCTCTCGACGACAAGCAGACTCCCGTCCAAGTTTACAGCAAGGCCTTCTGGATAAGATAGCCCTGTCGCTACCGGAGTCATTGTAGGTGCTCCATCGGTTACAATTTGATATACGATACCAGTAGCCCATTCGCAAACCCAGAGGTCATCTTCGGTTGCTGCCAGACCAGTAGGCACCAAAAGTCCGGTAGCTATAGTGGAATTATCGCTTGCACGAACGACGCTCCCGGTCATAAGTTCGGCTACGACGATATCTCCCTGAAATCCAATTGCGTTCAACGGTACAGCAAAGGCAGGGTAATCATCTACCACAGTACCAGTCTCAGGATTCCAGACCTGAACTTCATTGGAAAACCACGATGACAAAATCAAATTATCTCCATATGTTGAAACTGTCTGTGGACTCGTGATACCGGGAACACCAAGATAATGGTGATAAATACTTATCGGTCTGCCAGTTCTTCCATCGAATTCACGCAGTGTCCAGAGGTCACCCACAAATACAGATTCACCCCCATCGGAATTAGGCATTATTGCGACGCCTCCCGGTGCAGTCATGCCATCTTTACTGACTGTCCTCATTTTTCCGCTTGAGAGGACCTGATGAATGGATCCATCTTGGGCCTGAGAAACAAATAGGCGGTCGTGAGAATCAAACGCAAGGTTGTCCAAACCACCAAGGCCGGTAGCAATGATCTCCTTGTTCCCAGTCTCTACATCAACACGTAAGATTTCTCCAGTCATATGGTCGACCACATACAGATCCCCATGCGAGTTGAACTTCACGGCTGCCGGGATGCCAAAGCCTTCGGCCACCGTCACCATTTCCAATGGGACAGCGTCAACATCGATACTGACTACACGACCTTCAGTCCAGACAGGACAATACAGAAGTCCATCCGGTCCGAAGTCCATGCCATTTAGGAATCCTAGCCAATCGGTCGAGATTAACGTTGGCGAACTAACAAGATTTGGATCAAGTTCGTACAGCCCATCTCCTAGGAAATCAAGAGCGACAAACAGACGGCCATCGTCAGAAAAAGTAATGGGATTGACACCTAAAGCTACGAATTGTGTACTAAGATTACCTTCTGGATCCAACCTACTCACACAACCCGTTAGAATATCCGTCCAGTAAAGAGAACCATCAGGACCGAATGCAAGGTCGTCTGGTGCTTGGACGCCATCGGCAGTATCAAGCCTGTCTATTATACTACCTGACTTCGGGTCCATAATCATTATTTCCCTACCTACAGCACTTGCGATGTACAACATGTCGTTCTCATCAAACATGATGCCATTGGATCCATGGATAGGAGACCCTTGAACAAGTACCTTACCTAGCCCGTTGAAAGGCGCTTTTGTTTTTTTCGCTGAAGTCGCATCACTGACTAGCAAGGATCCAGCAACTAGAGCTATAACAACCATAACTAGAAGTGTTATTTTCTTCATCCAAAATCTCCTCTTAGAAGTATTGTTAGGTTAACATTTAGGTAGTTGCTTCAATAGGTATCACCTCCTTTTCGAATAAAAAGAGCACCAGTCACCGCCATTCATCTAGCGATTCTGGTGCCCTCAATCTTCCACCGCCCACCTCCCGACTTATTCCACAAGAGGTCGGGTATGGTTGGGTATTAGTATTGTACTGGGGAGTTGATTGTAATCCTTTGAGTGGTTGTTGTCAATATGGTAAACGTGGGAAGTCAAAGGGGGCATTGTCATCAATACACCCTTGACATCACCTCGGTTTACCTCTAGACTGTGGGCACCGAACTCGTGCTTAAGAGTGAGTCGTGAAGTGCCCAAAATGTCAGACAGAAAATCCTGAAGATGCCAAGTTTTGCCGAGGATGTGGTCAAACACTCGAAATCGAACTCACGTGCCCGCAGTGCGGGCATAAGAATCTCCCAGGCAGTAGCTTCTGCAACAAATGTGGCCACTCTCTATCTGAGCCGACACCCACACCAACTCCCGAAACACCCCTCTCCCCCGAACCCACCTCCTTCGCTGATGGACGTTACCAGGTTAAGCAGCTCCTCGGTGAAGGTGGCAAGAAGAGAGTATACCTCGTCCATGACAACACATTGGACCGTGACGTTGCCTTTGCTCTGATAAAGACCGAAAAGCTCGATGACGAAGCCAGAACCCGTATCAAGCGTGAGGCTCAGGCTATGGGACGACTCGGTGACCATCCCAATATCATGACCATCCATGACTTCGGAGACCACGAAGGCCAACCCTACATCGTCTTACCTCTCATGTCAGGTGGTGATGTTGAGGGGCTTATCGAGAAGGCACCAGAGCACAGACTTCCACTGGAGCAGGCAATCAGCATCACCAAGTCAGTTTGTCAGGGACTGGAGTTTGCCCACTCGAAGGGTATCATTCATAGGGACCTTAAACCGGGTAACGTCTGGATGAGTGCCGATGGTACCGCCAAGATAGGTGATTTCGGTCTGGCAGTAGCTGTTGACCTATCACGTCTTACTCAGGAAGGGATGATGGTAGGTACAGCCTCTTACATGCCACCAGAACAAGCAATGGGTGGAGAAGTAACAGCAAAGGCAGACCTCTACTCACTGGGGGCAATGTTATATGAGATGGTGACAGGTAGGCCACCTTTCATCGGTGATGACTGGGTAAATGTTGTCAGTCAGCATATCAACATGTCGGTAGTATCTCCCACCTGGCATAGGGCTGACCTACCAGCGGGGCTGGAGGTACTCATCCTGCAACTACTGGAGAAGGTCCCTGAGAAGCGGCCTACCTCAGCTGGTGACGTTCTTAAAGCCCTGGAGTCCATAGAAGCCGGTAAGGTTGAGAAGGAACCATCACAGGTAACCACTGCTCCTGAAAGTAGCCCGCTTTACCGGAAAGTATTCGTAGGACGAGAACCCGAACAGAAGCAGTTACAGGCTGCCTTTGATGGTGCCATGTCGGGACAGGGTGCTTTGATGATGGTGGTGGGAGAGCCGGGTATCGGTAAGACCGCCCTCTGCGAGCAGCTGGCCACCTATGTAACACTGAGAGGTGGTAAATATCTCGTTGGTCATTGCTACGAAGAAGGGTCACTGTCACTACCTTACCTGGCCTTCGTTGAGGCGATGCGTTCCTATGTTC
The DNA here is from genome assembly GCA_011170375.1 of Dehalococcoidia bacterium. Classification (GTDB taxonomy): domain Bacteria; phylum Chloroflexota; class Dehalococcoidia; order Dehalococcoidales; family Fen-1064; genus W589. The sequence goes on from DUEV01000001.1 coordinate 88,730, forward strand.
TCACCAGGGAGACCAGAGACCTGAGAAAAGAGCTGGGTACAGGGGCAGCTGATGTTGCCCGTATCGTCTCCGAAATAAGGGAGAAACTCAAGGTAGAGCCAAGACCACCTGAGAGTCCCGAGGAAGAGCGCTACCGTCTATTTCAGGCAGTCACCAGTTTTCTCACCAATGCTGCTAAAGTCCAGCCGATGCTGATTATCTTGGAGGACCTTCACGACTCCGACAAGGGTACTCTGGAGATGCTGACCCATGTCTCCCGTAACCTGTCGGGTGCCAGGCTCTTGGTTGTCGGTACCTACCGTGATGTAGAGGTAGATAGGACACATCCCCTATCAGCAGCACTGGCTGAGTTAAGACGTGTTGCCACCTTTGGCCGTGTCCTCTTGCGTGGTCTCAATGCTGATGAAGTAAGAAGGATGCTGGAGAGTATCACTAGAGAAGAAGTACCTTGGAGCTTAGCTGAAGCAGTACATCGTCAGACCGAAGGAAATCCCCTGTTCGTGCAGGAGGTGGTGCGTTACCTGGTTGAAGAAGGCCTTATCAGCCGCGAAGAAGGACAGTGGAAGGCTACACAACTAGAAATGAGTATTCCAGAGGGACTACGGGATGTAGTAGGTAAGCGCCTCTCTGGTCTGAGTCAGGAGTGTAACCGAATACTATCCATTGCCTCTGTTATCGGCAGGGAGTTCCGGCTAGCAGTACTGCAAAAAGTAGCTGACATATCCGATGATGAGTTGTTTGCTGCCCTGGAGGAGGCTAAGGGGGCGGCCGTGGTGGAGGAGCGCTCTGCCGTAGGAGCAGCGGTGACCTACCGCTTTACCCACGCCTTCTTCCGCCAGAACCTTTATGAAGAGATTATTGCCCCGAGGCGGATTCGACTCCACCAGCAGGTAGGACAGGCGCTGGAAGAGGTCTATACCAGGCGTTTAGAGGAGCACGCCGCCGAGCTAGCTGAGCACTTTTCCTATTCTCCTGACCTCGCCGACCTGAGTAAGGCAGTCAGCTATGGTGAGATGGCCGCACAACGGGCACTGGATGTCTACGCCTTTGGTGAGGCAGTGCGGCTGCTGGAGCAGGCGCTCAAGGTGCAGGAGGTGCTTGACCCTGATGATAAGACGAAGCGGTGTGATTTACTCCTGACCTTATGCGAGGCGTTGCTCTGGGCAGGGCAGTCCCGGCATGTTCTCGACGTTGAAACCCCGGCGGCCTTCAAGCTAGCTGAGGATATTGGTGATAACGAACGTGCGTCCACGGTCTGCCAGCTGGCTATTAGGGCACTGAGCTATTACGGGGCTGGCCCGGCATATGGAACTGCCGAGGCAGCCCAATGGACAGAGCGGGCTGACCGCTACGCCAAACCAGACACCGTAGAGCGGGCCTGGGCTGATATGAGTCTGGGAACGGTGCAACTCAATGCTGGTCATCTCAGGACGGCGGTTCGTCTATCGAGGAATGCCCTTGATCTGGCCCGTCGTCTGGGTGACCCGGAACTCTTCTGGTGGGCCGCAGCACTGTACCTTTTCATAGCATCTGCACCACAGCATGCCGATGAGCGGTTGCATTTGGCAGGTCAATTGATGCAGGCATCGCGTAAAGGGGTACGAATGCTAATAGCAATGTGGGGACTTTTTATGGTGGGCCATGCCTTCTTGGAGGCAGGACAGCGCGAGCATGCCGAAAGTGCCTGGGACGAGCATCGGGAGTGGGCTGAGCGTACCGGACAGATAAACCTCGTTCGACAAGCGATGGACCACGAGATTATCATGGCCACAATCGACGGGCGTTTTGAAGATGCCTCCGAGATAGACAAACGGCGAATAGCCCTTGGTGAAGAGAGGGGGCCTGAAAGGAGTGGTAGAGAACTTGGCCATTTTCGAAATCTACTCTACTTGGGGAGGGACATCGACGCCTTTTATGACTCGCTTAAGTTTAGCTCTCAGGACCAATGGACGTTCGGAAACAGAATTCTCTGCCCAGCATACTTGGGCCGTAAGGATGAAGTAGCAACAATGCTGGAACAGGCAGTTTTAAACCGACCTGGCATAGGCTCGGCTGAAGATGAAGCGGCATCGCAGTTCGATATTCCATGCCTTGAGGCTGCTGTTCTGGTGGAACATCGAGAGGCAGCCGAATTGCTATTAGGTAGACTGGCTGGCAGCGGGGTCCGTACAGGTGGCAGGTTTGCAGTCACGTGTGTAGACCGCCACTTAGGAGCCGCTGCTGCCCTACTTGATAGACCCGAAGAAGCCCGCAACCACTATCAAGAAGCAATTAGAGTCGCCACTGACATGAGATTCCGCCCAGAGCTGGCCCTCACACGCCTCCAGCTCGCTGAACTGCTCCTGAAGCACTACCCTGACGAGAAGTCAGATGCCCTTGAGCACCTTGACTTCGCCATCAATGAGTTCCGCGAGATGAAGATGCAGCCCTCACTGGAGAGGGCATTGAGGCATAAGGAGATACTGGGGGCGTAGGATGACGAAAATAATTCACATAAAAAGCAACAATATTGAACTCGAAGGTATATTGAATGATACGGATACAGCTCAAGCTATCTGGGATATACTGCCTGTCGAAACTGAAGTAAAAATGTGGGGGGATGAAATTTACTTTCGTATCCCGCTAGACTTACCACTAGAACAAGGGCAGGAAATAGTAGAACTTGGAGATTTAGGCTATTGGCCTATTGGTAGCGCTTTCTGTATTTTCTTCGGACCAACACCTATGAGCCATGGGGATGAGATAAGACCAGCTAGTGCTGTAACTGTGTTCGGTAAAGTCGTAGGAGATGCTGCAGTTCTAAAAGGTATTTCTGCTGACTCAATGATATCCGTAACACAGAAGACTTAACACCACAAAACGCAATCGATATTAAGAAACAACTGCAATTGCCTTATTAGGAAATTACTATCAATCAATAAGGTGTAATCAATCGCCTATCACTGAGCGTAATCAACTAGTTATTGACTTTGCTATACAGCGATACTAACCTATGCAGAAGAGCTTTTGGGCACAAATCACTCGAGCTTAATAATTCCAAGAACTATTCAAGTGAACGTGTAGATTTATCCTTGGGACGTTTCAATAGCGCTTGCCAATATGTCTCATCTCGAATACGGTCATGTGATACTTGGTTACTATCCGATATGTATTTCAGTAACTGGTCGAAAGAATCAAATTCTCTTCTGGCTCGCCGATAGTCTAGTATACCCATATCTTCCTATCAACTTTAATATTATATGCCGATGTTAGGGAGGTATAAGTGGCTCGAAATAGTGCACCGTAAGTCCTAGATTTTTCTTACCTACCCGCCTATCTTTATCACTTAATCAACGCACAGTTGGTCAGTACTGCCAGTATCCGCTGTCTATACACCATGCGTGCCATATCTGCCGACATCTGATTCTCTGAGATGTTGAAATGTTGTACATTGAATTCAGAACTGTATGCAAAATGTACATTGAAATGCAGCAGAATCAATATCTGCTGTGGTTTTGGTGGGGGAATAACATCTTATATAGTAATTGCGGAGGCGAGCGGAGCGAGCCGGAGCAATTACGTTGACTGTGGTGGTATATGACTGCTAGTTACTGTCAATTCGTCGGATGTTATGAATGTGGTGAGTCCTCATAAGAGATTTAGTTCGGCCGATAGGTTAATTAGGCAAGTTAAGTCATATTATGCCAAACTATTGCTTACCGTGGCAATATTTATACTTCTTGCCACTTCCGCAAGGGCATGGGTCATTTCGACCAACTTTAGGTATCTGCGGTGGCTTTGTTGTTGCCATTATATTACCCGGAAAGATAGTACCCTCCATTTTGGGTTTCCTGTTTGACATTTTAGGATTAAGTGTTTTCAGCACCTCATGTGCGATTTGCCGAACAGCAGCTTTCTCCGGACCTTCAAGTGGAATATCGCCTCTTGGACCGCGATATCTCCAAGCAAGTGAGTTGCCACGTGATAGATTGGCATACTTTTCATCAAGAACTGGATCTACGTGAGCGCCCCCGTCTTTGTTAGCTACAGCAAGTATTAAGTCTCTTCGACATAATAAGGGGAGCTTAAGAGGAGCGAAGACTCTAATATTTAAGGGGAGTTTTAGAGGGCGCAGCCCTCTAAATATTAATCTTCCCCTTCCCCTCTGGGGAAGGGGGACACAGGGCCCGCCTGCCATAGTCCCGGAGGGACGGCTGGCAGGGGATGGGGCCAGCACTATCGAACAGGTGGTGTGAGACAAACAGGGAAATCCCAGAATGTCCGTCGTCGTATAATCAGGCACAATTACTTGAACTCTACTATTTCTGAAGTGTAGCATAGGAGGGACACCATGTAGATAATACAGGGGAGTAGTATGGACAAAATACTTTCGAGTCCAGAAGAAGCGGTTGCGGATATTCAAGATGGCAGCACCATCATGTTCGGTGGTTTTGGCGTAGCCGGAATCCCGTTTACGCTTATCAAGGCACTCTATGAAAAGGGCACGAAGGGCATTACGGCGATAACGAACAGCCCCGGTGGGCGGCTGGAGGACTTCGATTTATCTATTCTTTTTCAGAAGCGGCAGATAAGAAAGGTGGTAGCTTCATACCCTGTCTATGCGGGCAAAGTAAACGCTTTTGAAGGGCTTTACCTCAAGGGGGAGGTGGAACTTGAAATCGTCCCGCAGGGGACGTTCGCCGAGAGGATTCGGGCTGGTGGGGCCGGTATTCCCGGTTTCTATACGCCGACCGGTGTCGGTACGGTTGCCGAGGAAGGCAAGGAGAAGAAGGTATTTGATGGTAAGGAGTATCTATTGGAACTGGCGCTCCGGGCCGACTTTGCCCTGATTAAGGCCCACAAGGCTGACAGGATGGGGAACCTCACCTACCGTATGACTGCGCGTAACTTCAATCCTTTGATGGCGACGGCAGCAGCCGTCACTATCGCCGAAGTCGATGAGATTGTAGAGGTCGGTGAACTGGATCCTGAGTCAGTTGTCACGCCCGGCATCTACGTTAATTGTGTTATAAAGGGAGAAAAGTATGACGTTGGGTTTAAGTAGGGAACTGGTTGCGCTGCGGGCAGCCAGAGAGCTTAAAAGTGGGCAGTACGTAAATCTTGGTATTGGCCTGCCCACACTGGTATCGAATTTCATCCCAGAAGATGGGGGGGTGGTGCTTCACAGCGAGAACGGTGCCCTGGGATTCGGTCATATCGCGGACGAAGAGGAGATGGATATCGACCTCGTTAATGCCAGTTCGCAGCCGTTGACCCTGAAGCCCGGTGCGGCCTTTTTCGATAGCGCCCTGGCTTTTGGAATGATTAGGGGAGGGCATGTTGACGTGACGGTGCTCGGTGCGTATCAGGTCTCGGAAAAGGGTGACCTGGCTAACTGGATGGTTACGGATAGAAGGGTCGGTAGTATCGGTGGGAGTATGGACCTAGTGAGCGGGGCCGGGAGCGTCATCGCCGTCATGGAGCATACAACCCGCTCCGGTGAGCACAGGATTGTCAACGAATGCACCTATCCACTAACCGGGCGTGGAGTAGTAAATACCATTATTACCAACCTGGCAGTAATTGAGGTCACGCCAAAAGGACTTTTACTCCGAGAGGTGGCCCCCTCGGTCACGGTTGATGATGTCCAGGCCGCCACCGAGCCCAGACTCCTGCTTGCTGAAGACCTTCGAGAGATGGAGTTGTAATCGTTTCATCCGCGACAGAAACATTGTAATTTTCCTTTGACAAGGATGTACCGTAATGGTAATCTTTGGTAAGCAGGGGGGAATGAAAAAGGACAAGCCAAAGCGGACGGTCAAGGGCAATCGCCGTGTAGCTACGACCGGTGATATAGAGGTCTCCACTTACCTGGAGATTGCCGAGACGGGTGGTGAGGCGGCTCCGGTTAGTGAGGCGATAAGCGCCGAACGTGAGACGATTGTCGTTATTGACTTCGGTTCGCAGTACAGTCTGCTCATTGCCCGCCGGATACGCGAGAGCCACGTCTACTGCGAATTAGTCCCGTATGATGCCCCCTGGGAGCAGATTGCACCCTTAAATCCTAAGGGGTTTATCCTTTCCGGCGGGCCAGCTGGTGTCTATGAACCAGGGGCACCATTGGCTCAACCCTATGTCTATGAGAGCGGCCTGCCGATTCTTGGAATCTGCTATGGGATGGGTGTCCTGGCCAAGCAGCTTGGCGGCCAGGTGGCACCGGGTATCAAGCGGGAGTATGGTCAGGCGCTTCTTCACCTGAGCGATGTTGATTTGCCACTCTTCGCCGGGGTGGATACCTCCACGCAGGTCTGGATGAGCCACGGCGACCGGATAGAGGCGATGCCGCCCGGCTTTGAATCTCTTGCTTACACAGAAAATTCACCGATTGCCGTGATGGGTAATGATAGTAAAGTCTTTGGTCTCCAGTTCCATCCCGAAGTAGTTCATACTCCCGAGGGGAAGAAGCTCCTGAAGAATTTTGCCTACCGGATATGCGGTTGCAAGGGGAACTGGACGATGGGCAACTTCATTGATGAAAGCGTAGCACGGATAAGAGAGCAGGTGGGTGATGGTAAGGTCATTAATGCTCTCTCCGGTGGGGTCGATTCGGCGGTGGGGGCCACGTTGATTCACAGGGCAGTCGGTGACCAGCTAACCTGTATATTCGTTAACAACGGGCTGCTACGTCGCGAGGAGGTGGAGCGTACCTTCAACACCTTCCGGCTTAACCTGGGTATGCAGATTAACTATGTTGATGCTACCGACCGCTTCCTGAAACGCCTCGAAGGGGTGACCGACCCGGAGCGTAAACGTATCGAGATAGGCGAGGAGTTTATCGCTGTCTTTGAAGAGGAGGCTAGGAAGCTGGGCAAGGTTGACTTCCTTGCTCAGGGGACGCTCTACCCGGACGTTATCGAGAGTGCCTCTTCGGGGAGCAACGCTGCTGCCAAGATAAAGACCCACCACAACGTCGGCGGGCTGCCGGCCAAGATGGTACTCAAGCTGATTGAGCCGTTGCGTTACCTTTTCAAGGACGAGGTGCGTCAGCTCGGACTGGAGCTGGGCCTCCCCGAAGAGATGGTCTGGAGGCAGCCCTTCCCCGGGCCGGGACTGGCGATACGCATCATCGGTGAGGTGACCCGCGAAAAGCTGGAGATACTGCGCTCATGTGACTTCATCGTAATGAACGAGATAAAGAAGGCTAAGCTCTACCGTCCATTGTGGCAGACTTTCGCGGTGCTGACAGATGTAAGGTCGGTGGGTGTCATGGGTGATTACCGCACCTACGGTTATCTGGTCGGCGTCCGGGCGGTGACCAGTGAGGACGCTATGACTGCCGACTGGGCCAGGATGCCTTACGATGTCCTAGCGCGGATTTCAAATCGTATTGTCAACGAGGTGCCCGAGGTCAACCGGGTTGTCTACGACATCACCTCCAAGCCTCCTTCAACCATTGAGTGGGAATAAGGGGTAGTTTCAAGTGGCGAAGCCCCTTCAATATCTCTCTTCCCCTTCTCCTTTTAAGGAGAGGGGTTCACCCTGAAGGGTTCTTCCTGAAGGGGACACAGGCCCGCCTGCCATAGTCCTCGCCTGCCGAAGTCGTACGGCGAGCAGACCGGAGAGACGGCGGGCAGGGGGAGAGGATGGCGGGAGAGAAACCACTAACACAAAGGTGTGAGAAGTGCAGCCTGATAGCGGTTATCCCAAGGAGATAGTATCCGTCGAGAGAACGACTGAACAGTCAGCTGCTAAGCAGATTGTCACCGTGGTGGCTAACCAGTCGGAGGAGAAGGCGGTGCTTACGGCCATGGCCTTTATGGATGCGTTCAATGCTGCTGACCCCGAGGCCGCCCGGAAATGTCTGAATTATCCCCATGCTCGGGTGGGCGCAAACGGCACCCTGGTGGTCAGCGAGACTGCAAATGACCAGATGCCGGGTGATTTCTTTAACATATTCCGGCAACGTACTGGTTGGCATCATAGCTGCTGGGACTTGAGGGAAGTAATCCAGAGTAGTGAGACCAAGGTGCATCTGAAGGTAACTTTCTCACGCTATCGAGCAGATGGAAGTCTGATTGGTACGTACCCTTCGATATGGGTGGTAACGGAACAGGATGGGCACTGGGGTATAAAGATGCGTTCTAGCTTTGCCGCCTGAGCAATACTATCTGCGCTAAAGGAAAAGGGAAGTTTGAAGGGGCGAAGCCCCTTCAGAAATCATCCTCCCCCTCTCCTTGAAAGGAGAGGGGGATACAGGGGGAGAGGATGGCCGGAGAAAAACCACCGCGAGGTAAGCCTTGAAGATACTGGTTGTTGGTGGTGGCGCTCGTGAACATACTATAGTCTGGAAGCTGGCACAGAGCCCCCGTACCACGCAGCTCTTTGCCGCCCCCGGTAACGCCGGTACCGCCCGCATTGCCCAAAACCTTGATATCAAAGACACCGATGTTAGTTCGCTGGCTGAGGCTGTCAGGCAGAATGGTATTGAACTGGTGGTCGTTGGCCCGGAGGCCCCACTGGCAGCCGGCGTGGTCGACCACTTTCAGGCCCTCGGTGTTCCCGTTTTCGGGCCGACCAAGCAGGCTACTGAGATTGAGTCGAGCAAGGTCTTCTCCAAGGAATTGATGCAGAAACATGGTATTCCCTGTGCTCAAAGCATTGCTTTCTCTGACTATGTCGAGGCAAAACGCTACGTTGAGCAGCAGACGCCCCCGATTGTGATTAAGGCCGATGGCCTAGCGGCGGGGAAGGGCGTGGTTGTTGCTGACTCCGTCACTCAGGCCATGGAGACACTTTCGCAGTTCATGGAAGCGAAGAGCGTGGGGGCATCCGGGGATAGAGTGGTAATCGAGGAGCACCTGTCCGGTCGGGAGATGAGTGCCTTTATCTTCACCGATGGACAGACCGTGCTCCCGCTGGCCTACGCCTGCGACTACAAGCGTGTCTTTGATGGCGACCAGGGGCCGAACACCGGCGGCATGGGTAGCTTTAGTCCACCACAATTCCTCACCCCGGAGCTGGCGGAGACGGTGCAGGAGACCATCATGAGACCGGCGGTAGCGGCTATGGCTAAGGAGGGCAGGCCTTACCGGGGAGTTCTCTATGGTGGGCTGATGATTACCACTGAAGGTCCGAAGGTAATTGAGTTTAACGCCCGTATGGGTGACCCGGAAGCGCAGGTTGTGCTGCCTCTGCTCAAGACCGACCTTGTAGAGATTATACTGGCGGTAATCAATAACACTCTTGAACAAGTCAAGATAGAGCTCTATGACGACGCCTGTGTCGGCGTGGCGATGGCCCCCGGCGGGTATCCCGGCAGCTACCAGATCGGTTTTCCCATTACTGGACTCGATGACCTCGATGAAGAGGTGGTTGTGTTCCATGCCGGGACGGAGCTTGCCGATGATGGGCAGGTGGTCACCAGCGGCGGTCGGACTCTGACGGTGGTGGCTAAAGGCAAGACCATCACCCAGGCCCGGGAGAAGGTCTACGATAATATCTCGCGTATCCACTTCAAAGACTGCCATTATCGGAAGGATATTGCCCTGATAAACGAGGGGTTATAGAAAGCCGGGGCTATTCTTCTGTGGTTGTCCCGTCTCCTGTCTCCCCCTCTCCTTTGAAGTAGCGATGGGCCTAGTTTATCTGGCACCTATCCTGATGCCTTACAACATAACACATAGATATAATCATCGGAGAGGTTTATCTTTTCTATCGCAAATCCACACTCGTCAAGCAACTTACACAGTGTCCTCTTGCTCGTGTGTACATGGTAATGCCAGCCTGACCAATTTATACGTTTCACTGGTGAGTAGTACAAAAACTCTCCCCAGAGTAGTGGCTTCCGCTTAATAAATTTCCAGTAGCAGAAGAGCCTGAAATCTGTCCAGAGCTGCTTCAGAGAGGTGATAATACTAGGACTCTGCCAGGTTTCAACACTCATATAAAGGATGCCAGAATCTTTCAGCACATTATTTAAAGAACTTAGTAATATCCTTCGTTTATCGGGAGGTACATACTCGAAAGCTTCCGAGAACCAGATACCGTCAAATGTGTTTGGACGAAAAGGAAGTTGAAAGATAGAACCATGCGTAAAAGTAACGTTGTCTCTTACTGAGCATTTCTTCTTTGCCTTTGCCAGACTGTTGTGGGAAAGGTCGAGACCCACCACTTCGCCCACTCTCTCAGCAACTCTTAGGGTGTGTCTACCATCTCCGCATGCTAAATCCAGTATGACAGCTTGTGGTTCAGTGTTGTCCACAAATTGTTGGAAATACTCTTCCTCGACCTGATTCCTGAACTCACCACCTGCCGCTGGTCCGTCCCACTTGGCTTCATACGGTAAACGAATATTCTCCAACATTTCGGATAGAAAATGTTGTCTTCTGGTCACCTCTTTCTTTCTACCTCCAAACGTGTATAATAGTATTCCACTAGACGGTATCGTAATTCCGGTGGAAAATCAAGTATTCCGAAATAAGCTCCTTTGAAGGAGAGGTGGGACAAAGGAGGTTAGGTAGAGCATATGCAGGTAGATAAATTTGTAAGCTGTGAGAAGTTTCCCTGTACTGACGTAAAACACGAGTGCTACATCGTTCCAGATGTAGACCTGAATCCTGACGAGATATCCATTGTAATGATTTCAGAAGCCGCCCCGGAGAACTCCGACGACTATTATTATGCCCAAGGGGACTCCCTGTTCCAGCCAGACTACATTGCAAGCGTTCAACGATGCTGGTGCGGATGTTAAATCGATCCAAGATGTTCTCGATATGGGTATCTATCTCACTACGGCGGTGAAGTGCGGGAAAACAGCATACGGGATAAAGTCGGGCACCATCGAAGAATGCTCCAAAATCCTTGAGAAAGAACTGGCCCTGTTTTCTAATGTAAAGGTCTTCATGCTGATGGGCGATGTCGCTATCAAGGCTATCAACTATATTGCCCGCAGGGCGGGTGAAGGTAGGGTAATTCCGGCTGGCTCTACATACAAGATTCGGGGGCAGGAGTATTACTTTCGTGGAAGGCGGGCTTTCCCCTCCTACCTGCAGGCCGGCCCCAGCTTCTTCATCGAGAAGAGCAAGCGGAGAATGATTGCCGAGGATATTCGAGAAGCGATGGAACTGGCCAGTTAAACCTTCCCGGTGAAGGTCTACTATCTGATTGCTCAGGAGGTAACTTAGATGCCTGAACTACCGGAAATTCTTAATCTGTCCGAGCAGATGGACAAAGAGCTCAGGGGCAAGATAATCAAAAGCATCCGTGTGGTGCAGGAAAAATGTCTTAATATGCCCAGCGACGATTTTACACGTCTATTGCTGGACAAGCGCATTGAGCAGGTGACTTGCAGGGGAAAATGGATTTTCGTAGAACTCGAACAGGGCACCTGGCTCCTCCTGAATCTGGGCATGGGAGGAAATGTAATACTACATGGAGGTGACAACGCTCTACCGGAGAAATGTCAACTGAGGATAGATTTCGACGATGGGCGAGTGTTGACCATAAGTTTCTCGTGGTTTGGTTATGTTCATGCTGTGAGTGACGGAGACCTGGCCGGCCATAGTATGACGGCGAAACTTGGTATGACACCAGTAAGGGATTCTGGTTTTACTCAGGAATACTTTTTCAGTCTACTGGCAGGTAGGCGAGGTTCTGTTAAGGGCTTCCTGTTGAACCAACATAATATTGCCGGTATCGGAAATGTATATATCCAGGACATATTATTCAGGGCAAGGATGCACCCGGACCAGAAACTGCAAACCCTGACCGATATACAGAAGCTGGCCTTATACAGGGGTATTCTAGAAACCCTTGAGGAATCGGCCAGATTAGGCGGGCTTGCTTATGAAAAGGACCTGTATAACAAGCCGGGAGGATTCCGGGACTTTCTTGTAGGTTACCGGGAAGGGCAACTATGTCCTGTGTGCGGGACAACCATTCAAAAGATAAAAACGGGTAGTACCTCTTCGTATATATGCCCGAACTGTCAGTGTTGGGATGACGGAAAAAGCTAACCGGAGGCATGAAATGGAATGGAAGATAAAGCATATCTTCAACTTCGAGAAGGACAAACTTTGGGGAAGCGGTTATGCTTTTTTCGGCTTTCATAGTAAAACGGGCGACCAATATCTATTGCAGTGGGATGAGCACTGGCTCGGTCATTTGAATCAGGACAACCAATTCACCTGGACGGCTGGTTCGGTTAACAAAGGGTTGAGTGATAATCATATTGATATCGACGTAAATCACCCACACTATATCAGTGAGGCACCTGATGGTTCATTAATTCTTTCCAGTAACGGCAACAACAAGATATTCAAGATTTACCCTGATAAAAAGTCTGCCGAGCTGTTCTTAAATACAGGAGAACTCGGATTTGTTGATGTTGGAAATTGCTTGTATGACCGGAATAACACTCTATGGACTCATGAAATCAGGGGATGCAAAGTATGGCAATTCGATGTAAACGGCAAGCCCATTCGGACTCTAGGTGATGGCACACCCGGTTTTCAGAAAGAACCCGTGTCGTTTGATGAGGTCAGGTTCAGCTGGATATACGACCTGCGTCTCGGGCCGGATGGAAATATGTATGTGCTGGATAGTAAAAACTTTGCCGTGAGGATGATAGATATCGCGAATGAAATTGTTACTACGGTAGTCGGTACGGGCGAATCTGGCTATACCGGTGATGGTGGGGATGCCTTAGAGGCGACGTTGGGGAGTAATAAAAACGTCTATTTTGATGGACCTCTCTCTTTATCCCTAGATGAAGAAGGGAATATTTTCATCGGTGATACACAAAATCATGTCATGAGGATGGTTGAAAGGTCAACCAATATCATAACCACGATTGCGGGCAAGAGGGATATTCAACCCCATAAGAGAAATGACCCCCGAGAAACAGACCCCCTACAACTGAACCTGCCTCAGATTGCCAGTTTGGACTATTATGATGGCTGTCTGTTTATTCCTGAAGATGATGGTGATTTAATCGTGCTGGAGAAGGTTTAAACCAGGCAAGCGAAGAATCACTCATTCTTTTAGAGTAGATTCAATTCCTCATCGATAAACATGAAATCAGTTCTCCGCTGTACTTGATAGGAAGGGTAGATATAAGGTAAAGTGGTGCTATGCCGCTAGTTGGTGTAGTAATGGGTTCCCAGTCTGACGCCGAGACGATGCAGCCGGCGCTGGATGTTCTCACGGAGCTGGGGATCGACTACGAGGTGTCCGTTATTTCTGCCCATCGTACCCCAGAAAGGGCAAGAGAATACGGACTTTCAGCACGAGATAATGGCATTGAAGTCATCATTGCCGCCGCTGGCAGAGCCGCTCACCTGCCGGGGGTGCTTGCCAGTTGGACCACGCTGCCTGTCATCGGTGTGCCACTGGCAAGTGGTGAATTGAGTGGTGTTGATGCCCTCTACTCAATCGTTCAGATGCCGGCGGGAGTACCAGTGGCCTGCATGGCCCTGGGAAGCGCCGGGGCCAGGAATGCCGCCTACCTCGCAGCTGAGATACTGGGGCTCAAACATGAGAATATACGGTTAGCTTATGACGAATACCGCAGCCGACTCAAGGAGGGTGGCAAATGATTGAGCGCTATTCCCGTCCTGCGATGGAACGCGTATGGTCGGATGAGAACAAGTTTGATCGTTGGCTGGATGTTGAAATTGCTGCCTGTGAGGCCTGGGCCGAACTGGGTGTTATCCCAAGAAAGGCCATCCCCAAGATTAAAATGGCTCGGGTGGACCTCAAGCGCATGGAGGAGATTCTCCAGGAGACTCATCATGATATGACCGCTTTCCTCGGGGCCGTGTCTGAGAGCCTCGGCAGCGAGTCACGCTTTATTCACCTCGGGATGACCTCCTCGGATGTGATCGATACCGCCCTCAGCCTGCAGCTTGTTGAGGCGGCGGAGATAATTGATGACGATATCAGGAAATTGATAGCTGTGCTGGTGGAGAAGGCTCTCCAATACAAATATACCCCGATGGCTGGTCGTACCCACGGTGTCCATGCTGAGCCGATTTCTTTCGGGCTGAAGCTGGCGTTGTGGGTCGAGGAAATGAACCGGGGTCGGCGACGGTTCCATGAGGCCTGGCGTGAAATCTCCGTCGGCAAGATTTCCGGCGTGGTTGGTACCTACGCTACCCTGTCCCCCGAGCTTGAAGAGAGGGTCTGTGCCCGGTTGAAATTAGCCCCGGCGCCGGTATCGAACCAGGTCCTGCAGCGGGACCGCCACGCTCAATTCCTCGCCTCTCTGGCGATAATTGCCAGTTCACTTGAGAAGTTCGCTACCGAAATCAGGGGATTACAGCGCACTGAGGTGCGTGAGGTTGAGGAGCCTTTCAGTGCTGGGCAGACCGGTTCATCAGCCATGCCTCACAAGCGTAATCCCGAACTGTGTGAGCGAATCTGCGGACTGGCGCGGCTGGTGCGCGGTTATGCCCTGACTGCCATGGAGAACATCGCTCTCTGGCATGAACGGGACATAAGCCATTCGTCTACCGAGCGTATTATCCTGCCGGATGCCTGTTTGGTGGTTGACTATATACTGGACATTTTTACCACAATCATGGATGGACTACTGGTATATCCAGACCGTATGAAAAAGAATATGGATGTAACCAAAGGGCTGCTCTTTTCACAACGGGTCTTGCTGGCGTTGATTGACAAGGGACTGGGCCGCCAGGAGGCTTACAGACTGGTGCAGCGGAATGCCATGAAGGCGTGGAAGGGGAACAGGAGGTTCCTCAATCTGCTGATGGCTGATCCTGAAGTTGTCGCTGTTCTGCCCGCCGCTGAGCTGGAGCCGTTGTTTGACTACCAATACTATTTACGCTACGTGGATGATATTTTCGGGCGGCTGGGTATCACCGAAGCCCAGTGGAAGGACAAGACTGGAAAGGCAGAGCTTGGTACATTAGCCCCTCGTGCAATTTAATGTAAGTCAGGTTTGGCGATAACCCGTCTGAACTTTTGGTGTTGGTGGTGGGCGAATGGTAACTCGCGAAATAGTCCCCGGTGTCTATCAGCTGACAAGTGGCGGTACCAACCTGTTTGTTATTGCCGAGAAAGAACTGACACTGATTGATACCGGGCTTCCGGGTAGTTCGACGGGAATATCGGCCTTTGTACGTAGGATCGGACGCTCGGTTGAGGAAATCAGCTCTATTATCATCACCCACAATCATTTCGACCACATAGGTTCGGTTCCCGAACTGCGCAGGTTTAATGATGTAAAGATTATTGCACACAGGGCTGACCTGGCTGGTTTTGATACTGCCCCTTCCTATCCGCAAGGTATACGTCGGCTGCTGCGAATCCCTTTTTTGCACAGGGTGCGGCGGCGTTTTGTACTGGAGCCTGATGATGTTAATATACAACTGGAGGGGGGCGAGGCATTTGAGCTGCTGGGTGGTCTCAGAGTTGTTCCTACTCCTGGGCATACGCCAGGAAGTATTTGTCTCTATGCTCCCAGACAGAAACTTATTTTTGTTGGCGATGCCCTGCAAAGACGCCGCAAGAAGCTCCGGTTGCCGGCAAAGATGGTGAGTACTGACATGGTAGCAGCAGTAGACTCAGTGAAGAAGATGGCTGAGCTTGACCTTGAAATAATCTGCTTCGGGCACGGAAAACCGTTGTTCGAGGATGCCCACGGCAGGCTGCTGGCACTCATCGAGTGCAACGGGGGTTGACAACGGCCAATGGCATTAATTATCATCAGCGAGGTATTTTAGGGTGCGGGTGATTACTGGTAAAGCCAAAGGACACCTGCTTAAAGTTCCAAAAGGCGTTTATGTTCGTCCGGCAACAGACCTGGTCCGGGGAGCGATTTTTTCGATTTTAGAGAACAATGCTGCAAGCTGGTCACGTGTGCTCGACCTGTATGCTGGTAGCGGTGCTCTCGGGATTGAGGCGTTGAGCCGTGGTGCTGACTGGGTTGACTTTGTTGACCGTGAAAGGCGCTGTTGTGGTATAATCAAACAGAATCTGGAAAAGACAAAGCTCGATGCTAATGCTCATGTTTACTGCTGTAGCGTTACCAGAGCTCTTTCCTTCCTTGATAAGGAGTACAGTATCATACTGATGGACCCTCCCTACGCTGATTTGTCAATAGGTAATGCGGTGGAACAGTTGGCAAGCTCAAGACTGGTGGGGTTGGACACAGTCGTAGTGGTAACGCATTCTCCCAAGCTAGCTCTTAATTCTAGCTATGGTCTATTAAGCCTACTCAAAGAACACCGCCACGGTGACAGTTGTATCTCAATATATCGAAGGGGGGAAAGAGCTTGACAATCGCAGTTTACCCTGGCAGTTTCGACCCGGTGACGAATGGACATATTGACATTGCAACCAGAGCAGCCAGACTTTTTAATAAATTGGTTATCGGGATTTATGATACGCCTGACAAGCGTATTCTTTTTTCTACAGAGGAGAGGGTGGAGTTGACAAGACGGGCAGTAGCGCATATCCCCAATGTGGAGGTAACCTCATTCACTAGTCTGACTGTGGATTTTGCTAAGGAGATGGGAGCCAAAGTCCTGGTACGTGGTCTGAGGATGGTTACCGACTTCGAGCGGGAATTCGAGATGTCGCTGATGAATAAGAAGCTGTACCCCGATTTGGAGCTGGTCTGCCTGATGACCGGCCTTCAATACCAGTTTCTCAGTTCTAGCCTGCTCAAGGAGGTAGCCGGTCTGGGTGGTGATGTTCAGAACCTGGTTCCAGAATTTGTAGCTTCGGCCTTGAAGGAAAAACTCGGTAGCGAGTCGTAAAGTATTTAAAAAGGGGTAATTCCCTGAGTGAGAAGGAGGCATACTAGATGGCGTACAAGATTACGGACGAGTGCATTAGTTGCGGCGCTTGTGAGCCAGAGTGTCCCAACAACGCAATCAGCGAGGGGGAGACTATCTACGTTATCGATCCTGAAAAGTGCACTGAGTGCGTTGGTTTTCATGACTCTTCTAAGTGTGCCGAGATTTGTCCGGTAGACTGCTGTGTCCCTGACCCGGATCATCCAAGAAAAGAATAAAGTTTCTCAGGAAAAAGCAGGAAGCACACCATCCGCCCGTGCGTGACTCCATCCGCTTGATATCAAACACGGGTGGAAGTATAGTACGTGGTAACGGGCTAAGGGGGGTTTGTCCAACAACCCCCCTTGGGTTGTGCTTGTACTGGTAGTGTGGTTAGCCTCCCAGTTGCTTGGCTCGCTCATAGGCAGCCCTTACTGCCCGAGTGAGAAGTTCAGCGAATTTTCCCTGCTCAAGCTCTCTTAGGGCTTCGGCGGTGGTGCCGCCTGGGGAAGTGACCATCCTTCGCAGTTCGGCGGGTTCTCTGCCTGATTCCTCAATAAGTTGACCCGAACCAAGCACTGTTGTCAGTACCAGTTCCTGGGCCATGTCACGGGAAAGGCCCAACTGTATGGCGGCATCGACCAGTGCTTCGACAAAGAGGAAGAGGTAGGCCGGCCCACTACCGCTGACGGCAGTGGCCATGTCTATCTGGTCTTCACTGCTGACGGCAGTTTCGTGCCCCATGACACTGAGAATAGAGCCTGCCCATTCATTTTGCTGTTCGGTGACCTCCTCGGTGGCTATCCAGATGGTCATCCCCTGGCCAATCTGGGCGGGGGTGTTTGGCATCGCCCGGACAACTGCCCGGTGCTCCAGTCCCTGACAGATAGTATCGAGTCTGGCTCCAGCAATAATTGATAGCACCAGTTGCTCCGGCCTGAGTAAACCATTCAGCTCGGTCGTTACCCCTGCCAGGTTCTGTGGCTTGACGGCGAGGACGATGACATCGGTATCGGCTACCGCCTGCCGATTATCATCGGTCACGGCTATACCATACTTACCGGCGAGGTGTTGACGGCGCTCCGGGCTGATGTCGCTGACAGTCACGGACTGAACGGTTGCCAGATGTTTGCTCAGAACTGCCGAGAGCATCGCCTCACCCATATTCCCCCCACCGATGAAGGCTATTTTTATAGTTTTTGTCAACCTTACCCTCTGTATCCCCCTTCTCCTTGGGAGGAGAGGGGGTGAAGTCCCTTAAAAGTACCTCTTAATGGCAGCGGTGTCAACAGGCAGAGAATACTGCAGCATTTGTGCCCTCGTAGAGCACCTCTACTTTCGAGAAACCGGCTTCCAGCAGGACCTGTCTCTGTCTGGTAACCGAGAATGGGATGTCTATGTGGTATCCCGTGTCGGGTGAGATAGCACCAGTCTCGAGCAGTTGCTGATAGTGTTCTAGGTGTTGCCCCTCTTCTTCGGGTGGCAGGTAGTAGTCACCCTCAATGTACATGCCTTCTGAAAGGAGTGCCTTTCGCACTCTCTGGTAAAGGTTGAGCTTCTGTGGGTATATGAAGTGGTGCATCGCCAGCACCGACACTACGTACTCGTAATGCCCTTCCCGAAAGGGCATGTCCAGAAACGAACCCTGAATCACTTCGAGTTGCTCCAGTGAATCGGCATACTTACGTTTTAGTTCCTCGAGCATCCCGCCC
The DNA here is from genome assembly GCA_011170375.1 of Dehalococcoidia bacterium. Lineage (GTDB taxonomy): Bacteria > Chloroflexota > Dehalococcoidia > Dehalococcoidales > Fen-1064 > W589. The sequence goes on from DUEV01000001.1 coordinate 107,220, forward strand.
GATATGTCGATGCAGGTTATGCGGGCATTCGGTGCTCTGGCCAGTAGCATCTCCAGCTCAATACCCGTACCACATCCGAGGTCGAGTATTCTCAACTCCCGGCTTGTCTCTTCGATGGCACCAGCAACAATCATGTGTCTATTACCAAATTGAGTGATGTTCGCTTTCTGATGGTCGTCATAGGTACTGGCTTTATCATCAAAGAAAGCGCCTATCTCAACGGGTATATTATTCTCAGAGTTTTCCATGGCGATATGCGCTCCAGTCAATAACGTAATTCGTTGTCGAGGATTTTTATTCTCGGTTTCCACTTCCTGTCATACGATGATGATAGGTCCTGAAGTAGCTCGACAGCTCCCACGGTGCTGAAACCCAGTCTGGCATATAGAGAAATAGCCCGCTCGTTTCGTGCTACAGGTCTTATGCTCAGGAAGCGGACACCTTTCTCCTTGGCTTCCTTCACGACATGCTCAACGAGCCTGGTACCAATACCTCTATCACGGTAAGGCTGGGATACGACCACAGGTTCCACCTCTCCTTCTTCTTTGGAGTGGAGAAGTAACCCGGCAAGGGCCACAACCTGTCCTTCGGACTCGGCTACCCAGGTACTCTGGCGTCGGGGATTTTCAAGGTATTCATCAAATCCATGACCGGGGTCGTCACCGCCGATGGATGGGTCCTCATAGATGTCACGGTGGTGCTGTGTCAGCTCTACCCATAGAGAACGGCAGGCGTCATAGTCTCTCGTCTCGTAATCACGTATTGTGATGTTCATCTCACCACCAGGTTGACCAGCTTCTGCGGAACGTATATCGCCCTCACCAACTGCTTGCCCTCAATGTGGGGTTTGGCCTTGGGACTCTCCAGGGCCAGTTGCCGGGCTTCTTCCTCGGTGATGGTTACTGGTACGGCGATGCGGTCGCGCAGTCTACCGTTCACCTGTACCACCAGTGTGACTTCCTCATCTTTAGCCAGCTCCTCGTCCCACTGCGGCCAGTCCTGGTTGTGGATGCTGTAGTCATGTCCGGTCTGCTCCCAGAGCTCTTCGGCTATATGAGGGGTCGATGCTGCCAGGAGTAGCAGTAATTTTTCAATGGCCTCGTTCCAGTCAGCCTGGCTGATGCTACCAGACTCCTTAATCTTGGTGAGGTAGTTGGTGAACTCCATCAGGGCGGCAATCATGGTGTTGAAACGCAGTCTTTCGATGTCACCGGTCACTTTACGAATAGTCTGGTGGGTGGTTCGCTGTAGCTCGGTGCGCGCACTGTCGCTCTCTGCCTTGGGAGTGTATTCCTCCAGCACCAGGTTCCATACCCGGTTCAGCCAGCGCCTGACGCCGCTGATACCACTATCGTCCCACTCACCTCCCTGCTCCCAGGGGCCAAGAAACATGAAATAGACACGTACAGTATCTACACCAAGGTCAGTAACGTACTCATCGGGAGTAATCACATTGCCTCGCGACTTGCTCATTTTTTGCTGTTGGGCGATGATATGTCCCTGGTTATATAAGCGGTTACATGGTTCGTCGAAATGGACTATGCCCATGTCCCTCAGTGCCTTGATGAAGAATCGGACGTACAGCAAGTGCATCACGGCATGTTCGGCACCACCGGTGTAGATATCTACCGGCATCCAGTATTTCATCTTCTCGGGGTCAAAGGCGGCTTTCTCATAGTGAGGACTACAATAGCGCAGGAAATACCACGAGGAGCACATGAAGGTGTCCATGGTGTCTGTCTCACGCCGTGCTGGACCAGAGCATTTGGGACAGGTGGTATTAACAAAGTGCGCGACGTATGATAGTGGCGACTCACCCGTGGGCCTGAACTCGGCGTCCTCCGGCAGCAGCACGGGCAGGTCTTCCTCAGGGACAGGCACAATGCCGCATTTATCGCAATATATCATGGGTATCGGCGCGCCCCAGTAGCGCTGCCGTGAAATCAGCCAATCACGCAGGCGATAGCTGACGGTAGCATGGCCGAACCCATGCTCTTCCATCCATTTGGTTACTGTGCTAATAGCCTGGTCACCAGGTGTTCCCGTGAGTGGGCCGGAATGAATCATAGCCCCGTATTCGGTGTGGAACAACATATCGTGATAAAACTCTAGATCCCACAGCATCTCCATTACGGTACGTTTGTTTCGAACGTTTGGCTCCAGTTCCTTGCATTTTGCCAGAATCGATCGGTCGGCCTCGATGGAATCAAAAGGTACTACTGTCACACCCTCTTCGCTGGCGAAGATAAAGAGCCAGCGAGAGCCTACTATTTCTGTCCAGCTGCCGGGGAGTAGATGTGTCTTGACCATCTCAATGTAGTTTTCTGTCTGATCATCACCGTCGAGCGTGATATACAGGCCGCCATCGCTCTTTTCAGTAAAGGTGATGCCGGCGTTCTCCAGGGCCTGCCGAAGGCCGGGACGCATCGTTCCCGCCATGGCGTAACTCTCAGCGATGCCATCAGTACGGTCAATCACGTGAATAACGGGCAGGCCATATTTCAGGGCGAAGGCGAAGTCACGCTCATCATGGGCGGGTACAGCCATCACGGCCCCGGTGCCATAGCTCAGGAGGACGTAGTCGGCAATCCAGATGGGAACCTTCTCACCATTTAATCGGTTTGTCACGTAAGAGCCGAGAAATACTCCGTCCTTTTCCTTCTCGGTGGACAGCCGTTCAATCTCGGTCTGCCGTCGCGACCGCTCGATGTAGGCTTCAACTTCGGCTTTCCTTTCAGGCACAGTCAATTTGGGCACCAGCGGGTGTTCCGGAGCGAGTACCATAAAGGTCACGCCGACGGTGGTGTCCGGGCGGGTGGTAAAGACCCTGATTTCCTTCTCGTCTGCGCCGGGGTGGTCGAGGGCAAAGGAAATCTCGGTACCGGTGCTTCGGCCTACCCAGTTTCGCTGCATTATCTTTATCCGCTCTGGCCAATCAATGCCAACGTGCTCTTTGAGCTCATCAGCGTATTTAGTGATGCGGAAGAACCACTGCTCTAAGTCACGGTGGACTACTGCTGTGTCACAGCGTTCGCACAAACCGTCAATTACCTGTTCGTTGGCAAGCACGGTCTGGCAACTGGGGCACCAGTTGACCGGGGCCTTGGCCCGGTATGCCAGGTCGTGCTCGTATAGCTTGAGGAAGAACCATTGCGTCCACTTGTAGTATTCGGGCAGGCAGGTGATAACCTCACGGTCCCAGTCGTAGATAGCCCCGATGCTCTTGAGTTGACGGCGCATATTCTCGATGTTCTGCATTGTCCAGGTGTAAGGATGAATACCCTGCTTGATAGCAGCGTTTTCGGCATTAAGGCCAAAGGCGTCAAAGCCCATGGGGTGGAGGACGTTATAGCCCTGCATCCGCTTGAACCTGGCCTGGGCATCGGAGGGGGCCATAGCGTACCAGTGCCCGATGTGGAGGTCACCCGAGGTATAGGGAAACATGGTAAGGGCATAGTATTTGGGTTTGGGGCTGTCCTCGGTGACCCGGTACAGACCAGTCTCGGCCCATTTCTCCTGCCATTTCTTCTCGATTTCCTGTGGTATGTACTTCGCTGCCATTTTCCCATCCTGCATCTATATTGATTTCTTTACAGCTATAAAAAAGGCCGCCCCAGTGGGACGGCCAAGCGTTGCCGAACCTGCCCACCGGTCACGGACTATCAATGCTAAGTGCGAGTAAGAGACGTTGCCTTTTCATGTTAGGTAACATACCACAGATTATGTCTATTGTCAATAACAGTACTCGTTCATGCAAGTCATCTGTGGTATCATACTACATCACACTGGTAGGGTGTTATTATGGCAATCACCCCCGATGTTATGCGGTTGATAGATGAAATCAGGGATGACCGGACACATGGGGCCGGTGAGTTAGCCCGGCGGGCAGCGAGTGTTTTCAAGGCTGCTGCCGGAGGTAGTCAGGCTGATGATGCGCCCCAATTTCTTAGCGAGATGAGTGAAGTCGGGCAGGAGTTGATGTCAGCGCGGCCATCGATGGCACCGATACGTAATACCGTCAGTCGTCTACTAGCATTGATTTCGGAAAGGGCGATAGCAAGGGATGTGGGGTCGCTCCACCAGTTCACCATTGTCCGGGTTGATGAGATAATCAGTGAGTCCTTACAGGCGGCAGCGCAGATTATCTTGCATGCTCAGGAAGTGATAGCTGATGGTGACAGAATAATGACCCACAGCTATAGCTCTACGGTGGTGGCGCTGTTGAAAGAAGCCTCTTCCCACTACAAAAGTATTGGGGTGATTATTACCAGGTCGGGTGCAGGCCGCACCGGAGAACAAATCGTCCGGGAGATGGCTGACTGCGAATTGTCGATTACCTTTGTTGATGACACTGCTGTGGGGCTTTATATACCGACGGTGACTAAGGTATTGCTGGGGGCTGATGCGGTGTGTGCCGGAGGAGTGGTGAACGGGGTGGGGAGCTATCAGCTGGTGGTGATGGCTGCGAGGTACCAGGTGCCTGTCTATATACTGGCTGACACTATGAAGTTTGATGCGAATCTGGGCGGTGAGGAGGTGGATATTGAGGATAGGGACGGGGTGGAGCTGATTGACCCAGCAGGGTTGTCGCAGGCGGTCAGCATCAGGAATCCCCACTTTGATATAACCCCGCTGGAATTAATCACCAGGGTAGTGACTGAGCGGGGAGTAATGGCACCGGCTGATGTTATTGCCTCTCTTAGCGAGCAGTCGGTAATTTGACGTTGTCAACCCGTAGCGCTAGAATCATAACACAGGATATGTAATATTGGGTGGGTTGCCTGAGTGGTGGGGTAGAAGGGATGAAAGACGAACAGAAGACCAAGAGACAGCTCATAGCGGAGCTGGAAGAGTTGCGCCAGCGTGTTGCTGATCTGGAGAGGGCCGAGAATCAGCATGTGCAGGAGGGTGAGTTACTGCGTATCTTCCGTACTACGCCAATCGGCCTGTTTATCGTACAGGATGGCAAATTCCAGTTCGTCAACGACGTCTTTCGAAATATTACCGGTGGCCAGCCGGACGAACTAATCGGGACTGATTCGAGGAATCTGGTCTTACCTGAAGACCGGGAAATGGTCAGGGATAACGCGGTAAAGATGCTCAAGGGAGAGCGTAACGAGCCCTACAAATATCGTATCGTCGTGGCCAGTGGGCAGGTACGCTGGATGCTGGAGGGAATTGCTTCTGTTCAATACCGAGGAAAGCGGGCAGCTCTAGGCCATGCTATGGATATCACCGAGTTGGAGCAGGCCCAAGAGAAGCTTGAGGAGGCCTACGAGCAGGAGAGGCAGTTGCGTGAGCAGCTACAGGCTGAGGTGCAATGGCGGATTGAGTTCACCCGAGCACTTGTACATGAACTTAAGACACCGCTGACACCGGTACTATCTTCCAGCGAGTTGCTCTATAGTGAGCTTCGCGAAGAACCTTGGATGAGTATTGCCGAAAACATTCATCGCGGCGCTACCAACTTGAGTAACCGGATAGATGAGTTGCTTGATTTGGCCAAGGTCGAGATTGGCACACTAAAACTCAACCGTGAGGCACTGGATGTCCTGCCTCTATTGACAGGGGTAGGTAATGATATGACTGTAGTGGCGAAAGCTGCCGGACAATCGCTGGTGCTGGAGCTACCGTCTTATCTTCCTCGGGTCTGGGCCGATGAGGAACGTCTGCGACAGGTAGTGCTTAATCTATTGATTAATGCCTCTAAATTCACCCAGGAAGGCGGCAAGATTATACTCAGAGCTAAAGCACAGAATGCCTCTATGGTGGTGGTGGAGGTTGAGGACAATGGCCCCGGTATCCCTAAAGAAGACCAGGGGCGGCTTTTTTTACCATACCACCGGCAGCTGAGCGATCGTGAGCATCTCAGTGGCCTGGGACTGGGACTGGCGCTGTGCAAGAATATAGTTGAGCTTCATGGCGGTGATATCTGGGTGGATAGTGAAGTGGGCAAGGGTTCAACCTTTGGTTTCTCAATACCTCTGGCTACCGCCAGTCATAGGCGGCGTGGTGCCAGGCAGGAGGCGGTCACATGAAAGTCCTCCTTATCGAAGACGACCGCGAAATCATCGATGCTATCTCGCTTGCCTTCAAAATACGCTGGCCAGAGGCGAAGCTGGTCTCTACCAGACTCGGCCAGAAGGGTGTAGAGATGGTTGAGAGTGAATCGCCGGACATCGTTATCCTTGACCTGGGGCTACCCGATATCAGTGGATTCGAGGTATTGCAGCAAATTCGCCTTTTCTCACAGGTGCCCACCATTATCCTGACGGTCAGATCTGAGGAGGCCGACATAGTTAAAGGGCTGGAGTGGGGGGCGGATGACTATATAACAAAGCCCTTCCGGCAACTCGAATTTCTGGCACGGGTCAGGGCCCTGATTCGCCGGCAGGAGACGGTAGAATCGGAAACGCTGGTCTATGGTCCGCTGCGGCTTGATGCCATCACCGGTCAACTTAATTACTATGGAAGAGACATCTCACTCACGGCTACCGAGAACCACATCATGGGACACCTGATGCGGAATGGTGGTCGTGCGGTGACACATTCAAGCCTGGCTGAGGCAGTCTGGGGAGATGACTATCCCGGGGCGGCTGATAGTCTAAAGGTTCATATTCGCCGCCTGCGTGAGAAAGTCGAGGAGGACCCCAGCCACCCACGCCTCATACTCACCCGAACCGGTGTTGGCTATTTATTAGCGAAAACGGAATAGGCCGGAGTCGAGGTCTGCCGACGACTTACGCTGGAATGCACCTGGTTAATCATGTCCAAATTGTAACCTATTGTAACCCCATCGTGACCTATTATTTACCTGCTGTGGAGTTTCTTTATCTTCTTTTAACCTCTATGAACTAGAATCATATTAGTTAGCGGTAGAGGTATGAAAGGAGGCGGAGAAATGAAGCGACTTATTGAATCCATCCAAAGGTTCGGCCATGTATTCGGCGTGGTTATGGGGAGCAACTTCACTAGACCATGTGATAGCACCCTGCAGAAGTACCAGTACCTTCGCCTTGAGCTCTAACCCGTGTTGTCTGACCTTTGAATCGACTTCTTGAAGTCAGAATAGGATAAGAGTGAAGGTGCTGAAGAACTTGTTTGAGTTGATAACATCAGAAAACCGGGCACCAGATTTAAAGTTAGGTAGCAGTATTCCAACCGCAAAGAAAGTGCTCGGTTTCTATTTCCCCTCCCGCTTGTGCGGGACTACTGCTGTATGTTGAGACTATCTCTTAGAATAGTACCAGGCATTGACAGCCTGCGGTGCAGAGAATAAACTGGAATAATAAGGGAGAAAGCCGCAGGCTTGTATTATTTCTGAAAGGCTGGTCCGATGGATATTGATGAGCTCAGGAGAGAGGCTGAAGAAGGCAAGGAGAGACTAAAGAGAGATATCCTCGAGTTCAGGGACATCTTACGGAGAATGGCAGAGGAGGCTAAGGAGGTCGGAGGAATCCGCGCTGAGGAGTCGATATGCCGGGCGGAGAAGCGGATTGGGGAAATGGTACAGCAATTCGAGTCGCGTATAGATAAAGCCATTTCAGTAATGGTTGGCTCTTCAGCCGGCAAGAAAAATGTGGTGACCCGCGAAATGGATTTCACCGACTTCACCAATATTGATATCAGCAGTTGTTTTAAGGTTGGTATTACGCGGGCAGATTCATACAGTGTCAATATAGCTGCTAACGAGAAACTGTTCGACTACATCAACGTTTCTAAGTCCGGCAACACTTTGAAAATATCAATCGAGCCCCTCCCTCTACCTGCAAGACCAAACCTGCTCTCTCCAAGACCTAACCTGCGGGCCGAAATAACTATGCCTGAGCTTCACAAACTACGTCTTGGTAGTTCCACGACATGTGTCGTCAGCGGGTTTAACTCCAACGATGGGTTTGATCTGAATGTTACCGGTAACAGCGCTCTGGATATTGACATTAAGGCCGGTAAGACCAAGGTCGAGATATCAGGCGCCAGCCGACTCAGAGGGCAGATGAAGCTGGCTGATGCCGAATTTACTCTCTCCGGGGCCAGCAGAGCTGAATTGAGTGGCTCTGCTAATAGCGTTGTGTTGAACGCCTGGGGGGCCAGCCGGTTGGATTTATCTGATTTTGTACTGAATGATACCGCTGTCAACCTTAAAGGGGCCAGCGAGGCCACCGTAAACGTAAACGGTAGACTGGACCTGGACCTGAGTGGTGGTTCAAGGCTTTACTACAACGGCAAACCCACCATGGGCAAGATAAACGTATCCGGCACCTCTAGTCTAAGCCAGAGATAGAGCCATCGGTTATTCCCCCTCCACCTATTCCCCCCTTTATAGTGATATCCTTCTCCTTTTCATTGCTCGTCAGACTGAAAAATCACCCTATTGACAACAACCCTCTAAAGGACTAGAATCAACTCCCCAGTACAATACTACTACGTATACCACTGATACCCAACCATACCCAACCTCTAGTGGATGATTAAGTCGGGAGGTGGGTGGTGGAAAGTAGTAAGGACACCAGAATCGCTAGATGAGTGGCGGTGACTGGTGTTCTTTTTGTATGTGAAGGGAGATTACGAAGATGAACAGCGATGAATCAAGAGACCAGACCAGAGAGGAAATAATTCAAAGGTGGAAAGAAAGGGCGGAAAGAGACCGACAGCAGTTCAAAGAGGAGCAGAGTGAACCGTGGAAATTAAGTGAAAGAATAAAGGTGGAAGACTGGCAGCATATGGTGATAGCACCAAGGCTTAGAGATATTAGAATTAAACTCTGGGATTACCTTGGTGCTGTCTTGTTTATAGTAGCTGGAATCGGTGGGATAGTCGTGCTAATAACTCAGTTGGATTTCCCTATGTCATTGTGGGCTATAGTGGGTGCGTTTTTAGTTATCTATGGGGGGAATTTACTAATAGTAACGGTCAGTGAGAAAACCATTATAGATAAGTCTAGTGGGAGTATTGTATTGGAACGTAGATACAATTTTCTAAGTAAAAGAAGACGTTCCATCAAGTTCTCAGAGATAAAGAATATCACCATAGATAAGTGGTGGACTACGCCTCAAGGGGGAGGGAGAATATATTTTTGGCGGGTTTCTCTCAATACTGGTACTGAGACTGTTCCGATTGAAAGCCTACGAGAAGGTAAGAGGGGCGATGAAGAAATTTATGCCTTGGCAAGAGGAATAAGTGCTCTAATCGGTAAGGAGATAGTAGATAACTCCAGCGAACCTCAATGTGCGGACACAAATATTATTACAGATGCTAAAAAAATTCTCTCTTGGATAAAGAGGCGTCTGAGGTAGTGGTATCAGAGTCGTCAATATGGCGATGACTGACGCTATTGGTTATCAGACAAGTCTTAGTCAAATCAGAAATAGGAGGCAAATGTAATGAAAAGAATTGAAAACTCCACAGAAATAGGCGCCGCACCTGAAAACATAAGCAAATATATATGGGATGTTAATAATTTGCCTAACTATCTACCTATGTCCGACGTGAAGGTGTTTGAGAAAAGAGAGGATTATATTCGGGTGGGCCATAAATTGGCCGCTGCACGAATGAAGATGAATCTAGTCTGTGAGTTTCGAAGGCTTGAGAATGGCATGAAACTGGAGTACCAGACGGTAAAAGGTATGAGAGTTCATGGAAGTTGGCTGTTTGAGCCAACAGATAAGGGTACTAATCTGACCTATATTGTAGAATACGAGCCTCCTGGATGGATGCTTGGTGCGGTCCTGGATAAACTCATAATTGCGAGAGAGATGGAAAGAATAGGGGTGGAAGCGCTTCAGAAGCTAACAGGTATCCTCAAAGAGCAAAAATAGCAACATAGGATAAATGGTTTTTCAATTTGAATGGCGGTTGTTGGTGCTCTTTTTATATCTGGATATTCAGCGGCTGTGACTGAAAAAGGAGTCCAATCAGGTGAAGAGATGCATTCCTATCAGCGTTATGACCATTCTGATTATTTCGCTCATTATTCCCATCGGATGCAAAACAGCTGAGTTCGAACTTAGTTCCCTTGAAATTACCCCGAGCTGTATAGCTATTGGTGACAAAGCAATCGTATCGGTGGATGTGACCAATATTGGCTCGGCTGAAGGAACTTGCACTGTGACCTTAAGCTTGGATGGCGTGGTGGTAGATACAAAGGATGTAAATATACCAGCTATGTCCACGAGAGAGGTTACCTTTGATGTAATTAAGGAAACCATCGGTGAGTATACAGTCGAGATAGGCAATCTGAATGCGACGCTGAGTGTAGTCGAACCAGTAATTCTTGAGTTTCGAGAACTCAAAGAAGTCTCGATTGACAGTGCCGAAAATGGAGAGTTGGAAACAATATTTATGTGGGTACCTGCTACTGGTATCATCGATGGTGAGGAGAAGGTACTTAATAGCAGCTATTTCAAGCGTAACACCTACGTGACTACCAGCAGCCAGATGGGTGGGGTAGTACTACATTTCGAATGGAACGAGGAAGGTACCATACTTTCTGAGCAGATTACCAGCCGGCTTATCGGACAGCCTCTGGGCATCTTTGTGGGTTCGGGCGCAGATGCCCAACCTTTACTTGGCGAGGACGGACAGCCGATTGCTCCAATAATCAGGGATGTGATTACAGATGCAGGGATTATTATGGGGTTGAGTCTCAAGGATGCTGTCACGCTTTCAGAGCAACTAAATGCAGCTCGATAAATAACCATCACTCGCTACTCGCTTGGCGAATTAGCAATTGGCACTGCAAGTCTTCAACGGTATGCTAGCCTTCTTCTATCCGTCAAGTAACTCTCTCATCTCCTCCCCGATGGTCCGACTATGACCTATATTGGTTGACCTGTTCAATCAATGCCTTGGCTGACTTCTCATCCAGAAAGAGGCTGTATTTAATAACTATACAAGATTCAATATCCCATTCTTGAGATGGCAATACACTGACCTGAAAGTGATAAGGTCTTTTCTCTAACTCAAGCGGTTCTGGCTTCAGTTTGTCTATCTCAGCAGCTAGTCTCTCCAGCTCTACTATGCTAGTCATTCTATGTTTCTCCATAACATATGCTAACAGGCACATTTTAACACATTGGTAAATATTTATGGATGACTTGCTTGAGCGGATAAGACCAAGGGGGACACCCCCTTGGAATCCCCCGCCCAGAGGGATTTCACCCCTCTGGAACTCCCCAAAACGGTGTGGGGGTAGTTCCTTGGTAGGGGTCGTCCGCACCTTAGATGGTGCCGTACTATTCTATCAAGGGCTTGAGTAGTGTCTACAAGTGAAGATTTTGAGGGAGACGAGGCCTTTGGGATAGATGAGTACTCTAAATACTGCTAAAAGGGAGCTTGAGAGTGATGTAGGCTCTAGGCTATTAAAAGGGAGTATAAGAGGGGCGCAGCCCTCTAATTTTAAAAAATCCCCTTCCCCTCTGGGGAAGGGGATACAGGCCTGCCCGCCGCACAAGGCTTTGGCAGGCGGGGGATGTGGCCATCACTGCCAAACAGGGGCACTGTCTGAGACTAAAAAACATGGCAGATTGACTTCTCTTGCCAGGTTTTGCTAGAGTCTGGCGGGAGGGACTGGAAATGAAGCTGGATGGAAAAGTAGCTATAGTCACGGGGAGCAGTCGCGGTATCGGCAAGCAGATTGCCCTTACCTTCGCCCGTGAGGGCGCTGCCGTGGTAGTGGTTGCCCGTACTGAGCAGGAAGGGGGTAAGCTCCCCGGTACCATTCACCAGACGGTCGATGAGATACGTGCTTTGGGCGGACAGGCTATTGCCGTCAGGACGGATATTACGGTCGATGAGGACGTCGAGCATATGGCACAGAAGGCCCTTGAGGAGTTCGGGCGGATAGACATACTGGTCAATGATGCCGCCGCTAACTTCAACTCCATGATAGCTGACCTGCCGATTAAGCGTTGGGACCTGATGATGCGGGTCAATTTGCGCGGTACCTTCATCTGTACCAAGGCGGTGCTGCCGACAATGATAGCCCAGCGAAGCGGTAATATCATCTGCATGACTTCGGTCGCTGCCAAGCGGGGAGCGCCACCAGGCGAGGTCTGCTACAGTATCACCAAGGCGGGGATTGAGCTCTTCTGCTGGGGATTTGCCCAGGAGGTGAAGGAGTACAACATTGCTGTTAACGACCTCTACCCGACCGGGGGTGTAAAGACCGACGGCTTTTATACGGTGTTTAAAGATGTGAAGCTGGATGAAGAGCGACTCAGGCGAATGAAGGAGCCGGAGCAGATTGCCGAGGCTGCTCTCTGGATTGCCACCCAGGATGCCAGTACCTTTACCGGCCGCTCCGTAAACGATGATGAAGTCAGGGCTTTCATTGAGGGTCGGGCTAAGCCTTAGGTCGCCTTATAGCCCGTCACTGATTTTATACATGTTCTCGTAGGCCTTCTGGAAATGAGGGTCGGTCTGTTCCAGTATCTTTTTTAAGGCACTCATTCGGTCAGCAAAAGCTTGCGTATCCCTATTTCTTACCAGGTCAGCCCAGGCGGCTGCATTTCTCAGGAACTGCTCTTCGATTTCACCGATGTGGGGGAAGCCCATCTGAAGCGAAGCATAGAGCTCCGGGTCCTCAGAGATAACACTCTCAATCAGGGTGTAGAGAACCTTATAGGTGGTGCTGCCGATTTCTTTCATCTGCTGGAACCTGTCCTGGTGGAGCAGGGTATCCGCCGAGACGATGGCGATGAAATGGGCCAGTCCCAGGATGATGGTCATCATCTTGTCGTGCTCGTGAGGTGTCATCATAGCGACCCTCGCCTCTCGGGCTTCCAGGTAGTCTTTAACTTTCTCAGCGAGAGACGCCTCTTGCTCATTGGTCGGTGTCAGGACGAAGTTCTGCTTGGCTGGACTCTTAGCTCCAGGGCCGAATACGGGGTGCATCCCCAGGGTGACCGCTGAAGTGATGTAATGGTGCATGATGTCCACCGGTTGTACCTTGAGCGAGGTAACATCAACGACAACCTGACCAGAACTGGTGTGAGGGGCAATCTGCTTGACGACCGATTCGAAGGCGTCCAGCGGTACCGATATCATGATGGCGTCCACGTCTCTGATCTGCCCGGTGTCTGTTGTGACCTCGACATCAAGCTGTTGCTGGACTTCTCTGAGTTTCTCTTCGCTCCGGCTGGTCAGCAGTACTTGCTTGCCCTCTTTATGCAGCAAGCGGGCAAACCACTGACCCATCTTTCCGGAACCACCGACTATGGCAACTTTCATAGCTCTAGCTCTATGCAGCTGTGTCAGAAGGCCTTGGGATAGGAACCGAGTACCTTAACAAACAGGGCGTTCTGCTCCAGCTTCCCAAGTGCTTCTCGTGAGTTGGTGTCTTCACGGTGACCCTCAAAATCGAGATAGAAGTTGTATTCCCAGGGTCTCTGCCGCGTAGGGCGTGACTCAATTTTAGTAAGGTTGACCTGACTGGCAGCCAGCTCCCTAAGCAGGTTGTACAATGACCCGGGCTTGTGGCTTACAGCGAAGACAATGGATGTCTTGTCTTTTCCCGTTGGTGGGGAATCGTGCTTGGCGAGAACGAAGAATCGTGTGAAATTATTAGGGTTGTCCTCTATTTCATGGGCCAGTATCGTCATTCCATAGATATCGGCGGCCCGGACACCAGCGATGGCAGCGCCATCCATTATCCCCTGTTCCTTTATCATTTTGACGCTGCCAGCAGTGTCGTAGGTGGGAACCAGTTCACAGTCGAGGTGTTTTAGGAAGGCACGGCACTGTCCCAGGGCTTGAGGGTGCGAGTAGATTTTTTTTATCAGGTCAAGTTTGGCTCCCGGATTGGCGATAAGGCAATGGGTAACACGCAGTTCTATTTCGCCTCGTACCTTGACGCTTGATTCCAGGAGGAGGTCATATACCCGGCTGATACTGCCCTCCAGTGAGTTTTCAATCGGGACGACCCCGAAGTGGGCTGCGTCCCGTTCGACGCTATCAAAAACGGCGTCCAGGCTTTCGCAGGGTTTTACCTCGATCGCAGGTCCGAAGTAGTCGACGGCGGCCTCTTCACTATATGCGCCAAGTTCTCCCTGAAAGGCAACGGTGATGCCTTCAGCACTCTTGGAGATGTTTACTATCCGCCGGAAGATGCTCTCGGTTCCCTCTACACTGATATTCGCTTGTTCGGCAAGTCGGCGGATATTGGCAAGAACCTCCTCTTCGCGGCCCAGGTTCTCAACGTGTTCACCCTGTTTCTGTTTCTCCCGGCCGATTGCTTCGGCGTTTCGTATTCGCTCGGCGAGAAGCCTGACTATCTCGGCATCCGTCTCGTCGATTTTCTTTCTCAGGTCATCTAGGCTCATTTGATTACCTCTGGGATAATTCCCGCTCTGATAGCGAAATCACAAAGGGTTGCGGCCATCATGGCGCCCACGACCGGTACTGCCCTGGGGATAATGCAGGCATCATGTCTGCCCTCGATTGACAGGGTGGCCGGTTCCATTTTCTCCATATCTACCGTGTTCTGGTCTTTGCCAATAGAGGACGTCGGCTTAACGGCGACTCTGACGACAATCGGCATCCCACTGCTGATACCACCGAGGATACCTCCGGCATTATTGGTCTGGGTCACGATTTTGCCATTTCTTATGGTGAACGAATCATTGTTTTCCGAGCCACGTTTCGCCGCTGCCGAGAAACCCGAGCCGAACTCGACTCCCTTAACTGCCGGGATAGCAAACATCGCCTTGGCCAGGTCTCCTTCCAGCGTATCGAAGACCGGCTCACCTAGTCCGGTCGGTATGTTGAGAGCGACTGCTTCAACGATACCACCGAGGCTATCACCTTCAGCCCTGGCCTTCTCGATTGCCTCGAGCATCTTCTCGGCAGCCGCAGGGTCGGCACACCTCAAGGTATTGTTGTCAATGTTTTTCCTTATCTCATCGGTCTCCTTGGGCTGGGCCTTTATCCCCCCGATTTCTACGGTATGAGCCAGGACTTCGATACCCTTGAGGCCTAGTAGCTTTTTGGCGATTGCTCCGGCCATGACAAAGCTGGCTGTAATACGGCCGGAGAAGCGACCGCCACCACGAAAGTCATTGAAACCACCGTACTTGGTGAAAGCGGTGAAGTCAGCGTGGCCCGGCCGGGGTAGAAACCGGTTTTTCAGGTACTGGCTGGAATCGACATCCTGGTTCCATGCCAGCATGCAGATAGGTGCGCCGGTGGTGTGGCCGTTATAGGTCCCGGAGAGAATCTCGACCCTGTCTTCTTCGGAACGGCTGGTGCTGGCAGCACCAGCTCCCGGCCTCCGCTTGTCAACTTCGCTCTGGATGTCCTCATCGGCAAGTGGCAGTCCGGCAGGGCAGCCGTCAACGACGACGCCGACACACCGACCGTGGCTTTCGCCAAAGCTGGTTATTGTGAAAAGCTTACCGAGGCTATTTCCCATCGGTGTTTACCTCAACTCCCAGTCTTCTCAGTTCGTCCCAGAACTCGGGATAGGTCTTGGAGACGCATTCGGCACCCTCAATTACCGTCTCTCCGACCACCGTACCGAGCAGGGCAAAGGCCATGGCAATACGGTGGTCGTCCTTGCTGTCGATAACGGCTCCTTTCGGCTGCGAGCCGGTAATTATCATACGGTCCTCTTCCACGGTAACGGGAATACCCATCCTTTCCAGCCCCTCGCGGACGGTGTCAACCCGGTCTGATTCCTTAAACCTCGCCCGGCCCAGTCCGGTAAGCTGGCTGACGCCATCGGCAGTTGCGGCCAGTACTGCCACCGTCGGCAGCAAGTCGATGCAGTTGGACATGTCAGCCTTGATTGCCTTCAATGTGGATTTCCTCACCGTTACCAAATTTCCCTTGACTATAACCGAAGCCCCCATATCTTGCAAGAGGTTAAGGATTTTCCGGTCTGCCTGAAGGCTTTCCAGGCTGAGGTTGCTGACCATCACCTCGCCGGTGAGAGCTCCAAGAGCCAGGGGATAGGAAGCTGATGACCAGTCGCCTTCGATGTGATACTTGGTCGGCTTATACGGTTGCGGGACTATCTGGAACACATTCATGTCCTCCGAAAAGAGAACCGATACCCCGAACCACTGCATGGTGTCCAGTGTCATCAGCACGAACGGGGCTGATTCCAGCGGCGTCGTCAACCGGATAGTCATCTCTTCTCTGGCTCGTGGGGCTACCAGCAGCAACGCCGAGACGAACTGGGAGCTGATGTCGCCGGGTAGCTCGGTAGTTCCCCCCCGCAGCCCCCCGCCATCAACTACCACCGGCGGAAAGCCGCCCTCGGAAAAGCAGTTAACCTCCAGTTGCCGCAGTGCTTCAACCAGTGGTTCAACCGGTCTCAGGGAAAGGGATGGGCCGGCAGTCAACCTATGCCTTCCTGGCAGCAGGGCGCTGACAGCGGTCATGAATCTGAAAGTGGCTGCCGATTCCCGGCAGAACAGGTCGCTATCGGCCTGGCGGAACTGACCGCCCTTGACTTCCCAGTGGTCTTTCAGTTGCCGGATGGACACCCCGACCTTGCCGAGTACTTCCATTGCCGCCTCGGTATCATCTGAACCAAGAGAGTGGATGATTTCACTGGTGCCGCGGGTCAGGGCGGCGCATATCAGCCCGCGAATTGTGTAGCTTTTCGAGGAAGGAGCTGCTAAGCTACCGGCCACTTCGCTTTTAGAAATTGAAACTTTCATCTTCCTTGAGCCTGTTAATTATCAGTTCAACTACTTTATCGATACTGAGCCTGGTGGTGTTTATCGTAATATCGGCGGAGCGCTCGTAAAATGGTTTCCTGAAATCGAGCAGTTCTTTGATGCGTTGTTCGGGGTCAGGCACATCGAGGAGGGGACGTTCACTGTTACCGTTGGATGTCCTCTCCAGTATCTTTCCGAGAGACGCTTTCAGATATACCATGCGCGATGTTTCCTTCAGCCGGTCGATATTTATCTTGTTGAGCACCATGCCTCCACCGCAAGCGATGACCTGTCTGGTATTCTGAGCCACCTTTCTCGTTACCTCTATTTCCATCTCGCGGAAAGCAATTTCGCCATCTTGCTGGAAGATTTCGGGTATCGTTTTCCCTGCCATCTCTTCAATCAGGCTGTCCATTTCTACGAACTCCCGGCCAAGCTTTGCTGCCAGAGCTCTGCCCACGGCTGATTTTCCGGTGCCCATGAATCCTATCAGGGCGATATTAGTCTTCATGCTCCTCCAGCTGCCCAATTGCTTCCTTCCTCATTAAATCAAGCGGTGCCTCCCGCCCGGTCCATTTCTCGAAAGCGAGTGCCCCTTGCCAGGCCAGCATCTCAATCCCGCTGATGGTTTCAGCACCGGCAGCCTCAGCGTCCCTGAGTAGCCGTGTCCTGAGTGGGTTGTAGACAACGTCGAATACGACCAGTTCGGGTCGGAGCAGGTAGGCATCGACGGGGCTATCTTCAATATTGGGCGTCATACCGACGCTGGTGGCATTGACCAGTATAGAAATATCGATTCTTTCCATGACGCTGTCCAGGCTCTCCCTGTTTAGTTCTCCGGCCTTGGCGTCCATGTTGTAGAGCTGGCTGATATTGCCGGCGAGTTCGTATGCCCAGTCCAGTTCTTCAGACCGGTTCAGGATTATCAACCTTTCGGCACCGCTGTCCGCCAGTATCAGGGAAACTGCCCGTGAAGCTCCTCCTGCCCCGAGTATCAGGGCTTTCTTTCCCCGGGGCTCAACCCCCTTTTCAAACAGGGCATGGAGGAATCCGGTGGCATCGGTATTGTAACCAGTGAGCACGCCGTTATCGTTGACTATCGTGTTGACTGCGCCAATTTTCTCGGCAAGAGGGTCCAGCTTATCGAGGAAGGGAATTACAGCTACCTTGTGCGGGATGGTGACATTCAGCCCTCGGATATTGAAGGCCCTCATGCCGTCGATGGCCTTGCCCAGTTCCTCTGGCCTGACCCGAAAGGGGACGTAGACGTAGTCCAGCCCCATCTGCTGGTAGGCAGCATTGTGCATCGCCGGGGACATGGTATGCTCCACCGGGTCACCGATTAGTCCGCAAAGTCTTGTTCTTCCTGAAACCATTGCTTTCTTAGTTCCTTAATAATATTCAGCTTGCCTTTATGAGTTTTGCCAGGTAATTTCCGTCCTCCTCCTGGAGGAGGATTTCACAAGACCAGCCTGCTTTCGATGCCTGGTTGGCCAGTGTTTTCGAATCTACGTGTAACCATCCGCAAACCGGTCCGTTTAACCCTTTGTACTCGAAGTACATCCGGACTTCCCCGATATAGTGACCGGCCCGGCGGTTGGCCTCATGATAGGCCAGATGTATTGGAATATCAGTGCATCTGACATCGAGTGAGCTCAATACAATTTGCCCGTCGGGCTTAACAAGATGGTGAACATACGTAAGGAAGTGGTCAAGTCCGGCCATGTTTTCAACAACGCCTATACCATGACAAAGCATTAAGAGCGTATCAAACGGCTCGGCTTTAAACTCCGAGATATTCGTGCAATAGACTTCGTTCACTCCTCTTTTTTGCATAATCTCACAAGCTTCCGGTGAGATATCGATAGCACAGACAGATAGGCCTTGATTTTGCAGGTGAAGGCTATGTAGTCCCGTACCAGCACCGATGTCTAGGACCCTGCCCCGGCAATTCTCGAGAGCAATCCCGTCAATATCCATGTCAGTGCTTTCGCGGTAGAACAAGCTAATCGGCATCTCAATCCTCAAACCATCGTCCCGGTATGAAATAACGGTGGCTGATGAATCGCCTTTATAATAGTCAGCGAGAGCAAGGCCAAAGGGTTTCATTGCTTCTGGATTCATCTCGAACCTATCATCTCATAGATATTTTTCAGGTCTTTGACTGAAATCTGCCCCGGGGCCGATTCTCTACCCTCGGCCAGTGACGCGTAGGTGAAGTCGCCTCCCACCAGCGGGCAGAAAACCCGGCTGGTAATGCCAGCGGTACCCATAGCAAACGCGACCACCCTCTTTTCTGGAAAGGCGGGGACTAGCTGTAACACTCTCAGGTTGTCCTCGAAGCTCCGGGCAGTCGTCACTACCTTGCAGATATCAGCACCGGCCTCTATCTGCTGCCGTATAATTTGCCTCATGGTATCAAAATCAGGCGTTTTCTCCAAGTTATGATAGGAGAGAAGACACTCGGCATGCTGCTTGATTAGTGTAATGGTGTTTGTCAGGTTATTCGTGCTCAGTTCAATATCAATAGCGCTGGCCCCGATTTCTAATGCCTGGAGCAATCTCTCGATTCTTCTCTCTTCGTTATCCTGACACTGACCGCCTTCGGCGGCACTGCGATTACAGGCTATCCAGGGTTTACCTAGTTTCTTGGCTATCTCCTGCCAGTCATCACCGATAAGGTCGATACGGACCTCGAACAGGTCAACCAGCGGCTCGGCCTGCCTGATTACTTCGAGGTCGGGGGTGGTGATGGCAGCACAAATCCGGGGCTGTTTCATAGCTTCTCCGGGAGCACCTTTTTTACCAACTCAAGGTCAACGTCATCGGTAAAGATTACCTCACCGATTGATTCGAGCAGGACAAACTTTATCCTGCCCTCGACAATCTTCTTGTCGTGATGCATTGCCTCAATTAGTTTATCAGTCTCTAATTTGGGTACTTCTGCTAGAAGTCCGACCTTGGTGAGCAGTTTCTTCAGCCTGGTGACATCGCTGCGATCGAGCAGCCCCATCCGGTTCGATATTCTGGCGGCGACCAGCATTCCGAAGGCCACTGCCCGGCCATGGTCTATCTGGAAATCGGAGACTGTTTCCACAGCATGCCCGATGGTGTGGCCATAGTTCAGGATATTACGCAGCCCGAGGTCAAGCTCGTCCTGCTCCACGACGGCCGCTTTGATCTCGGCGGAGCGGGCGACGGTCGTCTCGAGGGCGTCATCATCAAGTGCCATTATGCGGTCGATGTTATTCTCCAGGTACTCAAAGAAGTCAGCATCCTGTATGGCACCGTGCTTAATAATCTCGGCGAGTCCGTCGGCGAGCTGCCTCTGGCTGAGGCTTTTCAGGGTGTCGATGTCGGATATGGTCAGACTCGGCTGGTAGAAAGCCCCTATCCGGTTCTTTAGCTGACCATGGTTGACGGCAGTCTTACCACCGAGGCTACTATCGGCCTGGGCGAGCAGGGTAGTCGGTATCTGTATCAGGGGCACCCCGCGCTGGTAAGTGGCGGCCACAAATCCAGCCAGGTCACCGGTAACTCCTCCACCCAGAGCGAGTACCGGTGTCCCCCTCTCGGCATGGAAGCCGGTCAGTTCGAGGTAGAGCCGACCGGCGGTCTCTAGCGATTTCTCCTCCTCGCTGTCAGCGCCACTAAGGGTTGCTACCTCGAAGCCCGAGGCGATGAGGATCTGCTCCAGAGTACTGCCGTAGAGCTTCCTCACGGTGGTATCGGTGATGATTACCACCTTATCGCTGAAACCAAACGCCTTTAAGCGGTCGCCGGTCTGCGTGAGCAGCCCCGGGCCGATGATGATATCGTAGCTACCACTAACGACGTTTACAGTAACTGTTTTCATCTATATTTCTAGTCCCCATTTCTACGGTAATGCCCTAGTGCCTTTTGAATTCCCCGGCAGGCACTGATGACCTCCTTCAATTCGTCGGGCGTTATCTGTTGTTGACTATCAACTAGTGCTTCTGCTGGATTGTAATGTACCTCTATTATAAGCCCACAAGCACCCACAGCGATACCGGCACAACTCAGGTCGAAGACGAGGTCGCGACGTCCGGCGGCGTGACTGGGGTCGATGATTACGGGCAGATAGGTCTCTTTCTGGATAGCCGGTACCGCGCTGAGGTCAAGGGTATATCTGGTGTAGCTCCGGCCCTTACCCAGTGGTAAAATCCCTCTTTCGCACAATATGATATCCTTATTGCCTTCGGCCACAATGTACTCGGCAAAGGAGAGAAACTCCTCGATGCCAGCCCCGAAGTGCCGCTTGTAGAGGATTGGTTTGCCTGTCCTGGCCACCTTCGTAATCAAGTCCTGGTCATACATATTTCTGGCGCCTATCTGGATTATATCAACATATTCCGCTACCAGGTTAACCTGGCTCTCCCCACGGATTTCGGTCACCACCGGAAGCTCGAACCGGTCTCCGGCTTCCCGCAGCCAGCTGAGAGCCTCACTCGCCCCTTCAGTGCCGTTAGCGCCAAGTCCCTGGAATGAGTGGACCGATGTCCTCGGTTTGAAAATGCCGCCTCTAAGGATATGGGCACCGGCCCTCTTGACACCTTCGGCTATCTTGAACAGCTGCTCTCTACTCTCAATGGCACAGGGCCCGGCGATGAATACCGGCTCGTTGCTGCCAATCTCAACATCACCGACCTTGATAACCCGATTCCCCATCTCACTTTCAGTCATTCGGGCATACTCCCGGCTGATAAGCTTGTAAGGCGTTTCGATTGGCATCGCCTCTTTCACTCCAGGTAGGACAGCAAAGTGAGGGAACGGTATCCTGCTTTCGTCACCTACCAGGCCGATAACGGTGCGGTAGGCTCCCCGGGAGATATCTGCCTTGAGGCCGTACTTCTTGATTTCACTGACCACGCTGGCGATTTCTTCATCGGTGGCTTCGCTCTTCATGATAATCACTTTCCATCCTCCGTTACATTATCAATTTGCCCCAAAAAGAGAAGGGCCCTCTGCTTGAGAGGGTCCTTCCTGGCGTATCTATTACTTGATTTACTTACTAGGCTCGGTTACGTGACACGACCTCCCAAGCGCACTGAGTGCACACCGAAAAGTAATACCAAAAATAGAAATTCTGGGAGGTCTGGTGAATCAACTTATCTCCTTTATCTTGCCTCTTATATTTGGAATTTACCATAAGTAAAGGTCTTTGTCAACAGGTTGTGCTTGTTGGTGGTGGGTCTACATGTCTTCTTCTATGATAAACACTTCCTCTATAGTGGACTGCAATATCCTGGCTACCCGGTGTGCCAGCAGTAATGAAGGGTTGTACTTGCCTTTCTCCAGATATAGCATTGTCTGCCGGGTAACCCCGACCTTCT
The DNA here is from genome assembly GCA_011170375.1 of Dehalococcoidia bacterium. Taxonomy (GTDB): domain Bacteria; phylum Chloroflexota; class Dehalococcoidia; order Dehalococcoidales; family Fen-1064; genus W589. Next base: position 129,235 of record DUEV01000001.1, read on the forward strand.
CGGCCAACTCCTCCTGAGTTATATCATATCTGGCCCTGAGTTCTTTAATCCTTGTTCTTAGGACGGTCATAATAGTATGTACTCACCTTGGGTGCTAAGTTTAACTGAGTCTAACTAGCCCTGTAATAATAGAAAAATAGTGACGCCAGCAGTACGAAGAGACCGCTGCCAATTACTATGGAAAGCCAATTTGCATCTAGGGTATCCAGTTCGGTGATAGTGAGGTGCAAAAATAAGGCTAGGTAAGTGGCAAACATGGTGTTTCGAGCGCTTTTGGCGAAAATTAACTGCGTCCTCTCGTCGCCTGAAGGCAGTATGATAGGTCTGCCTGTCCTGACCCGGCAAATCAGGACGATAATTACAGGAACGGCGATGAACAACACGAGAGGTATCAGCAACCAGGGCGGGTCTGGAAATTGTAAACCTGACGCCCTCATGGAAGAGCTTAGGGTTACGCCAGCGAAAATGACGGCGAAAAAGGTTATCCAGTCCTGACGCTTCAGGTTGTTTTTCGCCCTCTCAAACTCTCCCTTGCGTGTGAAAATGAATATATAGATAATTGCCAACAATATTATGGGCAATAGTGCCCAGATAAGGTTACTCATTTTTAACCCCTCCCGACAATCATATAATGTAAGAAATATATTACATTTATGGTAGCTTGTCAAGAGGGTAAGTTGATGGCTGTTAAGAAGGGCGTGATCATATTAAGACGTATGTTCGGCTATAAAAATATGTTTATAACCGATATTCACTGTTTTGGGAGAATTCGATTTCTGGCTGGTAACCCTGGCTGAACCAGGCAAACAGGGCTGTGCCGATGATGCCCATTATTCCGGCGAAATAGAAGACCCAGTTGATGCTCGTGTTGTCGTTTATAACGCCAGATATGACTGGTCCGATGGCCATACCTACGGCCTGTGCCAGAAAGAATACTGACATCGTGGACCCCATGCCGAATTTTCGGCCCTCCTCCACACTCAGGGCGGTCGATGCTGGCATGGCGACCGCAGAGCTGATGCCCTGGAAGAGCAAGACGAGTAGCAGTTGCCAGAAGTTGTTGGTCAGAGGTACAGCCACCAGCAAAGCTGTAAAAATGAGGCTGGTGGTTATTGTCAGTGTCCGCCGGTTAAGTCTATCAGCCATCCTGCCGCCGAAAGGAGAAAATATTGTCACCGAAAGAATGTTGATGGTTAACAGTATCCCGATAGTGCTGGTACTCAGGCCAATTGCAGCGGCGAAGATGGGCAGGAAGGTAGCGATACCTGCCCTGCCTAAGGACTGGACGAACCTGAAACTGAAGAGCCCCCGCATCATATTGCTTTTACTCATCTCCCGGTACGACAGACGTGGGCCTTCATCCTGTTCGCCCACCTTTCTTTGCTTGACTTCGGGGAGAAAGAAGAGGGCCACTAAAAAAGCAAACAAATTAAGGCCTATCAGGGTCAGGAAAGCAGTTGTCATGCTAAAATTGTCGGTGATAATTCCTCCGATGGAGGGGCCGAAGCCGAAGCCACTGAAGAAGAAGGCATTTGCCCAGCCCATCCATTTGCCCTCTTCACCCGGTGGCGAGAGATCACCGAGATAGGCAATAGCGACAGGAATAATCATTGCCCCAGCGAAGCCCATGAAGAAACGTACCAAGCTCAGATGGACAACGTTAGTGGCGAAGATATAACCCACGGCAATAGCGGTATAGAGCAGCAGGCCGGAGGCAAGGAATACCTTTCTGCCTTTGCGGTCAGATAGTCGGCCCACAATCGGGACTGATACGCTGTTAGAAACAGCATAAGAGGCAATAATTATGCCCAGACCAATACCGGTAGCCCCCATCTCATCGATATAGATAGGCAGTAGAGGAGATATTATGCCGATTCCCAGCGTGGCTGAAAAAACGCATAGCGCAAGGATGGGGAAGACTTTCTTTATCATAGGTGTACTAACCATTATAGAGGTTGCTCGTCTCGAATGGAAATATTTATTGATTGCACTCATGCGTAGTCACTGTTATAATTGGTTTACTGGCCTTTCGTTTCCGAGTCGGGCGGGAGGTTTTGTTTTCTAAGTGGAATAAGACAGATGGTTTCGGACAAGAAGCAGGGAGCAGACGTAGATAGAAAGCTGGAAGCAATGCGGCACTCCACATCACATGTGATGGCGGAGGCAGTCCTGTCCATGTTTCCCGATGCGAAGTTCGGTATCGGGCCGACAATCGAGAATAGCTTCTATTACGATTTCGAACTGCCGCGAACACTTACTCCGGATGACCTGCCTGTCATCGAGGCGAAGATGAAGGAGATTGTGGCGGCGAATACGCCCTTCGTCTGTGAGGAAGTGACCAAGGACGAGGCCCGGAAGCTTTTTGCTACCCAGCCCTATAAATTAGAATTGATTGATGAGATTCCGGAGGAGACAGTTACTATATACCGGCAGGGCTCGTTTACCGATTTATGCCGTGGTCCACACGTCAGCTCGACTGGTGAGATCGGGGGCTTCAGACTGCTCAGTATCGCCGGTGCCTACTGGCGGGGTAGTGAGAAAAACCCTATGCTCCAGCGGATATACGGTACCGCGTGGCCCACAGAGCAGGAGCTGGATGATTACCTGAAACACCTTGAAGAACTTGAAGCCCGCGACCACCGGCGTCTCAACAAGCAGCTCAACCTCTACATCGCTCCCGAAGAAATCGGGGGTGGTCTCATCATCTACGGTCCCAAGGCCGGTCGCATCCGCACCGTAGTCGAAGATTTCTGGCGGCAGGAGCACTACGCCAACGGGTATGAATTGCTTTACACACCTCATATCGGCCTCCGCACGCTGTGGGAAACCAGCGGTCACCTGGATTTCTATAAAGAGAACATGTACTCTCCGATTGATATAGAAGGACAGCAATATTATCTCAAGCCGATGAACTGTCCCTTCCATATTCTGGCATACAAATCGCAGCTTCGTTCTTATCGTGACCTGCCGCTGCGGTGGGCGGAGCTTGGAACCGTTTATCGTTATGAGCGGAGCGGCGTGCTTCTGGGGCTGATGCGCGTCCGTGGCTTCACGCAGGATGATGCCCACATTATCTGCACGCCGGAACAAATCGACGGTGAAATTGCCGAGGTCTTACGCTTTTCACTGCATATGTGGCAGGCATTTGGCTTTGACGACTACAAGATATACCTGGCTACCCGCCCGGAGAAGGCGATAGGAACCGAAGAGCAGTGGACACAGGCGGCTGAGGCGTTGCGTAAGGTACTTGAGGAACAGGGATTGCCCTACGAGGTGGATGAGGGTGGTGGTGCTTTCTACGGGCCTAAAATTGACATCAAGATAAATGATTCTCTGGGTCGTGCATGGCAGATGACGACCATCCAGTTCGACTTTAATCTGCCCGAGCGGTTCGATATGGTATACACTGGAGCGGATGGTCAGGAACACCGGCCCTACATGGTACATCGTGCCCTATTGGGAGCATGGTGCCGCTTCTTTGGGCTGCTTATTGAGCACTATGCGGGGGCTTTTCCAGTATGGCTGGCGCCAGTGCAGGTGGTGATTATTCCGGTGGCGGACCGCCATCTGGACTATGCCCGTAAGATTGAGGCGGAGCTTAAAAAAGAAAGGGTCCGTGTCGAAGTGGATGTCCGTTCCGAACGGATGAACCTGAAGATTCGACAGGCTCAGCTTGACAAGATACCCTGTATGCTCGTCGTCGGTGACCGCGAGATGGAGAACGGGACGGTCGCTGTACGCTTGCGCAGTGGTGCGCAGCTGCCTGCCGAGCCCGTCAGTAGATTCAGGGAAGCTATTCTGAAGACGATAGCCGGACGGGATCGGGAGCTGGTTACGCTTGATTCTTGAATTGTGATATGATATTGTATGTGTCCGTGATGTACCGATATTTCAGGGAGAGGTGAACTAGAACATAGTTAAACAACAGCGTGTCAACGAGCAGATTAGGGCTCCTGAGGTTCGCGTCGTCGGGGACAAGGGGGAGCAGTTAGGCATAATGCCTCTGGCTCAGGCACGAGAGCTTGCGCGTAAGAGCAACCTCGACCTTTTAGAGGTGGCGCCCACGGCAGTGCCGCCGGTGTGTCGGCTGCTTGATTACGGAAAATACAAGTACGAGCAGGCCAAACGGGAGCGTGGAGATAGAAGGAGCCAGAAGATATCACTGCTTAGGGAGGTTCGGCTACGCCCCAAGATAGGTGACCACGATTTTAACTCGAAAGCCCGAACTGCCAGAAAGCTACTGACTGGAGGAGATAAGCTAAAAGTAACGATACTTTTTCGGGGCAGGGAAGTTACCCATCCTGAGCTGGGCTGGAAGCTGCTGCAGCGAATGGCGAATGAACTTGAAGATATATCTTCGCTGGAGAGACAGCCCGCGATGGAAGGGCGCCGGATGAATATAATTCTGAGCCCGGTGAGTGCGCAGAAAGGAAAGGCCAAAGAACAACAGGCCAAAGAACCACAATATGCCAAAACTGAAGACTCATAAAGGCGCAAGAGTACGCTTCCATATTACCGGTAGTGGTAAGGTAATGCGGGCTAAGGGTGGTAAAAGTCACCTGAGGCGGCGTAAACCGAAGCGGGTGAAACGTCTCTACGACGAGATGGTTCCGGTGAGCAGTAGCGATAAGACCCGGGTGAAGAGGCTTCTACCCTATGGAGCAAAGTAGTCTCTATCCGAGTTGCTCTCACCAGGTTGGACTGATACGGATTATTTGCCAGAGTATTTTGGGCTAGCTGTCCCATAGAAGACGAGGAGGAATAGATTGCCACGAGTAAAGAGGGGAGTAACCTCACACCGGCGTCACAAGAAGGTGTTGGCCCTAACGAAGGGACACCGTGCTACCAAGCACTCCCTTTTTCGCCGTGCCAATGAGTCGATGCTCAAGTCCCTGAGCTATGCTTACGCACACCGTCGGGAACGAAAAGGAGACATGCGGCGTTTATGGATTACGCGGATTCACGCTGCCAGCCGTGCCGAAGGACTCACCTACGGACAGTTAATTAGTGGATTGAAGAGGTCCGGGGTGGAGGTGAACCGTAAGATGCTGGCAGATATGGCTGTCAGGGAACCGGAGTCCTTTAGCAACCTGGTCAGTGTGGCCAGGGAGCAAGTTAAGGGCTAAAAGACAATCGATTTTCTAAGGCAACAGAATCCCCTTCTCTCTGGCGGAGGAGGGGTTTTTTTGTGGGAGGTATTAATTGCATGCTTCGAGGATCAGGAATAGCGAGTTCTTGACCCTCTGGTGAGTGATAGCCTATAATCCAACGTGAGAGTAAATAATGCGTGAACAACTGGAAGAGCTGCTGACAAAGGCCCGGCGAGAGCTTTCAGCCATTAGTGAAGTTAAAGACCTTGAATCATGGCGGGTTCGTTACCTGGGCAGGAAGAGCGAACTGACCAACATCCTGCGCGGCCTGGCTGGTCTGTCTCTTGAGGAAAGAAAAACGGTCGGGGCGCGTGCTAATGAGGTCAAGTCTCTGCTTGCTGAAGGACTAAACCAGAAGACTGAGGAGCTGAAAAAGGGGTCGACGCAAAAGTCAGTACGGGTGGATGATGCCCTGCTTGCCATGGGCGATATCACCCTGCCCGGCCGCCCCTACCCGGTGGGGCGGTTGCATCCGGTCACACAAACACTCAACGAAATGAGTGAGATCTTTACCTCAATGGGCTTCCAGGTATTCGATGGGCCAGAGGTTGAGTGGGACTACTACAACTTCGAGGCTCTGAATATCCCCGAGGAGCACCCTACTCGTGATGACCAGTCTACCTTCTGGGTTGACCAACTGACTTCTCCCAAAGGTTGGAAGGGATTGCTGCGGACGCAGACCACTGCGGTTTCGGCTCGGGCTGTCGAGGCTATGGAGCCCCCGATAAGGATAATCGAATTTGGTAAGTGCTACCGCTATGAGGCTACCGACGCGACCCATGGTATTATGTTCTACCATCTTGATGGCCTGGCGGTGGACAGGGGGATTACCATGGCTGACCTGAAGGGCACGCTTTACGAGTTTGCCCGTCGCTATTTCGGCGAAGACAGGAAGGTGCGTTTCCGTTGTGACTTCTTCCCCTTTGTTGAGCCCGGTGTCGAGATGGCGATTGAGTGTGCCCTATGTCATGGCGAGGGTTGCTCGCTGTGCGACGAAGGCTGGCTGGAGATACTAGGTGCGGGCATGACCCACCCTGATGTACTCAGGCGGGGGGGGATTGACCCGGATGTCTATACCAGCTTTGCCTTCGGTATAGGTGTCGAAAGATTGCCGATGCTGCGGTACGGGGTCGATGATATGCGCCTTTTCTATGCGAATGACCTCAGATTTCTAAGGCAGTTATAATATGAAGATTTCACTGAACTGGTTAAAGCAATATGTTGATACCACCCTGCCACCTAAGGAAGTGGCCCGCCGACTGACTATGGCTGGTAGTGAGGTCAAGGGTCAACAGGTCATCGGAGAGAACTGGGAGGGTATCGTAGTCGGTCGGATAACGGCGGTAAACGCCCACCCTAATGCCGACCGGCTTACCCTGGTTACTATTGACCTTGGTGGCAGTGAGGAGACCGTTGTCTGCGGTGCACCCAACGTTGCCGTCGATACTAAAGTAGCCTATGCCCCGGTAGGTGCCCGCCTTATTAACCCGAATACTGGTGAGCAAGAAACACTGAAATCGGCCAAGATTCGCGGCGTAGTCTCCAGCGGTATGGCCTGCTCGGAGAAGGAGTTGGGTATCTCGGAAGACCACACCGGCATCCTGGTACTGTCGGATGAAGCCGAAGTCGGCAGACCGCTGGCCGATTACCTGGGTGATGTTATTTTCAACATGGATATTACTCCCAACCGGCCAGACTGCCTCTCGATGATTGGCCTGGCCAGAGAGATTGCCGCACTGACCGGTCAGACAGTGCACCTACCTGACGCCAGCTATGAGGAGGTTGAACCTTCAGTCGAGAGCCAGGTGTCGGTGGAGATTACTGCACCCGACCTCTGCCCCCGCTACTGCGCCAGCCTGATTACAGGGATTAGTATCGGTGAATCACCGCGGTGGATGCAGGAGCGCCTCATCTCCTACGGTATGCGACCGATAAATAATATCGTGGACGTGACCAACTTCGTCATGCTTGAATACGGGCAGCCGCTGCATTCTTTCGACTACGAAAAGCTGAGTGGTAGGAAGATAATAGTCCACCGTGCCAGCGAAGGCGAAGAGATGGTCAGTCTGGACGGAATCGAGAGGACTCTTGCTGGGAATATGCTGGTCATTGCTGACGCCGAACGTGCCGTGGCACTGGCCGGTGTCATGGGGGGTGCCAACAGCGAGGTCACTGAGGAAACTACCTCGATACTGCTGGAATCGGCCAGCTTCAATCCACGTAGTATTCACTATACGGGACGGATACTGAACATGCCTAGTGAAGCCTGTATGCGGTTCGAGAGGGGTATCAGCCCTGAGCTTACCTTGCCGGCAATAAAACGAGCCACCCAACTGATTGCCGAGCTTGGCGGCGGACAGGTGGCCAGAGGCATCATTGATGTTTACCCCGGAAGGGTGGAGCCGCAACCACTAGCTATCACCACCGAAGAAGTAAAGCGGGTGCTGGGTGTGGAGTTCAACCGGGAGCAGATCGAGGCCACTCTAAGTTCGCTGGGCTTCGAGTGTCAAGCCGGCTCCTCAGCATCGGAAGTATTGGCAACCGCGCCTTACTGGCGGAGTGATATCAGTATCCCGGTAGACCTTGTGGAAGAGGTTGCCCGTGTTATCGGCTATGATGAAATCCCGACCACGATGCTGAACACTCCGATACCCCAACAAAGTCCCGCCCCTGTAATCGAGCTAAAGCGTAAGCTTGGCGAGAGCCTTACCGGTTACGGTTTCCACGAGATTGTCACCAACCCACTGGTAAACCTGGAGATGCTAAACAGGCTGTACCCGGAGTCACACTCGGCTTCTCCGGCCCCAATTAAGCTGGCCAATCCAATATCAATAATGCACGAGTACCTCCGTCCTAACCTGCGAGTGGGTTTGATGGCGGCTCTGGTGACTAACAGACGAATTGGAGGCCCTGTCCGATTCTATGAACTGGGTAAGGTCTACCTTCCCCAGCTTGACGACCTGCCTGAGGAAGTTGAGATGCTCTGCGGTGTGCTGAGTGGTTTGCGAGATGAACCATCTTGGCAGAACGCTTCCAGCAGTTTGGGTGAAGCGGCACCGTTCAGCTTCTTTGATGCTAAGGGAATTGTTGAAGGGCTGCTTACAGGACTGGGAGTGCCCTCCAGCTACGAGCTGTCTACCGATGAGACTCTGCACCCGCTAAAACAGGCGGCTATCGTGACTGACGGTGGCCAGGTTGGCATTGTCGGGGAGCTGCACCCTGCTGTATTGGAAGGGTTTGATATCCCTGGGCCGGTGCAGTTCTTTGAAATCAGCCTGCCAGCGCTGCTGCCGTTCATTCATGGGCACCGGATGTTCCAACCAATACCACGCTTTCCGGCCATGCTCAGGGACGTCGCCCTCGTGGTTGATGTCGGGACTGCCTACCAGCAGATAGTCAATATCATGAGGGGCTTTCCACTGGTGGAGCAGGTAGCACTGTTTGATGTTTACTCTGGCGACCAGGTCCCGCCGGGGAAGAAGTCTCTTGCCTGCCGTATTACCTACCAGTCACCAGACCATACCCTGACTGATGAAGAGGTCAATAGGGTCCAGAAGCGGATTCTCGATAAGCTTTCTCGTGACCTCGGTGCTACGTTACGTTCCTGACATCCTTTCATTGATTGAAGACCAGACAAAGGATTGTTTTAGACCACTTGATTTTCCTTATGTTTATCTAGTATAATCAGAATATACTGATTTATCTGAATAATATTACGTGGGTGGTTCTGATGAATACAATTGGAAACGGTGAATGTTGTAATCCAGTAGATGGTGCGTGCTGTCGCGTTGAGGCGCTGGTCAGTATTGATGAGAGAGGCCAGATGGTGCTCCCGAAAGAGCTCAGGGAAAAGGCCGGCATTCAGGCTGGTAACAAGCTGGCCCTGACTACCTGGGAGAAGGACGGAAAGGTGTGTTGCATCACGATGACCAAGGTGGAAGAGCTGACTGACATGGTAAGAGCAACACTCGGACCGGTAATGAAGGAGATTCTCTAGGATAAGAGGGGAGAGGCTAATATGAATGACGACGAAATCAGGAAGTATGTCAGGGAGCACTATGCGGAAGTAGCCACCGGCAAGAAGGTTCATCAGCCGGCGGCAAAGGTTGAAGAAGCCGGCTGCTGTGCCCCCGATACCGGGGTGACCAGTTGCTGAACGCCTGAAGAGACCACCGGTACGGTGGGTGAAGATATGCAGGTATCAAGCTGCTGCAGTCCAGCTGATACTGTGGCTACGATAATTGGCTACTCGACGGAAGAACTGGAGGCAATTCCCGAAGAGGCCAGGATGGGACTCGGCTGTGGTAATCCGACAGCGCTGGTCTCTCTCAAGGAAGGGGAGGCAGTGCTTGACCTCGGTGCCGGTGGTGGTATCGATTGTTTTCTGGCGGCCATCGCTGTCGGTAAGACCGGAAAGGTTATCGGCGTTGATATGACCCCGGAGATGCTCCACCGCGCGCGGGATAATGCTAGGAAGGGTGGCTATGACAACGTGGAGTTCCGGCTGGGTGAGATTGAGAACCTACCGGTGGCCGATAATACCGTAGATGCCGTTATCTCAAATTGCGTTATCAACCTGTCGCCGGCCAAGACACGGGTATTCAAGGAAGCCTACCGGGTGTTGAAGCCGGGTGGCCGGGTGATGGTCTCGGATATGGTTCTGGTAAAGGAGCTGTCGGAAGAAATCAAGAACTCTCTGGCGGCTTACGCCGGTTGTGTGGCTGGGGCTTCCATGAAAGAAGACTACTTGGCAACCATCGCCAACGCCGGTTTTGAGAATTTAGAAATCGTTTCCGAGCAATCCTACGGCTCTGGCGAGCTTGAAGGTACTGTCCTCAGCATAAGTGTCCGTGCCTTTAAACCGAGGTAGAATATTGTGTCTGTTTTCTTTCTCAAGGTGATTGTTAGGTCTTGTATGCTATTTACAAATATGCTATAAACAAGTATTGTTCAGACACGGGGGTTTGAAGTATGGCACGACAGATGTCCGAAGAAGAAATCTACGAGGAAGCCAGGAAAAGGGTAAAGGCGAAAAAGGAATTCTGGGGTAATTTTGGTTCTTGGGCGGCGGTAAATATCGTCCTGATTGTGGTATGGGCGTTGACAACCCCTGGCGGGTATATGTGGTTCCTGTGGCCACTATGTATCTGGGGTGTGTTCGTTTTGCTTCATTTTATGCGTGCCTTCGTCTTTCTTGAGAAAAGTGATAGAACAGCCATAGAAAAGGAAGCAGAGAAAATTAAGAGAGAGCGGGGCTAAGTTTTCTGGCGGAGGTCAACCGGCCGGAAGCGGCCTGCTTTAAGCTCGGTAATAAGCTCCTGTACATTCGAGATATCCCTCTCGAAAACGGTGGCGCACGAAGGAATGTCTGATAGCTGATGGGCATCGCTGCCCCCCGTCCCTTTAAGGCCCAGCCGTTGACTAAGCTGCTGGGAAAAGCGGCTATGTTGCTCCGTAGCCCGGCCATTGTGTGTTTCGATAATATCTACCAGTTCGAAAACAGACCGCTGACTGTACCGTTTTACGGAGTCCTCGACCGATTCACCATAGTACATATTCCTCCGGTAGGGGTGGGCGAGAATCATGATCCCACCGACCTCATCCAACGCTCGCTTCAGGAATCCGGTGCGGTGCATGCCAAAGATGAACCTGTCCAGTCCGAACACCAGCAGATGGCCGTCCTCGGTGTTCATCTCCACGCCCGGTAATATCAAGAAATCTAGCTCACGGCAGAGGCGCTCGATGGTTGAATGCCTCCAAAACCAGTCGTGGTCGGTAATGCAGACGCCGTCAAGTCCGTTATTCTTTGCTTTCTCAACCAGTTCGTCGATGTCTATGTAGCTATCATCAGACCCGACAAGGGTGTGGGTGTGAAGGTCGATAATCAACTGGGACTGGTCCCTTCGATGATTTTCCTGACTCGGGCAGCCACCTCCGCCAGCGGGACAAACTCAGAATCTTTTTCGGGACGCAGCTTGATTTCGACGGTGGCCTTCTCTAAGGTGCGGGGGCTAATGGTGACCCGGATAGGAATTCCGAGGAGGTCGGCGTCGTTGAACTTGACCCCTGGTGATTCCTTACGGTCGTCGAAGAGGACCTCGATACCCTCACCTTCAAGCTCGGCATACAGCTTCTCAGCGACCTCGGAGACCTCGGTATCTTCGCGATAGAGCGGGCAAAGGTAAACGTGGTAGGGGGCAATCGATAATGGCCAGATAATACCCTTGTCATCGTGGCTGTACTCAATAGCCGCCGCCATGAGCCTGCCGAAGCCGATACCATAGCAGCCCATAACGATGGGATGTGACTCACCGCTATCGTCTACATAGTTAGCTCCAAGAATGTCGCTGTATAGGGTGCCCAGTTTGAAGACATGACCGACCTCGATACCGCGGGTGGATTCCAGTTTGTGGTCGCATTTCGGGCAGGTATTTCCAGCCTTGGCCAGGGTGATATCGGTAACGATTTCGGCGCTGAAGTCTCGTCCGTAGTTAACGTTCCTGACGTGGGTATCCGGCTTGTTGGCACCACCGACCAGATTAGATGTTACGGGGACCGAGTCGTCAGCGATAATACGTATGCCGCTAATCCCGACCGGTGACGCGGAGCCGGCTACGATTCCGGCTTCGATAACTTCTTCCTCGGTGGCCAGACGCAAATCGAGACAGTGAAGGGCGTTTTGCAGCTTGATATCGTTGACATCGAGGTCGCCGCGAATGACGACGAAGATAAATGCACCGTCAGCGATGTAGAAGACGGCTTTTAGGGTATGACTCCGGGGTATCCCGAGAAAACCGGATACCTCCTCGATGCTGGTCATGCCGGGAGTGGCGACCTCTTCCAGAGGCAGCGGCTCACCGCCGTCGATTTTCTCCTTGATAATCTCGGCTTTCTCCGTATTGGCGGCGTAGTCACCCATGGGGCAGTAGAGAATCTCATTCTCGCCGCTATCGGTGACGAGCATGAACTCGTGCGATTCCTTACCGCCGATAGGCCCGCTGTCGGCCTCGACCATCATCGAAGGAAGTCCGCAACGATCGTAGATGTTCTTATAGGCGCGGAGCATATTCCGGTAGCTTTCATCAAGCCCTGCCTCGTCAGCATCAAAGCTGTAGAGGTCCTTCATGTGAAATTCACGTGCCCTTATCAGGCCGCCGCGGGGTCTTGGCTCGTCGCGGAACTTGACCTGTATCTGGTAGAGGAGCTTGGGAAGGTCCCGGTAGCTCTGTACATGGTGGGTCAAAAGCTGGGTAAGTACCTCTTCATGGGTGGGCCCGAGGACAAGGGGGCGTTCCCGCCTGTCTGTCAGGGTAAAGAGGCTTTTACCCCAGATTTGGTCACGCCCGGATTGCTTCCATAGTTCCAGGGGCTGCAGTACCGGCAGATTGAGCTCCTGGCCTCCGGCATTGTTCATCTCTTCGCGGATGATATTCTCTATCTTCCTCAGCACGCGCCAGGCAAGAGGCAGATAGGAATAGACGCCGGTGGCTACTTGGCTTATCATCCCGGCCCTGAGCAGTAGCTGGTGGCTGATGAGTTCTGCCTCAGCTGGAATTTCTCGTTGCGTTTTTCCGAACAGTTTTGATACGCGCATTTACCATATTAAACCACATCAAACGGGTTTATGCCAATCGGGCGGCTTTTTACGAGGGAGCGGGTTTACCGTAGTTGTTTGGTGTAGCGAAATAGCTTAATATAATTAATTGGTGAATAACTATAGCTCACGTCAATAGGTTCATATAATTAAAAAAATCAAGTATGAGTTAGATACTGTGAGGATAGGTGAGAACGAACGCTGATGATCGTGGTTTCAGACGTGTGGTGATTTCCCCATTGCTGCCAGCGGAGTTGACTATATTAATATAGATGGCCGTATAATATTGTATAAATTAAGTATGGAGTGAAAATAATTAAGGTTGATGTAGTAATTACTGGGGAAATATGCTGATGAGCGTTTCGGGGATGACAGATAGCCTGTCCATTATCGCCTTTGACTTGGTGAGCAACCAGCTGGGGGGAGGATTACTGACGCATACTTTTGGAGCCTGCCAGGGTATTATTTATATTGAGCCTGGGGTTGGTGTTGCTGTTGGACAGGCGGCTAGTAATCCCTTTTATGGTTTCGCGGGGCTTGCGATGATGCGGCTGGGGAGAACGCCGGCGGAAGTATTAGATAGTATCATAGGGCCAGGAAGTGAGGCTGAGCGTCAACAAATTGCTATGGTTGACGTGCAGGGGAATGTGGCAGCATATACTGGCTTGAAATGCAGTCCGGCGGCAGGGCACAGGACGGGGAATCACTACTCCTGCCAGGCCAACCTTATGCTTAGGGACACGGTTTGGGAGAAGATGGCAGAAGCCTTCGAGAGTAGTGCGGGAGAGCTGATTGACCGCCTTATGAGCGCTATGGAGGCCGGAGAAAAAGAGGGTGGCGATAGCCGTGGGGCACGGTGTGCACTGGTCAAGGTCTACAATGCTGAACCGCCGAAGAGACCGTGGTCGCATTTGGTTTACGACTTCAGGATATATGACCATCCTGAGCCTTTGACGGAACTTAGGCGTTTGGTAAAGACGCAGAGGGCGCATCTGGCGGCAGGCGCAGCTAACAGGCTACTAGAAAAAGACAACGTAGATGACGAACAGGTGACCATAGCAAGAGGGCGGTTGAATGAGGCACTTACTATGATTCCGGATATTGAGTGCCGATTGGAACACCAGTGTGAGCAGGCAGTGCTACTGTTCAATGTCGGACGGATTGAAGAAGCTCTCGACATGTTCAAGCGGGTATTTGCGGCCAATCCTATCTGGCGTGAAATAATTAGACGGGATGCCAGCATCGTTCCTGATAAGCCTTTTGCTAAACAGCTTGATAGGATTCTGGCTCAGTGAGGTCGTTTATCAGTGAAAGGTACAGGAACATTAGTCTGGTAAAAATCCGGTGAAAGGAGATTGACGTACATGGCAAAAGACTGGTATGAACTGACCCGGCTCACGAGGGGAGCGCCCGCCATTGTGGAGCGGGTACGCCTGGTGAATAGCGACATCGCTATCGAGGGGAGCTTTGAGCTACCGCCACTGGCCCGCTTATCTTCTGATGACCAGGTCTTCGTGATGGCCTTTGTCCGTTCTCACGGGTCTATCAAGGAGATGGAGCAGGTCTTCGGTATCAGCTACCCCACGGTGAAAAACCGTCTGAACCGTATTGCGGAACAGTTCCCATTTGTCGAGACTGCCCCGGCAGCTACGCAGACGGAGGTGCTGTCACAACTCGAGCGGGGTGAAATAACTGCCGATGAGGCGATTGAGAGGTTATCGTAATGATGCGACCACCTTTGTTTTTGAAAATGCGTTTTCGCGGCAAACACCGACGCTTTAGCCTGTGGCTACCATTGTTTCTTATTGGGCCGTTATTACTGGTCGGTGCGCTGATACTGCTGCCTCTGGTATTGCTGGCGGCGATTATACTGTTTCCGTTTGGCTGGAGCCTGACGGTACTGATGTTCGGCCCACTGGTGCTGAGGGTACTTTGCGCACTGCGTGGGCTCCAGGTGGATATCCAAGATGGTAAAGAACAGGTCTACATATCGTTCAAATAAAAAAATACTAATGGAGGTATATGAAAATGAGTGAGAACCGGAGAAGAATTCTTGATATGCTTGCCGAGGGGAAGGTGAGTGTTAATGAGGCGGAGCGACTGCTGGCGGCGATGGGAGAATCTACTGGTGATACTGGGTTCTCCACGGCGGGCGAGACTGCTAAGGACGAGCGCAAGTACCTGCGGGTTGTGGTTGAGCCGAATCCGGATGCAGGGCCGGGGGCTGAGCAGCACCGTGTCAATATCCGGGTGCCGATGGCACTAATCAGGGCGGGGGTAAAGCTGACGTCGCTGATACCGTCGAATGCGACCACCAAGATTAATGAGGAACTCCATAAAAGCGGGGTGGACTTCGATGTCAGCAATATTAAGCCTGAGAACCTGAATGAGCTGGTGGACGCGATGAAAGACCTGGAGATTGATGTCCAGGGTGGCCAAGAAGGCAAGGTAAGGGTCTATTTTGAGTAAATGGGTTAGATATCGAGCAAGATAACTACCTGAAATACTAAAGCGTTTTCTTCGTGAAAAGAGGTTTAACCATGAGAACTACTGAATCTGGGATCCAGGACGTGGTCTTAGAGATAGATGAGCTTTGTAAAGCGTACACTAAGGGTATCTTGGTTAACGATAATATATCTCTTTCACTACGGCAGGGTGAAATCTTCGGCTTACTAGGACCTAATGGGGCCGGTAAGACAACTCTTGTCAACCAGATTATTGGCCTTGTGAAACCGGACTCAGGCAGAATCACACTGGATGGTGTCGATGTAATCACCAAACCCGGCTATGCCCGACAGGCTTGCTCCTTACAAGCTCAAACGCAGGTGCCGATTGCCGGGCTTACCACTAGGCAGGCAATTGAGCTGGTGGGTCGGGTGCGTGGAGGTGATACCAGAAGTGTGCGGGAACGAGCGCTACAATTAATTAACCAGCTTGAGATGGAAGAGTGGGCAAACAAAGCTGCCGAGAGTTTTTCTGGAGGGATGCGCCGTCTGGTTGCCTTCTGTATGGCAGTAGTGGTGCCGGGTCGCATCGTCATACTTGATGAGCCGACGAATGATGTTGACCCTTTGCGGCGTCGACTACTCTGGCAGCAGGTACGAGCTCTGATAGGTATGGGTTCTACCGTGCTACTGGTGACGCATAATGTACTTGAAGCAGAGCGGGCCGTCGACCGTTTGGCAATTATTAATAACGGTAGAGTGGTCGGAGTGGGAACGCCAGGTTCACTCAAAGAAAATGGCGATGAAAATATCCGATTCGAGCTTGTTTTGGAACCGAGAGTAGATGCGCCGGCACTACCCGAGTTTATACAATCGACCTTCGTTACTGGCAGGCGTTTGGTCAACAGACTGGCAGAAAGAGACATAGCACCGGCTGTACAATGGGCGCGTAATCTCAAAGAGAGGAGCATAGTAGAGGAGTTCTCAATTGGTCCGACTACTCTTGAAGACGTGTATGTAAAAGTGGTTGGTCGTGCAGATGCTCAGGAGATGCCCGAAAATGAGGTGAGTCATGACACAATCGCTTCGTAGCTACGGTCTCATGCTGAAGTGGCAGGCACTCAGCAAAAAACCGATACTCGCCCTTACCTTAGTCGTACAGGTCATGATTGCCACTGGTTTCATTTTTGGTCTCGGGTTCTTTTACCACGAGATTACACCGGAGACGGCCAGATTTATTACCACTGGTGCACCTACCATCATTTTGATGACAGTTGGGCTGGTGCTCGTGCCTCAGATGGTGGCCATGGCCAGGACTGAAGGAACCTTTGACTATATCTGGTCGTTGCCCGTACCGAGACTTGTTTACATAGCTGCCGATGCTACAATCTGGGTGTTGATTGCTTTGCCAGGTCTGGTTTTGGCTCTGGTAATAGGAGCAATTCATTATAATTTTGGACTGGAGATAAGTCCGTTAGTTGTGCCCGCTGTGCTGCTCATATCGGCAGCCGGCATGTTTTTAGGGTACTCTATTGCTCACGGCGCCCCCAAGCCGGAGATGGCGAACCTGGCTACTCAGATTATAGTGTTTGCTATAATGCTATTCTCGCCTGTCATGTACCCGATAGAGCAGCTTCCTGATTGGATGGCGGCAATACACCGGGTGCTGCCGGTGAAGTACATGGCAGACCTGACCCGGGTCACGCTCACAGATATGGATGTCAACCTCGGGCTGGCTTTTGGTGTTGTTGGGGCCTGGTGTCTGGCAGGATTCATTATTACGTACGCACTGGTGAGGCGGCGACGTTAGCTGACATCAAGATTAGCTCTTTGGACAAAGGGGCTTTGCCACTACTCTACTAGTCTGGAAATAGAGGCCCCATCCCCTTTATCCCCTTCCCCACTGGGGAAGGGGGATTTTATTGAAAAAAAGGACTTCGCCCCTCTCAAACTCCCCGCTCAATATAGTGTATAGTGGCTATGCCTTCTTAAAGGTCTCTTGTTGAACGGATTCTTTTCGAGCCCCAGTTTTGATAGTACGGCACCATCTAAGGTGCGAACGACCCCTGCCCGAATTCTGCCTTCTCACCGTTTTGGTGAGTCAGAGGGGTGAAATCCCTCTGAGCGGGGGATTTCAAGGGGGTGTCCCCCTTGAGTGTATGGTGTGTGCTGTCTCTGGCCGTGTTTAAAGCCTCTCCACCTCAGCCATAAGAGCCTTTACAAAATCCTTTTCCTCCACCGTCCCGATTTGCTCGCCCTTCCTGAAGAGCACCCCGCGGCCTTTGCCGCAGGCAATGCCTATATCGGCGTCTTTGGCTTCGCCGGGGCCGTTGACCACGCAGCCCATCACGGCCACCTTTATCGGTTTCTTTATCTTCTCCAGTCGCCTGCCGACCTCTTCCGCCAGGCTGATGATATCGACCTCGGTACGGCCACAGGAGGGGCAACTTACCAGCACCGGGCCGTGCTGTCGCAGGTCCAGGCTCTTCAGTATCTCGTAGCCGGCGATTACCTCCTCCCTGGGGTGGGTAGTCAGCGATACGCGGATGGTGTCGCCGATGCCCATATAGAGCAGTGTACCGATACCAACAGCGCTGCGGATGACACCGGTGCGGGGTAGGCCTGCCTCAGTGATGCCGATGTGCAGGGGGTAGGGTATCTTATTAGCGATGCTCCGGTAGGCCTCGATAGTGGTCGGGACATCAAAGGCCTTGAGGGATACCTTGATAAGGTCGAAATTGAGGCTCTCCAGAAGTCTTATTTGCTCCAGGGCGGCCTCGACCATCTGCTCAGCGACAGATAACTTCGGGTCGGCTGTCTTGGGCAGGCTGCCGGCGTTTAGCCCGATGCGGATGGGAACGTCCCTCTCTTTGGCAGCATGGACTACGGCACTGACCTTATCAGGTTCGCTGATATTGCCGGGATTGAGCCGGAGGCCGTCACAACCTGCCTCCAGCGCTGCCAGTGCCAGGCGGTAATCGAAGTGAATGTCGACAACGAGGGGGATAGTGATGCCCCGCTTGATTTCTCTGATTGCCGCGGTAGCTTCCATGTCCGGCACCGCCACCCGCACCAGCTCGCAGTCGACCTCCTCAAGCTCTTTAATCTGTTTGATGGTAGATACAACGTCTCGCGTATCGGTACTGGTCATCGACTGCACAACGACAGGAGCGCCACCACCAATGGTTACATTGCCAATCTGAATAGCCTTACTAATTTTATGTTGGTTCAACTTTATCTAACTCTCCCACATGTTTAGTGGTGGTGGCCCCATCCCCTGTGTCCCCTTCCCCAGCGGGGAAGGGGAATATTTATGTAAGAGGGCTGCGCCCTCTAAAACTCCCCCTTTCGACGGTGTTCGGGAGTTTTACCTTTTTGGATTCTCTGTCTGTAGTTACTCCTAGGATCTCGATAGATTATTACGGCACTTTTTAAGGTGCGAACGACCTCTCCTGAAAGTCTGGCCCCTCACCGTTTTGGGGAGTCCAGAGGGGTGAAACCCCTTTGGAACGGGGGTGCAAGGGGGTGTCCCCCTTGATTCCTCTTTCCCTCAATAAGGGAAGGGAATGAGTTGATGAGATTGCTTCTCTCTTGTACCCCCCTCAAGATATTATTTTGCCTTAATCACCGGTGACGATTCTCACAATATCGCGGTAGGTGACTGCGAGAAAGGCGGCTATCAACAGGAAGAAGCCGGTGGTGTGTATTATCCACTCCTTTCGCGGCGATATTCGCTTGCCACGGCGGACGAACTCCAGCAGGACAAAGGCGAGACGGCCACCGTCGAGGGCAGGGAGGGGGAATAGGTTGATGATACCCAGGTTGATGCTTATCATAGAGGCGAACTCAAGGAAAGGGCTGACCCCGGCCCGGGCGAACTCCCCGCTCATCTCGGCGATACCCACCGGCCCGCGCAGGTCTACCGGCAGGGCACCGGTAAACATGCCGATGATGCCGTTCTTGAAAAGCACCATCAGATGGACACACTGGTTGGCCCCGTTCGGTATCGCCTCCCAGAAGGGAAGACTCTCCCGCATGATTGGCCCGGAAGTGACCAGGACCTCAATATCATTGGTGTCAGCCTGTCCATTTGACTGGTTCTGAGGCGTCAGTTGTAGCTCTTCGACAGATAAGTCAGCGTGCTGTACTGTAATAACAGTGGCCTCATTGATACGAGAGTAGACATAAAGCTGAAACTCTTCATCATTGGTGACTTCTTCCCAGTCAATGCTTGCCATTAAGTCTTCTCCGTCTATGCTCAGGATGGCATCTCCCCGCTTGAGCCCGGCACTGGCTGCCGGAGACTCGGAAGAGATACTATCCACCACTACCCAGCTAACTACCGAGATACCGACGGGACCCTGTCCTTCTGGATACTCCCAGCGGGGAGCTAGCGTCACCTCCTCTACAGATGAATCGGTGTGCTGGACCACTACGGGGATATCATTACCCAGATAGAGGGCGAAGTACAATCTGAGGTCGTTGATACTTTGCACTTCGCGGTTGTTTACGCTGATAATGATGTCCCCCGGCTTGATGCCAGCCATAGCTGCCGGGGAGTCTGGTGCCACTTCATGGACTTTCGCTTCTCCGGTTACAACATCATGGGGTACCATAAAGGCAATTGACAGTAGCAGGAATGGCAGCAACAAGTTCATCAGTGAGCCAGAACCGAGGACAAGCAATCTGACAGGGATGCTTTTGGCCGCAAGGCTTCCGGGTACATCGGGGTCTTCCTCACCGGCCATCTTAACAAACCCACCGAGTGGCAGAGCGTTTATCGAGTAGATGGTATCCCCACGTTTTATCGAAAAGAGCCGGGGCGGATAGAAGAGACCGAACTCCTCTACCTTCACGCCGGTGAGTTTGGCGGTGGTGAAATGCCCGATTTCGTGGGCAAGAATAACGACAACAATGACGCCGAGGAAGGATAGTATCGTAATCAGCATGGAGTACCCCCGGCGGCCAGTTCGTTGACCCGCTGTCTGGCCCAGGTATCAGCGGCGATGATGTCTTCTAGGGTAGGGCGTGGGACTGTTTTATGCTCTTCCTGTACCTGCTCTACAAGGCGGGCGATGTCTGTGAACTTGATAGCCCCGGAAAGGAAGAGGTCAACCGCGACCTCATCGGCGGCACAGAGAACGGATGGACAGGTCCCTCCCTTTCTCCCGGCTTCCATGGCGAGCTTGAGACATGGGAATTTGTTAAAGTCTGGCTGCTCGAAGGTTAACTCCGCGAGTTTATCCCAGTCGATTCGTGGCAGCTCCGGATTGGGTAAGCGTTCCGGGTAGGTAAGGGCGTACTGAATCGGCATGCGCATATCAGGATTGCTAAGCTGTGCCTTTACCGAGCCATCGGTGAACTCGACCATCGAGTGGATGATACTCTGCGGGTGAATGATGACCCGGATATTTTCAAAAGGAACATCAAATAGCCAGCGGGCCTCAATTATCTCCAGGCCTTTGTTCATCAGGGTGGCCGAGTCGATGGTAACCTTCGGCCCCATCTGCCAGGAAGGGTGTTTCAGGGCTTGTGCGGCCGTAACCTGCTCAAGCTGCTGCGGCGAGTAGCTGCGAAATGGTCCTCCCGAGGCAGTCAGGATGATTCTAGTGGCTGACTGCGCTTCGCCCTGGAGGCACTGCCAGATGGCGCTATGCTCACTATCGATTGGCAGGATGCTGGCGCCGCTCGCTTCTGCCTCACGCATGATGATTTCGCCGGCCATGACCAGTGATTCCTTATTGGCCAGAGCGACATTTTTCCCGGCCCGTACCGCCGCCAGTGTTGCCAATAGCCCTGATTTTCCCGATGTGGCGATAACGACCATGTCTACATGTTCGTGGCTGGCGATTTCCTCCAGTGATAAGGTCTCATAGCCGGTACCGGTGTCATTCAGCGCGTTTTCGCCTTCGCAGTAGACGTACTCTGGGCTGAACTCCTCGATTTGTTGTCTCAGCAGGTCGAGGTTCTGCCCGGCCGCCAGCGCGACCACACTGAAACGGGGAGACAGGTTGCGAACGACATCGAGGGTTTGCCTTCCTATGGAGCCGGTAGAGCCAAGAATGGCGAGTCGTGTTACTGTGTTGTCCATACTACCTACTATCATACAATAAACGTGGGGGTAGGGTCATCGGATTAATGAAGGCATAGATGGATATCAGTGTGTGTGCAGATATAAAAGCCCTGCCTGGTATAAAGCCTGTAATAAGCTGAAATGTCAACGCCGGTTATGATTCCGATTCCATATTATGCCTGAGCCAGGCCACGACTCCTGCTAGTGCCAGGCTGGCCATGCCAATGCTGCATGATATAGCGGCCAGGGTGGTGAGCTCCCAGTCTCCAGTTAAGTAAGAGAGGTCAGCCAAACCCCAGGCAATGGCTGCCAGTCCAAGGATGAAGAGGAGCCAGGCACTGATTGTGGTCATAACTCTAAGTGCACTCATCTGATACCCTCCGTTGTCTCGGATTCGAGTGGGTTCAGTCATAGTATATAACTTATACTAGGGTCTGTTAATAGCACACCTTTTGCCGTGATTGGCTTCAGCCTAATCCCTTGTACAGGACAGCGAAGTAGTAGACGACGACACCGGCAAAGATGATACTGTCGAGCCGGTCAAGGACACCACCGTGTCCCGGAAAGAGCGTACCTGAGTCCTTGACCTTGGCGTTACGCTTGAGCAAAGACTCTGTCAGGTCACCAAGCTGACCGAAGACGCTGACGAGTACCCCGAGGATTATCGCCTCTCCGTAGTTGAATCCCTGGATATGGATGGCATTGTTCAGCCCGAACAGCTTAGTTGGAACGAACAGCAGGCCAAAGACAGCTGCCCCAGTAACGCCGGCGATTGCCCCCTCCCAGGTCTTATTGGGGCTGATTTGGGGGGCGAGCTTGTGCCTGCCGATGGCACTGCCGATGAAGAAGGCCATTGTATCCGAGGCGATGGTAGCCAGCAGAACGAAGAATATCCAGTTTCGACCGTCGGCAAGACCTCGAAGTTCCACCACATGCCCGAAGAGCCAGCCCACGTAGAGAATCCCGGCCATGGTCCATGCCCAGCCGACAATCGAACCCTCTTTTCTACGACGCAGCAGTGCACCAGCAAGGGTGAGTACTATCGCTGAGGCCAGGAGGAGTGGGGTAATCAGGGCGGGGTCGAGGCTGGTTTCTAGGCGTGATAGCAGGTCCGGATTTCGGCTGATAATGAAAAGTAGCGTGAAAATAAGCCCGAGATAGGTAACTGGGGAGACCTTGGCAGTGTTGCCGAGGCGGTAGAACTCAAAGACGGCCAATACTCCGAAAATGGCTACTAGGCTGGTGAACCAGGGCTCACCAAACCAGACAGCGGCCACCGGTAGCGGGATGAGAAGCAGTGCTGTAATGATTCTTTGCTTGAGCATGCCGGTTTCTACTACAGGCCGCCAAAGCGTCTTTTTCTCTGACTATACGACAGCAGGGCCCGGTGCAAGTCTTTCTTCCGAAAATCGGGCCAGAGGACCTTGGTGAAGTGGTATTCACTATAAGCAGTTTGCCATAGCAGGAAGTTGCTCAGACGGGTCTCATCACCGGTGCGAATCAGGAGGTCGACATCGGGTAGGCCGGCGGTATAAAGGTAGTTACTGAAGGTCTCTTCGGTGATATCTTCGGGTTTGATGCCATC
The DNA here is from genome assembly GCA_011170375.1 of Dehalococcoidia bacterium. Classification (GTDB taxonomy): domain Bacteria; phylum Chloroflexota; class Dehalococcoidia; order Dehalococcoidales; family Fen-1064; genus W589. The sequence goes on from DUEV01000001.1 coordinate 152,081, forward strand.
AGTCACCAGCCGCCGTGCTGCATCCACAATCTCGGGACGTCCTCCATAGTTGAGGGCGATATTGAGGGTCAATTGGGTATTGTTTTCGGTGAGCATCGCTGCCCGGGTAATTGCCTCCTGTAACTCTTCAGGGAGTGACTCGAGGCGACCGATATGACGTATCTTGATGTTTTTCTCATGTATCTCCTGGAGGTAAGAATTAATGACTTCCAGCAGTAACTCAAATAATCCGGAGACCTCAGACTCTGGTCGCCCCCAGTTCTCCGAGGAAAAACTGTAAAGGGTGAGGTATTTTATCGGGTACTCATTGAGGTATTGAATCATGCGGTGCATATTTTCCGCACCTGCCCGGTGGCCCTGGAGCCTAGACCAACCCCGCCTCTCTGCCCAGCGGCCATTACCGTCCGGCACGATTGCCACATGATTAGGAAGACGGTCAATTTTCCGGGTTGACGCTTTCACAGCCATTTTTACCACCCCTCTCCCATTCCCGCGAGCCGGTTTGTTAGACCTCCATCACTTCCTTTTCTTTGTCTTGTCCGGCTCGTTCAATCTCAGCGATGAAGCTGTCGGTCACCTTCTGTAGTTGGCCCTGGGTGCGTTTGTGCTCGTCCTGTGAGATTTCCTTGTTCTTCTCCTGGACTTTCAGTTCGTCCATGACCTCACGCCTCAGGTTGCGTATTGACACCTTGCCCTCTTCGACTCTACGCCGGACCACCTTGATGAGTTCCTGTCGGCGTTCCTCGGTAAGGGGCGGGATGTTCACCCGAATGACACGACCATCGTTCGTCGGGTTCAAACCGAGATCGGATGTCAGAATGGCTTTCTCAATGCTCGTGATGCCTCCCCTGTCCCAGGGCTGGATGACGAGGAGATTTGGACCAGGTACAGAGATTCCGGCGAGCTGGTTAAGTGGCAGGGTACTGCCGGCGTATTCTACCTTGAGGTGCTCTATCAGGCCAGGCGAGGCACGCCCGGTACGGATGGTGGCCAGCTCTTTCTGCAGCGCCTCCACTGACTTTTGCATCTTTTGTTCGATGTTGTGGAGAGGCTGTTCGCTCATCGTGTCTTCTCGTCAGATACCACGGTTCCAATATGCTCGCCCATAACAGCTCGCTCGATACTGTTTTGCTCCATGAGGTCAAAGACGATTATGGGTAGCTTGTTCTCCAGGCAGAATGACAAGGCAGTAGCATCCATGACTTCAAGGCGCATGTTCAGGGCATCGAGGTAATTAAGTGATTCGAACTTTTTAGCATTTGGGTCTTTACGGGGGTCAGCGTCGTAAACACCGTCAACGTTGTTCTTAGTCATCAGGAGTGCCTCGGCTTCTATCTCTATCGCCCGCAGGGCAGCGGCTGTGTCGGTGGTCATGTAGGGGTTGCCGGTGCCACCAGCGAAGATGACCACCCTGCCTTTCTCCAGGTGACGGATAGCCCGCCGTCTGATATACGGTTCGGCTACCTGCTGAACGTTTATGGCAGACTGAGTACGAGTAACTACCTCTTCCCTTTCCAGGGCATCCTGAAGAGAGAGGGCATTAATTATCGTGGCCAGCATACCAGCATAGTCAGCAGTCGCCCTGTCCATTCCTACCTGTGCTGCTTCGGCCCCACGCCAGATGTTGCCGCCACCGACAACCACAGCAACGCCAACACCCATATCGGCGACTCGTTTGATTTGCTTGGCTATCCTCGTCGAGACCGAAGGGTCGATTCCGTAGTCCGTGCCTCCGCTGAAAGCCTCACCGCTTAGCTTGAGCAGGATACGCCTATACTTATGAGCAGTCATGTGCCCTCTTCATAACTTGCTCCGGGCATGGCTAGCCGTCTGCGCTGGCCGTGCTCTTTTTCTCAAGTTCGGCTATTCTGGCTTCCGCCTGCCCCAGTTCGAATCTAGCGAATCTACTTACTCGGATGTTCTCCCGGACCTTGGCCGCAGTCTCGGTAATGAGGTCCTGAATTGTTTTCTGTGGGTCCTTGATGAAGGGCTGAAGTAGCAGACAGGCTATCTCTGGGTCGGTATCGGTGTCCTTAGGGATTTGGTCCTCACCGATACATATGGGTTCTTGGGCGGCTATCTGCATTGCCAGATCGTGTGCCAGTTCCTGGAATTCTGCGGTACGGGCTACGAAGTCGGTCTCGCAGTTAAGTTCGACCATCGCCCCGATGCGGCCACCGGTGTGGATATAGGTCTCAATCAGTCCCTGGGAAGCAGCACGGTTGCTCTTTTTTTCTACACGGACCAGATTCTGCTCCTTCAGAATCTGCAGGGCTTTCTCCTTGTCCCCTTTGGTCTGTACAAGGGCATTTCGGCAGTCCATAATACCAGCACCAGACAGGTCCCTGAGCTCCTTGACTCTCTCCGTTGAAATGTCCATCTTGTTAATTATCGTCTGGGGTGAAGACCAAAGGTTCAGAGGTTATATCAAATTCCTCTTCTCCAGGGCTCTCCTCTCCCTCTCCTTCCTCGGCGATGGCCATTGCCGCTTCGGCTTTGCCCTCGAGCACTGAGTCAGCAATTTTACTGCATATCAGCCTGATTGCCCGGATAGCGTCATCATTGGCCGGAATCGGATAATCAATATCGGTGGGGTCGGAATTCGAGTCTACTATTGCGATAATCGGTATTCCTACTCGCTTCGCCTCGGCAATGGCAATGTTTTCTTTGGTGGTATCAACCACAAACAGGGCAGCCGGTGGGCTGGTCATCTCTTTGAATCCACCCATCTGCTGGTTGAGGCGGACAATCTCCTCCTCAATCTTCATGGCTTCTTTCTTCGGGAGATTGCTGAAGCCTCCCCTGGACTGCTGGTCCTCGAGGTGTACCAGATAGTCAATGCGTGTCTGGATGGTCTCGAAGTTGGTCAAGGTGCCACCGATCCAGCGATGATTCACGTAATACATCCCGCACCGCTCAGCTTCTTCCTGTACAGCATCATGGGCCTGTTTCTTGGTGCCCAGAAACAGGACATTACCACCATCGGCTGCTAGCTGCCGGACAAATTCGCAGGTCTTTTCAAGCATGGCGGCTGTCTGCTGGAGATCGATAATATGTATGCCGTCTCGCTTGGCGAAGATATAAGGCTTCATACGGGGATGCCAGCGACTTGTCTGGTGCCCGAAGTGCGCTCCGGATTCGAGGAGTTCTTTAATTGAAATAGGTTCTGACAAGGTGCCTCCCTTTTTAGACTAATACCAAGTATATCATACGATTTCAAGCACGAGCAATACTAGAGGTGAGTACCGGTTGTTTCTCTTACGGCTCACGGTGATACTAAGGGGGATTGACAAAGCCGCTGGTGGGGATTAAACTCAAATCCACCTGATGTCTTCGAATGCGTAGAATCGATAGAGAAGGACTGGCACAATGGAAGGATTTGCTGACCAGTGGTTGTGGCTTATATTCATAGGGGTAGGTCTTATGCTAGCTATCTTGGAACTGTTTGGTGGAGTCGACACCGAGCTGGACCTGGTGGCGGTGGGTTCTGCTTTTATCATCGGTGGTCTGGCGGGATGGCCATTTGAGTGGTGGCTGGTAGCCGTACTGGTCACCAGCCTGCTCTGCATTGTCTACGTGGCCATCGGCAGGCGGTACATCAAACGGTGGGTCCAGCCCAAGGAGTCCAAGACTAATGTCGATGCCATCATAGGCAGAGAGGGCGTCGTTGTTAAGAGCATCGCTAAGAATAGCTCTGGTCGGGTCAGAGTGGGTAGCGAGGAGTGGCTTGCCAGTGCCGAAGAGGACTTCGATGAAGGCGCCGAGGTTGTTGTTACCGCCGTTCGCGGCGCTACTCTGATTGTTACCAAAACCAATGGAGGTAATTAAAAATGAATCCGGGTTATATAGTATTAATAATACTCCTTGCCCTGGCAGTCGTCTTACTAATAAGGGCTATAATCGTCATAAGACAATACGAGAGGGGCCTTGTCGAGCGGCTGGGCCGCTATAAGGAGACATTAGACCCGGGGCTTCATTTCCTTTTCCCGTTTATCGATCGCCTGGCTGGCAGGGTTGATATGCGGGAGATGGTGCTTGATATCGAGCCCCAGCCGGTCATCACCATGGACAACGTCACCGTGACAGTAGACGCTGTTATCTACTCGTATGTAACCGATGCTAAGGCCGTCAGCTATGAAGTCCAGAACTTCAATGTCGCCGTCAGCAAGCTGGCACAGACCAACATCAGGAACGTTATCGGTGAGATGAGCCTCGACGAGACGCTGACCTCGAGGGAGCGTATCAACGCCGCCCTGCGGCAGACCCTTGATGAGGCTACCGATAAGTGGGGGGTCAAGGTGACGAGGGTGGAGGTCAAGGAGATTGAGCCGCCCCGCGACATCGCCGATGCTATGAGCAAGCAGATGAAAGCCGAGCGGGAGAAACGTGCTGTTATTCTTGAGGCAGAAGCATATCGACAGAAGCAGATTCTCGAGGCCGAAGGAGACAAGCAGAACGCTATTCTGGTGGCTGAGGGCAACAAGCAGCGGGAGATTCTGATTGCCGAGGGTGATCGGCAGGCAGCCATCCTCCGGGCTGAGGGTGAGGCCAAAGCGATTGAGGAGGTCTCCAAAGCCGCCGATACTTTCTTTATTGGTAATGCCCAGCTCCTGAAGCAGTTTCAGGTGACCCAGGCGTCACTTGAAGACAATACCAAGCTCGTCATCTCCGACCAATCGAGGCTGATTAACGTGCTGGGACTGGGAGAGGCCTTGAGGGGCGGCGATAGCGAAAAGAAGACCTGAGGGAGCAGTTAACATTAGGCCTATATCATTTTGTTGTCTGCAAGAGTATTCTGGGCATTTGTGTAAAAGGAAACCGAGGACTGGCGGATTTGCTTTAATTAACGATTACCTTTTGAATAGTCGAGTTTTAGTCTTCAAGCGTCACGAATCGGTTAGCTAAATCTTTGGCCTCAGGGAGCGTTTTCATCCAGAATTCCTTATTTTCCGGGTCGCCGGCGCCAAAGAGGTGGTCATACTTTACCCGGTCTTCACTGGCGGGCATCCGCTCAACAGCCCGGACGGCCAGCTCGCGTAGCTGGCGGGCACTGGCCAGGCGCGAATTCAGGACAATATAGTGCAAGCCAAGCTTCTCCACTGACTGTATCTCTCGACCCATCTCCCGCCCCGCCTCTCGGAACTGGGTAAGGACGACCAGCGCCCGGTCACCCAGGCCTAGAGAAGGGAGCTCGTACTCGTTCCAGGCGGGAATACGGCTGAGCAGGTCGGTACCCTTGGGCCGGGAAGCCATCCGCTCTTTCATCTCAGCCACGCTGGAGCCTGAGCTTCCGGCCAGCACGAAGACACACGGTCTGCCCTCAGCGACTGCTGTGTCCAGGCACGGCAGAAGCGTTGCGTACGGCCAGGCCTCATTGGGCTTGGCATCAATCTCATCTACCAGACAGAGGTGAGGCTTGTCATCAGCCCCGAGCTGACCCAGGCCAGAGAGGAACTCGGGCTCACCGCAAGCCGCTAGGTTGAGCTCATGGTAGCCGACAGACTCGCCAAGCGAGTCGGCAATCTGCTGGACAAGGTAGGTCTTGCCGCTCCCCGGTGCCGCCCAGATAAGGTGGTTTTCGCGCTTGTGGCCGGGGAGACTGAACCCATCGGCAATCTTCTGGCGGACATCCTTAAGGTGGTAGCGCACTTCCTCCTGATAGCAGGTGTAGTTGCCGACAACACGGTAGCGTGACAGGCTGACCCAGTCCAGACTGGCAATGAGTGACTGTGCTTCCCGGGCAACGGGTTCACTGGGGGTTGTGGCTATTGGCTGACCAGCGGTTGGCTCAGCCACTGCGGGGGCACTGTCCGTGTCACCAAGGAACTCGAAAATGGCCCGCAGTACCGACTCAGAATCGCCAAACTGTGGAGGGTGTATGTTTCCTTCCAGAGGGATAAAGCGGGCATTGGGAATCAAAGCCGCCAGCTCTCTACCACACCGGAAAGGTATGGCGCGGTCTCGTTCGCGGTGAAGCACCAGTGTTGGAACTCGAAGCGTGGGCAGCAGATGTGTCACATCAGCTTTATATGTCACGTCGAGGAGTTTAGCGGCCATCTCTGCGGTGCAAGCCTGACGCTGAGTAATGGCGGATGTCTCAAGCCTGGCGGCGTCCGCTCCGGGGTTGAAAAGGTCGGCCAGAGTCCTTGAAGCGATTCCCCAGTTAGCCCGAACCAGTGAAATCATCGATGTCTGCATTTCCTCTGTAGAGACCATACTACCACGGGCATAGGTATCGTAAAGGACGAGGTGGGTAATACGCCGGGGATGCCTGGCAGCATAGGTCACAGCAGTAGGACCGCCCTGTGATACACCGAATAGTGCCAGGCTTTTCGGCTTCAGATGGTCAATAATGGCTTCCAGGTCCCGGACCTCGGAATCGAGTGAAAAGTCCGTTCGGTTTCGGTCGGACAGCCCACAGCCGCGCTTATCGTAAGAGACACATGTATGATGACGTGCTATCTTTTCCACATACGCGCGATAATTGGGGTCTCGCCACGCCGCCTCAAGATGAGTAACCCAACCTGGAGGAGTAACCAACACTGGCCCCTGGCCCACGGCGGCGTAGGCTAGACGGGCACCGTCAGGAGTGGTGCAAAAGTGAATCTGTCGTTCCACGGTTGATACCCTCCCTTGCCTGACAGGAACTACAAGGTGAGGCAGGAACCATTGTAGTCCTGTCGGGAGCGGGTGTCAATATGACCGGCTGGACAAAACAAAGGCTGGCTTTTCGCTATATGGTTAGGTGCAAACTAGCGGGCAATAAAATACCACATTGTGAAACGTGCGGGTTCGTATCTTGTCAGCGGATACCTTTTACTATTTCGGCCACGTAGCGGGCGATGGCGGGTGCGGCCGTCAGCCCTGGAGACTCTATCCCGATGAGGTTTATCAGTCCGGGGAGTCCTCTGGACTCCTCGTCGGTAATGACAAAGTCTCGAAAACCTTCTCCCGGCCCCTGAAGCTTGGGCCGGATACCGGCAAAATCAGGCTCAAGGTCTTCGAGTCGGAGCCGGGGGAGGAATTTTTTTACAGACTGGTAGAAGGCTTCTTTATGGGCCTCGTCTACCTGATAGTCCGGCTCGTCGACGTAGCGGGTGTTGGGGCCGAGTCTCACATTGCCATCCAGGTTAAGGGTAATGTGGATTCCTTTGCCTGCCAGTTCAGGTAGGGGGTATACAAGTCGGCTCACCGGTGCTCCCTCCGGTGCATTCAGGCTGAAGTATTCGCCCTTGCAGTAATGCAACCGGTAGCCAGCCTGGTCGATGTCGATTCCGGCGAGGCGGGCAATCGTGTCGGAATTCAGACCAGCCGAGTTTATCAGTAAATTACTGGTGAACGAAGAGGTGCCCTCACGGTCTTTTATCTCCACACGATATTTGTCTCTCGTCTTCTCTATGCCGATAACTTCGGTATTGAAGGCGAAGTCGGTACCCTGTTCCCTGACCAGCCCACAGAAGGCCCTCATTAGGGAGTGGCTATCAGCAATACCGGTGGATGGGGACAGCATACCAGCGGTCGCCTCGACATTCGGCTCGAGTGCCTTCACCTCTTTCTGTGAGAGAAAACTCAGGTCGCTAACGCCGTTTCTCAGTCCCTGCTGGTAAAGCTCTTCAAGCTTACTTACCTCGTCTTCGTTGGTGGCAACGATGATTTTACCCAGCCGCCGGTGAGCGATATCATATTTCTGGCAGAACTCATAGAGCAGACGGTTCCCTTCGACACAAAGCCTGGCCTTAAGTGAGCCTTCGGGATAGTAGATGCCGGCATGGATGACCTCGCTGTTTCGGCTGCTCGTCTCCAGCCCGAAGGCACGGTTCTTCTCGATGACAAAGATGCCCTCTTGTCGCTTTGACAGCTCGGTGGCAATCGCCAGGCCAACAACACCAGCCCCGATAATAGCTACGTCAAATTCAGCAGGCATAATAGGTCTTCCTTCCCAATACTAGGGTTGGTGAAGTATTCTGTCAACACCCTGTAACATGTTGGTGACTATGGAAATTGTGCTATCATTGGGATAGATAGTACTCACTCCTACTTGACAAGTAGGTACAAACCCTTATGATTAATCTAATGGCTGAGAAAGGAAAGGCGGGGGATGTAAGATGCAGATAAAGAAGGTATATCGGGAGGTAAATCCCGGGCTGCTATATGATGAGATAAGAGACTTCGTCCAGAAGCAGGGCGTATCAATCGGTGATGCCAAACTGGAGACCTACTCCCTGCCCAATGACTCCTCGTCGTTTATATACCGGGGCACCATTACTTTCAAGAGTGGCAAGGATGACAAGGAATGTCTCCGGGCGCACCTGGTGGGCTCACCCAGGGAGGAGACGAAGCTGATACTTGACATTGATGAGAAGCTCTTCCCTCAGGAAAAGGTCTCGGCTCTTCAGGAAGACCTTGACTTCATCTTTGGTCCCTACGAAGTTAAATCCGGTTAAGGTGGGTGGTTAATCGGTCTCCGACAGACGCCACCGTGGGTAGATGATGGAGGCGGCAATAAGTATTACGCCCAGAACTATCAGTCCGATGCTGAGTGCCGCCAGCGGGCCAGTGACAGCTGGGATTAGTTGGTCTGGTAGGTCCTGTACTGCTGCCGGAATGTCCTGTTTAGCGATTTCTCTGATGGCGATACTCCTGCCCACATAAACAACAACACACTCGATAATCCCTATGATAAGAAACATTATCCCCAGATGTAGCGAGGCGCCCTTAACGTGGTGGTAGATGGCTATAATAGCCAGGATGAGCACCACTATCAGGGCTATCAGACCCCAGTATCCCATTGTGAACCAACCGATATACTGTTCTGCATCTTCGAGTTCAGGCGTGTTCTCGACTTCCGATAGTGCGTCATGGATGCCATCCCTAGCCTCGGTCAGTGCCTCCTCTGCTTCGGTGAGACCATCATCAATCCGGTCCGGTAATTCGGTGCCAAGCAGTTCCTCATCGAACTCGAAGGTTTCAGGGATCGCACGAGCCAGGAACTGCTCGAGCTGCTCGTCAATTTCTGCCTGGGGCCAGTCTTCCCACTCCTGAGGGATGTTGTCGAGGAAGGCCTGTCTCAGAATGGCTTCCAGGTCATCATGTACCGGCTCCAGGGAGATAACAATACGTAGGTCCTGCCTCTCGCCTAGGAGGTAGTCCAGAATCTGGTCGGTATCGCTCATGGCCTCCTTGATGCTTGGTTCGAGGGTAGCGATGGTATTATCCAGCTCGTCAATGAGAAAGTCCATATCCTCGGGGATTTCGTCGCTGATACTATCTTCCAGAAACTCTGAGGCAAGGGATACTATATCCAGATTATCTATCAGGGTAGTGGTGAATTCGGTGCTAAGCAGGGTACTCCGTAGCGTATCCACCAGGTCAATGTCATCCGTTTCTGCCAGCAAGTATTTGAAGATGGGGTCGGAGGCAGCCACCACCTGCTCTTTCAAATCAGGTTCAATCTCGGCGACAGTATCAATTAAGGAATCCAGAAACTCTTCGTCCATGTCTATTTCGTCGGTGTCAATGGATGCCTCGACTAGTGCCGGTAAATCCACCTTGTCCAGCAGGTCAGCCAGGAAGTCAGAATTGAGAAAGGTGTCACCCAGTATCTGTTTTAACTCCAGCTCGTCTGTTTTGCCACGTAGGTAGTCACCCACGGAGATAATCGCCTCGTTCAATTCGGCCTTGATGACGGGTTCCGTTTCTTCGATGGTGTCGTAAAGGGCTTCCTTAAGCTCTTCCGGGAAATCTGGGTCATCCTCAAACTCCTCCTCCATCATTTCAATAGCTATTGGGGAGACATCAATCTGGTCGAGCTCTTTGGTGATGAATTTCGGGTTGAGGGCGGTGCCGTTGGCTGTGAACGCAACACTGAAGACGATCAAAAATATGAAGAGGAAGAAACTGATAAAAACGAGACCTATGGTTTTCAGGGCTTGCATAGCTTAGCTCGATTCCATTGTACTTTACTTTTCGATGTTAAGCTATAGTGAATTAGTACCCCTTCTGCTTATCGACTACATTAAGCAGTCTCTTCCCTTCGAGGTAGCGTCTCAGGTTATCACAGAATATATTGGTGCTACGGCCGATGTAGTCCTCCATGAGACCGGAGACGTGGGGACTAAATAGCAGGTTGGGGAGCTCCCAGAGCTGGCTCTCCGGTGGTAGCGGCTCGGTGGAAAAGACATCGAGGCCGGCTCCGGCAATCCAGTTCTCACTGAGGGCGTGGGCCAGGGCATCTTCATCAACGATGCCTCCACGCCCGATGTTTATCAGGTAGGCGCTCGCTTTCATTGTTTTTAGTTCTGTTTCGCCAAATAGACTGTCGGTCTCGTCGGTATAGGGCAGGGTAATTACCACGTAGTCACTCTCGGCAAGAAGGCGCTGCAGCTCCTGTCGTGGTAACATCAGGTCAACGTTGCGGGTATGTCGTGCCCGAGGAGCAGAGCGGCGGGTGGCAATGACTCTCATACCGAAGGCCTTGGACAGCCGTGCTACCTCCCGTCCGATGTTGCCCAGCCCGACAATCCCCACCGTTTTTCCCCGAAGAGTCGTTGGCGAATAACGTTGCCACTGCTTTTTCTGCTTCAGGTCAAAGCAGAGAAGGGCGTTCTTGGCGAACATCAGCATCTGTTCCATGACAAACTCGCTGATTGGGGTAGCGTGAATACCGCTGACATTAGTCAGTATTACTGGGCTTCTGCGAAAGTCGCTGTCGAGGAACCGGTCGACACCGGCTGACATCACTTGGACCCACTTTAATTTCGGTGCCCGGCTAATAAGGTCCCGGGGTAGCCGGATACCGTAGACAATCTCGGCATCAGCCAAGGCAATGTCAAGTTCGTCTTTTGCTGAGGAATCGCCTCTGAAGTCGGCCCTGCTCAGGTCCCAGACATTCTGTAACTTTACTCTCGGGCTGACGGTGGCTATCCGCTTCAAAAGCTCCTCGTCAATGGGTGTCGCGACCAGTACATTGACCGTTTCCATGCTGTGTGTATGACTCCTTCTTTAGTCTGGCAGTAGACTGTATGGGTTTCGTTTTCCGTGGGCGAGGTATTTGAGTGTATCGACTGAAATCAGCCCCAGAACCTGCCCCGTTCCTTTTTACGGAAGTAGAGGCCGGCAATAAGGCCAAGTACCAGCCCACCGACATGGGCTTGCCAGGCTATATTGGATGATTCTATCTGAGTAGGGATAATTAATGCAGCGATGACGATAATTAAGATCCATAGGTCAACCGGGAAGAGGAACCAGATGAGCACCTTGAGTCGTGGCCTCATCACCGCCATTGCTCCCATGACAGCGAACAAGGCTCCGGAGGCGCCGACGGCTATGGCATACGCAGGTGCCAGTAAATAGAAGAGAAGATTGCCCACGAGACCGCCAGCGAAGTACACAATAAAGAATTTGACCTCACCGAGTAGTCCAAGCAGGTAAGAGCCAAAGAAGTATAGCATGAGCATGTTAGCCAGGATATGCCATAGGCCGGCGTGGACGAACATGTTAGTCACAATTGTCCATGGCTCACTAAGGAACTGGTTGGGTTGAAATCCGAAAGTTCGGAGGATGAGGTCATCCTGTATCAGGTAGGCAATGTAGAAAAGGAAGTTCACCGCCAGTAAGACCCATATTGGGGTCATGTTGAAACCGCGGTAACCCCCGTATCGTACTCTCACTTCTGGTAGACCTCTCTCGTAGCAAAACGCTTCATTTGCCCTATTATGCCATACCAAACGTCAGTGCACAAAATGATGCCTAATCGTGCCGGGTAGTGCTTAAACTATAAAAAAGTGGAGGACACCGATACAATGCCCCCCACTACGAGTCTACTCAGGTCGAACCGGGCTCACTTGCGGTACTCCACCGCACCTGGCCTCTCCTTCAGGAGAACGGCCTTCACCTTATTGGAGCCGGGTCCGCTTCCAGCCGCCCCGCTTGCGCAGGGCCTCAACTGTCAACCTGCCTCACCCCCAGAACTGCATGAAGCCTCATAAGCCACCTCCGCAGTTTCATTGGGTACCACCCGATCCAATGCAATAGTATACCATAAATCGGCTTAATCTGTCAATGTTTTGAGGCTAGGGTTGTTTCTCAGGCTGTCTCGGTCTCGGTGTCTATCCAGGCCAGATATTCGGGGTTGCCCCCGATAATTGGTAGGGCGATTACCTCGGGTACGTCATAGGAATGGACAGTCTTGACCAGATTGGTGACCTCTTCCACCAGTGAGGTTTGTGTTTTGATGATAAGAAGGGCCTCCTGCCTTGTTTCCAGTTTTCCTTCCCACCGAAAATGGGAATACACCGCAGGCACGATGTTAATGCAGGCGGCCTTATTTTGTTCCAGAAGAACATCGGCGATTACTTCGGCTTCCTCACGGGTACCGACGGTGACGAAGATAACCACCTGGTTGAATTCCGCCATGGCTAGACTATTTCCAGCATCCAGTCTACCGCTTGCTTGGCCCTGACACGTATCAGTTCGGGAACGGTGACCTGCGGTTTCATCTCTTTAAGTGACCAGAGTACTTTTTCCAGAGTGATTTTCTTCATGTTGGGGCAGGTGGCTTTGTCCGAAATAGGGATAAAGGTCTTGTCCGGGTTCTCCTTCTTTAGCCGGTGTATTATCCCGATTTCGGTGCCGACGATTATCTCCCGGGCATCAGTCTCCTGGGCGTAACGGCACATCCCGCTGGTGCTGAGGACAGCATCCGCCAGCTCGATTACCTCGGGGCGGCACTCCGGGTGGACCAGTGCCTTGGCATTCGGGTATTCTTTTTTGAGTCGGGTGATGTCCTCCGGCTGCATCCGGGCGTGGGTGGGACAGTAGCCGGGCCAGAGGTGTATCTTTTTATCTGTCTTAGTGGAGGCGTAGTGTCCGAGGTACTGGTCAGGGATGAACAGAATTTCTTCGTCGTCAATAGCCTCGATAACCTTAACTGCGTTAGCCGAGGTGCAGCAGATGTCTGATTCTGCCTTAACATCGGCACTGGAATTGACGTAGCAGACGACGGCGGCATCTGGAAGTTCTTGCCTTTTCTCACGGAGTCTGTCTGCGGTTATCATGTCGGCCATAGGGCAGCCGGCATCAACATCCGGCAGCAGGACCGTCCTGTCCGGGGATAGAATGGCAGCCGTCTCTGCCATGAAATGCACGCCGCAGAATACGATGACATCAGCATCAGTCCCGGCGGCTTTCTGGCTTAGCTCCAGAGAGTCCCCGATAAAGTCGGCTATGTCCTGCACTTCGTCTCTCTGGTAGTTGTGTACCAGCAGAACGGCATTCCTCTGCTTTTTGAGGCTCTGGATTTGCTCGACCATTTCTTTGTCCCTATCTGCCATGAGCCGTTATTCCCCTGCTTTTATTGAGTGCTAGTGGGTTGTCTTAATCGCGTCACCAGCGTGGATAACCCCGCCCCGAATCACCCGAGCAAAGACGCCCTCCTTGGGCATGATACATTTACCGGTCAGTTTCAGGATAGCGCATCCGCTGTGGCATTCTTTGCCAATCTGCGTGATTTCCAGTGTTACCTCTTCCCCTACGGATAGTCTGGTACCGGGCATCAGTGAAGACAGCTCTATCCCTTCGGTTGTGATATTCTCGGCGAAATCACCGGGGCCAACATCAAGGCCGAGGTCACGCATCTTCTCGATGCTCTCCGTGGCCAGCAGGCTGACCTGACGGTGGGTGACACTGTCGGCGTGGGCGTCGTTTTCGACACCATAGTCTTCCTTCAGGGTAACCTCGGCAACGACTTCTTTGGTAACACCCTTTTCATCACTCCGGCAAACTGCAATTACTGTGCTCATCGAAGTATTTCATGAGAAATCCACCAATGGACCTCTCTATGCCTCCTTATCTTTACACTCTGCACTATGGCTCTCGCTTCTATAATAACATTTCTTTAGCTACGTACGCGATTTATTGACTGGATTCTCCCTCAAGCGGAAGGTACATATATGCCACATCCTTGACGTATCGTGCCCCGAGGTGCTCGTAGAAATCAAGGGCAGGTCGGTTCGGTGAATAGACAGACCAGAGCAGCCCTTTCCCGCCAGCCGCCGTGCAAATATCCCCCGCCCTTTTCATGAGCGCTTTACCCACTCCCTGCAACCGATTGGTCGGATGGACGTAGAGGTCGATTATGTACAGGGTACGCATGGCCAAATCCGTATCGTATCTAGGGTTATACAACAAGTAGCCCACAACCTCATTGTCGATCTCAGCCACCAGGCCCTGAAAGGCCGGATTGTCTCCGAAGCCATCACGCAGATAGGTGCTGGCATTGAAACCAAAACCGGCGGTATCTCCCAGCGACCGTAGGTAATCGGCAAACTCCTTTGCAAGAGTACCAATGGCCGCTTCATCGTCTCGTGTTGCCTCGCGGATTTTCACTGTATCAAGTCTCCTGCGTTACCTACCTTGGATATCGTCCCGCCGCCTACCACGGTATCGCCGTCGTAAAATATGACCGCCTGGCCGGGTGTAGGCGCCATCTGTGGTTCCGTGAATTTTACCATGACTTCGTTATCACTTGTGGGAGTAACCTTTGCCTCGGACTCGCGATGGCGATAGCGGATTCTGGCTTTGATAATTATGGGGCCATCTGGTTTTTCAATAGATATCCAGTTCATTTCTGAGGCGATTAATTCACTGGCGTATACCTCGCTTTTACCACCGATAGTGATGGTGTTCTTCTCCGGGTTGATGGCCGTCACGTACAGCGGCTCCCGACTGGCTATACCCAGACCCTTCCGCTGCCCGATTGTATATGATGTTATCCCGTGGTGTTCCCCGAGGATATTCCCCTGCCGGTCCAAAATCGGTCCTGGCTTGGGAGTAATATCGGTGTATTCCTGAAGGAATCTGGCGTAGTTATTGTCCGGGATGAAGCAGATTTCCTGGCTTCCCGGCTTGTCGGCAATCGGTATCTCGAGCTTTTCGGCAATACGTCGCACCTCTTCTTTGGTCAACCCCCCTACCGGAAACAGGCTGTGCTGTAGCTGCTCCTGGGTCAGCGTATAGAGAAAATAGGTCTGGTCCTTGTGACGGTCAGTACTCTTCTTGAGGAGGTACCGTCCGTGGTCATTCCGTATCCTGGCATAATGCCCGGTGGCAATCATCTCTGCACCCAATTCTTTCGCTCGATTGAGCAAAGCATCGAACTTGATGTGCTGATTACAGCGGATACATGGATTAGGTGTCCGTCCGAGGCTGTACTCACGGCAAAAGTCGGCAATCACGAACCGTGCAAAGACGTCCCGGAAATCGACCACATAATGGGGGATACTCAGCATATGGGCAACTTTTTGTGCATCAGCATACTGGCTCAGTGGCTGGAGCTGCATCGTTATACCGATAACCTCATAGCCCTGTTCTTTGAGGAGAGCGGCGGCTACTGATGAGTCGATACCACCGCTCATGGCAACTACTACCTTCATCGTCACCTTCGCGCAATTTTTACCTTGCCCCAGAGGGCCATCTTGTCATCCTTAATGATAGCGATGCCCTTCAGTCCGTCTATCTCCTGAGCGAACTCAAGCCCTCGGGGAATATCATCGGCCTCTTGAATTATATTACCGATGGCCGTAGCCGCGGCATCAGCCAGGGCCGTGCAGGGTGCCAGCACGATTACGGCATCAGCTTTGCCGAAACTGAGTGAGTGCCCGACAGTCCCGGAGGAGGTACAGATTCCGAGTGGTGTCTCTGAGGCCTGGACTTCTAAGGCCAGCTGGTCAGCGAAGGCGTTTTTGCCTGCGTAGATGCCCACCAGTCTCTTCTTCTGGCTCTTGAGAAAGATGTCCCCGCCGTTTTCCACAATCACCTCCGGGGAGAACTTGAGCAACTCCTTGCCGACGCGCTCAGCGATAGCCCCGGCGACGGCTGCCATCGGGCCAACACCCACCTTTTTTGCTGCCTCTGCCATCTCCCTGACTATATCGGGAGCCTTGTCCTCTATTGGATACGGTTCCATAGCAACGGCGAATCCAGGATGGCGTTGGATATAATTCTCGAGAGCAGCTCGCTCTTTGATTACCGCATCACGGGCCTCCGCCTGCAGGTCACGTTTTGCCCGTATGTATAGGTCGGTCTCCTTCACGGTAACATTGAAGGAGCCCAGGCCTTTGTCAGGTGACCAGTGGCGATAGAACCTTGGCTCATACATTGGCTGACAAGGCTCCTTAGGACGAACAACTATGCCGGATCGAAGTATTTATTAATACTGCGGTGCCTCGGTGGCGACAAACCCGCAGCGAAGTCCGCGTATGTAATCTATCTGCCCCATGTGCAGGGCTATCTCGGTGCAGATACGAATCAGCATCCCACCGATTGTATCTGGCGGGCGGTCCGGTCGTACGAGTTCCAGCATCTTTTCGGGTGCTAATTGTTCGAGGTACACCAGCGAGCTCTGCCGAACGGCGTTGGCGTAGCCACGGAGGTCCTCCAGTTTGGGTGCGGTCCAACTCTCCAGTTGCTCTACTGTGTAGCCGTAGCCTGAATCTGGTGGAGTGCTCAGCTTCTCCATCCAGCCGTCTGCCTCGTAGATTGCGGTCTTTTTCTGGAGAACCCGTGTGAAAAAGTAATCTTCTACCCGGGCAGCGTGCCACAGGATAAAGGCAATGCTATTGCAGTGGTCGCTCGGTTTCCAGGCAAAATCCTCCTGGGTTAGTCCATCCAGCGAACGGTTCAGGTAGCTCCTGGTCTGTTTCAGAGAAGCTAGAACCATCTCCTGTGCATTCATAAGATTCTTCCTCCTCGCTATGTGGGTATTAACATAACTAAATACTGCTACAGCCTAATCGCTATTGACATTGTATGGGTCATGTCTGGGGGGTGTCAATTTTTGCGGTGATACCAGTTAAGTTTGGTTGCTCTCACGGACAACCAGTTTCAGCCCGTTTTGCCCCACTACAGTCACGCTCTGGCCGGTTGTTATCTTACCGTCGACGGCTGTGGCTGCCCAGAGCTCACCCCTTATCTTCACGAAGCCATCCGGGGCCAGTGGGTTAACTGCTTCGCCGTGGGTACCGACCATGTTGGTCATACCGGGCATCGGTTGTGCCCTTAAAGCCTGTATGCTCTTCCGATAGCTGAATACGTTATAAGCCTGCAAGACTATCGAAGACGGGATAAGTACCCATAGAGGTAGATTGACATCTACCAGTGGCAGGATCCAGAGCACTACAGCCACAAGGACTGCCTGCTCAAACACTGAAGTGATTATTTTCCAGACAAGGAGGGTATTGATTTTGTTACGCATCGTTGCCTGTTTTCCTGACTACGGTGTTTATTATATCAGGATGGGTGGGGGTACGTCTGCCTGGTGTAGCTGCATTGCTGTCACGTGAGAGCGGGTGCTATAATTGGCCAGCGTTAAGGATGCGAGGAAGGTAATGAAACTGTCCCGCGAAGAGGTATTGCATATTGCCCGGCTGGCACGACTCGGTATCAGTGATGAAGAGGTAGAGAGGGCCAGAGAGCAGCTCTCCAATATTCTGGAGAACTTTGAAGTCTTGCAGTCGGTGGATACCGACGATGTCCCGCCGACCGCTCAGTCTCTGACGCTGCAGAATGTACTCCGCGAGGACAAGCCTTGTGCCTCATTTACCCGTGAGGATATTCTGGCCAACGCCCCGCAGGAAGACGAGGACTCATTCAGAGTACGGGCCGTCCTTGAATAATGAGCATCAAGGTTATAGCGGCGGGGTATTCCTTGAGGGGAAGTCCGAGGGGGCTTGGCCCCTTCGGTATTAATCTTCCCCCTCTCCTTTGAAGGAGAGGGGTTCACCCTGAAGGGTTCTCCCTGAAGGGGATATAGGGGGTGAGGTAGATAGAGAATTATAACCAGTTGACAATACACGAAGCCCATAAATTGCTCGAGGAGAAGCAGGTCTCCTCGGTGGAGCTGACAAAGGTCTGCCTGGATCGTATCCAGCAGGTCGAGCCGAAAGTCGGTGCCATCGTAACGGTGACTGAAGAGCTTGCTCTGGAGCAAGCCCGGAAGGCTGATGAGCTTATCGCTGACGGTGATGTCAACCCCCTCACCGGCATACCGGCGTTAATTAAGGATGTCATGTGCACGCGGGGAGTGCGTACTACCTGTTCCTCGAAGATGCTGGAAAATTTCGTACCACCGTACGATGCTGCGGTGGTCGAGAAGCTGAATGAGGCCGGTATGGTTATGGTCGGCAAAGCCAACATGGACGAGTTTGCCATGGGCTCATCGACCGAGCACTCGGCTTTCTTCCCCACCCACAACCCCTGGGACCTGTCACGCGTTCCCGGTGGTAGCAGTGGTGGCTCGGCGGCGGCGGTGGCGGCTGGTGAGGCGATTTACACTCTTGGCTCGGATACCGGTGGCAGTATCCGTCAGCCAGCCGGTTTCTGCAGTGTCACCGGCTTGAAACCAACCTACGGTCGGGTAAGCCGCTACGGTCTGGTAGCTTTTGCCAGCTCGCTCGACCAGATAGGGCCACTGACACAGGACGTTACCGATTGTGCCCTTGTGATGAACGTCATCGCTGGACACGATAGTCGTGATTCTACCTCCGCCCCATATCACGTCCCCGACTACACGCAGTGCCTGACGGGAGACATTAAGGGGATGAAAATCGGCATCCCCAAAGAGTACTTCGTCGAGGGGATGCAATCTGAAGTTGAGGCCGTAATAAAGGCGGCCATCAGCAAGCTTGAGGGGATGGGGGCAGTAATCGGCGAGGTATCGCTGCCCCACACTCGCCACGCCCTGGCGGTCTACTACATTATCGCCCCATCTGAGGCCTCGGCTAACCTGGCCCGCTACGATGGTACCAAGTACGGGTTTCGCTATCAGGGTGCCGATACCATGTGGGATACGATGGACAAGACGAGGCAGTATGGGTTCGGTGCTGAGGTGAAGCGGCGTATTATGCTCGGTACATATGCTCTCTCTGCCGGTTACTACGATGCCTACTATCTAAAAGCACAGAAGGTGCGTACTTTGATACGACGGGAGTTCGATGAGGCCTTCGAGAAGTTCGATGCTCTGGTAACTCCCACCTCCCCCACCGTCCCCTTCAAGATAGGGGAGAAGGTGGACGACCCGGTGCAGATGTACCTCGCTGATGTCTGCACCTTACCGATAAATATTGCCGGGCTGCCGGGGATATCGATACCGGCCGGTTTCGCCGACAATTTACCTATCGGTATGCAGATAATCTCAAAACCCTTCGCTGAGGAGACTATTCTCAAAATCGCTCATGCCTATCAGCAGGCGACCGACTGGCATAAGAGGAAGCCAGAGTTGTAAAGAGAAAATGGTAGGTCAGTCTTGCTTTCAAGCCGGTCAGACCGTCGTTCTACGGGAGATGTGGGATGGGAAAATATGGTCAGCCAGACCGGCAATAGTAGTACAGGATAATCCGGACTTGATGGCTTTTTACATACCTACCGGAGTGGTTTCAAGTGTACGCAGAGCATCGGATGGCAGCCCTGCAAGTGTGGATAACCGTGTCCGTTCCGAATGGATTTTATCGGAAGAAGTTGAATGGCCTGAGTATGAGCGACTAAAACTAACAATTCCCGGTAGTGGGTATTCGGTGATCATTTTTAGTGACTTTAGAGCTGGCACCCTAAGTACATGGTATATAAATCTTGAAGAACCGATAGGCAGGACACACTTTAGCTATGACTATATCGATCTCCTGCTCGACGTCATCGCCAGTCCTGACCTGTCTGAATGGCGATGGGATGATGAGGACGAACTGGAAGAAGTAGTAAAAGCCGGATTAATATCACTGATAAAAGCTGCAGAGCTATATACGGAAGGAGAACGGGTTGTTGCATGGCTTCAATCCGGCACGTCTCCTTTCAACGGATGGCAGAAATGGTGTCCCGACCCATCATGGCAGGTACCCGTATTGCCTGAAGGCTGGGATATTATCGACTGATTATGCAGCTGGGAATAACAAAATGCATTAGGAATAATAGACGAGTCTCTGATACAACATAGAAGGATAGTGGCGAGAATTCTTTAACATATCATTGGAAGAGAGGTACGCTTATGCGTTTTGGTGATTTAACTTATGAGGAAGTCCGTGACCGGGCAAAGCAGGGCTGGCTGGCCGTAGTCCCCACCGGCTGTACCGAGCAGATGGGGCCACACCTGCCGGTGGACTTCGATACCTGGCAGGCTGAGCATTACTGTCTGGCTGCCTCGGAGAAGGCAGCCAGTGACTTTGGTATTCACTCGCTGGTGCTGCCTGTTATGCCGTTCGGTCCAACACCGGAGCACCGTAGCTTTGGTAGTGGCTATATCGATATCCCCAAAGACCTGCACGAAGCTCTGGTGTTCGCAGTTTTGAAGTCGCTGGCCGAGCAGGGATTTAAGAAAATTATCGTCTGGAGGGGCTGTGGTGGGCATGACCTGCGGGAAGCAGTAAAGAGATTCAACCGGCAGTACCGGAGGAAATCCAGGGCCTACTTACCTGGTCACCCATTTCATGACATCTGGTGCCGGATAGGTAATCCGGACAGTCCCGGGGGCCATGCCGATGCCTTTGCCACCTCAATATCCCTTTACCTTCGACCGGAGGCAGTACGCAACGAGAAAATATCCAATCCTCACAGTAGGGAGGTCGACTGGGCTGACCCAGAACTTGATTTCAGTCGCTACTCAGAGACGGGCGTTATCGGAGACCCCACCGAGGCCAGTGCTGAACTGGGAAAAAAGCTGTGGGAGGCTATCATTGAGGAGATGGCCTTAATATTCAAGGCTATTGCCGAGGGTAAAGAGGACAATCGCCTTAACAGCCAAGACCGGCTACACATCCTGTGGCGTAGGTCCTGATAGAAGGGGAGTCTTGGAGAGGGGTTTCGTCCCTCTTTCCAAAATACTTACCGTCGAAATCCCTCTCAATCTCCCTTTACGAAAGGGAGAGGTTCCGTTTCCCTGCACTTGTAATAACACAAAGGGGGGGTGGGGGATTGAATAATCTTGAGGTAAGATGCTATTCTGGTCATACTTATGCAGAGAGGCCGGAATCCTTCCGCTGGCAGGGCGTAGAATACCTTGTCGAGGAGATAGAAGAGACCTGGCAGGAACCGGGGAAAAGGTGTTTTCGGGTGAGGGTGGGGGATAACAAACGGTTCAAGCTCTGCTATAATGAAGCAGAAGGACAGTGGTCCTTGACCGAGCTTGTGAGGAGCTGACAGATGTTGAATGACATTCTCAAGATACTTGAGAACGACGCCCGGACTACTCCCAAGCAGATTGCCGAGATGACTGGTATGTCCCAGGCCGAGGTTTCCAGGCTCATCAAGCAGGCCCTGAAAGACCGCACTATCCTCAAATACAAGGCGATAGTCAACTGGGACCAGGTCGAAGACGAGCATGTCTGGGCATTGATTGAGGTCAAACTTACTCCCCAGAAAGACGTTGGCTTCGACTCCGTAGCCGAGCGTATCTACCGTTTTCCGCAGACGCGCACGGTGTATCTCGTCTCCGGCACCTACGACCTGTTTGTGTTGGTGGTGGGCAAGAGCAACCATGAGATTGCTGACTTCGTTTCTCAGAAGCTTTCCCATATAGAAGGCGTAAATGAGACCGTTACCCAGTTTGTCCTCAAGAGATATAAGGAGGATGGTGAAATTGTTGAAGGTAAAGAGGAGGTCAAGCGTCAGCCTGTAATACTCTAGCGGTACGCATATTTTTCACTGACCTGTCAGGAGACTGTTATGGTATCGAAGTCCAAACTAGGGGTCCATAGCAAGAAGTATCACATATCGAAGCGGACAAACCAGCTTTCCCCTTCGGGGATACGCAAGTTCTTTGACCTGCTGGCCTCTATCGAAGGGGTGATTTCACTGGGTGTTGGCGAGCCTGACTACGCCACCCCATGGCACATCGTTGAGTCTGCTATCGAGTCGCTGGAGAAGGGCCAGACGATGTATACCTCTAACCTGGGTATGCCTGAATTACGTCAGGAACTGGCTCGATACCTGCAGCATCATTACGACCTGCAGTATGACCCCAATACGGAACTCTTAATTACGGTCGGTGTCAGTGAGGCACTTGACCTGGCAATGAGGGCTATTCTTGACCCCGGGGAAGAGGTAATCATGCCAGACCCCCATTATGTTGCTTACGATGCCTGTGTCATTCTCGCCGGGGGTAAGGCAGTTACTGTGCCGACATATGAGGAAGACAGCTTTGAATTGAGCGCCGCTGATGTCGAGGCATGCATTACTGATAAGACCAGGGCAATCCTTATCGGCTATCCGGCGAACCCTACCGGCGCTGTGATGAGCCGTGAGAAGATAGCCGAGATTGCCGAGGTAGCCAGACACTACGGGCTACTGGTCATTTCCGACGAGATTTATGCGAAACTGGTCTACGGAGTAGAGCACACCTGTGTTGCTGCCCTGCCTGACATGAAAGAGCACACCATCCTGCTCGGTGGTTTTTCCAAGGCGTATGCCATGACTGGCTGGCGTATTGGCTATGCAGCCGCCCCGAAGGAAATAATCGCCGCTATGACAAAGATACATCAGTACACCATGATGTGTGCCCCAACAATGGCGCAGGTGGCGGCGCTTGAGGCACTCAGGTCGGGTGAAGAGAGTGCTGCTGAGATGGTGGAGGACTATGGCCGACGGCGTCTCGTGATGGTCAAGGGTTTGTGTGATATTGGCCTGTCATGTTTTGAGCCGAAGGGTGCGTTCTACGCCTTCCCGTCAATCAAGAAGACCGGCATGACCTCAGAGGAATTTGCTGAGGCACTGCTTAAGGAAGAGAAGGTAGCTGTGGTACCTGGTTCCGCCTTCGGAGATTGTGGTGAGGGGTACGTTCGTTGCTGCTATGCTACCTCGATGGCGGATATCGAAGAGGCCCTTACGAGGATTAAGCGGTTTGTTAGCAGGCATCAGAGGTCCTAGCATCGTAGTAAGGTCTCAGGTAATTCTGATGTCAGGGCATAGTGTGCGGTCAGTTAAATCTAGCATCAGGATGGGTAATGGCGAAGAAGCTGCGCTGTGACAGGTGTGGTTTTGAACTCACCGATAAGGATGCCCTCGACCTGGCCTATGAAGGCATGGCTGCGTGGCACGCGTCTGCCAGGGCACGTGGTATCGAGCCAAGGGGTATCCTGCCTTGTAAGAATTATATCCGCTGCGGTGGTGAGATAGTCGAGGTTAATGAGAAGGGACATGGGTGGCTGAGTAAGCTGTTTGATCGGTAGCATAAATATTCGGGAGATGACACTATGGGAGAAACCTACGCCGGGGCCGGTGTGGACATCGATGCTAAAGACAGGGCAGTAGAACGTATCGGTAAACTGGCACAGTCTACCCTGCGCCCTGAAGTCTTGAGTGGTGTCGGCTTCTTCGGCGGGCTTTTTGAACTTAAAGAATATACAGACTCGGTTCTAGTGTCCAGCATTGACCAGGTGGGCACCAAGACAAAGATTGCCAATGCTCTGAATAAACACGATACGGTCGGCATTGATATAGTCAGTCACTGTGTCAACGACATCTTCACCTGCGGTGCTGAGCCGTTGTTTTTTCTCGACTATATCGGCATGGGTAAGATGATACCAGACAAGGTAGAGGCCATTGTTCAAGGATTGGCTCAGGCCTGCCGCGAAGTCGGTTGTGCTCTAATCGGTGGTGAGACAGGAGAAATGGCCGGACTCTATGCGACTCCTGATGACTATGACCTGGTGGGATTTGTAATTGGAGCAGTGAAAAAGGAAAAGATTATTACAGGCAGGGTGGTTGCTGTTGGTGATATCCTTATCGGTTTGCCATCTAGTGGTCTGCATACCAATGGCTATTCTCTGGTGCGAAAAATTTTCGGTGAGACCAGAGCGGCCTTAGATACTGATTACCCCGAGTTAGGGCGGACCCTGGGAGAGGAGCTTCTGGAACCACACCGCTGCTACTACAATCAATTGAAGCCACTGCTACCATTTATAAAGGGTATGGCACATATCACCGGCGGCGGTCTGATTGAAAATGTGCCTCGCGTCTTGCCTCAGGGTATAGCGGCACACTTTGATAGCCGTACCTGGACGGTCCCCACAATCTTTGACCTTATTCAGCAGCGGGGTAATGTCGACCGTGACGAGATGTACCGCGTTTTCAATATGGGTATCGGCATGGTGGTGGTATGCTCACCCGAGCACGTCAGCCGTATAACGGAAGCCCTCCCCGAGGCAAAGGTCATCGGTGAAGTGGTCAAGCAGACGAGCGAAGCAAGGGTAGTTATTGAGTAGGAGGGTATGCCCGTGAGACAGTGTATTGTCCGTGCGGTTTTAGCCGTATCCTTGCTTTCGTTGGCTGTATTGACAGGTTGCGAAATGCTGGGCTTGGACTTCACGCTGGATTTAGACTACCATACGACTGTCAAGACCTCCGGCGACATCATCCAGGATATCAGACTTGAAATCACCGGCATAACGGGCACCATGTTGGAGGAAGCTGGTTTGTCCGAGGACCTTCCCCTCGGAGAGGAGGGTTGGGATTTCGACAGAGAGAGCACGGATGATTCGGTGATAATTACTGCCACCGGTAGCTACATTCTGGACGAAGACGGCAATATTTCACAGGTGGAAGGCGGTCCGGAAGTACCGGAAGCGTTGTCAGTGCGTGTTGAAGGTGGACTGCTGTCTAAAAAGTACTTCGCTGAGATTAATGCCGCGGGGAGCGGGATTGGTGAGTTCGGTGAGGGTGGAGAGTTTGGTGAGCTGGCCGAATTGATGCTGGAGGACACGTTTCACCTTTCGTGGACAATTACCCTACCAGGCAGTGTTGTTGAGAGCAATGCTGGCACTATTGAGGGTGGTTCAGCTACCTGGGTCTTTGATTTCAGTTCATTCTCGTCAGGCTTTGATATGACAGTGCAAAGCCAGTATACAGACTGGCCTGTCATCGGAGGGATAATTGCAGGCGTGGTCGTCGTGCTGGCACTGGTGGTCTTCTTTATCATCAGGAGGAGACGTGCGCCGACTCCTTTTTCGAGCGGAATTGTTAACTAGTGGATAGCTTTCCTTTTATCAATACCAATGGTTGAGGGCCCTCGGCCCTTTCATAAGCATTCGTAATGTCTTCAAGACAAAGTTGACCACTTTTGGCTCAATTTGTCTTCCTCCTGACTGTGATATATAATCCACGTAACTATTCTCCTGTACGTATTGGAGATGAGGCTGTGCACTGGGTTTACCGTGTATCTTATCCAGTAGTCTGGACACTGATATTCTTGTTGAGCCGCTGGCAGATAAGGGGTAAGGAGAATGTACCTCAGGAAGGCCCTCTGCTGGTGGTTGCCAACCATATGACGAACCTTGACCCTCCGTTGCTCAGTGTCAGCCTGGGGCGGTATGTGGTGTTCGTGGCCAAGGAGGGGTTATTTCGTTCCAGGTTAGGCGGCTATTTCATACGTGGTCTCGGAGCGATTCCGCTACGACGGAACGGTATTCAGCGAGAAGCACTAACATCTGCTGAGAAGGTACTGGCTGACGGCTACGCTCTGGCCGTATTCCCCGAAGGTATGAGAAGCCGGACCCATAAGCTGCGACGTGCTTTCCCCGGGGCAGCACTAATCGCACTGCAGACCGGTGTTCCCATCCTGCCGGCAGCGATTACCGGCACCGAGGCTGTTAAGGGTATGAGTTGGCTACGCCGCCCCCGGCTGACAGTTACTTTCGGGCAGCCCTTCTGCCTGCCGTCAACTAATGGTAAAGCTAGCCGGGATGAGTGTTCTGAGTACATTATGGAGCGTATTGCTGAGCTTCTTCCTGAAGAGTACCGGGGAGTCTATGCAGGAATTGGGGCGGAGCAGTGACCATGACAGTAAGGATTGAAAAAGCTGCCGGAATGGGATTCTGCTTTGGCGTGAAGCGGGCCATTGACATTCTGGAGAAGGTTGCCCGTGAGCGAGGTACCATTGAGACGCTGGGCCCGGTTGTCCATAACAAGCAGGTAGTACAAAGGCTGGCTGACATTGGTGTTACGGTAGCCAAAGATATTGACGACATCAGGGGTGACACGGTAGCTACTGGCGCCCATGGTATCAGCCCTCAGTTGGAAGAAGAGATTAGTGCCCGTAATATTCAAATAATCAATACTACGTATTGCCCGTTTGTGCGGCGGGCCCAGCTTGTGGCTGCCAGGCTGGCTAAGTCTGGCTTTTTTGTCGTCGTATATGGTGATGCCGACCACCCTGAGGTGAAAGGTATACTTGGCTGGGCTGATGGTAAGGGAATAGCCACCCTGGATGACGACTCCATAGCTAAACTTGACCCGCTGCCTCGGCGTTTAGGTGTCCTTGCCCAAACGACTCAGATACCGGCCAACTTTACTGAGTTTGCTAAGAAGCTTATTGACTCTGCCTTTACCAGGGACTCTGAGCTGCGTATTATCGACACGATATGCCATGATATTAGAAAACGGCAGGCAGCGGCGCTGGAACTGGCCAACAAGGTTGAGCTGATGTTCGTTATTGGAGATAACACCAGCGCCAACACCAATCGTCTGGCTGAATTGTGTTCTACAGCGACCAAAACATACTTGATTGAGACTTCCGATGAGATTCAGATGGCATGGTTGGAGGGGTGTTCTCATATAGGCGTTACGGCGGGTGCATCTACGCCGGAGCGGACTATCAATGAGGTTCTGGCCAGTCTGGAGGTCATGACCGGGAATTCATAATCCCATCTGCTGGGCGACTGTCTCCCGGTGATAATCGCCGTCACCGAAGCTTAGCTGCGCTGCCTTACCCCGTTTGGTGTAGAACTGTAAATCGTGGTCGATGGTACAACCGATAGCACCATGAATCTGGTGCGCCAGGGTAACAACTCGCTCGTAAGCCTCGCCTGCCCATGCCTTGGCAATGGCTATCTCTTTTTGGCAGGGTAGTCCTTCGCTCATCATCCAGGCTGCCTGGTAGGTGCAGAATCTGGTGCTGTCGACGTCAGTTGCCATTTCGGCACAGTAGTGCTGGATGACCTGAAAGCTGCCGATAGGGCGGTCAAACTGCTGTCTCTCCTTGGCGTAGTCGAGCGTCATCTCCAGTACACTCTGGAGACCCCCTACGAGGTCACAACACTTGGCAACGGCACCTCGCTCGATTATTCTCTGCACTATTTCCCACCCTTTACCCGGCTGCCCGAGGATATTCTCCGCAGGAACTCTGACTTGGTCGAAGACCACCTCGAATAGCTTGTCACTGGATATCGTTTTCAGGATAGAATGGCTCAGGCCGGGACTGGTGGTATCTACGATGAAGACGGTAATTCCTTCTTCAGGGTTGGCCGATTGCTCTGTACGGGCGGCACACAGTAGGTGGTCAGCCACGTGGGCATCAGGCACAAAGAGCTTGGTGCCTTTAATTACGTAGTTGTCTCCATCGGCGGTGGCCGTGGTGGTGATTGAGGCGGCGTCATACCAGGCGCTGGCCTCGGTCAGGGCAAGGGTAAAGATAGTCTTGCCACTGGCGATATCAGGCAAATACTTCTGTTTCTGTGCGTCACTGCCGGCGTCAAGGATGGTGAAGCCGCTAAGGACTACACTCGAAAGAAAGGGACCGGGTAGGCAGGCTCTCCCCATCTCTTCAAGCAGTATTGACAGGTCGATAAATCCCATGCCGCTACCGCCATAGTTTTCAGGAAAAGCCAGTCCCATCCAGCCTAGTCCGGCCATCTCCTGCCACAGCTCTGGCGGGTATCCCCGCTCATCCATCTCCATCTCCCGGGTGAGCTTTTTGGGACATTTGTTCTCGAGGAAGTCCCGGGCCGATTTTTTCAGCATTTCCTGTTCTTCAGAAAGGGTAAAGTCCATATCTATTAACCTCTATTCCTTTTCCTTGATTCCGGCCAGTCTTTTCGCCAGCTTCTTTTTCGGTTCAAGGTCGGTATCGCGTAGTAACGTCATGCGATGTGCTTCCGGAGAGCCACCGCCATGAATGTTAGAGACGATGTCCCTCGTTTCGAAGGCCAACTTTTCAATAAGACGGAACATTCGCATCCTGTCCTCGACGGACACATCGGCAGCTCCCTTAAGGTATTTTTCGATAAAGTGTCCGATTTCTGGGTTTTGCAGGTCCTTCTCCGAGGGCAGGTCGGCGACAAAGCCGCCGGCGATGTCTACCAGCAGGCGGAGTACCTCGTGGTATTCCTGACCTTCGTATAGCTTCGACGTGTTGGCTAGGACACTGTCGACCAGGTAAATGCCAGAATCGCTCGATCTGGCTTCTATGGAGGCGGCCAGACAGCAGCCGTACATCGTCTCGACCGTCTTTATCATCTCGACCAGCTTGGCATTGATGTGCGAAGCGCTGGGTACTCCATTATACTCAGCGATTGTCGCCGCTGCGCCAATAATGACATCGCCCACTCCACACTTGCAGCCGCCGTGAGAGTGACGGTGGTAGCTTCCGAAAGCCCTCACCATCGGGCCGGCAAATTCGTATTCACCGCAGAGGAACACCCTGTCCCACGGTACAAAGACGTCATCGAAAACAACCATCGGGCAGAACTTACCGAAATCCACATTGCCGAGGTCAATTCCCTCCAGCACCCTTGCCTCGAGTGTGCCCCGTCCATAGATGTGGATAACACCTTCGGTGTCAGCGGGCAGGGCGAAGCAGACTGCGTAGTCACGGTCGTCCTCGCGCATCTCGCGTGATGGCATAATCAGCCCTTCGTTGGCACAGAGCGAACCACTCTGGTGTGCCTTGGCTCCCCGGACAATGATTCCGTCCTTGTTGCGGTCGACGATTCTCAGGTACATATCTGGGTCGGGCTGTGCCGCGGGACGCAGCGAACGGTCTCCCTTGACGTCGGTAACCCCGCTCCAGACAACGAGGTCGTTTTTTTGGACGTATTTCAGATACTCCAGGAATCGCCGGTGATGTTGAGTACCATGCTTGGCATCTACTTCGTAGGTGGTTACGCCGACGGCATTCAGCGCATCAAGTCCGGTGCAGCGCATGTAGCAGGTACCCGTTCGCTGTGAGAGGAACTTGAGCATCTTGACCTTCGCCAGCAGGTCATCGGTGCTCTCATAGAGTTTAGTAAAGCGGCTGACCTCTTCACCGACAAGGTCAGAGTGTGCCACCAGCAACTGCCGGCCTTCCGGGTCATGGCAGAGGTTATAGGTCTGGGCTACCGCAGCGACCTGCCCCTTTGTCAGCGGGTGGACGGTGACATCGGTCAGCTTCTCCCCGAGAGCATAAGCGGCGGGGCTCATCTGCCGGAGGCTGTCATAGTATTGCTCAGCAGTCCTCAGGGCCATCATTACCTCCCCCACCTGGACTACCCGAAATACGCTCGCGGAGCGCCCGGTAGAACTCAGCCGGTGTCTTATTTAATGACAGTTCTTCCATAGGGCACATACCATCACGACGGTTGTTCTCGATATAGGGTACCGTCTCGACGAACTGGTATTGGATGCCAAACCGGTCCAGTGTTCCTGCTGCCAGTTCACTGCCCAGCTCACTGTAAATCTCACGGCAAGATATTTTGGTTAGGAGCAGGGCGGCAGCATTGCCGACTACCCGGTCGAAGACGGTCACTTCACTCTCGTAAGGAGCACAGGTATTAATATAATCGACCAGTGGTAGTAGTCGTTCTTTACTGGACGTGAAAAGTAACCGATCATCCTTGTATACCCGCAGGGTATCGTCACTGGCGATAAATTCACTGAACTTACTATCTGTCATTTTTTAATTATGCGCAATACTGGATTTCTGCATTAGGGTAAACCGCCACTGTGGTATCTCCCTCGCGGGAAGAAAGGGCTTTGAGGACATCATTCCACCTGTGCAGGAAGATGACCTTGTCCGATTCGCCGAACCAGCTTTGGCTGGCCAGATCAGGGTACTCGGAGAAGACGATAAAGCGGTTGACGTGTGGTGGCACTCTGGCCCCTTGCCGTAGCGGGGCGAAGCTGGTGTTGCCGAACGGGCCCAGCAAATAATGGGTGACCTGTCCGTCCGGGGCGTTGGCGATGAGGACAACGTCACCACTCGGAGCTACGGAGCGATAGGCAATGCTTGCCCCGATGAAGCCCTCATTGGCCTTGGCAAAGGTATTGGCGATGACAACATCCTTGTTCTCGGCAGGCGGTGTCAGGTAGTGGCTCTTGGCTGCCTGAACTGCCGCCGCATATGATGGCTCCAGCGCACCAGAGAAGATGGCCGTCGTCTCTCCCCGGGCGTTAATGAGGCAGTTTATCATGATGTCCAGTCCAGCCATCTGGGCAGCTTCTTCCACATCCATACGCATCGGGTTCTCATCGAAAGTGCCCATGCCGACGATTCTGGGCTCACGGGGTTGCATAGCTGTTTCATAGAACGACTGGTGGTTCTGCCGGGTGGTCTCGAAGGAGGTCACACCGGGCAGGATTATCTTTCCACCACCGCCGAAACCGTTCATCGGGTGGGGAACCACCGAGCCAATGGCAATCTTGAGGTCACACTTCATGACCTCTTCGTTTACATAGACTTCGGTGCCGTAGGTCTTGGTCTTGCCGATATATGTACAGTTACCAAAGGCGTTGTGGTTGTAGACCGGGAAGCGGGCCATTGCTTCCTCGCCTAGCTTTTTGGCGAAATGCTCACGGGTATATGTACCATGACAACCAAGGGCACAGATTAAGCGAATCTGGTCGTCGGTGATACCGGCGGTACCGAGTTCCGAGAGCACAGCGGGTAGGATGTCGTAGGTTCGTGTAGCCCGGGTCATGTCATCGAATATGATGACAACCTGCTGCTTGCCTCTGGCCAGTTCTCTGATAGATGGCGTGCCTATTGTATCAGCCACCGCTACCTCTATCTGGTCAGGCGCTAGCGCATGGAGATTATGGCCGGCCATGTTATAGGTCTCGACCTGCCAGCTTTCTGGGAGAGGTAGTTCCAGTTCCTTCACGCCGTACCAGGCCAGTTGGGGTAACTTTAAGCTGTTCATTTATTCTCCTGCTATTCGGCTGGCAGACCGAGTCCGCGGGTCGCCACGATGTTTCTCAATACTTCGGTAGTACCTGCCTGGAGGCTATAGCCCTTAGAGCCCAGGTAGGAGTGTGGTGCCATGCCCAGGATAGGGGTCCATTTCGACTCAGCGAGCAGCTGGCCGTAAAGCCCCAGTATCTCGGTGGCTACGCTGGCGAGCCGCTGCTCGAAGGTGGTGCAGTAGGCTTTGGCCATGGCTGCTTCTACATTCGGAGCACGCCCTTCTTCTATCACCAGCACCACGCGGTAGGTGAGCAGGCGACCGGCTTCGAACTCTACCTGGAGTTGTGCCAGCTTCTGGCGAATCGACTGGTCTTTACAGAGCGGCACACCGTTTCTCTCTGTCTCTTTGGAGAACTGGATGAGGGCATCGAAAAGGGGATAGTTGCCCATGAGACGTTCCAGTCCGGCCCTTTCGTAATCAAGCTGGTTGAGTATCTGGTAGAAGCCACGGTTTTTCTCACCAATCAGGTATTTCTTGGGGACGCGGACATTATCATAAAAGACTTCACCCCAGGCTTCACTGCCGGTGATATCAATTGTCGGCTGAATGGTAATTCCCGGCAGGGTGGCATCAACAACGAACTCGCTGATACCTCGGTGCTTCGGCGCATCGTGGTCTGTCCTGGCCACCAAATAGACGTGAGTCATGAACCTGGCACAGCTTGTCCACATCTTCTGGCCGGTGATAACGTAGTCGTCCCCGTCCTCGACTGCCCTGGTCTGGAGGGATGCCAGGTCGGAGCCAGCCTCAGGCTCGCTCATCCCCAGACCGACATAGGCTTCCCCCTTTAATATCTTCGGGAGAAACTCCTGCTGTAACTCTTCGGTGCCGTAGGCCATGATGGCATTGCCTATCTGGCGGTCGGCAAACCAGTGACAGGCTGCGGGTGCACCGTAGCGTAACATCTCCTCGGTGAGGACGAGGCGGTCGATATGGCTTCGCCCCTGACCGCCGTACTCCTTGGGCCATGACAGACCGATCCAACCTTTCTCGGCAACCTTCTTGGTAAATTCGGGAGAGTAGCCCTGTATCCAGCCGTCGCACATTGGCTGGAACGTCCCATTTCTAATCTCCTCTTCGAGGAAATCGCGTACTTCCTGACGAAACAGCTCCTGTTCCGAGGTAAATTGAAAGTCCATACCTGTTGACTCCTCAGTGTAGTGATGAATCGTGTCTGCCTAAACTGCTAGGCAGGTTACCGTCCGGGAAATGCCGCCGATGGGATGAATGATTTGGGTAACAATGTCACCAATCTTGTTCAAGGTTTCTGCCTCTATTACGGCAATGATGTCATAGGGGCCGGTAACTAAGTCAACCGATTTCACTCCTTCAACTTTGATCATTTCATCGGCAATCTCTCTGGTTCTGCCAACCATCGTCTCAATCAATATAAAGGCTTTTGGCATAACTAAATTCACCTCCTAAAGAGTAAGGCCGGTTCCTTGAAGAGAGCCACCGGCTCGGCCCCATTATACTCCAAAGTATCAATTCATTTCATCTGTCAGATTGATGCTTGTCCTTTGTTATAAGTGGAGTGAAGCAATCTTACGTCATTCACCTTGCAGGAGGCAGTCGACTCAGCCTATAATATGCAATCCGTAGGGTTTTAACCGAGTCCGGGGATATTAGTTTCCCCGGTCCATTATTTACCGATTACGGGCATTGGGAGGGATATTTTGGACTACGGTCTTAGTGAAGAACAGATTACACTGAGGGACTTGGCGAGAAGGATTGCTGAGGAGAGGATACTACCAGTCCGAGCCGAGCTTGATGAGACCGAGGAATTCCCCTGGGCGATAATGAAGGACCTCGCCGATAGCGATATGTTTCGCGTTTTCGTTCCGGAGGAATATGACGGTCTTGGTGGTGGCACTCTTGACCTGTGCCTTGTCGTTGAGGAGTTGAGCCGTGTTTGTAGCGGGGTCGCAGTCTGCTATGCCGCTACTGCCCTCGGGGCTTCGGCTATCCTCCAGTTCGGTAGTGATGCGCAGAAGCAGAAATACCTGCCTGATATTGCTGCTGGCAAGAGGCTGGCGGCCTTCGGCCTGACGGAACCGACCGCTGGCAGCG
This sequence comes from Dehalococcoidia bacterium, assembly GCA_011170375.1. Taxonomy (GTDB): domain Bacteria; phylum Chloroflexota; class Dehalococcoidia; order Dehalococcoidales; family Fen-1064; genus W589. The sequence continues at coordinate 185,128 of DUEV01000001.1, forward strand.
ATGCCGCCGGTATCAGAACAATTGCGGAGAAGGTATCGGGTGGCTACGTACTAAATGGCACCAAGCAGTTCATCACCAACGGTGGTGATGCCGAAATATATACCATTATCGCCCTTACTGATAAATCGAAAGGCCCGCGCGGTGCCAGTGCGTTTGTCGCTGAAAAAGACACCCAGGGTTTTACCTTTGGTAAGAAAGAGAAGAAGATGGGCATTCGTGCCTCCTCCACCCGGGAGCTAATCTTCCGCGATTGCTTCGTTCCAGAAGCAAACCTGCTTGGTAGGGAAGGGATGGGGTTTGTCATGACGATGCGCATTCTGGATAAGTCGCGTCCCGGGATTGGTGCCCAGGCGGTGGGGATTGCTCAGGGCGCTCTGGAGGCAGCAGTAGATTATACTTCTCAACGTATCCAGTTCGGTCATCCCATCATTTCGTTGCCGGTGGTTCAAGACAAGCTGGCCGACATGGCTATCCAGGTAGAAGCTGCCCGATTGCTCGTTTATGGAGTTGCCCGGACGATTGATAGCGGAGCCAGGGACATTACCGAAGAAGCCTCGATGGCCAAGGTCTTTGCTTCGGACGCAGCCATGAAGGTGACAGTTGATGCTGTACAGGTCTGCGGGGGTGCCGGTTACATGCGTGACTACCCGCTGGAAAAGATGATGCGCGATGCCAAGATTACCCAGATATACGAAGGCTCCAACGAGGTGCTGCGCAACACGATTGCCGTCGGTCTCAGAAAGAGAAAGGCCAGGCGGGAATAGACGTTCTATTAGATTATGGAACTAAATAAAATATCAGACAGGGTATATTACCTTCCGGCGGAGGAAAGAACTGATAGGCCGGTGCTCGGCTATATCAAAGGAGATAAATACTCGTTGGCCGTAGACGCTGGGAACTCTTCAGACCACGTGGAAAAATTCTACAGGGAGCTAAGAGAGCTGCAGCTAAGGCTGCCTGATTTTACTGTTATTACCCACTGGCACTGGGACCACACCTTTGCGATGCATTCTGTATCAGGTAAGACTGTGGCTGGCCATCTGACCAATAGAAAACTGAGTGAAGTGCAAAAATGGGAATGGACTGATGAAGCTATGGAGAAGCGGCTTCAGTCGGGTGAAGATATAGAGATATGCGACCGATGTATCAGGCTGGAATATCCCGACAGGAACAAGATAAAAGTCGTTAGAGCCGATATCGAATTTGCCGGAGTAATCAACATCGACCTGGGAGGAGTCCATTGCGAAATCAAGGAATTCACTGCGACACATTCCGATGACTCGGTATTAATCCATGTTCCGGAAGAAAGAGTCGTTTTCATAGGCGACGCGGAAGGCGGAGACTATTATCAAAACAAGGGAGAGTATGATAAAGCACGATTGAAAGAAATGATAAGAGTGCTGGAAAAGATTGATGTTGATAGCTTTGTGTTGGGACATGATGGACCCCAGAGTAAACTGGAGGCCATAAGTTACCTTAGGGATGAGTTGGACAGACAAGATTGATCAGCCGAAGGATTGGACAAAGGAAAAGAAAGGCCGTACCAAGAACTAATACCGCACCTACTATTCCCGGAGTGTGAGAGAGCATGCTTATTCGGGCAGTAACAATGGATGACTGTCAGACGTGGCTTAACTTGGCGCATGAATCGGACGAAATCGTTAGCCGGCTGATTCCCGATATTGCCACTTTTTATGACGGTTTTGATGATTATATGAAGGCAAAGATAAGGCAGAACGAAGCGTTCATGGCTGTAGATAGAATGTCGGAACGGTGTCTGGGAATAGTCGCGTTCTCAAAAAGTCACAACCGGGTAACCTTCCTGGGGGTTTCCACCAATAGTGATTTTTATATAATTGGCTCAAAGCTTATGGAAGTTGCTCTAAACCAGCTAGATAACACCAAGGAAATATCGGTTACCGTATTAAAGTCCGATTCAGAACCAATAAAACAGGAGCGGGTTCTGTATGAAAGCCTCGGTTTTACTGAACATGATGGTTCGGTATTAGAGGCTGGCGTCCCGGCTTGCCTGATGAAGAGACCCCCGGTGCGAATAAACAAGACCGGGAGTTTTCATCATAATTATTCGACCTACGTTGCTTGGCAGTCTGAGGCCAAGTGCCCAGTCTGTAATAATAATGAACCGCGACCGCCTGATAGTTTGATGATAGAACTCGAACACTCGTGGGTGGAGGCATCTATGCTGATGGCACAGGGTCTTCTGTGGGGGAAGTATACCGTTATCTCGAAAAAGCATTTTGTGGAGCTGCATGAGATGCCTCCTCAGGACCTGGTAGGTTTTATGACTGATGTTCAGAGGGTTGCGAAGGTGTTGAAGGAGGTATCTGGTGCCGTAAAAATAAACATGGAACTGCACGGAAATACTATCCCACATCTGCATGTTCATCTTTTCCCGAGGTATCTTGATGATTCGTTTCCGGGGCAGGCCATCGATTATACGAAAACAGCGCCAGTGCCGTATGAAAACAAGAAAGAGTTTGACTATTTTGTTGAACAGATGAAGCTTAAACTAGGTGTAACCAATAGGTCTTCGGATCGTGAAACCTGAAGAATTCATAGGGCAAAAAGTTCACATAGAAATAGACAGGCCGCTGGGTTCGGTCCATCCCGAGCATGATAATGTGTGGTTTTGTCTTAACTATGGATAATGTACCCGGGGTACTGGGTAGAGATGGTGAGGAGCAGGATGCTTACCTCCTCGGTGTGTTCACCCCAGTGAATGCATATGATGGGATATGCATTGGTGTTATCAGGAGAGGCGATGAGAGTGACGACAAACTGGTGGTTGTTCCGGAAGGAGTCGAGTACACCGATGAGCAGATATTGGCACTCACCGAGTTTATCGAGAGATTCCATGATTCTTATTTGGTGAGGTAATAGAAGGCGAATCTAATTATTTGACTGTTCATGCTCTTTACGTAGGGAGGAAGACATGCCGCAAGGAATAAGGACTATCACTCTATCACTGCCGTTCAAGATGGGAAGTGTCAATTGCTACCTGATAGAAACCGATACCGGCTATGTTCTGACCGACACGGGGTGTTCGAAGAGGTACGCCGATCTTGAGAGAGAGCTTGAAAGAGCAGGTTGTAAGCCTGGTAATCTTCAAGTCATTATTCTAACACATGGAGATTTTGACCATACTGGCAATGCCGCCTATCTCCGTGAAAAGTTCGGTGCAAAAATAGCCATGCACGATGACGATGCAGGAATGGTCGAACGTAGAAATATGTTCTGGAACAGAAATAAATCCAATATCTTTATCAGAGTGATAACACCCATTCTCTTCGGGTTTGGCAAGTCGCAAAGATTTAGCCCCGATATATTCGTCGAGGACGGGTACGACCTCTCTGGATATGGTTTAGACGCCAGAGTCCTCCATATTCGGGGACACTCAAGGGGTTCAATAGGAATCCTGACGGCCGATGCTGGCCTGATTTGCGGCGACCTGTTTGAAAACACTGATAAACCAAGTCTCAATTCTATTATGGATGACGTAGCGGTGGCGAATGTCAGTGTTGAAAAACTACGCAAATTAAGTATAAAGAGAGTTTATCCCGGACACGGTGAGCCATTTCCCATGGAGGTACTTTTAGAAAACAACCGATGACTCGTAGCAGAGGTTGCATGAAGGATTGCTTGCGGCAGGGACAACTTGCCGCTTTTATGTTTTCTTCAATCTTCTTCGCTCTGGTCCGTCTAAAGAGAGGGGTAATTTAGTAGTGAATATAGTAGTAGGCATATTTCTGGTGCTGCACGGTCTGGTTCACCTGCTGTATTTCGGGCACGGCCGGAGACTCTTTGAGATTCGGCCCGGGCTGCTTTGGCCTGATGGCTCGTGGGCATTCTCAAAGCTTTTTGGGGATGAAAGGGCAAGATTGCTGGCGAGTATTTTATGCGTGCTGGCTGCTATCGTTTTTGTGGTCGAAGGTACAGGAATATTCGCAAAGCAGACTTGGTGGCATCCGGTGATTGCGGCTTCAGCTATATTCTCTGCAGTTATTTTCATTCTTTTCTGGGATGGCAAACGGCAAATGCTGGATGGCAAGGGATTGTTTGCCATTCTTATTAACATGGCGATTCTGGTTGCATTTATCATACTGCAGTGGCCTGACTTGGGATTCTAGGGCGGGAATCTATCTATACAGAGTACCTGACCACTCGCTGTCGGATTGGCGATGGCGGTGGGGGTGTTAATTGTCTGACAAACTTGGCGGCGCACTAAAGAAAGTGGCTGGACAGTCCCGGTCAAAAACGAGCCATATTTTTTCCCATCATTGTAAGATCGAGCTACTAGCCATTTGGGGTGGGCTGCAACTCCTGAAGGTATGTGTAATACTCAATTCGAGAGTAGCGTAGAGATTATCAAACAAGTATAATGACCTCGGCCAGTTTGTTAGGTGTGAATTAATTATCCTGTTACTGTAAATTAAGGGGGAAAGAATGTCTGCCTTTGATGATTTGCAAAAGCATTACCGGCAGCGCGACCTAGCTGCCAGACAGTGGAAAAAGGAGGGAGGAAAGGTTGTCGGCTACTTCTGCGACAATGTTCCGGAAGAATTCATATTGGTAGCCGGTCTTTTCCCTCTCCGTCTCAGTGGCGATCCGTGGGGAGACACGGAGAGAATCGGAAATTATTCGGAGCAGGGAAACGTTTTTTCCCGAGAGGGTTTTGTCGCTTCCATGCTTCACATGATTCTAAACGGGAAGTACGATTTTCTGGATTACCTGATTATACCGCACGCCAGAGACTCTATTCACCGCCTGTATACCACCTTGATCAACCTGAAAGAGACCGACCCTACCTTAAAGATTCCGGAACTCAGTTATCTTGATAACCTTCATACCACGTTTTATTCGGCAGGAATTTATAATCGCGACCGCTGGTTTGGTCTTAAGAAGCAGCTAGAGGAATGGACAGACAAAGAGATCACGAACGAAAGGCTATCACAAGCCGTCGCTGTCACCAACGAAAGTAAGAGGTTACTGAAGGAGTTGGCCGCCCTCAGGGCCACTGACCCACCCCTTGTCTCCGGTGTGGATGCGCTCCAGATCATCGGTTCATCCATGTTCATGCTTAAGGAAGAGCATAACAAACTGCTAAAAGAGTATCTTACCGGAGTAGGTCAGCTTCCAGCCAGAAACGGCGCCCGGTTGTTTGTCGAGGGTAGTCCCCTGGACAATCTGCAGTTTTATGAAATTATTGAGTCCTGCGGGGCAACGGTAGTTGCCGAGGATAACTGCTGGGGGAACAGAATTTTTGATGTGCCAATAGACATGGCCTCTGACCCGTTGGAAGCCATCATCGACAGGTACAACAATAAAGCACCCTGTTCTCGGATGTATCCTCTGAGCCGCCGGATTGAGTATTGCCTGCGAAATGCTTTAGAGTCGAAGGCACAGGGGGTGATTTTCAATATTTACCGCTTTGATGATATACAGGCTTGGGAGACACCCGACGAGATAAAGGAGCTGAAAGAAAAAGGAATACCCACCCTATATTTGAAGGATCAGCCGTACTTGATAGCTGAGCCTGAAGCCTTAAAAACTAAAATCGAGGAATTCGTCCAAGGTATCTGATAAGAGTAGATAATTCGCATCTTTATGAAGGAGGCAATATGGTGAGTGAACAAAGCAGCGGTAAGCAGTTGCGTATCACCAATGAGGTAAGAGCTTATCAGCGGGAGTGGATAGAGAAGACGAGACAGCGGGTGAGCGAGGGCGAGCCTTTTGCAATCTGCAATGGCGACGACTGCGAGGAAATATTGAATGTCATGGACATACCGGTCATCGTCATCAACTACTGGCATGCCATTATTACGACGAAAAGAATGGCGGACTACTATCTCGACATATTGCGTGAGAGGGATTACCCCGCCACCGTTTTTTCCATGGGTCTGGCTGTGACTATGGACAACAAGCCAGACGTAGCACCGTGGGGAGGATTACCAAAACCCTCGATTATAATTGGCGGAGCACGGCAGGACACGGAGATGCGGATTATGGAGCTGTGGGCCAGGGAGTACGGCTGCATTTTCTGGCCCATGGAATTTGCCCTTTATCACGGGGTCGAGAAGGCGCCGCCTCCAGGCTGGTTTGAGAGGATGAGAGACCACTGGGATGAATTTGTCGACCCGCAAAAGCTGGATTATCGGGTACAGGAACAGGAAAAGCTGATTCGGTACCTGGAGGTTTCAACAGGCAAGAAGTTCAGCCTGGAAAAATTAACGGAAGCCATGCAACTGGTCAACGAACAGATGGACTATTGGCGGATGGCGCGCGACCTGATAGCCAAGACATCGCCCAGCCCGGTGACCCTGCGGGACCAGCTTTCCATGTATCAGACGACGTGGCACCGGGGTACGCCACAGGGTCGCGATTTTCTCAAGGCTTATTACGAAGAGGTAAAAGAGCGGGTGGAAAACAGTGTAGCTGCCTGCCCTGAAGAGAAGATCAGGCTGATGTGGGTGAACGCGCTGGGTACGCCCCCTCTTTGGGGAAGGTGGGCTGAAGAGAAGTATGGGGCCGTATGTGTTACCCACAACTATATGGGTATTGCCGTTGATTGTTATGCCCGGACTATCCAGAACAACGACCCTTTAAGGACCCTGGCTGCACGTTATATGCTGCTTTTTTGGACTACTCCCGACTGGATAGCGGCGCAAGCGAAGCATAGCAACTGCAAGGCGGCTGTTATGGTTGGCGGTCGCCGGTCCATAATGGCTTTCGAGAAAGCCGGCATACCCCTGGCAACTATTCCTTCTGAACGCGATGACGAGGCGACAAGAGCCGCTCTTTCCGATTTTATTGAAACACGTCTATTGGCCTGATTAAGCTGAACCTCGATTAAGTGATAACTGTGTATAAAGCAGGGAGGAAATAGGTATGACCGGCATATTGGACGGAATACGTGTTGTTGAATTTGCTGCTATGGGCGGAGGTCCCCTGGCCGGGCTCCTTCTGGCGGATTTCGGTGCTGAGATAATCAAGATTGAGAATCCCGTAGGCGGCGACCCAAGCCGGATTATGTTCCAGCCTCGAGAACGCAAAATACCCCCGGAAAATCACAGCATCTTATACGAATTCAGCAATAGACATAAGAAGAGCGTCACCCTGAATCTATCCCACGAGAAGGGTCGGGAAATTGCCTATAAACTCATCGGGACGGCAGATGCCTTTTTCAGCAATTATTTTCCCAGAACCCTCGAGAAAATGGGATTCGACTACGAAAATTTATCGAAAATCAATCCGAGAATTGTATATGTGACGTCCCCTGCCTTCGGGAAATACGGCCCGGACAGGGACAAGCAAGCCTACGATCCGATGGCCATGGCTAGATCAGGGATGCTGATGGCTATCAGCGGGACTGCTGAACCGGGTTCAATGGTTCCCGGAGCTATGGCTGATATGATGGGGGGTACTTTCTTGGGCTTCGCTGTTATGTCGGGCGTACTGGCTAGGGAACGCTACGGGATAGGACAGGAGATTGATTCCTCCCTGTTCGGTCCAATGCTGTGGGCTCAGTATCTGAATATATCTGGCTATCTCGCCGGGAATCCTTTGATGCGAAAAGTACCGAGAAACAGCACCTGGAACCCGATGTCTAACAGCTACAAATGCAAGGACGGGCAATGGATTTTCATCATATCACGTGACTGGTCTGAGTTATGCCGTGTTCTTCATCTTGAGGAGCTGGAAAAAGATCCCCGGTTTTCGGAAGAAGCATCTAGGGCGAAAAACCGCGGGGAGTTGATCTCGATTCTGGATGAGGCGTTTGCTAAAAAGACCCGCGACGAGTGGATTGCCTATTTCAAGACTAGCCAAGCTAACGTGCTGTATGAAGTTATCAATACAGTTCCCGATTTAGCCGATGACGTGCAAATATTGGCCAACGAATTAATACTGGAAGAAAATCATCCCGGTCTTGGACCCATTAAGATGTTGAAATTCCCTTTCAACTTCAGTAAAACACCGGTTGCGACTGCAAGGAATGCTGCCCCATCTCTCGGAGAGCATACGGAAGAGGTGCTCATGGAATTGGGTTATAGTTCGGAACAAATAGCTCAACTGAAGAATGAGAAGGTGATTTAGCTTTTACTCATCCTGTGGCACACACCTCGAATGATAAGGTCTTTTAGTGACTATTTCTATGTCAATATCCAGACTGTGATCCAAGAGACAAAGCGGGGTTATCATAAGCCCTTGGTCACTGGTTCGAACCTCCCACTCCTCTTACTATCGGAGACTTCATTCTCTGGGGAGCATACTCTGCACATCGAAAAGTAATTCCTCAGTCGTAAGAAAAGCCGAAGGCAACCAATTGGCGGGTCCTAGCTCTCGCCAGTGATACGGGGGTCCACTACGGTCGCTTAGACCAGCAGCAGTGTTTCGCCTTACGCCCGCTGCCACAGGGGCATGGATCGTTACGTCCGATGCCTTTCCAGCGAGCCAGCGATTCAGCGCGTAGTTCAGCCATGATGGTCTCGGGACTCAGCCCCCGTCTCTTTCGCTCAATGACCTGCTTTAACGGTTTTTCAGTGTGACCAAAGAACTGTCGTAGGCCGCTGCAGAGGTAGTTGAGCCCAGGTTCACCATCCTCTGCCAACGCAAAACGGTTCTTAGGACACCCTCCATTGCATACCGTAAGCCATGAACAGGAGCGGCACTGTGCAGGAAGCCGATCTCGTTTGTCGTTGCCGAAGCGGCGCTGGGTCGGTGAGTCGGCGAGCGTGCTTAGGCGTGATGTCTCGAGGTCGCCAATACGGTGCTCGGGTGTCACAAAGTGATCGCACGAGTATACACTGCCGTCATGTTCAACGATGAGCGCCCGCCCGCAGGTCGGGGCCATCCAGCACAGGTTGGCGGTTCCTCCCGACCATACCAGCGACATCTCGGCGAATAACTGCACATCCAATCTTCCGAGGTCGTGGTGGATCCATTCGTCGAAGATCGTACAGAGGAAATGACCATACGCCTCGCCCGTCACAGACTCCGATGTCACCTGCCCGTCTGTTTCGCGCCGTACGATGGGTACAAATTGAATCCATCCGGTGTTGAGGTCCCTGAGTGCCCGGTAGACGCTGACGGGTTCGTTGGCTACTGCGGACGTCACCGCGCACAGCAGGTCGGGCTGGACACCATGGGCCTGCAGGCGGCGAACAGCCGCGACCGCGCGTTCATAGGTACCACGACCACTATGGTCCTTACGGTATGCATCGTGCAACCACTGTGTGCCATCTATACTCAGTCCCACATCAAAGTGAGCATCTGCCAGAAACGAGCACCATTCATCGTCAAGAAGAATGCCGTTGGTCTGAAGGTTGTTCCAGCAAGTCCACCCCTGGGGGAGGTAGCGTTTCTGCAGTTCCACGGCATGTCGGTAGAAGTCAAGTCCGGCCAGCGTTGGTTCGCCACCATGCCATACAAACAGGACCACAGGCCCCGGGCTGGCCGCGATATACTGACGCACGTATGTCTCAAGTAGAGCATCCGACATTCGAAACCGATGTGGGTGTGAATAAAAATGTGCGGTATCGAGATAATAGCAGTAGCTGCACTCCAAGTTACAGGCCGGACCGACCGGTTTGGCCATAACAACGAACGGTTCACTAGCGGGTGTCGCCGCTCTCTGGACTTCCTCTGGCACGTTTTCTACCTTTCTTATGACACAATCGTCTCCGCCACAATAACAGTATGAGCCGGCGTTCCCGATTTCTTCGACTCCCGGTCCAATCCGATAGAAACGAATGAAATACCTATCTGGTAACTGTTCTGTGTTGACCGGTAACACCTGTCTCGGTTACAGGCTAACTCTGCAAATGCTCCCCGAAGAACTCAAAGACCTTATTCCACGCGTCCATCGCCTGCTGCGGACGGTAGCGGTCCGTGTGATAATACCAGAACCCGTGCCCCGCTCCATCATAGCGATGGAATGTATAGTTCTTCCCGTATTTCTTAAGCTCTTCTTCGTGCTGGTTCACCTGCTCCGGCGAAGGGAACTGGTCGTCGTTGCCAAACAGCCCCAGAAGAGGGCACCCCAGTTTCTCGGTATAGTCAATAGGGGCAACAGGATTGGCCGGCGTCAGTTCTTCTTTTGAAGCGACTACCCTACCACCCCAACAGTCAACTGCGGCATCGAGACCTTCGATCCGGCACGCTGCCAGGAAGGTGTGGCGACCGCCAGAGCATGTACCTATAATTCCCACTTTGCCATTGGAGTAAGGCAGGTTTCTGAGGTAATTCATGGCACCTTCACAATCCCCCATCACGCTATCATCAGGAACACCCCCCGCAGCACGGACTTGGGCAGACACTTCCTCCGGTCTCCCGTATCCAAACCGGCAATAAATGTCGGGGCAGATAGCAAGATACCCGTGCTGTGAGAACCGTCTGGACGTTTCACGGTAGAACTCATCCCATCCAGGCATATGAGCTATCAGAATAACCCCGGGGAATGGTCCCTCTCCCAGCGGCCGTGAAAGATAAGCATGTATGAGATCACCGTTATGCCCTGCCATGGTGACTGTCTCAGCCAGCATCCCTTCGTACTCATCTGTCCTGAGCTCGTTCCACATGGTTTCCCTCCCTAAATCATTATAAATATTTAAGTAGTAATAGGGGTCTTTCCGGTTGAGTTGATTTTACACCCACGGCAAATATGGCGCAAGGTATCCCAGCCTCAGGTCATTATGGGGCAACAATACTCGAGAATTTTCAGACTCATTCCTGGCCAATGAAAACTCATTTTGTTAAGTCAGTAGTGCCTTCTCCAGCCGGTTAAATAATGATATCTCTGCCCCATGCATTTGCAGATATTCCCTCGCTGAACCGAATTCTCGTCTAATGGAAGATAAGAACCATGCCATCGATTCCGAAGTCGCTTCCCAGGTGTAAGCTTGCAGCTTTTTGATGTATTCCGGTGTTTCAGGGTCGCTCATTAAGTGAGGAAGAAGACTTTCCATGTAGGGAGCAGACATAGTATAGTCGGTTATTATATCCTCATCGGCGACACCCAGGACGCTCAGGATAAAAGCAGCCGTCACGCCTGACCGGTCTTTACCCACGCCGCAATGAAACAGGAGTGGGTGGTTTTCAGGTTCGGCAACAATTTTCAACGCATCTACTATTCGTTTGCCGTATTCTTTGTGCTTGATACGAAATAAGTAGGCTTCGCCCATATTTGAGAAGTCATGATGCAATTCTTCCTCCGAGTAGCTGGTAAACGGTACACCTAAGTACCTTATTCCAGCATCGTTCAGGAGACTTGCCTCTTTGAGAGTTCGTGGGCCTTTATCACTACGGAGGTTTATCACCGAAGTCAGTTTGATTTCTTCCTTCAGCCGGGTTAAGTCATGTTCAGTCATGGAATGTAGAGAACCACTGCGGAATAGCTGCCGCCAGGCTACGGTGCGGTTACCTTTAGCATGGTAACCACCGAGGTCACGGAAATTAATAATCGCGTCAAAATTGATTTCTCTTGAGTATAACTGCATCGTCTTATCTGTATAAACAATACTATGTGGTTTGTATTCTACAGCAAGCTGTGAATCTGTAACAACATATTGTGTATCTTAATGACTTAGGGATGTTAATGATACCTTTAAGTTGGAACAATATGCTAATTAGAGTTACTCAAATTGGTTCACAGAAGACGATATAGAGTATGCTTGAAATCTGCAAACCCCTGTTTTTTCCAGAATGAAGAGGCGACCTGATTTTGTGCTAGAATATCGAGCTCAACTCGATGAATGTCGTTCAAACGAAACCACTTCACAATTTCAGAGACCATCTTATCACCGAGCCCTTTCCTGCGATGTGTTTCGGTAATGAATAAATCATGAATGCAGCCATACTTAGCTCGGTCTTCAAGATTCGAAGTCCCAATTATCAGTGAGTAAGAATAACCTGCGACCTTCTCATCGTCCAGAGCTACTAGCACCAGGCTGTTCTCTGCTTCCATAGCCGGACGAAGGTGTTCTTTTATAAAAACTGGAATCGCCTCCGTCCGTGGGTGTGAAAATGGGGTCGATATCTTGACTGTGACGCATAAATTCCATCCACAGATTTCCCAAATCTGTAACGTGTTCTTCTTTTGCTTGAACAATCTGGATCGTCATGTTGGCTATTGTACTATTCTATAATTGTTGCTTCAACAATTGGGCAGAATGTAAATCGTGGCAACATTTTAGTATAATGGGGCATCCGTGAAATGAATATCATTGTCTGTCTCAAGCAGGTGCCCGGCACCACCGATGTCAAGATTGACCCCGAGACCAATACCCTCAGGCGGGAGGGCATAAAGAACGTAGTCAACCCGTTTGATACCTATGCCCTGGAGGAGGGTGTCCGCCTCAGGGAGAGGTACGGAGGCAAGGTCACGGTGCTGAGCATGGGGCCACCACAGGCGGAAGAGATGCTACGGGAAGCCATCAGCTGCGGGGCTGATGAGGCTGTGCTTATCAGTGACCGTGCCTTTGCCGGTAGCGATACCCTGGCCACCTCCTATACACTGTCCTGCGCAGTCGACAAGCTGAAAGACTATGACCTGATAATCTGCGGGCGTCAGACAGTCGACGGTGATACCGGACAGGTAGGGCCGGAGCTTTCCGAAATGCTGGGGCTGCCATTTGTCGCCTATGTCAGCAAGGTTGAAGAGGTGGCTGATGGGCGTATGATAGCGGAGCGGATGGTCGAAGATGGTCACGAGGTCGTCGAGGTGCCCCTACCGGCAGTAATTACCGTGGTCAAGGAAATAAACGTCCCCCGCCTGCCGTCGCTGCGCGGGCTTACCCGTGCCAAGAAGGTGGAAATACCGGTGTGGACGGCGAGCGACCTGGAAGTCGATGAAACGAGAGTTGGTTTAACTGGCTCGGCGACGTGGGTGGTTAAGGTGTTCTTTCCACAGCGGGTTCAACAGGGCGAGATGCTGGAGGGGGAGCCGGAGAAACAGGTAGATGCCCTGATTGAGAAATTGAGAGAGTTAAAGATAACGTAGGGTAGAGGTTGAGGTGAGTATCAGGATTGAAGCCAAGCAGTGTACCGGATGCGGTGACTGTGTTAACGCCTGCCCACTCGGTATTATCGAGATAGTCGATGACATTGCTCAAATCGGCGAAGGTTGCAACCTCTGCGGGGCCTGCCGGGATGCCTGCACCTTTGAAGCAATAATCATTGAGATGCCAGTCGAGGTTACCCCGGCGGACGAGTCTTATCGAGGAGTCTGGGTCTTTGCCGAACAGCAGGACGGTCATCTCAAAGGGTTTGTCTACGAGCTGGTATCGAAGGGCCGGGAGCTTGCGGACTCGCTCGGCACCGAGCTGTGTGCCGTATGTTTCGGCCATAACATCGACGACGTAAACCGTCTGGTCGCTTATGGGGCTGATAGAATCTATCTGATTGACGACCCTGTCCTGGCGAATCAACAGGAAGACATTTATGCCGCCGAGCTCGTGCGGCTTATTCGTGAAAATAAGCCGGGGATAGTCCTTGCAGGAGCGACCTCTTTTGGGAGGGCCTTCTTTCCCCGCGTGGCCGCTGTCCTGCGGACGGGCCTCACCGCCGACTGTACCGGACTGGAGATTGACTCGGAGTCAGGGCTGCTGCGGCAGACGCGGCCTACCTTCGGGGGCAACATCATGGCGACCATCCTCTGCCGGACAAGACGGCCACAGATGTCCACCGTCCGCCCCCGGGTCTTCAAGCGGAACACCCCCGATGATACCCGGCAGGGGGAAATAATCCGGGTGGACTTCGACAAAGAGCGTGTCACCGCCCGTACCAAGCTGCTCAGCTTCGTCAAGGACTTGACGGAGAAGGTCAAGCTTGAAGACGCTGATATTATCGTCTCCGGGGGGAGGGGACTGGGCAAGCCGGAGAATTTCGGCATTATCCGTGAACTGGCAGACGCGTTGGGGGCGGCGGTGGGTTCTTCCCGCCCTCCGGTGGATGAGGGCTGGATTCCCTATGCTCACCAGGTGGGGCAGACGGGCAAGACGGTCTGCCCGAAGCTCTACATTGCCTGTGGCATCTCCGGGGCGGTGCAGCACCTCGCCGGGATGCAGACCGCTGATGTCATCGTGGCTATCAACGACGACCCCGATGCCCCCATCTTTGAGGTGGCCACCTATGGCCTGGTAGGCGACCTCTTTAAGATAGTGCCGCTACTGACGGAGAGGTTAAAAGGAGGTCAGTAAATTGAAGGATAAGCTCAATGAACAAGGAGAGATAGGGTGCTGCCCGCGGTTTAATCCAGAGCCATGGGACAACAGGGTGGTGGCCTTTGAGGACAAGCTGTTTTTTAAAGACCATGTCAGGAGCTTTCTGCACATACCGCTGAACATAGGTAGAGTAATGGCTAAAAACATGGCCAGGATTGAGGAGGCGGGTGCCCTTGCCCCGGAGCAGTTGATGCTTTCGGATGAGAAATCTCTCTGGGGCTCCGATATCTATATTGCGGTCAGCAAAGAAGTGCCGGGAGCAGAGATGGCAAGAATGTCGGGAACATTTCTGTCCAAGGTCTTTGAAGGGCCATACTCGAAGACCGGCAGGTGGGTGAAAGAAATGAAAGCCTATGTTGAGTCGGAAGGCAAGGAGCTCAAGGACCTGTATTTTTTCTACACCACCTGCCCGGCATGTGCCAAGGTGTACGGCAAGAACTATGTCGTGCTGCTGGCTGCGGTCTAGAGTGAACACTGTACCTCTACATGGTGGTAAAACGTGAAAGATTTCTCACCGCGTGCGATCCTACTGGATTTCTACGGCACCGTAGTCGAAGAGGACGAGTCTCATATAGATAGGATATGCGAAGAGGTATCGAAAGCGTCTCATCTGGGGGTGGAAGCCTCAGATATTGCTTCACTATGGAACTACCTGTTCTTCGAGATGTGTGACCAGAGTCTCGGGGCCAGCTTCAGACTTCAAAAAGATCTGGCAATGATTTCGTTACAGCGTGTCCTCGATCATTTCGAGGCTGACCTCGACGGCGAGAGGCTCTGTCAGCCTCAGTTTGAATACTGGGCACGCCCGGACATCTTTCCCGAAAGCAAGGAGGTACTGGAGGGCTGTCAGATACCGATATGCCTGGTATCAAATATCGATAACGCTGAATTACAGCTGGCACTGGAGTATCATGGCCTCAGCTTTTACCGGGTGGTCACCAGCGAGGACTGCCGGGCTTACAAACCGTGCCGTGGGATTTTCAAAAGAGCGTTGTCGGTACTTGACCTGTCACCTGCAGAGGTGTTGCACGTTGGTGATTCGCTGAGTAGCGATGTAGAAGGCGCCCAATGTCTCGGGATTCCGGTGCTCTGGATTAACAGGAAGCAAAGAGAGATTTCTCACGCGGATAAGGTTCCTGAGTACGTCTCAACCGACCTGACAGGTCTTCTGGATTTAATCGAAAAATGACAGAACCGGTGAATATCTACTCAGACTACGACCCGTTTGCCCGGGTCTATAACCAGCACTGGGGTAACGAGTTCACCCCGCGCGTTTTTCCCCTGATAGAGCAGTTGATTTTGCGACAGCTGCCTGCTGGGGCCAGTATTCTCGACCTCTGCTGTGGCACCGGGCAGATGGCACAAACACTAACAGCGCTCGGTTATCGGGTAGTTGGGTTGGACGGCTCGGCAGAGATGCTCCGCTTTGCTCGTGAGAATGCTCCCGATGCCGAGTTCATCCACGCTGATGCCCGTTCCTTTGAGCTGCCGGAGACTTGCGATGCCGTCATCTGTGTTTTCGATAGCCTCAACCATATCATGACCGTGGAGGAGTTGACTACCGTCTTTAGAAATGTCTATGCTGTCCTGAAAGATGGCGGACCGTTCTTCTTCGACCTCAACATGGAGCCGGGGTACGGCCTGACCTGGAACGATAACTTCGGCATTGTTGAAGATGACCATATCTGTATCGTCCGCACCAGCTACAGCCCCAGCGAGCGAATTGCCCGGTTCGACGCCACTGTCATGCTGCTGGAGAACGGCTGGCAGCGGACCGACTTTGCCCTCCTTCAAAAGTGCTACTCGGCAGCGGAGGTACTTTCCGCTCTGGGAACGGCCGGTTTCGGTGTGATTGAGAGCTATGCCCTTGATGAGCGGCAGGGCCTCACCGGGTTGACTGAGGAAGCAGACCGGGCCTACTTCCTTTGCCGGAAGTCAGCGACAAGTCCAGCCGATTAGATTATTTGCCGTTTAATCTTGATAAGAGTAGAATATTCTAAAGGGAAGGGCATCAATCGTGATGCCCTGTATTGCAAATAGTTTCCTTTTAAGTTGGCTGTTGAGATAAGTTACGCATGAAGAAGAACCCGCAACAATACGATGGTATGGGTGGTGGTATGGGGCCAGGGGTGCCCGGAGGCGCGAGGGGTCGGCTCAACCAGCTCATAAATATACGGACCTTTACCTCTTTCAGGAATCCGGTTTTTCGTATTTATTACGGTGCCCTTCTAGGTCAGATGGCTGCGATGAACATGCAGATGTTCGCCCGCATGTGGCTGATGAAGAAGCTAACTGAATCACCGATGATTGCAGGTGCCACCGCCTTTGCTAACGCAATACCCATGCTTTGTCTATCCCTCTTTGGTGGGGTGATTGCCGACCGAGTACAGAAGAAATATGTCATGCTCATTGGTCAGTCTGTCTCTGCCCTCGTTGTCCTCTGTGTCGCGGTTACACTCTCCCTCGGTTACCTTAGCCCTGATGTTGAGGGTTCTTATTGGATATTAATCGTGGCCTCGGTCTTTCAGGGTACTATTATGGCCCTCATGATGCCGTCGCGACAGGCCATCCTTCCCGAGATTGTTGGTGAAGAGCAACTAATGAATGCCGTATCGCTGAATACTTTCGGCATGAATACCCTCCGGATTTTTGCGCCAGCGTTGACGGGCTTCCTTATCAAACCCTTGGGTTATGACGGGATATATTACATTATGACTGGCATGTACGTCATGTCAGTTGTCTTTATTCTGTTTTTGCCCCGCACCAGTACCATCGCTGTTGGCGGTGGCGGTGCTCTCGATGGTATTAAAGAGGGCCTTCGTTACCTACGAGGGCAGAGGACAATCATCCTCGTCCTCATCATTACGCTCGTCGCAGTATTAATGTCCATGTCTTATATGTATCTGTTGCCTTTTATTGCCGAGGATGTCCTGCACGTGGATGAAGCGCAGGGTGGGTTACTGATTAGTATCTCGGGAATCGGTGCAATTGTTGGTTCCATAACCCTAGCTTCCCTGCCGAACAAGAAGCGAGGGCTGATGCTATTGGCCAGCTGTTTCATACTGGGTCTGGCCTTGACCGGATTCGCTTTTTCCAGCCATTGGTACTTAGCGATGGCCCTGATGGTATTCGTTGGACTGGGGCAAACGGGAAGGATGACCTTGAGTAATACCCTTGTCCAGTACTATGTAGAGGACGAGTATCGGGGACGGGTGATGAGTATCTATATGATGGAGTTTGGTCTGACCAGTTTCGGGACCTTTGCTGCCGGGGCGATGGCGGAATCTATCGGACCACAATGGGCTATTGGCGGGTTTGCTATGGTTCTGGTTGTCTTTTCTATTCTGGCAATGATTTTCATTCCGACTGTACGCCGACTGGACTAGTCGGTATCACCCTGCTGTCTGGATACAGCTTGCCTCGCCGATGACGATTTTACTGCCGTCCTCTTTCTCCATCCAGACGTCGAGTATCAGTCTGTCACCGGCTTCTTCCGGTTCAACCGCCGAGACCTGCCCATGGGCGGTGACAATATCACCATTGACAGCGCCACCGCCAATGAATGATACCTTTATCTTTCCATGATAGAGCCAGTTTTCACCAAAGTAGTTGTATAGCATCTCCAGCATATAGCTGAGCAGTGTGGAGCCCCCGATTAGTGCCCCCCGCATCCCGAAGTCTCGGGCATAATCGTCAGTGTGGATGACATTACGGGTATTCGGGTCAATGGGCATGTAGGCGGTCTTCGTCAGGCTTGGGATCTCTTCACCGATTTTTAGCTGTTTTATGGCTCTCTCCATTTTCCCCCTCCGGCCTATTCCACATATATAGCGGTCTCACGGCTGCGCAGCAGTACCTCGCCGGTCTCGTCAACCGTTTCTAAGTCAGTAACAAGGTAATTGCGACCACGCTTCACGTATTTATCGACAACCGTGCCGTGTATGAATACCTTGCTACCGAGCTTCATCGGCTTGAGGAACTCCTGTTCGCTCTTTGCCCAGATAGACACCCTCATTTCTGGCAGGGCTTCGAACTTCATTCGGGCATGGTGGGAAATGGTGAGGCCGGGCGGGGCGAAGCCCTTTTCTGCCAGCCCTTTGGCCTGCCATTGCACCAGTTCTATCCGGTTCCTGACTGTTTCCTCGTCAAGGGTTATCTCGAGTGTACCCAGGTCCATCCCGATGGGAATCGCTTCGTAGTTCTCCTGGCTTCCCATGATGCCTCACCTCCCTTGGTCTGGATAAAGGGTGGGAAGAGGTTGATGTAATTATAACACCCTGCCGTTGTAAAGACACTAATCACCATAAATTGACGGCACCTGTCGGCTATTGTAATATGCAAATGGATGCTGAAACGTCTAAATCAATACCACGATTGGGTTATATGACCGTAAAACCGCGCTATCCACTCATTGAAGAGGTTGACCATAGACTGTCACCACTTGATACCTTCGAACCCCTCCGCGATGAACCATTTAGTTTCTTCCTTGATAGCGGCATGGACCACCACAAGCTGGGACGCTATTCGTTTATCGGCAGCAACCCCTTTCTGGTATTAAGCAGTCGGGGTAGTGAGTGTAGTATTCTTCGCGGTTCAGAGGAGACCTGCCTGGTTGGCAACCCGTTCGATATCCTCGGTCAATTTCTGGAGCTCTACCGGCTGGACTCGTCTGCTTTCCCCGTCCCCTTCTCGGGTGGCGCCGTTGGCTATTTGAGCTATGACCTCTGCCATTTTATCGAACGGCTGCCAAGCACGGCGGTGGATGACCTCGAATTACCCGAGTGCTATTTCGGTTTCTATGACATGGTGCTGGCCTTTGACAATCTTCAGGGTAAGGTCTACATTGTTTCAACGGGTTTCCCCGAACTGGAAGAGACCGCTAGGCTGAAGCGGGCCAGAGAGCGTCTCAGTGAGTTCAAGGCCAGGCTTGCGAACGATGTTACACGGCTAGAGCCAGCGGTGTCAGTCTGTGCTGTGACAGGCGC
This sequence comes from Dehalococcoidia bacterium, assembly GCA_011170375.1. Taxonomy (GTDB): domain Bacteria; phylum Chloroflexota; class Dehalococcoidia; order Dehalococcoidales; family Fen-1064; genus W589. Next base: position 204,350 of record DUEV01000001.1, read on the forward strand.
CCTGCGTGGTGGCTTTACGCATGAAGAGTATGTGGCTGCCGTCGAAAGAGCACGGCAGTACATTATCGCCGGTGACATCTTCGAGGTGAATCTGTCACAACGGTTCGAGACCGAGCTTGCTATCAGCCCCTACGAGTTATACCACCGACTCAGAAAGATAAACCCGGCCCCCTTTGCCTGTTATCTCGGCTTTGATGAGACTACGATAGTCAGCGCCTCACCAGAGCGGTTCCTCCGTACACGAGGCGACTGGGTGGAGACACGCCCGATTAAGGGTACCCGGGCACGGGGCAGGACGCCGGATGAAGACCAGGCGCTTGCTCGTGAGCTTCTCAACAGCATCAAAGACCGGGCGGAGAATATAATGATTGTTGACCTGGAGCGGAACGACCTCGGCCGGGTATGTCGCTATGGTACCGTTAAGGTGACCGAGCTGGCCATTCTGGAGGTCTTCCCCACGGTTTTTCACCTTACCTCGACCGTAGAGGGCCGATTGAGAAAAGGCAAGAACGGCATCGACCTGCTCAAGGCGACCTTCCCCGGCGGCTCGATAACCGGTGCACCCAAGGTACGTGCCATGGAGATTATCGATGAACTGGAGCCCACCAGAAGGAGCGTCTACACCGGCAACATCGGCTACATCGGTTTTGACGGTAACCTTGACCTGAATATCGTCATCCGCACCTTCATTATTAAGGATGGCAAGGCCTATTTTCAGGTGGGCGGGGCGGTTGTCTATGATTCTGACCCCGAGGCTGAATACCAGGAGACGCTGGACAAGGGTCGGGCTTTGATTAACGCCCTGAATATTGCCGGACCGGGTGAGAGATAAAAATGGTTGTTGTTATCGATAATTACGATTCTTTTGTCTATAACCTGGCCCAATATCTCGGGGAGCTGGGCTGGAGGCCGGTGGTGCACCGCAACGATGCGGTCACCCTGGGGGAAATCGAAAAGTCCCGTCCTTCGCATATAATTATCTCCCCGGGTCCCTGTACCCCGCTTGAGGCGGGCATTTCTAACGATGTCGTCCGTCATTTTGCCGGCAAGGTCCCTATTCTCGGCGTTTGCCTGGGGCACCAGTGTATTGGCTATGTCTTCGGTGGAGAGATTGTTCAGGCTACTGTACCGACTCATGGCAAGAGCTCGCTGGTCTACCACGATGGACAGGCGGTATACGCCGGCCTGCCGAATCCCTTCGAGGGGGGCCGTTACCATTCCCTGGTGGTGGGGGAGCACAACTGGCCGCCGGTACTGGAGAAGTCGGCCACGACCAGTGACGGCGTTGTCATGGGTATCCGGCACCGGGAATACGTGGTTGAAGGGGTGCAGTTTCATCCAGAGTCGATTATGACCGATGTCGGCCATGCCGTGTTGAGGAATTTCCTGGGTTACCGGCAGCCGGTGTGGCCGCGGGAGCGGGTCAGTGTCTGAAATAGTCTACCTGAACGGCTCTCTTGTTCCTCGCGAGGACGCCCGAATATCCGTTATGGACTATGGCTTCCTCTACGGCTACGGGCTCTTCGAGACGATGCGTGCCTATGGAGGGAAGGTGTTCCGACTGGACAGGCACCTCGAAAGGCTGGCCAGCTCGGCGGAGACGCTGGGAATAGCTATTGATAAATCGGTGCTCAGTGGTGCGGTGATGGATACTATCAAGGCCAATGGATTAAGCGAGGCCCGTATCCGGCTGACCGTCTCCATCGGTGAAGGGGGAACGGTGCCTGACCCGTCCTCATGTGGCCAGCCCACGGTACTGGTGGTGGCCGGTGAATATCGACCTTTACCCGACGAGGTCTATGAAAAGGGTTATCGAGCAATCATTTCGTCAGTCCGCCGTAATAGCCAGTCACCTGTCTCCGCAATGAAATCGCTCAGCTACCTGGAGAGTATGCTTGGCCGACAGGAAGCCAGGGTAGCCGGCGTGGATGAGGCAATTTGCCCCAATGGGGAGGGGATGCTGGCCGAGGCCAGCACGAGTAACGTCTTTCTGGTGGGGGATGGTGCCCTGAAGACGCCGTCGGTATCCAGCGGCATCCTCCCGGGTGTCACGCGTGAGGCTGTGCTGGAGCTAGCCGGAAAACTGGGCATTACCACTATAGAAGATGACATAACGTTGAATGAATTGATTCAGGCAGATGAGGCCTTTCTGACCAACTCGGTCATGGAGATAATGCCCCTGACAGAGGTAGATGGGAAGCCAATCGGTTCAGGAGTACCGGGACAGGTCACGCGAAAATTGATGGGGGCTTATAAGGAACTGGTGAGTAGGGAGGTCGGGTAGTTAAACTGTTATTGTGCCCTCAAGATAGAGTACCGCTCTTCCGGCGATGGTGACATGCTCGCCGCGGTCTTCGCAGAATAGCTCGCCGCCCCTTTTGGATACCTGTCTGGCGTGTAGTTGTTTCTTGCCTAGCCTCTGTGACCAGTAGGGTACCAGTACACAGTGTGCCGAGCCGGTGACGGGGTCTTCGGGAATGCCGACATTTGGGGCGAAATACCTTGATACGAAGTCGCACTGTTCGCCCGGCGCCGTCACAATGGTCCCAAACTCATACCGGGTCAGCAGGCTGAAGTCCGGCTGCAGTTCTCTGACGGTACGCTCGTCCGCAAACACCGCCAGCAGCTGTTTTTCTGCCCCCAAGACTTCCATCGGCGGGTGTCCCAGGGCATCGGCCAGTCCCTCGGGGGTTTCTCGGGGGGTGGGTATCATCGCCGGGAAGTCCATCTCCAGGAGTCCCTCTTTCTGAGTGACCGTGAGCACGCCACGCTCCCGGGTCTGGAAATGCACGGTAGACTCCGACCAGTCTAGGCAGTTGAAAACGACAAAGGCGCTGGCCAGTGTGGCGTGCCCGCAGAGCGATACCTCGGTTAGAGGCGTGAACCACCTGATTTCGAACCCTTCATCACTTTTCACCAGGAAAGCCGTTTCTGAGAGGTTGTTCTCAGCGGCGACGGCCTGTAAACGGGCGTCATCGAGCCAACCGTCCAGCAGGCAAACGGCGGCCGGGTTGCCTTTGAAGATCTCGGAGGTGAAGGCATCTACCTGATATAGCGGGATTTTCATGCTGCTCCTTTGGGTAAGCGAATCAGCCACGCACAATGGCGTCGGTCATTCGGCAGACCCGTACCATCTGCCGGACATCGTGCACCCGCACAATGTCCGCCCCGTTGGCGATGCCGATGGCGACGGTGGCGGCGGTGCCCTCGACCCGCTCGGAGGCGGGGAGGTTGAGCACCATCTTTATCAGGGACTTGCGGGAGGTCCCCAGCAGGATGGGTTGACCAAGCTCTTTCAGTTCGGCGAGGCGGCGCACCAGCTCGATGTCCTGCTGCCAGGTCTTACCGAAACCGATGCCGGGGTCGATGATGATGTTTTCGCGGGGTACCCCGGCACTGATGGCCGTCTCGATGCTCCACTTAAGAGACGCGATAACCTCGGCCATGACGTCTTCATACAAAGCGGTATCACGCTGGGATTGAGCATCATAGTCGCCCTTGTCCCGCTGGTTGCTCATCAGGATAATTGGCACGTTCCTCTCGGCGGTCAGCTCCGCCAGCCGCGGGTCGTGTTTCAGTCCGCACTGGTCGTTGAGCATAGCCGTACCAGCGTCGAGAGCACGGACGGCCACCTCTGATTTGTAGGTATCGACACTCAGCGGTACGGATACTGTACCAGCCAGCCGTTCAAGGACAGGAAGCACGCGCCTGATTTCTTCATCGATACTGATTGGGGAGGAGCCGGGGCGGGTGGACTCCCCGCCGATGTCGAGGATATCGGCGCCTTCCTCGACAAAGCGCTGTGCCTGTGCCAGGATTGCTTCAACATTAGAGAGGCCGTCACCGGAGAACGATTCCGGAGACACGTTGATGATGCCCATCACATAGGTCCGCTCTCCCCAACGGAACTCGGTATCACCGCAGCGGGTAACATTCGGTTCACTCATGGGTCTCGCTCCCACAAAAGATAGTAATCATGAATCGTCTCTCAAGGCCTACTTTAGCTGACCGTGCGGTGCCAGTCAATAATTAATGTTATGGAGATTGCTTCGCTTTGCTCGCAATGACAGCTCTCCTGCAATGAGGGTTCCCCTCGCAATGACAGCCCTACACGTCATTGCGAGGAGCGGAAGCGACGAAGCAATCCCCCTCCTGAAAAAGAGAGGTTGCCTTGTGCAGGAATCAGGTTTCTATTTTGCTAGTATCTTCCTAGTCGGACTTCTTTTCTTCTTCCAGCAGGTCACCGAAGACCTCGGCGTGGTATATCTCGTTATCGCGCAGGCGCAGGAATAGCTTCTTGAGCTTGGCGTCAGTTGTCTTGTTGGCGGCCTGGTCATAGGCATCGGCCACCTCGTTCTCTATATTGATGTCGGCGCTGAGCATGTCACTTGTCTTGGTCGATTTGTCGACCTCAGTATGCTCGATAATCGGAGTGCCGCCCATGTCGATTACCTTTTCGGCCAGCCAGCCCAGGTGCTGCATCTCGTTGATTGCTTGGTCTTCCAGTTCTTCGGCAGCCTCTTCATTGGGTGTTATATACCTCTGGAGGAGGTACTGAAGGATAACGGTATACTCATGCTCAATGCCCCAGTTGAGAGTCCTGATAGTATCGTCGCTCTTCGTACCTCTGACATCTTCCATGGCCTCTCTATGTGACTTCTCAACAAAGTGTTCGAAATCACCCCGGTGGGCTTCTTCGTCGGAGAGGATACGCCGCAATAGTCTCTTTATCTTCGGATCATCAATGGCTTCAATGTGCTCCTTGTATTGGGCGATGGCACCCTCTTCGAGAGAGACGTTATTCACCATCCAATCGTGGACAGATGCCCCGCCCATCTTCATGGTGCCGCGTTCCAGGCTGGGGACTCCGCCCAGTTCAGCAACAGTTTCCGCCAGCCAGTCCAAGTGTCGCATCTCATCACGTGCCATTGCCTCAATCTCACAGGCCATCTCTCCTTCACCCATTCCATACGCATGGGTCAGGTACTGGATGATAGCGCCGTGCTCGTCTTGAATATCTTTGTTCAGTAGTTCAATGACCTTTTCTTTGTCCATCAGTCCCTCCTATAAAGTTTGAGATATTAGTGTCTTATTAGGATATGCTGCAACTCCTGATAGCTAGCCGTATTCTCTAGCCGGCGGACTTCCACAGGCCGTGAACACTGCAATATTCCCGGGCGGTTGCTTTCTGTCCTTTGGCCTCGAAGACTGCTTCCGGCTTTTCTCCCGGCTTGAGGAAGTGTCGGCAGGACTCGCCGTCAATGGTCAGTTCCACCCACTCGATATAGTGTTCGGCTTCCATGGGATGCGGTACTTCGCCTACTTTCACTTTGGTACCACTGTCGCTTGCTTCCACCACCGGGACGTGCTTTTCCAGACCGACGTCGCTGGTTTTCTCCTGAAGCAGCTCCATGGGTTGACCGCAGCAGACCAGTTGCCCAGCTCCGGCATGCAGCACCTCGACGATATTACCGCAGACATTGCACTTGTAAATCCGTTTTTGTTCTGCCATTTTCTATCTCCCCTCCTTCGTTATTTCTGGCAGTATGCTGAATCTTAGTCCATTTTTTCAAAATCGCTCTTGGCGGCCCCGCAGACGGGGCACTCCCAGTCGTCAGGTAGTTCATCAAACGGTGTCCCTGGTTCTATCCCATTGTCTGGGTCACCGAGTTCCGGGTCGTAGATGTAGCCACAAACTGTGCACTCATATTTGTCCATTTTACCGACCTAACCTCCATCCAGCGAAGGGTGTTCTTTTTGAGCAAACCACTGGACCGGGTCCTTCAGGTAATCATAGTAGTCTCGCAGAAGCTGATGGTGCACTGTTTCCTCAGCAGCGACCGCTTCATAGAAATCTTTCTCGGCGGCGAAGGTCGCGGTGCGGCTCCGGGCTTTGTAGAAATCGTAGCTCTTGTTTTCCATGTCCATCGCGGTATCAACAGCTTCAAGTTCGGTAGTCAGGGCAGTGATGCCTGTGCCAAGCTTTTCTACCTGCTGGGCAAAAAGAGTCTTCAGATGCTGCTCCCCCGTGGATTCGAGCTTAATATTGGGCCAGGACTTTTTCTGCCGGAGTGTCTGGTATATCTGCTCGAACTTCTGACGGTGAAGGTCTTCTTCGGCGGACAAGCTCTCCAGTAGCTTCCGCCCCATCTCATTGCTACTTTCATGACTGGCCTTCAGGTAGAAATCCTTGCCGTCAATCTCCATCTGCACGGCGACACGCAGCCCTTCCAGGGTCTTTTCGTTCTCGCTTACCATAGTCCTCCTTTACCGTAGAGCATTTACTTATTGAGTATAAATATACTGCAGAGTACTGTGCCTGTATGTGATTTTTGTCGCTCTATGGTTCATAGGAAGAAGGAGTGTAACGCATAATAGACCGTGATAACAGTGGTGTCAAGGGTATTTCCCAAGAAAATTGGAACGAGTTCTGAAGTCGGTGTGCATCTGGACAGCCTGTTGTGTTAGAGTAGACTATACGTTAGCAACAGAGGCCCGTATTGCAGGAACCGGATAATTCACTTAGCGACTTCATGCCGAAAAGAAGGAAGATCTTTTACGGCTGGTGGATAGTTGTAGCTTCTACTCTTCTGAACGTGCTTGCTGGTGGTACCTTTGTCTACGGTCTCTCTGTTTTCTTCAATCCTATCAGAAATACCTTTGGCTGGGGTGCTGCCGTTACCTCGGTTGCCTTCACCCTGGGGAGACTTGAATCGGGCCTGCTTGAGGCCGTGGCAGGCCTTCTGGTTGACAAAGTCGGACCGAGGAAGCTGATGCTCTGTGGCTGGAGCGTGGTCGGTCTGGGTTTCCTGATGATGAGCAACGTCAACTCCCTGTGGTTGTTCTACGGCTCTTTTCTGGTTATGGCGGTGGGGATGAGTTTTTCCGCGTTCATTGTCATTTTTGCTACCATTGCCAACTGGTTTGAGAAGAAGAGAAGTCGCGCCATGACAGTGGTTGTGACCGGATATGGCCTCAGCGGTACTCTGGTACCCCTTGTGGCCACGACTGTTGATGCATTTGGCTGGCGTGAGACGTTAGCAGCCATGGCTATTTCAATATGGGTTATCAGTCTGCCGCTCAGTTCATTGATGAGGCATAAACCCGGTCAGTATGGATACCTTCCTGATGGCGCTGGCCCAGAAGCTGTCGGCGGACCGGTTGAGCTATCACAATCTAGCTCACCCGATGAAACAAGGAGAGGTGATTCAGCCCTTGCAGTCGTAGATTTTACTCTTAAAGAAGCGGCGAAGACCCGGACTTTCTGGCTGCTTGCCGCTGTAAGTTTCTTCCAGTTCTTCGCGGTAAGTGCAGTTATGGTGCATACAATTCCCTTTCTGGAGAGCATAGAAGTCTCCAGTAAGATGGCGGCGACCGTGGTGACAGGGATTACCATATCCAGCCTTATCGGTAGGCTGGGTTTTGGCTTCATTGGTGATTTTGCCAATAAGAGACATCTGATGGCTATCGGCCTCACACTACAGACCATTGGTATTTTCATTTTCTTCCTGGTAGACAGTGATAGAGTGTGGGTCATTATACCCTTCCTGCTCACCTATGCTCCCGGTTTTGGAGCGATGATGCCGCTGAGGCCGGCTCTGCAGGCCGACTATTTCGGTACAAAGAGCTTCGGGGCGATTATGGGGATTACGACGCTAGTGGCCATGGTTGGTGGACTAGCCAGCCCGGTTGTTGCCGGTTGGGTATTTGATGTTACCGGAAGCTATCATACAGCATGGTTGCTGTGTGCCCTGGTTTCGCTCCCGGCAGTGCCCTGTATGCTACTAGCCAAAGCCCCTACCACCAGGTAAATAAGCCATTCTATCGCCTTTCTGACTATCTTCTGCTCATCAAATCTGTTGGCTTTCCTATGTAATTTTTCCCAAATTCCAACAAATCTTACACCTATATCATACACAGGCAGTCTAGTATGGGATGTGCGGAAGTGAGACTGGCCTCGGGAATTGCTCGCCTGCTTCGAGTGTTTGCGCCCGCTGTATTACCGCCGGGGTGAAGGAGGACCTGCCATGAAGCTGGTGGTTGGATTCTTTATTGGAACATTATTTGCAGGGCTTATCTTGGGTTTAATCAGCGGTGGAATTTCGGTTGCCCAAACCGATGGTGATTCTGACCTCACGACGTTGCTACCTGACATCGGTAAAATCTACCGCACGTCGCTGGCTTCTCCATTTCAACAGGTAGAACAGGAAATAGAAGATGAAGATATCGCTAACTTCTATCACCGACTGATGGAGAGGACCGGACTTACCCAGTTACCAGAAGAGTAGGCTGCCGGTCTGCTGTGGAAGTCCTTACCCCTTGCTTATAACTGCCCCTGCTTTGCAAACCATGCTTAGATGACCGAACCATAGCTGGCATGTTCGTTTATCAAGTATTTATTGTGCTGAACCACCTGTATATCGGTGGTTCAGCTTCATTTTGACTTCACTGTGCCAGTCCCCTAACTTTTGCAGGTTAACTGTGCCTTCCACAGGTGCGTCTTGTTGATTTCCGAGATACTGTATGCCTGATACAGGAGTGGGTGTACCAGGGAACCAACATCACGAGCCAAAAGGCTCACGTAATAGGACCCAAAAGTGGCTGTTTCGCAGAGTTACTAATTAGTACGATTAGATTAGTAAAGAACTATATTGGTCAGCGTTAATCAGTAAACACCTAAATAAGACATATACAAGGCTAATAATACTGATAATAAACCTATAGATACGTAATAGGCTTAAAAGAATTATATACAGCCATCTTGTAAAACTTGGGTAGATATAAGACAAAGATAGAGATGGAGGCCTGATACTTGAGAGGTAAGCCAAAAAGAGAGATGGTGCTGGACGGCGATGCCATCATGACAAGTGCCGAAGTTGCCGAATTCCTCAAGGTGCACCTTGGTTCAGTCAGGCGTTGGAGTCGCAGTGGCAAGTTGAAGGGATATCGTTTGGGGGAGCGTGGCGACTGGAGGTATCTCCGAGAGGACGTGATGGATTTCTTTTACGACTATAACAGACTAATATCGGAAGGAGGTGATGCTGTGGCCAAAATGAGATAGCAGGCTACAATAGCAGGCTACGGGTACCTGCAATGCCCATGCAGGTATCAAAGACACAAGGCATTCAACCACCCAAAACCTATGAAAAGGAGGAATCAATGCTGAAAAGATTAATGAAGATGTACCGAGGCGAGAAGGGCATTACCGGTCTGGAAACGGCCATCATCCTGATTGCATTCGTGGTAGTTGCCTCTGTATTCGCCTACACTGTCCTCTCGGCGGGTATTTTCTCGTCCCAGAAGGGCAAGGAAGCTATCTATTCCGGTCTTGAGGAGGCCAGGGCTTCCGTGACGCTTAAGGGCAGCGTCGTTGCTGAGGACACTGATAGTGACGATGACATCGACCAGCTGGTGTTCGTCGTGGCCACCGCACTGGAAGGCGAAGCGATTGACTTCACAATACCGACCGACACCACACCCGCAGATGGGATAGCTGACGATGGTAGTTCCAATGTATGTGTGATTTCGTACTCTGACCAGACCCAGCGGGTAGATGACCTGGACTGGAGTTTTAGCCCGCTTGGTAAGGATGATGGTGATTCTCTACTCGAGCCTGGAGAGAAATTCGAAATCACCATTGACCTGAGTGCCATGGACGGGGATATCGTTACTTACACCACCTTCTCGATAGAGGTCAAGCCGCCGAAGGGTAGTGTACTCATCGTCGAGAGAACGACCCCTGGCGTAATCGATGATGTCATGATCCTGAACTAATGAGTATTGACATCGGAACCACCTGAACAAAGGAAAAGGAGGAATCAATGCTGAAGAGATTTTTTAAGATGCACCGGAGCGAGAAAGGCATCACCGGTCTGGAAACAGCCATTATCCTGATTGCGTTTGTGGTTGTTGCCTCCGTTTTCGCCTACACAGTCCTGTCGGCTGGTATATTCTCGTCTCAGAAGGGCAAGGAGGCCATCTACTCCGGTCTCGATGAGGCCAGGGCGTCTCTGGAGCCAAGAGGTAGCATGTATGCTTACGAAGGTACGGTGGGTACTACCGATACCGCGGTCAAACTATCCTTTACACTGACCACAGCTCTCAGCGGACAGGCCATAGACCTGACGCCGCCATATACTGCTAGTGCTACTGACCTGACAGCCAGTGGATTGGACCACGTCTGTCTCGTGTCGTTCATTGACGAGAACCAGCTCATCCCTGATGCCGCCTGGACGATTGATTTTGTCGGCAAGAACAACGGTGACTACCTGCTGGAGTCAGAGGAAAAGGCCGTAATCACGGTATGGCTGGCTGACTATGCTACTTCCGCTTATGCACTGGGTACCGATGACACCGACCCCTTCATTGATGCTGATGCTGACTTGCTTGATATCTACGACATCTTCACCGTTGAGGTACGGGCCGAGAAGGGCGCTGTGCTCGTGCTGCAGCGCACCTTGCCTGGGCGCTTCGATGCCGTTATGGACCTGAACTAAGGAATGGCCTGTTATTTGACTCTAGAAGTATGAGCTGAGAGGAGAGAAAATGGAGCAAAGGATCCAGGACCTGGAAGAAGAGTTGAAACTGCTTAAGAACCAGATAAAAGCGGTCCTGCTCGACATAAAAGAGAACCTGGCTAATGGCGAATGGCAGGAACTCTCTTCTCGGTGGGGATACGAGGCTGCTGGTCAGACTCAAGAACTGTCTGGCCAGCAGCCAGTGGAGTCCCATTCTACACCAGAAGTGACTCAGGAGTCGAACCCTGCGTCTACTACGGTCACAGTTGATATGGGGGAACCGGCTCGGCAACAGGCTGAGCCGGCCCCCCCCCTCTTCAGGAGTGAACCTGTGAATCTGCCTCAAGCTGCTCCTGCCAATGGTAATAGAAAGGATAATGACTACCCAAATAGTCAACCAGACTTGTTAACCGTCGTTATGCTCGGACAGTGGCTCGACCGGGCGGTCGCTACTGTCGGTAAGAACGAGACAGAAAAGATTATCGAAATGTATGACATTACCGGGAATCTACCGGTACAGATGAAAAAGACCCTGCTATTACTTATCGATTCATGTGAGAAAAATGAGGGGAGTACCAGAAGAAGTAGCAAGCATAGTATAGGGTTGACCAGCTACTCGCTTCTCATGGATATGGACAGCCTTTTAAGATATCGGAACCGGGCACTTGAGGCGGCTGTGCTCTCTCTGCTCGCCGAAAGACAATGTCAGCGGAATAAGGACCAGAGTCCAAGACAGTCCCGGCAGAAAAAGGAGAGCGAAAACAGCCAAGACGCGCATTATGTAGGAGCCCTCGATGGATAAAGCCCTGAGTACCATTCTCCTTGTCATCGCTTCCCTGGTCTGTGCGGTTCTGGCAATTAACGCCATATATCCGGCGACCAGTATCTCCAGTGGTGCGCTCGGTAGTGCGTCAACTCAAATGGGCGATCGCATAAAAAGCCAAATAAGTATCGTACACTCTGCCGGAGAGCTGGATGACAGCGGCGTATGGCAGGACACCAACTCAGACGGTAATTTTGATGTGTTCATATGGGTGAAAAACATAGGAGGTACCACTGTAGATAACGCAGAGAATTGTGACCTCTTTCTTGGTGGAGACGATGGGAGCTGGTTACGAATATCGCATGAGGACTGGGCTGGTGGAGAATTGCCAAGCTGGAACTACACTATTGACAGCGGCACTGAATGGGGTCGGGAGACCACCATGATGATTGAGGTAAGCTTCGAGAGCGCTCTGTCTTCAGGGGAATATCGCATCAAGTTGATTATACCTAATGGAATTTCCGATGAATACTACTTCAGTATGTGACCGCGATGAGTACTGTCATTACTACACTGGTTATGATTGCCATGCTGCTAACATCAGGCCTGGCGATGGCACAGAGTTCTTTAACATCAATGGACTACATTGCCCAGTGTTGGAAAGAGACTGAAAGCGCGGCCCAGGAAACATCAAGAACTGATATTTTGGCATTAGGTGCTCAAACAGCCGGGGGCTTTGTCGAAGTCCCCATTGATAATAGCGGTAGTATACACATAGCACAGTTCCCCAACTGGGATGTGCTTGTTCACTACTATGACGGTAACGGCGATTATTACATCGTTGAAACTGAATATGCCGAGGGGACTACCCCAGGCGATAACCAGTGGTCCGTGGCTGGTATATACACCGACGATACGCTGGGACAGAACGAGGTATTCGAGCCCGGGATATTAAACCCGGGTGAAGTCATGTTACTGAGAGTGAACCTAGTGCCAACACCTTATGGAGGGACAGTGTGCTGGGTTACTGTGTCCACACCGAGCGGTGTGACGACCTCAGTACAATTTGTGGTTTAGGAGACTGCGAGTGGAGAAACTGGAGAAAAAGGATATCGGCCTGATATCTACCGGGAATGACGAGCTGGACAAGAAAATCGGGGGAGGGATACCACCCAATTCCCTTAGCCTGATAGAGGGGCAGCCTGATTCTGGTAAATCTGTCCTGTCTCAGCAAATGATATGGGGTTCTCTTAGAAACGGGTACAAGGTGGCCATCTTCACTACGGAGAACTCAGTGAGAAGTCTCCTCACACAGATGCAGAGCTTGAATCTGGATGTAACTAATTACCTCCTGCTTTCCCGTCTTCAGATTTTTCCGGTGGATGCTAGGAAGACAGCCGGCAATCTGAATACCGGACTGGCTCCCATGGTCGCGAATTGTGCGTTGAGAGGGTTCGACCTGGCAGTGATAGACTCTCTTACATACTATGTCACCCATGTTGGCGTCGCTGAACTGATTACGTTTTTCGAGGAGATGAAGGCTCTGAATGGGAAGGGATTGAGCGTACTATGCAGTGCTCACTCCTATGCTTTTGAAGAGGGTACGCTTATCAGAATTGGAGCCATGTGTGACGCTCATCTGAGACTGCGTATGGAGACAATGGGGGCCAAGCTGATAAAAATCCTAGAGGTAGCCAAGGTCCGTGGTGCCGTCCAGAAGACCGGTAATATCGTCTCTTTTGATGTCGAACCAAATTGGGGCATCAAGGTTATACCATATTCGAAGGCGAGGGCTTAATAGACTGATATGCCAAGGATAATTCTACCATTCGGTGAGCAAATAGATGGAGAAAAAAAGGGGAATCGAGTTAGCACCGAATTGTATCAGCAGCTATCCGAACCCTTCAGGGAAGCCTGCGAGAACAATAGCCATCTCGCAGACTATGTCGGGATTTGTGTTGCTGCCGAAATAGAGATTCCTGAATTTATTAACAATCTCAAACGGTCTGATGGAGACCGCGAGAGCAAAAATCTGATTTATCAGGCCTCGGATAACATATTCGTCCATGTTTTCTCCAGTGCTTCCAATGACAGGGATGTATATGTCCCAATAGAGCCGGGAATGACTGAGGACATGAGTCAGGTAATGCTTAATGTTGAGAACCGACTGCTTGATATTGCGGGCGAGCTTGAGGAAGCAGAAACGGATGAGGAGCGGACTGAGGGGATACTGAAGTGTCTCAAAAAAGTATGCATGATTGGTCGTAACGGCTCGAGGCCCAATTCGAATGATGGCAAGTCCGAAAGTAATAGCAGACAGAAGGTAAGGGTGACTAAGGAGCAGTTCGATGCCCTTCAGTACCTTCTTATCAGGGACAAGATTGGTATGGGGGCTATGGAACCATTGATTGTCGACCCAAATATTGAAGACATCAGTTGCAGCGGTATCGGGCCAATATTTGTTGAGCATAAGATATTTAAGAGCTTGGCTTCAGCGATAGTATTTGAGAGTCATGAGGAGCTGGACGATTTCGTCTTACGTCTTTCCGAGCACATCAGAAAGCCAGTTACGCTGCGAAAGCCTATTGTTGACGCCACCCTACCTGACGGTTCTCGTATCAATATTGTATACGGGCGGGAGATATCCCGGCGGGGCAGCAATTTCACCATCAGAAAGTTTGCCGGTGTCCCTTTAAGCATAATGGAGCTTATCGAATTCGGTAGCATTAACTACGAAATGGCTGCTTATATGTCGCTGATTCTTGAAGACGGCATGAACGTATTTGTTGTTGGCGAGACTGCCTCGGGGAAGACCACTCTTCTTAATGCTTTGACTACCTTCATCCCGATAAACAATAAGATTGTCAGTATCGAAGATACCCCTGAGCTTCAGGTGCCTCATGCTAACTGGCTTCGTGAAGTGGCTAATGCCTCTGGAGGCGATGAAAAAGAGGCCAAAGTAAGCATGTTCGAGCTACTGAAGGCCGCCCTCAGGCAGCGACCTAATGTTATAGTCATTGGTGAGATTCGTGGAGAGGAAGGGAATATTGCCTTTGGTGCCATGCAGACAGGCCATGCTGTAATGTCTACCTTCCATGCCGCTTCCGTGGAAAAGGTCATCCAGCGTATCACCGGCAATCCGATAAATGTTCCCAAAACACACGTGGACAATCTGAACGTGGTGGTAGTCCAGAACGCGGTCAAGCTGCCGAATGGTAAGAATGGGCGGCGGGCATGTAGTATCAGTGAGATAGTCGCCTACGACCCTCCTTCTGAGTCTTTTAACTACGTTGAGGTATTTCGCTGGGACCCAGCCACAGACGAGTTCAATTTCGTCGGGAGCCGTAACAGTTACCTTTTGGAAGACAGGATTGCTATTCGGCGCGGTATCCCGGCTGACCGCAAATGGGAGATATATAGTGTACTGGACAGAAGAGCGCGGATTCTGGAGAGACTTCATAAGGACAAAGGAGTAACCAATTTCTATGAACTTCTTAACGTTCTGGCGAAGGCGCAAGAGCAGGGTCTCTTTTAACGAGGGCCCACTGAGCTTTGATTTGCTCTATCAGCTGTCATATATGTCGGCTATATCGACGGCTGGCCTGCCGCGCAGCCAGATTTTTGCATTGGGTGCTCAGTTACCCTGCAGCGCAGCGAATTATATCGCTGAAATCCAAAACCTGTCACAGAAGTGGCGCTATGATTATGCAGTCGCCTGCCGTATGGTAGGGGAGTCGTCCAAGAAAGAAGCGGTCAAGAGTCTGCTTCTCCGCCTGGCGAGCTCTCTTAACTCCGGTGAGCCTGAGTCAACCTTCCTAGACCAGGAAGCACGGATCCAGGCCGAAGCCTTCAATAGTGACTACGAACGTCGTGTCGAGTCACTGAGAAAGTGGACTGAGGCGTATGCTGCACTGGTTGTCTCGGCGGCCTTGATAGTGATGGTGGCGGCTGTCTCCATGCTGATATATCCCATTGCGGCAGGATTCACCTTTGCGTTGGCTGGTGTTACCGTTGTTGTTGGTGTGGTGGGGGCGTGGTGCGTCTATGTGGCGTCGCCAAAGGAAGTAAGAGTGCACTCGCCATCTCAGTATTGTCCTGCCTTTATCCGGGCTAACCGGTGGGAGCGTATGCTGGTACCAGCGGCATCGGTCGCCCTGGTCCTCATACTGGCGGCAGGTATGGAATTGGGGTTTGCTATTCTGGCGGCATCTATCTTGCTTCTCCCCATAGGTATCTTCGGCACGATGTGCGAACGTCAGATAAGTAATAAAGACAGGGACATCCATACCTTCCTGAGGTCACTGGGAAACGTGACCTCAGCGATAGGGATAACGACTTCCCAAGCAGTCGGAAGATTGGACCTCAGATCAACTGCTGCCCTGGCCGAAGATGTTAAGCGTCTTCGTTCCCGGTTGGCTTCAAGATTGAAGCCTGACCTCTGTTGGAAACGTTTTTCCCTGGAGACAGGTAGTGAGTTGATATACCGGAGTATCAGGATGTTTCATGATGCTACCAGGCTGGGTGGCGAGGCAGACGTCGTGGGAGAGCGGTCGTCTATTTTGGCGATGAGTCTTGACTTCCTCCGTGCCAAAAGAGGCCAGGTGTCCTCGTCTTTCACCTGGCTGGCAATAGGCGTGCATGGAGCTATTGTCGGTTTGCTGGTTTTTGTGTCACAGGTGGTGTCAGCTTTCGCAGGGGTTGTTGAGGGTGTCTATGAAGAAGCACTGGCGGAAGCCCCGGTCAGGACAGTAGAGATATTCAGCTTCAGCTTCCAGAGTGTGCCGATACTGAAGAACCTGACTCTGCCTTGTCTGCTGATACTGGCAGCGACAACCGCCTTTGCTGCTAACGCAGCCGCCGGTGGCTCTCGTTATAAACTTTACCTCTACCTTGGTGCGACCTTTGGCTTATCTGGAGCAGCTATGCTAGTAGTCCCGGCAATGACGGATATGATATTTGCCTCGGTGTCAGTCATGTAGAAAAAGACTGAAGGAGATTTGATTATGGCTAACCAGTCTATTTTATTGGCGATACGAAGAATGTGGGAGTACTTTACCGTGCCTCCACCGGGTGACCTCGGTTTTGCCTCCGAGGAACGTGACCCCGTTGGGGAATTCCTGGAGCAACAGAGCCGGGGGGGAGGTATGATTGAGGCTGAAACTGAGGCTGAGATTGAGGCTGAGGAAGTATTGCCGGTGAGTAATTATGAACCAGAGGATGAGAGTAGCCAGGCTGCTGCGGACATGAGTCCATCACCGGTCGATAATCTTGAAGCTGAGCCGACTACTAGCCCTAATGAGTCTGAGAGTGAGGTACTGCCACCAGCAGCCGATATGAGCCAAAACGAAACCGAGGGTGAGGTGATTCTAGAGATGACGGATAGCAAAGCGGACCAGGCTGAAAATGAGGAAGAGGCAAAGTTAGATGATGTGGCTCCGGATGAGACTGGGGAGAAAGTGGCGGAAGAAGCTACCAAAGAGGGTAATCAGGAGGGGGGGGATGACCTGCTGGATATCTTCCGGAGTGAAAAAGAGGTGAAGCAGAGCGACACTCTTCACGACAGCCTAGCTGATATAGATATCCAGGAACTTCTCGAAGAAGGCAGAGACCTTCTGGCTGATATTAATGCGAGACGCTATAGAAGGACATGAGGTTCGTGGGTTAGTTGGTTGTAGTGGTGTATGCCGCCTTCCGTGAGTGTCACTACAGAGCAGATATCAGGTGCTCTTCCACATTCCGGTATCAGACACTAGTGTCAGCTATGTCGGCAGTCCTGTTTCTTGTGACCGCTTCAATAACCCCATAGGCGGACCCGACTACTTCTGCCTCACTGGTAGTCGTCTTTGCCAGAGTTGTGTCAAAATCACTTCTGGTAGTGACTGTGTCCTTGGGGATAGCATTAATACATTCACTCAGGACACTTATATGGGTGTCCAGGCGCTCAAGCAGCAGTGATATCGCTTGTTGCAAGTCCTGTCCGAATATTATGGCAATCTCTCTCATGCGCCGACCTTTTCTTCTCATTGCCACGAAACGGTGCCGCATTTGGCCGAGATGATGAAGTGTGAATGAGCGTAATTGCTCAATGTCTTTTACCTGGTTCATGTTGTCGCTGAACCCGCACGAGATTACCTCCGTAGCCCATTCCTCAATTTCCAGTAGTCGCTTCAACTTCTGGTCACTTTGTCGTGTCTTACTCACCCGGCTGATGCGCAGCAGCACCATTAGAAAGAGCAGGACAGAGCCCACCATCGCTAGAAGGCCCAACAAATCAGAGGTTTCCATGCTGGGATTATATCATGCCAGAGATATCATACTAAAGACTGAGATATTGCTATGCTTGGACTTGCGAGGTCGGTCATGATATGTGCGATGTAGGTCTCGACAAAACAAGTATTTATACTGTAAAATATAGATAAGAAGATAAAAATAACATTTGTAACCGTAATGTAACACCATCTGACGTATTTTAACCCTACCTTAACATCAGTACGCTATACTGTGATTAGGGAGTATAAAGGGAAGTTTTATCACCTTAAAAATCATCAGGTGGAAGGAGAGTGGGAGTGTGGTAGAGAGTGGAGTGGAAAAGCAACTAGACTGGAATGATGATGTTATCATGACAAGCAGTGAAGTTGCCAAATTCCTCAAGGTGCATCTTGGTTCGGTCAGGCGCTGGACACGCACCGGAGAGCTGAAGGGATACCGTTTAGGTGAGAGGGGTGACTGGAGATACATCCGTGGGGACGTGCTTAATTTTCTCTTTAAGTACAGTCAAACAGCTTCGAAATAAGATAATTACCGATAATAACCCCATACACAATATATAGATTCCTCTATCTGCCTGAGTGGCCATGGAAGGGAGTTGCTTTTCTTCCATACGGTTGGTTTCCTTGGGTGTTGGCCGGAGTGCGAGGTCACCGTGTTCCGGTCAAGACAAAAAACGGGCTCCAGACTATCTCTGGAGCCCGTTAGCGTTCTGACGGGGATAGGGGAGAGTCGAAATCTTTTGTCGGTTCTTTGACTAGGCTGTAGCCAGCATCCCGGCTTCAGCACGGGGCTTCATATTACTGAGAATTGTCCTTCTCCCGTTGTATCTTTCAACATCGTACTGCGTCGTGATATCCACCTGAGTTGGTTTTCCGATAACGGCCGATAGAGGGACAGCCGTAATCTGGCCGTTCTTGTAGCTGACCATCTTACCGAAATTCTCTGTAGCTACCAGATCAACGGCGGCTATCCCAAAGTACCGCCCCATCCTTCTGTCGTATGCGCCGGGAGCACCACCGCGCTGCAAATGACTGAGGACAACACTTCGACATTCGAGACCGGTGTTATTTGAGATTTGATTTGCCAGGAATTCGCCAATACCACCAAGAGCCTTGTGCCCAAAGCTGTCCAGACCGTTTTCTTTAACTAACTCCACACCCCCCAACGGCCTGGCTCCTTCTGCTACCAGAATAATGTCATACCTTGCCCCCGATTTTCTCCCTTCTAAGACCAGCTCGCATACCTTTTCAGTGGAGAAATCACACTCAGGGATGAGGATGATATATGCCCCACTGGACTCTCCCCCTTCCAAGGCCAGCCAGCCGGCATGTCTACCCATTGTCTCTACGACAAATGTCCGTTTATGAGAGCCGGCGGTAGTCCTCAGTCTATCAACTTCTTCAACGATAACGTTCAGGGCAGTATCAAACCCAAGTGTATAATCAGTTTTGGGAAGGTCTTTATCAATGGTCTTCGGTATACCAACAACGTTCACCCCGTCTCTGGACAGTTTGTAGGCGACACCCAGCGTATCCTCACCACCGATGGCTATAACTGCTTTCAGGCCCAGTCTCTTTATGTTGTTGAGTACTACTTCTGAGCGGTCGTTGTTAGGATCATAGGGATTTGTTCTTGAGGTCCCGAGGAAGGTACCGCCGTATCTGTCCCAGGTTCTGACCGTTTTTTCATCCAGAGGCTCGAGATATCCATCAGCGGCCAGGTTATCAGGGTCGGCTCGGACCAGCCCTTTCCACCCGTCGTGTATTCCAATTACTTCGTATCTGACACCCCTTTCCCACTGGAGTCTTTCATCAAGGGCCGTTTTTACCACCCACTTGATGGCAGGGCTCAGCCCGGCACAGTCTCCACCTCCGGTGAGGACGCCAATTCTCTGCCTGTTCATAATTGTTTCCTATTATTCTTTTTTAATAGATTTATAGCTAATATTAACTTATTAATACATTTTTACATTAATTTATTATAATGATAAGATTTGTAGGTACATAAATAGTGAACCAAAAGGACTATCAGGACAGTTATCGACGACGGCTTAGCGTGAGTGTCCCAATATTCGCATGGAGATGGGAGAGATTCAGGCTCTCGTTGGAATGACACTGGATTCCTTAAAGGTGCAGGCTTATCTCAAACGGTTTGAGTAAGGTCTGGACAAGCACTCGGATTGCCTATTCTCGGAGCGTATCCATGGTGAATGATTTGCTGTGCCCGGGATATATGGTCTTGATATTCAAGCTCTTCAATTTTTCTACACTAGTGTGGGCTGCTGTGGAGTCGTCTATTATTGAATTGAGATGTGGCTTTTCCGATTTATCAGATTGTAATAAAAGATCGCCACCAATCAGGTCTCCATCGGCTGTTAGAATTCCTATTGAGCCCCTTGAGTGACCTGGGATGTGAATTACTTTGGCATCCAATCCAAATTCAGAGAGATTATATCCGTCCTCAATATATATATCAGGCGTAAATCTTTCAGCTTTACCAAATCTAAAGAAAATAGGGGTAAAAACTCTAGCAAGAGTTCTCACTAAGATATTGGGCTTCTTTCGATTCCAAAAGATGTCTCCATGTTCAACCATTCCTGCATCGTCACGGTGCATAGCTATTCTTGCACCGAACTTTTTACGGAGGTGAGCCGCATTTCCGGTGTGATCAAAATCTCCATGGGTTAATACGATGAGTTCAAGGTTGCCAGGTTGACAGCCCGCATTTTCGAGTTCTCTGTCGAGGTCAGTGCGTTTATTTGAACACCCTGTATCGATCAGGAAAAAGCCAGCATCGATTTCTATCAGGTAGCAATTCACATCGCCTGATCTGTAAGGTAGCAGTAAACTAATAGTGTGAATTTTTTGTTTCATATTATTTTTCTGGAGGATTATGATTAGTCTACTCCTACATAGAATGCCACTCTTTGAGTTACGCTGTTGGTATAATAGCCTCAGGAACGGGTAGCTGGTAGCCCAACAAACTATGCGGACGTAACTGATTGTACTCCTGCCACCGCTTCTCAATCAATATCTGCATCATAAACAAGCCTCTAAGCGAAATAGTCCGCCGACCGCCTGATCCTGGTAAGTCAGACCGCTGCCTGAGGCCGGTTTCATATTGAATTATTGGGTCATGAGCGATAAGATGTTTGAGAGAAAGGAGATGATGTACATAAAACCAAATAGAGTATTCACAACCCAATTATTAAAAGGAGAGATTCAATGACAGAAGAAAAACTAGATCCGAGTGAACTAATCAAACCCGGCACGGCACCGGATGTCGGCCCTTATCCCTGGCCTGAAATCTGGGAAAAGCTGTCGCCTGACATCAAGGCGGTTATCGAACGCTATGCCAGGATGCCCGAAGATCATCCTAAGCCGAAGGGTTTGCGCCCTCTCGCCATGGTCGATGCCCGCTTCCCCATGTACTACCAGACCTCGGTAAAGCAAGGCATGAGCCTATTGACCGACTACTTCGCCGCCATGGCGAGCCGTGACATAGAAGGCGTGGCCGACACGTTGCACTTCCCCTACGCCACCTTCGACGAAATCTTTGGTGAAGTGGATCCCATCGTGTACAAAACGCCTGATGATTTTATAAGTAATCCGCCCCCTTCCATGAGGGTGGGTACTGGCATAGACGCCACGCTGAAGCCGGGCACTTATGACATCCTCGACAACATGCAGTTGTTGATGTACTCGCCGATTCATGCTGGACTGGAGCTGACCTATACGCGGTATCGGGGAGACGGCCAGAAGCTTGGCACAAGCCAGGGCATTTATGGTGTGACGAATAATGACGGCAAATGGGGAATCCAGCTCTCTTCCTTGCTGTACACACAGGCGGGCTGGGAAAATGTCGCTCGCGATGACGTGGAGGCCGTGCTGTATAATAACGAGCGCAATACGATGTGGGGCTACAACATCATTCCCTGGCCGGGTGTGGGCTCGACGCAGGAACTGATTGACCTGCGAGGTCTGGGTGGCTCGGCCGAAGAAGGGGAGGAGGTCGTCGAACTGCGTACCGCCAATCTGCGTTTGCCGTGGACCGTGCAATGGTTGTATTCCTCTCGCGGTGGTGCTCCCATGTCTCCCTACAACTACAAGGGCGTTAGGGACCGGCTGCGCGTCGCTGAACCCGGGATGACGAGACGGACTGGCGGGGTTAATGGTGGCAGCACCGATGGGATACTTGGCAATTCCCCTCTGATTGGCGACGAGGAGACACCAGGTTTATTCTTTAGTGTTGCCGGTCAAGGGGTGGGCCGCTGGGCCTATTCGCTGCCGCTGCACGATGTACGCGTGCTGCACGCTTCTATGAACAAGGCCCACATAATTGGGGGTTATGTTCGTTTTACCGCCGATGGGCACCAATCATGTGAGCTCAGGAGCTTGGGCGTGATGGCGTACCGGCGTGGCCGTTGGGAAAGGGCCGGCGGTCTCGGCGGGATGGTCCGTCGTGATTGCACGAATGACCCGATACAAGAAGCCTATTATAGTGAGTTCTGCTGACGTGGAAAGCAATTAAAGGTTACAGCAGAAACTTCTCACCTAACGACAAAAAAAGAAATGGGTTCCAGAACATCTCTGGAACCCGTTATTATTCTGGTGGAGACGGGGGAGAGTTGAACTCCCCGTCCAAAGGAAGCTGTCCAGAATATCCTACAGGCTTAGTCAGCTCTTTGATCTCACCCGGCTGGCCCCTGCTGACCGGGTCCAGGCAGGCCAGTCGATTTCTCTTTCACCGCCTTAGTCGACCCTGGGGCGGTGGCACCCCGACTTTTCGTCACCCACTCCCCACCCGCCGGGGTGGGGTAGGGGTGGATGTGCTGCCTATTTAATTAGGCGGCAACTAGTACTGGTTCTTTGCCAGTTATCTTTTGCCACTTGTTTAATGAGGGTAGCGGCAACCTCAGCCTGCAATCCTGTAACATACTTCCCCTGTCGAAACCACGCGTCCCCATTTAGCTTTGTCCGCGTGACTGTATCTGTCACCTCCTCGGACCGACCTTAGTTTTAACGGCGCGCTCTAGAACCCGGTCTGTCTCCCGACGCATTATTGTTTCACGCTTGTCATAGAGCTTCTTGCCCCGGGCGAGCGCCACCTCCAGCTTGGCAATGCTATCTTTAATATACAGTCGTAACGGCACCAGAGTAAAGCCCTTTTCTGCCACCGTGCTGGTGAGGCTGGTAATCTCCTTGCGGTGTAGCAGGAGCTTGCGTGGCCGGGTAGGCTCGTGGCCGAGGTAGCTGCTTGCCTGATAGCGAGCGATATGGGCGTTCAGCAGCCACAGTTCCCCGTTTTCGGGGCGCACGTAGGCATCGCCCAGGCTGACCCGGCCGGCGCGGATTGACTTTATCTCCGAGCCGGTAAGCACCAGTCCGGCCTCTACGGTGTCCATGATATGATAATCACGGCGGGCTTTACGATTGGTAGCAACTGCTTTAATAGGCATTGTCCTACTTAAATGATAACACAATAGAAAAGGGACATAAATATGGAGACGGGTTGACAGAGCGTGGCGGAATAAGGAAACATGGAATATTTCCTCCACATAAAGCATGAATGGATTGACGGCAGTACCTAAAGGGTATTAATATTGGCCAGGTAAATTTGTAAATGCACTTGACGAATCGAATCTTCTCACCAGGCAGGACACCGGCTGTTCCGTATCTTTCTGCACTTCACCCCACAAAAAAATACTTGGGATGAGGTTGAATTGCGCTTAAAACAACTGTTTACTCGCAGGTTTGTCTTGTTAGCCATTATAGCGGTGGCTTTGCTGACGGTGCTGCTAGCTTTAATGGACTGGGAAAAGGCCTGGCAACTCGGTGAGAAGGCGGACTGGAAGCTGGCACTGATAGCATTTCTATTTATTGCTCTTTCATACTTCTGCCTGAGCGGTGCTTTTGTATCGATATGCAGGACCATAAGCATAACAATACCACGGCCAGATGTTTTTAAGATTGGTATTTTATCCGTAACACTGGACAACATACTGGCCTTCGGGGGTCTTGCCGGTCATTCCCTGCGTGTTTTGCTGATGCAACGTGACCAGACGCCGGCAGGTAAGGTTATGGCCGCGTCGCTCTTGCATTCTTATTTCAATGCCATTACACTGGCTACCATTTTCCCAATAGGACTTGTCTATGTCCTCGTGACTTATGACCTGCCCGTCTACAATGTAGTAATCCTGATTGTGTTCACGAGTGGTTTTTTTATTGGGCTGGCTATTGCTGCCCTGCTTCTATTCAAAAGCGCCCTGAGGAAGTGGATACTAGATAAAATAGACCGGTTGTGGCGCTTTTTCTTCAAGCGAAATATTACTTCTTTCCTTGCTGCCTTTGACATGGCAATGAGCGATGGCTTGGCTGCGATGCGGGGTCGGCCGATAGTGCTTGCTATCCCACTGGGACTCATTGTCCTTCAATGGGTGGTGACGGTTGTTGGTCTCTGGTTTTGCTTCAATGCCCTGGGTATCTCTCTCAGCCTCGGCTCACTTCTGACCGGTTTTAGCGTTGGTATCTCTGCCGGTAACGTTGCCATGATACCCGCCGGACTGGGAATACAGGAGGCCTCCATGTCCGGTGTCTATGCAATCTTCGGGACACGCTTTGAGCAGGCCGTCCTGGCCTCGCTGCTCTTCAGAGTTCTGTACGATATTATCCCCTTCGTGGTAAGCCTGCCCTTCTATCGGAAACTGCTCCAGAAGCTGGACTGAGCGGGCTGATAGAACTAGCTTTCCTCAGGGACAATAAACCACATAATGAGATAGACCCAGAGACCCAAGGTCCCGCAGAATATGGATGCTACGAAAATTACCCTGACAACGACGGGGTCGATGTCGAAATACTCAGCCAGACCACCGCAGATTCCCCATATTTTCCGGTCCTTACGACTACGATAAAGTTTCTTAGCCATAACAGCCCCCTTTCAACGGTGGATGTATTGGTAAGTTGAACTCCAGTATAACCGATGTCTACAGTGCTTCGAGGACAAGCTCGACGATGTCCTTGACCTCGATTTCCTCTTCCTTGTTCATGGTGGTGACGCTGTCTTTGAAGTTGGCCAGGCAGTAAGGGCAGACGGCTGCCATGACATTGGCCCCGGCGTCCAGCGCCTGCTCCAGACGGATATCGGAGAAGCGCTCGCCCTTCTTGGTCTCCTCCCAGATGCGGCCACCACCACCGCCGCAGCACAAGCTGTTCTCATGGTGGTTAGCCATCTCCACCAGTTCTACACCGGGAATGGCCTCCAGGACCTCTCTCGGCTCATCGTAGACATCGTTGTGGCGACCCAGGTAGCAGGAGTCGTGGTAGGTAATTTTCTTGTTGATTTCTTTTTTAAACTCCAGCTTGCCCTCTTTGATTAGCTCGGCGAGGAACTGGGTCAGGTGTACCACCTCATAATTGCCTTCAAGCTCTGGGTACTCGTTCTTAAAGGTGTGGAAGCAGTGGGGGGAGGCGGTGATTATCTTGGTAACACCGGCCTCGTTGAACAGGGCGATGTTGCTCTGTGCCAGGCTCTGGAAAACGCTCTCAGCCCCCGCTTTACGTACACTCTCGCCACAGCAGGAAAGCTCATTGCCGAGTATGCCGAAGTCAACTCCAGCCTTCTTCAGGACCTCCACCGTGGCCGTAGCAACGCTGGTAAGCTGCGGGTCATAGGAGTTATAGCAGCAGGCCACGTAAAGTATGTCGGTGCCCTTGGTATGGGTCTTAATATCGAGGCCCTTAGTCCAGTCAAGGCGCTTTTCGCGGTCCTCGCCCTGCGGGTTGCCCACGCTGGAGATATTCTTTTCCGTAATACGGAGCGAATCGGGGACTCCGCCGATTCCCATCTCGGTAATTGCCCGGCGGAAAGACCGCCAGACATCAATAATCTTGACGCCACGCGGACAGCGGTCGACACAGGCGTTACAGGTGACGCACAGCCACATATCCTCATCTTCGAAGTCGGGTAGACCCAGCTGTGCCTGGTGCATCGCCTTGCGTACCAGGAAGCCCCTGACCAGGTTCCAGGGGCAGGTACCGGTGCAGAGACCGCACTGGTAGCACATCTTAGCGATTTCACCGCCCTCTTCCTTGATGATGTCTATTGCGTCCTGAAAGGGTGCTACTGCTTCCATCTTGGGTCTTCCCCCTTATATCTCATGCTAGATTAAATTCTGTGCCTTCAAGGCCGGTACCGGGTTCTGTATATGGCGCTTCATCCAGGACTTGAACTCTTTTTCACTGGTTCCCAGGGACAGTGCCAGCAGCTCACTGAAGTAGAAAGCGGGCACGCCAATAGTCTGTCTCAGTTCAATGTTTGCCTGGCAGAGTGGACAGGCGGTCACAAGGGCTACTGCTCCAGCGTCAAGGGCTGCCTGGCAGAGGTCATTACAGAGCTTGACGACGACGTCGGTCCGGGCGAGCAACAGGCCCCCGCCGCAGCACTCCACTTTATGGCTCCAGTCTACAGGCTCCGCACCGATAGTGGTGAGCAGGTTGTCCATTATCATCGGGTTTTCGGGGTCATCGAGCTGGGTGACCTTAGGAGGGCGTACCAGATAGCATCCGTAATAGGCAGCCAGCTTCAGTCCTTTGAGCGGTTTCTTTACCCGCTCCTGGATTTTTTCAAGCCCGACCTCACGAGCGAATATATCCAGGACATGTCTTGCTTCTATCTTTGCCTGGTAGGGTGCATCGATAATCTGCTCTATCCTCTGGCGTAATTCATCATTAGCACGGAGGTCGTGGTTGGTCTGCTTGAAGCGGAGGAAGCAGGCGGCACAGGACAAGGCCAGGTCGTGCCCCAGCTTCTCAGCGATGGCCAGGTTTCTGGCAGGCAGGGCCAGGGAAAGCTCGGGGTCGGTGCAGTGTCCCGAAGAAGCCCCG
The DNA here is from genome assembly GCA_011170375.1 of Dehalococcoidia bacterium. Lineage (GTDB taxonomy): Bacteria > Chloroflexota > Dehalococcoidia > Dehalococcoidales > Fen-1064 > W589. Next base: position 230,782 of record DUEV01000001.1, read on the forward strand.
CAGCAGTTCCAGTCATCCAACTCTACAAGCTCCACGTCCAGTAGCTTGGCTGATGCCCGTACCGACTCGTTATATTCCTTGGCTGTTGCCTCAAGTGAACAACCCGGATAGTAGCCGTACTTAAGTGTCTTGCTCTCAGCCATTCTTTTTCTCCGTCTGCTGGAAGATGCGCTTGATGTTTGCCCTTCCCTTTATCTTGTCCGGCAAAACGGCCAGCTTGCCCCTTGAAAACATGTTGAAACCCATCTTCATATTATTGGGTAGCTCGCTGAGCTTGAAGATATCACGGCTGGTAAGCATATATCGCAGGATTAGCATAAGCTCGAACACCTTGCCGTAGCTCTTGACACCACCCAGAAAAGTGCGGTGGAACAGGGGCAACGGGGTCTGCTTGGTATACCCTTCGCGGAAGGCAATATGCCTCAGGGTGTCCATTATCTGCACTATCTCGATATCATTAGGGCAACGGGTAGCGCAGGTCTCACAGCTAGCACACAGCCAGTAGGTCTTACTTTCCAGCACCCGATCTTTAAGCCCGAGCTGCACCATCCTCAATAACTGGTGTGGGGCATAGTCGAAGATATAGGCAAACGCACAGCCGGAGCTACACGCCTGACACTGGTAGCAGCGTTCCAGGTGGGCGGCGCTGGCCCCAAGTACTTCCTGGGTGAAAGCCGGATCGGCGCTTTCCGTTCCTCGTTCACTGATGAGGCGAACCGTCATTTTTCTCCTATCCACTCAAGCTCTTCTTCCTTGAAGGCGGTTGGAGGCAGCTCATCCTCCAGACTGCGCCCCGGGATATAGTCAAAGAGCTTCTGCACGTTGGTACCGGTCAGCTGGAATATCTTCAGTAACGGGATGTCATTGGGGCAGGCCTCTTCACAGGCACCGCATCCGATGCAGGAAGCGGCCATATGTGTCATTCTGGTGAGGTGGAAGAGGAGGGTATCGGTGGGCATACGCATGGCCCCTTTCTTCTCCGCCGCCCCAAGATATTTTTCTGCCTCCAGTTCAAAGGTAGGAGAAATGAAGAAACACTCCCGGCAATAGCAGACGGGGCAGGCTACACGGCAGTTCTGACACTTGATGCACGGGCCAAAAACGGCGGCCAGTTTATCGATACCGCCAATCTCTTCCTTGGTCCGCTCGAAGAACTTCTCCCGGATTCCCTTCATCTTGTCGAGGAGCTGGTCGACCGCGGTCTGACGCTGGGTGGCTGCCTGACTGTCCTCTTCGGCAGTGAGGCCAAGTCCTTCCAGCAGTTCTTTGCCCTTCTCCGTGCTGGCCAGGAGGACTAGACCCTTGCCCAGGTCCTGCCCAACCAGGCCGACGGTAAGGTCGGTCATCAGAGGCACGGGGTACTCGCATACCTGGCAGGCTGCCCGAAGCATGGGGTCCTCTTTTCCGTTCCAGGCGGCTTTCAGGAAGTCATCCGAGGTCTTCTCGGCAGCAAATTTCACGTAGTCACTCACCGAATAAGCCCCAGGGCAGTCGATTCCGATGAGGTAGAGGTTATCAAGCTGGGCCTGTCTTAGCTTCACCAGTTCAACCAGCGCCCTCAACTCGCAGGGCCGCATCACCACGGCAGTCTTCTTGTTGGCCGGTGTCAGCCTCGTCATCGCCTGGATGATTCGGCCAGTGTTTACCGGCATCACCGGGGCGAAGACATCGGCCTGCTCGGCGTATTCAGGGTTGGTAACTAGGCCCTGTACCACGTTGTTTCCTGCAGGATGCGCCAGAGGCACCAGGATTGCTTCCACGACCTGCTTGTCCAGCAGGTCTTTCAGCAGGGCATTAATACTGCTGCGTATTTTCCCATCCTTTACGGTCAGGGTAGCACTTTTTGTCATTATTGCCTCCTACAAAGCCCAGTCAGCAGACAAGGGATTCGGGCCTTGTTTCTTTGTCTCCTCGGTGATTTCTCTGACCGCTGCGGCGAATTCCGGTCCCTCACTGGCACTTATCCATCTTGTCCAGATGCGGTTTGCGTCCAGTCCCAGGGACTCGAAGATGTTCTGGAGCATGGCCATCCTTCTTCTTGCCTTGTAATTACCGGATACGTAGTGGCAGTCACCGGGATGACACCCACCCACCATCACAGCGTCGGCCCCGGAAAGCAGCGACTTAATCAGGTAGACGGGGTCGACGGTGCCACTACACATGACGCGGATCGGATGGAGGTTGGGCGGGTATTGTGCTCTGGTCGTTCCTGCTAGGTCAGCCGCCGAGGCGGTGCACCAGTTACACAGAAAACCTATTATCTTGGGCTCAAATCCGTTACTACCTTCAGCCATCTATCTTACTCCTTGTGTCCTATAGGACAGCCTCAATCGTGGAGAGCATTTGCTTGTCTCGATACCCCCGTAGTTTGGCGGCGCTATTGGGACAGGCGGCCACACAGGCACCACAGGCCTGGCAGAGTGCCTCGTCCACCACGGCGACGTGTTCGTCTTCGTCCAGCCATCTGGCATTGAAGGGACAGACAGTAACACAGATGCCACAGAAACTGCATCGTCTTGCATTGACCTCGGAGACAATCCTGCCAGATTGCAGCTCTTTGCGTGAGAGGATGTTCACGGCCCGCTGGGCAGCTGCCTGGGCCTGAACTATCTCCTCGTCAAGGTTCCTCGGGGCATTCGCCCGTCCACAGATGAAGATTCCATCGATTACGGTATCGACTGGCCGGAACTTGGTATCCACTTCTCTGAAAAATCCGTCTTCATTCAGTTCCAGTGAGAGGGTCTCTGCCAGCGCTTGGTTATCTCCAGGGACAATGCCGGTGCTCAGCACCAGCAGGTCGGTGTCTATTTCGAGCTTTCCGGGAAGAACGGGGTCGTCAACACGGACGGAGATTGCCTTGTCAGTGGCATTTACCTCGGGTGGATTGTCCTGATTAAAGCGGATGAATAGGACACCGGCCTCTCTCGCCTTCGAGTAGTATTCCTCACGGAATGCATAGGTCATGACATCCCGATTGAGGACGTAGACCTCTGTCTCCGGGCTCTGCTCTTTAATCTTCAGGGAATTAATAATGGCATCCGAGCAACAGGTGCGGTTGCAGTAGGGGTGTTCCTCATCTCTGGAGCCGACACACTGAATCATAACAACCGTGGACGGTTTTCCGAGGTTGTCTTTAACAAGAAGCTGTTGTAACTCTTTCTGCGTGATAATTTTGTCACTCTGTCTGTACTGGTACTCGGTAGGCACGTATTCCTCGGCTCCGGTGGCCACGATTATGGCACCGTGTGTTATCTCAGTGGTCGTGTTGCCGGCTGCCTTCAGTGTGCTGCTGAAATTGCCCGAGCGGCCTTTGACCTCAACCACATCGGTTTCGGAGTAGAGGTGTATTTGGGAACTGTTCTTTACCTTTTCACGGAGGTTATTGATAAAGGCTTGTGGGTCCTCGCTACCCAGGCTGTATTGTACCTCGGCAGCATGACCATCGGTCTTGGCAGATTTCTCCACAAGATAGGTCTCGAATCCCTGTTCGGCGAGAGACAGGGCGGCGACCATTCCGGAAATACCAGCTCCGATAACCAGAGCCTGCTGTTCGACTGGCATCGGAGTTGTTCTGAGGGGCTCCTGCATCCTGACCCTGTCTACAGTTGCCGCCAGTATCTTCTTGGCCTTCTCGGTGGCCTGTTCCGGGTTGTCTTTGTGTACCCAGGCAAGCTGCTCACGGAAATTGACTAGTTGCCAACACGAAGGGTGGATATCGGCCTCTCGCATTGTATTTCCGAGCAGTCTATGGTAGTGATAGGGAGCGCAAGCAGCAAAGATAACACGGTTAGCGCCTGATTTATTAACACTCTTCTTGACCTCTTCCAGCGTTTCTGGCAAGCAGAGGAAAGATACTTCTTCGACACTTGTAATACCAGGCAGGGTCTGGGTAAATTCGGCCACCTGGGCGGTATCGACCACGGCAGTGATTTCCTCACCACACTGGCAGAGGAAAACGGCTACTTTGGCCTCCTCATCACTGGCTGCCGAATTTACAGACTCAGTCTCCGCTTCAACAAGCTGGCCCCGCACTGAAGCGAGTAAGGTTGCGGCTTCACAGGCAGCAGCACCGGCCTGTATTACCGAATCGGCAATATCCGCGGGAGCAGCCGCTGAGCCACAGGCATAGATGCCTTCTTTACTCGTTCGGGTCTGCCACCAGCCCTGGTTCTGGATGAAACCCCACTGGTTGACGTCTACTCCCAGTATCTGGCTCAGCTCGGCAGTGCGGGCTGAGGGGCACTGGGCGGCTGCCAGGACCACCAGGTCATATTCACTACGAATATCAGTCCCATCCTCGGCACGGGCCAGCAGTAGCAGGTCCTTGGTCTTGGGGTTCTCCCTGATGACGGAGACGCGGGAATGGACGAATTTCACCCCCAGCTCCTGGGCCTGCTGGTAGTAACGATGATAGCCCTTGCCGAAGGCACGCATGTCCATGTAGAAGATGGTGACTTCGGTATCGGGGTATCGCTCTTTTATCAGTATCGCCTCTTTCAGGGCATACATGCAGCAGGCACTCGAGCAGTAATTACGCTCCGTATCTCTGGAGCCGACACATTGTAGGAAGGCGACCTTCTTTGGTACTTTGTCATCGGAGGGGCGCAGCAATTCGCCAGCAGTCTGGCCACCGGAGGCAAGCAGCCGTTCCACCTGGAGATTGTTGAGGACATTGGCATAGCGGCCGAAGCCATACTGGCCCATCTTGGCGGCATCGAACTCCTGAAAACCACTGGAAACGATAATTGCTCCCACAGCTACTTTCTGCGTCTCATCTGGCAAATCGAGGTCGATAGCATTTGTAGGACACACTTCGATGCACTTGCTGCACTTGGTGCAGGCATCGCGGTCGATGCAGTAAAAATTCGGTATTGCCTGAGGACTGCGGACGTATATCGCCTTGCGCATTTGCAGGCCATCGTTATACTCGTCGGGCACCTCAACGGGACAAACTTCGGCGCAGAGTCCGCAGCCGGTGCACCGTTCCGTCTTGACCCAGCGAGACACTGAGTTGATGGTTACCTCGAAGTTTCCGGCCTCCCCGCTCACCTCTTGAACCTGTGAATTGGGCAGTAGCCCGATGTTCGGGTGGGCCATGTCGCGACGGAGGCAGAACTGGGAGCAGCCGTCGCGAGAGAAGACGGGCAGTAGTTTACATAACTCACAGCCGTTGTCCGGGAACCACTTATCAAGCTGAGGAACAGTACCGCCGATACCCGGGCTGCTATCGACCAGATAGGTCCTGAAACCTGATTCCGCCAGGTCCAGGGCTGCCCTGAGGCCGCCCACTCCGGCACCGACGACTAGAACTGCACCAACTTTATCCGCCATTACGTGCTCCTAATCATTAAACTGGCCTAACCGGCCAGACCGACATACTCCTTTGTTGCTTCGTCGATTACATCCATTAGCTGCTTCGGCCCGAAGTTCTTGAGCTGTAGCGCCTTTGAGGGGCAGTTCACCGTGCAGGCACCGCATCCCTTGCAGAGTGCCTCATTTACTACGGCCAGTCTCTTAATCGGGTCGACTTCGATAGCATTATAGGCGCAGATGGCTTCGCAGTAACCGCAAGCACTGCATACTTCCTCATCAACCGAGGCGGTAGCCGCTTCCATCTCTACCCGGCCTTTGGATATAAGTTCTATCGCCCGGGCAGCCGCTCCGGTGGCCTGAGCTACTGTGTCCGAAATATCCTTGGGACCCTGGCAACAGCCAACGGCGAAGATGCCATCCAGCATTGTACCCACGGGGTCGAGCTTGGGATGCCGTTCGAGGAAAAAGCCATCGCGGCTACAGCCCAGCAGGAATACTCGTGAAATCTTGTCCGTTTCGGCGCGTGGCGTCATGGCCACGCTGAGGATAACCATGTCTACCGGTATTCGTATCAAAGTCCCCAACAGGGTGTCCTCGCCGACCACTATCAGCTTGCCCTTCTCTTCGTCTTCCTGGGTTATATCAGTAACCTGGGCCACCTTACCCCGGATGAAGTTAACGCCGGTATCTGATGCCTCTTTGTAGAACTCCTCGTGGCCCTTACCGAAGCAGCGCATATCAATGTACATCTGGTAGACGTCGGCATCAAGTGTTTCCTTGAGGAAGCGAGCATACTTAAGGCTATACATGCAGCACACCCGCGAGCAGTACTGCTGGTAGTTTTCGTCCCGGCTGCCGACGCAGTGGATAATGGCAACACTCTTGGGCGCAGAGCCATCCTTGAGGACGATATTGCCACCGGTAGGCCCGTTGGTACTAGCCATCCTCTCGAACTCGGGACTGGTAATAACGTTATCGAATCTGCCGTAGCCATACTGGGCGATTGGAGTGGGGTCGAAGATATCATAGCCGGTGGAGACGATGACGGCACCAGCCTTCACCTCTACTTCTTCGTCTTCCAGTTCAAAGTTAATCGCCTTGGCCGGGCATGCTTCTTGACAGATGGTGCACTCGCCACTCTGGAAGTGGGTGCAGTGTTCGCGGTCTATGACCGGTATATTGGGTACTGCTTCAGGAAACGGCCGATAGATTGCTTTACGCTTACTCAGTCCGTAGTCGAACTCACTGTCCACCTCAACAGGACATTTCTCCCAACAGATACCGCAGCCATCACACTTGGATGCGTCAATGCTGCGGGCTTTTTTAGTTATTTTGGTCTCGAAATTCCCGATATAGCCAGATAGCTCGGTCACCTCACTGTAGGTTAGCAGTTCGATGTATTCACTGGCCGCCAGTTGTTTCATCCTGGGAGCGAGAATATCTATAGCTGGTTCCAGGTATGGGAAAGTCTTACCAAGCTGTGCCATGCGGCCGCCGATGCTGGGTTCTTTCTCTACTAGAAAAACTCTGTGCTCCGAGTCGGCTATCTCCAGGGCAGTCTGTATCCCGGCAATACCGCCACCGACAATGAGGGTGTTGGGATTGACCGGGGCAAATTTAGTCTCCAGTGGGTCACGGTAAAGAACGCGCCTTACCCCAGCGGCTACCAGCGCCATTGCTTTTTCGGTCGCTGCCTGCTCATCATGGCTATGCACCCACGAACAAAGCTCACGGATAGTGGCCATTTCACAGAGATGTGGGTTCAGTCGGGCAGCCTGGCAGGCTTCCCGGAAAGTGCGGAGGTGTAGGGTGGGGGAGCATGAGCAGACCAGTACCCGATTGAGGTTGAGTTCACGAATGTCATCTTTTATCATGTCCTGTCCCGGGTCGGAACACATAAAGGCATAGTGACGCGCCACGACTACCGAATCGAGGCCCTGGGCGTACTCGGTTAGTTTCTCAACATCAAGGTAACCGGCAATGTTTGACCCGCAGTGACATATATATACTCCGACTCTTTTCTCCATATTGCCGTTAAGTACCCGCTTTCCTTTAATTCCCTCCAACCGCTACAGCTTCGGCCTTGGCACCGACTTCACCTCTGGCAACTAGGGCGAGAGCCTTGGCCGCAGCCCCTATCGCTTGTGCTACTGTGTCCGGGATATCCTTTGGTCCCTGGCAACATCCGGCCAGGAAGATGCCATCGGTCACGGTACCCATAGGGTCGAGCTTGTAGTGCTTCTCTTCGAAGAAACCGTCCTTGTCCTGCTCAACTCCGAAGAGCTTGGCAACCTCGTCAGCGTCGGCTCGCGGTTCGATGGCGACGCTGAGAATCACCATATCCACCGGTACACGTATTATCTGACCGAGCAGGGTGTCCTCGCAGACCACAACCAGTTTGCCTTTCTCCTCATCATTCTGAGCGATGTCGGTAACTTGGGCAACCTTGCCACGGATGAAGTTGATGCCCTCCTCTGAGATACGTTTATAGAATTCCTCATAGCCTTTACCGAAACAGCGCATGTCAATGTACATCTGGTAAACAGTGGCGCCAGTCTTTTCATTTATCAGGTGGGCATGCTTAAGGCCATACATGCAGCACACGCGTGAGCAGTACTCGTGGTAGTTCTCGTCACGGCTGCCGACGCAGTTAATGATGGCAACGCTCTCGGGGGTTGAGCCGTCTTTCAGCATTATCTGGCCCTCAGTTGGGCCGGTGGAGCTTATCATCCGCTCCATTTCCAGGCTGGTAAATACGTTGTCGAACTTCCCGTAGCCGTACTGGGTCATCGGGGTGGGATCGAAAAGGTCGAAACCGGTGGTGACGATAATAGCACCGACCTCTACATCCCGGTATTCGTCCTTCATGGTATGGTCAATGGCGTCACGTTCACAAGCGTTGACACAGGCCAGGCACTCCGAGCAGACACCGCAGTTAAGGCAGCGTTTGGCCTCCTCGATAGCTGCTTCCTCGGTAAAGCCGAGCTCGACCTCGGGGGAAGGTTTCCGTTTTTCCGGTTCGAGCACGGGCATCATGGCCCGGGCTTCCTTGACTACTCCTACCTTGGGAACGTCTTTTACCCTTTCCCGATGGTCTGGTCGTCCCTTTGCCAGGTCTGTTTCTCCCCTGAGGTAGCGGTCGATAGATATCGCCGCCTCTTTACCGGTAGCAACCACGCCGATGACGTCGGCGGGCCCCGAAACAACATCCCCGCCGGCAAAGACACCGTCGATATTAGTCTGCAGGGTAACCTGGTCAACAGCAACAGTTCCCCAGCTGGTGAACTCAAGTTGTTCGGGCAGCGTCTCTTTATTTATTGCCTGGCCGATGGCCATGATGACATTGTCGACGTCAATCGTATACTCGGAGCCCTCGACTGGTACAGGACGGCTCCGTCGGGAGGCATCAGCCTCACCGAGCTCCATCCGGATACATTCGATGCCGGTCACTTTACCATTGTCAGCCAGTACCTTGACTGGTGCTGCCAGTATGTTAAAGACGATACCTTCTTTCTCGGCCTCGCGGAGTTCCTCAGCGGCGGCGGGCATCTCATCCCGGGAGCGGCGGTAGATGATATTTACCTCTTTAGCTCCGAGGCGGTAGGCGACTCTGGCGGCGTCTATGGCTGCATTGCCCCCGCCAATCACCGCCACCCTGTTACCGATTTTGACCTTCTCTCCCGCGTTGGCCTGTCGCAGGAAGTTGAGGGCGTTTAGCACCCCCTCCGCATCCTCTCCAGGTATGCCCATCTTCTGTCCGAGGCCAGCACCTGCGGCGAGGAAGATGGCCTTGTAGCCATTATTAAACGGGTCTTCCAGATTTGTTATTGTGCTGTTGCACCTGATTTCGACTCCGAGCTCCTGCACATAAGCAATCTCTTCATCAACTATCTTGTTTGGCAATCTGTACTCGGGGATGCCATATCGTAGTAGTCCGCCCGGCTCCGATGCTGCCTCGAAGACGGTAACCGGGTAACCCATACGGACGAGGTCATAAGCACAGGCAATACCCGCCGGCCCGGAGCCAATAATAGCCACCTTTTCCTCATGAGTTGGTTCTATCGGTGTGGCCTTCTCTCTGCCGACCGACAGTTCATAATCCGCCATGAAGCGCTTCAGGTAACGGATAGCAATCGGTTCATCTACCTTGCCTCTTTCGCATTCTGATTCGCAGGGATGCATACACACCCGGCCACAGACTCCGGCGAAAGGCATCGTTCTCCTCAATACTTCCAGGGCTTCCTTGTATCTTCCCTGTGAGATGAGGGCAATGTAGCCTTGGGCATTAACGCCCGCCGGGCAGGCGACACGGCACGGTGGCAGACCACGTTTATCTATGGTGAAGACATTGGGAACTGCCTGGGCGAAGGGACGGTAGGCCGCCTGACGGTCGGCAAGGCCAAGCTGCCATTCACTGGGTACGAAAACGGGGCAGACCTTGGCACACTCGCCGCAGCCGGTGCATTTGCTGCTATCGATGAACTTGGCTTTGGTGCGAACCTTGACCTTGAAATTACCAGCCGAGCCGGAAACGCTGTCCACCTCGCTGCAGGTCAGCAGTTCAATGTTCTTGTTAGAGCCCACCTGGCTCATCTTTGGTGTGCCAATGCAGGAGGCACAGTCTAAGGTTGGGAATGTCTTGTCGAGCTGGAGCATACGCCCGCCGACTGTGGGTGACTTCTCTACCAGATAGACCTGGTGTTCAGCATCGGCTACCTCCAGGGCAGCCTGCATACCAGCAATGCCAGCGCCAACTACGAGGACACCAGGCTTGGTTTGGCCTCCGCTCTTTCCAGTTCTTTCAGTCACTGCAGAACCTCCTGGCCAATTGCCGCACCTATTTTATACTAACACACACCAGCCGTGCAACGCTCTCCGAGCACGCGGCACTTCCGCCGTATCCATCAGATATGCTCGTAGGTGAGTCCTGCACACAAGAAAACAGAGCACTGCCACTATACAGAACCTACTGTATCTTCCCTTGCTCTGTCCAGACCTATTATAGCCTAATACCATGCGTACGTAAAGGGTTTTCCTTCATTTATGCCTGATAAACAGGCATGGCAGAAAATCAGCTTTGTCGTAAAGTCGAGTGTAAGGTAACAATTGTGTTACAATTTGAGCAATATAGTCCAAATTTCTGTGATAGTGTGAGACGATGTTCACCACAAGAGCTGCCAAGGTTGAAGACATCAAGGCGATTACCGATATTTACAATGAGGCTGTCCTGACGACCGATGCCACCTTTGACCTGGAGCCGAAGACCGAGGAGGAACAGAGAGCCTGGTTGACCAGCCACGACCAGATGCATCCTGTCCTCGTAGTCGAATTGAATGGTGCTGTTATTGGCTGGGCGTCGCTCAGCGATTGGTCGTCGCGTTATGCCTATGCTGCTACCGCCGAGATTTCGCTTTACATAAAGGAGGAGTTCCGAGGAAAGGGTGCTGGCAGGAAGCTTCTGGAAGACATCATGCGGGAGGGGGAGAGGGTAGGTCTTCACACGGTACTGGCCAGGATAACCACTGGCAATGCCGTCAGCATCCATCTCCATGAATCGTTAGGATTTGGGCATGTGGGCATCATGAGGGAGGTTGGTGAGAAGTTCGGCAGGAGGCTGGATGTGCTGCTGATGCAGCGGATATACTCTACCAGAGAGTGACAGCTCTCCTGATTAAGCGCTGGTGACGACGTAGGATCTCGACGGGTAGAGATACTATCGGTCGTGTTTAAAATAATGGTCATTCCCAGACAGCCAATTGCTGACGGGTCTACGAGTAGACAAAAGCTAAGGAAGGAGATTGGTAATGAGGCAAGATGCAAGAAAGTTGGTCGGTATCTGTGGCCTTTATTGTGGGACGTGTCAGAACTACCTTGCTTACCAAGAAAATGATGTCGAGCAATTAGAAAAAATCTCCCAAAGTACCAATATACCCATGGAAGAAATTCGATGCGATGGCTGTCTCTCTGATAAACTATTCCCCCTCTGTGTGGATTGTAGGCACGGCTTTCGTAGATGCGCCGGGGACAAGAAAGTGACGTGGTGCTTCCAATGTCCTGACTTTCCCTGTCAACGGCTAGAAGATTTTACAGGCGTTCACGTTGTCGATGGTATTTCGCATCATGCTAACGTAATTGAGGATTTGCGGGATATGAAGGAGCGTGGAATTGAGCAATGGGTGGAAAAGCAGGAAAGAGCAGGGCGTTGTCAAGAGTGTGGGAAAAGGCTATATTGGTTTGCTCGGAAGTGTCCTAGCTGTAATACTCAGGTTCGGTGAGACCCTACTGGGGTGAAGAGGCTACAGACTCAACAGAAAGGGCACTCGTCTCATTTTCATACCCTCTAATAACATTGGTATTGAAGACTGAATAAATGGTGTTTATGGCATTATATCTTTCACAGTTTTCCGCGTGGCAAGTGAGCATGATAACAGGTACGTCTGAGATTTTACGGATGCGTTAGCAGACCCGGCAGCCTTCTTCCCGATTATTGCTTCAGAACCATCCTCGCCACCAATACCGGCGGCATTGTGGGCATGTTATTGAAGGATAACGGCATTCTTGATTTGCCCTTCAGTTCTTCGGGTAAGGTCGGCTCTTCTATGCTGTCGAGGACGAATCCGTGCTTGAAGCAGGTGTTGAACAGCAGACTGATAGGCCGGTGGAAGTAGTGCTGCGGGATAGGTTGCCCCATAATACCCAGACCCATATAGACAAAAGGTCGGGCGTAGTCGGTTATGGTGACACCTTGAGTGATTACTATCTCTCCATCCTCGACGTGTTGCTCGGCCACCTGGCGCGAAGTGCCGGAGTTGAAGACGGGGTGAGTGACCGAGAAAACGAACCGTCCGCCCGGCTTGAGCAGCTTTGGCAGGGTCGAGATAAGTGGTTCGATTGAGGACATGTCCATCAGGCCCATGGTGCAGACGGCGGCATCGAACTTTGCCTGGCCGAGTGACATCAAGGCTGAGCGGTCGGTAGCACTAAGGACCATGTACTCGATTCTGTCGGCATTCTCGGTGGTGCGCTCCTTAGCCCGCTTGATGAATTTCTCCGAGTGGTCAATAGCCGTAATATTAGCGCCTAGGGCGGCCATGCGGCGGGTAAAACGTCCCGCCCCGCAGGCGATATCCAGTACCTTTTCACCGGGCTGCAGCGCCAGCAGGCGTTCCGTGGAAGGCTCTATCAGGTAGTTTTGAAAGTCGTTGCCGTCACCAATCTTATCGTCCCACCATTCGGCGAGTTGGTCCCAGACTTCGGTGGTCTGGTTGTCATACTCGGGGAAATCAGGAGAGATTTCTCCCATTGATAAAGCCTCCTCTACATCACATGGCTGGGGATAATGTTAACGCTGGGGGCTGCTTGTGTCAAACTGGTTAATCTCATGGCGTGGTCGATTTTTTGGGATAAGGAAAAATATCTTGACAATGCCCAAAATGCCTGCCAGAATTAGTAATCTTTTCCCGTCGTAAGTTGCAGTTACAGACAGTATAACGGCGAGTATTCTATGTTCAGTTATCGTCGTGTTTTTCAACTACTTTCGGTAGTCGTGGTTCTGGCTTTGGTCATGATTCCTCTACAAGCATGTACCTGTGGAGGAGTTCTAATGACTCGAAGTGGTCTTATCTGGTACAACTGCTCGGCCACTAAAGTCGATGTTAACGAGCCGGTAACGGTACAGGTACACATAGCTGACATAATAATGGAATATGACGGAGAAGGTTTTCCTGAATACTTATATGGCGTAGATAATATTCCCGAGGGCTTCACCTGGGCATATCAATGGATTAGTCCTGGCGAAGATGAACAACCTGTCATTATAGTTAGGGAGACTGTGTGGGAACAGTCTACTATGGTACATCCTATAGACGAAGAAATGGAGTTCACAGACAGCATCGAGCTTCAGTTTGATCGCGCTGGCACCGTGGTTATTAGGTTGCAACAGCCGGATGACTTGGCACCCCCAATTCTCTTCGAGGTATTAGACACTCAGGGTTCGGGACCGTGTACAATAACAGTTGGGGGGCCACCTAATAACCCGCCAATCTTCGATGATATAGAGGATCAGTCTGTTATCGCGGAGCATCTGCTTGAGTTCGCGGTCTCCGCCACGGACCTTGATGGAGATGAGTTAACCTATTCAGCGTCCCTTTTACCAGATGGAGGATTACCAATCGGCGCAGTATTTGACAATGGAAACGGTAGTTTCTCATGGACACCTTCCTACCTTCGGGCAGGCACTTATCACGTTCGATTCGTTGTAGATGATGGCAACGACACGGATTACCAAGATATGACCATTACAGTTATCCCTCTTGAAATTTGCTGGAATACGTTGTGGCAGATCGGGGACGTTGAAGAAGACCAGATGGCTGACCCCCAGGACGAGCTTGACCTCAGTGCTCCTGTGGGAACTCAAAATTTCTATGTCGGCGACCCATATGACCAGTTCCCAGCGCTGAGTCAATACGAGCAGAACATCGCTCCAACTATCAATATACATTTCACAGGCGGAATGCCGCTTGGGGGCAGGCTGTTATTTTCCTGGAGCCCCGGTGCTTCAGGTGTAGAAATAATGACGATAAGCCTGGACGGGACTGTGCTGGATACCTTAGAGCGTGAGGGCAGTCCAGACGAAGGTTGGTGGCAAAGCTACGAGCGGTTCATTGAGACCTTCTATATTATTGACGAGCTAGATGACAGTGAACATATACTGACTTTCGAATTCAGTGGTGGCAATGGAGCCGTGTGGGACTGGATAAGGTTTGAGGAATGGACCTGCCAGGGTGTGAGGTCGTCGTACAATCTCACTGTGAGCAGTTCAACTGGTGGTAGTGTAGTTGAACCAGGTGAGGGCTTTTTTACCTATGGTAGAGATGAGCGAGTTGACCTTGTAGCAGAAGCTGACGAAGGCTACCAATTTGACAGGTGGGAAGGACTCGTTGCTGTAGCTGGCACTACTCTACCGGCCACTACAACTGTCAGGATGAATGAGGATAAGACAGTAACGGCTTATTTCAGTCTTATTCCACCCTTCGAACTCACCAGTAGTGCATTAGAATTAGAAAATGGAGATCTCATACCTCCCATACCCACTAAATATGCTCACTACTGGGCGGGAGGGTCAAACATATCTCCTCCGTTAGAATGGACTGGTGTTCCTGAGGATACACAGTCTTTTGTCCTGATAATGGAAGACCCTGAAGGCTGGAGTGGCATACCATGCGTTCACTGGATTGTTTTCAACATACCTGCAAATGTTACATCACTGGCAGAGGGGGCAAGCTCGCATTTACCAGAAGGTGCTGTTCATGGCATCGGTAGTGATGGCGATGTTGGTTATTATGGTTGTGAACCACCACCCGGTGAGCTTCATTATTACCATTTCACAATCTATGCACTTGATACGATGTTGACCCTGCCTCAGGGCGCTACTAAGTCGCAGGTGATAGCTGCCATGGAGGGACATAAACTCGGCGAGTCAACACTGGTCGGTACATACCAGGGTTAGTCTGAGGAGGATTCTTGGTTAAGGAGATAAGAAATGAAACGTTTTTTCAAATGGCTAAGCATAACGCTGGTGGTTCTCATTATTATCATCGTGCTGGTTGGAGGGTACTTTGGTCTGGTGCCCGGTGTATCGACCCTTTTCGGTTCAGATAAGCCGAAAGACCTCGGGGTAACGTACACTGAGGCGGACAGGCTGTCAGGACGTGCCAAGGCGGGGTGGGAAGTCACTGAACTACAACCGGGTTTGCCCTTGGAAGAGAGCTATATCTCCACCGGTCAGAATGCCGTTGATGCCAGTTTTAACGAGAGGGAGCTCACTGCCTGGGCGAATAATCCCTGGATCTATTTCCCGCTTTCCGATTGCCAGGTAAGGGTGAACGATGACAACACAGTAGAGTTCTCCGGCAAGCTGAATATTGGCATGTTGCGGGATTGGATTGATGCCATGGGGGTGGCTGAAGAATACTCAGAGCTCATAGATGATTACCTGAGGTGGTTCGTCTGGGGGAATCCTCCATTCTACATTAAGCTGAGTGCTTCTGTAGCGAATGGCCAGGTCATAAATCCACAGATATACTCGGCACAGGTCGGGAGAATTTCTGTTCCGCAGAGCCTGATTGAGAGTGGCCTTGGTGAACTTGTCGGTCTTGTTGAATGGAAGCTAAACAATATCGACGGATTTCATGTGGAGACAGCAGAAGTAGTCGATGGGGGAATAAGATTTGTCGGGACGATGCCGGCGGCTGTTTCTCGGTCGGTGGAGGAGTAAGCACCGGCAAGTAGGTTATGCCTCGGCCTCTAAGATTTCGATAGTGCCCTGAGTGCCGTCGACACGTACCCGGTCACCGGTACGCAGGCGCGTAGTGGCGTCGCCGCAGTTAACGACGGCTGGTATACCCAGCTCACGGGCGACAGTAGCGGCATGAGACAGCGGTGCCCCGATATCGGTAACGATACCCCCGGCTTTTGGAAACAAAAGCGTCCAGCCGATGTTGGTCTGTGAGGTGACCAGTATTTCACCAGGTAAAAGCTTGTCCCAGTCATCGGGGGTGTCAAGTCTCCGGACCGTGCCTTCGACACGCCCTACTGAGCCGGGGGTGCCAAGGATAACGTTCTCAGAGGGCCCTTTTAGTCTCATCTCTTGCAGCAGACCGCTGGCGTCGAAGACATTCTGAGACCGGTCAGGGTCTGCCGCCCACTGGAACGGGTCAAACCTGCCCCGGATAAGTAGGGGATAGGGTGGCAGCGCTTTGTATCTTTCGTACGTGTGGCGCCGGGCAGTTATATAAGCTGTGGCCATGTCGGTACCACGCAGAAGCTGGAGTATTTCGTCGTGGGTAAGGAAAAATACATCATTACCTGTTCCTGTTAGATCACCAGCACGTAGTGCCCAGGTAAGGGATACCCAGACGAGGCGCGTGAGTTCAGAGCGAACCGCCTCCCGCATACGATTGGCCTCCGCAGCCCTGTCCAGATTCCGTCTCATCTTTTTTACCCTGCGTGGATGACGTTCGCATAGCCTTTCCCAGGCAACATTGAATTTAGCACGCTGTGTGCTGAGCATATTTTCGACGTCGACAGGTGTTCTGGTGAAGGTCTCAAGCTGTTTGTCGAGCCAGTCGGGGTCTTCAAATGGCCTGGGGACAGACGCATCCGCTTCCAGTGGCCCACGGTGCCCCCATTGTTCCAGGTAGTCATCACGGCTCATCTAACCGCGGGCTACTTTGCTCAGGCCCATAACCGGACCCAGGCTCGACAGCAGTTCGTCGGCACTGCTAACATTTGACAGCAGTGCATCGGCGTCAATGGTATCAACTATCTCGGTGAGCTGGCGCCGCAGCTTTCCGGTAAGACCTGCGTGGCGCCATGCTGTGGCGATTGTAATCCAGAAAGCATCAAGCACGTGGGGCATTAACTCGTTCATAAAAATAGTAACAAGCTCTTCATTATTCTGAGTTTCATTTATTCGCTGGCACTGAGCACGGCACCAGCCTGGATTTTCACTAATGAATGTCTTCAGATCCTTCGTGGCTGTACGTATTTTCCTCAGCATCCTGAGACTGCCCGGTAGTATAGAGAACAAGTTGATGCCGGGGATGGGAATAAGAACCTTGTCGAGCTCGTTAGCGTACTCCTCACGTACACCACCCAGTTCTTTAATCATATCCTTTACGTTGCTTTTCCGGGCTCGCAGCAAGGTGACCATAACTGTGCTGTTCTGATAGCAACGCCCGCCTATGTTACCCATCGTGTCGTAACCGGGTAATATGTTCAGCTCATTGTATGTGCGACTGAAGGTTGACCAGGTAAACGGCGTCATTACATTGGGCATTGCCTCTCCAGAATTTACACATGACCAGATAAAGTCACCTGTTAGGCTATCATTGAACTCGCCGGTGACGGGGTTGAAGCCTATCATTGTTGTGATTGGTCTTGATTGTAAAATGTAGACCTTACCCTGAGAGATAGCCCACTCGATGTCCTGCGG
This sequence comes from Dehalococcoidia bacterium, assembly GCA_011170375.1. Lineage (GTDB taxonomy): Bacteria > Chloroflexota > Dehalococcoidia > Dehalococcoidales > Fen-1064 > W589. The sequence goes on from DUEV01000001.1 coordinate 248,090, forward strand.
GCAGCCCAAGTCCTTCTCCAGTCGAGAAGCCAGTTTGTATAGCTTGCGGGAGAATCGCTTTATCTCCGAAGGCGCATTGTATCTGCACTTCGGTCGTTCCATGGAGAAGTCGATAGACTCAACCTCTCCTGATACCAGCTTGTCACCAAGTCCATGAACATAGTTACCTACCAACCGGCTCCGGCTGCTGGTAACAGGGTCGGCGGTAAATAAAACCCCTGATATATCAGCCTTCACCAGGCACTGTACGATGACAGCCATTTCGTGGACTAACGGCACACCTTGTGCTTGGCTATAGGCCTTAACACGCTCACTGTGTCGGGACTGACGCACGGTGTTTATGGCTGTCATGACTTCTTCGTCGGAACGTATGTTTAGTACCGTCTCGAATGCTCCGGCGAATGAAGCCAGTGCCGAGTCCTCCGCAACAGCCGAGGAGCGTACGGCAAATGGAGCATTAGGGTCATGACTTCTAAGGCGGGCCAGGCAAGCCTGCACCTGTGACCAAGCCTCGGGTAGTATCTCGTCTCCGCTAAAGGCGGAGGGCAGAACCACAAAGCCGTCTGGTACGGGATAGCCTGCTTGATAGAGACGGGACAGGGTACCTCCCTTGCCCCCGGCCGAGGGTTGCTGTTCTGGTATCAGCCTACCAAAAGCGCACGCTAAGTCAGGCATATAACTACTTTCTAATGCTTCGAGAACAGCGAATCTATGCTATCTGGAGTGGCTATACTATGTCTATAATCCTTTTAGTTACTCTGCTCTGATGACTCTTCTGAGGATTCTGAGTCGGGCTGGTTTTCGCCCTCTGATGGCTCTGGTTCGGGGTCTTTCTCTGCTTCCCCAGCTTCTGTGTCCTGCTCTTCTGTGCTGGACTCCAGCAGGTGGCGGGCAATCATCTCGTAGCACTCCCACTGTTCTTGCGATGGGGCCATCCTCCTCGATTCCTGGCCGAGTCCGCTCTCCTGGTAGCTTCCTGATGATATTGCCCAGCACCAGAAATTGGGAACGCTGCGTACCATGATATCCTCATTCAGCCTGATTAAGCCCTCTTTCAGCGGCGTATCATTGTTCAGCCGGTCGAGGAGACCCTCCTCCATCTCTTCGTCCCACTCTTCATCCGCAGCGGTGGTAACTCGTGTACCCACAAAGTTGGCTGTCCATGACAGGTCAATCACCCGCCCATACACAGACGCATTTCTTTGTCGAGTTGACCGCAGTTCCAGGTAACCACCGCTGCGTACCCGCTGGTCGGGTACTACGTAGACATAGGTAAAGGCGGCTGACGCATACCGGCTGGCCGGATGTTCGAGCATATTAATCCATCGTATCGGGCTCTCCTGCACTGCTAGCAGGCCGAGAGAAGTACCAAGGAGGCCACCGTAAATACCTTCTTCAGGTAGGCCTCGTTCGGCCACCTGCACATTTAGACCTATGGTGCGTAGATGAGTACAGAGCCGATGCCTCGTCTTATCTTTGGATCTTCCTGCTATCCTATCGATTATCCTACCGAACAGGCTCATTGCACGTTGCTCCTCGTGTTCGGATTGTATTACTGCTCCAGATTACCTCGCATGCTCGCATTCGGAGTATAGTACTCCCTTTTGGGCTGTGTCAACAAAGCAGGATGAGCTAGCCTCGGGGAATTGATAGGTCAGTCTCAATCTGTACAGAGTGGTATCGTAATTAGCAGGATCGCATAATCAGGACGGTTGAGACTATCGACAGCGCGACCAGAAGTAATGCGATTAATGCTACTCCCATAAAAACATATCTTATTGGTAGGCGTAACTGTATCGTGTCTCTTGGCTTTGGGACTTTTGTAAGCGGTCTCTGCAGGGCCTCTCTAAGGGTGAGTTCTTCATCTACTGACTGGTCTTCCAGTCCTCCCTGCTCATCGGCACGCCCAGAAATAGTGCCTTCGACAGATGGGATGTCCTTTTCCAGCCAATACTCGTAAAGTCGCTGGAATGTTCTTCTTGCCCCTCTTTTCCGCAGATTGTCGAGTATCTTCATACGGTATTTCTCCCAGTAACGGTACCGTGGTTTTACCTCAGTGTATCTAAGCTGAGTGTCCCTGTCAATACTCTGGTGCGCTGGCGAAAACTCGGTCTGAGGCTGGTCGGCCATGACTTCGATACTGTCGCACTAGTACTTTCGGGCTAGCTTTGAGTGTAAAGTATTGACAGTTTGGTGTAGTTATGTATAGAATACGCATATATAGTAAGTAAAATTCATCTGGCAACGTTAAGCCGGTTATGGAGTGACGTTTGAAATTACTGGTCATTGGTTGTGGGCAATGTGGAGGTCGGGTTGCTGATGAGTTCGCACGGCGTGATAAAAGAGCGCGCACGGATCGCGGCACCGAGATAGTTACAGAAGCCCTGGCCATCAATACCGATGTTGCGGATTTAAGTGGGCTGACCTTTATCAAGCCTGACCACCGTCACCGGATTCTCATCGGTGGCCGAAAGTCGGGTGGCCACGGTGTTGGCAAGATAAATGAACTGGGCGCTGAGATAGCCAGGGAAGAGGGTGACCGGGTTCTGGATGGCGTGGCGCGGGCACAACAGCGTTCGGATACGGATGCCTTTTTGTTAATTGCTGGTGCTGCTGGAGGTACCGGTTCTGGTGCGATTGCCGAGCTGGCGCAACAGGTAAAGGAACGCTACACAGACAAACCGGTATATGCGCTTGTTGTTCTTCCTTTCCGCTACGAGGAGTTAACAGAGGATAGGTCTATCTACAATGTGGGGACATGCCTCAAGTCTATCTATCTGGTAGCGGATGCCGTGTTCCTGGTGGATAACCAGAGATTCGTTACCGATAAGGATTCAATCAGGAATAACCTGGCCCGGATTAATGCCCACGTGGTAGACCCGTTTTATAATCTGCTCTGTGCTGGCGAAGAAACAGACGCCAAGTTCATCGGCTCAAAGGTGCTGGATGCTGGAGACATAATCCAGACACTATCTGGTTGGTCCGTTATCGGGCATGGTAGAGCATCGGTCTCACGAGGCAAACTCCCCTTCGGAGGGAAGTTGGATTTCAGGAATGCAGTTGCTGAAACCGACAAGGGAATTCATGCCATGAATCAGGCAAAGTCAGCGTTATCGCTGAAATGTCGACCTGATGATGCGCGGCGAGCGCTGTACCTTCTGACGGCACCTCATGAGCAAATGAGTATGGACCTGATAAAGGACCTGTCCGCATCGCTGAGAAGTATTGCTACGGAAGCCACGATACGTAGTGGTGATTATCCCAGGGGGAAGGATTTCCTCGATGTTACCCTGGTACTATCTGAATTGACTAACTCTACGAAAATCTCGGACTACTTTAGCAGGACCCTCAGATATATCTATCTTAAGAAACGACGGCGGGGGGAAATCGGAGAGCAGCAGGTCGGGTTCGAGGAAGCCCTCCGTGATATTCCTCTGCTGTTGTAAGTCGTGTGCTTTCGTCTTCAGGTGAGCATTACCCAGGTTAATCCGAGCGTTACCTTGCTACCTTCTCTCCCTGAAAGATACTCCAGGCATCTTCTCGGGCGTCCATACATTTCTTCCAGGCCTGCTCTGTGGCGGTCTTGTGGGCTTTCATAGCTTCTGCGGCGCTCTTTTGATAGGTTTCTTCAGCCCTCGCTAGGGCACCTCTGAATTCCTCTTCCGCTTGCTGTTCGGCCTGCTCCCGAGCCTTGCGGGCCCTGTCCAGTGCCCTGTCAAGAGCTTCGCTTGCCCGTTTCTCAGCCTCTCTGTATTCCTTCTCTAGCTGTTGCTCTTGTTTCTTATACCCGTTGGCTACCTCTTTCTGGGCCTGCCGGTACATTGTATAGGCATTTTCTGCCTGGCTTAGCAGTTCTGCTAGATAGTTACCGGCCTGCTCAGGAGAGCCTGCTTGTGGTTCGGCAACCGTTTCTGCGGCTTTTTCCTCAGCCTGATTGACAGCCTTCTCGGCTTGCCCTTTCTTGTTCATCAAGAATACCCCCTCTATTTGTTGGTTTCCTTGTTATCCGTTTTTGCCAATAATACGCTTTTGTGGGTGACTGTTAAAGCAATGGCAGTCTGTTTAGTCTTCCTCTTCTTCAATCTCTTCGTCAGTTTGCCGTGATTGGCCTGCTGCATACATCCTGGTCAGGGACTCCAGACGGTCCTCGATATTAGCCTGTCTTCTGCTCTTTTTGGGTGTAGCTTTAGCAGCTTTGCGCGCTGTTTTCTTGGTGCTGGATTCGGAGGTGTCACCGGCGTCTTCAAGGGCGTCACTGGTTTCATCGGCCTGGCTATCGGCGGGCTGTTCTGTCGTTCTTAATTCTTCGGTGATGTGGCTGACCTCCTGCGTAAGACTGGCTGTTTGTCCACCGCGTCCCAGCAGTTTCTCAAACGCTCCTAGCCATGCTTGGGCGGCTTCTTCAGCTCCCCTCTTGGATGCCTCGGTAGCTTCTTTGGCGGCTTGCAGAGATGCTTCGGCGGCTTTCTTGGCCGATTGGCTTACTTCTTGTGCCCGGTTGATAGCTTCCTGTGACGCTTGTGCCGCCGTATCAGCGGCCTCTCTGGCCGTTTCACTGGCTTTGCGGGCCATCTCCACGGATTCTTTTGACGCTGCCACCCATGACGCAACTGTTTCAATGGCTGATTTGCTGAGTTCCTCAACTTTCCTTATTGCGTCCTGCGAAGCTCTTTTTGATTCCTCAACCGCTTCCCAGACTGTCTTACCCACCTCCTCAGCCTTGTTTATCGCCTCCTGCGATGCCTTTCGCGCTTCCTCAGCCGCTGTTTCGGCGGTTCTGGTGGTTCCTTCAGCCTGGCTTATCGCTTCCTGTGAATCTTTCTTTGCCTCTTCAATGGCTGTCTCGGCGGCTCTGGTCATCTCTTCCGCCTTGCCCATAACCTCTTGGGACAGCTTCTTTGATTCCTCAACGGTTGTCTCGGCAGCCCTGGTCATATCTTCCACCTTACCCATCACCTCCTGGGATGCCTTTTTCGCTTCCTCAATAGCCGTTTCGGTTATTCTGGTCAGTTCTTCTGCCTTGTCTGTTGCCTCCTGAGATACCTTCTTTGATTCCTCAATTACTTCCTCGGATGACCTGGTAGCACTTATTGCTTTCTCGAAGGCCCTGGTATATGTCCTTGTCGCTTCCTCGGCTGACCTGGCGATGCTCTCAGCCTTACGTACCGCTTCCTGTGACGCTTTCACTGATGCCTCGACAGCCGTCCGGGTTGTTCTACCTATCTCCTCGGCTCGGCCTACCGCTATCTGAGAAGTAACTGCTGCCTGTTCGGCGGTCTTTAAGGCGGCCTGAGATGTTTTCTCCGCCTTGTCGCTAGCTTCTTGTGATGTTTTGGTGACAACCTCGGCGGCTTCTTTAGCAAGCCTAATCGCATCTTCTGCCCGGCTCATTGTCTTCTGAGATGTATCCTTTGCCTCCTCAGCCGCACTCAGTGCCCTGCTAAAAGCCCTGTTTGATGCTTCCCATTCTTCTTTAGCTGCTTGGCTTGCTTCCTCAGCCTTGTTTATTGCCTCTTGTGAGGCAAGTGATGCTGCCTCAGCGGCTTCTTTGGCCTGCTGGCTGATCTCTTCAGCCCTGGCAATCATCCGCTGGGATATCTTTACTGACTCCGCTGCAGCCTCCTTGGCCATTCGGCCGAGCTTATCAGCCTTGGCCACCACTTCCTCAAAATCCCAGGTGTCAGCAGGTGTGGGAGAGGAGGGTTCATCTAGTTGCTCTATTTCGGACGGCTCCATTTTCTTGTCCGTCATCCTTATTATTACCCCCGCCTATTCTAAAACAGGTGAATTACTTTATCAATAGTTTTCTGCAGGGTGTTTTGTTTGCAATGATTTTGCATTATATCACTCTGGCCCAACGGAAGCCAGTTTGTATGAACAGGTGGTAAAAGCTCAGGATAATGCTCACCAAACCTGCGTCGCAGAGGGCATACTGCTGGCGGTGTTTCCCATTCGGGGAGCCCATGCCTTTGTATCTACGTATCACCTAATATAATTGTATTTCACCAGCATTGAGAGTCATATCCACCGAAAGTACTGGTCTCTCTAGCCGATTAGTAATCTTTTTAATTTGCGCGGGCTGCAGGTAGCAGTTACAATTGTCTGTGGTAAATCTGTAATGCTGGGCATAAGTAAGGTACAGTCCATTGTCGTAGCAGTCGTGGTACCCGTGATGGCAGTCGTCGGGGGGCTATACTGGGGTGGCTGGTGGCAAGAAGCATCAGCACAAGCGGATGGGACTTTACAGATGGATATCAGCGAATTAGTCTCTGAAAGAATGGCGGCTGAGAATATTCCTGGTGTGGTTGTGGTCGTTGTCCAGGATGCCCAGGTTATCTATCTGCAGGGCTTCGGCACGGCCAGTCTCAAGAACCCGTACCCGGTGACTCCCCAAACTGTGTTTGACCTGGCTTCGTGCAGTAAATCGTTCACGGCACTGGCGGTGCTTATTCTGAGAGATGATGATCTGGTGGATCTGGACTCACCTGTTAGTCACTATCTGCCCGACTTCAAAACGGCTGACCCAGAAATTGCAGCAGAGATAACGGTACGTCATCTGTTGCATCACTCGAGTGGTTTGCCGGGAACGTTTGCCGAGCCTCTGGCTATTCATTCGGGTGATGATGCTATGGATAAACTGGTGGCAGCCCTAGAAAAGGTACACCTTGATCGTACTCCCGGGTCGTCATTTGAGTACAGTAATCTGAATTATTGCCTGCTTGGAGCCATCATTGAGGAAGTTTCTGGTGTTAAATTTGAAGAATATCTGGAGCAGCGTGTCTTCATCCCTCTGGGTATGACGCATACTACTATGGTTGCCAGCGAGGCTGATGAGATGGACAGGGCAGATGGGCACCAGCTCCTGTTCGGACATGTTATCACCAGAAATATTCCGGTCTATCGCAGTGTCGTCCCCGCAGGTTGGGTCATGTCTACTGCCGAAGACATGGGGAAGTGGCTTATTGTACACCTCAATGGTGGAATAATCGATGGTCAGCAGGTGATACCGCCGGAAACTATTGAGGAGTTACACACACCAGGAATAAGTTATGAGCAGGATGGCAGGGAAATTGGCTATGGGATGGGCTGGCTTATTAGTCATTCCGATACCGGCTTGTCACTCGTCTGGCATGGTGGTGATACCTCTAACTTCGCCGCTGACATGGTTCTGGTGCCTGAGCATCAACTGGGGGTGGTTGTGCTGGTGAATAGCCAGAGTAGCTCTAGAGCACATAGCATTGCTCCCGATGTGGCTAGTGTGTTGCTGGAGCAAGAACTGGTGCTGCCAACTGCTCCGTGGTGGGGCTCCTGGCAGAGTGTGGACAAGATGGCGATAGCCGCGGCAGCAACTTCCGTAGCGGCTTTCATTGCTCTGGTAGTTTACTTCTGGTGGCGTTGGCGGCAATTCCGCCGTCGGCGGACTGCCTATCTGAAGTCTGTGCGCAAAAGAACACTGAGGATATGGCGAATGGTACTGCCACTGACACCTCTGCTACTATTGGCATCGGCGTTGGCGGCTATATATGCAGTGGTGTGGCTGCTGTTTGGTTTTAACCTGTTTCGGATGTTGATGCGGTTCGGCAGCTTTGCTCCTCCCGGTGTCTGGATTGCGGGTTGGATGACTTTTGGTGTTATCAGTATGTGGGCACTCTCTCTGGCTGGTGAGGTTCTCTTCCGCTACTGGATAAGACGCAGGGTAAGGAAGCTGCGTTCTCAGAGTTAAACTACGCTGATTGACAGGGTAGAAAATATGGGCGGTAGAGGACTTGAACCTCTGACTCCCTGCGTATCAAGCAGGGATGGAACAAGCGAGCAGAACGTTACACAGATACCGAATTTCTTGCATCAACCTTTTTAGATTTCTATTCGACTCTTTCTTCATTTTCTATTCGAGACACTATATCGAGAGATAGTCTAAGAACTAATAACCCTTACCACATGTTCTTCGTCGGGAAATCCATGTGCTCGATGAAATACTCGTTAAAATCAGGACGATAAGAGAGTTCAATATGCTCAATGAAATCGACGAGGTCTCTAGCCATTTGCCAGTGCTTTTTAGACAACAGTGCCATGGAAGCCCCGCTGCTGGCAGCGTTACCTAAAGACCGGACAATGTCGGGATTGATGCGTGGCAGGAGACCAATGCGCATAGCACTGATTGGGTCGACGTAATTACCAAGTGCACCGGCGAGGTAGACGCGGTTTATGTCCTTAGCCTCAATGCCTAGTTGATCAATGAGCGTTTTAATACCAGCGGCAATGGCCCCTTTAGCCAGCTGTACCTCACGAACATCTCTTTGCGTTAGGTATATTGGTTTCTGGTCGTGGCTTTCTTCGGAAGAAGCAACTAAAAATCTATAGCCAGCGGCCCTTCTTTTTATTACCCTAGAGTTTAGCTCTCCAGCCGACTTTCTTCGTGAGCGACGAACTGTTCCTTCGTGGTTAATGATGCCACAGTGTAAAAGTACCGCCACCAAGTCAACCAGTCCGCTACCACAGATTCCTCTCGGCCGGATGTTACCGATAACCTGATACTGTAGCTGACCATCTTCCAGACGGACACCCTCAATGGCCCCGGCTTTGGCAATCATGCCGTCGGAGATCCTGGCGCCCTCCAGAGCAGGGCCAGCAGCTGCTGAGCAGGTGAGTAACCTTTTGCTGTTCCCCAGAAAAATCTCTCCGTTCGTGCCCAAGTCCAGCCCCAGTATTATTTCTTTTTGTTCGGCAACACCGGAAGTTAAAATATCACTGATTAAATCTCCACCGATATAGCCGGATTTCACGGGCATAGTGTAGAGCCGGGCTTCTGGATGCAATTTGAGTCCGACATCGCCCGATTTGATGACCAGCCCGTCCGTTACTACAGGTAAGAAAGGGGCCTCAGCAATGCCAAGAGGAGGCAGGTTCAGCAGTAGATGCTGCATGGTAGTGTTCCCCGCAACGACGGCTATGAAGATGTCGTTTGCTTCGAGTTCTGCTGTCTGCAAGAGATGAGCCGTAAGCTGATTTAAATCTCGAACAAGGAGGTATTGCAGGATCTGCAGTCCTCTGGGACGTTCTTTTATATACTGCAGGCGACTTATCACATCCGAGCCGTATTTGTTCTGACTGTTTAGGCAGTAAGCAACAGCGACTTCACTGCCATCACCTAAATTGAAAAGCTTACCGACCAGGGTACTTGTGCCGATATCAAAGACCAGACCATAGTGGCGATGAACCTCCTCCCAATTCTGCCAGTCTATAAGTGAATCCCCATGGAGCACCGCAGTTCCGTGATATCGGCTTTCCCTAAGTCCCTGAGGCAATGTGCGCAGGCAGTGAAGCGAGGCCATGAGGTTGTGATATTCATCACCCAACGCCAGCTTTATCTGGTCTAAATCGGAAGGTCCTTTGTCCTGAGCTTCGGGAGGTAGCGTGATAAGCTTCTTATTTACCAGAGGCTCCAGCTCTGATTCAGGGATGTACCTGCTACTGATTCCGTGACTGGTAGTGAGTACCTGGAAATATTCCGGTTCGGTGGTTGGTTCACCAACCGAAATCACCAGGTCATGGGACATCTTGGTACGGCAAGCCAGACGTATTCCTTGCTCCAGTTCAGCATCATCCAAAAGCTCTCTTTCATCCTCTGTTGGTTCATCCGCTAGTGAGAGAATTTTGACTTTACATTTACCACATTTGCCCAGTCCCCCACAGTCCCCCTCCAGCTTGATATCTCCACCACGTAACGCCCTGCGAATGGTATCGCTATGACGAACTCTGAGCCAGATATCTTCAGGCTGTACATTCAGCCAGACATATACTGCCTTGCGCCTTCTTTTTCGAATCAAGGGGCTGGCTTGTTTCTTGTCCCCTGATTTCTGCTTTAGCACCTTTTTCCTATTCATAGTACAAACCCGAGCTAAAGAAGTTCGCTAAGTCTCTCTTCGAGGTGCGAATAATCAGCGTCTTGAATCTCTAGAGACAACCCGAGGAATTCAGCTATTTCATTAGCCTCTGTCAACAGGTCTGGGTCTGATGGCTGACGCACATAGAGTAGTCGATGGTAGTGCTTAAAACACTCCTCTCTCATTTCATCGTCATAGAGCTCAAGAGGTTCGATACAGTAATCTCTAAAGTTACAGATAAGTTCTTTTTCCAGAAAATATGTCCCTGCGTTTTCCTCAAGTAAGCGGTTAAAACGGTCACTACCAAGCAACATCTCCCAACAATACGGTCCGGGTACTCTGCTAGCTCCATGCCGTCGGCAGTAGTCACTAATACCAGGAAAGCAGTCCCCGTAAAGACATATTATCCGCTCATTTCTTCTTTCGGCCGCAGCAATCTCCCTCCGCAGGTATTTGCCCAGCTCTTGGGGCCTGAGATGGAGATTGGGCGGCAAGTATGTCAGCTCAATATCTGAGTATTCCCTCTCCAGCCCTAGGTGCTCTAGGGCCGGCCTGAAAACCCGACAAGCAAGGATACGCACTATACTGTGCTTAATCCCGTTTGATGGTGTCGCTTTAGACATTTTGAATCCCCTGGAAGGCATTGCGAATCAAGTCTCGAGCTAATAGGTCTCCCTTGTTATCCTGCAGAATCTGTTGAGCCTGGACTCTGGCACTACTCAACATATCAGGTTGTCCAGCCTCCTGCCAGATATCGAAGTTTAGACGCACACTGGGGTTAGGATAGAAAAACTCATCCAGCATGTGTTCGATAGTGTGGTCTTCGGTGACATAGTTCCCGCCGGGCCCGACCTTTTTAATTACATCGAAGCCCAGGGTTACCTGATTCACGCTAATGCCGGCCAGCACTCTTTTAACCATACCGATGACCTCATTATCAATAATATACTGCTCATAGGAGATAGCATTACCTGAGTCGAGCATTCCGGCGGCAAGATGAACACAGTCTGCCGCCACCATACCGGTTAATAGGATTGTCAAGGTTTTTTCACAACCCGCCTGAATATCGGGCTTCTTGGCTTCAGTTACGCCACCAGAGGCGTAGACAGGAAGGTGATAAAGCTTGGCCAGTTGAACAGCGGCAGCATTCATCATACCCGTTTCCACGGAGCCAATGGCGAATTCCATGTTGCGCAGGTCCATGATGGCAGGTACCGCACCATAAAGCACCTTAGCTCCGGGGGCCAGTACTTGGGTGATAGCCACTCCAGCCAATGATTCTGCGTGCATTTGGGCAAGAGTTCCGGCCAGTGTGGCCGGCGAAGTCGCTCCAGCAATCGGAGCTGGTGCACAAGTAACGGGGATACCGTACTTACCACAGAAAGCGAGTATATTTAGTGTATTAGCCTCAATAGTGAGGGGGCTTATGGGGTTGGTTATTATGGAAACAAAGGGCTTTTCTCTGAGTTTGTCTTCCCCGCCAGCGATAAAGCTGGCCAGTTCCCACACCTGTCTAACACCATCCAGGTTGTCACAGCCACCCATGACATGTTTCGTCGTGCAGTTGAGTGCATGATAGAAGTCATTCAGGTGATAGCTTTCAGGAGCTAAGTCGTGGGCCTGGCAGGCAATAATGTAAAAATCTAGGTGTTTCAGGTGGTCTACCAGCCTGGCTGTTTGTGCTACGTCCCTTAGCAGGGTAAGACGGTAATCGTCCGCTTCTGCGTCGTAAAGACGAAACACTCGTCCACCATTAGTGAAGTAGACCTTGCCTTCTCCTAAAAACAGGTCCTTTTGACCATCCCGAGAGTGAAGAGTGAAGCGAGATGGGGCACGACTTAAGACCTCACCAAGCCAGTCCGCACTAAAACGTACCCACTCACTGTCATAGTCAACCATTGCTCCCGCCGTCTTCAACTCATCAAGAAAGACACCGTCGCAAATATGAATCCCAACATCCTCCAGTATCCGATGTGCAGTATCATCGATTTGCTTGATGTCTTCAGGTGTTAATGGCTGGTAGAATGGCAAGCTTGTTCCCATGATTTCAGAGTTTGCTAGCCTCCCCGGAGGATTCGGTCGATCTCTTCAACTATTTCCTTTGTCTTGGGTTCCACCTGGTGTTCCGCCAAAATTCTCTTAGCCTCGGAATTACAGCGTTGATATAGGTCGGCGGCCCCGGCTTCCTTCCATGAATCGTAGCGGTTGCGGTCCAGAAGAACCGGTAGGAACTGGGCCTGCATAAAATGTTCGAAAGTGTGGTCATCCGTGAGGAAGATGGAGCCGGGTCCCCCATGAGCCACTCTTTCTATAGCCTCGAGAGCCAGCGTTTCCTCGTTTACCGGAATGCCTTCGGTGAAGAATCTACTCATAGCTACCAGTTCGTTGACCATGACTACCATCTCCAGAGAAGAAGTGCTTCCATATTCCAAAAAACCAACATCATGTATCACGTCACAGCGGGAAAGCATGGAACTAATGATAGAGAACATGGCTTCCGCCCCCGCCTGGGCATCCATGACCTTGGCATCGGAAGCGCCAGCATAGGCCCATATCGGCAGACCATAGATTTCGTCGCGCATGTCAGCCAGTGCCGCTTGAGTCAGGCTCCACTCAGGACACCCGTATGAAATCACGGTAGATTTCATGTCCAATACACTAACATTAGGGCCAAACAGGAAAGGAGAACCTTTGCCAGCCAGTTGATGTATCACCAGACCGACTAGGTTTTCGGCGATTCCGAGAGCCATGGCACCGGCCAGCATAACCGGTGCTCCCCCGCCAGCGTTAGACCCAGAGGGGAGACAGATTGGAATGCCCTTTTCGGCGCAGAAAATCAGTTTCTCCATCACATTCTGAGGAAAACGTAAGGGGCTGATTGCTTCTGAGTAGTTAAGCAAAAAAGGTTTTTTCCTCAGCTCTTCTTCGCCACCCGCTACCTTGCAGGCAATCCCGTGAATCCTGGCAATATCCCGGCCACTGTCAGCAATAAAAACGATGGGTTTATTCGTGTTTTTCACCATCTCGGCAAAAACATGAATGTAGATATCCCCCACGGGGACATTTTCAGGGTTGCCCATAGACATGGCGAAAGCAATGTTCTCCAGCCCATCTACCAGCCGGGCAAAATTGGCCACATCCTCCAGCACCACACGGCGACGTTGACTAGTTTCCAAGTCGAGAGTAAAGGTGGCATCTGAACCGGTGCCATAGAAAGGGGTACCGTCAACCAGTGGCATGGCTTTGTTCCCTCTCTGGTCATAGAGGACAATCTGCTTGGGGGCGGAGGCCAGCGCAGCTTCAACAAGATAGGCAGGTAACCTGAGCCAATCACCGTTGGTGACCTTACACCCGGCATCAGTGAGCATTTCCACAACCCCGGGATGCTCCATTCTGAATCCTGTCTTCTCCAAAATCTCCAGAGCAGCGTTATGGATAACCAGGGCCTGCTCACGGTTCAATACTCTCAACCGAGGTTGGAAGGTAGGTGTTTCTGCTGGTTCCATTATTCGCCCCCCTTGAGGTATTAGGATTCGCTTAGGAAATGCCGAGTATCTCCTTGGCTTTAGACACGGCAGAACCGGCATCCGGTGCGTAACAATCTGCCTCGATTTCTCGAGCATACTTCTCAGTAACGGGGGCACCACCAATCATAACCTTAACTTTGTCTCTGAGGCTGGCCTCCTTGAGGGCCTCTATAGTTAGTCGCATCGACGGCATGGTGGTGGATAGCAGTGCTGACATGGCAACGATGTCCGGTTCTATTTCCTGCGCCTTCTGGACAAAACGCTCCGGAGAAGCATCCACTCCCAGGTCGAACATGGTGAACCCGGCACCTTCCATCATCATGGAAACAAGATTCTTGCCAATATCATGTAAGTCACCCTTGACCGTACCGATAATTACCTTCCCTTTGGAAGTGATGCTACCTTCTTGAAAGAACGGCTCAAGCGCCTTCATACACTCTTGCATCGTCTTGGCTGAGCGCAACATCTGAGGAACAAATATCTGTCCCTTTGAAAATCTTTCGCCCACCTCATCCATAGCAGCGATGAGTCCTTTATCGAGAATGTCCTGGGCATTATGACCAGTGCCGACCGCGTGCTGAGTTTCTGCCGTCGCCGTACTGATATCTCCCTTTATCACGGCTTCAATTAGCGCCTTCAAATCACTCATTTTCAATCTCCCTAAGTTCTCTATACTGAGCAGAAACCGACAGTATTATCTACCGCCAATGCGTCCAGTCTGATAGGCAGCAATAAAGTTTTCACAGTACTCATCACGGTTAAGAAGCATCTCAACCGTCAAAAGGGTTGCCATGAGCCTCTTATCAGTCGGGTCTAAAATGACGGCCGACAGACCATGAGAGAGGCAAAGAGCCAGAAAACTGCGATTAATCAGGTGACGCTCTGGAAGTCCGAAGGATATGTTGGAAAGCCCACAGATGGTGTTAACACCAGGGAAATCATTCATTATTCTACTGATGGCTCCGAGTGTAGCCAGACCCGTCCTGGTATCTACAGAGACAGGCTGTACTAATGGATCCACATAAATCTTTTCCAGAGGAACCCCGGCTTTGGTTAATCTGTTGATAAGTTCTGAGCCAACCTGTGCCCTCTCCTCAATAGTAGTTGGCATTGATGTTTCCGACATACAGAGAGCGACCACGTGACATGATTGAGAGGTGATGACAGGAAGAAGTGACTGAAAGCGCTCTGTCTCGAGAGAAATGGAGTTAATCATGGGTTCGCCTTTGTGCCGCTTAATTGCCTCGGACAAAGCATGTGGATTCGGGCTATCCAGGCACAAGGGGAGGTCCACTTCACTTTGTACGGTCTCCACCAGCCAGCAAAGATACTCGGGCTCCTTTTCCAGAAATGTCCCGGCGTTGACGTCAATATAATGGGCACCGGCTTCCGCTTGCTCCCTGGCTATTTCAGTGATATAGCTGGCGTCTCTTTTTTCAACCGCATCCGCGATACTCTTTCGACTTGAATTTATCTTCTCACCCACAATAATCATCTAGCTTCCCTCGAGTCTCGAGTATCAGACCAATGCCTCCAGTCTCGCTTTCGCCGTAGCCAGCATAAAAAGCGTAAATGATTGGGCTGATGATGTCAATGACAACTGTAGCATTGAGGGAATTTGTTTCTTGCCCGTTTTTTCGCGATAAATTATTCTGGTTAATAATTTAAACAGACAGAGGAAAGGTTCAAGCATATTGTTTAAAGATAGGGACTTAGTATGGAATTTATACTCGAGCTGTTACCTTGTATACCACATGGCAGAATTGCACGATGTCACCTTTTAGTATTTTGTTAAATATGTGGTGGATGTAAGCCTGACCGCTTGAGATAATGAGTAAATCACAAGAATCGGGTGTCGGCTGGTAAATTTAGCTTAATTCGCTTCTGTAGATTTGGGGACCTCCGAGACTCTAAGTGTAGAGCAGGTGCCCTTTTTAGCGTCGACTCGTTGGGCAAGGTCTA
>DUEV01000010.1 GCA_011170375.1 Dehalococcoidia bacterium
CCAACATAGATTCTCATATCAGAACTCCCCCTGTTAGATTAATCAATTTTACGAACCCTTACTTTGCCAGTATAGTAGTGCCACGTTATCTGCTTTCTAACGCGCCTTGGTATTACCTTGACGCCGTCTTCGTCTGGCACTATTTTTTGCCTTTATCCGGGTGGCGTCTCTCTTGGATACGAAACGGCGATGACCTTTCGCCTCACGCAAAATGCCCTCTACCTGAACCATCCTATGAAAACGGCGCAGCAATGAATCCGGGGATTCACCTTCGCGAATATGAACTTCTAAAGCCATGACACTCCATTATTATATTTATATTACGCAACATACACAGGCTTGAGATTTCCAGCCTGTGTATGTCCGCGATCTCAAATCAGATTATCGAGCCAATCTGACTTTTCGATAACAATCGCTACAGTAAACCGGTCTACCACCGCGTGGTTCAAAAGGTACTTCAGTGTCTTTACCGCACTCAGCGCATACCGCAGGGAACATCTGGCGTCGGGGCCTGGAACTACCACTTCCATAGCTGTTGCCATACTGCCTTGCTTTCCGTTCTTGGCGGCATGAAGGACAACGCTTGGGCTCGTTAGTGTAGCCTCTTGATGCAAATTGTTCTTGTTCTTCAGCGCTGAAAGTGAAGGTTGTCCCGCAATCGGAACATTGGATCGACTTGTCCTGAAAACTCATTGGATGACCTCCTCTCTTACAGATTAGCTAGAGCTCGGGTCATCCAATACTTAGTACGAATTCGCTGGTGGTGATAAGAAGCTTGCAATAACCTAAACCTATACTTTATTCATTATATATTAAAAGTGACTACTAAGCAATATGTGACATCTAATTTAAAAGAGTAAGGGCCCTTCTCACTCCTAAGCGCATGTCGACATCCCGATATTTGTTCGAACGCAACAATTTAGTACCTTGAGACCTTTGAAGAACTAGCGAAAGAAATAGGTACGTGAGGCTAAGCTGATCCCTTCATGTGGTTGGAACCAATCTCCGGATAGAGAGTAAACAGCGGATTAGACCAGAGCTCATTACCCGCCTCTCTCCCCGCCTGTGTAAGACGATAATAAACACGGCCCGGAGCTGGTGGATAGTAAGCCTGCATTGTAGATGCCTCAGTTTGTCCCGTTTCTTCTACCCACCCCAGGCGTTTCAGCACTCCGAAATATACTAGGAACGAGTGGTACCTCATATGGGTGAACTTACGGGATATCTTCTTTAGCTGCCGCTCGTATATATCCTCTGCCACTTCCTCGGTAACATCTACTCCACTTACCACCATACGACTGATAATTCTCTCGGCCCTTTCCCTGGCGGTGGCACGGGCAAGGGCTTCCTTGTACTCAAAATTGATATCGGACTGGGCAGCGCCGTACTCAGGATCGATGACGCGTGACCCTTCCGGTCCGCTACCCATAAGAAACTCCCGGATGAACCAGCCACAGCCAAACGGCCGTAAGAAGCCGCCTCGTGTCGGCCTGACTTCTACCATCAGATTCTACCTCTTGCCACGCTGACGGCAAAGGTACCGGCAACAGCAAGGCTCACTACCAATATGGCCATGTTTACCCAGTTCGATACCAAGTTTGGTGTTTCCTCCTGGGCTATCAACTCAATTGAGACATGATCGCCGAGACCAATACCGCTTAATTCTCCAGCATTAACCTCCAGAAAGTAACGAGCTGGTGTGTCGGAAGTCACTATCTCTCCGGGCGTGAGGCCTCTTCTTATATCTGCAATCACTAACGATTCAGAGATGAAGGCGACATCCAATGGGAACATCATTCTTGCAGTCGTCACTGTGATGTGATGCACCCAGCCTACGTCAAAGAGCATCCCTGTACCCAGCGAAATCTCGGGGATATCCGATAGTCCCTGCGTTAGCTTCCAAGGAGTATCAGCGATATCTACCAGCCACTGCCTATCCCTGATAGTTACACCGGCTCTTTCGATCAATTCCATAGATTCTGATACCACTCCTGCTGCTCTTCTCCGGATACTTTGCGATACCTCATGGTTGTAGTAATGCTTCGGTGCCCAAGATGTTCCTGCAGCATCCGAAGGCCGTCACCCGAGTCGTTCGTCTTCACCGCATGAACCGCAAAAGCGTCCCGCAGGCGGTGCGGGCTGACATTATGAATCCTACCTGTCTCCGGGTTGATAAGCCGTGGTAGTCCTGCCTGCCGGGCACAGTCCCTGACAATCTGCCAGGCGCGATGACGGGAAATCTCAAAGAGACATTTATGTCCGTTACGTGATACAGGTCCGTCACGCTTGATATATTCCTGCAACATGGCGAGTGTCGTTTCATCCACGGGGATAACCCGGAAACGCTGCTGCTCTTTCTCCTGGGTTAATGCCTTTGCCACTTCGTTACCGCATCGGGGGCAGAATTTGTGCGACTTGCTCAGCCTGGCACCGCAATTAGGGCAGAAGAGTTCAAGCCTTGCCTTCAGGTGCTGTATAGTAACTAAGCCCCGGTCGAAGTCAATGTCGCTTACCTTAATACCCAGTACTTCAGAGATGCGACAGCCAAGGTGGAACAGAAGCCGGACAAGGAGCTTATCCCGAAGGTATTCAGCCGCCAGCTCCATCTGTTCGATTTCAGTCGGCTCGAGATAGGCTTTCATCCTCAGGCTCCCTCACCCGTTTGCTGGACCATCGGCATTATCATTCCCATCATCATCAGCATCATCACCATGGGGAGTATGCCCGATAGGTCGAGCCCTCCGCTTGCGTTTCCTGAGACAATGATGATGTTGTCCTGCTCACTCATGGCATCGGTATCTTCGACCCACACTCTCAGACCATACGTCCCATTGTCGATACCGCCGGTCGCCTTAGGTATCAGGAGAAAATCAACATCGGCGGTCTGCGGTGTCAGCGTCGTGGTGGCTGTTAACGGTACATCTGTCTGGCCGACACACGTGCCTACCATGTGCGTGCCGAAGAAATCTCTGTAGTAGGGACCGGCCTTTATTGTTACTGTAGTATCGACAGCCACAGCGTACTTGAAGGATACGGTAACCCTGATTGTATCCCCGACAGTAAACTCCTTTAACGGCAGCGCCATGGGCGCCAGAGCAATATCAAGCACACCGTCCTCCTATACTTTCGCGAAATCGGTTATCTCGAAGTCGCTAATCGTCGGATCCTTACCGACAATGAGAAGACAGTCTTCGTAGCCAAACAACGTCTGCGGTACACCTCCTCCATATATCTTGCAGTAAATGTCATCCCAGTTGCTGGCGACATTGTCGGGTATGGTAAAGGTGTATGCACCGGTGTAAGGGAGCGGTGTGGTTGATGCCGGCAGGTTCCGGGTGTTCTTGGCCGTCATCTTCTCATCAAAACCGAAGGTACCGTAGACTCCGATACTGAAATACTCAATGGCGCCGGTTATCGACGGTCCCGAGTACTTGTATGAAATGGTTATCTTCAGCTTCTCACCCGGGCCAACGGCAACCTGCTTCGGTGACGGATTCATGTAGCCCAGCGGGATAAACACGCCTCCCGCCATCGTGTAAAAGCTCTGGGTGTTCGGGTCATAGAAGATGCGCTGCCCGGTAATGGGATCGATATACCATCCCGCCGGGTACTCTGGAGAATCACCTCCCACCTGAAGCGGCTTGATAACCCCAAGGTCAAGAGCCATTGTTTTCAACTCCATATCTCACCTCCTAGACTTTGTTGAAATCAGCTATTTTGAACTCGCTTATCTGCGGTGTTAAGAGAACCACGTCGATATCCTTCGTCATCCGGTCATCTTGGATCCATTTGCTTCCATCCCAGTAGTGGCTGTATACCGTTATCCTCACATCCTTCGAGGGCATGACGAACCAGCCGCGGAAGACGACCGTCTGACCCGGTGCCACGATGAGGTAGTCGAACTGAAAGGGAATCGACGTCGAGTCGAAGATAGCGGTGACCGACATGTATTCGTCTGAGTCGTCGGTATTCTTCACGCTGACATCAACAATTACCTGCTCTCCTGCCTGAACGCTCGAGGGTGCCTCAATCTTTGTAATATCGGCATACATTTAGTTTTATCCCTCACCGGCCCCTATTCGGCGCTGCCGTTTGTGAATTTGCCCCAGATAACGCCACCGATAGCCACTACACAGCTACCGAGAGTCACCACCACCCACCCGATATCGGCTTTTGTCGCCAACTCGATACCGACACCCACTCCGATTGCGGCTATCCCTGTAAGCTCGATGAGTATCGGCAGTATCTTTTCCTCGTTCATCTATATTCCCCCCATCACACCACTCAACATGACCATCATCATGAGCATAGGAAACATCTCTGCTGTCTCCCCGACTGGAGTGCCTACCTGTGTCATCTGTCCCAGCATTGTACCCATTGCCGGAAGTCCGAATCCATAGCTGTTATCCTTGTTCACGGCGGCATCCGCCGGCTTCGTGCAGAAGTAAGGCGCTACCTGGCGGGCCGACGTCCAGCGGAAGGGCCAACTCTCTCCATAAGCCCGGCGGCCACTCTCCCAGAGCAGGCCTGTTAATCCAGAGAGCATCGGGGCCGAAAAGCTCGTCCCAGATTTGGTGACGTACTTATCGTCTGCCTCATGGCTGGCCATCTCCAGGTTGGTGCCCCAGAGCACGAAGTCCGGCTTGGTCTCACCCTGCACCGTAGGCCCGCGGGAGGACTTGTCCCAGATGGCAAACTCCCCCAGTGTCTCAACAGCGCCCACAGCAATCACCTCGGGGTCACAGGCCGGCAGGGTGATGGTGGTCATCTTGGGACCGAAGTTACCGGAAGCGGCGATAACATCGAGACCATATTCGGTGCTGGCCAGGCGGCAGGCTGCCCTCACCGGGTTGTCCTCATCGCCGTCATCCTCTCCGCCGATACTGAGGTTGATGATATTGGGATACAGGTCGTCGGTCGGCCAGAGTCCGGACTCCCTGGCGTCCTCCGCCAGGTCACAGACCCTGTCAATCCCGAGCACAATATCCTCATCACTGCCGATGCCATCATCGTTGATGACCTTGATATTCATGAGGGAAGCACCCGGAGAAACACCCGCCTTCTCACCCATACCATGCATTCCCCCGGCGGCGACGAAGGCTACCTGGGTGCCGTGTCCGAAGACGTCTTCAGATGACGGGGAATCGGTGAAGTTAATCTCATAGACGACCTTACCCTTTAGTGCCCGGTGTGTCGTCCTGATACCGCTGTCCAGCACAGCAACGGTAAGGCCGGTACCGGTCAGTGGTGGTGAAAAATACGAGCGAAGCAGATAAAAGATATCGGAAATCGTCTCTACCGCCGGCGAGTCCGTTAATACCTGGTCGGTCCTGTACTCCTTTAATGGCTTGACCGCCAGACCGGGAACCCGGGATAGCAGGCCCACCTGAGAAGTATCAAGCTCGCAGAACACCTGGTTAAGTAGCCGGGTTGTCTTGATTCCTACTGCTCCGACCTTTCGTGCCTCAGCTTCAATCTGCTGAAGTGATAGCCCTTTTGATAACAGTGCGTATCTCATCTCGCATCCCCTTAAGCCGGATAGGTCAACTGGACGGTATAGGTTACCTTGAGCTGACCGGTATCGGGCACGGTTACCGTTGAGACCAGTTTGTCGCGGGTCTGCACCCATTTACCGTACACAGCGCCTCCCTGTGGCTGATTGAGCACCAGGGCGACCTCATTGACATCGACACTGCCACCACTGTTATTGTTGAAGTACCTGACCATGGTGTTGGACAGTACTTTTGTCCCCGGATTGTAGGCGATGACATGCGGGTCCTGCTCGATATAGCTGAGCTCTCCGGCGCCAACACCGTTGGCAATCTTGGTCTGGAGCATGTAATCTTCAAAACTCTCGGCGTTTGTCCCCGACCCAACCTGGATGCCCCAGGTATCATCGCCGGGCCGACCACGGTAACCGTAAGTAGTTCCGTCGATGTCGGCATCACTCTGGCCTATGGGTGAGTCGTGGTACCTTATGGTGCCACCAGTGTCCTTAACACTAAGCAGTCCGGCCCCGAAGGTCGTATCATTGCCGTTCTTGCCGGCCAGCTGACAGAACATGTGGTTATAGGCGTTCCTCACCCAGCTGTGGCTCCGCTGCTTAAGCCTTTGAGTAACCTTTCCATCCCTGTCCCTGACCTCTAGCTCCCAGAATGTCTCGGGAATCGGGACATGAAGCTCCTGCCCCAGCTTCCGGAGCTTCTCGTATCTCGCTTCTTCTCTTTGATCCATCTTTCTACTCCTCAGTGTTTGATCCATATAAAAGCCCTGTTGCCCTTCGGCTGAGTGACAATCGAGGTGTAAACAGATACCCGGCCCCTTATCCAGTAGAGATTGGCTATGCCGCCGACATTTGTCTGTGCCCAATCACCGGGCTGTGTGAATGTAACCTGCTTATTTCCCGAGACCATGAAGCCGCTGGTGCCATCGCTGACGCCGGGAAGGGCTGCCCAGGCCACGCCGTTCCAGTATTCCCAGGTGACTGTCCATACACCATTACCCGCCGTGCCGATCCTGAGCTCAAGCCAGTCCCATAAGGACGCGTGTCCGAAATAGTAGGCGTCGTTTACCGCTGGGATAGCCGGGAGTAACGTCATGTCATTGGCGGTATCATTGTTAGCCGGTGCCGTCTCATCGGTCGTTACCCCGCCGTCATCGGCAACAGCGCCACCAACAGGCTCACCGATGGCTATCTCACTCATGGAGACTGCCGGTGCCGGAATACCGAGCGAGGGTACCGCTCCCACACCTCCGCCAGCTCCAACCCCGGTTGTGATACCCACCGACGGCTCCGGCACCGACAGCGGTAGGGCAGCCGTCTTACCGGGAGGATTCGATGCCCGGCCGCTTACCTGGGATACGGACGGCACAGGAATAGCCAGGTCGAAGGCTATAGCCCTGTTGACAGCGCCGGTCATGAACTGGATAAGACTCTCGATGTCCTGCCACACCGGTGATAGACCGGGCCCGCGGCTGCGGAGGAAGTTGTAGCCCTTGCCGAGATCCGGCACCAGCCTCTCCGCCTCTAAATCTCCCCGGTATAATGTATCACCCTTGGTGGTCATCACAGCCTGTAGCACGGCCTGGGCGCTTCTCAGGGCATCCGTGTCATCAACCGCCGCCCCGATATTCTTGAGCAGGTAGCCGGCCCAGTCCTTGCTGACATCAATCTCCATCTCGGATAGCTTCTTTATACCTCCGGTAGCCTTGGTCAGCAGGCTCATGACATCGCCTCCAGCATGTAGTCGTAATCAACAACCCTGTTGTTATCAGCAGCATTGTTGCTCTCCAGAGTAACCCTCAATACATCATGAATCGCCCAGGTGCCGTTGATTACCGGCAAGCCCGGCGGATCGGAGCCGGCATCGAATATCTGCTCGTAGCAGCATCTCTCAATGCCGTACACCGGCTTGTACAGCCTTATCGTTATCTGGTTACCCACCAGGTTGTGGATGCTCAGCGTCAGGTCGTGTATCTTGAACCTCTTACCCGTTTCACCGATCACGGCAACCTCGCCCTCGGCCAGCTGCCAGCTGGCCACCGTTGAACCGGTGACCGGCTCTTCGCCGCGCAGCTGCTCCAGCGTCTCCTGCTGTTTCTTACCCTCGATATAGAACTCACCGGGCATCAGGCTTCTCTCCCCGCAGGCAGCATTTTTCTTTCCTCTCCTGCCGGTAGGGTTACTTTCTCTTTCCCGGCAGGAGATCTCACCGCCGAAGCGATGATACCGAGCATCATGACCGGGAGCATCATCGTCAGCAGTAAGCTCCAGTCGTAACCTGCCTCTCCGGTCACATCCGGCATTCCCGGCCAGGTGGGAGGTAGGGCGGAAACTGTCGGTGCTACCAGGCTCGTTGAGACCAGGTCGGCTACCATTTCGGTCTCACGCTCAACCAGACCGACAGACAGGACAACATCACTCTCGTCAAAGCGTAGAGCGCCTCTAAGCCTGAGAAAATCGCCCGGCTCCACGGTAAACCAGGTGCTGCCGTAGACCGGTAAGGCTTCTTCGCTGATCAGAGTATCGTTACGGAAGAGCCCGGCTATGAGGGCATACTCTTTCGCCGTATCGGTCGGGTTGGCGACGTAGATATTGCAGCCAATGTCGAAACCCGGAGTGTACACTATCCAGGGAGCGAGGTCCCAGAAGATGTCCCCGAGCTCACCACCCATGACACCCGTCGTCGTCATGATAGCTTGACCTCCTCCCCCTTGAATGCTTTTTTCACCAGTGACAGCGCCCAGGCCCCAAAAGCAAACATGATGGCGATATCGATTACCCCTCCAACGATGACCTGCCAGAACTGCGGCTGATACCCGGCTAGGTAATAGCCGTAATACTGTTGCGGTGAATAGCTCATCCGGCAGCCTCCTTTACCTGCTTGGGTTTTTCCTTGGCTGGCGAGAGCGCCGGCATCATCTTCATGACGATAAACATGACCAGTAGCAGTATCCCTATGTTGACCAGGTTGGATATAAGGCTCTTTAGGGAGCTGGGCAGAAGCAGCCAGACACCGGCTGTGATAAGCGGTGGCAACGCTATGGTCGCCACAATACCGATGATGATGGGCAGCCAGGCCAGTCCTTTCTGCCAGACAAGATATACGGTCGGTGAGGCCGCATCGGCGTAAACGTAGTACGCACTGCCCGGCCATGGCTCGACACCGGCGCCACGGCATGCCTGTTCCAGGTCGCTCAGAGTTTCCCTTGATACCTGCTCGGTAAAATCAAGACGCATCAGGACAAGGGCACCTTCAGCCGCGCCTTCTTCCAGCGGGGCGAAGGTGCCCAGCTCCTCGACACTCTGAGCCTGTCCCAGGAGGACAGGGCTGTATCCCGGCGGGATGAAAGCATAGGGCATGATCCACCTCCCTATGCTTATTCCACCAGCCTCTTACCCCTGAGCCCCCACACCGTCAGGTCGACGGTAACCGCACCACCGGCAATAGCCGCCGTCTCTCCCGTGGCGACCAGGGTGAGCTTGTCCCCACCGATAAGCCTGAGAGCGTTACCTAGCTCGTCTGGGTCGGCAAAGTCCCTGATTACCTCGCGGTAGACCTTGACTTCGGTCGCACCGTCCCAGTAAGCGCCGACCAGCACCAGGTCGTGGTCAAAGACATCTCCGGCGGCAATCTGCGCCTGCGTGGCGATGAGCCGGTCATTGGTGCTGTAGAAGAGCTTGGCGACATCTCCGGAGACGGGAAAGCGGGATACCCGGAAATTGCAGATGAGGTCGCCGGCCGCCAGGGCCGCCTGCTGGTGGACCCGGATCTCGTGGCACCTGAGATACCATATCTCATCCTCGGGTACCTCGATTTCACCGGTAACCTGTGCGCCGACCGCTGTCCCGATGGGCACGGTGATGCTGACCTGGCCGTTCCTGGGATCAATCCTGTCAAGCGTGTGCTGCTTTTCCGCCAGGGCGAGCTGCTCACTTAGGACCTGCAGCGGCAGGCCCATCCAGTAGCCGGACTCATTATCATAGACACCGAGCAGGTTCAGGAACTGGCCCAGCGGAGGCACCCATCCCTTGGGAGGCCGCGTTCCCGGGTAGCCGGGATACTGCTGCGGAATAATGTTCTTCTCCATATCGTAACCTCCTTAAAGATTTCACCTCCGGCTATGACTTGCTGCTGCCGGTGATACCCTTCATCATGGGCATCATGATTGCCAGCATCATGATCATCATGATCATCGGCATCATGGCGCTGAACATGCTCGTCCAGTCTGTCGTCTGCATCGGATAGTAGCCAGATACCGTGCCGTACTGGTACTGCTGGGGCCGGAGCTGCTGCCCGGCAAATTGCTGTGTTCCAAACATTGTTGATTACCTCCTGATACTATTCAGTTAATATTCATTCTGTGGCGGTAACACCCTTGAGCATCGGCCCAATGATGGCGAACATCATCACCATCATGATCATGGGCATGATGGCGGTGAACATCCCCGCGGTGGGGTCCGTCTCCTGCGTCGGGTAATAGGCCGAGGGGCCGCTCACCTGCATGGCGCCGTACTGTCCGGGAGCCACCGGCCCGGTTACCTGCTGAGTATTGAACATGCTTACCTCCTCGATCGTCTTTGCCTGGAGTATCACCCTGCTTTATCCCGATGTCTCTCTTGGATAGGTATTCGATTCACCGCCGCCGCGACGGCGATAAATCGATTTAAGGCGGTACCCTCGAAACGACATCAGTTATTGAGGATGCTACTCGAACATGGCACGCTTGTAGCCGGCGACTACCTCGTCACCCTTCCCGTCCACACCGTCGCGGTAGTGGTTAACGCGCCCTTCCTTGACCTTCATGCCGTTGGGGGCAATACCGTTCATGCCGGTGCGGTAGGCTTCAGGAGTGGCTTTCTCGGCATAGGTGATAGGAACGCTTCTCTCCAGTTCAGACCAGCTTGCGTACTTACCCATATGGGCACCTCCTTGTCATTCTCTACCCCCGGTCGCGGCCGGGTTGTAAAGGGGAGATGCAACCTGGTGGAAAGGAAAAGGGGTTAGCCTGAACCTCTCCAGTCCAGATTGCTAACCCCTTTTCGTAGCCCGAGAGCCGCTGGTGAAACAACAAGCCCTGAGAGCCAGTATTCACCGGCAGGCTCTCAGGGCTTCCAACTCTAGCCTATAGCACTACCTGGCTTCTGTCAAGATTGTACGGGCGTATATACGCCTGTACTAACCTTCAGCTTCGCTTGCGGTTTCGGGCTTCTCCTTTACACGGACGAGTACGCCGTCATTGGCAATAACCTCGACCGTATCACCGGGCTTGAGATGGTTATACGTCACCCAAGCCTTGGGCAGGGTGACAGCCAGGCTGCCCTCACCTACCCGGAATAGTATCCGCTCTACTTTTATCGGCATCAGCTCGACCTCTCGAACATGGCCTCGTTCCACCTCTGCCACTTCTTCTCCTGGGTCTCGGCATAACGTTTTGTCGCCTTCTCGGCCCATTCCTTCTGAATCGGGGTTTGTGCTTCCGGCTGATAGTTCTCTTGCCGCGGAGACGCTTGAATTAACGGACGAGATGTGCCGGCGTTGGCTGCCTCGTAGGCCATACGCCAGAGAGCCAGGAAAAGCAGGCCGTATACCGGCGCCAGCCAGCTATTCATATATCTTTACCCGGTAGCCAACTGCCTGGAAACCGCGGCTAAGCAGGTTAATCCAGCTGTCAACCAACTCCCTGACCATGCTCTCTACTCTTTCATGATCGCTTGACCCGATGCGGAGCTCGAAACCCCGCTCATTTCTCTTGACGATTACCTCTACCCGTGAGATAGCTTCTCTTACATCGGGTGGCGCCTGTCCCATCTGCTGGCTCATCAGGCGGAAGAGCATCTCCTGGGACTGGGGTGTATTAGCCATCTGCATGAAATCAAACATCCTATTCCTCCAGCTCGTTAATACTGTGTCTCTCAATCGGCGGCGCCTCCATCGGCTGCTGGCCGCCGAGTGGGCTGCCCTGGTACGGTGCCCTGGGCATCATGCCTGGCAGCGGCATGCCGAACATCTGAGCCATCTGCTGCATAGACTGCATCATGTTGAGCAGCCGGCTAAACGGATCGTCGTTCTTGCCTGTCAACAGCTGTCTGATTTGCTCCAAGGAGCTGCCCGTCTGTGCGTTGCTCTGTGAAATCGCCCCATAAACCTGGCTTGCCGTCTCGTGTGCTGCCCGGTCGGCAATCTCCTCGCTGGCAGCCTTCGCCCTGGCGGCCGCAGCGTCCTGCTCCTCCCTGGTCTCCTTCATAAGCTTGAGAATGGGCTCCATCCGCTTGGCATCCGCCTCGGCGGAGCCCTTCTGGATGCTGACCAGGTCCATGACCATGAGCATAGCCGCCCGGAACTTCATGATCGCCCGCAGCTCCATCCGTTCCTCCGGGGTGCTGCCACCCATGTACTGTTTCAACACAGCCTCAGGTGCTATCATCTCCATGCCGCCGCCCATCTTGCGTACCATCGGGAAGCGACCGTCGGCCTCTTCACCTTCCTCCTCCGATCTGCGGGCATGCTCCAGCTCTTCGCGGATAATCTCCCGCATCTTCTCTTCCAACAGGGTGTTACTATCGGCTTCCAGTTGCTTGAGCTTCACCAGTGTGTCATGAACCCTGCTACGGCTGGCCTTGAGCTTGACCGCTATCTTCCTTTCGGACAGCCCCTGCCCCTGAAGTCTTTTCACATCCTCTGTAAACTGGTCGTCCATTTCTCCTCCTTGCCAACCACTGAAGCTGAAGTGGTTATCTTGTGGCCCGGCCATCACGCTTAAAGTGGTCTAGCAGTTGCTCAGCCAGCCGAAGCTAAATGGTTGGTTTTCAACCACTCTCAAGACCTCAAATTCGTAGCTAAATTCCACTCCTACCGGTCACCCCCAAGCCAGATACTTCACCAAATAGCAGATTAACCGCCCGGTCTACACCCAGGTGGGGTGTCAGCCTGGCCACCCTGATGGCGTCACGGACGTCCTGGCTGAGACCATCCAGCCTGTGGGCAATCTCTCCGGCAATCTCCCGGCCAAGGCCTTCCCGCCTGACCAGCACTCCTTCGACTACCGTGAGATATTCGCTCTGGCTGTAGGCAGCCAGTTTCCTGACGGCAAAGCGGGACTTGAGCTCGGGCGAGAGCGAGTCCAGGCGGTTGCTGGCAGCAACTATCCTGATCTGGTTGGAGAGATTAAGCTCCCGTCCTCTCTTGGCACGTACGAGACGGCCTCCTTCCATCATGGAGAGTAGAGCCGCCGTATCAGCAGCGTTCATCTTGTCCAGCTCGTCAATGAGCACAATCTGCGGGCGCCTGTCGGCGACGACGTCCCAAAGCCCGGCTTTTGAGGTTGCTGAGCCTACAAGCCAGATGGCTCTCTCTCCTGCAATTCGCTCAATATCCCACAGGAAAAGCGTCTTAGCCAGCGCCGGTGGGCCTGCCAGCAGGACATGCACCGGCTTGTCCGCCAGCAGACAGGCCGTAAGCAGCTCCTTGATGTCGTTGTGGCCGATGATGTCGGTGAATATATCCTCGGGTATCTCCAGCTTTTCGGATGGCTCATTCTCGGTCCGATTACTTGCTGGCCCGGCGCTGGCCAGCACCCTACCCAATTCGCTGAGCCTATATCCTGTATAAGAGTTGGAGCGAAATACATTGTCGAGGTAGCCTTCCTTGAAAAGACGGCTCAGGGTCGCCGGCCAGATACGGACATGGCGCCATGACCAGCCTATCTTGTACTCTCTTTGCATGTCGTGGGAATCTTCAAACTGGGCTATCTCATTAATCAGCTCGATGTCTCCTTCTTTCATCATTCCCATCTCCTTTCTTTTGCGATTTGTCCGTAGGCAGCGATGACCAGGCTAAGCAGCCGCTCGGTGCCTTCTACTCCCGCTGTGTCGGGGTGCAACTTGTGCAGCAGGGCCCGGTAACGCTTCCTGACCTCTTCATCGGAGGCCGATTTCTCCAGCCCCAGCAGCCAGTAGGCATCCAAACCGGCCCGCTGATGGTTCATGTTTAGCGGTTGCGGCATCCCCGAACCCATGAGCTCCATGAAGCCCTGGAGGATGGAGGGATTAAGAATGTCATCCATGATGGAGCCCAGCCACCGGGACATATCTCCCTGCATCTCTGTTAGGTGCTCGTAAGCACTGGCTAAAGGATCTTTTGCATTTGTCATCTCTAGGTCGCAGTCACTAAGTCAACTTTTTCTGTCATCCGGAGGATTCTCAACCCTGATAACTACGGCGCCGCCCAGCTTCTTGGCCTCGTGTATTAGCCTGATGGTCGAGTCGTCAGCCTTCTCAAGCTGGTACAGTTCAGTTAGCAGGTATATCGGATAACCAGATGGAACATCTCGGGCAATCGTCTCATCTACCACGACGATGACATCTCCATCGAACAACCGGCACTGCCACAAGCACCAGCCCCTCTCGCCAAGCAACTCGCTGGTCCTGGCGCCGACCTCCTCTGGCGATTGCTCGAGAGGTGTATGGACCCTTTTGGGGGCCTCCGCATTCATCGCCCTGAGCGTCATCAAGCCCTCCTTTCCCAGAATGCCGCCGGGGTTATATGGACAAAGCGGCTACAGCGGCTACACCCTAGATATGCCACGCCTGAATATAAATGATTTAGCTTTAAAAATTCTGTAGCCGTTTTGTAGCCGCTTTTATTAATCATCTCGAATTTAGCCTCAAAAATTGTAGCCACTTTGTAGCCGCTTTCTTTTTCTTCCCTTTTCCCTTGTAGCCGGTGTAGCCGCATTAAAACCACCGGCCTGGCTAAAACGGCTACACTCTGTCCAGGCATGGCTCACGCCTGAGGATTTTCCCCTGTAGCCGCTGTAGCCGGTGTAGCCGCATTTTGGATATAACCCCCCGGGATATTTTCTGACTCTTCGGATTGCAAAGCCGATTTCCTGAGCCTGAGCACTCGCTTTACCTGGCCGTAGATACGGACGTTTACTGTGCTGCGTCCGTTCGGCGCTTCAATGAACATCAGCTGCCTCAGGTCTTTCCAGACGGCGTTCTGCTTGAATGTGAAGGGGAAGTCGGTGTGCTGGCAGAACTGCCGTACTGCAGCGTAGGCTGCCTCCGGATTTAAGAGTATATGCCCGTCCCCGTCGGTCCAGCCCACATTAGCCTGCCCAGGCACGGGAGTCCTGGGTGCCTCATCTTCTTTCGACCACAGCACCACCCTGCCCTGGTCGAGGAGACTACCCAACGTCTCTACAAACCGCTTGCCCGGACGCTGCTCTTCAACCCGGACGGCCTGCTCAACTGACAGGCTGAGAAAGACATCCCAACCTCTCTGCCTGATAGCCTCAACACCTTCGGCATCAATTACCCCATATTCCTCCATGAAGTCAAGCCCGGCACACAGGCCGGCGTAGAGGCTGGCCACGGCTCCGGGCAGGCGCGGGTGCTGTCCCGCTTCACGGGCCCGGTCCCGCCAGGCACTATATTGCACTGGCAGCAGCTTCTGAAGCTCCTGCCAGTGCCTCTGCAGGAATGTGATGTAGGCAGACATGGCAAAACAGTAGAGGTGCCTCTTCTGCTGCGCTTCAGTGATATCGCTACGAGGTACGTCTCCCGGCTGTACCTCCACGGAGAATATCCGCGCCGTATGGCTGTGACCGCTGGGTAGTTGTTCTCCCGACGTGATGAGAAGACCACGGGGTATATACGTCTTGCGGCTCGACGTGTCGGACTTGAGCCGACCTCTGCCCTGGCGGTTACCCTGGGCCCGGATGACATGCTCCGCCTTGACCTCAAGCTCGCGTGCCTTGGCCGAGTCGCTTCCGGGCGCCCAGTCATCAATTACCATAGGCAGGTCCTTGGACAGAAAAAGTAGCTTCTCCAGCTTGTTCTCGGTATCACGCCAGGCCGCCGGCAGGTGGAACTCGTCGAACTTCTGGCCGTAGTGATTGAGGGCAAGGGCGGTTAGCGTCGACTTGAAGGTGCCCGATGGCCCTACCAGGAAGAGGGTAAAGGTGAGCGGCAGTATCTCCGCCAGCGGTGCCAGGTACATCGCCGACCATAACGGGTAGAGCACCTCGGACCTGCCCATCTCCAGAAACTCAAGGCTTGCTCTGATGGCTTCCCCAAGATCGTTCTCCAGGTTTGGCAGGTAGTAGCTCTTAAGGTCGTCTTCCAGCTCGACATCGATATCTGGCTCACCGAGAGCGCCGGCTGCAGTAAGAAATACTCTTCGGCTATCGACCTCTCTCCAGCCGGTATGGGCATATACGGTGCGGTGGGTCGCTTCCTGTGACTGCAGCATGATGGCCTCCCGCAGCTTCTGTCTGGCCGCCTGGTTGGCGGAGACGATACCCTTGAGCCCCCACGCCGGCACCACCCAGTTCATCGTCTCAAAACCGGAGAGAGGCACTTCCGTCGACGGTAATGGCCTGCCCTGAAAGTCGGTACCTATAATCTTGAATGAGCCGGTGACCTCGATACCGTTGTCCCGGATAATCTCCTCGGCAATCCTGGCATCGAAGTTGCAGAGTGGAACAATGGTCTCCCCCTCCTGGCTCTGCTTGACCCAGCACAGCTTGCCGCCTTCAACACAGTAGAGGTCCGAACTGCGTGCCCGCAGGCTGGGACGGTCGATCACCTGCTGAATAACTGCCAGACGGATCATCTCTTCCAGGGAGTGTCCCTGCGCCAGGTAATCATCGGCTCCGACCTTCTCACCGTCGGTACCCTCCGGGATCTGAACGACGTAAACCGAGGCGCCCTTACGCTCCAGGTGCTCCCTGAGACGCTCCAGGGCATTCCAGACCTGCGGATTAGAGCGGCTATCGGAGTCGAAGCACAGGTAGATGCTCCGGCCTTTCAGTGCAATGTAGTCGAAATCGGCTAGGATGGTCGTTCCACCGAGAGGGTTTCTGCCCTTGAAGCCCCAGACACCGGTGAGGCCGACGGCACAGGCGCCGGCCGTCGCCAGGGCATCGACCTTCTTGACACCTTCAGTAAACCAAAGCGGGATCGTGGGATCTCCGAGTTGCTGCCGGCAGCGGGGTGGCACATCAAGCCTTACCGACGAGCCGGTGGGATTTTCGTACTTGATGGGCTTGCCTTTTGCGTTAGTGCGCGGGCTATCCGGACGGTACTGCGGGCTGATTGCAGTACTATCGACAGCGTGCAGCGGTATCAGGATGCCGGGGCACCGCTGCTGCGCCTTGATAAATCCCAGCTCCCTGAGGTCGTGCTTCCCCAGGATGGAGCGGTAGCCCCGCTCGCGAATGACGTCAGGCGATATCGCCGACACCAGCAGGTGGTCCAGGTGCTTCTCTAGGAGCGCCGGGATTTCGATAGAGAAAGGACCAGGCATGGATGCTCTCCCTTCTTGAGGTCACCCAGGGTTGTCTTCCCACGTGTGGTAGCCATCAGATTAATCAGGTGAAACACCTGGCTTGCCCGACCGCTTAACTTGATAACTAACATTTCGGAAACATCACCCAGGGTGTCTCTTTATACTGGTCAAGCAGACGACCTCTTCTATTTCGCACTCCAGTAATAATCTGGGCGCACTTCAGGCAGAACTGCGTGACCTTTCCACCTCGCCGCGTATATCTATACTGCCCCTTGCCTTCCTGAACGACACGGAGCATCTGACTCACTCCATAAGAGATGTCGGTTCCACAGCAGGGACAGGCAATTGTCGGAGGCTTACTGAATGTACAATTCGGTCCACAGCTCCAGTGTGATGCAGATTTAGGCCGTCGCCTCGTCTTAGGTCTTATCTTTTCCGCTGTTACGACCACCGTGGTACCTCCTTTTCGCTTGTCGGTCTCCCGTCTCTAACTGTGAGAACCGTGGCGCTCGACTGCATTGCAGAACCGCCTCAGTCGCTCGATAGTTAGCTTCTCGGGTGGTGTATCCCTATCGAAGTCATCCAGGTTTACCCTGCACTGGTAACTCCTCCAGAACCAATCGGCTATCTGCGACTCACGGATGTCAAGACCTCGAATCATGCTCTTTGCCCTGTTCCACACCAGCTGCAGCTCGATGTCAGCATTTGAGACACCACTACCCGGCACTCTCTGTCTCAGTACATTGTCGGGGAATAGGTCGTCGGGTGCCTCGTTATCGGGTGGTGGTATCAATAGCACCCGGCTCGGTGGTATCCTGCCGTACTCCTGCATCTCGACCAGGCTACACTCGGTGCTGAGGTCTAGAACGTAGATTGCTTTCCAATCACCCTCCGGCTGTACAGCTTTACGCACCAGCTTGAGGGTAAGTGGTATCATTGAGATCCTCTGGCAGGTACCCATTATCAGCTCAAGCATCGAGTTGATGTTGACAATAGAGTGGTACGAGCTCGTATCGAGCTGGTAAACGCCGAATCCGGGACACTCGGGCAGCAGGAATTGAAGGTTCATAACCCTCCGGCACTGTCTCCGCTGGTAATAGGAACACACTTCGGGAAGACAGCTGACCTCCTGAAGCTTTGTCTCAGTAGTGTCTGCAGTAGCAAGCTCTCCTGTCTTGCTATCGACACGCGCAATTGCCGTCTCGCCATCTCCGCGGCAAACTAGTTCCCCTAATGGCGAGTAACACTTCAGGTGCTGGCCTGCCCACTGGGATTCATTTTCGGTCGGGAACATGATGCGGAGCTCTCTCGGTCGCTCTCCGAATACCTTCCTTACTTCCTCAGGACAGACGAAATAATCGGTGGGTAAGGGATATCCAAAGCCTTCACCGACTTCCTCTCTGATCCCGAGTCTTATCTTGCCTAGCCTGGGCAGCCTCACTACGTCGGATATTCCTTTTATTGGCATTGTTAACCTCCTCGAAATTGTGTCCGTCTTTAACTGGCAGAGTAATGGACTTCGTTATAATCTCTTTCAGTTATGCTTCCTTCGTTTGGAGTATTTGTTCAGCCTCTCTGATCGCCTCGGCGGCGAACAAACTTTCTTGCGCTGCAGCATGAGCTGCCTTAAGTGGGCTGAATTTCTGATGTTTCTTAACAATATCGGTAAGGTTAAGCGTGGCGTACTTCTGGGTCGTCTCTATATCAGCGTGACCCATTATTTCTTGAAGTGAGCGGAGATCTCCACCCTGGACGAGGAAGTTCTTACCGAAAGCATGCCTTAAGCGGTGAGGTCCCAGTTTCGGTCCTTTGATACCAGCTTTCTCTAATGCCCGACGCACAATTGCGTATATGAGATGCCTACTAATAGGACCTTTTTGACCATGAAATACATAGTCGTCGGGGCTAATAGCAGCAACTTGGACAAGAAGGCGTTTGGTTTCCTCAGAAATGGGTACCTCGCGCCAACCCACTTTGCCATGGACGATTATAGTCTCCTGTTTGATGTTGTGTTTTAATAGAGAGCAGACCTCGCCAGCGCGCACCCCACAATCCACCAGCAGCGTTATTATTGCTCTGTCACGAGGACCTTCTGCCGAGTGTAAAAGTCTCATTAGCTCACCGACTTCGAGTGTTGGCATGAGCGTCTTAGGGCGACGTGGAGAGGGAACATCATCCATTGGATTTGGTAATTGTCTGCGACTACAAATGAACTTAAAGAAAGTCTTAAGTGCCCGGTAAACGTCATACCTCGTCTCAGGACTACCAAAGACGGTCGCTAGGAACCTCTCAATGGGTTCCGGCCGTTGTGGAAGATTAGGACAGGAGTTGACGAAGGGGGAGAGCCTGTCTTTATACCATTCTATTGTCGCGGGACTTAGATTGGCTGCAATCCGGCTGTCAAAGAATTCACGGAGTGCAAGCTCTGTCTTCACGGTGATACCTCCTCGATAAAGACATTAAAGAGGTTACCACCACTTCTGGGGACACGAAACGGTAATAAGTGAAGGATACTTTGGGGTTGAGCCCGACACTTTGGTGAGGTATGATACTGTCCTGTTGCGGGGCTAGAAACCGCATAGCACCAGACCTTAGGGTGTCGGACTTTAGTGTTGGTAGGGGGGCACTTTGGTACAGGGATAAGTAGTGTAGATGTTGGGAAAATGACAACATTAGGCGTGGAAATACTAACTGGCGACCCCGGCGGGATTTGAACCCGCGATCTCCACCGTGACAGGGTGGCATGTTAGACCGCTACACCACGGGGCCGTATAACCTGCGAGGAAAGACCTTGCCTAGATAGAGTCTAGCAAGACACTCCTTGGCTGTCAAGGCGCTGTCAGTCCAATCATCTCAAGTAAAGCATACTGCTTGTATTGTTTACGGTCGTATAGTATACTATGATGCTGTGCGTTAGTATATTTATTGGTAGGAGTAATGGTATCTGAGAACGTGTCGAACCAGGTCGGCGAAAAGTTATGCAACTACGAATTGACCATTGTTGTCCGCCCTGAAGCTGATGAAGAGAACCTTGAAACCACGGTCGAGAGCGTAGGTCGCTATATTACAGAGAAGGGTGGCGTCGTCTCAGAAGTAGAGCGCTGGGGCAAGAGAAGGCTAGCCTATCCGATAAAACAATATAGGGAAGGTCACTACGTTTTAACCCGCTTCCAGATGAAGCCCGAATACAATGAAGAACTAGAGACAAACCTGAAAATCTCCGAAGACGTGATACGCCACCTTCTGATAAAGATTGGGTGAAATGGTTGAATACTAGTTCCCCGGATGTTCGGAGAGGCAAGAGGAGTTTGGGACAATGGTTAGTGTCAACAGGATGACAATCATCGGCAACCTAGGTAGCGAGCCGGAGATGCGTTTTACTCCCAACGGGAGACCAGTGACCTCGTTTCGGGTGGCTACTAACTGGAGGTATACTACACCAGACGGCGAGCGAAGAGAAGAGACAGAGTGGTTTAACGTGGTGTGCTGGAGCAAGCTGGCCGAGCAATGCAATCAGTTCCTATCCAAGGGTCGGCTGGTCTACGTTGAGGGCAGACTGCGAATGCGGACCTGGGAGGGTCAGGACGGGCAAACGCGGGCCCGGAATGAAATCGTCGCCGACAGGGTGAAATTCCTCGATCGACAGGGCGCCGCACCTTCTCCTGACAAGATAGACGAGAGTGATACCGGCGATTTTGCCCCGGAAGACATACCTTTTTAAAGGAGTTTATAACCAGTGCCCAGACAGAAAACCAGCAAGCCAAAAAGCACACGTTGGAGCCGGGGAACGAAATATACCCCTAGACGTAAAGTGTGCTTCTTCTGCGCCAACAAGAACGAATCGATTGACTACAAGGAGCCGGACAAGCTTCGTAACTATGTATCCGACCGGGGCAAGATAGAGCCACGCCGGCGGACCGGGATATGTGCCAAGCACCAGCGCTCCTTAGCGGTCGCCATAAAGAGGGCAAGACATCTGGCATTACTGCCGTATGTCGCAGCTCATACTCGCAAGGCCCAAACACTCCGTGCGCATGCCGAGTGACACGGTCCCCCTCCAGAGACAATTGAGAGAAAGGTTACGGCTACTGTGCCAAAAAGGACATATCAGCCAAAGAAGATACCAAGAAAACGGGAGCACGGCTTTCTGAAGCGAATGAGCACCCGGGGTGGTCGGGCGGTTCTAAAAGCAAGACGCCTCAAGGGCCGCAAGCGATTAACCGTGGTTTGAGGTGAAGTTGGCCGGAGGTGGTGTGAGAGGGGATAGATTCATCACCAAGCCAAGAGAATACGCCCTAGTGTACGAGAAGGGCAATTCGTGGGTATGTGAGCTGGTGGTGATGAGAGCTCTACCCAACGAACTAACGCTATCCCGCTACGGCATCTCGGTCAGTAAAAGAATCGGCAAGGCGGTAGTCAGGAATAAAGTAAAACGCCGACTTCGTGAGATCCTGCGGGAAGTGCCGCTCAGGCCGGGTTGGGATATCGTCGTCATCGCTAGGCCAGCGGCAGCCAGTGCTGAATACGCCAGCCTCAAACGAGCGATAGAAGACCTCTTAGCCCGAGCACACCTGGTAGAAACTGCTTCTTGCACGGCCTGAGTTAATAGATAAAGTGAAAAAAATTACACTAGGAATGATCAGAATCTATCAACAAACGATTTCACAGGTTATGCCTCCGTCATGTCGTTTCACGCCAACCTGTTCTCAATATACTCACGAAGCTATTACTAGATACGGTGTGTGTAAAGGAACATGGTTAGGAATGAAACGTATTGCCCGGTGCCACCCGTTTAATGCCGGCGGCTATGACCCGGTACCGTGATAATTTTGCTGTTATGTCTCTTTTCTCATCCATAGTGAATATTACTCTTATACCCCTCCATCCGAAGATGGGAACTGTCCCGTTTAGCAGGAGGCGGAAGGATGGCGTTGGGATCAAGCACGTACCCAGACCCGCCTTACGCTCAGCAATTATCTCCCTGGAGCGAGCGGATTGAAGATTAGGCGTACAGGATTCCTGAATGGTCGCCCCAAGATACTATCCCTAGTGATGGCACTGGTGGTGGTCATGCTCACGGTGGCTGGTTGCGCCGGTACGTTAGGTCGTGGCGTCGCTCTGGGCTGGGCCGGCGGTGTTGTCGTCGACGACACCGTGATTGTCGGCTCGAGGGGGGGCAAGATAATAGCACTCAACGCCGAGGACGGCACCGTTCAAGGTGACCCCGCTGTCCTGCTCACCCAAGTACCATCGGGTGGCTTCGGTTGTGCGGGGGGCGGCACTGCCGGCGTAGCCATCTACAGTTCACCTATAATTAGCGAGTTGAGGGAAGCCGATGGAGAACAGTATAGACTGGTATATGTCGGCGGCTATAATGGCAAGGTCTACGCTTTTAGGTTCGACGGAAACAATTTGACGACGGATTGGGAATATGATTTTCCACGCGAGGGTGGTCTTGGAGTAGAAATCGTTGGAGAACTCACCTTCGACCAGACAGGTAACATATTTTTCGGTGCCGCAGACGGGAAGGTTTACTCACTCAATCAGAACCTAGGTGGTATTTGGGAGTACGATACAGGCGAGAAAATCTGGTCCGCACCTACTATTCAGGGCGACACTCTCTTCATCGGCAACCTCGGCAAGAAGCTCTATGCCCTTAATATCCACGATGGCAGCCAGCGGTGGGTGTTTGAAACCCGAGGAGCTATCATGGCCACACCCGTAGTCTACGAGGATAAGGTCTGTTTCGGCACCTTTGGCCGGCGCTTCTACGCTCTAGATATCGCCACAGGCGAGGAGGTCTGGCGGTTCCCGGCCGATGACAGCGATGAGAACAAACCGAAAAACTGGTTCTGGGCAAAGCCGCTGGCCAGTAATGGCACCATCTATGCACCCAATCTCGACGGCAAGGTCTACGCCCTAGACGCCGAAACAGGTACCCCGATAGCCGAATTCGACCTGGGTGGACCGATAAGCTCCTCACCGGTACTGGTTGATGGACTGATCATCGTGGCCACCGAAAATGGAGATGTCTACTCCCTGGACACTGCGGATAACCATCAAACACTGCTAGTTCACCTCGAGGATGTGGTAGGAGAGAAGGTATATGAAGAGAAGGTGCAGGCCCCACTCTTCGCTGGCGACAGCACCGTCTATACCCACACCTTCCGGGACAACCTCTATGCCATCAATGTGCAGACGGGTGAGGAACTGTGGAAGAAATCATTAACCCTTGAGGACGGCGAGTGAGGTAAGTCTCTGTGGAAGTAGTCGGACAAATATGGGACACGATTCTACTAAGCCCGATGATAAATGTGCTCGTCGTGCTTTCAAGCGTCCTGTTCAATAACTTCGGGCTGACGATAATCGTTCTCACCTTCATTATCCACGGGGCTATGTTCCCGCTGACCCGCCGCCAGATGAGGGCCACCAGAGGCATGCAGGAGCTGCAGCCGAAAATCGCCGAGCTACGCAAGAAGTATGCCCGGGACCGGCAGAAACTGGCCCAGGAACAGATGGCGTTAATGAAGCAGGCGGGCGTAAGCCCCGCGGGCTGCCTGCTACCGATGCTTATCCAGATGCCCATCTGGATTGCCCTTTACCAATCGATAATCCGGGTACTGGCGTACGCCCCGGAAGACTTCCTCAAGCTGTCCCACCATCTTTACACACCGTGGTCAACGGTATTCTCCCAAGTACCCCTGGAGAGTAGTTTCCTATGGCTGGACCTGGCGAGACAGGATACCCTACTCATCATGCCCATCCTGGTCGGTGTCACGATGTGGATGTCACAGAAGATGGTGACACCGGACAGCGCCGACCCTAACCAGCAGACCCAGGGCCGGATGATGCTGTGGATGATGCCAATAATGTTCGGCTTCTTTGCCATGTCATTCCCCAGCGGCCTGGCCCTCTACTGGGTGGCCTCTAATATCATCAGAATCATCATGCAGTACTTTATTGGCGGGTGGGGTGGACTGTCAACTGTATTCAGGCCGAGGCCAGCCGAGGCTGACCAGAAGGCCCAGAAGCGCCCTCCCCCGGTGGAAAAAAAACAGAAAGTCGAAAAAGCGGTCGACGCTGATATCGTGATACCAAGGGAATCAACGGAAGAAGGAACGGACTATGGAACCTCTGGAGATAAGCGCCCGGACGGTGGAAGAAGCTATCCAGATAGCATTGACGCAATTAAACGTCAGTCGAGACGAAGTAAAAGTAGACGTCGTAAGCGAAGGTAAGTCCGGCCTCCTCGGCCTCGGGGCTGAAGAGGCGGTTATCAGAGTGGAGCGATTGGCACCAGTGTCTGAGCCAGAAGAAAATGCATCCGAAATAACCAGGAAAGTCCTCGAAAAGCTGCTTGAGCTAATGGAACTAGAGGCCACCGTTCAGCCGCAGACATTTCAGACCACCAACGGCGAGGAACAGATTACATCCCCGTTCGCCTTCAACGTGACGGGAGAAGACCTGGGTATTCTGATAGGCCGGCGCGGCCAGACCCTGGCCACCCTTCAGTATCTGGTCAGGCTAATGGTCAGTCACCAGACGAAAATCTGGACACCCATCGTAATAGACGTCGAGGGCTACAAGCAACGCCGCTCCGAGGCACTACAGGCACTGGCGGCACGCTTAGCGGAGCAGGTGCGGGCCAGAGGCACACCGTTCACCCTGGAACCGATGCCCGCCTACGAGAGGCGCATCATCCACCTCGCCCTGGCCGACCACCCCGATGTCACCACCCAGAGTATTGGCGAGGGAGACCTCCGCAAGGTGGTCATTCTCCCTGACAAAGATTGACTTCATAGCTCAATCTGCTAGCTTATCCAAGCCGTCTTGATTTATTTTCCATAATATGATATACTCCTCTTTTGTAAAGGCAGTGACGGAGAAGAGTAAGGGAGACACCGGCACTCAGCGAGTCTGGTAAGGTGTGAGCAGATGTGTCCGGCTCTCTGAAGATCGCTCCTGAGCCACCAACCCAACGGTGTTAAGCCATCAGGCAAGCACCCAGTAGGCTTGGTCGGATTCGTCAACCGTTAGCCGTGACGAGGGTATGAGCACGTGCCCTGGACGAGTGTCCCGGCATAGGTCGGGGAATTAGGGTGGTACCGCGGGCTTAATCAGTCCCGTCCCTAGAGGACGGGGCTTTTTATTTATAGGGAGGATGTAGCCATGTTTGAGCCAGTCAGTAGTCGGGTCAATTTTCCTCAACTTGAGGAGAGGATTCTCGAGCTGTGGCGAAAGAACAAAACCTTCATCCGAAGCGTCGAAGCACGGAAGGGCGGCCCGCAGTTTAACCTGTATGACGGACCACCAACTGTCAACGGCAGCCCGGCGCTTCACCATGTCTTAACGTCTGTTTTCAAGGATATCATCACACGATACCGCGTAATGAAGGGCTACTACGCCCCACGTATTGCTGGTTGGGACACGCACGGTCTGCCGGTAGAGATTGAGGTAGAGAAGGAGCTGTGCTTTTCCGGAAAAGCACAGATTGAAGAGTACGGAGTAGACAAGTTCAACGCCCTCTGCCGGGAGAGCGTCTACCGTTACCTCGGAGAGTTTGAAAACCTCATCGAGCGAGTCGGCTACTGGATTGATTTGGAAAACGCCTACGTCACCCTGAATAACGAGTACATCGAGACTTGCTGGTGGGCCATCAAGCAGATGTGGGACAAGAGGCTGGTCTATCAGGGTTACAAGGTCACGCCTCACTGCCCACGCTGCGGCACGTCGTTGAGTTCCCACGAGGTAGCCCAGGGCTACAAGGAAGATACTGAGGATCCCTCTGTATACATAAAGTTCAAGATAGCTGGTAATAACAGCAGATTACCCGACAGCTTACGAGAACTGGTCGCCAGCAAGGACACCTTCTTCCTGGCGTGGACGACCACGCCGTGGACGCTGCCGGGCAATACCGCCCTGGCAGTGGCGGCCGACGCCGAGTACTCCGCAGTCGAGGTCAATAACGAGTATCTGCTGATGGCATCGGCATTGCTGATGGCCACCGGCCTCGATGGCAACGCGATTGTAGACACCTTCGAGGGGAGTGAACTAGTCGGTGTGGCCTATGAGCCGCTGTTTAACCCGCACAAATTCAACGTAGAGCGGCGACGGTTCCAGCAAGGTGCTGACCTGCCTGTTCAGGACGCCGACGATAACCTGACCTACCGTGTCATTGCCACCGACTTCGTTTCTATGGAGGACGGTACGGGCATCGTCCACATCGCCCCTGCCTATGGCGAGGTTGACTACCAGGCCGGGCAGGATGAGGGGCTGGACTTCGTGCATAACGTTGACCTGCAGGGAAATGTCATCGGCAGCTATCCCTTTTCCGGTAAATTCGTCAAGGATGCCGACCCGCTGGTGCTGGAGAACCTGAAACGGCGAGGGTTGCTCTTCCGCAGCGAGACGATACTCCATACCTACCCGTTCTGCTGGCGCTGTGAGGCCCCACTCGTTTACTACGCCAAGCAGACCTGGTACATCAGGACCACGGCGGTCAAAGACGGCCTTATACGCGGTAACAGCGAGATAGACTGGTACCCGGAGCACATCAAGTACGGCCGTTTCGGCGACTGGTTGGCAAACAACGTCGACTGGGCACTCTCACGCGAGCGCTATTGGGGGACCCCTCTACCCGTCTGGACCTGCCCATCCTGCGGCACGTTTGAATGCGTCGGCAGCATCAGCGAGCTGGATCAAAAGGGTACCACAGGAA
Organism: Dehalococcoidia bacterium; assembly: GCA_011170375.1. Classification (GTDB taxonomy): domain Bacteria; phylum Chloroflexota; class Dehalococcoidia; order Dehalococcoidales; family Fen-1064; genus W589. Next base: position 26,512 of record DUEV01000010.1, read on the forward strand.
TGAGCGGAGAGCTTGACCTGCACCGGCCGTTCGTCGATGAGATAACGTTCGCATGCCCCGAATGCGGAGGCGAGATGCGGCGTGTGCCTGAGGTAATCGACGCTTGGTTCGACTCCGGGGCGATGCCAATTGCTCAGTATCATTACCCGTTTGAAAACGATAGTATGCTCGAAGATGGAAGGTTCCCGGCCGATTACATCTGCGAGGCTCTAGACCAGACGCGGGGCTGGTTCTACAGCCTGCACGCCATATCTACCCTGCTTTTCGACCGTATCTGTTACGAGAACGTCATCTGCCTGGGACTCATTCTTGACGCTAAGGGTGAGAAACAGAGTAAAAGTAAGGGAAATGCGGTCTGGCCGATGGAGGTAGTAAACAAATTTGGCGCCGATGCCCTGCGCTGGTACTTCTACACCTCCTCACCGCCGGGCAACTCGCGCCGCTACTCCGACACAATAATGTCGGAAATAACCCGCCATTTCCTGCTGACGTTGTGGAACGTTTACTCCTTCTTCGTCACCTATGCCAATATCGACAAATTCACCCCAACTACAGAAGAAGGTCAGCCGGAGCGCTCAGAGCTTGACCACTGGATACTGTCCGAGCTCAACCAGCTCGTCAAGGACGTCGATTCCGCTCTGGAGAGCTATGACCCCACAGGGGCGGGGCGTAAGATTGAGACATTCGTGGATGGCCTGTCCAACTGGTACGTCCGCAGGAGCCGGCGCCGTTTCTGGAAGAGCGAGAGTGACGCCGATAAACTGGCCGCCCACAGTACACTCTACCACTGCCTGGTAACATTGGTCAAACTGCTCGCCCCGTTTACTCCCTTCCTCGCCGAGGAGCTCTACCAGAACCTGGTCTGTTCCGCCTTCCCGGAGGCACCGGACAGTGTCCACCTCAGCGATTTTCCGGTGGCCGATGAGTCGATGATTGATAAACGTCTCTCCGACGACACGCGGCTGGCGATGAAGGTCTCCAGTCTGGGACGGGCCTCCCGCAGCCAGGCAGGCATCAAGGTACGCCAACCGCTATCCAGAGTGATTATCAAAGCAGGCTCAAGGCAGGACAGGGAGGGCCTGGAAAGGCTGGCACCGCAAGTGCTCGAAGAACTCAACACCAAGACAATCGAGTTCGCCGATAGTGAAGATGAACTTGACCAGCCGAACCTGATTGTCAGCTCGGAGGGAGGAGTCCTGGTAGCGATGGACTGTGATGTCTCACCCGAACTGGCTGCGGAAGGACTGGCACGGGAGATAGTCCACCGGCTGCAGAATATGCGCCGCTCGGCCGGTTTCGACATTGCTGACCACATCACGACATACTACGATAGTGATTCTTATGTAAAGCAGGTCATGCAAGACTGGGCCGACTACATCAAGCAGGAGACATTGTCACTAGAACTTGTTGAGGGTGTTCCAGTAGAGGGCGCTTTCACCGAAGACTACAAGCTATCAGGCCACGAAATACGGCTAGGTGTGAAGCGGGCAGACTAGCCCTGCGGTGGCGGACTTTCTATTAGAGTCGCCTGGGTGGTGTACCTAGAATTGCCACGCCAGTAGACTATCTCTACTGTCTGGCCTATTTCAGCAGTATGTATCCCGCGCACCATCTGGTAGTCGGTGGTGACATCAATCCCCATAAAAGCAACGACGACATCACCCGCCTTAAGTCCGGCTGTATCAGCTGGGCTACCGGGAGTTACGTAGGTAATCCGTACCCCCTCATCTACCGCCAACCGGTACCAGAAAACGTGAGTTGGTGTGACTGTTTCAGTGCCAACCCCAAGCCAGGGACGAACCACGTAACCATTATTAATCAGCTCCTGAATTATAGGCAGTGCATCCGCACTGGCAATCGCCCAGCCAACACCCTCAACCCCGACGTCCTGAATCTTGGCCTCATTGATACCAATCACCTCACCAGCCATGTTGACGAGTGGCCCACCGCTATTCCCGGGATTTATCGCAGCGTCGGTCTCAATGAGCTTCAATGGCTGACCCAACTCATCACCTATCTTCACGTCATTCTGACTAACGATTCCAACAGTCGCTCTGGTACCGAATCCCAGCGAGTTACCAATAGCCACTACCCAGTCACCTATATTAAGCCTTGTTGAATCCCCTACGGCTACAGCCGGCAAGGGTTCGTCTACATCAACCTTCAGGACAGCCAAATCGGTCTGGGCATCAATGGCCACGGTACTCATATCCACCGGAATTACTCGACCATCATCAAGGGTAACTGTTATGCTGTCCGCCTCGCTGACGACATGGGCATTGGTGACAATAATCCCACTCTCGTCAATTATCCACCCGGAGCCACCGCCCTCAGTCGTAAATCCATAACTCACCATTTCCGTAGTGATAGCAACCACTGAAGGCTTGACCACGGCCACCACATCAGTAATGCTGGGTAGCGGGCTGGACTGTCCATCCAGCAGCGGGGCCTGCCAGCCAGGGTCTATTGCGGTAGTGTCTTCTCCATTAGATGGGGTCGTATCATCCTGTGCAGGCTCTCCGGAATCAGAAAAGAGGTCACACCCGGCGCCGGACACAAGGAACAGAACAAGGGCAGATAGAATAATCGGTAGAAATACTCGCCTGAGTCTCATCCGCATCACCACTAACCATAAAGAATAGCAACCAAATGTTAAGGACGTGTTAAGTATGATAGCGAGACAGTATACACCTGTCAAGAAAGGGGCTGGGCATTAGCTCAGCCCCTTTCCGTACTTAAGCACCTACTTCGCTGGTATCTCTGGTAAGGAGGCGAGAGCCTCTTTTACCTTATCCTCGGGGTAGGCGTAGTCCTCGAGCCTCCCAGCCAGATAGGCATCATAGGCAGCCAGGTCAAAGTGACCGTGCCCGCTGTGGGCGAGCAAGATGACCTTGGACTCACCCGTCTCCTTGCACTTGAGGGCCTCATCAATTGTCACACGGATAGCATGGTTCGTCTCCGGTGCCGAGAGGATACCCTCAGTCCGGGCAAAGGTTACACCTGCCTCGAAGGTGGCCACCTGAGGCACGGCTGTAGCTTCTACCAGACCGAGTTTGAGGAGGTGACAGATGATAGGGGCCATACCGTGATAGCGAAGACCACCGGCATGGACAGGGGGCGGTATAAAGCCATGCCCAAGGGTATTCATAAAGGCAATTGGCGCCATTCCGGCAACATCACCGTAGTCCCAAGTGAGGGGCCCCTTGGTCAGTGTGGGACAGCTTTCCGGCTCGACGTTGATAATACGCAGGTTCGGTTTGGTACCGTCAATCTTGTCCTTAACGAAGGGCAGGTACAGTCCGGCGAAGTTCGAACCACCGCCAACACAGCCAATAATGATGTCGGGGTAAGCACCCACCTGGTCTTCCATCAGCTTCTTGGTCTCCAGGCCATTAATAGTCTGGTGCATCAGGACGTGATTGAGCACACTGCCCAGTGAATACCGGGTGTCATCATGAGTAGCGGCATCCTCGACCGCCTCGCTGATGGCCATACCGAGGCTGCCAGTGGAATCGGGGGTTTCCGCCAGTATCTTCTGCCCGATTTGAGTGTCCGGGCTGGGACTGGGAACACACGTGGCCCCCCACGTCTCCATAAGAATGCGGCGGTACGGTTTCTGGTCGTAGCTCACCCTGACCATGTATACTTTTAGCTCAATCCCAAAAAGCATGCATCCGAAAGACAGGGCACTACCCCACTGCCCAGCGCCGGTCTCGGTAGTAATGCGCTTAACACCTGCCTGCTTGTTGTAGTATGCCTGAGCTACGGCGGTATTTGGCTTATGGCTGCCAGCCTGGCTGGTGCCCTCATACTTATAGTATATCTTGGCGGGCGTATCCAAGGCCTTCTCCAACCGATACGCCCGGTGCAGGATAGTCGGCCTCCACGTTTTGTAGATAGCCTGCACCTCCTCCGGGATATCTATCCACCGCTCTGTGCTGAACTCCTGCTCATTGAGGGCCTCGACAAACAGCGGCGGGGGGAGGATTGTCGGTTCCTTCGTGCCGGGATGGAGTAGTGGTGGCAACGGCTCCGGCAGGTCCGCCTGGATGTTATACCAGGCAGTTGGCATGTCCTTTTCATCCAGGATAAACATGGTTTTGTCCATATTTCTCTCCTTTCAAATTTATGATGTCCATTTCCATATAAGCTATCCTTCGGCCCCGGAGGGCCAACGCCCCGATTTTACTATCATCCCTGCCTCCTATCTTACAGCGAAACGTATGCCAGTCTGCAAGCTGTCAACAGACCGCCGTCCGAACTTCAATACATCCGGGAGCAATCAGTTCGATTTTCTTCCCGCAGTACCCTTCGCGGAACTCACAGTCGCACCCGCTTGTCCCCCCGGACGTAGAGCACGGGTCGCTTTTCCAGCCTGCCACATTTCTGAATTACCCATGGCCTCCAGTTCTTTGCCCAATCGCACTTTATAGTCCGGCCTGCCGCACGCGGAAATTACACGGCGAGTTTCCGCACCAGAGGCAACTCTATCATAAAGCTCCCTAAAGACCGGCATTACCGCTTTCTTGAACCTCGGCTTCCAATCGAGAGCACCCCGCTGGGCAGTTGCTGAGCAATTGGAATACATCCAGTCCATGCCGTTCTCGCCCACGAGCCGTATAAGACTTTCGGTCAACTCTTCCACTGTCTCGTTGAAGGCCTCGCTCGGGCTGTGGCCATGTTTGCGAAGGGTATCGTATTGCGCCTCCATGATACCCGCCAGTGCTCCCATCAGCACCCCCCGCTCGCCGACAAGGTCGCTGTGGACTTCATTCTCAAAAGTAGTTGGGAAAAGATAGCCGGCCCCCATGCCGATTCCCAAGGCCAGGCACCGTTCTCTTGCCCGACCAGTAGCGTCGTTATAGACAGCGAAGCTGGCATTAATCCCTTCTCCCGAAAGGAAATTGCGGCGAAGCGACGTCCCCGACCCTTTGGGAGCAACCATGATAACGTCAATATTGTCCGGAGGGATAACCTTTGTCTGGTCTTTGTAGACAATCGAAAATCCGTGTGAAAAGAACAGGGCATCGCCCGGGTTCAGGTGCTTTTTTATCACCGGCCAGACCGTCCTGTGAGCAGCATCAGCGACGAGGAGTTCAACAATAGTCCCGCGTTGAGCGGCCTCCTCTACCTCAAACAGGTCATTTCCAGGCTTCCAGCCATCCTCCTCGGCTCGCTCCCAGTCCTCCTTGAACTGCTTTGACTGCCCGACGATTACCCTGAAGCCGTTATCCTTCAAATTCAACGACTGCCCGGGTCCCTGTACACCGTACCCGATGATGGCAATTGTCTCATCTTTCAGAACCTCGTGCGCCCTTGCCATCGGAAACTCTTCTCGCGTAATGACTTCTTCCTTGGTCCCCCCGAAATCGATAATTGCCATGATACACCCCCTATCGTCCTAGGCATAAAGAAGTATTTTTTAAAAAACAGACAGGACTGGCGAAAACATAACACGTGACTGGTCTTTTGTCAACAGCGCCCAAACTTGCCACAGCAACCTCAAGTAATGATATAATAGGGCCGTCAGCAAATGAGTTACCTGCGAAAGAAGGGGGGAAGCAGCGCATGAATCATATCGAGCTGCTGTTTGACCCGGAAACTGTAGCCGTGGTCGGAGCATCTAACGCCCTAGACAAATGGGGGGCAGGCATCTTCAGTCGGGTATTGATATCCCCCTCGGTGAAAAGAGCCTATCCGGTCAACAAGACCTCCGCCGAGGTGCAGGGAGTCAAGGCCTATCCCACAATAAGGGATTTACCCGAACCGGTTGACTTTGTAGCGATTGTTATCCCTTACCCGGACGTCCCCGATGTGGTGCGAGATTGCGTTGCCACCGGTGTCAAAGTGGGGCTGATTATTACCGCCGGTCTCGGTGAGACAGGTGAGGAGGGTGCCAGGCTGGAGAAGGAAATATACGAGACCGCACATCAGGGCGGGATGCGGCTCGTCGGCCCTAACTGCATGGGACACTTCAATACCGCCAATGGTTTCTCAACCTTACGCATGCCAATACCTGTCCCCAAAGGAGACGTGGGCGTGATTTCCCAGAGCGGCGGTTTTGCCATGAACATCCTAATGGCTGGCATCGAAGCCGGCACCGGTTTCAGCAAGTTCGTCAGCGTTGGTAATGAGGCCGACCTTCATTTTGAAGACTTCCTCGAGTACCTGGCTAATGATGATGAGACCAAAGTCATCACCGGCTACATTGAGGGACTGCGCAAGGGAAGGGAATTTTTCAACATTGCCAGTGAACTAACCAAGAGGAAACCGATAGTAGTGGTAAAGGTCGGCAGAACAGATGTCGGGGCAAGGGCGGCCCGGTCACACACCAGTGCTATTGCTGGCTCAGACGAGATATATGATGCCATGTTCCGGCAGGCCGGGGTGATAAGGGTTGATGAAGTCGAAGAGTTGTTCGACGTAGCCTCCGCCCTTCTCCATCAACCTCTACCACGGAGCAACCGGGTGGGTATCCTGACCGGTGGCGGCGGCTTCGGCTGCGTGACGTCTGATGCCTGTGCCCGATTAGGGTTAGATGTAGCACCACTATCACCAGAGACCATCGAAAAGCTCAACCAGGTGCTGCCAGACCGGTGGCCACATGCTAACCCGGTTGATACTGTGGCTACCGGACCAGTGACTTACCCCTGCCTCTGGCCACTGTTAGAAGATGAAAACCTGGACTCACTACTCGTTATTGGTGGTATTGGCCCGATGCCAATGAGAGCCATGAGTTCCATGTCCATGGCAAGCCTTCAGCAGGCTGATAACGCCCCCGATTTTATCGAAAGGGCTGGACGCATGTTCCAGGCATATCAAGAAGAAGAGATGCACAACCTGGACAAGCTCTTCGAGTACATGGATAAGTACCAGAAACCTGTCCTTATTTTTGGTATGAACCCAACAATGCTACAGGAGTCGCCAATCTACACCAAGCTGCGAGAAAAAGGCCTCATGATATATCCGACTCCAGAGAGAGCCGCCAAGACACTGGCACACCTTGTGCAATACAGCAGGTATGTTAATGGTACGTAGCCAGATGTATCGCTTTCTGGTATACAAAAATCGGTGCTGTTCTGGGTGTGGAATTTTTTCATTTGGCAGTAAATAGCGTGGAGTGTTTTAATGACTGAGATTAGTGACCTGGGTATTCACACAGAGAGGGTTATTGAGATGAAGTCACCTTCGGTAGCAGATTTGGAGGCGATAGCCAGGCGGGTACGCCGCAATATCGTCTCCATGATTGGTCGGGCGGGTAGTGGCCATCCTGGGGGCTCGCTATCAGCCGTAGAGATTGTCACCAACCTTTACTTCCGAGTGTTGAGACATGACCACAAGCAGCCGAACTGGCCAGACCGCGACCGCTTTATCCTAAGTAAAGGTCACGTCGCCCCCGTGCTCTATGCTGTCCTGGCCGAGTGCGGCTACTTCTCCTTTGAAGAGCTGAAATCCCTGCGGCAACTCAACAGTCGGCTCCAGGGCCATACCGACCGAACCCGGACTGCCGGGGTGGAGATGTCGGCTGGTTCTTTGGGACAGGGTCTGTCCTTCTCCCTCGGCGTAGCCTTAGCTGGTCGACTCAATGGGAAGCCATACCGGGTCTATACCCTGCTAGGTGACGGCGAATGCGATGAGGGACAGGTATGGGAGGCAGCTATGGCTGCCGCCCACTTCAAACTGGATAACCTGGTAGCGATTGTCGACCGAAACGACCAGCAGATAGACGGCTGGACCCGTGATGTCATGGAGCTGGAGCCATTCGATAGCAAGTGGCAGGCATTTGGCTGGCACGCGATTAAGGTCGACGGGCACGACTTCACTCAGCTTAACGAGGCCTTTGACCGGGCCCGCCTGATAAAGGGCCAACCAACTGTCATCATTGCTCACACGGTGAAAGGTAAAGGGGTCAGCTTCATGGAAAACAACCCCCACTTCCACGGCATAGCTCCGACTGCCGAGGAGACGGAACTGGCACTGAAGGAGCTAGCATAGGTATGACTCCTGACGTATCACAGAGAGAAGCTTATGGAAAAACCCTGGCTGAACTGGGCAGAGTTAATCAGGATATCGTAGTTCTGGACGCTGACCTTCGCCGTTCAACTATGACCGAGCCCTTCGCCAGCGAGTTCCCCGACCGCACCTTTGACTGTGGCATTGCCGAACAGAATATGATAAGTATTGCCGCCGGGCTTGCGGCCTCGGGCAAGATTCCTTTTGCCAGCACCTTTGCCGTCTTTGCCCCGGGGCGTTGCTTTGACCAGATTCGCATGTCAATTGCCCAGCCCCAACTGAACGTAAAACTGGTGACGACACACAGTGGTATTACCGTCGGCGAAGACGGGGTCTCCCACCAGTCGATTGAGGACCTCGCCTTAGCTAACGCCCTGCCTGGCGTCACAATCGTCGTCCCTGCCGATGCCATTGAGACCACTCAGGCCATCAGGGTAGCCGCGGCAACTCCTGGCCCCTTCTACATCAGGCTGTGCCGCCCCAAGCTACCCCTGATTTATGACGAGAGCTACCGCTTCGAACTGGGAAAAGCGGTGGTCATGCGGCAGGGCACGCAGGCAACGATTATGGCTATCGGTACGAGGGTGATCGCTGCCCTTGAGGCGGCTGATAACCTCAGGCAGGAAGGGATAGACTGCCGGGTGCTGAACATGTCTACCCTGAAACCGATTGACGAGGCTGCCATCATTCAGGCTGCAGCTGAGACAGGAGCAATTGTCACCGCCGAAGAGCACCTGGAGCATGGTGGTCTGGGAAGCATTGTTGCCCAAGTGCTGGTTAAACACCAGCCGGTGCCGGTTGAGTTTGTCGCTGTCAAGGATACCTATGCCGAGTCCGGCTCTCCTGCCGATTTGCTGCAGAAATACGGCCTGACCGCAGACGCTATAGAGAAAGCGGTACGGTCGGTGTTAACCAGGAAGAAGTCAGCCTAGTTAGCCAGTTGCTAGGTTACTCCGGCAGTCGAGGTATCGGATACCTGCCTTGTTCTGAGGTAGTGAGTAGCCCCCACCAGGCAGGGTAACGCCACGCTGTAGCCCACCAGCATCCCGGGAACATCCAGCCACCAGCACACCAGTGACAACGGGATAAACAGGACACAACTGGCGATGATTACATTCTTTTTAATCAATAGAGTGGCTAATGCCAGCGCTAAGAGGATAAGCATCGGCTGAGTGACCAGTGCTAAGAGAACGCCTATTGTCGTTGATTCGCCCCGCCCTCCCCGGAAGCCGAGGAAGACCGGCCAATTGTGACCAATGACGGTAGCCATACCAGTAATCAGGACTGCCACCTCGGGTAAGCCGACTGCCCGGGCAAGCAGTACGGGCAGCGCCCCCTTGGCAATATCAATGAAGAATATACCAATGCCAGTCTTCGGTCCCAGCTCAAAATAGGCATTACGGGCCCCCACGTTCCCATCCCCCAGACGCCGAATATCCCCGGCCCCCAGCAGACGCCCGACGATATAAGCCGTGGGGATAGAGCCGACAAAGTAACCAAGCAATACCACCAGCCAGGCCAGAGTGTTCACCTCCTGAAGGTGTACCTAGATGTGCTATGTATCTTAACCTGACCCGTAGTTTTTAGTCAAGACACCGCTGATTTCGAATCTGCTTAACACTCCACTGATGAACAAGGATTCTTAGTCCTCTAGTGTGAATCACACTGATTACTCTCAAATAAACCTGATTATTGACATGTTAGCCAAGTGGTACTAGAATCATATCCTTAACTCCAGTAAGGAGAGTACGGTCGTGAGTGAGATTGAGGCGACTCCTCGTCAGTACCGCTCAGCAATTGTAAATATCACGAATAGATGTACACTTCGCTGTAAGCACTGCTTTGTCTTTCGTCAAGAGAACCCAAACAATCCACATAACGAGATGGACACTCCCACCATGATTGCCAGGCTTTCTGAACTCCAAAATCAGCATGGTATCAGCTTCATGCTTTGGATGGGAGGAGAACCACTACTGAGGCCTGATGTGTTAATAGAGGGAACAAAGCTCTTCTCTGGCAATACGATTACGACAAATGGCACGCTTGACCTACTCGACTTGCCCAGATGCAACTACGTTGTATCGATTGACGGACCTCTGGAAGTCAATGACTCTATACGCGGTAAAGGCTCTTTCAAGAGAATAATGAATACTTTGTTACACGTACCACAGGACTTCGCAGCAAGGATTATATGTCAATGCGTGGTAACAAGGCAGAACGAGAACTCCCTGGAAGACTTGGTTAAATGTCTGGAGTCCACTCGTATAGACGGATTAACATTTTCATTCTACGTACCGACGAGGAATGATACTTCAGAATTCACATGGGGTTCACTTGAGCGGCGAGACGTGGCTGTACATGAAGTAATGAGATTGAAGACTACTTATCCTCATGTTATCAGGAACAAGGGTCGAAGTCTCGAATTGATGCTATCAGAGAATGCTATGTCCGTCACTAATAATTGCCAGCCCAAGAAGCACATACTACCGCTTTATCTTGATGGTGACAAATTCGTAACTCCCTATTGCTGCTATGGTAATGATGTAGATTGTGACCTTTGTGGAGCTTGGGTAGTCTTTCATTCAGCTGCTAGGAGTGAGGAAACGGGATTCCTTGATACCAATCTGGATGACCTATAGAGGGACTCTTAATCTCTCCTTAATCTCTCTTACTATTATACTGGATTGACTCCCAGCGTCCAAGCCTCATGATGTGAAGTGAATCGACTCCTCATTTAGCAAGGATACTGGCAAACGCCCAGCCAGCAAGAAAATGTTAAGCAATTCCTGCTGGTGCCGGGAGTGGGACTCGAACCCACAAGGATTGCTCCGGCGGATTTTAAGTCCGCTGCGTCTGCCAATTCCGCCACCCCGGCGTAGCTAGAAGTATTGTACGGAGTGTGTGAAACAGTGTCAAGATTTGATTGATATAATCTTGTGTTTCTGCGCGGACAATGATATCAGCTCTGTCCAGATGTTTAAGCCTTGATAAAAACCTATAATTTAGTTAGAATAACCCATCAGTGCAGACTGGCAGCCCACTTTACTTTCCTGGAAGGTGTAGTGAAAATACCAATAGACGACAGGGATTACGTAAGAGGTGCACACCCTCCAAGCTGTACGTGTGCCGATTGTACTAAACGCCGACTTGACGAATTCCAGAAGAGTTCGTCCAATAAGACATCGACGTAGTATAAAACTCGCTACAGCAATTCGTAATATCAAAACAACATATGCCGGTGTAGTTGGCCTTGTGAGGATAACGTTAAGAGCATTCTTGGTATTGGTATCGTTATGCTCCGGAATCCTCGGTGTGCATGGTTTATATATCTACATCCTTGGAAGAGACTCGGTAACGTCTGAAAGCATTGGTAAGTTGTTTCTCGTATGGAGTACCCCAGTTGACACCATCAACCGAGTCATCGAAGGGGTGACAAGGCACTCTTTGGAATCAATCATTCTACCAATCGTCCTGATTGCTGTGGCAGTTGTGGTTATGATAACACAGGCGACAATTAAGAAAAAAGCGACCTATCAGAGAACTCGACCCAGTAGCTCAGCTCGAGTCTCTCCGTGGGGTATGTTTCTTGCTATAGTTGGGGTAGCGATCATTGTATACACTATATCCAACTGGGATTCTATGGATCAGGAAATAGCAATTCTAGTTATTGCAGCCAATGTCATTGCTGTCTTGTGGAACTTGTCAGCTGTCTTTCGTTAGTGAACTGAACAAGCGTATCTTTCTACCATAGAAACTTGATTACCCTTCACTCCTGAGGAGAGAGTTACTCCAGGCCTTCTTTCCATAGGCGTCCTCAATTTCCAGACGGGCGAAAGACCACTCATCGGGTATCCTGAAATGGGTCTCGGTCACATTCTTTAAATCGATCTCGGCTTTCCATTTACCAGCCCCTCCCGGGCCAACCAGGCGCGCATGCACTATGGGTGAAGTTTCGGCCACTACCCGGTTCCCCTTTTCTATGTATATCACCTTGAAGTCCGGGCCGCTGGAACTGTAGAAATTACCCTGCCGGATTGAGGCCAGTATGGCTTCAGGTGAAAGCTCCGGGGCGTTGACCATTACCCACCCTCCCACCTGTGGTGGAAGACCATCGAAGAAGTGAATATCGTCTGTAGCGAAGCCAAGCATATCAATTTTTTGCCTGAGTATAGAGTCCCAGTGATAAGATGAATGCCCCTTGCCAAGACCCGATTCACAGGAATGGTTGTATATTTCCAAACCATGAAAACCATGTCGCGTGCCTTCTTCCACGGTATTACTGCTCGCATACGGATGAGCCCAAATCAGGAGACTTCCCTGCGACCTGGCCTTTTCCATAGCCTCCATCAAAGTCATGTCCTTTGAAATACCACCAACACCACCGATGCAGACCACATGATAGCCTGAACCCTGGTCGTCCCTTCCGTCCAGCTCTATTCCGTCTATAATCATAATGGGTAACTGCTCATCGCACTCGGCTCCGACAAACGGGACCCTGTGGTCAGTAATGGAAATGAAATCATAGCCACGCTCGGCGTATAATGCGACTGCCTCGGCCAGGGTCAGTCTGCCATCCGAGCGGGTCGTATGCATATGGAGATTACCCTTAAACCATTTACCCGAACAATCATACCGAAAACGCTCTTCCATAGATGACTGAGTCATAGCTAGACCTCCGAAACAATGATTCCAGGCAGCCCCGCTGCGTCTGCCAGTTCCGCCACCCCGACTGGTGACGCTATTTTACTGTTTTAAAGAAATAGTTACAACAGAGAGTTAATTATCCGTACCCCTGAGAAGAGGATTGCTCCAGGCCATTTTACCGGCAGCATCCTCTATTTCCAGACGCGCATAGGACCAGTCGTCAGGCAAGCGGAAATGCATGTCGGTCAACGGCTCTCCACCCGCCGCACCTCTATATTTGTTACTTCCCATATGACCGACCAAACGTGCGTGGATGACGGGGGATGTCTCAGCTACTATCCGGTTACCCTGCTCAATGGATATCGATTTGAAGAACGGTCCGTTGGAGCTATAGAAGTTCCCCCGGTGGATCGAGGACAGTATGGCCTCACGGGAAAGCTCAGGAGCGTTGACCATTATCCACCCACCCTTCTCAGCGGGGAGTCCTTCAATGAAGTGGGCATCATCGGTGGCAAAGCCGAGCATATCGGGCTGATGTCCCAGGGAGGCATCCCAGTGAAAAGCCCCCATGCCCTTTCCGAAGGCCATTTGGGCGATAGAGTTAAACACCTCAACGCCATGAAATCCATGACGAAGCCCTTCGACAACAGTATTATTGGACGTATGAGGATGGGCCCAGACAAGGATACCCCCTTGTGCCCGCACTTTCTCAATCGCCTCATCTAATCCCATCTCCCCGGTCACGCCGTTGACGCCTTCAATGCAGACAACGTGGTAATAGGAATCCTGTTTATCTCTATCGTCCAGCTCGATTCCGCTCAAGACCAGCAGGGGGTATTTATCTGTCTCGCCGACAAAGGGAACTATTTTATCCGTAATACAGATAAAGTCATAGCCGGCCTCGGCATAGAAGGCGGCTACCTCTTCCGGGGTCAAGCGACCACTGGAATTGGTCGTGTGCACGTGGACACTGCCCTTGAACCACCTGCCCGAACAATCATACCGAAAACGCTCTTCCATAGATAACTGGTTCATGAATAGACCTCCGTAATGAACTGGTGAGACAAATGGAGGCGACGGGCGGATTCGAACCGCCGATAGAGGTTTTGCAGACCCCCGCCTTAACCACTTGGCTACGTCGCCCCAGGATACGTGCCAATAAAATTAACCTCTATATTCTACCGCCACAGCGTCCGTGATGTAAATAGCAATCAGGCAAATCCTCTGCCGACAGCATTATAGCAACTCTATGATAACGCAGACAAGCTTTGGTAGCCTCCTGAGCTTGATTAGTGGTAGTGCTGTGTGCTATTTTGGTACATAGCTAGCCGTGAGAAAGGAGCACAAACGTGGGTATTGTCAATTTTTCTCTGGAAAATAAAGTAGCGCTGGTGACCGGCGGCAGTCGTGGCATCGGACGGGCAATCGCGCTGGCATTCGCCGAGGCGGGAGCTGACGTGGTCGTCAGCAGCCGGAAACTCCCGGACCTGGAGCAGGTAGCCGAAGAAATAAAGGCAACCGGCCGAAAGGGGCTGGCGATAGCTTCCCACGTTGCTAAAGTGGAAGAATCCAAGAACCTGATTGAGAAGGTGAAGGGGGAGTTTGGCCATCTCGATATCCTGGTCAATAATGCTGGTACCAACCCCTACATGGGCCCGTTGATTGATGCTGAAGAGTGGGCCTGGGATGTGGTAATGAATGTTAATCTCAAGGGACCATTCCTGCTCAGCCAGCTGGCTGCCAGAGTGATGCTGGAACAGGGTGGCGGGAACATCATCAATATCGCCTCCACGGCCGGTATCAATCCCAGCGGGCTTCATATGTACAGCATCAGTAAGGCCGCCTTGATAATGATGACCAGGGTCATGGCCATGGAGTGGGGTAAGGACAATATCAGGGTCAACGCTATTGCCCCCGGGTTGATAAAGACACGCTTCAGCGAGGCCCTGTGGAAAGGGACACCCGCCGAGGACAGAGCGGCTGCTCCCGAAGATATCGCCGGGGCAGCACTCTACCTGGCATCGGATGCCTCACGAATCGTGAATGGCGAGACCATCGTTGTTGGTGGTGGTACCGGTGGCGGCTAGCTTTAATTAGCTACTAATCATACGGGCTGCGTCGCTGAGTGACGCTGACAGCAATACTGCCGAGGAGCAGAAGGCCAGCCAGACCCCACCAGAAGATAGTGGTCGCCAAGTAAGGCCCGATAGCCTCCTCCAGCGGAATGAAGGTAGGAAGTACTCCTAAAAATGTGAGCATACCGAGTATTCCGCATAGCCCACCTGCAAGCCCGAGAATCATTGATAATGTTGCCATAAAGACTCTCCCGTAATACAGAATCCTAGCCTTACTTCGCTGTATTTTAAGCTATAGTTACGATATAATCAATCCAGAGGCATCGTTTGATGGAGCAACAGCCGATAATAACAGACTCCTTTGAGGTGGGACCATTCCGGCCGCCGAGTGAGGCCTTCTCACTACTCCTCAGGCTAACCCGGAATTGTCCATGGAACCGGTGCCGTTTCTGCGGGATGTACAAGAGCCAGAGATTCGAGCTACGGCCCGTAGAGGAGATAAAAAAGGACATCGAGGCGGTCAAGCGTATCTATGACCGAATCGTAGCGCTCTCCTGGAAGTGGGCCATGCCCGGCCGGTTGCGCGAGACAGCACGAATGATCCTCTCCCGACAGCCAGACCAGGCCACGTACAATGTTGCCCTCTGGCTATATGGTGGCGGACAAAACGTATTTCTTCAGGACGCCAACAGCCTGATAATGCGGACTCATGAACTGGCCGAGGTGCTGAGATTTATCAAGGAGACCTTCCCCGACGTTAACCGTATCACCAGCTATGGTCGCTCCAAGACAGCCGCCAAGAAGACGCTCGAGGAACTGATAGAAATACACGAAGCCGGACTCACAAGATTACATGTCGGGCTGGAATCAGGCAGTGACACCGTACTCAAGCTGATGGATAAAGGGGTAACCGCCGCCGAGCAAATTACAGGTGGTCGTAAAGTGGTCGAGTCCGGTATATCGCTTTCCGAGTATGTTCTCCTGGGGCTGGGTGGCCGGGGACTGTGGCAAGAGCACGCTATTGAGACCGCCCGGGTGCTCAGTGCGATAGACGCCGATTTCATCCGAATCCGGACGCTCAGTGTCAGCCCAATGCTGCCGATGTACGCCGATGTCGCTGAAGGCAGCTGGGTACAGACAACCGATGAAGAAATGGTCGCCGAACTGCGACTGCTAATAGAGCACCTGGATTGCAATTCCAACTTTGTCAGCGACCATATCAACAACCTGCTGCAAGAGGTAGAAGGCAAGCTGCCCGATGATAAGAACAGGATGCTAGCCGTTATCAACCACTTCCAAGCATTACCTCCCGAAGAACGTACCAATTTCAGGATTGGCCGGCGGGCACGTATATACACCAGCCTCGATGAACTCAATGACGTACGCAAGCACCAGGTGGTTGAGCAGATAGTCTACGAACTCAACCAGGGTGACCATGAGAACGAGCGTGAGGCACTGGGCAGACTGTTGGGAGTCAATTTCGATACGCTATGACTGGACTTGAGCAGGATGTCGTCACTCTGCTTTGCCAGAAAGGGCTGACCCTGGGAGTGGTCGAATCCGCCACCGGTGGTCTGCTCTCCCACCTCATCACCAATGTCCCTGGTAGCTCAGATTGCTACCTGGGTTCGATTACTTCATACAGCAACCAGGCCAAAATTAGCATAGTGGGTGTCAGCAAAGAAAGCATCAACCAGCAAGGTGCTGTCAGTCCACAGGTGGCTGAGGAAATGGCACAGGGGGGTCGCCGGGTGCTTGGTGCTGATATCTGCATCGCCGACAGCGGCATTGCCGGACCGGGTGGGGCTACCTCGGAGAAGCCGGTGGGGCTTTTCTACATCGGACTATCACACAAAGACGGGATCTTCAGTCGCAAGCATATCTTCACGGGAAGCCGTGAGGAAAATAAACGCCACGCCGTCGAGGCTGCCCTTTCCTGGGTGAAGGAATACCTGGAGAGTCTGCGATAATACTCTTCTTATATGGAACCAAACAATAAGAAGAACTACCATGTCTATAGAAGAGAATAAAAAACTCGTACGCCGTGTCGTTGACTTATGGAATCAGAGAGAGCTAGAAGAATTTTTCAAGATTCTAGCTCCCGAATACGTTGAGCACCTACCCACCGGTGATGTATCCCTAGAGCAGCTAAAGAATTACGCCCACACGTTTTTCACTGCCTTCCCTGACATTCATATCACTATAAAGGACATGGCTGCCGAGGGGGACAAAGTGGCTGTACTGGTGAACTGGAGAGCGACTCACAGGGGTGAATATATGGGTATCCCTCCGACCGGGAAAAAGATTGATGTCAACGTCGCTTTTCTAACCCGAATCGCAGATGGTAAGTGGGTGGAATTCTGGAATGTCACTGATGTGGGCCTTATTCAGCAGCTTGGTACAATGCCTAAGTATTGAATCCACAGTGAAGGTTAGTTGATTTTTCAAATACATAAATCTATTTATTATTACCGATACCCAATTTTTAGCTTCAAAATCAAGCACTATCCACACACCACTTTTCTTGACAATACCTCACCACAGTAGTAACATTTTCCTTGCGTCATAGAAAAGATGCCGCGGTGGCGGTTAACGGGGTGGGTAACTATGCTTCACAAAAGCTCGTGGCTGGTTGCGCTTTTTCTCCTCCTAACTGCAGTTCCTACACTGTCATTATGTCTACAAGCCCAAGCCGCTGAAGAGCAAGTAACGTCCTTTGACTCCCTCCAGGTCGACATCAACATCCTCGCCAACTCCGACATGGAAATCACCGAGACGCAGAAGTACTCCTTCCTGTCAGGCACTTTCCACTACGGCTACCGCTGGCTTCCTCTCGACGGAATTGATTCAATAGACGGGATACAGGTCTATGAAGACGGCAGCCCCTATGTACGAGACTCCGCAGTCAGGCGATGGATAGATAATTATAAGAATACCGGCGAATCCCCCGCTGGAAACTACTACGCCTACTACAGCTGGATTGAAGATAACAAGCTCTGGATAGGATGGTGATACCCCGAGACGCAAGGAGGAAGCCGCGTCTTTGAGATTAAATATGTTGTCCATGGCGGGTTGCGGTTCCTCGATGATGGAGACCAGCTCTACTGGAAGGCTATCTTCGGCGACCGGGACACGACCATCGGTAAGGCAACAGTGACCGTCCATCTACCAGAGCCGGTATCTTCCACCCAACTCTTTGTTGACAGCTATGGGGTGGCAGCACAAAGCAGGGTAATAGACGATAAGACAATAGAATTCACCACAGGCCCAGTACCTAACAATGGGGATCTCAGCATCAGGGTAATCCTTCCTCAAGGTATTGTGGATACCACCCCCTTTGCTCTGCGGAAACCGGAGGGAGTGGGTGAGTGGATAACCCATGCCGTCGAGACGACCAGACAATGGATAGAAGACAACCCGCTTGCCATGCGCATCATCAACTGGTACCTGATTGGCGTGGGCGTTGCTCTTATACTTGGCGGCATCTCTTGGCTCCTGACAATTCAGCGCAAGCGTACTGCCAAACCAAAAATCTACCCTCCCTCCTCGTATCTTACCACCCCACCCGACGACCTGCCTCCAGCACTGGTGGGAAGACTGATAAATGGCGCCTACGGTTTCCTGGGTGACATCTTCTATCTTGCCCAACAGGGTTTCATAACAATCACCGAGCGGGTCGAGAAGCGCTGGTATGGTCAGAAAAGGGACTTCCTACTGGAGCGACGTGAGAAGACCCCTCCCTATCGCTATCAAGCGCACCTCATGGACCTGCTCTTCCACGGTGGGCCACGTCTCTATCTATCTGAGAACAGGCAAGCTTGGCGTAAGACAGCCGAGCGGACTCAAGAGGCACTGGATCTCGATGGCATCCGCCTCGGTCTATTACGGAAAATTGACAGAGAGACCATTCGGACCACAGGCCGGGGCGCCAGCCACCTTGGCAGGATTGGTCTCTTGTGCTCCATTATTGGCATTGTTATCCTCGGTCTATCCGTTGTTTTCCAGGCTGGCGGAGGAGCCCTACTTGTCGGCGGGGTTACGTTGGTCTTCGGCGTAGCATCATGGCACCTGAACATGGTACCGGCCCGGGTAAAAAGAACCGAAGAAGGTGCCCTTGTGGCGACACTGTGGCAGGCGTACCGATACTACCTATGGCTCACTGCCAACGAGGAGCTAATCCTTACCAGAGGAACAGAGCATCTAGACAGGGACCTGCCATACGCTGTCCGCTTCGGTCTCGGCAAGAAACTGGTGCGAACCCACACCACGATGAGCAGACCATCACCGGTCCCGCACTGGTACTACCCACACATGATGCCAGAAGATATCAAGTATCCAGGCAGAGAACTAACGCTCCTGGATACCAGGCGTGGCTTCTATAAGTTGCTCGCCGAGGTCCGTAGGGCACTACCGGCAATGGCACAGGTCGGGCCGGCAATCATGGTCGCTGCGGCAGAGGCAGATGAGGTAGCCGAGAGCCAAAGCGAAAAAGATGACTAGCAACTTATCTGAGAAGCACGTCGTCACCTGCTTCATTGAATCGGGCGGGGAAATTCTGCTGCTACGACGCAGTCAGCAGGTCGGCAGTTACCAGGGAAGGTGGGCGGGAGTCAGCGGCTACGTAGACACCACTCCCGATGAACAAGTCCTGACGGAGATAAGAGAGGAGACCAGTCTGCAGCCGATGGACCTTGAACTGCTCAAGAAGGGTGAACCTCTACCCATAGAAGACAACGAGCTCGGTGTCAGGTGGGTGGTGCACCCCTATCTTTTCCGCATCAAAGACCGGGGTAAAATCCAAACGGACTGGGAGCATACAGAGACCAGGTGGATTGCTCCGAAGGATATCGACAAACTTACCACCGTACCCCGCCTTAAAGAGACACTGGATAGAGTATACCCTGCCTAGTCCGACACTCCTACCCAGACTTTAGCTGTGGCCAGTCCTTTTCGATAATGGTTGCCACTTCCCCAGACTGAAAAGCCGGGGGAATAACGCCTTACGAGTCTCCTCAATAATAAACAGGCCACCACCGGCGAGGAAGGCTATCCCCCACATGTCAACGCCCAGAGGTACTGTCCTGAAGGCTGTCTGCAGGAAAGGTACATAGACGACGGCCACCTGCAGGACAGCGGCTATCGCTATAGATACAACCAACCAGCGGTTACCCAAAAAGCCCAGTCGGAAGATGGTAGTCTCGTCAGAACGGGCATTAAATGCCTGGAACCACTGGAAGATTACCATGGTACAAAAGGCAATGGTACGTGCCTCCTCCAAGGTCGTTCTGGCCTGTGCCCAGTTGAAAATCACATAGGTACCGACACCCATGAGAACTGTCAGATAACCGACCCGGAGAAGTACTCCAGGATAGACAAGGCCCACCTTTGGATGCCGTGGTTGTTGTTTCAGTTCATCATTGGATTTCGGTTCGAATCCCAGAGGGATACCTCCGGCCGTGTCAGTCACCAGATTGACCCAGAGTATCTGTACTGCCAGCAATGGCGCCTGACCGACGAACAACACGCTGAGGATCAAAGCCAGCAGTTCACCGAGGTTGGTACCGAGAAAAAAGAAAAGCACATTGCGCAGTCGATTATATATTGCCCGACCCTCTTCTACCGCCGCCACCACCGAGGCAAAATTGTCGTCAGCCAGCACCATATCGCTGGCTTCCTTGGCAACGTCGGTGCCGGTGATGCCCATAGCCACGCCGATATCAGCGGTCTTCAGGGCCGGGGCATCATTGACACCATCACCTGTCATGGCAACAATGTGCCCCTTTTCCTTGAGGGCATTGACTATCCTCAGCTTGTGCAGAGGCTCTATCCGGGCAAAGACAGAGATATCTTCAACCCGCTTGGAGAGCTCCTCATCGCTCATTTCCTGCAACTCGACCCCTCTAACAACTTCCCCTGGTGGCAATTCCAGCTGCCTCGCCACAGATTCTGCGGTAACCTGGTTGTCGCCCGTTATCATCACCACCCTGATGCCTGCCTGCCGACACAACTGCACCGCCTCTTTAGCCTCTTCCCGGGGTGGGTCGGACATCCCCAACAGGCCGACGAATACCAGATTGCCCCTGATATGTTCGTCCCTGAGGTCATCCACGCTCTCGGGAAGGTCAGCATAGGCAGTGGCCATCACTCTCATGGCCTCACGTGCCATTGCTTCGTTGGCACCCATAATAGCCTGGATATCACCCTCCGCCAGTGGCATTGGGCCATCCTTAGTGAGGAAATGGCTGCTCAGAGGGAGGAGTTTCTCAACAGCCCCCTTCAAATAGACCACCCTACCCCCATCGCGCGGGTGCATCGTGGCCATATATTGCTTTTCACTCTGGAACGGGATCTCATCCAGGCGAGGAAAGCTCTTCTCCAACCTCTCTTTATCCAATCCGGCCTTGGCAGCAGCCACCACCAACGCACCTTCGGTAGGATCCCCAAAAATTTTATAGTTTTCGTCCCCCTCCTCAACCAGCAGGGCATCGTTGCACAACACCCCTATCCGTAGCAGCAACCCAAGGGCCACCTCGTCCTTTGGGTCAAGCACCTGTCCATCCCGGCGGAACTCCCCCTGAGGCTGGTAGCCCTCGCTACTCACCTCAACCCACTGTCCGTCGGTATAAACCCGATTGACCGTCATTTCATTCATCGTTAATGTGCCCGTCTTGTCCGAGCAGATAACAGTGGCGGAACCGAGTGTCTCAACCGCCACCAGTTTTCGTATAACGGCATTACGCCTCGCCATTACCCGCATACCTATCGCCAGGACAATAGTGACTACCGCTGGTAGCCCCTCCGGTATTGCTGAGACGGCGGCGGCAACCGCCAGGAGGAACACCTCCAGCCACTCCAGACCCTTCAACAGACCAACTGCGACAAGGAGTCCACAGACACCGAGAAAGAGTACCACCAGATACTGACTTAGCTTGCCGATGCCCTTCTGAAGGGGTGTCTTTTCTGGCTTTGCTTCCTGGATAGCGCTGGCAATCAGGCCTATCTCGGTGGACATACCGGTACTGACTACTACGGCACGGGCACGACCGTAAGTGACAATAGTTCCCATGTAGACCAGGTTCTTCCTCTCAGCGACCGGAACATTCTCACCGAGGGGCTCGGTCGACTTCTCCACCGGCATTGATTCGCCGGTAAGGGTTGACTCGTTGACCTTGAGGTTGGAAACCTCTATCAGCCGTGCGTCCGCCGGTATTTTTTCACCCGTCTCCAGTAGCAGGATATCGCCGGGAACAATCTGTCTCGCCGGCAGCACCTCTACCTTACCATCACGTTGGACATTCGCCCGAGGCGCTGCCATCTGGATAAGGGCCTCCATAGCCTTCTCCGCCCGCGTCTCCTGTATGAAACCAATGACAGCATTCAGGAGCAATACCACCAGTATCACGATAGCGTCAATAAAGTGATCCATGGCAAAGGAAATCACCGTGGCCGCTAACAGGACATAGATAAGCGGGCTGAGGAACTGTCGGAGAAAGACCACCGCTGGCGTTATCTTCTTCCTGCCCGCAAGCTGATTGGGTCCATACTGGTGTAGCCGCGCACTGGCCTCGGCGCCACTCAAGCCCGAGGGCCGCGAATCGAGCGTTTTCAGCACCTCATCGCGCCGCAGATTCTGCCAGTTCTTCTTCACTGTCTCATTCACGAAATCCAGTATATAGGGGAGCAGGTAAAACTATCAAGACATGACCCGATATGTTAAGATAAAAGTAACCAGAGAAAGACATCCCTTGCCATAGAAAGGTAAAACAGATGTATCAGCACATTATGGTTCCGCTCGACGGTTCGGAGTTGGCGGAGTGTGTATTACCACATGTTGAATCGATTGCCACCGGCTGTAGCGTCTCCATGATAACCCTGGTACGGGTTGTCCCGCCTTTACACATGTACGGCGGTACCGAGACCAGTATTAGCCCCGAGGAACGACAACACCTGGAAGCAGACAGCGTTGAGGTGGCTACCGCCTACCTCGAGGAGAAGGCACAGCTACTCAGAGATAAAGGCGTCCTGGTAGAAACCAGCGTTCTTTTCGGCAATGTCCTCGACGAGTTATGCGATTATATCACCAAGAACGAGGTTGACCTTGTTATTATCGCCACCCACGGACGCTCCGGTGTCAGCCGTTTGTTCCTGGGTAGCATCGCCGACCGGCTACTCCGCCACGCCCCAGTGCCCGTTCTGATGGTACGTGCCCCAGGTTCCATACACGGTGACTGATATTCTATCATCGCGAAGCTAACTTAACTGTGCCAGAAAGACTACACCAGCAGGAGCAATAACACCGGTCTCTCCGGTAGAACTGATTTGGCCTTACCCAATACCTGTCCAGGGTAGAGGTATACAGTTTTATTACTAGCCAACACTACTCAACAGTAAGTTATATTCGAAACGGAGGTGAATAATGCGGCGTATCCAGACATACATCCTGTTAGCCTGTCTATTCGCGGCAGTCTCCGCACTAAGCTATCTTATTCACTACCTCATATTTGAAGACGTGCACCACATCTTCATTTACATGATTGGCGACTTTGCCTTTCTGCCACTGGAAGTATTCCTCGTGGTAATAGTAATCGAGCGTATCCTTACCCGCCGTGAGAAAATGACCATCAGAGAAAAGCTGAACATGGTTGTCGGTGCCTTCTTCAGCGAGATAGGTGACCAGCTTCTCCGCAATTTACTTCACTGCATGCAGATGAACAAGGAAATCAGCCAGAATTTAAATATTAGGCCTGACTGGACCCGCACCAACTTTAAGAAGGCGGTAAACTTCGCCAGAAATCTCCACTACGAACCCGACTGCCAGGAGCTCGACCTGGAAAGACTAAGAGCAACACTCGTGGGGAAGCGACAGTTCCTGCTCACCTTACTGGAAAATCCCAACATACTGGAACACGAACGTTTCACCGACCTGCTATGGGCGACCTTCCACCTTACTGAAGAGCTCGAAGCCCGCGCCTCGCTCGATGACCTACCGGAATCCGACATAGGTCATATCGCCATTGACATCGAACGTCTTTTCAGCCTCCTCATCGTCGAGTGGGTGGATTACGCCGAGCACCTGCAGTCGAATTATCCCTATCTTTTCTCTCTAATGACACGAATCCATCCCTTCCAGGAGACTCCTTCGGCAGTGGTGAGAGCATAGCCCCCCTCTTATCATTGACAAGAAAGTCACCTGCCTGGTTACCCAATAAATAAGGGAGTCCCTCTTTTTCAGAGGGACTCCCACTTGTCATAGAGGGGGGAGTAACAGTCCCGCCTCACACTTTAATCAGCCTCAGCAATCTCCGTCTGACTGTTTAACTGTACCTGATTCCTGGTTGTGTTTGTCCAACGGAACACTTTCG
Organism: Dehalococcoidia bacterium; assembly: GCA_011170375.1. Taxonomy (GTDB): domain Bacteria; phylum Chloroflexota; class Dehalococcoidia; order Dehalococcoidales; family Fen-1064; genus W589. Next base: position 50,606 of record DUEV01000010.1, read on the forward strand.
GAGACGCTGATACATCAGCCTGCTGCGCTTGGACCAGCTTGGGGCCATTGGCCTGCTCTTCCTGAACCGGTCTGAGACCGTTTACCTGCAATGCCTGGACTTGCTTGAGACCATTGGCCTGCAGGACATTCCCGCTCGCATCCACACTGAGTGACCGTATCTGAATCGGAGCGAATCCAGGGTAGTAGCCCCCCTTCACAGCCACGAGTAAATAGAGTCCCGGCTCTTCAAAGGTATGCCGCACCTCACCATTCTCGTCCGTCCAGTCGATAAACTCACCGACCAGGCTCACCAGAGGCTCGAAGTCCACATCGTTGGTAGCAGTCCCGGCTTTCTCTCTGAGCTGGGCTATTTCCTGCTTCAGGACGCCAATATTATCCCTTGATACTGCCCAAACACCAGCTCCTTCTACCGGACTCTGGGTCCTTCGCTCGAAGACACCGATGGTTACTTCCTGACCAACCGGGTCCATTCGCGGAGCTCTGATGCCCAGAGCTTTAGCGAACTCACCGACGCGGATGGGAGCAAAACCGGGGTAGCAGCCCGGCTTGACAGCCACCAGCAGATACCAGCCCGCCTCATCAAAGGCATGCCGTACTTCACCATTCTCGTCCGTCCAGTCGATAAACTCACCGTAAATATGTACCAGTGCCTCATAGTCAGTATCAGCAGCACTCACGGCTTCCTCCCTGAGTGAGGACATCTCTTCATTCAGTGCCAGAGCATTATCCCGAGACAGCGCCCAGACCCCGGCACCTTCCACAGGCCCACCAGTATTCCGGTCAAAGACACCGATTGTTACTACTTCACCAACCGGAGCTGTCCTGGGTGCCCTGATAACCAGAGCTGTAGGGACAGTCCCGATGTGAATCGGCCGGAACGCCGGTAAGTAGTCTAGCTTGACAGCCAGTAGCAGGTACCAGCCTGCCTCGTCAAAGGCATGGTGCACCTCGCCATTTTCGTCCGTGATGTCGATAAACTCACCATAAATGTCCGCTAGAGCCTTATAGTCTATATCAGCGGCGTCCGTAGCGCTGTGCTCTCTGAGTGTGGCTATCTCTGCTTTGAGAGCTTCGGCATTGTCCCGTGACAGGGCAAAGACAAAAGCCCCCTCCACCGGCTCACCGGTGCCGCGCTCGAAAACAGTGATGGTCACTTCCTCACCGACCGGAGCCGTACGCGGGGCCCTGATACCAAGGGCTTTAACCATTGGTTTAATAGTAATTTGAGCAAACCCCGGCAGGTAGTGCGGTTTGACAGCTACCAGCAGGTACCGACCTGCCCTGTCAAAAGTGTGCCGCACTTCGCCATCTTCGTCTGTGATGTCAAGGAGCTCACCGTACATGCGCACCAGAGACTCGTAGTCTATCTCGGTTGCGGCAACGGTCTCATCTCCTCTATACAAAGCTATCTCTTCCTTCAGCGCCTCCGCAGCACCCGGTGAAAGCGCAAAAACCAGAGCACCCTCCACCGGTTCCTGAGTAACCCGGTCGAAGACAGTGATTGTTACCTCTTCACCAACCGGAGCAGTTTGCGGGGCCCTGATACCAAGGGCCTTGACTGCCGGTCTTATGGCAATGGGTGCGAATCCGCCGGGATAGTAACCCCCCTTAACGGTCACAAGTAGATACCAACCGGCCTCATCAAAGGTATGTCGCACCTCGCCATCTTCATCTGTGATGTCGATAAACTCACCGTAAACATCTGCCAGGGACCTGTAGTCCTTATCAGCATCGGCAATAGTACTGTCTTCCCTGAGCGCGGCTACCTCTGCCTTGAAAATCTCGGCATTGTCCCGCGAAAGGGCAAACACGAAAGCACCTTCCACCGGCGTACCGCTGCCCTGCTCGTAGACAGTGATGGTCACTTCCTGGCCGACCATAGCTAACCTTGGAGCTCTGATACCCAGGGTAGGACATAAAGGTCTTGCCCCTGTTTCGTCATCGGTATCTGCCTGGGCCATGGCGGGTAGTCCTGTGAAAAGCACTGCCAGCACCATCAGCACCGATACCATTCCGAACCATTTCTTTTTCATTTGAATATTCCTCCTTCTTTCCTTGATGGTTCTTTTTTTGAACCGCGGTTGTAATAGCTATAACGCATGAGTCACTAAAAGGTTAGCTCGGAGTGGGTACAGTACCTAAGTCAGGGGCATTATTCCCAGGCTAACTGGTATCACCAACAGGCGCTGTGCTATCATGGTCGCAGAGAGAATTCACATTAAGCAGTGTAAAACGGAGGTTAAAGCGTGGAGAAAATCAGGTTGGGCAAGACAGATTTAATGGTAACGAGGCTAGGCTTCGGGGGCATCCCGATTCAACGGCTCTCCGAAGAAGACGCCATCACTGTTGTCCGGAAATGTGTTGAACTCGGTATCACCTTCCTCGATACAGCCAATGCTTACACCACCAGTGAAGAGCGTATTGGCAAGGCTATTGCAGGAAAACGCCAGGAGTTTATCATTGCCACCAAGTCTGGTGCCAGGGACCGTGAGAACATCGAAAAGCATCTCAATCTAAGCCTGGAACACCTGCAAACTGACTATATCGACCTTTACCAGTTCCACGGCGTGAGCACCTTTGAGCACCTGAAAACAGTCATGGACCCTAAAGGCCCCCGCGCCGTGGTCGAAGATGCCAAAAAGGCCGGAAAGATAAGGCATATCGGTATTACTTCCCATTCGATGGACGTCGCCAAGGAGGCGGTTAAAACGGACCAGTTCGAGACACTCATGTTTCCCTTCAACTTTATCACCTGTGAGCCTGCCGAAGAGCTACTGCCGCTCTGCCGCGAGCACGACGTTGGTTTTATTGATATGAAGCCGATGGGTGGAGGCATGCTCGATAATGCCACCGTCGCCTTCAAGTACCTCCTCCAGTTCCCCGACATCGTATATATACCGGGCATCGAACAAACGTGGGAAATTGAAGAAATTGCCGGGATAGTCCAGGGCAGTGGACAGATGACACCCGAAGAAGAGGCCGAGATGCAACGGCTGTGCGAAGAACTCGGTACAAGGTTCTGCCGCCGCTGCGACTACTGCCAGCCCTGCCCCCAGGAAATCCCGATATCAACGGTGATGAACAGTGCCAGTTTCGCCAAGCGCCTGCCGCCGCAGCGGATATTCTCCGGCTGGATAAGCGAGGGAATGGAGAGGGCAGCCACCTGTACTGACTGCGGTGAATGCGAGGAGAAGTGCCCCTATCATCTCCCCATCAGGGAAATCATCGCAGAACGCAGCCAATGGTACCAGGAGGCAAAGAAGCAATACCAGGAGCAAATAGCCTGAAGGGGGGCGGTTGTTAGTACTCGGGCACGCCGGTATCACACTCGGCGCCGTAACACTACTGAATGGCCTCATTACGGGGGCAATATCCAGACGAGAAAATGCCTATGCCGAAATTGAACCCCCTAATGACTCCCCCGAGAAATCTGCCACCAGTGAGATGACAGCGTGGTTTACCCGTCTCGGTCACCAATTGGATATACGGCTGCTGCTGGTCGGTTCGCTCCTGCCAGATATCATTGATAAGCCACTGGGGCAGGTCTTCCTCCGGGAGACTCTGTCCAATGGACGGATATTCTTCCACACCCTGCTGTTTACCATTATTATGGCGCTAGGGGGACTTTTTCTCCGCTACCGCACCGGTAAGACCTGGCTACTTGCTCTATCCATGGGGACATTTGCTCATCTTATCCTCGACGAAATGTGGCAGCAAGAACTGCTGCCAACCCTGCTCTGGCCTCTCTACGGCTTAGAATTCCCCAGAGCCGACCTCACCGACTGGGTAGGAAATATATGGTACAACCTGCTGCATGACCCGGTTGTTTACGTCCCGGAAATCATCGGGGGTGTGGTCATCATCCTCTTTCTCTGGGTACTGGTACGCAACGGTGAGTTTACCAACTTTATCAGGCGCGGTCGTCTTTCCGACGTATGAAGAACGCCGTAATCACCTGGGCCAATCCAGATACATTTTATAACACTAATTTCAGTAACCGCCCCTTTTATGATGTTGAATAACAAAATACAGCCTCCGAGATATAAAGCTCCTCCAGTTTTATCTTCTCGTTAAGGCAAGATACACCTAAAGGGGGACACTCTCTTGAACCCCCGTTCCATAGGAGTTTCACCCCTATTGACACCCCAAAATGGTGAGCGATTATTATTCAGGCATTGGCAATTTACGCTATAGACAGCACCATACTATTCTATCAGCTTGGGCACCGGCTGCAGGCCATGAGTTCCGGATAGTCGAAGCCAGCGACAGCTAGCAATTCCGACAGTATCCCCCAGAAAAAAGGGCTTGACAAATAGGCCCGGTTAGTATATGCTATGCATAGATGCTAAGCATATATGTTCTATATGGATATTTGAGATGCGCTATCCGATACTTGCCTTGCTGTCCGAGAAACCAGCCCACGGTTACGAACTGAAACAGATATTCGATAACCGATTTGGTGCTGTATGGCCTCCGATTAACGTAGGTCAAATCTACAATACGTTGTCAGCACTGGAACGTGATGACCTTGTGCAGGGTAAGGAAGTACCCCAACGAGGCTCCCCCAGCAGACGTGTGTATGAACTCACCGAAAAAGGGCGAGTTGAGTTAGAAGAATGGTTGGAAGAGACCTCAGATAGCCCGACACTCAAGGAAGAATTCATCATAAAGCTGATTCTGGCGTATATCGCGGGCGCAACAGACCCGGTAATCATAATTGATCTTCAGCGCCAGGAGTACTTCAAAGCAATAAGAGAATTGAATGATCTTGCCACTAATAAAGACAATGATACCACTACAAGGTTGCTTATAGGGGCCGCGTCACTCTATATCCAGGCCCTACTCAAATGGTTGGATCAATGCGAGGAAGAGTTTACCGACCATCAAAGCACGGACTCTACCGGCACTTAACCAATCTGTGCTAAGCAAGGAGGAGTCCAATGAATGAAATGTTGATTTTGAGAGAACTCTGTAAGACGTACCAGAGTAACAGCACGAGGGTAAACGCACTACGGGGTATTAGCATGGCTGTGGATTCGGGTGAGTTGGTAGCAGTAATGGGACCGAGTGGTTGCGGGAAATCCACAATGCTGAATCTGATAGCGGGGCTTGATACACCAACAGACGGTGAAATCTATCTGGCTGACAAGAGGATTGATATACTGAATGAGACTGAGCGGGCAATCGTCCGCCGTCGGCATATTGGTGTGGTCTTTCAGGCATTCAACCTGATCGGAAATCTTACTGTAGCTGATAACGTAGAACTGCCCGCGCTTATCGCAGGTTTTTCGTCAAAGCAGGCTAGGGCTCGTCGCGAAAAACTGTTAGAACAGCTCGGTATAGCCGACAAAGCCAGGGCTGTTCCAGCAAATCTGTCCGGTGGCGAACAGCAACGAGTAGCCATAGCGCGGGCGCTCGTCAATACTCCCCAAGTCCTTCTGGCTGATGAACCAACCGGAAATCTTGACACAGAAAATTCGCGTGAGGTTATGACCCTTCTCAGTCAATACAACGTCGAAGGGCAGACCATCGTTATCGTAACCCATAACCATGTAGTAGCAAGCTGTGCCAGCCGTATTATCCATATACGTGACGGCCTCGTGGCAAACGAGACCAGAGTGGACGTAAAAGGTGATCACAAATCTGTTCTTTCCAGACTGATCAGTCTGGAGGTGCAGTGATGTTAAGGGCCTTGTTTCGTAAAGTATGGGCTGATACAGCCGGCCGTCCTCTGCAAGCTGGGCTGGTGTTCATCGTCGTTACGATCGCGACGGGAGTGCTGACTGTGGCTGTCACTACTCAAGTGAGTGTTGATAGTGCATATTTAACCAGGTTTGAAGAAGGTAACGGTGCTCATGTCTGGTTCTCTTATCCGTTTGGGGAGGGAAGCCCTGCCGACCTCGCTCAAATTAGCGAGCTGGAGGGAGTAGTAGCAACTTCCGGATTAATCCCATACCTCACGGAATCGTTCCCGCTTATTCTGGACGACCGTGCTGTTAATCTTAAGTTTATTGGAATGCCATCGGTACCACCTGATGTCGGTAGTCCTATCATGATAAGCGGGCGCTGGCTCAGTTCAGATGGAGACAGAGAAATAGTCCTCGATTATGGTCTCGCACGTAACCAGGGCATTGAGATTGGCGACAGATTAGAGGTACTAATAGGAGACAAATCAGAGACCTTTGAGGTTGTGGGATTGTCCGTAGCCGCCGACCGCCTATCGTATCCATACGTATCAGAAGCAACTGCCTACGTCCTACCCGCTGTACTGGAGATAATAGAGGAGAATCCCGATGAGTGGAGATGGCAATATGGTGTACAGGTACAAGACCAGGAGGCCGCCGGAGTATTCGCTCGAGCAGCTTGGGAGACGTATCCTGATAATCAGAAACCCACATTTGTTACGTGGAAATACTTTAGAGATGAAGTCAATGACGTTGTCAGACTCTATTATGTATTCATAGGTGCCTTTGGTATTTTCGCTGTCTGCGTTGCCGCTTTCGTAATTGTAAACGTAGTCGCTGGCAATGTGTTGGCACAATTTCGGGATATTGCGTTGCTGAAGTCCGTTGGTTTTACTCCGCGACAACTCACATCGCTTATTCTCCTGGAGCACGTCAGCCTGGGTTTGTTAGCGGCAGTTGTCGGAGCAGCTATCGGATATGCAGCGGCTCCTTTGGCCTTACGTGTCACCGAAGACCCCTTGGGTATGGCTGTTTCTCCGGTTTTCGATCCTCTTATGATAATAGCTATTGTGCTTGGTACGTCACTAATAATTGCTGTAACTGCCCTCGTTCCCGCCTGGCGTGGTGGCAAAGTTCCAATTGTCCAGGCATTAACGACTGGTTCCCCGCAACTTCAGTCAAATTCATCGCGCGCTGTTAAATGGGCAACCCTGCTTAAACTACCAACTATCATGGTTATCGGATTCAAGGATGCCTTCCATCGCCCCATGCGCTCCACACTAACTATCCTGGCCCTGATATTAGCAGTAATCCTTGCTGCTTTTGGTCTGGGAATGGAGGCTACACTCCGCGACATTATTGAAGATCCTACACTTGCTGGTGGTGAACCATATGAAATTACGGTAGGTCGAAATCTTGAGGAAGGTAGTATGACAGCCGACGAAGTGGCAACGCTGCTGGATAGCCAACCGGAAATTCAATCCTACTATGAGGGGCGTGCGCTTGTTGGTAGCGTTGTGATTGCCGGTCACGTTGGTAAAAAATACCTTTTTGGGGCTCCCGGTAGCAGCTATGCGAATCTCGCTCCCTACATCCCTGAGGGACGTTTGTTCAATAAACCAGGCGAGGCTATCCTTACCAGGAAAATGGCAGACGAAACGGGGCTGAGCATTGGGGACAGCTTTACACTCGTACTTGATGGCGAGCTATCTGGTGACATGGAGATAGACGGTGGGGAACTGACCCTGCAGGTCGTCGGTATATATGTCGACGATACAGCTCAGGCTAGAATAAGCTCCGAGACTCTCATGCAACAGCTTAACCTGGACCTGGAGCCGACGCATTATCGTGTTAAAGTCGTACCCGGGACTGACCCTGAAACTTCAAAAATCACGTTGCTGAACCAGGCAAACAATCAGCTATCAATTACTGTTATAGATGACTATGAAGCGAACAAAAAGACAGCCGGGTATGTCCGGCCACCATTGTATGCCTTGACACTCGCACTCTTTGTAATTGGTGCAGTTAGCGTATTGATCACGCTATTATTTACTGTGCGAGAACGATATCGCGAATTTGCGATTCTGAAAACACTCGGGTTTACACCACGGCAAGTTGCGATGTCCGTTATTTCCGGTTCTATCCTGTTGTCTGGCATTGCTATAATAATCGGTCTACCACTGGGAGTCATATTTACCCGTCTTGCCCTGAACTACATCGGTATAGAGTATGGTATGGGTACACCATTCGGTACAATGCCGGGACCACTGGCGATAGCGATGATAATCCCGCTAATCCTGTTCATAGCTACTCTAGGGTCTATTCTGCCTGCATACCGGGTATCCAATCTCACCGTCAGTGAAGCGTTAAGAGTCACATAGGCGGAATTCATCGTGTGAAATAACGAGTTACCGCGTGGCAGTAAAGGGATTCGAACCGCCGGTCGCCGGTTTATAGAGTCGCCGTCCGAGATATCTGTCTAGAGAAGCCAATCCTTACTTCAGTGAGGGCTTAATTTGTACGCTCTCGCTTCTACAATTCAAGAACAATCGTTATCTAACAGGACGACTGAGCAAGGATAGACAGTGGTCACCGTATATCCCGCTCAGTTGAGAATTGTATAACACTAGGTCGGATTGTCAGTTCGGCAAGAGGGATAAAGGGGGATGGGGTCACCACCTTGAATTAGTCCGTCGTTTAGACTACAATTCAATCAGGTCCAGTCTATTAACAGGGACCCCCAGTTACAATCTCTCTTATGATGAGAGTCCATGAGCAAGTTTATCGATAACCTGAACCGGATTTTCCAGGCTGCCCCGCAGCCGATGGGTTTCCGAACATCAAAAGTAGCCCAGCCCAAGCACCAGATGCAGCTCGTTGCTGCCGTGGAGAGTAAAGACACTGGTACTACGGCTGAGTATGCCACTGGAGCTGATGCCGGAGTGCTGCGGGTCTCCAAGCTGGGGTCTGGTGCCAGAACCCAGAAAAAGTTAGCCCCGACCAAGCCGGACATCCCCTGGGGCATCTGGCTTGAGGGAGCCGCCCAAGAGGGGCTGAAACAGGCATTAGAGCTGGGTTTTGATTTTGTCATTTTTCCCGCCGCCGGCACTACCCTGGCTGTGCCCCCGAATGACGGTGCTGGTATCATTATCCAGATAGAGACATCAATCACCGAGGGCCTGTTGCGGACAGTTAATGAACTGCCCGTGGACGCCGTACTGGTTGCCCCCCAACCAGAAGAATACAACCGTCTCACCTGGTACCAACTGATGCTCTTTCAACGCTTTGCCACTCTGGTGACCAAACCCGTGCTGGCCTTAGTTCCACCCAGCACAGGTACCGATGAACTCCAACTCCTCTGGGAGGGCGGGATTGACGGGGTGATCATTGAGACCAGACCTGACCAGCCCCCTGGCGAGGTCACCCGTCTACGCCAGGTCATCGATGGACTGAAACTACCGGCCGCCCGCAAACGGCAGAAGATGGATGCCCTTTTACCTCGCAGTGAGCGTGATGTCGAGGCGATGGCTGAAATCGAAGAAGAGGAAGACGAAGACGATTAGACCCCTTTGTTGGGGATTACTGCGCTTATTTCGTGGTGTAGAAAGAGCACTGACCAGCGTAACGGCGCTATGACTGGGACATCTGCCAGGACTTGCCTTCTGTAGTAATTGCTGGAGCAATCACCATTTCCGTCTGCTGCATCTCGCGAATGGTAGCCGCCCCACAGAATCCCATCGCAGTACGAATCGCTCCGACCAGATTCTGGCTGCCATCAGTCATTGAGGTCGGACCGAATAGTAACTGTTTTAGCGGGGCAGTGGTGCCAACCTCAATTCGGGTGCCTCGGGGCAAGTCCGGATGCGGATTAGCCATTCCCCAGTGATAGCCATGACCCGGCGCTTCCTCAGCCTGGGCAAAGACCGAACCGAGCATGACAGCGTCGGCACCAGCGGCTAGTGCCTTACAGATATCACCACCCTTATTAAATCCACCGTCGGTTATTATCGGTACATAGCGACCCGTCTCTTTCAAGTTCCGTTCCCTGGCAGCGGCGCAGTCGAGCGTAGCCGTTATCTGGGGAACACCAATCCCAAGAACTTGACGACTGGTGCAAGCCGTCCCTGGCCCAACACCGACCAGAACTCCGGAGACGCCCGTTCTCATCAAGTCGAGACAGGCGCTGTAGCTGACACAGTTACCGACGACTACAGGGATTGGCAATGATTCAATAAGCTCAGGGAAGATAAGACCACGCTCACTCTTTGAAGTATGGCGAGCGGTGGTAACTGTAGACTGGACGACGAGGATATCACCTCCGGCCTCAGCCACCAGCGGGGCAAAGCGCTTGGTATTGGCAGGGACAACCGAAACAGCACAGACTACTCCCCCTTGTTTGATAGCCTGCACCCGCTCGCTAACCAGGTTTTCCTTGATTGGCGCAGAATATATCTTCTGCATCAGGGAGGTTACTTCGGCCTTCGATGCCCGAGCAATCTCCGCCAGCACCTCTGCCGGATCCTCGTAGCGGGTCTGAACGCCGTCGAGGTTGAGGACTGCCAGGCCGCCCATTTTACCAAGCAGGATAGCCATGTTTACATCGACCACGCCATCCATGGCAGAAGCCAGAATCGGAATTGTAAACGTGACATCGGCAATCTTGAAGTCGGTGTTTACTTGGTCGGGATTAATCGTTACGTCGCCGGGGACCAGTGCAACTTCATCAAAGCCGTAGGAACGGCGAAGCTGCTTGAAGTCGGGAGCAGTCATTTTCCTACCCCTTTTAATCAATAATATACCAGAACCCCCAGGTCAGTCAAGAAAATCCCAGAGGAATTTCCACATATCTTGACACACCCGACTGCTACTATGGACTGGTTCGTTCGGTGTGGGTTATAATAGCTTGGCTGAGGGAATACATAATGCCCATCCTTTATGTTGTAGCGACTCCCATTGGTAATCTGGAGGACATTTCTCTGCGTGCCCTGCGCGTTTTACGTGAGGTGAAGCTTATTGCTGCCGAGGATACCCGAAAAACAAAACGTCTAATAAATAAATACGATATCAAAACACCCCTGACCAGCTTTCACGAGTACACCAAGACCCCTAAACTCAACCGTATTTTGGAGCACCTGCAAGAGGGAGACATCGCTCTGGTCTCGGAAGCTGGCATGCCCGGTATCTCAGACCCCGGTTATGAGATAGTCACAGCCGCTATTCAACGAGGCATTTCAGTGGTCCCGATTCCGGGCCCGTCGGTGGTTACAGCAGCACTGGCTATTTCGGGCTTGCCTACGGACAGATTTACCTGCCTGGGCTTTCTGCCCAGCCGGGCAAGCGGTCGCCGTCGTCTTCTTGAAAGAGTCGTCAGTGAACCGTCCACGCTGGTTATCTTGGAAGCCCCCCACCGGCTGACCGCTTCAATGACAGACATGCTTGCTATCCTCGGTGACAGGAAACTCGCAGTTTGCCGCGAACTTACCAAGCTACACGAGGAGGTCTTCCGGGGCTCTATCAGTCAGGCACTGGAGCATTTCACCAAGCCGAGAGGAGAGTTCACACTGGTTATAGAGGGTAAACAGGCTAAGGTAAATCCCCAACTGACCGACGAGATTGAGCAGTGGCTGAAGCAAATGCGCCGCTCCGGTCTGCCGGCCCGTGAAGCGATTGCCAAAGTGGCTGGGGAAACACACCTGTCAAAAAAAGAACTGTACCAGGCCTGGCTCAGGCTGGTTTGAATAAGATACAGATTACATAGAAATTACAAAGGAGGACGAGCGGTGCGACAGGGTTGTATATCCTTGGGGAATGTCCAGTGTGATAAGTGTGGGATAGTTATTCCCTATTCAGAGCGCTATCTGGTTATCAATGAGGAAGATTGTGTTGAGAGCGAAAGCGGTAAGATTTGCTACTATTGCCTTAACTGCAGCCTGGAAAAAGGCTACGCTGAATATAGAGAGGAGAAGGGCGAGCAGACACTGACATTTTTCCCCAGTGAGTCCTACAGTGTGTGACTGTAGGGACCCATCCTGCTCGAAAAAAAGTAATGGCTGAAAGAATCCTTGTTTGTGTGGCCTGGCCTTATGCCAACGGTTCATTGCACCTGGGCCAGATCGCCGGGGCGTACTTGCCCCCAGACATATTCGCCCGCTACCATCGCACCAAGGGAAACGAGGTGCTGATGGTGTCCGGTTCGGACTCACACGGTACACCGGTAACCATCAAGGCGGAGCAGGAAGGCAAGACACCGGAGGAGATAGCGACTTATTATCAGGAGGAATTCCTCGATTCGTGGCAAAGGCTGGGTATTTCCTACGACCTGTACACCACTACCGAAACCCAGAACCACACCGAGGTTGCCCAGGACATCTTCCTGAGACTCTTTGAGAAGGGCTACCTGCAAACCAAGACCGTATCCCAGGCCTACTGCCCGAAGTGCCAGCGGTTCCTGCCTGACCGCTATGTTGAGGGTACCTGTCCGCATTGCGCGTCTCCCAACGCCCGCGGCGACCAGTGTGAAGCATGCGGCAAGCTGCTGGACGCCCCTGACCTCATCAATGCTCACTGCCGGACATGTGGCACAACTCCCGAATACCAGGACTCAGAACAGTTCTTCATCACGCTGCCCGCCTTCAGGGATAGACTGCTGGACTGGGTTAGGCAGCAGACACACTGGAGACTGAACGTCCTCAACTTCACCACGCGTTTCCTGGAAGAAGGCCTGATAGACCGGGCTTTCACCCGCGACATTGACTGGGGAATACCGGTACCGGTGGACGGTTTTGAGGGGAAACGTATCTATGTGTGGTTCGAGGCCGTTATTGGCTACCTCTCCGCTACGAAGGAATGGGCCAAGCTGCAGGGAGACCCGGAGAAGTGGCGCGATTTCTGGCAGGACAGCAGTACCAGGAGCTACTACTTCATAGGTAAGGACAACATCGCTTTCCACACGATTATCTGGCCGGCAATGCTGATGGGCTATGGCGACCTCAACCTTCCTTACGACGTCCCCGCCAACGAGTTCCTCACCATAGAAGGCAGGAGACTTTCCACCAGCCAGAACTGGGCAGTCTGGTTACCGGACTACCTGTCCCGGTACGACCCCGACCCGTTGCGGTACCTACTCTCAATTAACATGCCGGAAACCACCGATACCGATTTCTCCTGGCGGGAGTTCGTGAGACGCAACAACGACGAGCTGGTGGCCACCTGGGGCAATCTGGTGCACCGGGTACTCACCTTCACCTACCGCAATTTCGATAGCTGCGTGCCGGCACCAGAAGAGATTGACGAGCGAAGTCAGGCCCTGATTAACAAGGCTACAGAGGTGCTGAATCGTGTTGACGAACTGCTTTACGGCTGCCACTTCAAGGAAGCACTCAGGTCAGCGATGGACCTCGCCCACGAGGCGAACCGATATCTAGATGAGAAAGCCCCGTGGAAGGCAATCAAGGCAGACCGACAGACAGCAGCTGAATCGCTGTATACAGCCATACAGGTAATTTCGGCGCTAAAGACAATGCTGTATCCTTTCCTGCCTTTCAGCTCACAGAAGCTGCATGAATTCTTGGGTTTTGACGGCAGCATCGAAGATGAAGGTTGGAAACTACAGTCAGTGCCACCGGGGCAGAAACTTCAACCACCGGAGCCATTGTTTAGCAAACTGGACGACAAGGTCGTAGAAGAAGAGACCAGCCGGCTGGGCTCAGCATATTAACGATTGGCTAATCGCCTGTAAACAAAGGGGGTATTTCTTGGAGCTAAGCGAAATCTACAAACCCGTACAGGAAGACCTGGCTGCGGTACAGGCGGAGCTAAAGTCACTCTGCCACGTCGAAAATCCCTATCTTGGTGAACTCCTAGAATATAGTCTCATAGGCGGTGGCAAGAGGATTCGGCCTATTCTGGCCCTCTTATCTGCAAAGTCCTACAACTACGATATCGATACCCTAATGCCGATAGCGATGGCAGTTGAACTGCTGCACCTGGCTACCCTAATGCATGATGATACAATCGATAACTCCGCCGTGCGCTGGGGCAGACCGACAGTCAATAAATTGTGGGGTACGGAGCAGGCCGTGCTCCTCGGGGATTATCTGTTTGCCCAGACGGGTGAGCTGGTGGCAAGAACAAACAATCTACGCGTAATCAAGCTTCTTCCCCTCACCTTGATGATTATAACCAGTGGCGAGATAGCCCAGTCCCAAAGTGCCTTTAAGCTAAAGCAGGCCCGTAAGAACTATCTGCACCGGATTGCGAGCAAGACCGCTGCCCTTTTCGTCATGGCAACGGAGTCCGGGGCAATCCTCAGCGAGGCTCCTGAAGAAGGGATTGAGATAATGAGGGAATATGGGCACAACCTCGGTATCGCTTTCCAGATTGTGGATGACATACTGGACTTCATCGGGACGGAGGAGGAAATGGGCAAGCCAGTGGGCTCTGACCTGTCCCAGGGTACCCTTACCCTGCCGGCGATGCTTCTCCTCGAACGTTATCCTGGTGAAGATAATCCGGTAAGGCAGCTGTTTCACGCCAAGGGTGGGCAAAAATATATCTTGCAGGCAATCGAGCAGGTACGTAACTCACCAATTATTGAAGAGTGTTTCAAAATCGCCACCACTCACCGAAACCGCGCGTGTCGTCGACTGGAGCAACTACCTGACACCGAAGCCCGCCGGTCACTACGTGAGCTGGCAGATTTCATCATTAACCGGCGGAGATAGAGGGCATACAATCAGTATAGCGGATGGGCAATCGCTGTTTAATCATACAGAACCGGAAGACGGCTCGGGAAGAATCGGCCCCACTACCGGGGCTTTTTTGACGCGGCGTTTTTTCTGAGGTTTGGGTTTCTCTTCAGCCACTGGAGTGGTAGCGGCAACTGGCACCTGTGCTTCTGCCTCGGGTGGCACAGGCCCCTTCAATACCGCCTCCAATACTTCACCATCCAGGGTCTCCTTGGCAATAAGCGTCTGTGCCAGGTGAATCAGTTTTGCCTTGTTCTCCGTAAGGACTTTGGTAGCCACCTTATGGGCGTTCCGGATAATCCTGTCAACCTCGCGGTCAATCTCAAGGGCGACCCTGTCGCTGTAGTCCTTCTGCTCCGAGATTTCCCGGCCGAGAAAGACCATCTCCTGCCGCTCACCAAATGTCCGCAGCCCCAGCTTGTCACTCATCCCGAAGTCAGTCACCATCCGACGGGCCAGACTGGTAGCTCGCCGGATGTCATCCTGTGCCCCGGTGCTCGCTTCGTTGAAGATAAGCTGCTCAGCCGTATGTCCGGCGAGAAAACCAGCTATCAGATCATTAAACTGGGATGGAGTCCACAAGTAGCGGTCTTCGGTTAAATGCTTGGCGTAACCTAGCGCCATCCCACGAGCCACTATCGAGATTTTATGAGGCGGGTCAGCATTCGGCAATATCCAGGCCACCAGGGCATGTCCAGCCTCATGGTAAGCAGTTATCTCTTTCTCCTTATCGCTTATCCGCCGGCTCTTCCTCTCCGGACCAGCAATCACGCGGTCAATAGACTCCTCGAAGTCCGGCATATGGATGGTCTTCTCGTTACGGCGGGCAGCGAGTATTGCTGCCTCATTGACCAGATTGGCCAAGTCAGCGCCGCTGAAGCCGACTGTCTCCTTAGCCAGCACATCAAGTTTGACCTCCTCGGCCAGCGGCTTGCCCTTGCAGTGTACTTGCAAAATGGCTACCCTTCCAGCGACATCAGGCAGGTCAAGTACGACACGACGGTCAAAACGGCCGGGCCTCAGCAGGGCCGGGTCGAGGATATCAGGCCGGTTGGTAGCCGCCAGCACAATTACGTTGGTGTTGGTATCAAACCCGTCCATCTCGGTGAGAATCTGGTTCAGGGTCTGCTCTCTCTCATCATGGCTACCACCCAGACCAGCGCCTCGGTGTCTCCCCACGGCATCAATCTCATCGATGAAGATAATGCACGGCGTATTACGCTTCGCCTGGTCGAAAAGGTCACGCACACGTGAGGCGCCAACACCGACGAACATCTCAACAAATTCACTGCCACTGATAGAAAAGTAAGGTACCCCGGCCTCACCGGCAATGGCCCGGGCCAGTAACGTCTTGCCCGTGCCAGGCGGCCCTACCAGCAGGATACCCCGGGGAATACGTGCTCCGACATCCTGGAACTTCTCACGAGACTTGAGAAACTCAACGACCTCCGAAAGCTCCTGCTTGGCCTCGTCAACACCGGCGACATCATCAAAGGTCACCGACGGTTTGTCTCCCGGGAACAGTCTTGCCCGACTCCGCCCGAAGCTCATCGCCTGGGTGTTGGCCCCACGGGCACGGAAAAAGAGGAAAAATATCAGACCGCCCAAGAGGAGGAGGGGTAAGAAGCTAAGTATTATGTTCCCCCAGTTCAAGCCGGCAGGTCTGATGTCATACTCCACATCATCAAGGACTAGGCCTTCAATCTCAAATATGCTGACCTCACCCTTGTAACTCCTTAGCTCCCGGCCATCTTTTGTGGTAGCCGTTAGCCATTCACCCTCAACAACCAGCTCCTCTATCTGGTTAGCCTGTGACGCATTAATGATTTCGCTCAGGGGAATCTCTTCAGGCCGTGGCCCAGATGGTTGGAGGGCAAAGGCAATCAAGGCAATCCCGCCAAACAGGATTGCCACGTAAAGCAAGCTGATTCGCCGCCACCTCGGCATCATATCCTCTCTAAACTGTGAACCCTAGGCTCTATCTTTAACTATTATAGCAGAACAAGCGCTAATGTGGAAGGTACGACAAACCACACCACATTCAATATGTTTTTATCCCTACTTTTGTCTCAGCCTTATCTTTGCGTTTATGTTAAGCGGTAGACTTTCTAACTCATCAGGCCGACTCCAACAGGTGATGATAGGTGTTCTGCAGGAGTAGAGCATCACCCTCCAGATTCGGACTTTCACAGATTACAATCCCTTTGACATCGTAGTCCTTCAGCGCCCGGATAAAGTCGACGTACTGAAAGTCCGACTCCTCCATATTAAGGTGCTTAATTTCGCCCTTCTTCCCATAGTCTATCCCGGAAACGTGGATATGGATATCGTCCAGCGCACCTCGCCCCAGTCGCTCCTCAACCCGCGCAAGAATAGAGATAAATTCATCATAGGAGTTGTGCTTACCGTCCCTGGCGTGATAATGGGCAAAATCAATACAGGGAGCGACCATTTCCAGCTCAAGAGACAAGTCAAGTAGTTCCTCAAGACTACCAAACTGCGTCTCCCTTCCCATGAGCTCGGGGCGGATCCAGACTTTGACGTCCTCTTGCCTGAGCTGCTCAAGCACTTCTTCTAGCCGCTGCTTGACTGCCTGGTAGACCTGATCTGGCGGGTCACCGAGATAGAAGGCGGCATGAAAAGCGACGCTGTGAGCCCCGCACCAGGAGGCAATCCGCGCTGTTTGCAGTAACCTCTCCTGGCTGGCCCTGACCTTCTCCGGTTCCCGGGCATTTAGATTGATATAGTATGGTGCGTGAGCGGTGAGTTTTACCCCGGTCCTGACAGCCGATTCAGCAACAACTTGAGCGGTCGCCTCACCCATACTGGCACGCCGGACAAATTCCATCTCCATACAGCCCAATCCCAGCTCAGCAACACGCTCAATACCGCCTGCTATAGATGGCTCTTTTGTGCTACGTGGTGTCCCCGCCGTACCAAATAATAATCCGGACATTATCTTCTGCTCACCTAAAGGCATAATATCTTCAGCCTGTCCGACTGTCAAGGAAGTAGGTACGCCTATATCATTAGCGATGCCCCTGTTTGGTAGTTGAGGCCCCATCCCCCTGTATCCCCCTTCCCCAGAGGGGAAGGGGGAATAATTAAAAGAAAGAGGGGCTGGCGCCCCTCTTAAACTCCCCCTCTAAGTACTGATCAATGTGGTCAGTCTAGCTTACGTATCTGGGGAATAAAGGACTAGCAAACCGGTATTTCTATGCCATGTGGAGTTCATATTTCCACAGTTCACGATATTGCTAACAAAGCTAGCGTGAGGATGGGTAGAATTTCAGTTTACTTGACTCCTACATCACTCAATCTTATCTCGTTTTTCAATGTTATGCCTCGCACACAATAGCTGGATATTCTCGGCAACTAACGAAGACCCACCTCTTGAGTAAGGTATGATATGGTCAAAATGTAGGTTATCACTACTTCCACATATGACACATTTACCCTTGTCGCGTTTCCAAACGGCTAACTTTACTTGAGGTAGAATTAGTCTATTGTGGTCAAGCTCTAATTCCCGTTCAGCTACAGTATTTCCCGCTTCTGTATCCTCTGCAAGCTCAAGCCGGAATTTAAACACTTTCCTAGCATTAATGTCTTCTTGCCACGCATCAACTAAACTAAACACACCATTATATACCCATATACCTGGATATAGTTTCTCATATACTTTTACCGATTCAGCTTTATCCCCCTTGCTTTTACGCCTCTCTGCTGCTCCATAGAAAAGACCATTTTAAGTCAAAGAACCACCAGGATTATACATAGGCTGGTCTACAATTTTAGGTACAAGATTATCGGGTGTTTTAGGGACATCATGCCCTTCATAAATCAGCACTCGACCATTCTCTTCAATTCTGTCTGCATAGGGAGCATTCCGCCTCAGACTCATTAATATAACGCTTATATCTCCACGCAGGTGATAGTTCATACCACGCTGAAGATTAACACCTTCTTCTGTGCACATCTCTAGATATGAAATTACGCCGCCAGGTTGAATCACAATCTCCCTCTAAGTGATGGTTAATTTAAACCTATATTACGATTATGTCAATAGTCCTAAATAAAACGAAGGGACCGTAAGCTGGTTAGACGTATAACAACGGCACCCTGATATCACCGGCTTGTGGTATAATAATTCCCTAAACCAATCCAAGAGGTTCGCTTACTGGACACAATAGAGATAGCACGAAAAACAGTAGAAGCCGCCAGCGAGAAGCAGGCCTCAGATATCGTCCTGCTGGACGTCCACGAGATTTGCAGCTTCGCCAGTTACTTCGTTATTTGCAGTGGTGAGAGCGAGCGGCAGATAAGTGCCATTCATGATGAGATAGAGCAAGCACTGAAGAAAGAGGGCATCCTGCCCCACCACCGGGAGGGTACGCTGGACTCAGGCTGGATGCTGCTCGATTTTGGCGATATTATAGTCCATATATTCGCCTCTGCCGAGCGGGAATACTACAAGCTTGATGAGCTTTGGAACCAGGCAGTTCCCATCGTCAGGATGCAGTAAACCCCGACTCAATACTCGAATATCTCGTCGGCGGTGAAGAATAGCTCTATCTCCTTGCGGGCGTTCTCTAATGAATCAGAGGCGTGAGTAGCGTTTCTCTGGATATCCAGACCAAAATCAGCCCTTACCGTGCCGGCCTCCGCCCTGGCCGGGTCAGTAGCCCCCATTACCTGCCTGATTTTGTCAATAGCACCTTCGCCCTCAAAGACACAGGCAATTATAGGTGTCGACGTGATGTATTCCACCAGGTCATTATAGAACGGCTTGCCCTTGTGGATGGCGTAGTGCCGTTCC
Organism: Dehalococcoidia bacterium; assembly: GCA_011170375.1. Taxonomy (GTDB): domain Bacteria; phylum Chloroflexota; class Dehalococcoidia; order Dehalococcoidales; family Fen-1064; genus W589. The sequence continues at coordinate 69,855 of DUEV01000010.1, forward strand.
GCCAGGTCTCTATCCATGTGCAGCATCTTCAACGCCAGCAGCTTGAGACTCTGCTGCTGTAAACGGCCGATAATATTACCTCCGAGACCTCTTTCCATGGCATCGGGTTTTATGAGAACCAGCGACCTTTCCATGTTAAACTCCTGCACTCGTAGTAGTTTTAACTCCCAACCCGAGTACGACTGAGCAACCCTTCCATGTCAGCCACGGTCACCTCTTCCAGGCTGTCAACAACAAGGTCGGCCTCCCCGAGGTGACTCCTGGGATGGGTATTGGTAACCGCCACACAACACATACCGGCCCGTTTGGCAGCGGTAACACCAGCGACTGCATCCTCGATGACAATGCAGTCGCCAGGCTCTACCCCAAGTCTCCGGGCAGCCAGCAGGAAGCCCTGCGGGCTGGGCTTGCCCTCGGTCACATCCCTTTCAGTGACCAAACTCTCAAAGTATCCTTCGATACCCAGGTCTTTCATTACCAGACTCACGTTTTGCAGCGGTGCCGATGACGCAATTGCCTGCCGGAAACCGGCAGCGGCAAGTGCCTTTAAGAGTCCCATGACTCCTGGAAGCAGCTCAATATGCCCGGTAATCTTACAACGAAAGCTATCTTCTTTTTCATCAGCAATGGCATCAACCACTTCCTGGGAGAGGGTCTTGCCCAGTACCCCACTGATTATGGTATCGTTCCTCTGACCGAAGCTACGCCGGAAGTCCTCTTCGGTAAACTCTATGCCCCTATTTCGAAATGTCTCCCGCCATGCCTCCTCATGGTAAGGGGCCGTATCCACAATGATACCATCCATATCCCAGATTACGACTTTGGGACTCGCTGTCGTCATTGCCTCACCATCTTGTCTTGTACACAACCACTAACGGTGCTTGGCCCTGGTGATTGAGGGTCGACGGAGATATAACGGCTGCAGTGTCGCCGGGTCATCATGGTCACCCGCCTCCAACCTCTTTAGGCCAAGCTCGGCCAGGAAACCGGCCCGCCGCAAGCTGGTAACCGCCGATGGTATTACTACCTTTCCTCCGCACAGCTCGTTTATCTGCGAAGCGAGGTCTGGCACATACTCACCGCAGAACACCGTCGGGGTGGTTATTTCCTTGCACAAGGGCTCAAGTGTTGTTATGTGCCCGTCAACAAGTTTTAACCACTCATCGTCCTGCTGCTGGTAGATGGCGGTGGCAATCTCTCCCCGTCCGACGTTGAATATCGGGCAGACCGGCAGACCAGTTTCGGCGTACTGGTAGGCTTCCGTCTCCAAACTGCTAATACCGACTATCGGGACACCGAGGCTGAAGGCCAATCCTTTGGCGGTACCGACACCGACACGCAACCCGTTGAAACTCCCCGGCCCCCTAGCGACGATGATACCCGTTATTGCCTGCGGGCTCATCTCAAACTGATGAAGGAGATGGTCGAGATTCGGCAGCAGTTGCCGGGTATGGTTCTGCCCGCAACGCCAGGTCAACTCGGCCACTACACGTCTGTCCCGAACAAGGGCCAGACCGGCGGTATCAGTCGAGGTATCGATGGCTAACTGCATTCAATCTCTCTATAGCTCAGGTATGGTATCCTTCAATTGGTCTAGCAGCTTCCGATAGCGCTGACTACCGGCTTTCAGTTGAAAGTTGCGTTCTGTCTCGCCCAGATGGCTTATCTCGACCATAAGGTGCTCCACCGGCATTACGCTCAGACCCTTTTCTGCCCACTCCACCACACAGACACCCTCAGCACCATACAGATAGTCATCAAGGCCCAGGGCAGCAATCTCGCCAATATCATCAAGGCGGTAGAGGTCGATATGGTATAGAGGGAGCCTACCGTACAGTTCCCGCATGATAACGAAGGTTGGGCTCAGTGTGTACTCCTCGATACCCAGCCCCCAGGCAATGCCCTGAGTGAGGCACGTCTTCCCCGCCCCCAGTTCACCGACGAGGAGTAAAACATCGCCGGGCTGGACCAATCTACCCATAGTCCTCCCCAGCTCATAGGTCTGCTCCAGGCTATGAGTAATCAAATTAAGGTTGTTCATCTCCGACCCCTTTCCACCCTAAAATGGTCCCAGCCTTTCCCCGCCAGGCTCACAGGGCCGCCCTGACTATCGACAAGCGCCACCTGGTGCTTATCATCACTGACGACTTCCCCGATGACGTATATCGGGCATAAGGCTGCCTTTCTTACCCTTTCAACGCCGTCGGCACTGGCAGTAAAGAGAAGTTCATAATCTTCCCCTCCAGTCAGCGCCAGTCCCAACGCCCGCTCTCCAAAGCTGGCCTGAACCAGTGGCGACACCGGCACCCGGCCGGCCTTTATCAAGGCACCAACCCGGCTTGCCTCGCAGATATGACCCAGGTCAGCAATCAAACCGTCACTGATATCAATAGCAGCTTTAACACCATGCTCTACGAGTAGTTTCCCTTCGGCAATACGTGGAAAAGGCCGAAGGAGTGCCTTCCTTAGAGCCATCGTTACCTCCGGCTCAAATTGCAGGCCTTTCCCCAGCATCTTCACTCCGGCAGCAGCCGCCCCCAGTGGACCGGTAACAGCCACCTGGTCAGCAGGAAGGGCAGCCGAACGTGTCAGAAGGCTATTCCGGCTGATAGCACTACCAAAAACAGTAACATTGACTACGAGCTGGGGAGCACCTACGATATTACCGCCAATTATATATACCTGGAACTGCTCAGCCAACGCAAGCATCCCCCGGTAAAGGTCGGCCACGTCTTCAACATCGGTATCACCGGGCAGGCCCAGCGACGCCAGGGCGTATTCAGGCTGACCACCCATGGCCGCGATGTCGCTCAGGTTGACAGCCAGTGACTTCCAGCCGACATCTTCGTACGAGGCTGTATCAAGAGTAAAGTGCACACCTTCCACAAGAGAATCGACGGTAGCCAGCTGAACTGATGCAGCACCCTGCCAGGCGGCGGTGTCATCACCGATACCGATTATGAGGGGGCTTCTCTGCTTACTCTGGTCACGACCAACCATTTCAGCCAGTCGGTCAATCAATCCGAACTCTCCCAGCTCCGAGACCTTCATAGTCCGAATTATATCACCCACTAAATCGGCTTGTATAGAAAAAGGGCAGGCGATTTATGCCTGCCCTCTGGGCCTATCTGTTGTTTTAAGTCAGGTATTACTTGCTTTCCGCCCTCTTACGCATTGCCTCGCGGCGAACGGCCAGCCGATCCAGCTTCTTCTGGAGCTCGTCTTCCATCATCTGAGCAAATTCACAGGTGGCACACTGGAAGACCCGGCTGCAGAGTCGGTAGGAGACGTCCCCCTTAATCGCATACCGGCACAGCCTCTCATTTCCTGACGCCCCCTCGAGGGTCGCCAACGTAACATCAGCATCCGCATCCGGGTTAGCCATCTTCTCCTGCATCATCTGGTCAAACTCGCAGGTGACACAGTCCATGTTGTTGGTGCAGATGCGATGCGACACCATGCCGAGTCTTACCCAGACGCATTCTCTCTGCTTCCCGCCAGCTGCCTCCTCTTCTCCCTCTTCAACTGTTTCGACCTCCGGCGCTGCCAGCCCTTCCTTGGCCTTTCGAATTAATATCCGCGTCTCAATATGGCCCGGGGCAACCTGAAGAATGGCATCGAACTCGGCCAGCGCCTCTGCATATCGACCAGCCTCATAATGTTCCTTGCCCCTCTCGAGGTGTAATTCGACACCCTCTGGGGCTACCGACAGCACCTTGTCATCTGTGATGTCTTCGGTAGTATCTTCTACCGCCATTGGTTCCACCGTATATTCTTTCTTAAAAATCCCCTCTTTCATTTGTTGTCTCCTTTCTTGAGAGGCTATCTCTTTCTTTATCCATCTCTAGCATACCCTGTCCCCAACTAATTGCCATCTGCTACCCTGCCTATTTGTGACTTCAGGTAAGTATTATTCTGAGATACGCTGACTAGGCACGCCTTGCTGAACGTTGACCCAATACCAGTCTTATTAGCCATGCACACCTGTCATACTCACCGACTACGCCAAATGGCTTATTGGCGAGATTACTCTCCACCTTGTGTACTGTTGAAGTGGCTATTCGGGCGGGGTATAATTGCATGTATAGGAGCCATTGACGAAATACGATGTCAAAGATAAGGGTACTTCTGGCCGAAGACCACGTTATCATGCGAGAAGGGACACGCGAGTTCATTCAGCGTGAACCAGACATGGAGGTCGTTGGTGAAGCTGATGACGGCGAAGAAGCAGTCCGACTAGCCAGTGAGTTGAAGCCAGATGTCGTCGTCATGGACATCCGCATGCCCAAGCTCAACGGAATCGAGGCCACCAAGCAGATTAAGGCGCTATCAATACCAACGGCCGTGCTGATACTCACTGCTTATGATAATGACCAGTACATCTTCGCCCTCCTGGAGGCAGGGGCAGCCGGATACCTGTTGAAGGGAGTACGCGTCCACGAATTGATAGATGCGATTCGGGCGGTATATGCCGGAGAGTCGGTTCTGCATCCCGTGGTCGCCAGCCGCGTGGTACGCCGTCTGATTGCAACCGACTCCGGCGAAGCCAAAGCGGTTGATGTCCTCAGTGAACGCGAGGCGGAAATTCTGAAAATGGCAGCCAAAGGCATTAGCAATAAGGATATCGCCGAGCAACTTTTTCTCAGTCCACGCACGGTACAGGTACATCTGGGGAATATCTTTAACAAGCTAGGAGTTGCTTCACGCACGGAAGCCGTCCTGTACGGGCTGAAACGGGGACTGCTCAGTCTGGACGACCTGCCCTGAATAAGATACCGCTTTTTTGATACTCGAGGTGTTTATGCCTATGTTCTCACTCAAGGTGAGTCCCATATCCAAGGTGCTGTCCAATCCCCGTTTCTGGGTCGTGCTGGTAATGTTCATCATCGGCATTATCTGCTACTACCCGGAGCGTATACTTGGTATTAGCTCTCCAAGCATATTTTCATTCTGGGACCTGACAAGACACACTCTGGAACGGCTCTATTTCCTGCTGCCGATAACCTACGCTGGTTTCACCTTCAGGATAGGTGGTGGGCTAGCTGCCCTCGCAGCAGCATTGGCTATCATGCTACCACGAGCAATCTCCATATCCACGAGCCCACCAGACGCACTGTTTGAGGTTGGCGGCATTATCGTCGTGGGTGGCCTCGTAAACGTCTGGTTCGAGAGTTACCGGAGAGAACAGGGTCGCCGACAGAAGGCAATGCAGGACCTGGAAAAAACCAAGCAAGAGCTTCAGGCATCACTTGACCTTATCAGGAATACTGCCAGGAGGCTGTCTGCCATCAACTCTGTCTCCGAGGTCGTCTCCCAGTCACTTGAGCTCGGGGAGCTTCTCAACGTAGCCGCTGACACCGTCTGTGAAGTCACAGGCCTGGACGTCGCCCTTCTGTTTCTGCTGGACGACAGGACGAGCGAGCTTAATCTGAGGGCATTCCGCGGGGTCGCCGACAGTTTTGTCGATGGTCTGAAAGGACTGAAGGTCGGTGAAGGTTTCAACGGTCAAGTCGCTAAGACTGGTGAGCCTTTACAGATAGCCAACTCAGCTCAGGACCCGAGACTCACCCGCGACGTGGTCAGACAGGAGGGTATTCAGGCACAGCTTATCGTCCCTCTAAAGGCCAAAGATAAGGTTGTGGGTACCCTCACTGTAGCGGGACGGCAATCACGACAATTCGAGGAAGACGAAGTAGAACTGCTTACTATAATCGGCCGGCAGGTGGGCGTAGCCATTGAGAACTCAAGAATGTACCAGGTAGAACGCTCAATGGCACGGCAGGAAAAACAGGTGCAGCGGACACTGAGGTTTTACCTGCGGCAGGTCACTCGGGCTCAGGAAGAGGAGCGCCGCCGTATTGCCCAGGAACTTCATGATGATACCACCCAGGGGCTGGTCATCCTCCTGCACGAGATTGATGAGCTCGTTTCTAATTCCAGCCACTTCACAAAGGAAGACACCATGCGGCTTGAGGAAATACGGCAACGCATCAGCCAAATATCAGATGGGGTCCGCCGTTTCAGCCAGGACCTGCGTCCCTCCTTGTTGGATGACCTGGGCCTGCTCCCCGCACTGGAATGGCTGACCTCAGACCTGAGCAACCTATCCGGGATAGAAATAGAGATGAACGTCCTGGGTCTGGTATACCGGTTTCCCCCGGAGACAGAACTGGTGCTTTTCCGCATTGTCCAAGAGGCTCTCAGAAACATGTGGAAACATTCTCATGCCACCAGAGCCTGGGTCACAGTCGAATTTAAAGATGATACAGTAACAATTACCATAAAGGACGATGGCATCGGCTTTGAACTACCGGGGAGAATCGAAGACCTGGCGGTCGCCGGCAAGCTAGGACTTGCCGGGATGCAGGAACGGGCCCAACTCATCGGGGCAAGGCTGAGAATTCAATCAGAACCAGGTATGGGAACGACCGTGACTACTGAGCTCCCCATTCAGAGCAGTTACTCACCTTCGATTCCGGCAGACATCTGAGGTCTGAAATGCGTTACGCAGTTATTGCCGATATCCACTCAAACTTAGAAGCCCTGACTGCGGTACTGGATGACATGGCAAATCAGGGCAGGGTCGACGAGATATGGTGTCTGGGAGACATTGTCGGCTACGGTCCGGACCCAGGGGAATGCCTTACCATCCTTCGCCAGACCACTAATATATGTGTTGCTGGTAACCACGACTGGGCAGCCGTCGGGAAGATTAGCACCTCTGACTTCAACCCGGACGCTGCTGCTGCAAATCAGTGGACGGCACAACAGCTCAGTAACGAGGATATCGAATACATCAGAGATCTACCTTTGATAAGCGAAGCAGGCGACTTCACCCTGGCACATGGCAGCCCCAGAGAGCCTATCCGCGAATACCTGTTATCCTCTGGAGCCGCCCTTCAGAATCTTACTTACTTCAGGACACAATTCTGCCTGGTAGGTCACTCACATCAGCCTATAGTATTTTCTTGTGACGAGACCGAAGACTGCTCCGCACGATATTTCCTGCCAGATAATCCGGTGGCAACGAGTGAAGGCCGCTTGATTATCAATCCCGGTAGCGTGGGGCAACCTCGCGATGGCAATCCGGACGCTGCCTATGCCATCTACGACAGCGAACAGCAATTGGTGAGACTCTACCGTGTCCCCTACGATATCCGTTCCACCCAGGAAAAGATGCAGGCGCACGGCCTACCCGTACGCCTGTCGGCTCGACTTAGCTACGGCGTGTGATAGTACTGTCCAAGACTAAAGGTGTGACATAGCAGCACCATCGACATAGAGGAACTGGCCGGTTAAGAAGTCAGTGGTGTCAGATGCCAGGTATACCAGCAGCGAGCCCACCTCGCCAGGATGCCCATACCGCTTCAGGGGTATGTATTTCAAGAGTAGCTCCTCCTGCGGTGCCCCGGTTTGGTCAGTTTCGGACATCCAGCCGGTACCGATGGCATTCACCGTGATACCGTGCCTTGCCCATTCGATATTCAGTGCCCGGGTAAGCTGTAACACTCCCCCCATAGCCGCACAGTAGGCGCTGAAGTTCTCGACTCCCCTCTCCGCCAGGCATGAGATAAGGTTGATAATCCTTCCCCTCTCCTGCTTGAGCATCTGTCTGCCCACCGCCTGGCAGCAGTTGAATGCGGAGTTCAGGTTTGTATCAAGAACCCGGCGCCATTCGGCCTCCGTTGTCTCAAGGAAAGGCTTGGCAAGAAGCAGTTCGTTGGCATTCACCAGAATATCTATCCGACCGAACTCGGTAACAACCTGGTCCACCATTTTCTGCACCTGTGCAGCATCGGTAGTGTCAGTGGAGATTGCCAGTATTTTCTGCCCCTGACGACGGACTTCCTCAGCAGTCTCTTCTAGCCGCTTTGTATTTCGAGCCGTGATAGCCACATCAGCGCCGGCTTCGGCCAGGGCTGCTCCCGCATACTTACTCCAGTACTTACTGTCCCCGGCAACCAGGGCTATCTTACCACCTAGATTAAAATCTTTAGCGACCATCTTAGTCCTCCTCCATTGCGATAACGGGTGCATATCCGGTTGGAGCGATGCCTCCGGCCAGTCCACCACCGTCATTAGCAAACAGTACGCCTGTTATATAGTTGGAAGCGTCAGAGGCCAGAAACAGGGCTAGGTGCCCGATATCTTCCGGCACACCGAAGCGTCCTACCGGGATAAATGGGGAAGTGCCGGGCCTCTCTCTGGTTGACGGCTCCGGTTGCAGGTTGAAGACATTAATAAAACCGGGAGCGATACAGTTCACCTGTATATTCTCCTGGGCAAACGTCGTTGCCAGGACACGGGTGAAGTTAATCAACCCGGCTTTAGCGGTACCGTACATGAAATCGCCCCGAGCACCTCTCACACCATTACCGGAGGCAACATTGATGATTTTACCGTGCCCCTGGTCAACGAAGTGCTTAATTGCCGCCCGACAGCAATAAAAGGCCCCGCTGAGGTTGGTATCAATCCCGATACGCCAGTCCTCATCAGTGACCTCCCAGAGTGGTCTGCGCTCCTGCCCACGAACAATGCCGGCATTATTGACCAGGATATCAAGCCCACCCATTTCTGCCAGCGTCCGCTTCACCAGATTATTGACCTGTGCCGGGTCGGTAACGTCAGTAGGAATAGCCAGCGCTCTGGGGCCAATGTCTCTGACCTCTTTAGCCGTCTGCTCAATAGCACCGACACGACGGGCCGCCACAACGATATCAGCTCCCTCCTTAGCCATGAGCAACGCCGTCATCTTGCCCAGGCCGGTGCCGCCACCGGTGATAATCGCCACTTTTCCCTGTAAGGTGCCATTTCCCGTAGCCATTGCACGTACCTCCTTCTTTTACTCCAGTATCCTAAATAATAACAGCGTCGCCTGAATAGATAAAGCGACGCCGCTTTCATAATAATATGGAGCGGAAGACGAGATTCGAACTCGCGACCTCCTCCTTGGCAAGGAGGCGTTCTAGCCACTGAACTACTTCCGCAAATATACTGGTGCCGAGGCCCAGAATCGAACTGGGGACACGTAGATTTTCAGTCTACTGCTCTACCGACTGAGCTACCTCGGCGCAATGGCTATTTTAGCCGTTTGCCGGAGCGAGTGTCAAGAAACCCGGCTTATTTGCTCAAGCTATATACAGCAGGTATAATGTAATTTCTAATGCAGTAATCTGACACTCACATGCGTCATACTCATCACAGAAAGCTCACGGCGCCAGCAGAGCTATTTTTTTTCTAATTCACCTGTCAGGATAAAGGGAGTCAATGGGGTTTAAAGTCATTAGCATAGACATGTTCGGTACACTGGTGGATATCGACAGCATAAGACACGCGGTCTGGCGAACATTCCTGAAGGACAGATACACCACCGAACTGGCCGATGAATACTGGAATCGTGTCGGAGACCTGTTATTTCAATTGATTGATGACCATATTATTGAAGAACGGTCGTATGTCCCGCTGAAGGCAATATTCGAGATGATGTACTCCGGGTTTTTCTCGGAGATTGGCCTTGATTTCGACCCGAAAGAGGCGGCAATGGTACTGGTACAGCAACATGCATTCAGCACCCCGCATGACGACGCTATACGGTTTCTGGACTCGGTAGGCAGGGAATACCCGATATGCCTTGCCAGTGATACGGATGACGATATGCTCGGGCCACTAACGCAAATGTACCCTTTTGACAGAGTCATCACCTCTGAACAAATAGAATCGTATAAAGCAAGTGCTGATAAAAGGTTCTTTTCAGAGATTGTTGACCAATATGGCGTGAAGCCAGAGCACATCATTCATATAGGGGACTCGAGTTACGACATTATTGGAGCCAGCGAAGTAGGAATTACGACGTGTTGGCTAAATAGAAATAACAGAACATGGTCACATGGTACAAAGCCGGACTATGAAGTTAACTCATTAATCGAAGCTGCCTCAATCCTTGGCATAGACATCAAGCCCCCAGAACTAACTCCTTAAAAGTCTCATAGCAGACTATCTAATCCAAGAGCATACCGTCTATGAACGGCACAGGCGAGTCCATACCTATCTCCGACCTGTTGACACTCGCCTATAGCACGACTACAATTGGCTAGCCCGACACTAGTGACGGAGGTGTTCCATTGGCACGAACGATAATAATGATTCACGGCATGATGGGTGGTGGGTGGTACTGGGCAAACTACAAGTCATACTTCGAGGGTAAGGGGTATCACTGCATCACTCCTACATTACGCTTTCACGATATGGATCCGAACGGGACTCCAGACCCGGCACTGGGCACCACCAGCCTCCTCGACTACGCCAGCGACCTGATACAGGAAATTGAGAAACTCGATCAGAAAACGATAATCATGGGACATTCCATGGGGGGCCTGCTGACCCAGATAGTCGGTAGCCAGGTACCCGCCGAGGCACTGGTACTGCTCACACCCGCCTCTCCCGCCGGGATTAACATCCTGAAGCCATCCGTAGTCAGAACCTTTTTAAGCTCGCAATTAAGATGGGGTTTCTGGCGCAAGCCGATGCGCCTGACGCTCAAAGAGGCAACCTACTCGATGCTGCAACTGTTCACGCCGGAAGAGCAGAGAGAAATCTATGATAAATACGTTTACGAGTCGGGGCGAGCGGCGTTTGAGATGGGGTTCTGGTTTTTCGACCGTAAAAAGGCCTCAAGGGTTGATGAGTCAAAGATTACCTGCCCCATGCTCGTTGTCGCCGGCGCACTGGATAAGATAACACCCCGTTCTGTCGTTCAGAAAGTGGCTGAGAAATACCGACACGTCTCAACCTACAAGCTATTCGACAACCACTCGCACTGGGTCGTTTCCGAGCCGGGTTGGGAAGAGATAGCAGATTATGTGAGTAGCTGGTTGGAGCAGGTATTACCCGTAAGCAAATGAGAGCACTGTTTGCTCCACTCAGCCCATAAACAAAATACAGGTGCCCAGCCCTACTCCCTAAAAGCCTCGTAGCAGACTATCTCGTCCAGGGACTTACGTGTTTTCTCTCTCCCCGGTAGCCGGGGGAAGCCCAGGGGCATTACCGTAACAATTCGATAGTTGTCCGGCACCCCGACCACTTTCCTGGCCTCTTCCTGAGAGAAGGCACCAATCCAGCACGTCCCCAGTCCCTCATCGGCGGCTGCCAGCGTCATATGGTCGACGGCGATTGCCAGGTCAATCGCGTACGCCGGTATCCCACACCTCATGATATACTCCGGCATGGTCGCTACCGCAACAATTACTACGGGGGCTTCGGCCAGATGAGCCTGCCCACCAGCCGCTCTAGATAGTGCCTTTCGCCGCTCTCTGTCCTTCACGACAATGAACTTCCACCTCTGCCGGTTACTGGCCGAGGGGGCCAACCGTGCTGCCTCGAGGACCTTCAATAGCTTATCATCCGGTACAGGCCTGTCTTCATAGCTACGAATACTGGCTCGCTTTCTGATAGCTTCCATCAATTCCATTTTGCTCTCCCGTCCGTGCCACACTAACAGTAATTAAAGGATATCATATCACTACTAGTGTCTGTACTCTACGGCAAGGACATCATACCTGTTTCAATTGACTATGATAGCGTCCCCATTTAGAATTACGCATATAGCGATGTGGACTGTGAGGTGATTGTTATGAGTTCGGCTATTAGTGCCCTGAAGATGATGTACAACATGGAACGCCTTGCCACCGCCCTGTACAAAGCACAGACCCGGGCTTTTCATGAAGAAGAAATGCTCAATAAGCTTGCTGCAGCCGCTGCCAACGAGCAACAACACGTCGACAACCTGAATAATCGCATAAAAGAACTTGAAGGGTCTCCTTCACGCCTTGGGCTTCTTTTTCAGACCGCCTGAACAATATTTGGCTTCCTTGTCACATTCGCAGGCAAGGTATTTGTGCTCCGGACCGACGTCTGGATTGAGAAAAGGGCTATTAGAGACTACGGCAGTTATATGCAAAACACCCCGTTCGATGAGGACACAGTAGGTCTGTTGCAACAAATTGTTGCTGATGAAGAAAGGCATGTGACTACCTGGCAGGACTCAATAGCACAGATAAAGCCCGAACAGCCACCAGACGACTAAAGGGCAGTAACTAGACTACAGGTGGACCTCCAGCCATGCTTCCATGTCAGCCAGAACCTGCGGGTGCTCCGGCTCATTGAATATCTCGTGTAACAAGCCTTCATAGAGCTTGAGCGTCCTATCTTCGGAGCCGATGAGTTCATAGAGCACCTGGCTGCGGGCGCCGTCCGGGCCACCATTACCCGCCATTATCAGGACAGGCAGCTTTATCTCAGGCACGCGCTCGGGCAGCGTGCTCCTCATATCAGCAACCGCTGACCTCTGAGGTATGGGACCCCGGTAGACAAGCGGGTCGTTCTCGTAGGCTTCAATAACCGCCGGGTCACGGCTGAGGAACGCCGTATCCAACGGCTGACCGGTTGGCCTTGGTGGCGGTGGGGGATCGCCCGGTCTGGCTATACCTCCGCCAGAGGTTATCAGTCCAGCCAGTTCATGCTGGTATCGCAGGACATAGGCCAGGCTTATAGCCGAGCCCATGCTGTGTCCCACAAGGAAAATCTTGTCATCATGGTTTTCCTGACGGACGATGTCGAAAAAGGTCTTGAGGTCTCTGGTGTAGTCACTGAAATGCTCAACCTGTACGCGCTCACCATCCGACTTGCCATGTCCCCGATGGTCCAGGGCATAAACAGGATAGCCTTTGGGAACGAAGTGGTCGACCACGTTTACATAGCGCCCGCTGTGCTCAGCGAAGCCGTGGGTAATCAGTAATACCGCCCTAGTATCTCCTTCCGGCAGCCAGCACTGGTAGTAGATATTGAAATCCTGATAACCTTTGAAATTACCTTCCCGGTGTTTCATAGCCCCATATCTCCTTTTCGAACAATCCCAATCCGGTTAATAATTGTTGTCTAAATACCGAATATACGCCAGCACTGCCAGAACTGTCAATTACGTGTACCCGTTCATGTCATTAGTGAAACCCTGACATCCTGTTATTCTCCTCACGCGCCCTGCTTAGTATTGGCGGCCCCATCCCCTGCCCGCCGTCCCTCCGGGACTATGGCAGGCGGGCCTTAGTCCCCTTCCCCAGAGGGGAAGGGGGAAATTAATATTAGAGGGCTGTGCCCTCTAAAACTCCCCTTCGATAAGTAGAGTCTACATCTCTCTAAAACTCGCTTTTAGCAATGTTTAGAACGCTTATTTACTCCCAAGGCTTCGCCTCTCCCAATCCCTCCACTTGTAGTCACCACCCGGGCGCTCGATGGAATAACGCGGCACCCTCCAAGGTGCGAACGACTCCCGCCTGAAGACTACTCCCACACCGTTTTGGGGAGTCCAGATGGGTGAAATCCCTTTGGAACGCCTGCCTGTGCGTAGCCGCTCCGGCGAAGGCAGGGGGGATTTCAAGGGGGTGTCCCCCTTGGTTTTCTTACTTAAGGAGAAACGCAGTAGAGCCAAGGGAAAGTCATTAAAATCAGTGTCACCAGTCTAACTGAGCTAGCTAATTACACGCAGCCTGATATTGCATGGCCCCTACCATTTATGACACTATTAATACCAAAGAGGCACTATGCTCAGGTTATTCAAGACAGAACTACGAGCGCTCTACGACTTCCTACGAAGGTACATCAGAGAGGTAATTGTTACCTTTATCGCCTCTTTGTGCCTGGCCCTTAATGAGTACCATCCCATCCAACCTGACTGGGCAAGTTCGCTGGTTTACTATGCAGCCATACCCATCCTGTCGATTATACTCCTGCTGCGAAGGAATCCTCTCGACTTTGGACTGAGACTAGGTAACTGGAGGCTCTGGGGAATTCATTTAGCGATTATCGTCATCCTGGGACTCCCGATCCTGTATGCTGCGGCCCGCATGCCTTCAGTGGCAAATTACTACACTCAGGTGGAGTTCAAGCTGGTCAGGTACTCCCTTGAAACAGCCGCTTATCTGTTCGGCTGGGAGTTCATACTGCGCGGTTTCCTTCTCTTCGGGCTAAAGGAAAAACTGGGAGAGGCCAGTATCCTGGTACAGATGGTGCCGTTTGTCCTGCTCCACTTCGGCAAGCCGGAAATAGAGATGGTCAGCACGATAATTATGGGTATCTATTTCGGCTATGTGGCCTACCGAAGCAACTCCTGCTGGTCGGCCGTCATCATGCATATTTATATCAACATCACGGCGCGGATTTTCGTAAATTTGCTGTGACCAACAACGCCAGCAGACCACTAAAGACCTGCCAGCCTTGCGTTCCTGGACACTCTCCTGCTCCCAGAGTAAGAAGGATGCTCTGGTCCTATTGAGTTAAGTACGCTCTACTACTCACCTAAGGACTTGATGACCTCAACCATCTCGTCTACTGTCATCACCCGGTGTACCTCGAAAGTGACATACGGGTAATACTGTTGCAAGGTCTTGACCAGTTCTTTTTCACTCTGTTCGCCGATTGAATACCCTTTGGCCTCGCCGACAAAACTCCCCCATTCGGTAGTCGTGCCGTCTTTCATTTGCTGCTTTATCATCTCCATCATCCCACTCCACAGCGCACTCCTCTCCTTGAGGTCAATAGGGACTCTGGTCGGGTCTACTTCCCAGGTCATGAAATACTTTGGCATTGTCTCTGACTCCTTTCACCATGTTTTATTATTATTGAGTAATTTTCAATAAACAGAAAAAAGCACTGATTATCACCTAACATTTCAGCGATAACAGTGCCGTTAACTTTCGCTCCACCACCCCACCTCCTTCCGGGACTCATCCCCTGTATTGAGGCCGGGCATGGTTAGGTATTAGCGTTACGCTAGGGAGTTGATTTTAGTCCTTCGGGAAGCCGTTGTCAATACCATTTTGGGCACGAATAAACAGGGTTGCTGCAGTTTTGTTAAGATACAAGGATTCTTAGAGGCTTTAATGGAGCATGAGTGAGTTAGTTGGCTAACTGGTGGTATCCTTTATGTATGGGGCAGGTCAATTACTATCAAATTCTTTCAGGAAAATATCAGGTATCTTTGTAGGCTCGTTAAATCGTATCTCTTTAAATTCCTTTTCAACCTCCTCCATATAATCCGTTATCTGAGGTGCGAGTTCGGGATTCTCCACACATAATCTTTTTAGCGCATTTTGGAAATCAGAATTTTGCTGTTTACTTTCTCTTTCCAGATCAGATAAATCAAGACTGATTCCAAACATGTACCTGATTCTTCTTAATATGTCATATATCGCTCTTTTGTCACTAGGGATTGCAAGCTGCAATTGGTAATTCGGCGTCCGGGCACTCATCCTGACAGCTTCAATGCCTCTTTCCTTACAATGGTGATTTATTACCATACCAATCGTGGCGTTCCTGCCGTAATTCGAAAATGTAACTGCATAAGCCTCTAGCTCTTCTTGCATCTGCTTCAAACTATAAGTACAGCTTACAAGTCTTTCTTTATCAAATGGAACCTCACCCCCCACACCTGCGGGTACAACTATTCTCTTCACGCCCAACTCTACGGCACCGTCTAGTAGAGTATTTACATACACATCTTCGCGTTGATTTGGTTCAGTACCAATGAATAAAACAAGCGCCTTGTCATCAATTTCCGCATAATGAAAATCATTAATCGTCTCTTCCTGATAGTCTTCTTCATATCCCTCAACATACTTTACTGGAGGTCTAAACAAAAAGTGACTTCCGGGCAGTTGAAAAAGATAAAAATCATCTTTACGAATATGTCCTATTTTTCTTGCCTGCAATTTTTCAATGAGATATTCCGGAATTCCGCTTGACACGTTTCCTGCATTAGCCCATTGATTGAAACCAGCTATCATATAAGTTGGTCTCTCTGGTTTTACGATTTCTTTTTCCAGGATAAGTAAATCATTCGACATGCTGAATTAATTATAAATAATCCTTCAATAGCTAGTCCAGTTGTCCTGCTATAACTTAAGCAATCTGCTCACCATTTTGGGGAGTCAAGAGAGGTGAAACAGTTTTTGGCACACGTCGCATCGCCTTATAATATCCATGAAATCTTCTATTTTGACTGAGCATTAATGTCATGTTACTGTAGGTGATATAAAAGATATAAAGAAAGTAGGAGCGTATGATGACTGGCGGAACTCACGAAAACCGACAGTATACAGATGTATTAACCCGAATTTCGGAGGAGCGACAGGCTACCCCGGATATTGTACGGTTGGGTATTAGTAATACGAGTGTTGTATATACAGATAATGGCGTAGTTGTTGTTGATGTACCGATGGGCAACCGGTTTGGGAAGAAAGCAGTTGAGGTAATCAGAAAACGGACGGACAAGCCTGTCTACGCCATTATCTACACCCACGGACACATGGATCATATCTGGAGTGTACCTGTATTCAATACAGATGCCGAGACTCACAAATATCCCAGGCCGCACATTATCGGGCACAAGAATGTAGCCAGGCGGTTTGATCGTTATCAGAGATTAAAAGGCCAGCATGAGCATATAAACACGATACAGTTCGCTATTCCGTCGGGTGAACCAGTTCTACCTCAGCAATTTTTCTACCCGGATATCACCTTTGATGATGCCATGCAATTCAAGTTCGGTGGATTAACCTTCGAGCTATACAGCTACTATGGTGAGACGGATGATTCACTCTGGGTATGGGTCCCGGAACGAAAGACTGCGCTTGTTGGTGACCTGCTTATCGGTGGCGTGCCCAACGTAGGCAATCCTTTTAAGGTACAGCGTTGGGCGCTTGAGTGGGCGGAGGCTCTAGAAGCGGTTGCCAGGAAGAATCCTGACTATGTGGTTGCTGCTGGACAGGTTCTACCAAGAGACCTGGCAAGGGAAGTCTTGCTGGATACCGCGAGATACCTCAGGTTTATCGAGGATGAAGTCGTACGTCTGCTTAATGAAGGCTGCTGGATTGAAGAAATCATTGATAAGATTAAAATACCGGAAGACCTAGCTGAAAAACCGTGGTTACAGCCGGTATACGGCCATCCGACCTTTATTATCCATGGCGTGCACCGTCGCTATGCTGGCTGGTACAATGGCAACCCCAGCGAACTGTTTCCGGCTAAGAGGGCTGATATCGCTGCCGAGATTGTAAAGCTGGCCAGTGTGGACAACTTAGTGCAAGAAGCCAACATTCTCAGGGATGGCGGAAAAATCCAGCTAGCTCTCAATATAGTTGACTTCGTGATTCGTGGCACTGAAGACGGGGCAGAGAGGAAAAAAGCTCTTTTGCTAAAATCGGAGTTACTCAATGCACGCGCTAATGCTGAACCGAGCTACATTGCACGCAACATCTTCCACGCCGGTGCCACATTAGCCAAACAAGAGGCGAATAGTCATTCCGAGAACTGATTCCAAGGCTTTTTCCTGGTATTGACAGCCGGTAACGGCAGGTCTAGTATTCCAACAGTAATTAAGACGGTAATTCAGGTTAGGCAATATGGAAAGGAGAAAGTCATGGGCCGACTGGAGAGAAGAACTGTTTTCGCAGATACTATGACCGCCCGTCGCGATGAAGATATTACGAAAAATGCCTTCATGATTGCCGGTTTCGGCAACACCACGGTTGTGGAGACTGGCGAGGGTCTCGGTGTTATTGATGTGCCGGCGAGGAGCAGTGCCAAGCTAGTTGAGACAATTAGGGCAAGAACTCTGGCACCTATCCATACCATTATCTATACACACGGACATGCCGACCATGCCTTCACCACGGCTAACTTGCTTGAGGATGCCAGTAAGAGAGGCTACAGGCGACCCACTGTCGTTGCCCACGAACGTGTGCTGAACAAGTTTAGCCGTTACAAAGAGCTTGGCCCCTATAACTGGTATATTAACCAGATTCAGGCTGGTCGGGGCTTTGCCCGCCCCACCGGCAAGGAGAAAATGCTTCCGGATGACGTAGTCTATCCTGACATCACCTATCGCGATTCGATGAGCTTCAAACTGGGTGATGTCACCTTTGAACTCTATCACTACATAGGTGAGACCGATGATGGCACGTGGGTATGGATACCGGAGCTCAAACTGGTTGCAACTGGCGACTTGCTTGAGGGCGACTGTCCCAACATCGGCAACCCTTTCAAAATCCAGCGTTACGAGGTAGAGTGGGCAGAGGCACTGGAAACCATCGCTGGCAAGAATCCCGACTTTCTCGTGCCAGGTCACGGACCACTCCGCAAGGGTGAAAGAATAAGTGAGTGGTGTCTGGACACCGCCCGGTACCTTCGCCACTTCCACACTGAGATTGTTCGCTTTTTGAACGAAGGCTACTGGATTGAGGATATCTTAGATAAGGTCAAGCCGCCAGAGGACTTGGCTGGTAAGGGTTTCCTCTCCCCAGTCTATGGTTGTCCCGCATATGTCATCCATGGTGTGCACCGCCGCTACGCGGGCTGGTACAATGGCAACCCCAGCGAACTGTTTCCGGCAAAGAGGGCTGATATCGCCTCTGAGATTACTAAGCTGGCCGGCTCGAAGGAAGTGTTGGCACGTGCCAAACAACTCCAAGAAACCGGTAAAATACAACTCGCCCTGCACATGGTCGATTTCATCATCAATGGCAGTAAGAACAAGGCACAGCGCAAGAAGGCGTTACTAATAAAGTCAGAACTGTTGGATGCTAGAGCTGAAGCCGAGGTTAACCAGATTGCCCGCAACATTTTCCTGGTGGGGTCTGAAGAAGCTGAACAACTGGCGAAGTCGCTCTAAAGTAATCATCGCCAAGGATTGATTTTCCCCGTCGTAGAGATAAAGGCGATTATCCTTGTGACCCTGCTCCAGAGTCCGCTTCTTTGACCTTCTCAAGGACGAGGAACCAGAGGCGACCGCAATATCGACACCGCCTGAGGACCAGCTTCTTCCACGATGCTGCCTTGATACGGATAATCCCCGATTCAGCCGCCGGCCAGGTCGCCCCACACTTTGTACAACGAAGCTGCCACCCCGGCGCGTAGCCTTTCACCAACTATTATCCCTTCTCAGGGCTTTGTTCGCTAGTCGGTCAGCCTCGGCATTCTGCTCACGGGGGACATTCGTGATGGTGGAACCCTCAAACTGACTTAGAAGCTCCCCCACCCTGAGGTAGAGAGGCCTGAGAGCGGCATTCTTCACCCGGTACCTACCCTGCATTTGCCTGACCACCAGCTCCGAATCGAGTCGGATATCAACCTGTCGGGCACCCAGCCCAACGGCTTTCTCCAGAGCATCAATCAAAGCCTGGTACTCTGCCTGGTTATTAGTCGCCCTCCCGATACGCCGTGATATTGAGGCAAGTAGACGGCCCTGCTCGTCCTTTATGGTGGCACCGATGGCCGCCGGGCCAGGGTTGTGGCGGGAAGCGCCATCGGCATTTATGATAACTCTATCTGCTGTCATGATGTTTCATCAGGCAAGAAATAGGATACGCCCGCAGCTACCACAGCGTACCAGGCCACCACCTCTGACCTGCTGCAACTCAGTGGTCGGCAGCGTTATCTGGCAACCACGACACGTTCCCTGTTCCACCCTGGCCACAGCAGTCCCTCTCCTCAATCTCAACTGTTCGTAGACCTCAATCGTCCCCGGGACAATTCCTGCTGCCAGTCGCTGTCGCTCATCAGAAAGCTTGGCATGTGCCGCCTTTAGCTCTGCCAGCTCTGTCGATAGTTTCTCCTGCTGGTTACGCCATTCAGCCTCCAGCCTGCTTAGTTCGTCGGTCAGTTCGGTGATATTCTTGGAAGTAGCCTCAGCCTGGTCCATTACCTCCAGTGCCCTGTCTTCTAACTGGGTACGCCTTGCCTTCAGTTCGTCAGCCTCACGCTGGAGATTGGTCAGTTCCTTGGGATTTTTTATCCTGCCGCCAAATAAGTTTTCCTCGGTGGCCTTCAGCTTGGCCGTCAGGTCCTCTATTTCCCATTCGACGGTATGCTGCTGCTTCTCCAGCTCCTCCAGTCGCTGTCGCCCGGCCTCCAGTGTGACCCTTACACGGACTATTTCCTGACTTTCTCCAAGCTGACCACTGACCCGGGCCTGCTGCTGCTGGTTGGCCGCAAGCTCCAGGTCAACCTCCTGTAGTTGGTAGAGCTGCTGGGCAATACTCATCCTCTCTCCCTCGGGTATTGTACAACGGCCATCTGGCAATATCAATTTCACCAAAGCACAATCCTGAAGAGTGACAAAAGACCGTAGTCACATTAGTACTCTTGTTCTATTATATTACTATACGTTAGCGGGAGCATAGTGATGAGGCTATTGAGGTTAGCCGTAGAGACACAGCGATGGGACCTGGCTGCCCACACCATTGTCCTGGCCACCGTCAGAATCCTCCGCAACGGAGACAGACCAGATGTCAGAAAAAGCAAAGAAAAAACGAGGCGCCCGAGAAGGTAACCAGAACGCCAGGAAGCACGGGTTCTATTCCAGGATTCTTGATGAGGCGGAGCAGCTCGACTTCGAACTAGCTACCGGTGTCGAAGGCATCGACGACGAGATTGCCCTGCTGCGGGTCAAGATAAAGTCGCTCTTGACTCACGACCCGGAGAACCTCAAGCTCATCATGCAGGCCACCAATACCCTGGCGCGGCTGGTCAGGACCCGCTACAACATCAGCCAGGAAGACAGAAAGGGACTGAAGGAGGCAATCGGTAATGTCCTCAAGGAGGTCGCCGTCCCGCTCGGTATCGGCATCGGCACAGGACTTGGCAAATGAATCATCCAGCCCGCTCTTATTACGTCGTCTCCGTCCCTACCAGCGTGAGATAGCCCTGGCGATACTCGATAGTGTCTTCAGCAGAAAGGGCCTTACCTTCTCCGTGGAAATCGCCCGGCAGGGTGGTAAAAACGAGTTTTCGGCGCAACTCAAGCTCCTGCTGCTGACCCTATACATGGCCGAATCACAGAACCTGATAAAGTGCTCCCCTATCTTCAAGCTACAGACCGTCATCTCGGTGACGCGACTCAAGGACCGACTCAACGATGCCGGATTTGGTGGTATCTGGAAGTCCGAACTGGGCTATGTCATCCGTCTGGGGAACGCCAGGGCAATCTTCCTCTCGGCGGATGAGTCGGCCAACGTGGTGGGCAACACCGCCCATATCCTCCTCGAAATTGACGAGTCGCAGGACGTCAGCAAGGAGAGGTACACCAAGGAGTTCAAACCGATGGGAGCCACCACCAACGTCACCACCGTCCACTACGGCACTACCTAGGACGACACTACCCTGCTGGAGGAGGTCAAGCAGACCAACCGGGAACTGGAGAAGTGGGACGGAACCAGGCGCCACTTCCGCTACGACTGGCAGGAAGTGGCACGGTACAACCCCGATTACCTGACCTACGTCGAAGCTGAGAGAGAGCGGTTGGGGGAGAACCATCCGCTGTTTTTAACACAGTACTGCCTGCAGCCAATCCGGGGCGGCGGGGGTTTTCTCTCCATCCAGCAGCGAGCCCAACTGAGCGGTGGTCACGCCCGCAAACACGTCCCCGGCAGCGGCAAGGTCTACGTGGCCGGTATCGACCTTGCCGGAGAGGCAGAAGAGGGCGAGGACGTTATTCTGAGGTCTATCAAACCACGACAGGACTCGACCGTGGTCACCGTCGGGGAGCTGGATTTTGAGCATGTTAATGAGATAAACAAGCAGCCGAGCATTCGGGTCGTCGAACACTACTGGTGGACCGGCCACAAGCACCCCGAGCTTTACCCCCAGCTTGTCGATATCCTCAAGAATGTCTGGCGCTGCCGCCGGGTGGTTGTCGACGCCACCGGGGTCGGTCAGCCGGTGGCTTCCTTCCTGAGAAAGGCACTGGGCTCACGGGTTGTCCCTTTCACCTTCACCTCATCGTCGAAATCACGGCTGGGCTTTGACCTGCTGGCGGTGGTTAACTCAGGTCGACTGAAGATCTATGCCGGTAGTGGCTCCCCCGAATATCAGGAGTGCTGGCAGGAGATGGAGCTTGCCAGGAGCCACTACCGTCCCAACCAGACGATTAACTTCTACGTCGAACCCGCCCGGGGGCATGACGACTTCCTCATGAGCCTGGCGCTGCTGGTCGAGGCAGCGAACACTTATTCTCCGAGGGGGGCGAGGGGGAGAGATACATGACACCCGTCTCACTCTGCGTTCAGGCATGCAACCTTGACAAAGCGGGCATTCTAGTGTAGGTTCTGATTCGTAGAGACAACGTATCAAGAACACAAGGAGGAGCAAATGAAGGTAAGAATATTGTCTATGCTGATAGTATTGGCAGTGCTGGCCTCTTCCATTACGGCCTGCATCGGCACAGACAGCTTCCTGGTAAAGGTAATGAAACTGGCGCCTCAAGATACATACATGATTACCTGCGTGAATCTCCAAACAGCGGTGGAAGACCCGGAATTCAATTACGTATATGACTACATGATTGACGAGCTGACCTACACGATGGGTGACATAGATGTTTCGGACGTCACTGATGCGGCTATCATCGAAACTGATTTCGATTACATATATATATTGATGGGCAACTTTGACCTCAGAGATATCCGCGATTACCTGACTGAGCTGGAATTCGTCGACGGTGAATACAAGGAGGTAGAAATCTGGACTGACGACTACGACTACGCCGTAGCCTTCATAGGTAACACGATTGTCGCTGGTGATACAGATACAGTCGAGGCTTGTATCCGCCGCCATAAGAATGAGCAGTCTTCAGCATACGACAACGTAGACATGAAGTCAGTGGCGGACAAGATGCCAGCCGCTGTCGTTCACGTGGTATTCGGGCCAGATGTGACGTATAACTTTGAAGTCCTGTCCGGTGGCCTCTGCCTGAGAAATTCGACCAGTGGTGACGATGTACTGGATGCGTCAGGCTGGTTAAAATTCGATAGTGCGATGAGTGCCGAAGACGCCATGATAGAAGACATCGAAGATAATCTGGGCTGGGAATTTGGCATCACCGATGTTGAGGCTCGTCAGAGCGGTCAGTTCATTGAATTCACCGGCGATATGTAAATAGCTGAATAATTAATATTACCCCTAGTTGACACCCCCCTGTCTTCCGCTATAACATTGGCTATCTCTGTTCCGCCTCACAATGGAGATAGCGTGTTATGGCAGATAGCAAGAAAATAGCCGTCATCGGCTTCGGTAACATCGGCAGCGGGGTCGTTGAGGCGCTCTACCAGAAAGCGTTCGCTGGCCTAGAGCTGGTGAAGGTAGTCGATATTGACCTGGAAAGACCCCGCCCCGTCACCCTGCCGGCAGAATACCTCTCCAGTGACTGGCAACCGGCCGTCAGCGACCCTGAAATTGATATTGTCGTTGAGCTAATCGGCGGCATTGAGCCGGCCAGGACTATCCAGTTGCAGGCCCTCAAAAATGGCAAGGATGTGGTCACCGCCAATAAGATGCTACTTGCCCAGAAGGGGCAGGAGATCTTCTCTCTAGCTTCCAAATTAAAGCGCCGGGTCGGTTTCCGGGCAAGCTTCGTCGGCTGTCATGCCCTTATCCACGAGTTCCAGCAGGCCGGGGTATCCGCCAAGAAGTACCGCCGTATTTACGCCATCCTCAACGGCACCTCCAACTATATCCTTTCGACCATGACCAGCGAGGGAACAGAGTTCGAGGTAGTCCTCAAGAAGGCACAGGAAAAGGGGCTGGCTGAAAGTGACCCGTCCGATGATGTCGACGGCATAGATACGGCCAACAAAATCCGCATCCTCCTTAACCTGATTACCAATTCCTATCGGACAGTGGCACCCTTCCCCATCGAGGGTATCAGGAACGTCACCCCCCAGGATATCCAGTACGCCGATGAGTTAGGGTATGCAATTAAGCTGGTCGGCGTCATCGAACAGAGCAACGGTGTTTTCAACGTCGCTGTACATCCGGCGCTGGTACCGCAGGCGTCCCTTCTCGGCTCCCTACAGGGGGCCTATAACGGCACCGAGCTTGAAGACGAGTACGGGGTTGTCTCCGGCTTTGTCGCCCCGGGCGCCGGGGTACGCCCCACCACCGATGCCGTCGTCAAGGACCTGCTCGATATTGCCGAGGGGAGAGAACTGCCCATGCCCAGTTCCTCCAAGGAACTAACTCTGGGAAATACTGAAGATGCCCAGAGGCGCTACTATCTCAGGTTCAGCGCCCTCGACCAGGCAGGAGTCCTTGCTCAGATATCCGGCCTCTTTGGAAAGTACGGTATCAGCATTGCCGCTGTTATCCAGAAAGAGGCGGTTTCCAAGGACTTTGTCCCGCTGATAATGACCACCCATCTCGCCCGCGAGGGAGACATGCAATCAGCGTTGCGGGAAGTGGACGAGCTACAGGTAGTCAGGGCAAAGACCAGGGTCATCCGCATCCTCAACGCCGACACCTAACAACCTGCCCCTACCACGATACATCATTGACGGCCTACACTGTTTCGTGTAAAATCTAGCCATGAAAAGTCGTCCCAACATGAAAAAGCGCCCGCAGTGGGACGGGACTCATATCCGTGCCCTGAGGAACCATTTGGGACTGACCCAGCAGGAGATGGCCAACAGGCTGGGCACACGCCAACAAACGATAAGCGAATGGGAGAAGGGCCTCTACCGTCCGCGTGGTGCTTCCTCAACACTACTCACCATTGTTGCTGAAAACGCCCGGTTTAAGTATAAGCCCGAATCCAAAGTCCGAAAAGGATGAATACCTGGCCTAATAATTTGGCATAATCATCTCAGTACACCATTTACCCTCTTTTATTTGAGATAAGGCAACATGAATGTAGGGGTATGCAAGCTCAATCTCCGCCTACCAGAAAACGCGTCCCTCAAGGACAAGAGACGCATACTGAAGTCACTCATCAGCCGGGTGTCAAACAAGTTCAACGTTGCTGTGGCTGAGGTTGATAACGAGGACAAGTGGCAGCTGGCCACCATCGGCATCTGCTGCGTCAGTAATGACCGCCGCCATGCCAACGAGATTATGTCAAAAGTGGTCGCCTTCATTATGAACAATCACATCGACGCCGAGATTCTCGACTACGAGATAGAGATTATTCCGGTCTCCTGATGCCCAGCGACCGTAAGGAGTTAGCGAGAGCCATGATGGATGCCTCGGCGTTCCTTGAATATCTTACCACCCTGCCCGGTTACAGTGACCAGATTGCTCATGTTGAGCACATCCCACCCCGCAAAGTCATTGCTGGGAAGCTGGACAGGGAACTGCCGGACAGCCTGCACAACCGCCTTTCCGAGCGTGGTTTCCTGCCACTGTACCGCCACCAGGCAGAAGCAATAAATCACGCCCGTCACGGACAACACGTAATGGTAGCCACCTCCAGCGCCAGCGGCAAGACCCTCTGCTACAACATACCGGTACTGGAAGCAATCCTGACCATACCGGAAAGCCGCGCCCTCTACCTCTTCCCCACCAAAGCCCTCGCCCAGGACCAGCTACGCAGCCTGGGTGAGCTTTGCTACCCTGACCTTGCTACTGCTGCGGACTTCTCCACCTATGATGGTGATACCCCACCGATTGAGCGGGCGGACATCAGGAAACAGGCCAGGATAGTACTCACCAACCCGGATATGCTCCACGTCAGTATTTTACACAATCACCAACAGTGGTCACGGCTGCTGCGCAACCTGAAATATGTGGTCGTGGATGAGGCCCACGTCTACCGTGGCGTTTTCGGTTCTCACGTGGCTGGTATCCTGCGTCGGCTACGCCGGTTGTGCCACCTCTACGGCTCCGAGCCACAGTTCATCTGCTCTTCGGCTACGGTGGCCAATCCCCGCGAGCACGCCGAAAAACTAACGGGCCTCTCCTCTGTTGTTATCGACAATGACGGCTCTCCCCACGGAGGTAAGGAATTCGTCTTCTGGAACCCACCCATCATCGACCCCGCCAGAAGTACCCGACGCAGCGCCAACACCGAAGCGACCAACCTGTTCACCGAACTGCTCGGTCAGGGTATTCGCAGCCTGACCTTCGCCCGCACCCGCCGCCTCACCGAGATTATCTACTCTTATTCACGGGACAGGCTGGCCACCACCGACCCGGCACTGGCCGAGCGAATCAGGCCCTACCGGGCAGGCTATCTCCCCGAAGAGAGGCGACAGATTGAGCAGGAACTGTTCAACGGACAACTCCTCGGAGTGGTCGCCACCACTGCCCTTGAGCTGGGCATTGACATTGGTGGTCTGGACGCTACCGTGCTCACCGGCTATCCAGGCAGTATCGCCAGCACCTGGCAGCAGGCTGGGCGGAGCGGTCGGGGTAAGGAGAGCTCGCTCAGTTTGCTCATCGGCCTGGATAACCCCCTCGACCAGTACTTCATGCGGCACCCGGACTTCTTTTTCCAGAAGAACTACGAAAACGCCCTGATAAATCCGGATAACCCTTACATCACCAGGGCCCACCTGCTCTGTGCCGCCTGGGAATCACCCCTGAGCAGCCAGGACGAGGCATTTTTTGGATCTGCCCTGGACCGGGAAATAGCTGAGCTACAAAAGCGTGGGGTGCTAAGACAACGCCGTAATAAGTGGTACCTGGCACCGGCTGTCGCCCGACCTGCCCACAGTATCAATATCCGTTCCACCTCCAGTGATAACTACAGCATTTTCGATACCTCCACCGGTTCCCTGTTGGAGACCGTGGGCGATAACACAGCCTTTTTTGAGATTTACCCGGGGGCTATCTACCTCCACCAGGGGGAGTCTTACCTAGTCACGGAACTGGACCTGGCTACCCGCACCGCCTACGCCAGCCCGACCAACGCCAACTATTACACGCAGGGCAAAGAACTGACCGACCTTCACGTCGTCAAAGTCAGGCGCGAGAAACGCACCCGAAAGGTAATGGCCTATCTCGGCGAGGTGGAGGTCACCACCAGCCTGGTCGGCTTCAGAAAAAAGGCCCAGTTTACCGACGAGGTGATCGGAGAAGAGTCGCTGGACTTGCCGCCGCAGCACTTCCCCACTGTAGCCCTCTGGTTCGACCTCCCGGACAGCGCCGTCGACCTACTGGAGCAGGAGCGGCTGGACTTCGCTGGGGGGCTGCATGCCGCTGAGCACGCCGCCATCGGTATCCTGCCCTTGTTTGCCCTGTGCGACCGTAACGACATCGGCGGCGTCTCCACACCCCTCCACCCCGATACCGGACGAGCCCAGATATTCATCTATGACGCCCACCCCGGAGGCATCGGCATCGCCGAAAAAGGTTTTGAGCTGATAACACAGCTATGGGACGCCACCCTCAAGGCAGTCACCGAGTGCCCCTGCCTGGAGGGCTGCCCCAGTTGCATTCAGTCCCCAAAGTGTGGCAATAATAATAAGCCGCTGGACAAGGAGGCGGCAAAAATATTACTCGAGGGACTGCTGTATACTACTGTTGACCTTAGAAAGAAGAAATAAGTGACAATTTCAGTTGACCCGGTAGCGTTTACCATTGGTTCGGTAAGCGTCCGCTGGTACGGCATCTTCATTGCCCTGGCTATCGTCTGGATAGTCGTCTGGATGGTGTGGCAGAAGAGGCGGGGGGCAGAATTTACCTCCGACGCCATCTTTACCGGTGCCCTGGTAGGTATCCCCTCCGGCGTCATCATCTCAAGACTGCTCCACGTGCTCGACAATATCGTGGTTGCTAAGCTACACCCAGAGCTCGCTGCCGCTGGGCAGGTGTTCGACTACACTCAGGACCCGATAAAAATCTTTGGCGGTGAGGGGCTGACCGCCTACGGGGCTGTCCTCGGGGCTGCCCTGGGTGTCTGGATATTCTGCAGATTCACCAAGCTTGATATGCGCTACGTCAGCCACATCATCGCCCCGGCTGTCATCTCCGCCCAAGCCATCGGCCGCATCGGCTGTACTCTGAACGGCTGTTGCTACGGCATAGCCTGCAACCTGCCCTGGTGCGTTGAGTATACTCATCCTGATGCTGAAGCAGCCAGGGTTAATCCTGGTATTGCGATACACCCTACGCAGATTTACGAGATAATATTCAACTTGATAGTATTTGGCATACTATGGAAGTTGATGAGCAAGGTCCGGCCTGATGGCTCGCTGTTTCTCATCTATCTCGCCCTGTATTCAGCCTGGCGGGTCGGCATCGACTTCCTGCGTCCCGGCAACCCGTTCCTTTTCGGTCTGCACCAGGCGCAGATTATCGGTATCGTTGTGCTCGCAATCACCATACCGATACTGGTACGTCGTTTTATCCGGGCAAGAACAGCAAAACCACTACAACAGGAAGTGGAGGTATCGTAATGGACTGGGATATTTTTACTATCACAACAATCGTCATCTGGGCAGGTAGCTTCGTCGTGGTAGCAGTCGACTCTGTAATGCAAGGCATCAGTCCCTGGTTCTGGCGCTTTGCTGGACTCTTCGGAGGTCCGTTTGCACTAATCGCCTATGGCCTCATCCGTGAACAGGGTAGAGAAAAGGGTTAGAAGCAATAACCACCGCCCAATCCTATACTGAGTTTCCTCAACCTGCCACAGCAAAGTCCAGAAGATTGAGGCGTAACATCAGCTGCCCGCTCCAGTGGTCAATCTCCACGTTGTAGACAATATCAAGTAGAGCGGTAATCTCCGGCTGGTCAGCACCCATGCCGAAACCGACTGCGTCCCACGTAATGCCTCCCTGCTTAAGCTTGAGCCTGAGGTGGTCCCCATTGCTACCCATGGTACGACAGTCGACCACCTCAACACCACGACTGAGAAAGGCAGGTAGCGGATTGCCCTGACCGAAGGGTGCTAGCTGCTGTATTGACTGGTAGGTATCGCCTGTTAGCTCCAACAACGTTACTTCGGCATCAATATCCAGTCGTGGCCGCAGGTCAATCCCGGTCAACTCAGTGGCTGCCATCTCCAGCAGCTTTTCCTGTAGGACAGGCAGGTTCCGGGTCGGTAAAACGAAGCCAGCCGCCTGGGCATGCCCGCCAAAACGAGTAAACAGGTTGCTGCACCGGCTCAAGGCATCGATAATATTGAACTCAGGGATACTACGGCAGCTACCGCTGCTTGTGCGGCTGCCAACGCCAACTACCACAGTTGGCCGGTAGAATTCGTCCGACAGCCGACCGGCCACCAGTCCGGCAATACCGGCAGGATAGCTTTCGTCGCCTACCATCAGTAGAGGTGAAACACCCCTCTCCAGCACCTGCTCCCTAGCCCTGGCAGTGGCCTTACTCGTTAACTCCTGTCGCTCCACATTCCTCTTCTCCAACCAGCCAGCCAATTGCTGCGCCCTCTCCGGTGAATCGGTCATCAGCAGCTCATAACTCGGTAACGCATGGTCCATACGGCTGGCAGTATTCAGCCGGGGAGCAATTACCCAGGAAATATTCTCCGAAGCAACCTTGCCGATCGTCAGCCCGGACTGGCCTATCATTTCCCTTAGACCGAGACGGGGAGCAGTGTTTATTAGCTCCAGACCCCGCTTTACCAGGTAACGGTTCTCGCTGAGAAGTGGCGTCATATCAGCCACCGTCCCCAGGGCTACCAGGTCCAGCAATCCTTCGAGGTGCCTCTCCTTTCCGATACTGCGCAGGAGTGCCTCGAGCAACTTATAGGCAACGCCCACTCCAGCCAGCTCTGAGAAGGGGTAGCTCGAACCCGGCAATTTCGGGTTCACCACCGCCGCCGCCGGAGGGACCTCATCCAGCGGGGTATGGTGGTCGGTTATTACAACATCAAGCCCCATTCGGCGGGCCTTCTGTACCTCGGACAGGCCCGTAACGCCGCAGTCAACGGTGATGACCAGACTTACGCCTTCATCATGGAGCTGCCGGAGGACATTGGCCCTCAACCCGTGACCCTCACCAAGGCGACTCGGAATGTAAGGAATAGTCCTAGCCCCGAGGAAGCCCAGACCCTGGACGAGGAGTGCCGTTGCCGTAATACCATCGGCATCAAAATCACCGTAGACGGCGATATTCTCTCCGGAGAGGAGTGCGCGGTAGACCCGGCCGACGGCCTGCTGCATATCCGGGAGCAAGAAAGGGTCAGCAGTCAACCTCTCATCGGCAGCCAGAAACGGTTCCAGTTGGGATAGGTCAGCCAGGCCACGGTTAAAGGCCAGCTGTGCCATCAGTGGGGACAAATCTGAGGCCCGGGTCAGGATTTGACCTGGAATACGCGGCAGCAGATTCCAGCGCTTACGGTTCAAACCTACGCCCCACGGAATTCCTGGAAAAGGAGCACGGAATTGTGCCCGCCGAAACCGAAGGAATTAGACAGGGCAGCGGTTACCTTTGCCTGGCGGGCCTGGTTCGGCACATAGTCAAGGTCACAATCGGGGTCCGGCGTAGTATAGTTGATTGTCGGTGGTATGATGCCAGTCCCAATTACCTTGATGCAGACCATTCCCTCAATAGCTCCGGCCGCTCCGAGGAGATGCCCGGTCATTGACTTCGTGGAGCTTATTGGAACTTGGTAGGCATAGTCACCGAAGACACTCTTGATTGCCGTCGTCTCTATCCTGTCGTTCAGCGGCGTCGACGTGCCATGTGCATTAACATAATCGATATCGGTCGGCTCCAGTCCTGCTTTGCGTATTGCCATCTTCATCGCCCTAGCAGCACCCTCACCATCCTCAGCCGGTGCTGTAATATGGACGGCATCACTACTGGCACCGTAACCAGTAACCTCAGCCAGAATACGAGCACCCCTCTTCTGGGCACAGGCAAGGTCTTCCATGACAAAGACCACCGCTCCTTCACCAATAACAAAGCCATCCCGTTCGGCATCAAACGGACGCGATGCCTCTTGCGGCGGGTCATTATGATTAGAGAGGGCACGGTTCGCAATGAAACCAGCCACCCCTATCGGCGTGATTACCGATTCAGCACCGCCAGCAAGCATCGCCTGAGCGTCACCACGCTTGATAATCTCATAAGCCGTACCAATAGCATCGGAGCCGCTGGAACAGGCAGAGGTAGGACAGAAGTTTGGCCCTCTGGCCCCCAAGTTTATCGATACCTGGGCCGAGGCCATGTCGGCAATCATCATCGGCACCAGGAAGGGACTGACCCTGTCCGGCCCGCGTTCTAAAAGGATGCTTAACTGCTCGGATAGTGTCATCAGCCCCCCGATACCACTACCCACCAGAACACCAACATCATCCCGGATATCATCGTTAAGCTCCAACTTGGCATCCTGTACTGCCTGCATGGCAGCCGCCACTGCCAGCTGAGAGAAGCGGTCCATACGGCGGGCTTCCTTGGGCCCGACATAACTAGTCGGATCAAATCCCTTAACCTCAGCAGCAATCCTAGTCTCAAAACCCTCCGCATCGAACTGCGTGATATAGCCAATTCCAGATTTACCTGCTACCAGTGCCTCCCAGGTAGTCTCAACATCCAGACCCAGCGGCGTAATAGCACCCAAACCAGTAACAACAACCCTGTTCACGGAAACGTCCACCAACGTCGCCCTCCTTTGCAAACACCGTACAGTTTGCTGTTAGTGAATTAGGGCAAGTATAATGGATTATTCGGCAAATAGTCAATGTTGACGACATACATCTTTTCACCGCTAACGGTGCAGAATCATAACCCTTCTAATAGTGATAGAGAACGATGAAGGTTGCTCTCGAAACCCTGGGTTGCAAGTTAAACCAGGCAGAGACAGAGCTTCTCGCAAGGGAGCTCATTGAGGCCGGGTATGATCTGGTCTCCCGGGTTGGTGAGGCCGATATCTATATCCTCAACACCTGCACTGTAACCCATACTGCCGACAGTAAGTCCCGCCACCGGTTGAGACAAGCCCATCGCCGCAATCCCGATGCCCTGATAGTAGCCACAGGCTGCTACGCCCAGCGGGCACGCCGGGAGCTTGCCTGCATCGACGGTGTCAATCTAGTCGTTGACAATGATGGAAAAGAACGGCTACTCCAGATAATCGAAGAAACGCGTGGTCACGGTCACCCGATCCCTTCAGAAGAAAGAACCAAGACACCCCAGCCATCCGTCTTTCGGACCCGCACCTTCGTTAAGGTCCAGGACGGCTGCAATACACCCTGCTCTTACTGCATTGTACCTCTGGTGCGTGGCCAAGAGACCAGCCTGCCCGCTAAAAAGATTATCAATGAGGTCAACCGGCGTGTTGCTGATGGCTACCAGGAAATAGTGCTTACCGGAACCAAAGTAGGTACCTACCGGCACGATGGAGTCGATCTTAAAGGATTACTGGAGCGAATCCTCAAAGACACCCTAGTTCCACGATTAAGACTGTCCTCTCTTCAGCCCCAGGAGATTTCCCCCAGCTTGCTCCATCTCTGGGCCGATGACCGGCTTTGCCCGCACTTTCACCTCTCCCTTCAGAGCGGCAGCGACCCGGTTTTGGCCCGCATGAAACGTCGCTACCGCACTACGGAGTACGAACAAGCCGTATCCCTGATACGTGAGAGCGTGCCTGACGCCGCCATAACCACTGATGTCATTGTCGGTTTTCCTGGCGAGACCGACGAGGAGTTTGAAGAGAGCTACCGCTTTTGCCAGCAGATGAAATTCGCCCGGATCCATGTCTTTCCCTTTTCACCACGCTCGGGCACGGCGGCAGCACGAACGCCCACCCAGGTGGATACCAAAACGAAAAAGAAGCGTAGCGATAGCATGCTGACCCTGGCAGAAGAGAGCGCCCGAAGTTTCCAGCAGCGTTTCTCCGGCAGGACGATGACAGTCCTCTGGGAGCAGCGCACCGGCGAGGGTATCTGGTCCGGTGTCACTGGTAACTACATCCGGGTGTTTACCGAAAGCGAAAAGGACTTGAGCAACCAGCTGATGTCGGCGAAGCTGGCCTAGCTAGAACGCACTAAGGGGAGGACAAATGGGAAAAAACGACCACTTCCTCGACCTCTTTTTCAATCCGAAGAGTGTCGCCGTTGTTGGTGCCAGCCGCAATCAGGAAACAGTTAATTACTTCCTCGTATCAAACCTGGTCAACCTGGGCTTCCCCGGCAAGGTCTACCCCGTCAATCCAAACGCCACCGAGATAATGGGCTTAAAAGCCTACCCCCGTGTCACCAGCATCGAAGACAGCGTTGAGCTGGCCGTGATATCGGTCCCAGCCAGGATAACCCTGGATATCGTACGCGACTGCGTCGCTAAGAAGGTAAAGGGCATCACCATCATCGCCGGTGGCTTCTCCGAGACCGGCACTCAGGGTCGAAAGATACAGGACGAGATTCACCGCCTGCTACAGAAAAACGGCATCCGTGCCATCGGCCCGAACGCGCTGAGTCCGATAAACTCAGCCAATAACTTCATCGTTGGCTTTCGTCCCACCAGTAAGCTCCCCCAGGGTGGACTTTCTTTCATCTTCCAGTCGGGCCTCTACCAGCCCCGGCTCGAATGGCTCCTCAACGAGTTTCACCTGAATATAGCAAAACTTATTGACCTCGGTAACAAGATGGACATTAACGAGGTAGATGCCCTCGAGTACCTGGCCCAAGACAAAGACACCACCGTGATTGCAATGCATCTGGAAAGCGTCGCTGGTGATGCCCGGAAATTTATGCGCATCATGAAGGAAATTACCCCCACAAAACCTGTCATAGTCCTAAAATCGGGTCGGACTCCCGCCGGGGCGAAAGCTGCCTCTTCACACACTGCCGCCATCATCAGGTCGAGTGATGCCGTTGTCGATGCTGCCCTGAAACAGAGCGGGGCAATTCGTGTGTCCGGGCTCGATGAGTTCTTTGACCTGGCGAAAGCCTTCGAGTATCTGCCACTGCCACAGAGTAACCGCGTGGCCATCACCAGCTACTCCGGCGGTGAGGGCGTCTTCACTACAGACTGCGCCCACCTCCAGGGGCTGGAACCGGCTGAGCTGAGCACGGAGACCCACAAAAAGCTCAGCGAGGTCTTCCCACCGTGGCCAATTCCAATAAATCCATTCGACACCGGTGTTGCCGGCCAGTTCCACAGCTTTGATGTCGTCAACCGTTTCGTTGAAGCCCTGGTCGATGACCCCAATGTCGACTGTGCTGCCGTACAGGTCGGGATACCGCCGCAACTGGCTGCTTCCTCCACCGGCGACCAACTACTCAAGCCATATACCGACCTAATTGCCAGGGGCAAGCCGGTAACCGTCTGGGGGATGGACCCGGCTTTCAGCACAAGCATGACCAAAGACCTGGAAGCCTGCCGGATACCCTTTTACCCCTCGGCAGAACGGGCGGTGCGGGCACTTGGGGCGCTGTGGAGATACGCAAAGCTAAGAGGGCATAAGCAAGTTTAAATATGACTACCTCACCCTGCGCATCATAACCATTACCCTTTGGCAGCAACCCCTATATTACACTACCGTGGCACCTCACAATAAAGACCAAAACCCTGAACCTGTAGGCGAGATGCCTCGCGGGCAATATGATATAATTATCTATCGAGATTGGAGGGAGTGTCTGGTGCCAAAATTCGATCTACAACAATTTGCACGTACTGTTGAGCGAATCAGGACAAAAGCCTTGGCAGAAAACAGGCTGAGGCACAATCCCAGTGATGATGAGCTTGAGCGGCTGGCTGAGAGCGAGCCTAGCGTCCGCCGCACTAAGTATGGCAATCTCGTAGCAGAGAGCGAACCCACCTCACGAGCAGCCATGTTTACGCACAACAGCGTTGACCATCCCTTCGGCAGGGCCGAGCGAGAGCTACTGACACAGGCCGAAGAAGTACTCAGTCAGAAAAAGCTAATCTCGATAGACAGGATAGTTGGCAATAGAGATAGCAATACCGTGGTCAGGTTGACAGTGCCCGAGGAGTTTGCCCACGTCGCCTTCGGAGGGAAGAACCTGTTTGTCGCAACAAGGGGAGAGGTCAAACAGCCGGCCTACGAAATCGTTATGTTCTATGATGAAGCCTTTGAGAGAAACAAGTCCAAACCGCTCCCGGAGAAAGACATCACCATCAGATTGGCTATGCTCGAAGATGGTCGGGTCATCAAGATTGTCCGCAATAGCAACTATATCGGTGAGTACAAGAAAGGGGTGTTCGCCTCCGAAGACTGGGTTGTCAAGACGAGACGTGGCGGCATTTTCTTGCACGCCGGTTGTCGTGAGGACTTCCTACAGTCATCTCACGGTGATTATCGGACCACGCGTTCTCTGCTGGCTGCTCTCAGTGCCAACGGAAAGACCACCACCACCGGCCGAGCCCTAGCAAGGAAAGGGAGGGAGCAGTCCTGGCTGGTGCAGGACGACGGTGGCACTTTGATGCCGGACGGTTCTTTCCACGGTTTTGAGCTTGGCGGCCTATATGTCAAGACAGAGAACGTCAACCCTGGAGAGCAGGAGGAGATATACTATGGACTGCTCCGGCCGACGACATTCGGTGAGAACATCTCTGTGGGGGACGACGGTGACTTCGACTTTTACGACGTGGCCACCACCTCTAACGGCCGGGCTGTAATCCAGAGAAGAGACTTTATGCACGCCAGCCCGTTTATAGACGTCGAGAGAGTGGATAACCTTATCCTCATTACTCGGCAGCCTTCCATGCCAGCACTGGCCAAGCTAACCGTACAGCAGGCGGCCGCCTTTATGGTACTGGGACAAGCAATGGAATCATCGGCTGGCGACCCAACAAGAGCCGGCAGGATACGCACTGAGTTCTTCTACGACCCATTCGTCGCCGGCAGCCGGGCCGAGCATGCCAACCGCTTTTATGAAATACTGCGTGGTCTACCCAATATGCAGTACTACATACTCAACACCGGCAGCATCAGCCAGGGGAACAGCTATCTAGACATCAAACTGGAACACACCCTGGGTATCCTGGACTCCCTGTTGAGAGGAGGACTGGAAGACTGGGTAGCTTCGCCCACCGGACTGCAGGTACCGGCGGCCGTCAGAGCAGTAGACGATATCTATTTCCACCCGGAGCGGCTCTGTTCCATGGCCGAGTTCGAAGAGGAAATTACAGCAATAAACCGCTTCCGCCGGGAATCTATCGAGAAAATTGGTGATACCCTGCATTCCCACATCCGCAAAGTATTTGAATGAACCCGCTTGTGGCAATTTCCACCGGAAGCAAAACACAAAGCGGGCCGGAAATCCGGTCCGCTTTTCGTTGCTGCAATCCGATGTATTTGTACTGGAACTACTTCTTCTTTCCCTTTCGCTCGGCCTTCTCTGCCTTGGCCAGCATCTCAACCAGTCTAAAAACCGTTTTGGCTTTTCCCTTTATAACGAAACTCTCCATGAGTTGCCTCCCTTACCCCCCTAACTAAACGTACTCTCAATCTAACACTCAAACATAAAGACAAGCGTAAAAAATCTAAATATTTCATAAAGGTTTCGTTAATGTTTGATAAAGATTGCAGCCGTTCTCACGTTGATACAACGTACAGCAGGTGTTACAATCTGCTCATCGTCACCAGTAGAGGTGCTTCACTTATCACACAATGAAACAGGAGTATTCAATGGCAAACATTGAGATACGCTTGGCGACGTCCTCCGATTTGGACTTCGTGCAGCAGGACGGCTTTATTCCAACTGAAGTGGTGAAACGCAAAATCGCGTGGCAGGAGATATTTGTTGCCTGCAGAAAAAACGTTCCGGTGGGCTATTTACGACTCGAATACCTCTGGTCTTTGGTTCCCTATATCGCCCTCATCCGCGTCCTGCCAGAACATCACCGCCAGGGTGCTGGCAAGGCACTACTCCATTTCATCGAAGAGTTCTTGCGAAGCCGGGGGCATAGTGTGCTGTATAGCTCATCACAGGCAAATGAACAAGAGCCACAGGCATGGCACCGACATATGGGTTTTGAGGAGTGCGGTATCATCTCAGGAATCAATGCCGGGGGTGTGGGGGAGGTCTTTTTCCGAAAACAGCTCAAAGGAGGAGCAAACAATGTCAGACCAGAGAATTGAAATACTGGCCGACCTGCTGGTCAACTACTCCGTGGCAGTCAAGCCCGGTGACAAAGTGCTGATAGACGGTGACTCCAACGCCGGGGCACTGGTCAAGGAGGTCTACAGCAGGGCGCTCCAGGCTGGAGGTCACCCCCTGGTAATACCACGACTTGCCGGGATAGACGAAATACTCTTTCGTTACGCCTCAGATGAGCAGTTGCAGCATGTACCCGAACCCCTGAAACTGATTATGGAGACCTATGACGTCCGCATCGCTATCGGTGCCGAAGAGAATACGAAGGCACTCTCCAGTGTTGAACCAACCAAGATGGTACTGCGCAGCCAGGCACGGACCGAACTGATGCAGACCCTCCTGCGGCGCTCGGCGGCCGGTGAGCTACGCTGGGTAGTGACCATGTTCCCCACCAATGCCTGTGCCCAGGACGCCGAGATGAGTCTGAGCGAATATGAGGACTTTGTCTACGGAGCCTGTCTGCCCGACATGAATGACCCAATAGGGTATTGGCGGCGGTTCTCTAATTGGCAGCAGAGAATAGTCGAATGGCTCAAGGGTAAAGACCGGATACACGTCATTGGCCCGGAGACCGACCTCCGCCTCAGCATCGCTGGCCGCATCTTTGAAAATTGCGACGGCACTAAAAATATGCCCGATGGTGAGGTCTTCACCGGGCCGGTGGAGGACAGCGTCGAGGGGCACGTCTGCTTCTCCTACCCGGCAATCTATAGCGGTCGGGAGGTAACCGGTGCCCGGCTCTGGTTCGAGGGCGGGCGTGTTGTCAAAGCCACCGCCGACAAGAACGAGGAATTTCTTTTGAAAACGCTCGATACCGATGAAGGTTCCCGGCGTGTTGGCGAGTTTGCCATCGGCACCAACGAGGGCATCACCCGCTTCACCCGCCAGATACTGTTCGACGAGAAAATCAACGGTAGCTTCCATATGGCGCTCGGCGCCGGTTATCCCGAAACCGGCAGCCAGAACCAGTCGGCCATCCACTGGGACCTTATCTGCGACCTGCGTGACGGCGGTGAAATCCGGGTGGATGATGAGCTACTTTATAAGAACGGTAAATTCACTATCGACTTTCAGTAACCCAAGAAGGAGGGCTGAGTAGTGGCCTGGCAAGGCATGGACCCCCGGCTGGAGAGGCACATGATACCCGTGACCGGTGGACTTAACCGCTGGTTTTTAAAACACCCTTTCAGAGGACCTGTTATCTGCTTTATCATCGCCGGTATATTCATCGGGCTGTCCTTTATCCCTGACATGGGCAGGCTAATCTATCCGGCCATCTTCCCATTCCTGATTGGGCTCTTTTTACTCATCTATGCCTTGCTCCGGAAGGCTTTAGGTATCACCTTTGTTGAAGACGAGGATGTCGAGGAAGAGCCATCCCCCGAAACACCCTCAGAAGCTGACGAGCAGGCCAGACAGCAGGCATTGGCAAGGTGGCAACGGCGGGCAAGGCATGACAGGCACCGGCGGAGAAATCCAGACGGGTGACACACTCCTCTATATTGTAGGGTGTAGCCAATAACCAGACAGGGAGGGTGAAATGCTGGAGCTAAAAACCGAGTTCCTGGCCGACATCGTGGTAGATGTTGACTGGGGTGGAACGATAAACGTTGGGGCAACACCACAAGGAAACCGTGCTATTATCTATATAACCGGTGGCACATTCGAGGGTCCAAAACTAAAGGGCGTGGTACTGCCCGGCGGAGGAGACTGGTACACCGCCCGACATGATGGCTCAGGGATACTGGACGTCCGGGCTGCAGCGCGCACCGACGACGACCACATCATCTATACCTATTACCGGGGCATAAATTACGCAACACCCGAGGTCAGAGAGCGTATGAGCAGAGGCGAAGCTGTTGACCCCTCGGAGTACTATTTTCGCATCACTCCCGTATTCGAGACCGCCTCAGAGAAATATGATTGGTTGAACCGAATCCTGGCAATAGGTGTTGGCGGAATAACACCTGCCGGCGTCACCTATAAAATATACACAATTCTCTAGACCCTAAAGGAGCGCTAGAATGGAAGTAAAAGAAGTCCTTATAAGGTCCCTTAATGAGAGCTGTAGGTATCTGAACGAGGCAACTGACGGTCTGACCCAAGAAGAGATTGCCTGGTCACCGGCACCGTACTGTAACAGCATTGCCTTTATTCTGTGGCATGTTGCCCGGGTGGAGGACGTCTGGATTAACTCTGTCATCCGGAACACCACCTGGGTCTACACAGACCAGGGCTGGAGGGAGAAATTGGGCATCCCGGCCAGAGAGATGGGCTTCGGCTATACTGAAGAACAGCTGAAGGCCTGGCCGGTACCGAAACTGGAAGACCTCCGGGGATATGCCAGCGCAGTCCATGAGAATACCCTGTCCTTTCTGGAGTCTCTCACTCCGGAAATGCTGCCTGAGGTGCCCCGCCCCGACTACCCCGAACAGACAACCGGCAAGATTTTGGCCCACCTCATCACCGAGGTTGCCCTGCATGCGGGGCAGATAGACTACCTGCGCGGGGTGCACCGTGGTCTGGAGCCTTCAAAAGGCGGGGGCTGGGCGTAGGCAGGTCCATCTTTATCTGACTGTAAAATCATCCTGTATTCATACATCACAGGAATTGACAACAACCCCTTAAAAGACTACAATCAACTCCCCAGTACAACACTAATACCTACCCACTAATACCCAACCATACCCGACCTCTAGAAGATGATTAAGTCGGGAGGTGGGCGGTGGCAGACTTAAGGGCACCAGAATCGCTAGAACGAATGGCGATAGCTGGTGCCTTTTTTTACTCAATAGATAAAGGAGGAAAGAGAAATGTCAGAGGAAAACAAGGCCTTATACCGACGTATTATCGAGGTGTTCAACACAAGGAACTGGACCGCCTTCGGTGAGCTATTTGCAGCCGACTTCGTTGGTCATGCAGCTAGTATGGGGGACATACGTGCCCCTGAAGGACTGAAACAATTCCTTACCACAGGCTTCACCGCCTTTCCCGACTTACAATACACAGTTGAGGACGTCATCGCTGAGGGGGACAAGGTGGTGGGACGTTACAGAACGACGGGTACGCACACGGGTGAGTGGCAGGGTGTCCCCCCGACTGGTAAGCAGGGGACGGGGATTGCCATCTACCGTATCATAGGGGGTAAGGCAGCAGAAACGTGGTGGGAGGCCGACATGCTGGGGCTGATGCAGCAACTCGGCATCATTCCCACACCGGGGCAGTGAGGTAGCTAGCGTTCTATCACTGTAGTCCCACCCCTGCGAAAAGCCATAAATATCCCTGCCAGAATAAGCATGCCGCCAACTATTTCGCTCCAGGTCGGTGCCTCGTCCAGTATTAAAAACGCCAGTATTGTTGCCCCCACCGGCTCACCGAGGACGGCGATGGTCACCAGCGTCGCCGAGACAAAGCGTAGCGCCCAGACGAGCGACATATGCCCCAGCAACTGCGGCACCAGTGCCAGCATGACCATCCACAGGTAGGTCTCCCCTGAATAGTCAAAGAGAGGATATCCCCTGACGAGCGCCGCCACCAGTAGCATCACCGCCGCCGAACTGTAGACCAGGAACGAATAGCTAAGCAGGCTCATCTCCTGCCGCAGTCTTCTCCCGATAAGCAGGTATCCGGCCACCGCCAGGGCACCCAGCAGGGCCAGTAACCCTCCAAAAAGTGACTCGGAGCTGATTTGCCAGTTCCCGTAGCCGATGAGGACAGCGCCAGCCAGGCAAACGCTAATGCCCGCCATAACCTGCCAGGTCAGCCTCTCCCGAAAGAGCAGAAAGGAGGCAACAGCCACGAATATGGGGGTGATGGTCACCAGCACCACCGATGTGGCCACCGAGGTATAGCTCAGGGAAGAAATCCACAGGGCAAAGTGGAATGCCAGGAAAGCACCCGATGCCACCGCCAGGATAATGTCCCTCCGTGCCAGGCGGCGTATTTCCTGCCTCGAGCGCAACAGGGCTGCCGGGGCCAGGATAAGAGAGGCCAAACAGAGGCGGTAGGCAGCTATCACCAGCGGCGGAGTACCAGTATCTACATCTGCCAGTCGGATGAAAACGGCGGCAAACGAGACCGATATCACTCCCAGTGCCAGGACTGAATATTGACGTGTCATGGTGGCTACTATACTAACCGAAGGCCCGTCTAAAATCCACCCGCCCGTCTTCTTTAAGATTGCTTCGCTCCGCTTGCAATGACAGGTGGAGGAATAGTCACACTCGACCATGTCATTGCGAGGAGCGCCAGTGACGAAGCAATCTCAACACGAGACTTGCACCCTTATTAAGGCATACAGTAAACTAAGCTGGTACGAACGACTGGGGGATTGGTAAGAAAGCGTGGCTGAAATTCACCCCTTCCGGGGCGGGCACTACAACCAGTCACTGGTAAGCGACCTCTCAAAAGTCATCTGTCCCCCATACGATATCATCTCCCCACAACTCCAACAGGAACTCTATGCCCGCAGTGAACATAACTTCGTCAGGCTGGAGTTTGGCCGAGAACTGCCTCAGGATACCGTCGGTGACAACAAGTACACCCGTGCGGCGAGTCTCCTCGAGCAGTGGCTGGGTCAGGGCATCCTTCAGGTGAATGAAAAACCAGCCATCTACTTGCACGACCACTATTTCCAGTTCCAGGAGAGAAGAAACCGGCGTCGGGGTATCGTTGCCCGTGTCCGACTGGAAGAGTGGGAGTCAAATGTTGTCCGCCCCCACGAGGGTACACTTCCTGGGCCCCGACGCGACCGTCTCGACCTGCTCTGGGCACTCCAGACCAATACCAGCCCGATACTGGCAATGTTCGAAGACTCTGAGCAGCAAATAGCCCCAGTACTGGAACGGGAAACAACAAAACAGCCAATAATGCGTGTTAGCGGCCCCGATAACGAGAGGCATAATGTCTGGGCAATAACGGATGAGGATGTCATCCACCGGCTAGCCAACAGCCTGTCCAACCAGCCACTCTACATCGCCGACGGACACCATCGTTATACCAGTGCCCTCACCTACCGTCGCGAGCGACACTCTTATTCTTCTTCCTCAGGGCAGTCCAGTAATGAGCCCTACGATTTCGTCATGATGTCGCTGGTAGACCTGGCTGACCCTGGCCTTGCCATCCTGGCCCCTCACCGCCTGGTACGCGGCATCTCAAGACCACTACTAGACGGACTTGTGACCAAGCTAGGAGCATTTTTCGAGATAGAGCGGTTACCCCTGACCATACCCGGTGTCTGGCAACGTGTTGATGAACTCCTGGTAAAGACAGACGAGGTCTGGCTGGCCTGTTTCGGGCCGGAGAAGGATAATATCCTGGTGCTCCACATGCACGACGACGCCGATATCAGCACTATGATGCCGTCATTCCATACCGAGCTCTTCCAGCGACTAGACGTCAGTATTGTTGACCACGTAATACTGGAGAAGCTACTTGAGATTGAGGCCGTCGATAACGAGACGAAGGTACATTACAATCACGACCGGCAAGATGCCGTAAAGCATGTGCTTGACCAGGAGTACCAGCTCGCCTTCTTCTTGAGACCGGTGAAACCACAACTGGTCAAGGTTGTCGCCGATGCCGGGGAGACAATGCCTCACAAATCTACCTACTTCTACCCGAAGACACCCGTTGGCCTTGTTTTCTGCCCTCTCGCGCTAACCGGCTAATAACCTTTGTACTTGGGAGGCGGCTGTCTGTTCATAAAGGCCTCTACACTTGCGCGAAAGTCCTCGGTCTGGGAACATATACGCGTACCCCAGCTCTCCATATCTGCCTGACGGGCCAGGTCATCGAACCGGCTACGCCATACCATTCGCTTGGAAAATAGAACAGAGACAGGCGGTTGCGCAAGTATTTTTTGAACCAGCTCATCAACAGCGCTCATCAGTTCACCATGGGGAACTACCTTGCTGACAAGACCAATCCGCTCTGCCTCAGCGGCACTAATAAGTTCAGCGGTATACATCAACTCCAGGGCTTTGGACATTCCCACAACAACAGGCAGGTAATAGGTCAGACCGTAATCAGGCACCAAGGCACGGGCCACCTGGGCCACGCCAAAGCGGGCACTCTCCGAAGCGATTCTAATATCACAGCTCACCGCCAGAGAGAGGCCCCCACCGACACAGGGGCCGTTGATGGCAGCAATCACGGGCTTCTCTAGTTTCGGAAAAACATCGTAATGCGGCTCTCCCGTCACCCGAAGTCGCTGGTGACGGGACGGTATCCCAGCATCAGCACCACCCAGTCCACCCGCCATCATGGAAACATCGGCACCGGAGCAGAAGCCTCGCCCAGCGCCTGTGACAATAACGACCCTCACGTTATCATCCTTGGCCAGTTCATCAGTAGCTAGAGGGAGGTTCTCCGACATCGTACTGGTAATAGCGTTGAGTTTCTCCGGTACATTCAGTGTAAGGATGGCAACCCCATCCTCTCTCTTCTCTAACAGCAAGTCCTCATAAGCCATAACTTCACCCCCTGTCATTGCAATCAAACGGCAACACCCTCCTTACTGGGAGGGTGTTTATTAGCTTAGTCCGATGATTTAGCGGTTGTCAACCGTCACAACCGTACCAGCCTAACGGTATTGATATCAGGTAAAGCCAGCATCTGCTGTCTCTGTTCTTCAGGCAGCGGCTCGTCCAGGGCGAGTATCATTAATGCCTGCCCCCGCGGTTTGAGTCGGGAGAGGTACATATAACTGATATTGATATCGGCATCGCCAGTTATTTTGCCCACCGAGCCGATGAGGCCGGGGCGGTCAGTGTGGTCGCTGAAAAGGAAGTAACTATCACTGGGTACGATATCTATCCAGTAGTTATCAACCCGGATAATGTGAGGCTCATCTCTTATCACCGTCACGGCGACAGTGGTAGTGCCGGCACTGGTAGTGGCTTCCAAGGTAATCATGCTGGCGTAATTCTCACATTTTTCCTTCTTCTGCTCCACAACTGATATACCACGGCGAGCAGCCAGCAGACTGGCATTGACGATATTGACCCGCTCTTCAGTAACGCCCTCGAGTAGACCCCCCAGCACCGAGGCTTTCAAGGCATTGGGGTCATAAGCCGTAATCTCACCCTCATACCCTAGCTGTATAGAGTTGACCTGCCCCTCCACCAACTGACGTGCCAGTCTGCCACCGGCGGCCGCCGCCGCCATGTATGGTCCTAAAACAGACATGGCTTCCGCCGAGACGAAGGGAGCATTCACCGCATACCTGGGTGTTTGCCCCTTAAACACAGCAATTATCTGCCCGGCAACATCCTTGGCTGCCATTGTCTGGGCTTCGGCAGTGGAGGCCCCCAGGTGAGGGGTAACAATAACCTCGTCACTACCAAAGAGGACGCTTTCCGTAGCCGG
This sequence comes from Dehalococcoidia bacterium, assembly GCA_011170375.1. GTDB lineage: Bacteria > Chloroflexota > Dehalococcoidia > Dehalococcoidales > Fen-1064 > W589. The sequence goes on from DUEV01000010.1 coordinate 114,065, forward strand.
TTCCTTGGGAAATACATCGACGGCAGCCCCGGCTATCTTTTTCTCCTCAATTGCTTTAACAAGCAGCTCCTCATCAATCAGTCCGCCCCGGGCACAGTTGATAATGCGTACCGTTGGCTTGACCATTGCCAGTTCTTTCGGACCAATCAGACCCCTGGTCTGCGGCGTCAGCGGCAGGTGAAGGGTGATGAAGTCCGATTCCTTGAGCAGCCGCTCCATGGTAACCAGCTCTACCTGCATACTGGCCGCCATTTCTTCAGAAACGAAGGGGTCCTGACCAATAATCCTCATCTCAAACCCGCGGGCACGCCGGGCTACTTCAGAACCGACATTACCCAGCCCGATAATCCCCAGTGTCTTGTCCCTGAGTTCCGTACCCATAAACTTGCTACGCTGCCAGGCCCCACCCTTGAGGGCTGCGTTGGCTTGAGGAATATGTCGTGCCAGAGACAACATCAGGGCGATGGTATGCTCAGCAGCAGAAACGGTGTTGCCGGTAGGGGCATTGACAACCACAATCCCCCGGCGGGTCGCCTCATCTACATCGACGTTGTCAATCCCAGTACCAGCCCGACCGATAACCTGAAGCTTGACACCGGCAGCGATTACCTCAGCCGTAACCTGGGTCTGACTGCGCACCACCAGGCCCTCATAGTCACCGATGACGTTTATCAGTTCCTCTGGCGCCAGACCAGTGTTAACATCCACCTCAGCAACCGAACGCAGGAGCTCTATGCCCTCATCAGCAACAGGGTCGGCGATTAAAACCTTCATTACTATTTCCCCCGGTCCTTCTTGATGCCTCAGACAGCCTCTAGCCGGCCTTATTAAACCCAATCTTTGGCAGGGCTACCTTCAAGGCCGCCATTACCTCACTAATATCTACCTCGTAAGCCATGCCAAGGTGCCCGATGCGGAATATCTTACCATCCAGGCTCTGCTGCCCGCCACCGAGTACTATCTCGTGCTCGCTCAATAGAATCTTACGCAGGTCGTTAGCATTCGTCCCATCAGGTGCATTCACGGCAGTTACCGTATTGGAGGCATACTTCTCATCAGCAAATAGAGATAGCCCCAACGACTTGACACCCTGACGGGTCATTTCTCCCAACTTGGCATGACGGGCAATGATGTTGGGCAGACCCTCCTTCAGCATTATCTGTAACGCCCTATCCATGGCGAACACGGTAGAAATAACCGGTGTCCACGGTGTCTGCCCCCGCTCCAGGTAGCTCTTTGCCCGGGTGAAGTCCCAGTAAAAACGTGGCATCTTGGCGTTGGCGTGTGCCTGCCATGCTTCCTGACTGACGCTGACCATGGCCAGACCCGGCGGGGTCATCCAGCCTTTCTGAGAACCACTGACAGCAACATCACAGCCCCACTCATCCACCGGTAGATTAATCGAGCCAAGGCTACTGATGGCGTCGACCAGCAGCAGTTTACCAGCCTCTTTAACTACCTTGCTCAATGCTTCCAAATCATTAGTGACGCCAGTGGAGGTCTCGTTGTGAGTGACCAGCACCGCCTTAATCTTCGGGTCTGCCTGTAACGCCCGGCGTACCTCATCGGTATCGGCGGCCTTCCCCCATTCGAATTTAAGACGGGTAACATTGGCACCAAACTCCTCGGCAATTGAGGCAAAGCGGTCACCAAAGACACCGATAGATACTGAGAGCACACTGTCACCAGGTGATAGGGTATTGACAACGGCTGCCTCCATACCGCCCGTACCCGAACCGGTCAGCAGGAATAAGTCATTCTTGGTCTGGAAGAATACCTTGAGGTTTTCAGTAACCCGGTTCAGGATATCCCTGAACTCGGGACCCCGATGGTTTATCATCTGCTTCGTCATTGCCTGAAGCACTTCATCGGGGCAGGGGGTCGGTCCGGGAATACGCAAGTTTTCCATTGGTTCTCCTTCTTTATGGATTTATTAATTAAATTATAACTTAATTCAATCAGTACCAGGTAGAGTGGGGGGCACTATGAGTTTACAATAATCGAGTTTACCATACTGGACAATGCTGCCGTCTTTAATAGGCGGGTTATAATTAGCTATCCTGACACCATCAACCTTTATAGCACCTTGCTTATACAGGCGAGTAGCTTGACTCATAGTAGGAACAAGACCGTTATTGACAAGCAACCTTCTGATGTCGGGATTCGACTCAGGTACTCTAATTGTCGGGATACTTTCTGGTAATTCTCTCTTCTGCACCACCCTTTCAAAATTGCCCTCGGCCTCGTCCGCTGCTTTCCTGTCATAGAACTGCGTGACCAGCTCACGCGCCAGCCGCTTCTTGAGGTCCATCGGATTGACGGCATCATCCTCAAGCTCTTTACAGAACTCCGCCAGTTCCTCGTCGGGGACATCGGTCAACAGTTCGAAATATGGCAGGATGAGGTCATCGTTGATAGACATAGTCTTGCCGTATATCTCGTCGGGTGGTTCGGTAATGCCGATGTAGTTCCCCGTAGTTTTGGACATTCGCTGAGCGCCGTCAGTTCCCACCAGTACCGGGAAAGTGATACATACCTGAGGTTTTTGTCCAAAGACTTCCTGAAGTCTGCGTGCGGCCATCAGGTTGAAGAGTTGCTCTGTAGCCCCGATTTGAACGTCGGCCTGTAGAGTAACAGCATCATAACCTTGAGCAAGTGGATAAAGTAACTCCCGTAACCAGATAGGGTCGTTCTTTTCGTATCGATTGCGAAGTCGGTCGCGAACCAGAAACTGTTGGACGGTAAAATGTGAAGCCATACTGATGACATCAGTGAAAGTCAACTTGCTTAACCATTCATAGTTGTAGCGGATTTTAGTTTTTTTGCGGTCCAATATTCTGAATGCTTGCTCGGCATAGGTTTGGGCATTCTTTTCGATATCTTCCTTCAGTGCTATGGAGCGCGCCTCATCGCGGTCACTAGGGTCACCAATCAACGTGGTAAAAGTCCCTATAAGAAAGGTGACATCGTGTCCGAACTCCTGAAACTGACGCAATTTACGCATTGGGATTACATGTCCCAGATGGATATCGGGGGCAGTAACATCAAAGCCACAATATACCCGGAGTGGACGACCTTCTGCCTGGGCTTCAATTAGTCTCTGTCGCAACTCTTGAGTCATCATTTCTTTAATTTGCGGGTCGCCAAACTCAGAGCCATGCATATAGATAGAAACCTGTTTATCTATCGATTCCACCTTGAACCTCACTCGCACCAAAGTTCCTTACCCGAGCGGAGGAGCTCGACCATCTCCTCTTCTATGATGACCTCAGCCACCCCACACCCGAGGAGGCGCTTTATATCTGCATCACTGGCTTTTCGTACGGCGTCCACAATCACTCCCTATCATGCGAGCTCAAAATAGCCCTGCCCTGTTCAACGTCTGCGGCTATCTGCTCCTTGAGCTCGTCCACGGTGTCAAAACGCTTCTCATCGCGTAACCGCTCCACAATGTCGACTCTCAGCTCACGGTCGTACAGGTTGTCTTGATAGTCCATTAGTAGGACCTCAATGGTTAGTTCCTTCTCACCAAAGGTAAGACGCCTCCCGATATTGGTCATGGACTGGTACGGTTGACTATCCAGATAGGCCCAGGTAACATATACGCCCTCAGGAGGAAGGGCTTTCTTCAGGTCTACGGCCAGATTTGCCGTCGGGAACCCCAATCCGGCACCTCGCCCTGCACCGGTAGTGACCCTACCCTTTATACTATAAAAACGGTCCAGTAGCTTGGTAACCTGCTTTATATTTCCGTCTGTCAGAGCATTCCTGATGATAGTGCTGCTTATGACGTCACCATTGGTCGTTACTTCCGGAATCACGGTCACACTGAAGCCTAGTTCCCGCCCGAGGGAACCTAGGATGTCTACATCGCCTTCCCTATCCTTTCCCAAGGCAAAGTCAGGCCCGACTACCATACCACGCATTCGAAGGTGCTTCTGCAACAGGGTAACGAAGGAACGGGCAGACAACTGCCCCAGCTCTGGAGTGAAGGACAGAGTAATAACAGCCTCGACACCCTCCGCCCGGAGCAAGCCGACCTTCTCAGCTATGGTGGTCAGGTACACAAATTTAGAACTGGCAGATAGCACCTCACGGGGATGTGGATGAAAGGTCACCACCCCGCTAAGCAGCCCCTCGCGCTTAGCCATCTCTGTTAACCGTGAGAGCAAACCCTTGTGACCAAGGTGGACCCCATCAAAGACACCAATTGTCAGCAGCGTTTCCTTACCGGGTGAAAGCCGGGCTAGTTCTTCCTCTACCTGCATCACTCCTTCTCCGAAAACAACTGACAAAAACTAAGAAAAGACACCTGATGAAAAGACCAGAAAGGAATCCGCAAAGACTCCCACAGTTATCTGATAACCAGAGCGCTTTTCAATACTATCACAAGCCTATTTTAGCGTCAACCGAACTGCGCTGTCCGTGATAGATATAATTATAAACGTCTGATATAATCAGTGATGTACTGCAGAGAGTGACTATGCCAGCGTAGCTCAGAGGTAGAGCAGCGGTTTCGTAAACCGCCGGTCGTCAGTTCGAATCTGACCGCTGGCTAAGCCTGATTCGGTGGTCTTTGCCGACAAGTTGCCGACATCCTGGCCCCCACCCATCTCAGATAAAGGTGAGGATGTCTCATTGCGAGTTACAGTAGGAAATCCCATAGAAAGTCAATAGATTTTGCGAGCTCTGCAATGGCCAAAGATGAAGAATGCTGGAAAGTCATACAGCTGAGGTCAACTAAGTGAGGTCTATAATCGTTAATTAAATGCTCTACGTAAGCCTTTACATCTGCCTTTACAGCTACCAGGTCACATGCCCTCACTTAGCATAGACTCTCATCAACGTTCCCGGCAATTGAGACCATTCCTAAATTTGGTAACCGCACGATAAGGTCAAAACCTGAAATCACATCTGGCATAGCTAATAAAAGGACACGCATCTGATCCACCATACTCAAACGGAATCCTATCCACTAATCGATTGCTTTTAAAGAACCATACTATCGAATTTCATGTAACTCAGGGTCCGCCAACCGTGGATATACGTATAGCCAATTTAATTCCCTCATAACACAAAATAAAATGGGATATGAGAGGGATACCAAGATACATATCTATTTAATACATACGATCCACCGAGTGGCGAGAAGGGAACAGTTATTATTCTAAGTAGTCCCAAATATACTGTCATCGTTAAAGGTAATCAATAGAGAACGGAAATAATATGCAATGTAGGAAAAGTCAACTTACGTGAGGTTGACAAAAGTGTTCTTGCATTGTATTATTCTGTACACATAAGTCTTGCAGTTTTGCTTTGGGGGCTTTGAAGCACTACCTGTATTTGGCCACTTAGGTAGTATGGAGCCAATAGTGGAACCGACCCTTTAGGTCGGTTCCATTTATCTAGACGAACTGTAGTTTTCTGAAAAAGAGGACTTAAGAATAACAGGGTTGGTGTGATGAAATTCTTGGTAATTGAGGATAACCAGCAAGTCGTTAGAGACCTTTCTCTGTGTCTTTACGTAAGGTATCCACAGAGCACTATTATTTCCACTGGTGATGTGGAGAAGGGCATGGGGATGCTAGAAATTGAAACTCCGGATTTGGTCATGGTAGATTCCTCGTTACCTAATATCGAAATTCTGGATTTGATCACTAGGATTCGTGAGTTTTCTGATGTTCCCTTAATCGTCCTCTCTGAAGGGGAGACTGATATGGACAGGGCAAGGGGTCTAGAGACCGGAGCCGATGAATATGTCACCAAGCCATTCAATCCACTCGAGCTTTTAGCCAAGATAAAGGCATTGTTCCGTCGCACTCTCGGAACTGGCTTTGCTCTAGAGCGTGATGTCTATTCAGCCGGCAGGATAACTGTAAATCTTACAACACATGAGGTAATGCTTTCCGACAAACAGATAAGACTTACTCCTACCGAGTTTCGTCTGCTTTCCGAGTTGGTAATAAACGAGGGTAGAGTTTTGACACACCGTAGGTTGCTGGAGAAGGTCTGGGGGCCGGAGTATGTTGGTGATCTCAACTTTACTAAGAAATATATCTATCGTCTCCGCCAGAAGCTCGGTGACGATCCCGATAACCCACTGATTATCCGTACTGAGCGTGGAGTAGGATATAAACTTGTAAGGACTCCGTAATCTTACTGAGAATACTCAGTTCAATAGGGGCAGACGCAAGCGTCTGCCCTTCTTTTTACGCCAATTTGGCACCAAAAATATACCAAATCTGAACCATTTGTTACTTTCTTAGGTAACCTGGATACTTGAATTTGGACTTCTTGATGATAAACTCTTTGCCAGTACAAGTTTATTCCGAAGTGAAATATCATGCTGAAACGAATTCTCATTATTGAAAGCGATGATGCGTTAGCAGTGGCAGAGGCAAAGGCTCTAGAAACGGCAGGATACACAATCATCAGGGGGTTTAATGCATTCGATGGGTTCAAAAAATTGTATGAGTCTTACCCGAACCTGATCATTGTGGACAGGGAGCTATCAATGGTTGAAAGAGAAGACACCTGTTTGCGAATCCGACAGGTTTCCGACGTCCCGATTGTGGTCATCGGCACTGAAGAGTACGCGGCAGAGACACTCGAACTTGGAGCCGATGCCTATATGACACGGCCGCCGAGTCTTACTGAATTGGTTGCCAGGGTAAATTCGTTACTACGCCGGAGACAGAATGACAAACTGTATAGAGACAATAACGGACTGAATAACGGTGGGCACTTGATGGACAATAGTGAAGATGGACTTGGTGGACTCACACGGATTGAATTTCGCCTCGCTTCGTGCTTAGTACTCAATAAAGGCAGGCTACTTAGTCACTCTCAGCTCATAAATGAGGCCTGGGGTGGGAAAGTGATAGGGTTGGCAACTCTCCATCTCTACATTCGTCGTCTGCGCAAGAAATTGGCCATTGGCAATATCTTTGGCGTCAGAGGTTGTGGCTATTTTTATAAAGAGACGACCGGCCTAGGTCTATAAGTAAATAGAGATAGCGGCCAACGTGAACAGAGAAATAATAGTACCCCAGTCAGTTCCCGAGAGACTGGAAAAAGATGGTAGGGTTAGCATGTTACGAAGAATGAAGATGAATCCGGCGTATTCCAATTAATAACAACAAAGGACCGTTTCTAATATGGTTGACAACATAAATCATAGCGAGGGAATCATCCTAGCAGATCTAGATTCCTATCATGTGCAACCCGAGGCCGTTAACCTTGTCCCCGAATCAGATGCAAGAAAATATGTGGCTTTACCACTCGCAGTCGATGGTGAATATCTACATGTTGCCCTTGCCAAACCAGATGATGTCACTGCTATACGAGAACTGGAAAGATTAACCCAGATGAAGGTCGAGCCCATCCAAGCTAACGCTATCCAGATACTGGCTGCAGTAGACCGTGCCTATAAGACCAGCACCGAGACAATCCCGGGCCTACATGATATAAGCCCTACTACAGCAATAGGCGAAGTTGGTGTTATCGACCTTAATACGTATCGAATCCAGTCTGATGCCTTAAGCATAGTTCCTGAATCCCTAGCTAAAAAACATAATGTGATACCTCTAGCCATCATTGACAATGCCTTACAGGTGGGGATAGCCCGGGATAACGATATCGTGGCGTTACAGGAGTTGTCAGCTGTGGTTAAAATGAGAATAGAAACGATACGACTAGATGCCGACGACATCAGAGCTGCAATAGACCGTTCATATCGAGCTTATCAGGGAATCGAAGGTCAGTTTTCCAGTGTGACAGTTGGCCCTGTATTGCAGGACACCGAATTGGCAGAGGATATCTCATCTGCGCCAGCTGTACGGGCACTGGACACGATTTTGAACGAGGCAGTAAAAGTCCGAGCATCCGATGTCCACTTCGAACCAGAAGTCGATGGCGTCAGGGTTCGGTATCGGATAGACGGTGTACTCCAAGAAGCCGTATTGCTACCGAGAAGTGCCCTTGCATCGCTGCTATCCCGCATGAAGATAATGGCTAACATGAATATAGCCGACCATCAACCCCAGGATGGACAATTCACAGCAAAGGTAAGAAATCGGGATGTGGATGTGAGGGTAGCGACCCTCTCCACAATATATGGAGAAACGGGTACGCTACGTATACTGGACAAATCCTTGACCGCACGTAGCCTAGACCAACTTGGCTTTCTACCTGATACCCTTCAACAATATCAGACAATGTTAAAGTCACCGCTTGGGATGATATTGATCAGTGGTCCAACTGGCTCAGGGAAGACCACGACACAGTATGCTTCTATTAACACTATGGATAGTACCGAAAAAAATATAATCACCATCGAAGATCCAGTAGAATATCGCTTCAAGCGTATTAACCAGATACAGGTTAATCCCAAGGCTGGTCTCACCTTCGCCAGGGGCTTACGCTCAATAATGAGGCATGACCCGGATGTAATAATGGTGGGTGAGATACGCGACTCGGATACCGCAGAAATAGCATGCCAATCAGCCTTGACAGGCCAGCTGGTACTCTCATCGGTCCATGCGAACGATGCCGTTAGTTCCATTTTTAGAATGTTAGACCTGGGTATAGGGCGATACCTATTAGCCACAACCCTTATAGGGGTGGTCTCACAGAGGATGCTGCGTCGCATCTGCCCTCATTGCGCCCATATGACGGAGGCTCCTCCGGAGGCAGAAGCTGCTTATAACAAGGAGATGGGTGAGAATAAGTCCGGGTTCCTATATGGAAAAGGCTGCAACGCCTGCAACAATACAGGATATCTGGGGCGCATAGCTGTTTTCGAGATTATGGTTATGAATAAAGAAATTAGGGCTGCTCTCACCTCAGGGGTCGGCTCTGACCCAATCCGAGCAATTGCCGATAGTTCTGGCATGGTACCCATGTGGCGTGATGCCATGCTCAAAGTGCAGATGGGAATAACAACCCCGTCTGAAGTACTGAGAAACGTGTTTTACGTGGGGTAAAAACAATGGACTTCAGATACATAGCCTATGCGCATGATAACACAATTGCTAGGGGTATCCAGGTGGCCGAAAATGAAGAAATGGCGGAAAGAATACTTGCTAGCCATGGCTACAGGGTTGTGACCATCAAACCGGCATCACGATTTTTCCCTAAGTTACAGGAGGTTATTCCTACCCTTACCAAGGTATCCCCCGAAATCATAATCCGATTCTCGAGGCAACTAGCGCTGTTGCTTGACTCAGGCACAGATATGGTTACTTCTATCGATTTGCTGAGGTTACAGGCAGCTAACGAACGTATGAGACATATTCTGGAGGAGGTAGTCGCTGACCTCAGACGTGGTATGCCTCTATCTGAAGCTTTGTCAAAGCATCCAGAAGCCTTCCCCAAAATATACGTGCAGGCTGTTCATGTTGGTGAGCAGGTAGGTGGGCTGGAGAATTCGCTGAGGCAAATAGCCGATTACATGGAGAAGGACCACAATGCGGTAAAATCAGCCAAAGCAGCCGTCAGATATCCCATAATCGTGACTATTATAGCTCTCGTCGTTTTATCCGTGCTTGCGCTCTTTGTTTTCCCGACATTTGTTGACCTGTATGGCCAGCTCGGTGGAGAATTGCCTGTTCTTACTTCAATCGTAATATCGGTCGTCGATTGGTTTGCCAGATTTGGTGTCTTTGTCATCATAGGGCTGGCTGCTATCCTGGTAGCTTTATTCATATATGGAAAGACTCCGGAGGGCAAGCAGCGTCTCGACAGACTGGCTTTAAAGATGCCACTTTTCGGCAAAATCATCCATCTCAATGAGCTTGTCAGGGCATGCAGGAGCATGTCAATTATTCACAGGGCAGGCATCCCACTTTCGGAGATACTGGTCATGATAATTGATGCCAGCAATAATAGTGTTATGAAACAGGCACTTATGCAGGTATATCAGGATGTATTAAAAGGTGAAGGTCTTTCGGGTCCGATGGCTAAAAACAGTATATTCCTACCCGTTATGGTGCAGATGGTGGCTCTAGGTGAGGCCTCTGGGAACCTCGACTCCAATTTGGCAGCGATTGCTGACAGCCTCGAAACCGAGGCTAGAGAAAAGATAGACGCCAGCATTCAGCTTATCCAGCCAGCTATCATCGTGATTTTGGGATTGATGGTTGGGATGATCGCGGTTTCACTAATATCAGCCATGTATTCTATATATGGCCAGATTTTTTAATATGCAAGATACTGAATATAATGACCGGACAAAACCGGCTTCACCCCTAGAAAAAAAAGATAAGAGACGATAAGAATACTAAAGGCCATAAAGAAAAAACAGTCGTTCGTGAGGAGCCGGAATACTAATAGAAGCGTAGGTCAATGGATAAGTTAAAGATAAGCAGAAAAGCTTGGACTGTAGCAGCAGTGTGTGTTTTCCTGGTGGCTGCAATCAGCATCGGATTAGTATATCACGCCAAGACCCAGCAGGAAAATGAATTGGAAACCGAGCTACTGGATCTTCAGCAGCAGTTATCGTTATTTCAGCCCGAAGAGATGGCTGCTCAGCTAGAACAGCTTGAAAACCAGCTTGCTGAAATCGAGTCCAAGGTAGGAGGTAATCTTGTAGGATCCACTAATGCTATTGATTCCGCGGAGGAATTGTATGCCCTGGCCGGGAGCTATGAGGTCGACGTAATTGATATCGCTTCACAGGGATTAGCAGACCGGACTCTACTTGAGGTCCCATTAATTGCTCTGCCACTTGACGTGAAGGTAGAGGGCCCCCTCTTTTATGTCGTCGCTTTAATTTCAGCCTTAAGCTCCGAGATACCGACTTGTGTTGTGGAGTCAGTCCAGCTTACAGTCCCCCAAGATTTGACTTGGCAGCTACAATGGCCAAATGCCAGTGTCAAACTCACAATTTATTCCTATAGAGGCGAGTGACATGAAGGGTGAAGTTACTTCTTTATTATTAAACGATGCTAGCATCCTTGTTCTGGTTACAAGTGGTGGTGAGATTCAGAAGTGGGCAAGGATGTCCCTCGAAGAAGGGCAGGTGAGTGATGGTGTAGTCAAGGATTCAGCAGCGGTTGCAGCCAAGGTCTCAGAGCTTTTCCGGGACTTACGCTTGAACAATACGAAGGTATCCGTCGGTCTTAGCGGTGTTAATTCAGTAGCCAGGGTGATATCACTACCTCCGATGCCGGAGGGTATGATTGGTAATCATATCAAAGCAAAGCTTGGAAAAGATCTGTCTGTACCTCTGGATACACTCTGCTTTTTCTGGCAGACTGTGGAGAGTACGGAGAACGAGATTAGGGTCTTTTCCATAGCTTATCCCCGCAATACCATCGACAGTATGTTGAATACGCTACATCAGGCAGGCATAACCGCCATCTCCTTAGAACTAGCACCTCTTGCACTGGCCAGGGTAGCAGGAAAAGCAACGGCTGTGGTGGTTGATGTTAGGTCTTTTGAAGTCGACATAGTTGTCCTCTCTAATAGGGTGCCGGAGATCGTGACAAGCATAATACTACCGCGGGATAGATCTTTGCGTGATAACGTCCCCGTAATTCAAGAAGCGCTCAATAGAATCATTTCTTTCTACACGGCGGAAAATAATCTGAGAAATGAATTGGCTGTGATACTGTTGGGAGATGTTGCCGCCGAACCAGACCTCTATACCACCCTGTCCCGGGACCAAGGATACAGCGTCATACCATTTTCACCTCTTTTCAAGTACCCAGAGTCTATGGAAGCTGACAGGTACGCAACGAACATAGGTCTCGCCTTGAAAGAAGCATCGGTCGGGCTGGAATTATCTTCGTTTGTCAATTTGAATATGATGCCAGAAATCTCAAGGCCGGGGTCGTCCTTGTGGACACGCGTGAGAACGTGGCCGCGCAGATTGGCCTCCAGCATATCTGCGATGGTCACCAGACCGGTGACAACAATCTATGTTGAGGATAACAAGCTCAGGCTGATGGTGACTAAAGGTTTGAAGGTTGTCAAGTGGGGCAAGATAGATCTGGAACCGGGGCTTGTATCAGATGGTGTAGTGGAAGACCCGGCTGCAGTAGCTCAAAAGGTCTTAGAACTCTTCACGAAACATGACGTAAAGAGGGGGAAAGTAGTAGTTGGAGTCACCGGGCTTCATTCATTACATAGAACAATAGTATTTCCCAGATTGTCGAAGTCCGAGCTGGCAGAGGCAGTCAAAAGGGATTCTCAAAGGGAGCTGCCTGTTCCGCTAAGTGATCTTTACTTATCATGGCAAGTTATCGATACATCCAGAGAAGAGACAAAGGTTTTTTCCATCGCTTATCCCAAGAAACTTGCAGACGGTTTGGTGGACATGTTACGTAGGGCGGGTATCACAGCTCAGCTCATGGATCTGGCATCTATGGCAATTTCTAGAGCAACAGGCAGTGTTACAAATGTCGCCGTCGATGTCAGAGATGTCGAGGTGGACATTACAGTATTAACACAGGGAGTACCTGAGGTACTACGTACTATCCGCTTCCCCACAGGAAGGACAGCGGGAGACAGGCTGTCTCTGGTCAAAGAGGAGTTGCGTAGGACACTGGATTTCTATAAGGCTAGGAATCCCTCACATTCAGCACTACCGGTTTTTCTATCGGGTGAGATAGATATGGACCCAGACATCTATCTCTCGTGGTCTAAAGAACTCGGCTGTCCGGTCCTGCCACCAGCCCCTCCGATATACTACCCGGATGACATGCCGGTCGTAAGTTATATGACTAATATAGGTCTGTCGTTGAAGAAGAGCTCAGTCAGTGCAGACCATATTACCCTGGTAAATCTTAACGCGCTGCCTGATATCTACAGACAAAGACAAATTCCCTGGGGCAAGGCGATCGCTCCAGCTGCAGGAATTCTTGGTCTGGTTCTAATTGCCTATGGAGGATTTCTTGTATGGGACAAAACATCTGACATCAACCTGTTGAACTCACAGATAGCAGACACCAGTGTGGAAGCTGTTCTGAGCGAAACACTTCAAAGATCTCAGGAACAGCAGATAGCAGAACTGGAGGAAAGAGTCTCTGAGGCTTCTAGGTCCAGAGAGATCGTCGCCGATGCTTACGAAATGATAGTCAACCTTCAACAAACACTGAAAGATGACATAGAACTTGCTGTCTACTCCTTGCAGGATCGCGTTACGCTCACCTCTATGTCTCATTCCGGAGATATCCTCGTTGTAACAGGTGGGGCTAGGACCGAGCAACAGGTATTCGAATATGCCAGGACACTTGACATGAGTAGCAGGTTCTCCGAAATAGTTGTTACCGGTATACGTCAAAACAGTGAGCAAGGTGTGGATTTCACGCTGACATTCCAACGTAGGGATTAAATTATGGATGTGATTTCGTTAATAAGGGAAGCAAATCTAAGAAAAGCCTCCGACCTGCATCTTTGCGTTTCTACCCCACCTTATCTGCGGGTCAATGGAGTAATCAGGCCACTTGAAACCGCGCAGCCGTTAGTAGCAGAAGACGTGTACCAGGCTCTGGAACAGATAGCGTCAGAGAAAGAGAGACAGGAGTTTCGAGAAAACCTGGAACTGGACTTCGGGTTCACGGTGGAAGATTTGGTACGGGTCCGGTGCAATGCTGCGCTGGAACGTGGTACATTAAGCCTTTCCTTGCGTCTGATACCAACTGTGATACCCAGTCTAGAGGAGTTAAACCTACCAGAGGTGTGCAAAGACCTGGCCAGAAAACCAAGGGGCATGTTAGTTATCAGCGGTCCAACTGGAAGTGGTAAGTCCACCACCATAGCGGCAATGATAGAGTATTTGAACCAGAACGAGAGCCTGCGCATAGTAACCATTGAAGACCCGATCGAATACGTATTCAGCAATGACCAGTGTGTGGTCATACAGCGTGAGCTAGGTCACGACACGTTTTCTTTCGTACAGGCGTTAAAACATGTTCTCAGGCACGATCCGGATGTGGTGATCATAGGTGAGATGAGGGACGTTGATACGGTTTCGGCTGCATTGACGGTAGCCGAGACCGGTCACCTAGTGCTGACTACAGGGCATGCACCCAGTGCTTCCCAGGCAGTGGAGCGAATAATCGATCTGTTCCCAATAAATGAGCGTGCGCTTGCCCAGACGCGGTTGGCGAACCTGATGGTGGGTATACTGTGTCAGACGCTGGTGCCAACGATAGACGCGACTGGACGTGTTCCGGCAGTCGAGATCATGATGGCCAATCCTGCGATAAGGAGTCTCATTCGTGAAGGTAAAATTCATCAGTTGCCAAACGCTATCCGTACCTATAACAACGTTGGAATGTGTCTGATGGATCAGGCTCTGGTGGAATTGTATGTTGGTGATTTGATTAGCGGTAAGTCCTTACTGGCTTACTGTAATGACCAAACAGAGGTGAAGAAGTACTGTAACAGTATAAATGTTCGATTAGAAGCCGCGGAAACCCAGGAAGATGCTGATCTTCTCACGGAGGAGACATGGCATCAGTCAGATGATTTGTTTACCGAACGCCTGTTAGAAGATAAGTGAGACTCATGACAATTATCAACAATTACTATTAACGTCGGGCTTTAGCGGACTGCCACATCCGTATAGCTAATATATATGAAAGGAGGGAAACGATGAAAAAAAGGCTAAGTACACGTACCAGTTCAAAGCAGAGGGGATTCACACTTGTTGAGGTTCTGGTAGTAGTGGCAATCGTGGGAGTCTTGTCTGCCGTGGCTGTACCCATGGTGAGCATGTTTATTGGAGAAGGTAAGACTGAGGCACAGATTACAGAATTGCACAATGTTGAGACAGCTGTCACTGCTTTACTGGCTAAAACAGCCGATGGTCAACTTAATGGAGCAACATGGCCAGTAAGCACTAATGACATGTACACCGTGACAGCGGACGTTATTACCGATCCTACCACTGATCCTGTAACTACTGAAACTAGATCAGTTGCTTACTACATGACAGGCCTAGACGTGACTGGTTATGTAGATCCGTTAACAATGACCTCCGCAATAACCCGGACAGGCTGCTCATATGAGTTCCAGCAAGATGGCAGAGTCACTGACCAATCTTGTCCTTAAAAGTGTGACGGTGGAAGTATCCGGTAGACCGGTGATGGTCTGATGCACACCGGCTACCGGATGCTTCCATGATCTTGCATAAAATCTCAAGTAAGGGAAACAAAATCAAATCCTTACGCAGTCTTCGTTAGCAGGAGAATTCATAAAAGCACGGCATATCAGTCTGGAGGATAATAGCCTTGGATTTGGTGGAAAGCACAGGAGACAATCGTGACTACTGACAACAATGAAGGTAGAAAAGCCCTAAAACGGGCTGTAAAAGAATTGAAACGGGAAGAGAAACTGATTGAGCAAGCTACCAAGCAAAGATATCAGGAAGTAGAAGAGGAAAAAAAGAGGGAGGCGAACCTGGCTAAGGCAGAGAAAAAAGCCATCGCCCGGTTAAGCTCGAGTATAAAGGACGGCAAGGCACGTCTACTGGTGCGAGCACCAGGTGGTATTAAGCAGCTCAATGACTTTGAGAAGAGGCTAATTCAGGCAGAGGGGTTAAGAATCAACTGGACTGGCGGATCTAATGAGGAAGGACCTGTAATTATGTTACAGGGTAGCGACCCTGTAACCATTGCCCGGACACTAAAATCAACACCGGGGATAGGAGATCTGAAAATCCAGAATGGTAAGATTCTGGTTACCCTGGATAACGTGAGCGCTTAACCAATTTTGCCTCGACTTGGCACCGATTTCTAATACATAGTCCTGAAACATCAAATAGCTTATTATCGATAATTGATCCGAGTAACAGAAAACATTTAAATAAGCTGCTAGTTGAATGAAGAGTAGGTGGATAATAATATCGTAGTAGATATTAATTATGGCTAGCCTGTAAAATGGGAGACACAATGGGGGCTGAAAAAGGATTTTCTTTAATTGAAGTATTGGTATCCTTGGCAATTATAGCTTTAATAGCTGTAGGTTTCCTTTCGGGTTTATCCACCTCCCTCAGGTCTCTTATGGTAACGGACGAGATGACAACTGCTGAAAGCCTGGCCCGCAGCCAGATGGAGTACATAAAGAATCAGAGTTACAGCACCAGTGAAGACTATAACGAAATAGAATGTCCTCTCGGTTATGAAATCATGGTCCTTACTAGTGAGCTTCAAACCGGCATACAGAAAATAACGGTCTCTGTTAACCATCATGACGAATATGTAACAACGTTGGAAGGTTATAAGGGAGACAGATGAAGTTGCCGAAAGACGTCAACAAAAACCAGCGTGGCCTTACCGCGATAGAGACGCTGATAGCTATCACGATTGCTGGTCTAGTAATTGCTGGGATTACCATGACTATTATCCAGTTGATGAATGTAAATGATAGTGGTGTGAGCCACATGACCGCTATGAACCAGGTACAAAATACTGGATACTGGATCTCGAAAGATACTTTACAGGCTAAATGCATCGATTTAGGCCTAGATGGAGGATTTCCTCTGGTCTTGGCGTGGACCAGTCCCGATACATACGACGATCACAAGGTACGCTATACGTTGGCAAACCATAGACTACAGCGAGATATCTTCGTTAATGACGTACCAGTTGGGTCCACTCACATCGCTGATGATATTAGCTCAATAAGCTTAGAGAACGAACTCGGGAAATATACCTTGACGGTAACTGCTACGACGAGCGGGCAACAAGAAAATAGCGCGACTAGAGTATACGATATTGTCCCCAGGGTATTGGGTACTGGAGGCTGATCCTAGGATTGTTTAGCAGTTTGCTAAGCAGTTGTGTCGAGAGGCAAATGGTTAAAATAATAAAGAAATTAACAGCAGGTGAAGAGGGTTATATGTTTGCTGTAACCTTAATTCTACTAATGTTGGGAGCTCTTCTCCTGCCCCATTTACTCTCTTTCATGATTACGGGACTAAACACTAGCCAGGTATATGAAAACGAAATGTACGAGCTGTATGCTGCTGATGCCGGGATAGAAGATGCTTTTTGGAAGCTGAATAATGATCCGCCTGATGTTTACCCCTATTCTTACCAAATAACAGATAATATCAACGGTAATACTGTAACGGTTGCTATAGAACAGGTTGACATTGGATACAAAATCACTTCAATAGCCATAATGGACAGCACTTCGAGCACTATGATTGAATCATATGTGGTGCCTATTTATAGCATCGTCGATTTCGCTGCAGCCAGTCTCAATGGTGACCTAACAATTAAAGGAAATACAACTATCGACTCAGAGCCCGACCCCGACCAAGCCAATATCTATGCTAACGGGGATATTAATCTTAACGGGACGGTTACAGTGCTTGGTAATGCTACTGCCACGGGTAGTATTAACATGATCGGTGGAGCATATATTAGCGGGGATATATTACCGAATTATCCCGAAGTAGAAATCCAAGGACCAGACATGTCACAGTATTGGGATGAAGTAAAAAACTTGGAGCCTATTGAGGGTGACTTAAGTATAAATGAAGACACAAATGTAGGGCCAGCACATATCACCGGAGACCTTTCTCTCACGTCAGACGCTGTTGTAACAATTGCAGGGACCGTCTGGGTGGATGGCTCGATTACAATGACTGGTTCCAGTCATGTCGAAGGAGGCGGGACGCTGGTTGCTGTGGGGGATATTGCTGTTCTAGGTAGCGGCGAACTTGAACCTGAAAATTATCCCTTTATATTCTCTACGGAAGGGAATATTGACACCGGTGGTGTGGACCGCGTCTATGCTGTGCTCTATGCCCCTAATGGTAACGTTAAGATTACCGGAACTTCTGGCATATCTGGTTCTGCTATCGGGGCAACTGTCGAAATCCACACTAGCTGTACGCTATCTTATCCATTGGAACTCAAAACGCACGACCCTACAGAGGATTCACTAAGAATTGTCTCCTGGGAGATTCAATAATTTGTGAAGAGGCGAGGCAGATCAGAAAGTTAGAGAATCATCATAAGGGCCGAACACCACTGAATCATTATTACAGTCTCAATCATACACATGCAGACGAAACCGTTACGAATGATATGAATTTTATGAGGGCGGCGCACGGCCAGGAAACATAGTCCGAAAGCAATTACCACGGCCATAATAGCCTTTAGTGCAATTATAGCCCAGGTGTCAGCGATTGATGCCATGAGAGGATTACCCTCATAGATCAGGCCTTTGTTGGCTGCCCAGAATGTAAGTACAGCATCTGCAACATCGAGTGCAATAAGTGCCGCAGCTAGCAACAGTGTGTGGCGCCAGAGTCGCTTTCGTGGCTGTGTAACATCTCTATCCATTCTGTTGTCCGCCTGTCACTTGAGAAATGCGCATAATATTTATAACTCGCCGATTTAGTATCGCTAGTATTCCGATGAACACCGTTTTAATACTAAGCATGAGTTAATTTTTTAAGCTATTTCGGCACCAGTGCTCCTGTGAATTAGAACGTGCAGGAAGATAACGTTTTCAATACCTGCCTGTTTACATTATTATTATTTCATACAACTTAGTAGTCTCAACAAGCCCAAAAAGTACAATGATGGTGAGCTAAAAATCCCACTCCCATTTTATTTAGTACTACTTTAAGTCATTTCCGGTATAGATACGAAAAAGTTACTTTCATTTCTGGGGTAAATAATTAGTTGGTTACGAGGGGTTTAGACCAAGATCGTCCTGACTTAGTAATTGACATCCCTTGATTAATTGGCGTATAAAGAATCGGAATCCGCGTTGGCCTATTGCATCATGCCAAAAGACATTAACGCTATATTTATTTTTGGCGAAGCGTATAGCCTTTCTGTCAATTTCGATTCTTCTCATTCCTTATCCCTTTCTCCTTAGCCGTTTACCTGTTACGAAATAATTATCAGAATTGAGTCTCGTTGAATCATTTCGGGATGTGGGTTATACAGGTTTATAATTCAGGCATCTATTTAGACCTCAGCATGTCGAATATACCTAAGAAACCAGAGAAGTTTAGTCTCTTCCTCTTCGGAAACTTCAGATAGCGAAACGTCGTCTGGTCGTTCTTTCAAGTCCGCGGGGTACAAATCCCAAAATTCTACCAAACCCGCTGCTACTTTTAAGGATAAAGGTGGTTCGTCAAGGGCGCCTGCCAATAGTCGGACGACCTTGGCCGAAGGACGGCTCTTACCCTCTTCTAATCTAGTGATGTACTTACGGCTCAGCCCAGTATTTTTTGATAACTCCTCTAAGGTCATTTCCTGTGACTTTCGCAGACGGTAGAGGATGTCGCCAAAACTTCCCCGAGGAGCGTGCTTTGTACGGTGCCTACCTCTATTCGTCATGCTGTATATAATAGCAAAAGGGAACAAAATATGTCAATAGTTAATTAATATATAATATAATTAAACATGTTAATAGGGATATATAGTATCCTAAGCTCAACATTTATATTATGTATCATTACTGTGGACAATCGGTGAAGGTGAGATAAATACGGGGTCGTTTATTCCCTGAAACTGGACTGCCTAAAGTGTGAATTCGGGGGCTGTGAGATTACGGAGCAAGCAGAAGCTACCCATGAACTGTGCTTGAAATGGAATGTTCATTATCGGGCAGAAAAGTAAAAAATAAGACAGGTTTACAGCACGGCGTCGTTACTACTAATGTCTGGACGGAATAAGGATTCAATCAGTTCTAGATAAGCCAAGGGAGTTTCGTTTGCTTTTACTGGAAACAGAAGACGAACCTTCGAGGGGTTTAATAAAGATGAGTATATCAAACTCCTTTTCTACCATAGCTCAGCAAAATGCTAACATCCTCCTCTCTGCTCGGTCTATCGTACGTGCAGAGAAACATATATAACGATGCTCGTTGATTGAAAGGTAGGTGAACTATGTGATAAGGAGGTTTTAGTAGTGAAGCAGTTCCATCAATAGACAGTGTGACTTTTTATCACAGGAAAACTCTATACGCAACTGGCCTGGTTTTTGGGGGTAGGGTCAATATATCATTGTAGTCACCATTCATATCATTCCAGAGTAAATACGCCTGCACATTGATTCTACTGCTTATTCGTACCCACTTTTTGTATAACGCATTCTGAATTCAAGTGTAACACCTACTTAATCTTAATAGAATCCAAACAGATTTCATAACCTTCACACTTAGATTTCATAAGACTGTATAACTAGTATATTAATTAGTAAGTTGGATGAAGCGTATTGACTGATATCTTGATTTACAGGGAAAAAGGTGTAGAAATCATATAAGCCTATTATTTACTACACATAGGCCTATTTCACACTCTGGTCAAGTAGTATTCTATCCGTCATCGCTTATGCTTATCCTGAGGCATGCGCGGGCATAGACTCTCGAGAGGATCCGTAGTAGGACAGACAACCAATATGACTAATTACGAAAGTAGTAAGGCCTAATTAAATGCAGAATACCGCCAACAAGCACTAGCAGCATTACCAGTATAAGAATCTGGCCACTCTCGTCTCCCCTAATTATGCTTTGAGTCTAATCATTATCTGTCATATAGAAGGGGAGATTATCACTCTTGTTGGAGGAGTGAGGAACTCGTTCAGATGGAAAATCTACATCCGCACCTATGAATAATTCCTCCGGCTTTTTACTTCCATTCAGAATGTTTCTCTCTACCAGGTAATGGTCATTACAGAAATCAAAGACGCTTTCGCGAGTGATGAGTTTGCCCCGGTACAGTTTTATTAAAGCTTGGTCGAGTAGTTGCATGCCTTCCAGAGTATGGGTTTGGATTAGATTCGGTAGTTGATAAATCTTCCCGTCTCTGATTAAGTTCTTCACAGCTGTGTTGGCCAGCATAATTTCCACTGCAGGTATACGTCCTACACCATCGGCCCTGGGGACAAGCGTCTGGCAGAGTACACCAATAAGCAGAGAAGCCAGTCTTGATTGTACTAGATGACGTTCGTGGGGAGGGAAAAGGTCTATGACACGCTCAATTGCTTGAGAAGCACTAGGAGCATGACCGGTGGTGAGTAGCAAATGTCCAGTTTCAGCTATGGACAATGCTGCCGCGGCTGTGTCGGCATCTCTCATCTCACCAACCAGGATAACATCCGGATCCTGTCGCAATACGTGTTTTAAGGCATTAGTAAAGGACCAGGTATCAGTACCAAGTTCCCGCTGGCTAATAATACAATTGAGGTCAGGATAGATATACTCCACAGGGTCTTCAATCGTGACGACTCGTAGATTTCTATGGCGATTAAGGTGGTTTATCATCGCCGCCAGTGTTGTTGATTTACCACAACCGGCCGGTCCACTAACGATAACCATACCTCGAGGTTTCTGAACTAGGTCACGACAAATCGAGGGCAACATTAACTCATCAATGTCGAGAATACTTTCTGGTAGAAGGCGAATAGCAATCGCAGTTGTTCCCTGCTGCCTGGATGCATTGCATCGTACTCTGCCAATACCGGGGATAGTGCAGCCAAAATCCAGCTCCTTGAATTTATCGAAGTCATCCCTTCCCCGCTCTTTAGTCAGCCAGTCCAGCGCATCTTCTATGTCAACAGGCGTAAGTATCGGACTTTCAGATATAGGATCAAGTACGCCATGGATACGCAGCATCGGCCGGTTGGATACAATCAGATGTAAATCTGAAGCAGCCCTGGATTTAGCTACACGAAGTAGTGATAGAATGTCCATATTCATTATTTCTCCATTTCCAGCTTTAAAATGACGGATAACAAATGTCAGGCATGTATAATGTAGTGTAACGACAAGCAGTTAGAATCAGGTTTGAGGATGGTTAGTTTTGAATTAGAGTTTCATTTTTTAGAGTGGTAGTTTATTGACAGATGCTAGTGTAATATATTATGGTTCTTAGGCGTAATATTCCATATTGAGAATATAATTTGAATGTCTTTCACTCCGTAACTTGCTAGCTTTATCAGTACATGTCATATCGGCTGCAACTAATGAGGTAGTAGATGATAAGGTCTAAACGATTATTAGGTATTATTGCTACTCTGGCATTCATGACAAGCATTGCTACTTTATTTGTTGACGTAGACGTAGCGCTTGCTCAAGCCCCCACGGTGACAAGTATATCCCCAACCTCCGGCCCAGCAGCTGGCGGGACCAGCGTGACTATCACCGGTACTAACTTCGTCAATGGGGCAACTGTCACCATTGGTGGTGCTTCGGCAACAGGC
>DUEV01000011.1 GCA_011170375.1 Dehalococcoidia bacterium
CCGTCTCCCTCTGATGTAACTGCCACTGCCCAGGCCAAGGTGGACAAGAAACGCGCCAAAGCCGAGGCCAAAAGAGTCAAGAAGGAGGGGAAGGGGTAGGTGATTGATATGAGAACAGAGGAGAGTTTAAGAGAGGGCGTCAGCCCTCTCTTTTCTTTTCTTCCCCCTCTCCTTTGAAGGAGGAGGGGATCGAGGGGGATGGGGGATAAAAGGGGGTGGGGCCTCCACCAGTGAAAGGCTTCGGCTGATACATTCGGTCATCAGAAATCAAGGGAGACACCCCCTTGAAATCCCCCCTGCCTTCGCCGGAGCGGCTTGCCTTCGCTGAAGCTTTAGCGCAAGCAGGCTACGCGCAGGCAGGCGCCAGAGGGGTTACACCCCTCTGGATACCCCAAAACGGTGAAAGGGCAGTCTTCAGGCAGGGTCGTTTGCACCTTAGATGGTGCCGTGCTATTTTGGCAAGCTTGGGCAGTGAATATCGGCAGAGAGTTTAAGAGAGGGTGTCAGCCCTCTCTTTTTACATATTCCCCTTTCCTCAGATGTGGAATCTAAGCAAATAATCATCTCAATTATATTGATTAGACCATTAGATTATTGTTGCTAATGTGACAAAAATCGCTTACGAATGGTGTCCGAGCCAATAAAGTATTAGTAAGGCATGATTAAGACAGGAGGTATTTGTAATCGTAACAGGGAAAAATTAGGTGAGAAATATCATCACAGTGTCTCTGGTAACCAGGTAACAGTTTTACTCAAGTAAATAGAGTGGAATTAGTATGCTGTGGTGAATACGTATAGAAAATCACCAAGGCAAATTAAAGGAGGAATACATTCATGGTAGACAAAGAACATAAGAGTATTGACCAGGCAGCTATTGAAATGATCGAAAAAGCTGAGAAGGAGGACGTACGAACGGTCTTTGACAGGGCTGAGCAGATGAAGCCCTGCCCGATTGGTGGCGAGGGCAGTTGTTGCAGTAACTGCGCTATGGGCCCTTGCCGCGTGCCCCTTCCCAAGAACAAGGAGGAAACGCCTGAGGAGCATGCCAAGAGAACCGGCGTCTGTGGAGCTACCGCAGAGACTATCGCCGCACGCAACTTTGTCAGGAAGATTGCGGCTGGGGCGGCAGCCCACAGTGACCACGGTCGCAAAGTTGTCGAAGCGTTCAAATTGATGGCCGAAGGGAAAGCCAAAGACTTCGAGGTAAAAGATGAACAGAAGCTGCTAAAGCTAGCCCTTGACCTCGGAGTCACGATAGGTGACCGCAGCAATCAGGAAATCGCTCTGGACATTGCCAAGATGTGTGAGACAGAGTTTGGTAAGCAGGAAGGCGACCTTCTCTTTGCTCGCCTGGCCCCTCTGAAAAGGCAGGAAATTTGGCGACAGCAGGATGTCTACCCTCGCGGTATTGACCGCGAAGTTGTTGAACTGATGCATCGTACTCACATGGGCGTAGACCAGGACTACAAAAACCTGATGAAGCAGGGCACACGCTGTGCGCTGGCAGACGGCTGGGGTGGTAGTATGATTGCCACCGAACTACAGGACTGCATGTTCGGTACGCCTTCTCCAGTTCTCAGTGAGATTAATCTGGGTGTATTGAAAGAGGATATGGTAAACCTGATTATCCACGGCCACGAGCCAGCATTGGCTGAAATGCTGGCGGTGGTGAGTCAGGACCCTGAAATCATCAAATACGCTGAGTCCAAGGGAGCCAAGGGTATCAACCTGGCTGGTATGTGCTGTACCGCCAACGAAATACTGATGCGCCATGGTGTTCCCATCGCTGGTAATTTTTTGCAGCAGGAGCTAGCTATTATCACCGGTGCTTTGGACGCTATGGTAGTTGACGTCCAGTGCATCATGCAGGGATTGGCCGACGTCGCCAAGTGCTTCCACACCAAACTTATCACAACCGACGAGCGTGCCCACATCACCGGGTCTACTTTTATGCGCTTCGATGAGCAGAATGCCAGAGAATCGGCCGAGGCCATCGTCAGAGCGGCCATTGAGAATTTCCCCAATCGCGATAAAAATGTCCGCATTCCCCGGGTGAAGACTCCGGTGGTAGCCGGCTTTTCCCATGAGACAATTAACTATTTACTTGGTGGGCTTTTCCGTGCCTCTTATCGACCTCTGAATGACAATATTATTAACGGTCGTATCCGGGGAGTAGCGGGAGTAGTCGGCTGTAATAATGCCCGCACCACTCATGACGGTGACCATATCGCCATGATTAAAGAACTCATCAAGAACGACGTTCTGGTGCTTACGACTGGTTGTGGAGCCATGGCAGCGGCTAAGGCTGGCCTCATGGTACCGGAGGCAGCCAAAGAGTTCTGCGGTCCTGGCCTGGCTGAGGTCTGCGAAACAGTGGGTATTCCGCCGGTACTGCACATGGGCTCCTGTGTCGACAATGCCCGTATCCTGATTGCGGCGTCGGCCATGGTCAAGGACGGCGGTCTGGGAGATGATATCAGTGACCTGCCCGCCGCTGGCGCTGCTCCTGAATGGATGAGCGAAAAGGCTATCTCCATCGGCCAGTACTTCGTCGGTTCAGGTGTATACACTGTCTTCGGCACTACCTGGCCGACGACCGGCAGCAAAGAGCTGACCGACTATTTATTCAATGGCTTCGAAGAGCAGTATGGTGGCAAGTGGGACTTTGAGCCTGACCCCATCAAGGCGGCTCACAAAATGATTGAGCACATCGACAAGAAACGTAAGGCCCTCGGCATAGATAAGGCCAGAGAGAGGGTGCTGTATGATATGGAGATGAGACGCCAACTTGATGCCGTCTAAGACTATTATTAGGAATTCAGGGTAGAAAAAATTGAATAAGAAGTATGTTGCCTTAATGTTACGGTAGTAGTTGACATAATCAGCCCAATCATTTACACTCTTACTCCTAACACTGGTCGAGGAAAAAGGCGAGACTGGCCTGCCCAAAGCGGTGAGAGGGCAGTCTTCAGGCAGGGGGTCGTTAGCACCTTGAGGGTACCGTGATATGAGGGTTGGGCTTTAGTGAGAATTTATTAGTGGTGAGTCTAAGAGAGGGCGCTAGTCCTCTCTTTTCTTTTTCTTCCCCCTCTTATTTGAGGGAGAGAGGGACCAAGGGGGTGAGGTTACCACATAAATAGAGTATAATCTAATCCGAATTAACTATTCGGAAAGATAGAACGACTTATGGGTAAAAACGTAGACCTTCGCACAGTGGCTCTGGAGACAAACTCGCCACTCTGGCAGATAAGCGAGTTAGAAGACGAACCAGTCCTTCAGGTTGTCGGTAACATGCCAACAACTCAGAAGACTGGTACGGCGGCGTATCTGGACGAGGACCATGTCGGTAAAGTCGCCTTGATTGGCGAGGTCAAGCAGAATTACAAAATGCAGGCAGAGATGCGCTTTCTTAAGTATCATCGGTCTCCCCAAAGCGGGGGGTGGTTCGGGTTTGTCATACGAGCCCAGGATGTATTGAACTACGAAATTATCTGGTTTATGCCCAATGCGGAGACTGGAAATACCGTTGCTTGTGTCCCGGTGGCTCATGGTGTTGTGCCGTGGTGGACAGAAGCCTACGCAAGTCAGAAAAAGGGCGACCCGCACATTCCCACCGATTCTTGGTTTCAGGCACGTGTAGATGTGATGGGTGACGAGTTTACTGTATATGTAGAAGACCAGCCTGTTTTCACGAAGAAAATCACCTATTACCTTAAAGGCGGGCGTCCTGGCTTCTTCGTCGGTACCGCTACAGATGCGGCGTTCAGGCGAATTGTCATCGAAGACCTTTAAAATAGAGTGATCAGAGGTATGTCATGGACGAACAGGTTCTTTTTCCTGATAGAGAAGCATTCAGGAAATGGCTTATGGAGAACCATAGTGTCAGTAAAGGAGTATGGCTGGTTTTCGGAAAAGCCGGAAAACTGAAGACGCTTAGGGCAGATGAGGCCCTGGAAGAGGCCCTGTGTTTCGGCTGGATTGATGGACAGTTCAATAGCATCGATGACACGAAGTATCTAAAGAAATTTACTCCGCGAAGAAAGGGCAGTAAATGGTCGGAGAAAAACAGGAATACAGCCGACAGGCTTATTGAGAACGGCAGAATGACTGAATATGGAATGACGGCTATTGAGCAGGCAAAGCGAGACGGGACGTGGGATACGCCGAAGCAGGAGCCAATCTCAGACAGTCAAATTGAGATTTTAATCGGTGCTCTGCAGGGTGCTGAGCCGGCATTGTCCAATTTCATGAAAATGCCCCTCTCCGTCAGAAGGACCTATACTGCCCTGTATCTGGATGCCAGGAAGGAAGAAACCAGAATAAAACGTCTTGAGAGAATCATCGAGCGATTAAATGAAAACAAGAAACCTATGTAAGGATGTATTAACAGAGAGTCTGAGAGAGGGCGCCAGCCCTCTCTTTTTTGATATTCCCCCTTCCCCACTGGGGAAGGGGGGCACAGGGGGGTGGGGCCTTAAGATGGGACATGATAATATCCGGTCTCGCTTCTGAGTCCTTTATTCAAAGAGGTCATAAAATCACTCGTATATTGCCCCTGATATGCGGTGGTTTGAAACATTCATGACCCCCGGATTCAAATGTTTAGACACGTCAGATAAGCCGATTTTGTTTACTTAGCCACCAATATTAGGTCGGAGGATGCCCCTTCCATCTTGGATAAGTAGGATAATATCAGGTAACTATCCTGACTAAAGTCCCATTACTTTACTACCATGTACACTACAAAATGAAGAGAGCTTAATAGCAGAAGTACTATTTAGTAATAAAAATACTGTAATAGTTGAATAGATAAGAAAGGTGCTGCATAGATATGGATTGGGACGGGCAAGTCATAATGACAAGTAGTGACGTCGCTGACTTCCTAAAGATACAGGTCAATTCCGTCAGGCGATGGAGTCGTACCGGAAAACTCAAAGGATACCGCCTGGGTGACCGCGGTGACTGGAGATACCTGAGGGGGGATGTACTTGCCTTTTTAAAGAGAAACAAGGTGTTGCCAAAAGAAGTAGTTGATGTTGGGACAAAATAAAGTTAGTAAATGCTTTACCAGCTATACCAGAGAGAGTAAAGACAAAAGATACACAAGCCGCACATTCGGCTAAAGGAAGACTCAATGTTAAAGAAAATTCACCGGAATGAAAGAGGCATAACCGGACTTGAGACTGCAATTATCCTTATTGCATTTGTAGTAGTAGCCTCAGTATTTGCCTACACTGTACTGTCAGCCGGGATATTCTCCTCTCAAAAAGCGAAGGAGGCTATCTACTCAGGCCTGGAAGAGGTCAGGGCGTCAGTGTCTTTGAAGGGCAGCGTTGTGGCTGAAGACACTGATGCCGATGACGATATTGACCAGTTAGTATTCGTTGTTGCCTTAGCACTGGAAGGTGAGGCAATCGACTTTACGGCACCGACCGACGCTGATACCGACGGCATAGCTGACGACGATAGTCCTAATGTCGTCGTTATCTCGTATTCTGACCAGACACAACGCATTGATGATATTAATTGGAGTTTCGCACCTCTCGGCAAGGATGACGGCGACTCCCTGCTGGAGCCGGGAGAGCAGTATGAAATTACCGTTGACCTGAGTGCCATGGATGGTGATATCGTCACTTATACCACATTCATGATCGAGGTTAAGCCACCAAACGGTAGCGTGCTCATGATAGAGAAGACGACCGGAGGGGTCATCGATGACGTCATGATTCTTGGCTAAGAATCGGTGACACTGCACCTGAGGCTAACCAAAGGAGATATAAATGCTGAAGATAATGAGGATAATGCACCGGAATGAGAGAGGTATTACCGGACTCGAGACTGCTATTATCTTGATTGCATTCGTAGTAGTTGCTTCGGTTTTTGCTTATACCGTGCTGTCCGCCGGTATATTTTCCTCTCAAAAAGCGAAGGAGGCTATCTACTCCGGCCTGGACGAATCAACCTCTTCCATGGAGCCGAGGGGAGGTGTGACGGCTTATTCGGGTACGGTCGGAGCTACCGAGACCGTAGTCAAGGTATCTTTCACCGTAACGACAGCCCTGCCCGGTTACGCTGCAGACCTTACTCCTCCGTATACTGCTAGTGATACAGATTTAACAGGCAGCGGCATGCAGAATGTCTGCCTCGTCTCATATATCGATGATAGCCAACTAATCATGGATACTGCCTGGACAGTGGATTTCATCGGCAAGAATAACGGTGACTATCTGCTCGATGCTGATGAGCAGGCGGTAATAACAGTCTGGCTGGCAGACTATGCGGCTTCATCATATGCCACAGGTATTGATGAAACCGATCCATTTATTGATGCTGAAGAGGATATGCTCAGTGTATACGATACGTTCACCATGGAGGTTCGTGGTGAGAAAGGCGCTATCCTGTGCATGGAGCGCACCGTACCCGGTCGGTTCGATGTAGTGATGAATCTTAATTAGATTTAGATGGAGGAACGGTCCCATCAATATTTTCAACCTCCTTCTTTTTCCACACTAGCCGCTTCTCGTACCACTATCTTTACGCTCGGCGATAGGCGTACAACCCTGTTATTCAACGTTCAAGGAATATTCGAAAGGTGAGTACCGGACTACTGCATACGCCCTAGCAGGGGTGACTGTTTCATTACAGCCTCAGCAGAAGGAGAGTTCATATGGAGAAGCTGTCGACAGATATCGGTCTAGTCTCTACCGGAAATGATGAGCTTGACAAGAAAATGGGGGGAGGGATACCACCTAGCTCTCTCAGCTTAATCGAGGGACAGCCAGATTCAGGAAAGTCCGTACTATCACAGCAGATGATATGGGGTTCTCTCAGAAATGGATACAAGGTAGCCGTCTTCACCACGGAGAACTCTATGAGGAGCCTCATCACACAGATGGAGAGCCTGAATCTTAGTATCCTGGATTATTACCTGCTTTCCAAACTACATATCTATCCTATAGATGCCAAGAGGTCAGCGGGCAGCATGAATACTGGATTGGTTCCCATGATCCAAAATTGTGCCTCGGAAGGCTTCAACCTGGTGATTGTTGACTCTATTACTTACTATGCCACTCATGTCGGTATTACTGACCTGATTACCTTTTTCGAGGACATGAAAGCTCTGACGAGTAAAGGACTGAGTATCGTTTGCAACACTCACTCCTATGCCTTTGATGAGAGTACACTTATCAGGATAGGAGCCATGTGTGACGCTCATCTTAGGCTACGCATAGAGACCATGGGGACCAAGTTGACCAAAATACTGGAGGTAGCCAAGATACGTGGCGCTACTCAGAAGACAGGCAACGTAATCACGTTTGACGTCGAACCAAATTGGGGCATCAAGGTTATACCATATGCCAAGGCGAGGGCCTAGAAGCAGCCACACTTCCCTAATGCTTAGACAAAGTATTTACCCTCAGATAGTGTATGAACTGTTGGGCCATGCCATTATCCAAATCACTCTTTACGCATATAGTCACGTTACCCCGAGGGCCGCTCCAACTGTCCTCACTAATACGTATAATTGCACTTAAACGCTGGGATTTGCCTGAGGTAAGGTTTGCTTTTCCGGTTATAGAATTGGCCGAATCGCATATGGCCGGCGCGGTAGCCTGCTAGACACGTGAAAGGAAGGACATCATAGTAGGTCAATCCCGAGGGGCGTTAATGGTAAGGCTATCTCCGGTGTAAATATGTTTGGCGGCGACCTCTTCATCCAGCTCGACGCCGAGACCTGGCTTCGTCGAAGGTATAATGAAGCCATTCTCCCACTTGATAGGTTCTTTCAGAATGTCAGAGTAGAAACCACCCCAGGTCTCGATACTCTCTTGTATCAAGAAGTTGGGGCTACATGTGTCAAGCTGTATATTGGCGGCGGCTTCTATCGGGCCACAATACAAGTGTGGCGCAATACGTGCATAATACGCTTCAGCCATCCCGGCAATCTTCTTGGCCTCTAATATTCCACCAACGCGTCCAAGTGCCATCTGCATAATCGCGGCAGCCTGTTTCTCGAGCAATTATCGAAACTCGTACTTTGTTGCCAGTCGTTCTCCCGAAGCGATTGGTATACTCGTGGCTCGGGCGACTCGAGCCATCTCGTCTCTATTCTCTGGTGGTACCGGTTCCTCAAGCCAGAGTGGATCGAACTTCTCTAGTCTTTTGGCTAACCTTATGGCACTGGAAGTAGTCATCTGTCCATGTGTCCCCACCAGTATGTCACAGCTAGTACCTACGGCTTCCCGAATACTCTTAACAACCATCTCCGCAGTATGAAGTGCCTCGAGTGAGACTTGAACAGGGGTAGAGGGCATCGTAGGCTCAACAGGGTCAATCTTTATAGCGGTAAAACCCTGCTTGACATACTCGATTGCCCTCGATGCAGCACGTTCCGGGTCAGTGAACAGGTTGCGTTCCGAAGAGTCATCGGGGACAGGGTAGAGGTATGTATAGGATCGGAGCTTTTCGTGAACCTGTCCACCCAGCAGGTTGTAGATTGGCTGGTCGAGTTCTTTACCAATGATGTCCCAACAGGCTATTTCAAAGGCACTGATTACACCCATCATTGTCAGGTCTGGATGCTGGCTATAACCTCTGGAATAGAGTGTTCGCCACATCTTTTCGATCTTGAATGGATCGGAGTTAATGATAAACCGTTCCCCCATCTTCAATTAGACCTACCGTGGCGTACGGGTGAAAGGGTACCCCATAAGCTTCACCGAAGCCTTCTACGCCATCATCTGTAACGAGTTTAAGGAATACCCAGTTATTCCCCCCTTTATCCGGGACTGGATTACCTACCACGTATGTCTTGATGTCCGCTATCTTCAAGTTGATTATCCCTCGTAATTACAGTAGTCGTTCATCCACATATCTAAACGAGGAAACTGCCGCCATCTATCAGGATAGTCTCGCCGGTCAGGTAGCTGGAGGCGTCAGAGGCCAGGTATATCATGGCACCGGCTATCTCGTCCGGCTGCCCGATATGTCCTACAGGTATCCTCTTGGCAACCTCTGCCTTCTCCTTTTTCATCTGCTCTTCTGAAACGTTGAACCAGTGGGAGTCATAGATGCGGGTCTCCACCGCGCCCGGCGCGATGCAGTTTACGCGGATGTTGTACTGTGCCAGTTCTACGGCCATGACCTTGGTTACCATGACAACCGCTGCTTTGCTGATGGAGTACGCCCCGACATGGTACTCCGGCTTATAGGCATCTATTGAGGCGACGTTGATAATTTTGCCTCCGCCGTGGTCTTTCATTACCCTGCCTGCGGCCTGGCTGAGGAAAAACAGCCCCTTCAGGTTGAGGTTCATCACCACGTCCCAGGCCCTTTCCTCTAAATCGAGCGACGAAGCCAGCACCGGGCTGGTGCCGGCGTTATTGACCAGGATATCAATCGTGCCGAACTCGCCCACGGCTGTCTTGACCAGTTCCTGTATCTGGTCCATTCGCCCAACGTGGCAGGCAACCGGCAGAGATTTGACTCCTAGCCCCCTTATCTCTTCAGCAACTGACTCCAGGTCGGGCAGCTTCCGGCTGGCCACCACCACATTGGCTCCGGCATTGGCAAACCCCAGCGCCGTGGCTTTACCTATACCCCGGCTGGCACCGGTGACCAGGGCTACTTTGCCCTCCAGCGAGAATCGTGATAAGTCCATTTTATACCTTCCTTTCTATTATTGCGGACTGCCTGGTAGAGGCGGCGGATTGTATTCGTCGTAGACAAGTCTTCGTACCGGGTAGTTGATAGTAATATCCTCCTGCCCGAAGCGGGCATGGAGTCGTCTGATGAGTTCACTCTTGAGGCGGAATGAGGCAAGTCGGTCTACTGCCTGGACCCAGAGCCAGAAGTTTATATTGGAATCCCCGAACTCCTCGTAGCCGAACTGCGGCTCGAAGTCTTTCACCGCTTCATCTAGGTCTTCTATAACCTCTCTGGCGACATCCAGGGTCACCTCCTGTACTTTTGTGAGGTCGCTACTGTAGCTGACGCCACAATTTACGATAACGCGTATATCCA
Source organism: Dehalococcoidia bacterium (assembly GCA_011170375.1). GTDB lineage: Bacteria > Chloroflexota > Dehalococcoidia > Dehalococcoidales > Fen-1064 > W589. The sequence continues at coordinate 10,024 of DUEV01000011.1, forward strand.
TGGTGGGACCGTAGAAGTTGGTGATGATGCTCGCTGCCAGGTTAGAGTTGGGAATGATGACCATGTTGTTGAAGGGGGTACGGACTCGGGTGCTGCGCCAGCCTATATCGGTAACAAAGCCCCTGGTGCCGTCATTCAGTTCGATATAGTCCCCGACACGTACGACGCGGTCGGATACTATCTGCGTGCCCGCGAAAAAATTACCCAGTGTTGGCTGGAGTGCGAGGGCTACGGCCAAACCACCAACACCAAGGCCGGCTATAATCGGCGTGATGTCGACATCGTAATATGCTAGCAAGACTAAAATGCCGATTAAGTAGAATGTTATGAGTAAAATCCTTCGGACAAAGCGGATAAGGCCTTCGTCAATCTGTGCCTTACGTCGGACGCCCCGCGAGCGCATGTACCACTCGACGATAGCGGCTATCGCCATTCCCAGACCATAGGCGATGATAGCGATCGCCACGCCAATGCTGACTTGTTGCAACACGGGGTGCCAAGAAATAAGATAGGAGGGAGTGGCTAGTGCCCAGATAATCCCCTGGGTGACTATCAGCAAGAAAATGGGTTTGTGGAGACTGGCTAGTAGCTGGCGTAGCAGCCTGGTTCTTCTTCTCCGGCCCTCCAGCTTTCGCTCAACATATCGCATTGAAAGGTATATCACCAAGGCGGCCAGCAAGTATACGACAAACACTCCCACTGACCATAAGGATTCCCAGAGCGGAGACCCTATTGCGAATTCGGGTAGCACTGTCCACCTCCGATGACTTAAGTAATCGCCCAGCCCGGTAGTGAGGGTTCGGATATCTGTGAAGCATATCCTTGAGCAATTAGTTTACGTGCCCAGGCTAATACAGGTCAATCATAGTATATTACGACCAACCGTGTGTTGTCATTAGTTGGAATGCTAGACTAGGTGGCAGGCGACTTGGTGTCCACTCTCACCGATTTCCCTCAGGTCCGGAATTACCTGACCGCATTTTCCAGCAGCGACGTTGCATCTCGGGTGGAAGCGGCATCCGGAGGGCGGGTTGATTGGGCTCGGCGGTTCGCCGGGGAGCAGAAGTATCATACGGTCACGCTCAGCCGGGTCAGGGACAGGCACCGCCGATATTAGCGCTTTCGTGTAGGGGTGAAGCGGGTTATCGAACAGCTCATCGGTCTCGGCTATCTCGACGAGCTTGCCCAGATACATCACGGCGACACGGTGACTGATTCTCCGTACCAGAGCGAGGTCGTGGGCGATGAAAAGGTAAGAGAGATGTCTCCAGTTATGGAACCAGACTAGCAGCTCGATAATCTGTGCCTGTGTGGAGACGTCAAGATGTGCTAGCGGATTGTCACATACGATGAAACTCGGTCTCAGAGTCAGTGCTCGTGCCAGCTCAATGCGTTGTCGCTGGCCGCCGCTGAACTCGCTGGGATAGCGTTCGACCATATCTGCTTCGAGCCCTACCATGACGAGCATTTCGCGGACCCGGTCCTCAAGCTCCTCTCCGCTGGCCAGGTTGTGAATCTGGAGTGGCTCGGCGATTATCCTGCCGACCTTCATCCCAGGGTCTAGCGACGAGTACGGGTTTTCGAATATCATCTGCATATTCTGCCGCATTTTTCGCAGCTCTCCGGCACTGAGATTACCGAGGTCGGTACCATCGAAGTAAACATTGCCGCTGGTGGGCTTCAACAGCCAGAGTATGGAACGCCCGAGGGTGGTCTTGCCACAGCCGCTCTCGCCAATAAGCCCCAGGGTCTCGCCCCTGTTTATGTAGAAGCTGACGCCATCTACTGCTTTGAGGTCAGCCACCTTCTTCTGAAAAACACCGGTCTTTATCGGGAAATAAGTGTGCAGGTTATCGACTTTTACCAGCGGTTCGTCTTTCTTTGCCATTGGCGGGATTCCCTTATTGAAATCAACCCCGTTGTGGCCCGCGGGAGATAAAGGTGCGAATACGGCGTTCGAGTACACTGCGTGGCAGGAGGACCCGGTGCTGGCAGCCCTGGCACCTGATGCCGATATCGGCCCCGAGCCTGACTACCTGCCACTGGTCGCTGCCACAGGGATGCTTTTTCTTGAGGCGGACCACGTCCCCCAGTCTTATCTCGGTGACCATTGGCTATCCTGTTGTATGCTTGGAGCGGTGCTGGTTAATCTCGTCACGTAATGCCTCGGCGGCCTGTCGTGCGGCTTTGTCAAAGTCCTTCCCGGTTGAAGCATAGAGAATCTGACGTGACGAATTTATTATCATGCCCTGCCCATTGGCATCAATCCCGTAGCGGACTGCCAGGGCAAGGTCGCCACCCTGCGCGCCGACGCCCGGTACCAGAAGGGGCAGGTCTGGGTGTTGCCGCCGGATGGTATCCAGCTCCTCGGGGTAGGTCGCTCCGATGACCAGCCCGATGTTACCGTGGGTGTTCCAGGTGCTGGCCTTGAGGGCGACAATCTCGTACAGAGGGCGGTAGCCATCTCCGTACTGGCAGAGCAGGTCCTGGAAGTCGGTCGCGCCGGCGTTGGATGTCCGGCAGAGGATAATTATTCCCTTGTCCTGATATGAGAGGAAAGGCTCCACGGAATCGAAGCCCAGGTACGGATTTACCGTGGATGCGTCAAAACCATAGATATCGAACAGCGCTTTAGCATAGGCAGCGGCCGTATTACCAATATCCCCCCGCTTGGCATCAGCAATCACCGGAATCTCGGCGGGGATGTGCCGCAATGTCTCTCTCAGGGCGTCCCATCCCTCGTCTCCCAGGGCCTCGTAGAAGGCCAGGTTGGGCTTGTAGGCGCAGACTAGGTCGGAGGTAGCCTCGATTATGGCCTTGTTGAAATCGGATACGCTGATACCCTCCGGCATCCGCCTGGGGTCGGTATCGAGGCCGACACACACCAGGCTGTTGTTAAGCTGTATCGCATTTTCCAGCTTCTCAGTGAACTTCATGCCATCCTCCTCATCGGGTCTGTGCTGGCGTACCTGATGATAGCAGCCCTACCAGTTAGCGTCAAGGAATGAAGTGAGGTGATTGGGGGAGACTGGGTGGGTTATCGGAAAATCGGAGGTTTTTATACAAGCAGAAGTACCTTAACAACTGAATAAAGAGAAACCAAGGAATAAGTCTGAGCTACTCGCTGAGTTCCTCAATATGCTGCTCAGCCCATTCTATAATCTGTGCATCGTTGGTGAGTGTAATGACCTTCTCGAAGTCAGCTAAGGCTTCAGTTTCTCTACCCAATTCGGCATATGTAGCACCCCGATTGTAGTAGGCATAAACACACTCTGGGTCTAGTCGGATGGCTTCATCATAGTCATCAATGGCTCGCTCATACTCGCCCAGTCTGTAGTAGGTGTTACCCCGGTCATTGTAGGCTCCGGCAAACGCCGGGGCAAGATGGATGGCTTCATTAAAATCCTCGATGGCCTGCTCAAACTGTCCCAGATACCAGTAGGTTGCACCTCGGCTACTGAAGGCTACAGCAAGTTCCGGGTCGAGCTCGATAGCTCTATTACAGTCAACAAGTGCTTGCTCATACTGTGCCTGCAGATTATAAATTCCAGCTCCATGCATATAGATGTGAGCAAGGTCGGGGTCGAGTTCGATGGCTCTATTGCAGTCGGCAAATGCCTGCTCATACTGCCCCTTGTCACCGTAGCCCCGTCCTCTAACCGAGTACGCCAAAGCCAATTCGGGGTCGAGTTCGATGGCTCTATTGCAGTCGGCGATGGACGGGTCGAACTGCTTCTCCATACCATAACAGCGGGCTCTGTTGGCATAGGCATAAGCGCAGTTAGGGTCGAGTTCAATAGCTCTGTTACACTCCTCCATAGCCTCATCGAAACGTCCCTGGTTGCATAGCTCATAAGCTCGGTCAGCGTACCACTCGGCAGTATGACTACAGGCTACGAGGACACTGGTGGCTAGAAGAATGACTACAAATAGCAGTGAACCGACTCGATACATTACTCACCTCTTCTATTGTCTGCAGGTGGAGTGTATGTCGTGTACCAACGATACCATTGTGAATGTGGGGAATCAATGTAGAAAGTAGAAAAAGGAACCACATTTGCCTTCATAACTTTTTGATAATAATCGGTAACTACTTAGCAGCGGTTCTTGATTGTATTTCGCTTTCTAGGTCGTCGAACAAACTACATATGGTCCTCTGACCGGTCGTTCCCCATCCCGTTTCCCTTTTCCCCATGGTACGGGGGTCCACATAGAAGTAGTTTTTACAGTCCCTGCAGTAGTCCGACTCACCGTACTCGCAGACACGCCATCTTGCCACTGCCTCAATCAAATCCATAAAACTACCCTCGTTTTATTATTTCTGTTTACGACGGAGTCCGCCTCCTCAGTTGACTTAGGTGGGGTGTGCAAAGGATACCACCGCGAACGTGGAAAGTCAATGTGGATAAAAGGAACGATTCTAGTTATGTAGAAACATCTCAATAAGAAAAGAAGGCTAGCAGACCATTGAAGACCTGCTAGTCTTGTATTTAGCAATTAGATGTCTGTTATTAGGGTGTGTGTTATGGCGGTGCTGAAGAAGTAGTTTTTCTTGAAAACCACCAAGACAATAGGAATAACACCCCAGCAACTAGTGAAGGTAAACCAAAGAATAAGTCGGAAATATTGAGGTTAGTCTTCGTAGCCACATAGATGACAACGAAAATGGGACTAATAAAAGAAAGAGTCAGTAATACGCCAGCAAGCCATATTGTCAAAAACGAGATGGATAACCCGACAAATGCTATAACTAGAGCGATGCCAGAAGAAATTTGAGCAACGTTACTAGCCCAATGTTCAGTAAACATGTTGCTAGCCATGAGGAAAAGAAGATAGAACACTACTCCAACTAATCCCATTACTCGTGCTGCCCATGTCAGTATTGTCGTAAGCCGCTTGTTCTTGTTTGCTGATTCAGTCTGGAGTGTTTGTCCACATCCTTGGCAGAGCTGTTGACCTTCTGGATTACTTGTCTGGCACTGCGGGCATATTACACTTTGCTCTATCGTGTATTACCTCCTTGTACATTGGGGAGTTGATTTTAGTCCTTTGAGGGGTTGTTGTCAATAGGAGTGAACGTATAAAGTCAATGTGGTAAAGAGGAAAGGTCTTTACATACAATCGAACGGATAAAGCTACATGGTGGTAATACTTACTAGTAAGTGAAAAGCCGAATTACTGGTAACCTGACATCCTGCAAATCTCATGGTGATAGAAAAGCTGAGAGGTTCGTAGTCGCTTTCCGTTGAGCCAGGGTATTACCGCAGGTATAGGAAGATTTGTCCAAAATTGATATACTTGCATTGGCCGTAGAGACCCGGCTAGAAGGAGGGTCAGAATGAAAAGGGAACTGGTTTTGGCAGCAGTAATCGTGACTACTATTCTGGCAATTACTCTAGTCCCGGCCTGTAAAGAAGCAGCCCCTATAGCATCAAACTTGAGCGCATCCGAGATTATTGCCGACTCAGCGGAAACGATGAGAGAGATTGATTCATTCCACTTTGAGATTACACATGAGGGTGGGGGCACTCCCATAGCCATGGGATTAGAGATGCGTGAAGCTGAAGGTGATGTTGCCAAACCTGGTAAACTGAGTACCACAATCTCAGCGACCATGAACGGAATCCCGGTGCGGGTCGATATCATTACTGTTGGCACAACAACATACATGACCAATCCTCTTACAGGGCAGTGGGAACTCCTGCCGGGGGAGTTTAGCGCTATCAGTATCTTTGATCCAGACGCTGGGGTTGTATCCATTCTGGAAGGCATGACAGACCTCACCAGACTTGACGATGAAAAGATAGGCACGTTTACCTGTATCCATATCAAGGGGGAAATCCCCTGTGAAAGTCTACGTCCGATTACCTTGACCTCCGTTGAGGGAGTAGATATCGACGTGGAAGTCTGGATTGACGGAGAGGAGTTCTTGCTACACCAGATAAAGCTTGATGGCAGGATTACTGAGACCGAGAAAGAAGGGATTATCAGATACTTGAAGCTATCTGATTTTGACCAAGAAGTGGAAATTGAGCTACCTGAATAAACGTTCATATGAAGTTTAATGTTAAGACGCTCCAGCATCGCAGCGTATCCCCTTCTCTTATACTGGCCGTAACCTGCGTTGGCATCTTCTTTGCTGCCCTTGACCAGACTGTGATATATGGTGCTCTGGCTGACATGATGCCAGACCTTGACCTCACAGTATTTGAGCTGGATAAAGCAGCCTGGATTGTCATCGGTTACTTAATAGGTTATACCGTCGCTATGCCTTTAATGGCACGTGTGTCAGATGTTTATGGCCATAGCCAGATATATATCATATCTTTACTGCTTTTCATGCTGGGCTCCGTATTCGTGGCCCTTGCTCCCAGTTTTGAATGGTTAGTGGCAGCACGAGTTTTACAGGCCATTGGTGGAGGTGCCCTGGTGCCAATCGCGATGGCCATCGTGGGTGACGTCTTCCCCAAAGGGGCAAGAGCCATTCCTTTAGGCATCATTGGAGGGGTCGTGGAGGGGGGAGGTGCACTGGGGCCATTTTATGGCGGTGCCATTGTAGAAGTCCTGGACTGGCGCTGGATATTCTGGATAAACTTGCCAATCAGCCTCGTAGCCATTTTGCTTATCCTCTTTCTTATAGGGCCCAGTCCCCGAAACCGTGTGAAAGTTGATTACATGGGGGGGATTCTGCTGGCAGGCGGTCTGGCATTTCTAAGCCTGGCCCTTTATCAAAGAGTAGAGCAGTTCCATTCTATTATTTGTGCAATATGCTTTTCGGTTGGCTCGCTACTCTTGTTTACCTTTTTCATATTACGAGAGGTGAAAACTTCTAAGCCATTGATTGCTCTCCCCGTCTTCAAGAATGTTACCTTTTCCAGTGCCAACATAACGAGTCTGCTTACAGGTGCGGCTCTTATTATAGCCTTGGTCAATGTCCCGCTCATGAGCGAGACCCTTATGGGTTGTTCACCTCTAGAAGGCGGCCTGAGACTGTTTCGGCTCACGATGACGATGTGCGTTGGTGCTGTTATGGGTGGGTTTTTGTGCCGCCAGTTCGGCTACCGATTACCTACAATAGCCGGTCTGGTCTTGAGCAGTCTGGGTTTCTTCTTTATGAGCCGTTGGACTCTTAGCATTGCTGACCCTGAGATGACACTGCATCTTGTTGTATGCGGGTTGGGCTTTGGTTTAGTCATTGCTCCACTTGCCACAGCCGTCGTAGACTCAGTTGAGGAGGAGCAGAGGGCTATTGGCTCATCATTGGTCGTAATGACGCGTATGATAGGGATGATAGTAGGACTTTCTGCGTTATCATCGTGGGGTATGGGCCAGTTCCATAGCATGACAGCCGGAATGTCTCTAGAGCAGTTGGCAACTTCTCCTGAAGAGGTCGTTCAGCTGACTCTAGACTTGTTCCACGACTTTTTCATTGCAGCGATAGGCATATGTCTGGCCGGAATAATTCCAGCACTATGGCTAAGAAGGAAGCAGTGGTAGTATTGTAGTAAATGATTAACAAATCCCCAGTTTCACTGCTGTGATGCATTGAATAAATCGCTGTTTTATGCGTATGGTTGTTGAAGATGCTCATCTAATTTTGCACTTTTAATTATTTGTTAGGAGAATGGGAAAAAGCTTGAAATCAGGTTTGGTATGAGTTATCAGAGGGTGCATATTGGTTAGGCTCAGTTTGAAAGGTGAAATTTAACAGTATTTCTCGGAAGGGAGTGAACAATGGCTCTGGAATCGGTAATCAGACTGGACTCGGTCAACATCAAGTATGGGCCCGGGGCAACTCGTGAGGTCGGCTTCGACATAGGAGAGCTCGGGGCAAAAAGGGTAATGGTGGTGACAGACCCTAATCTGGTGGACAAGGGACCAGTGAAGGTAACTCTCAAGGCACTGGAGGATGCAGGACTGGAGGCGGTCTTGTACAGCGGTACCCGCATAGAGCCAACAGACGCTTCACTTAAGGAAGCAATTGACTATGCCACGAGGGGGGAGTTCGACGGTTTCGTGGCGGTGGGGGGAGGCTCAAGTATGGATACGGCCAAAGTCGCCAATCTTTACTCTACCTATCCGGCAGATTTCCCTACCTATGTTAATGCGCCGATTGGTAAAGGTGCTCCTGTACCTGGCCCCCTTAAGCCGCTGGTCTGCATTCCTACCACCGCTGGAACTGGAAGTGAAACAACCGGCGTGGCCGTATTCGATCTGGTTGAGATGCACGCTAAGACCGGGATTGCCCACCGGCACCTGCGGCCAACAATGGGTATAGTTGACCCGGACAATACGCAAACCCTGCCCAGGATGGTAGCAGCGTGTACCGGCTTTGATGTTCTGGCCCATGCATTGGAGTCCTTTACAGCCATACCCTACAACCAGCGCCAGGCACCGGAGAATCCGCTGCTGAGGTCTGCCTATCAGGGCTCAAACCCATTGAGTGATGTCTGGGCGCTAAAAGCTATCGAAATGGCAAGCAGCAACATCGTTCGGGTGGTCAATGACCCCACGGATGAGGAGGCCCGTAGCCAGATGATTTTGGCGGCCACCTTCGCCGGTATTAGCTTCGGTACCGCAGGCACGCATCTCGGTCATGGCATGTCCTATCCTGTATCTGGAATGGTGCGTAGCTTTATACCTGAAGGATATCCTACGGACCACCCAATCATTCCACACGGGATGGCGGTCATTCTCCTTGCCCCATCTGTTTTTCGGTTCACAGCACCTACAAATCCTGAACGGCACCTGGAAGCGGCCCGATTGATGGGAGTGGACATCGCCAACTCCAGAATGGAGGACGCAGGCGATGTACTTGCCAGGGCGATAATCTCTTTAATGAAAGAAACAGGAATGCTCAATGGCCTGGCGGCTGTTGGTTTTACGGCGGCGGACGTGGACAAGCTGGTTGAGGGCACGTTGCCCCAGCAGCGTGTCACCAGGCTGTCACCCAGGACGTTTACCCCTGGTGAACTGAGACAGATGTTCCTCGATTCACTGACGTACTGGTAAGAAATGGAACAGTGGCTAAACCGGGTGTCAGCAAGGGGTGAAGTCATATAAATCCTTAATTCAGTTCTCTCGGAGGAAAGTGAAAGTCAAGGGGGACACCCCCTTGAAATCCCCCTTCCAAAGGGGTTACACCCCTCTGGACTCCCCAAAACGGTGAGAGGCTGGTTCTTTAACAGGGGTCGTTCGCACCTTAGAAAGTGCCGTGTAATTTCGGTGAGCTCGGGCAGTGACTATCGGCAGAGAGTCTAAGAGAGGGCGCCAGCCCTCTCTTTTAAATATTCCCCCTTCCCCTCTGGGGAAGGGGATTAAGGGGATGGGGCCTTCACTACCAGCAGGGGCAAAGTCTCATATGAATCACCCTTCTCTGTTAATTGACTTCGCTGGTGGACTGAATTAATATTGTGGTGAATAGCGTACCTGCTTGCACAGGAGAGCGATTACCGATGATTTCCAGACTCCCTTTATTTCCCCCGGCCAGTGATGTGAATGACCGTGGCCATCTTGTCATTGGTGGCTGTGATGTTGTTGACCTGGCCGCTGAATTTGGCACACCCCTTTATCTTTTTGATGAGGCCAGCCTGCGTGATAAGTGCCGGGAATTCAAAGACGAGTTCGGCAGTCGCTATGTAGACATGACGGTCGTATATTCCTGCAAGGCTTTCATCAATAAGGCATTACTACTCCTCACAAATGAAGAGGGATTAGGGCTGGATGTTGTCTCAGGTGGTGAGCTGGCTATTGCGCGGTCAGTCGATTTCCCGATGGATAAGATATATTTCGCTGGTAACAACAAATCGGGCGAGGAACTCCGGCAGAGTCTCGAGTGGGGGTTGGGGCGGCTGGTGGTCGACAACTTCCACGAGCTTAAAATGCTGGGCGAATTAACTAAAGAAATGGGCTGTACACAGGATATTCTGCTGCGGCTGACTCCGGGAGTGGACCCGCATACCCACCGGTATATTGCCACCGGTGTGGTTGATAGTAAGTTCGGTATTCCTCTTTCTCAGGGTGAGAAGGCAATGGTGGCGGCTATGTCAATGCCTGGGGTGAACCTGCTTGGCCTGCACTTCCACATCGGCTCACAGATTGCCGAGGTTGAGCCGTACCAGGAGTCCATAAGGCGCCTGCTCGGCCTAGCTGCGGAGATGAAACAGAAACACGGATTTGAGCTTAGAGAATTCGATGTCGGCGGTGGTTTTGCTGTGCAGTACACCCTGGATGCCCCGGCACCACCTGTATCTTTTTACGCTGAGGCAGTCACCTCGTGTGTTATCACCGAGTGTCGTGAGCATAGATTCGAGCTTCCGCACCTCGTTATTGAACCGGGCAGGTCAGTAGTAGCGCGGGCTGGGGTAGCAGTATATACTGCCGGAGTGATCAAGGACATCCCCAATGTGAGGCGCTATGTCTCGGTCGATGGCGGTATGGCGGACAATATCCGCCCTGCCTTGTACCAGGCGCGACACGAGGCTGTGGTGGCCAATAAAATGACAGAACCGGAGGCCGATACTGTTACTATTGCCGGCAAGTTCTGCGAGCCCGGTGACGTATTGATACGAGATATTGGACTACCAGCGGTGGTTGCTAATGACATTATCGCGGTGGCGGGCTGTGGTGCTTACTGCCTTACAGAGGCGACGAATTACAACGCCTCGTTCAAGCCTCCGATAATCATGGTCGGGGAGGGTAAGGCACGACTTATCCGGCGCCGGGAGGCACTGGAAGACCTGACCCGGTGCGACGTGGTTTAGAGGTTATTTGGCGAGGACATTCTGATGTGGGATACAATTGGGCAGAACAGGGCGATTTCTCTGCTCCAGCGTAGCCTGGAGGCAGGGTCACTGTCGCATGCCTATCTTCTGGTAGGATCCGCTCACGTCGGTAAAATGACGCTGGCACTGGACCTGGCCAAGGCGGTGAACTGCGAGGGTGCCGGACCGCCTTGTGGTGAGTGTGTTTCCTGCCAGAGAATTGCCGAGGGTAAACATGCTGACATCCAGGTGATTGACCTGGGGAGTGGTAATGGTGATTCAGCCGAGTCCGAGTCCAGGGTAAAAATCAGTGTCGAGCAGATTGAGCAGATGCAACACTCGGCCTTCCTGCCGCCCTTTGAGGGCAGGTGCAAGGTGTTCGTCCTTGACGGTGCCGAGTTCCTCTCGATTGGTGCTGCCAATCGTTTACTCAAGACCCTCGAGGAGCCGGTAGCTGGGGTGGTCTTCATACTGCTGACTGTCAACGAGAAGCTGCTACCAGCGACGATTGTTTCCCGCTGCCAGCAAATAGAGCTGGCTCCACTGGGTACGGCAGAGATTGAAGAGGCGCTTGCCAGCCGGTGGGGGGTCGAGTCGGACAAGGCAAAGCTATTGTCGCGGCTGGCTAACGGCTGCCTGGGGTGGGCGGTGTCGGCTGCCCGGGATGGGCAGTTGCTTCAGCAGCGGGCTGAGTTGCTGGACAAATTGCTTGATATCACGGAGGCTGGTTACGAGCAACGTTTCCAGTACGTTGCCGAACTGGCAGGCCAGTTCAGCCAGAGTCGAAGGGCAGTCCAGGAGGTTTTGCAACTGTGGCTGGACTGGTGGCGTGACCTGCTGCTGGTTAAAGTTGGCTGCAAAGACGCTATAATAAATATAGATCGTTCCACCCAGGTGATTGGGATAGCCGGTAATTATACACTGGCCCAAATAAGGGCGTTTATTGATAATATTCAGGCAGCCAGTGACCAACTCCGGCTTAATGCTAACGCACAACTGGTACTGGAGGTATTGATGCTAGGCATACCTGAGAAAAATAAACTGAAGGCCCCCGTGCCCGATGTGAGGTAAGCAATGATTGAGGTTGTTGGAGTACGGTTTAAAAAGGCCGGTAGAATATATTATTTCGACCCGGCCGGTGTGGACTTCGACGTGGATGACTACGTGGTAGTCGAAACAGCTCGTGGGCTTGAGGTGGGGCAGGTGGCCATTGCCCCGAAGGATGTTCCGGAAAGCGATATTGCTAAGCCATTGAAGCCAGTGGTGCGGAAGGCGGAGCCTACCGAGGTGAACCACGCCGAGCAGTTCGAGGAGAAGGAGAGAGAAGCGCTGGCAATATGCGGTGAGCTAATTACTGAAATGAAATTGCCGATGAAGCTACTCTCTGCCGAGTATGCTCTTGATGGTAAGCACCTCACCTTCTATTTCAGCGCCGCTGAGAGGGTTGATTTCCGGCAGCTGGTTCGGGAATTGGCAGGACGTTTTAAGGTGCGCGTTGAACTGCGGCAGGTTGGTGCCAGAGATGAGACTAAGCTGCTGGGTGGTTTTGGCCGCTGTGGCCGTGCCTTGTGCTGTGCCAGTTTTCTATCTGAATTTGCTCCTATTTCCATCAGGATGGCCAAGGAGCAGAGTCTGCCGCTCAATCCGATGAAAATATCCGGCCTCTGCGGTCGTCTGCTGTGCTGCCTCGCCTATGAGAACGAACAGTACCGCGAGATGCAGGAGAAAATGCCCAGAGAGGGCCAGAAGATAAACACGCCTATGGGAATGGCTCGTGTGGTTGGGAATAATCTGATTAAGGGGACCGTGCTGGCTGAGCTGGAGAGCAAGGTTGTTGTTGAACTGCCTCTGAGCGAGGTTGCGCCAGGCGAAGGCAAGGCTGAGGCCACTGTTGAAGCCGAAGCCGATGTCGAAGAACCGGTTGAGACTAGTACGGAGGCAAAATCTCCGTCACCTAGGTCGGGGCGAAGGCGTGGGAAGAACAAGTAATACCCTCCCCCCTGCTCAGTGGGGAAGGTATCTTTGCCACTCTTCTCGGGCCTCAACGTAGTGGCGGGGGATGTATGAGAAGCGGTAGTCACGGGGTGTGGTTGGAGGACGTCGCAGCTTCATTCCTGCTTCTTCGGGTGTCTTGCCGGCCTTGCGCCGGTTGCAGGATACACAGGCGCTGACCAGGTTTTCCCAGGTATGTGGACCGCCGCGGTATCTTGGGATGACATGGTCGAGGGTGAGGTGTCGGGTCTCCTTGCCACAGTACTGGCATGTGTAGTTGTCGCGGTTGAATACCTCGAGTCGACTGAGTTTTCTCCCGGTGTGGAAGGGTCGTTTGACTAGGTAGGGAAGCCGAATTACCGAAGGCACCTGGAAGTCACTATGGGCCGTATGGATGTGTCCGACTCCGTCCTCAAGCATCTCGGCCTTACTCTGGTAAAGTAATACTACCGCCCGCCGGGCCCGGCAGACGTTAAGCGGTTCGTAGTTCTGATTCAGCACCAGTACAGGAAGGTTGAGTACAGACACGGTCTTTCTCCATTTATGGGCAAGCCTATTTTACTACGGACGCAAAGGCTGTGCAAATTACCATGCTGTTCATGTGGTTGATGAATCACTGGTATTGTCTTATTTGCCTCACTCCCTGTCCAGTGGTGACGGCCCCATCCCCCTTTATCCCCTTTCCCCAAAGGGGATGGGGAATAAATAAAAAAGAGGGGCAGAGCCCCTCTTTAACTCCCCTCTATCAGTAGTTAACGGCCTCTGCTGGGGCGGCGGGGCACCCTTTTTTCACCGGCAAAGTAATCAGGGGCTTCGATGTGGAACAGCATGCTGAGCTTCTGGTCTACAAAACGAGTCATTATTCGGCTGTCTATTTCATCAGCAGAGCAATTGGTCGTAATAACAGTGGCCAGGCGAGCATTGTAGCGGTGGTTAATGACCTGGTAGAGCTTTTCCTGTGCCCAGGGTGTGGTTGTCTGTGCTCCCAGGTCATCGAGGATGAGCAAAGGGGCGTTCTTGACACTCTCAAAAAGCTGGTCGTAGGATACCTTGCTGTCCGGACTGAAGGTGGAACGCAGGTGGTCGAGGAAATCGGGAATAACAATGAACAGGGCCGGCTTCCCCTGTTGATAGCGGTAGTTGACAATGGCGGCTGCCAGGTGTGTCTTGCCGCAGCCGTTAACACCCTGAAACACCAGCCATCCTTCCGGGTCTTTGGCGAAGTCTACCGCCAGTCGATAGGCCTTCTCCAGATTCTGGCGTTCGTCTGACGGTAGGTTGTCCCGTTTCCAGACGAAGTTATCGAAGGTCATCTCTTTCTGGAGTTCGAATTCAGGTGCCCAGCCCCAGTTAGACAGTGCCGAAGGTCGCGACCCGGTGATTTGTACCTGGCAGAAGTCGGAATCTGCCAGGCGGGTGCGCATTCTTTCGTCGAGCTCTTCGATTGAGGTGATGGTCACGATTACGGTAGGGAGGCGGTTGGTGAAGCGGTGGTTCAACAACTGCTCTAGTTTCTCTTTTGCCCAGGGGGTAGCGGAATGTGCACCGAAATCGTCCAGCACCAGTAGCGGCGTATTGCGTACCTGCTCGAAGAACTCGTCGTAGGGCAGGTCACTATTGGGATTGAAGCTGGAGCGGAGGTGGTCGAGGAGGTCGGGGGTGGTGATGTAGAAAACGGGGTGGTTTTCGGCGATACGGCAGTTGGCAATTGCCGCTGCCAGGTGGGTCTTGCCGCTGCCACTGGGGCCAGCCAGAACCAGCCAGCCGTAGGGCCGGCTGGCGAACTCGTGGGCGGCCTCGAAAGCGCGGGTAAACCGCTGCCGGTCAACAGGGTCGTCCCCCCGACCTTCGCGAACCAGGTTATCGAAAGTGAGACGGGCTAGAGGGCCGAGGTTGCTGTAGCTTTGCAGGTGGGAATGGCGTTTCTCCTCTAAGTCCTGCTTGGTGCAGCGACAGGGGACCACCCGGCCGTAATCCGGCTTGCCGTCCGGCAGTAGCGGATGAACGAACCTGGCCCCCTTGCAGATGGGGCATGGTTCTGGCTCTTCTGTGTCTGCTTCTATATCTGCTTTTGCCCCGGTTGCTTTTTGCAGGGGTTGCCTTTTCAATATCTCGCTGATATGCTCCATTTATTCATGTCACTGCTGGAAAAGGTGTCCGTATTTTTGCTTGCTGTACTTGTCTACACTCGCTTTTCTGGTTCCCGCCCTGCCTGTTTTATCACCTCTACCTTCGCTTGCCCAGCGTTCCAGAATACGGGCGATGTACCGCCAGCTTCGCTTGTTCAGGCTGACTGCTTCACCTATGGCGTCCTCTATCCAGGCTTCCGGGTAGAGCTTCTCCGCTTCACGCAGTTCCTCAGCAATCATCGGGGTCAGCATGCCGATATTCTGTTCGTACAGGGTAAAGATGTTAGGTGGCTCCTCCAGCCTGCTTTCAGCGGTTGGTCTGGTAGCTTTCAGCCCGGTGAGGGCAAGCTCGCCGTTCTGAATTCTGGCTACAGCCCGTCTGTCGGGCTCGCTATTAATGAAGTAGACCTCCTCCGGTTTACCGTCTCTGCTGAGAGATAAACGGAGTACTGTCCCGCGCTCAGTTGCCATGTCCAGGCCGTGACGTAACACTTCTGAAGGTTCTCCTTCCTGCCTGAGGCTGGCCGTCAGACTGGCGTCATTCGATAGTTCGTCGTAGGTGACGAAGCGTGGATAGCCACGTTTGCGGTACAGCGCTGCAAAGAGGTGAAGGGTGACCTTCAGCTCGGTGATGTCGCTGATTTGCGGCATCAGGCTGCTGAGGAAGAGGTTGGGGATGGGGGTGAACTCCATCCTCGCCGGAAAGCCATTGAACTTGCTCATAGCAGGGTCGGTTCCTGGCTGGCAATATTCTCGAACTTGGCTAGTCTCGGGACAAAGCGCAGGCTCAACTCTCCGGTCGGGCCGTTACGGTGCTTGGCGATTATCACCTGGGCAATGCCCTCGGGATATTCTTCCTCGGGGTGCTGGATTCGCCACTCCTCTTCGGTGTAATAGTAATCATCGCGGTAGATAAACGTGACGACATCGGCGTCCTGCTCGATGCTACCACTCTCACGTAAGTCGGCAAGCTGAGGTCGGTGCGAGGCCCGCCACTCGACGGCCCGGCTGAGCTGAGACACGGCGACCACCGGCACGTTGAGCTCACGGGCCAGCGCCTTTAGCGAACGGGAAATGTAGCTGATTTCCTGGACACGGTTCTCGCCTCGGACGCCTTCTCCCTGCATCAATTGCAGGTAGTCGACGACAATAAGGTCGATGCCGTGTTCGAAGTAGAGCCGCCTTGCCTTGCTGCGCATTTCGACAACCCGGAGCATAGGTGAGTCGTCAATATATATCGGTGCCTCGGAAAGGATGCCGATGGCGTTCATCAGCTTTCTCTCGTCTGACTCGGTCTGGCTCTCAAAGCGGAGTTTCCTCAGGTTCACGCCCGATTCACTGGATAGCAGGCGCTGTACCAGCGAGTCCCGTGACATCTCAAGGCTGAACAGGGCAACACAGGCACCCTGTTCCACGGCAGCGTTCCGGGTGATGTTGAGCGCCAGGCTGGTCTTACCCATGCTGGGACGGCCGGCAATGATTATCAGGTCGGAGCGTTGAAAGCCGTCAAGGAAATCATCGAGGCCATGGAACCCGGACATTACCTGGGCGACCGGCCGCTGCCCTTCGATTTCTTCTACTGGGGGCGTTTCGAAATACCTGTCCAGTACCTGCTTGATATGGACGAAGTCAATCGAGCCACGGGCACTGCGAAGCTGGTAAAGGGCTTCCTCTGCCCGGCTCAGGGCGGTATTGACATCCGGGTCAGCCTGATAGCCGATATCTGAGATTCTCTCGGCGGCGGCAATAAGCTGGCGCATTATCGACAACCGATAGACAATCCGGGCGTAGTGCTCGATATCGAGCGATGTCGGAACGATGGATATCAGGTGAGAGAGGTAGGCAACACCACCGCACGTCTCCAGGATTCCTAGCCTCTCCAGTTCCTGGGCAACCGTTATCTGATTGATTGCCTCGTCACGCTCGTAGAGAGCACGGCAGGCACGATAGATTCCCCGGTTCGGTTCACTGTAGAAGTCCTCAGGTCGAAGCGTGGTGGCTATCTCGTAGATGGCCTTGCCGTCTATCAGCAGCGAGCCACTGACAGCCTCCTCGGCATTGATATCATGTGGTGGTAGCCGTTGACCGTTTACCACGAGTCGCTCCTTCGCTAGGATTCCTCTCCGCTTACTGTTACCGTTATCGTGGGTACTATGTCCCTGGTCAACCTGATGGGCACTTCATGGCTTCCCAGCTCACGTATCGGGTCTTCCAGCTCGATTTTCCGCTTGTCAACGATTATCCCGAAATCCTTTTCCAGCTCGGCGATGATATCACCTGTCGTGATTGAGCCGTAGAGGCGCTCGTTTGCCCCGACCCGTGCTTTAATGGTAATCTCTTTGCCGTCCAACTGGCTGGCCAGTTCCATCATTTCCGCCTCGTTCTGGGCAGCCTGACGAACCCTGGCCCTGACCTGTGCCTCAATGGCATTCATCATTTTAGGGTCGGCCTGAGCTGCCAGCTTCTTTGGTATCAAAAAGTTTCTAGCATACCCGTCGGCCACCTCTTTCATCTCCCCGGCCTGGGCTACATTGGGCACGTCCTGCAAGAAAACAACCTTCATAAGCTCTGCCCTCTTCCTCCACTGTACTGGTGCCATTATAATGCACCTATTAGCTAAGGGGTCAAGTGACTTATCTAAAGACTTATCAAAAATTAGGTCAGGTATTTTTCGGCATAGATGGCGGCGGTGGCCCCGTCACCAGCGGCGGTTATTGCCTGCCGGGCGGAGTTCTGGCGGATATCACCGGCGGCAAAAACACCGGCTATTTCAGTCTCCATCTTCTCATTGGTAATGATATGGCCAATATCATCTAGTAGCAGTAGACCCTTGAGATAGTCCGTGTCCGGCCTGAAGCCAATAGATACGAATACCCCGGCTACCTCTAGGTCCGAGACCTGGTTGGTCTTTACATTGCGTAGCCTGAGCCTCTGGACGAAGTCCTTACCCTCGATTCTCTCGGCAACGCTGTCCCAGGCGAAATTAATCTTCGGTTCAGCAAAGGCCTTCTCCTGCAAAATCTTGGTGGCACGGAGCTGGTCCCGACGGTGGACTACCGTTACCTTTGATGAGACCTTGGCGAGGTGAAGGGCCTCGGTGACAGCGGCATCGCCACCGCCGACCACGGCTACCGGCTGGTCCTGAAAGAAAGCGGCGTCACAGGTGGCGCAGTACGATACCCCCTTGCCGGTGAATTCCGCCTCTCCGGGGATGTCCAGTTTCTGGCGGCTCGAGCCACCTGCCAGAATGACCGCTTTTGCGGTGAAATTACCCTCGGTGGTCTTGACCATTTTCAGGTCTTCTTTAAGCTCAAGACCGGTGACCTCGGCAAGTATGGTCTCCAGCCCGAATCTGGTTGCCTGGTCGTGTAACCGCTGGCCGAGGTCAATACCAGAGACGCCTTCGGGAAAGCCGGGGAAATTCTCCACCCACTCGGCGTTGGTTATCTGGCCGCCAATCAGGCCTCTCTCGATGAGCAGGCTGGAGAGCCTGGCCCGGGAGGTGTAGAGTCCCGCCGTCAGCCCGGCTGGTCCACCGCCGATAATGATGATATCACGAGCGAAGTTGTCTTCGGGCATTAGGGCACCATCTCTATTTCTGCCTCAACCGCGTCGATTATCTGGCGGGTGTCAAACTGCCCGGCTACCCTGAGCTGCCCATTAATCAGCAGCAGTGGCACAGAGAGACTCTTTTCTTTGATTGTTTGTTGCCACTGTGCTATCGAGTGGTCGGGGATAGTCCGGGACAGGTCAAAGTACTCCAGCCGTATTTCCTCGCTAAATCGGTTCCTGATTTGCTGACTTGCCAGTTCAATTGATTCCGACGAAGACCAGTCTGTCCCGCAGGCGGCATCACAGTCCCTGCGACTGGTATCATCAATGATTTTGATATTAACAGCAACTTCGTTCACGGTCTTTCAGGACCTTGTTCTTCTTCTGCTTCTACAGATTCTGTACTTCGGATGGAGTTGGCGGCGCTGAATTCCCGAATTATCTGACAGACGTTGCGGTCGACGCTCTGCTTGGCAAGACCAATGGCGTTCCTGATTGCCTTTGCCTGGCTGCGTCCGTGAGCAATGATAACATCACCATTGACGCCAAGGAGGCACGCCCCGCCTGATTCACGGTAGTCTATCCGCTTGATTAATGAACTGAGGCCGACGTCGAAGAGCTGGTGGCGTGACTCTGTGTGGGTGACATTAGCAAACACCTGTCCGACATTGCGTAGCCTGAGGAAGGTATCACCCAGGGCTTCCAGTGTTTTGAGCACAATGTTGCCGGTAAATCCATCGGTGACAATGACGTCGGCGGTGCCCTTGGCGATGCCGTGCCCTTCGACATTACCGATGAAATTGAGGTCCGTTTGCTTGAGAAGGCTGTGGGTCGTCTGGGTCAGGCGGTTTCCCTTCGTTTCCTCCTCGCCGTTGCTGAGCAGGGCGACCCTGGGAGAAGCAATACCCATTACCTCTCTGGCGTAGATATTACCCAGCTGGGCGAACTGGAGCAGGTGGTCCGGGCGACAATTAGAATTGGCCCCGGCATCAATCAGCAGCACCGGCGAGGTAATGTTGACATTAATGATGCTACCGATAGCCGGGCGCTCAATCCCCTCGATTCTACCCAGACCTATGAGTGCCGAGTAAAGCACCGCGCCAGTGTTGCCCGCCGAGACGAAGGCGTCTGCCTCTCCTGCCCTGACAAGGCTGATACCGACCGCGATTGACGAGTCCGGTTTGTTCTGTACCGCTTCGATTGGCGACTCGTCATCCTCGATTGTCTGACTGGCATCAACTATCTGCATGTCCAGCTTTTTTAGATATCGGCTCGCCTGTATGTAGAGGATATCCTTCCGGCCTACCAGTGTGATATTGACATTGTAGTCCTGGGCTGCCTTTACGGCTCCCTTTACTATTTCATGAGGGGCATATTCCCCGCCAGCAGCATCAATGGCGATATTCACTTGATTTCCTCGCTAGAGTATAATTGGGTGCTTGAAACTCTTTCCCACATATCACAACGGCCTCCCCAGCGAGCGAGTGTTTGACCATCCTGGGAAATCTCGGCTACCTCGCAGCGGTTGGGGCAGGCTTTGCATTCGAACGAGGAGGCGTGATATTTCACTTCGCTCTGCTCGAAACCCTTAAACTGGCTGATTCCATTGTTGGTCGCCATCTCTTCGTGCGCCATCAGGGCGGCCCCGATAGCGCCCATGACCTCGTGGTGGATAGGGACAATGACCTCAGTGTCAAGTTCCTCTCGGAACGCCCGGACGATTGCCTGGTTGAAGGCCACCCCGCCCTGAAAGATAATTGGGGGTTCGAGTTCCTTGCCAAGTCCGACATTACCCAGGTAGTTGCGGACCAGCGCCTGACAGAGACCATAGAGGATGTCTTCGACGCGGTAGCCCATCTGCTGTTTGTGGACCATGTCCGATTCGGCAAAGACAGTGCAGCGTCCGGCGATACGCACCGGTGTCTGACTTGTGAGTGCCCGCTGGCTTAACTCCTGAATGCTCATATCGAGTCGCAATGCCTGGTGGTCAAGGAAGCTACCAGTACCGGCAGCACAGACGGTATTCATGGCAAAATCAATCACGATGCCATCACGTACAACGGTTAACTTGCTGTCCTGCCCGCCAATTTCAATGATGGTCTGCACATCTGGGTAATAGTGCAGGGCAGCCACGGCGTGAGTGGTAATCTCGTTCTTGACGAGGTCAGCCCCAACAATAACGCCGGCCAGATAACGGGCGCTCCCGGTGGTGGCCACACCGTTGATATCAACGTCTTGTGGTAACTGCTTCCTGATGTCTCTCAGTCCCTGTTGCACGGCGTCGATGGGCCTGCCCTGAGTCAGCAGATAGACGTGGCTGACGAGTTCGTCACTCTCATCGAGCAGAGCCAGTTTGGTGGTTACCGAACCGACATCAACGCCGAGACATGCTTTCATTGTTTTTATCTGATTCTCCCTAAACAGTCACTCTCAGTTGGTCATTTTGTTTTCGGCGCTTTCTCTCCAGCAGGTCGACGAAGGCTTCCAGCCTTGTGAGTACGCCGGCTTTGGCTATCTGTTCGTCACAGAGTATCGTTAACACCGGCATTTGTTCCTTGGTTGAGGGCATGATATTCTCAGCGATTATCTCAGGCATACAGGTAAAAGGTGCCAGATGGATTAGCCCGTCATACTCTTTAGCGTGAAGCACCTTCTCCCCCACGGATTCCCAGCCGTCACCGCCGATATCCCGTTTCAGGTAAGGGTAGGCTGCCTTATGAATTCGGCTTTTCTCATTAATGCCAAAGGGGTTAAGGAATAAACTAAACTTGGTCCATCCTGAAATAAAGGTTGCTCGTCTGACCTCCACTCCGAGCTTGCCCAGTTCGCGCTCGATGTCAAAACTGGAGAATGGCTCCAAAACAACGTAAAACTCCCCGGTAACACCGACAATGAGCGGGCGGGCTTGTTCGTTTATTGCTACATGCTTTAATTGTCCGAGGTAATCTGCCTTTACCCTTTTCAGGGTATCATAATCATCGGCATTGTCAATAGCCTGGACTGCTCTCGTGTATAGCTGGTTAGCTGTACCTGGTATCAGTTCCACGGGACGAACCTTCTGTACAATCCGCTCTATCTGGTCGACGGCGTTCAATTTGGACAGGCCGAAGCGAAAGGCAGACAGAATGCGACGCCAGGGAGAATCGTTGGATACGCGTTTAATAATGTCCATCATGCCGAGGAATTTACGTTCCGATACTCCCAGCTGGATTATTTCGATATCATATCCCAGATTGTGGAGTATTTGCTCCTGGACACGCGTGTAGTAGCCCAGGCGGCAGATACCATAGCCACCGGGCACAAGCAGTGTGTTTGCCCCTAGCTCTGCGGCCTCAATCATGTTGCCGAGGGTCATCTTGAATGGGATACACAGTCCTTCTGGAGAATACCGGGACCCCAGGGAGAGCGTTCGCTGGCTGTTGACCGGTGGTATGACATAGTCAACTCCCAGCTGCTCAAGCACTGCCCTGCAGGGGACGTATAAGTTGCCCATGTGGGGTAAGCTCACACGCATACCGCTTCACCTTTCTGCTTGCGACGATGAATCATGTCCATGAATGCCTCCAGACGAGTAATGACACCCGTTTCGGAAGTGTGCTCTTCCAGCGTCAGGCACATGAAGGGGGTGGTCTTTTGCCTGGTAGCGTGACGATGAACCATGTCCATCATGAGCGAGTCCGGTCCGCAGCCGAACGCCATAATGCCGATAATGCCGTCAACACCACTTTCCAGAAAGTGGCCGCCGGCGCCGACGACCTCTTCCTCGTATGTCCAGTAGGCCTTGCCAGCCAGCTTGTTCACAGATGCTTCGATTATGTTGCCAGGGAGCATTTCCGGGGTCACTACCGTGGCATCATACTGCTGCAGGCGACGAATTAGCTGGTAGTTAATGTGCTCGTCGTAGAGCAGATAGGCATGCCCGATGAGGCCAATGGTGGTCGGAGGTACTGTCTGACTTTTCAGGATCATATTCAGTCCTGTCTGTGACTCACCCGTAATCTCTTCCATTGCCTGTGGTAGTATCAGTTCACGGCGATACATCAGCTCTCGATAGTCCAGAAGAGACTGCCAGGCGGCCGTAGCGGCTTCTTTGACCTTGAGCGGGTTCCAGGTGAAGTGGCGACCCAGCTTATATATATCCTGGTAGAGCCGTCGTTTCCCCCGGTTGATATCAATCTCTATCTCCAGTATTGGTGGCGCTTCGGGGACGACCGCCCGGGTCATGTCCGGCAGGCCGAGAAACTTGGAGCAGTTGTAGGTCTTGCTTTTGAGGCTGCGGATTACCGGGATAAATATGCAGTCGCACTTTCCCACTAGGGATACAGTATGTCCCACGAAGACTTTGGCCGGCAGGCAGGTATCCGCGACGACACGGGAAGCCCCTTCGGTCAGGGTTTTTCGGGTCGTCGGTGGCGAAACCACTACCTCTGCCCCCAGGTGCTCGAAGAAGGTCTTCCACATGGGGTAGTACTGGTAGTAGAGTAATGCCCGGGGAATGCCTACCGTGGTCATTATCCTCCCTCGAATTCCTCCTTCACTTCAGCCAGTGTCTCAGGACTGGTTAGCAGGTCGACAACTGTTATCGCCAGAGTCTTAGCAGCGTCACAGAGGCCGTCGATAGCTGCCTCGGAGACGGCAGCTGCGGCAAATTCGGGAGAGTGCAGCAGCGTCCCTCTGGGTGCGATGGCTACGTTGGCGTGGATGGCGGGTACTATCTGGCTGACATTGCCCATATCGGTGCTGATGAGACCGCCGCTGTCAGGCCAGTCTACGGGGCGCCCGAGCGATTTCATGTTGTCGGCAAATAACCGGGCGAGTGTCATGTTATTCTGCATGGGGGCGTAGCATGATGCGTCCCATTTGTATTTCAGCCTGGCACCAGTGGCAGTAGCTGCTCCCTTGAAGCAGTTGATGACCTTCTCTTTAAGTTCGCCAAGATATTCCTCGTCTTCAGCACGTACGACAAATTCGCCGGCACTGTGGTCCGGAACGATATTGGATGCCTGTCCGCCGTCGGTGATTATGCCGTGGATACGGGCGCTGCTCTTGATGTGCTGGCGTAGTGAGTTGATAGCATTGAAGGACTGTATCATGGCTTCGAGGGCGTTAACACCCTTTTCGGGTCGGGCGGCGGCGTGAGATGCCTGGCCGAAGAACTCGATGTACAGGGTTTGGAGTGCTAGGGCGTGGGTGGTGGCGGTGTTAATCGTCCCCGAGTGCACCATCATTGCGACATCTACATCACTGAAGGCACCCCTTTTAACCATGACTGCCTTACCTGCGTAGAGCTCCTCGGCTGGTGTCCCGATAACTGTTACACAGCCCGGAAACTGGTCGACGCCCAGCTTAGCGGCCACAGCCGCGCCCACGGAGATGTTACCACTGATGTTGTGGCCACAGGCGTGGCCGATACCGGGCAGGGCATCGTATTCGGCAACAAGTGCAATTACGGGCCTTCCCTTGCCATAGCTTGCCCGGAAGGCGGTCGGTAGCCGACAGATGCCCCGTTTCACCGAAAAGCCGTTTTCCTCAAGAAACTGGGTTAGCCAGGCAGCTGCCTTGAACTCCTGAAACCCTGGTTCAGGGTTATCGTGGATGTTCCGGGCAAGTTCACCGAGCCGTTGACGATTGGCGTCTACCTGCTCAATCACGGCGGCCTTTAGCTTCTCTACGTCCAAACTCCCCCTCGTCTGTAGAGTGAAAATTCAACCCGCATATAATTGACATAATACTAGAAATGTATATAGCAAAGACATTATCTGGCTATTAACTTCCCAATTATAGCTTAGTGCCGCCGTTATTTCTAGATTCGGGCAGTAGTATGTGTCACCTGTCTGTCTGAACGGGCACGCAACTTGCATCTTGTCCCTGCTTGTGGTATACTTACATAACTAACAAGTGGGTCTCGTCCCACTTGTTTTTCTTGGTGGAAGAAATAAAGGGGAGGCTTAGCTGAAAATGAAAAGCGAGTTCTTACTCGCTATTACGCAGCTCTCGGCTGAGAAGAGACTTCCGAAGGAAGTGGTTCTTTCTGCGGTAGAGTCGGCGCTGGTTTCCGCCTACCGGAAGGATAACTTTGCTCCCAACCAGAATATCGAGGTCAAGATTAACCCCAATACTGGGGCGGTCGAGGTGTGGGCTGAAAAGATTGCTGTTGAGAAGCCAACTGATGAGCGTTGTGAGATATCGCTTGAGGAGGCTCGGCGTATCAATCCAGATGTGCAACTGGACGAGACAGTTATTGTTGAGGCTACGCCGCCCAACGCCGGAAGAATCGCCGCTCAGACTGCCAAACAGGTCATACTGCAGCGTCTCCATGAGGCCGAACACAGCGCTATCTTCGAGGAGTACGCGGGTAAAGAAGGCGATATTGTTAACGGGGTAGTGCAGCGGGTCGAACCGAGGCAGGTTCTGGTTGACCTGGGCAGGGTGGAGACGATACTTCCCTCTGCTGAACAGATGCCTAACGAGCGTTATCGGGTTGGCCAGCGGCTGAAAGTCCTGCTCCTTGAGGTGGTCCGTACCAACAAGGGGCCGCGGGTCATCGTGTCCCGTTCGCATCCTGACCTGGTTCGTCGTCTCTTTGAGATGGAGGTTCCCGAGGTGTTCAACGGTGCCGTGGAGATTAAGTCGGTCGCCAGGGAAGCAGGGTACCGGAGTAAGGTAGCTGTCGCTGCCCGGCAGGAGGGTATCGACCCGGTCGGTTGCTGCGTAGGATTGCGTGGTATTAGAATACAGAACATCGTCAATGAGCTTAGTGGTGAGAAGATAGATGTCGTCCTGTGGAATCCTAATGTCGCTACTTTCATCGCTAGTGCCCTCAGTCCCGCCCAGATACTACAGGTGGAGCTGAACGAGGAAGAGGGTGTGGCGACGGTGGTTGTTCCTGACAGGCAGCTTTCTCTGGCCATCGGGAAAGAAGGGCAGAACGCCAGATTGTCGGCGAAGCTGGCTGGCTGGCGTATTGATATTAAGTCCGCCTCCGTGTTTGAGGAGGAACGAGCTGTGCTTGCTAGAGAGGGAGCGGAGCAGGAAGTGACCGAGGAAGAGGCAGAGGAGGAACCTGAGCTTCAGCCGGAAGCTGTAACAGAAGCTGCACTTGAAGCTGAGGAAGAAGAGGAGACGGTTACCGAGGCAGTTCCTGTCGATATGCCAGTTGATTTAGAGGTCCTGGAGCCAGAGGCCGTTGATGAGGCCGAAGAAGAACCGGTTGCTGAGGAAATTGAAGAATTTGTCCAGCCTGTGTCTTTTGAGATGCCGGCTTTCCCCGAAACGTCCGAGTTGAGGTTTGCTGAGGATATTGCCGGGTTTGGCCCCAAGGCATCTAAGAAGAAAAAGAAGAAGAAAGGCGGCCAGGGTAAGGATCTGGATGATGAAGGTGTCCGACTGAGGAGGGCACGCCGGCAGGAGGTATCGTCAGGTGACGAGGACGAATACTGACCGCCGCCATCTTCGAGTTAAGCATTTGCCACAGCGGACCTGCTTGGCCTGTCGCCAGGTGAAAGCTAAACAGGAACTGGTACGTTTAGTACGGCTGGCTGATGGTAGCGTGGAGGTGGATCCTAGCGGTAAGAAGTCGGGCCGTGGGGCTTACCTGTGCGGAGTACCGGAGTGTTGGGAGACTGGTCTGAGGGGTGACCGACTGGAGCGTGTTTTGCATACTGGGCTTACCCAGGTTAACCGGGAGCAGCTTGTTAACTACGGTAAAAGTATCCAGCAAGGAGTCAGTTAGTGGTGAGTTCGGGCAAACAAGGTGATGTCAAGCCTGTTACCGAGCGGAGTAGCGACGGTGCGTCGTCGCCGAAGGTACGTGTGGTCGATATTCCTCCGGCTCTGAGTGTCAAGCAGTTGGCCGAGTTATTACAGGCTAGCCCGGTGGATACTATCAAGCGCCTGATGAGACGGGGCGTGATGGCTAACGTCAATCAGGTGATTGACTACGAAGTTGCTGCTGTCATTGCAGTTGATTATGGTTGTCAGCCACGACTAAAACCCGGGACGGGTAAGAAAACGAGCCGTATCACCGAGGCCAGGAAGAGGCGGAAGCTACAACAGGCGGCGGGGCAGGGTGGTCTACAGCCACGCCCACCAGTGGTTACAATCATGGGGCACGTCAATCATGGGAAAACCCGGTTGCTCGATGCCATCAGGCAGACTAATGTGATGGACCAGGAGGCTGGCGGAATCACCCAGCACATCGGGGCTTATCAGGTTGAAGTTAACGGTGCAAAGATTACTTTTTTGGATACTCCAGGTCACGAAGCCTTCACAGCCATGCGGGCCCGTGGTGCTCAGGTGACTGATATCACGATACTGGTGGTCGCTGCCAATGACGGCGTTATGCCTCAAACTCTGGAGGCGATTGATCATGCTCGGGCGGCTGGGGTGCCGATTATGGTTGCCATCAATAAGATTGACCTAGCAGATGCTAACCCGGACCTGGTGAAACAGCAACTGGCAGATGCTGGTCTTCTTATCGAGGAGTGGGGAGGGGACACTGTCTGCGTGGAAATCTCGGCAAGAGAGAAGCTGGGCATTGATGAACTCCTGGAGAACCTCATGGTTGTTGCCGAGATGGAAGAGCTGAAAGCAGACCCATCACGACCGGCGGAAGGTGTGGCTATTGAGGCGGAGATGGACAAGACGCAGGGGCCATTGTGCACTGTTCTCGTCCATGCCGGCACGCTCAAGTTGGGTGATGTGGTAGTCGTCGGTGAGACTATGGGTCGGCTGAAGGCCATGTTTAATGATGCCGGTAAGCGGGTGAAGCGCGCTGGTCCTTCTGACCCGGTAGCGCTGCTTGGCCTGAGCAGTGTACCTCAGGTCGGTGACCTGATGACAGTGACCCCTGACGAACGTCAAGCGCAGACTATGATTGCCAGGCGCAAGGAAGAGGCGGAGAAAGAGAGGGCTGTTCCTAAGGGAGTGAGTCTGAGCAATGTCTTTGACCAGGTCAGTTCCGGTCGGGTGAAGGAGCTTAATATTATCCTTAAAGCTGATGTTCAGGGGAGTATCGAGCCGATAAGGACCTCTCTGGAACAGATACCGGAAGAGGGTGTCAAGGTCAGGGTTATCCATAGTGGTACCGGTAACGTTACTGAGAGTGATGTGATGCTGGCCATTGCTTCCAAGGGGGTCATTGTTGGTTTCAATACGGCTTCGGAAACAGGCGCACGGAGGCTGGCTGAGCTTGAGGGCGTCAGCATCCGTTACTACGATGTAATATATACCCTGATAGATGATGTCACCAAGGCACTTAAAGGTATGCTTGAGCCAACTCTCGTCGAAGTAATCGAAGGCCGGGCCGAGGTACGGGAGATTTTTCCAGCAGGCAAGCGGCTCAAAGTGGCCGGTGTCTATGTAACCGAGGGTCAGATGAGACGGGGAAGCTCTGTCCGATTACTGCGTCAGGGAGAGGTGATAAACGAGTCTGTTATTAGTAGTCTGCGGCGTTTCAAAGATGATGTCAGGGAAGTGGCTACTGGCTTCGAGTGCGGTATCGGTGTTCAGGGTTTTAATGATTTTGAGGTTGGTGATATCCTGGAGTCCTTCCGGAATGAGGAAGCTGCCTAGGGAGGAGCCATGGCACATCATATTGAACGGGTAAACAGTCTTCTCCGCCACGAGATAAGCGAATTGCTACGATACCAGGTCAAAGACCCGCGACTTGACACTTTTATTACAGTGACCGCAGTTGATACCTCCTCCGACATGAGGCATGCCAAGGTATTTGTCAGTCGGCTGGGAGGACAAGAAGAAAAGCAGGAGACATTGGGTGCACTTGCTTCGGCCGCCGGGTTCTTCCGCAGGGAACTGGCAGCACGCCTCAAACTCAGGCGTGTCCCCGAGCTGAATTTCCAGTGGGACGATTCTCTTGAGCGTGGAGACCGCCTCCTTCGGCTGATTGATAGGGTCAGCCCGAAGCAGGAACCGTAGCTGTCATACCCGTTATATTATAAGATCGTTCAGGTATAGCAGAACTCATGAAATTTTCGCCATTATTGAACAGTGTTCCAGATTATCCTTTCCGGAGAGTGAGTAAGATTTCCCAGGAAGTCGAACAGCGCGACGGTATCAAGGTCATCAATGCCAGAATCGGGATTCCTGATAGAGAGGCACCGAGGGCTGTCAAAGAAGCCATGTCCAAGTTCGTCCTCGCTGATAATTCGACCCTCGGGTATCCCTGTGATACCTATCCGGAAAGGGGAATACCGGAATTGATTGAAGCCATAATAGAAGAATACCGCCGGAAATATGCCGTCGAACTTCGGCCGGAAAATATCGCTGTCACGGGATGGGTCAAAGAAATCCTGTACAATATGACACGTCTTTTTGAGCAGGGAACAGTGTACATCCCCGACCCAGTATACCCGGTTTACGAACCTGCGTCTGTGTTGACCAATCACAGTGTGAAAAGAGTCAGGACTTCAGTGGCAACCGGATGGCTCCCTGAGTTCAGGTTTAACAGGGGTTCTTCGGGTCAGGCCGAGAGACCCGTGGCTTTTTATTTCTGCGACCCCAATAATCCGACCGGTAGCGTAGCCGACCGCGACTTCTACCTGTCTCTGCTGGAAGAGATGAAACTCACGGACATTACCGGTATTTTTGATAAAGCCTATAAAGACTACGTGTTCGATTATATCACCAGGCCGGTATCAATAACTCAGATTCCGGGATTGATTGACCGCGGTTTTGAAATAGTGTCTTTTTCCAAGCATTTTAATTTTGTAGGAATAGGACTGGGTTGGATTGTCAGCAGCGAGGAAAACATCAACCGGTGGCTTAAGCTCTCCAGTCAGTACAGCCAGGGTGTGGAATGGTATAAACAGAAAGCAGGTGTCGAAGCACTGACAAATCCAGCTGTCAAGGCAGAGATGCAGGAATACTTCGAAGAGCTTAAGGAGAGAAGAGATATTTTCGCCGGCGGTCTACTGACTCTGGGGTTAAGGATTGAGATTCCTAAAGCTACGCCTTATCTCTGGATTCAGGTTCCTGAAGGTTACAGCGACGAAGATTTCGTGCTGAATATATTGATAGATAAGGCGCATGTTGCCTTCATGCCTGGTTCCTATTTCGGAGAAAACGGGCGGGGCTATATGAGAGCCACCCTGTTTCTTTCTAAAACTGAAATTGCGGAAGCCTTGGAACGTATCCAGAAAATAAAATCCTGGTGACTTTAACGCATAGATAACAGACAAACGGTTTCGGCTTTGGATGGCATACTGAATATTAACAAGCCCCGGGGTAAGACCTCCTTTGGTGTTGTTGCCGT
Organism: Dehalococcoidia bacterium; assembly: GCA_011170375.1. Classification (GTDB taxonomy): domain Bacteria; phylum Chloroflexota; class Dehalococcoidia; order Dehalococcoidales; family Fen-1064; genus W589. The sequence continues at coordinate 39,732 of DUEV01000011.1, forward strand.
GGTACGCAGATTGAGTGGGGAAAGGCGGGTTGGGCATGCTGGCACGCTTGACCCGGAGGCTACCGGTGTCCTGCCGGTCTGTCTCGGTAAGGCGACACGGGTTATAGAATTCCTCATGGATACCACCAAGACCTACCGTGCCGAGTTCGAGTTGGGTATGGATACGGATACCTACGATGCTACCGGTACGGTTGTTCAATGGGGGGATGCTTCTGGAATCAATCAGGAACAGGTGGAGACAGCTCTGGGTTCTTTTCGGGGCCGGATACAGCAGGCCCCCCCGATGTATAGCGCCGTCAAGCAGCAAGGACGGCCACTCTACGAAATGGCAAGGGCTGGTAAAACTGTTCAGCGGAAAAAGCGGTCGGTTGAGATTCACAGCTTAGATTTAATAGCTTGGCAGCCGCCGGTGGTGACTCTGGAGGTAGTCTGTGGCAAGGGCACCTACATTCGTTCGCTGGCACATGACCTTGGGCAGACCCTTGGTTGTGGTGCCATGCTGCGGAATCTGGTTCGTTTGCGGTGTGGTCTCCTTGATTTAGAGAATGCGGTATCTCTGCCAGAGCTTGAGGAAGCCTTTCGCCAAGGACACTGTCAGGATTACCTCTATTCCATCGACAGCGTGCTTTCACACTGGAAGGCCGTAACAGTTAGTGATGATACGGCGTGGGCCATTAGAAATGGACAGTCAGTGGAAGTAGGAAGTGACATTGATATCGGTGAAGAGTCGTTATCGGCGTTATCTGCTGACAGTCACTGCCGTGCCTATACTAAGGATGACCGTCTGCTGGCCCTGTTGCGTTTTGAGCCGGAGCTAAGGCGTTGGCGACCGGACAAAGTTTTCCAGTAGTCTATCGCTGGTTCTTATAATCCTATTATTAAAGAACTTGGCTTTTCTGTTTCGGATGGAGTTGATAGCTTGCCCAGTACAAAAATAGGGGAGTTAAAGAGGGGCGCAGCCCCTCTTTAACTCTATTTCCCCCTTCCCCTCTGGGGAAGGGTTCACCCTGAGGGGTTCTCCCTGAAGGGGATACAGGGGATGGGGCCAGAACTACCAAACAGGACAAAGCACCAAGCGGGCACAGGGCTTGACAGTACAGCTACGATGTGATAGTTATATAGGGTTGTTGCCTCCTAGAAAGAGGTCGCCCGCTACGAATTTCCAGCATCACTTTCGTTTTTCTTAGGTTCGAGATGGGCGGGATGGTGTCAGTGATATGATATCAGTGAACTTCCTGTTTTATTTATCAGCATGGTATGACCAGAGGGGGTTGTAAAGATTGAGCAAGATAAATGTGGCCATCATCGGTGTGGGTAACTGCGCATCGTCACTCATTCAGGGTGTACAGTTCTATCAAGAAGTAACAGAGAACGAATTCATACCAGGCCTGATGCATGTCAATCTGGGCGGCTATCACATCAGCGATATCAACTTCGTGGCTGCTTTTGATATTGATAAGAACAAGGTAGGCAGGGACCTGGCCGAGGCAATCTTTACCAAGCCTAACAATACCTACAGGTTCTGCGACGTGCCAGAGACTGGAGTAACGGTACAACGAGGTATGACACATGACGGTCTGGGACAGTATCTTTCCAAGATAATCCAGAAAGCTCCGGGTTCTACGGTTGATATCGTCCAGGTGCTCCAGGACACCAATACGGATGTGGTTATTAACTATCTTCCCGTGGGCAGTGAAGAGGCGACCAAGTGGTATGTTGAGCAGGTGCTGGAGGCAGGTTGCGGCTTAATTAACTGTATCCCGGTATTTATTGCCCGCGAGAAGTACTGGCGACAGCGGTTTGAGAAGAGGGGATTACCCGTTATCGGTGACGACATCAAGTCGCAGGTGGGGGCAACCATCGTCCACCGGGTTCTGACCAGGTTATTCCGTGAGCGCGGTGTCAGATTAGAGCGGACCTATCAGCTGAACTTCGGCGGTAATACCGACTTCTATAATATGCTGGAGCGGGAACGTCTCGAGTCTAAGAAGATATCCAAGACTAATGCGGTTACCTCTCAGCTGGACTATAGTATGGGTGCCGAGAATATCCATGTTGGCCCCAGCGATTACGTTCCCTGGCTGGATGACCGCAAATTCTGCCATATCAGGATGGAAGGGCAGACATTTGGTAATGTCCCGCTTAATGTCGAGATGAAACTGGAGGTCTGGGATAGCCCCAACTCGGCAGGAGTTGTTATTGATGCCATCCGGTGCTGCAAGCTTGCGCTGGACAGGGGCTTGAAGGGTGCTCTGGAAGGACCGGCGGCCTATTTTATGAAATCGCCGCCTGTTCAGTATTCCGATGATGAAGCACGCCGGATGGTAGAAGAGTTTATCGCTACCAACAGGCAAGACGAGTAACCGAGCCATCCCGGGGCTGCCTCGGTAGCACCGGATATGGAGACAGGTCTCGGGTAACTACTGATGAAGATAGCATTGGTTTCTCCTTATGATTTCGCTCATACGGGCGGGGTAACCAATCACATCTCCGCTCTTGACCACGAGTATACCCAGATAGGCCATGATGTCAGAATAATCGCTCCTGCATCTAAACCTATCACAGATTTCGGCGATAGATTTATCCCCATCGGTAGGCCTTGGCCTATACCCAGTAGCGAATCGATAATTCGCGTTCCTATTTCATTGCACCTTGCCCCGGCTATAAAAGAGGTAGTCGCCAGGGAGAAATTTGAGCTTGTCCATCTTCACGAGCCCTTTATGCCGATGCTGTGCAGCGCCGTGCTTCGATTTTCAGATGCCGTCAACGTGGGGACCTTTCATGCGGCCGAGGGTAAGCCCGGCTATAACTGGGGGAGGCCTATCAGTACCTGGATGATACGACAGCGATTACACAAGCTCCATGGCAAGATTGTCGTGTCACAGGCGGCTCTGGCATACCATAGCCGATATATCCCGGGACCTTTTGAGATTATTCCCAACGGTGTTGATTTGGAACACTTTACCGATGATGTCGCCCCGTTTGAGGAGTATCTCGATGGTAAAAAAACCATCCTCTTTCTCAGTCGTCTTGAGTTTCGCAAGGGCCTTAATTACCTGCTCAATGCTTTCCTGCTGGTGAAGCGGGAGATGCCAGATGTGAGGTTGATTGTCGTCGGCGCTGGTACTAGATTGCGACGGAGGTATGAACGGTGGGTGAGGAAGACTGGCCTAGAGAAGGATGTCATCTTCGTCGGTTTCGCACCCGAGGAGGACAAGCCCCGCTACTACAAGACGGCGGATATTTTCTCCGTCCCGGCAACGGGTCGTGAGAGCCAGGGGCTCATCCTGCTTGAAGCAATGGCTATGGGTACGCCGGTGGTAGCCACCAGTATTGCAGGTTATGCCAGCGTGGTAACTCATGGTGAAGATGGCCTGCTGGTGCCGCCACGTAACTACCAGGAGTTATCTCAGGCCTTGCTCACGCTACTAGAAGATGAAAAACTACGGCAGCAGATGGGTGAAAAGGGAAAAGCCAAAGCGAAGGATTACGACTGGAAGGTCGTTAGCCGTAAGTTGTTGGATTTTTATCAGAGGACAATCGACCGGGTGCGAGGGAGTGGTAGTCAATGACAACCTTAGCCAGTGTCCGTAAGAACCTGGCATTCTATCTTACCCAGCCGGTGGTTCGTCTGCTGGCCAGGACGGGAATAACACCCAATACAGTAACCTGGTTTGGTTTACTTATTGCTGTCGGTGCCGGGGTATTAATTGGTCTCGGACACCCATTCGTTGCCGGGTTTGTTGTGCTCGTGGGTGGTTTCTTTGACATTATTGACGGGGCTCTGGCACGCAGTACCGACCGGGCTACCCGCTTCGGTGCTATTCTAGATTCGACCCTTGACCGTGCTGGTGAGGCCGTAGTGCTGCTTGGTCTTCTCGTCTTTTATACGCGTGAGCAATCTACTGCCGGGGTTGTGGTGGTTGGTGTTGTCTGGCTGATGTCGCTGCTGGTAAGTTACATCCGGGCCAGGGCCGAAGCGGCGGGACTTGATTGTGAGGTTGGTATTTTTACGCGTGCCGAGAGGGTCGTTCTTCTGGCTCTGGGTTTGCTACTCAGCCAGGTTGGTGAGGCTCTCTTGATTATCCTGTCAGTCATAGCGGCGCTCAGTTTCATTACTGTCATCCAGCGGCTGCTTCATGTCTGGCGTAGAGCGAGAATGGGATGAAGGGAGAGAAATAATGTCGGTTGTTGCCGTTGTCGGAGGCCAATGGGGTGATGAGGGGAAGGGCAAGATTGTTGATATGCTAGCGGAGAAGTCGAACATGGTGGTTCGTTTTTCCGGAGGGGATAATGCCGGTCACACCGTGGTTAACCCTCTGGGCCAGTTCGCTTTGAAACTTGTACCTTCTGGAATCTTCTACCCACGTGTCGCTTGTATTATGGGTAATGGCATGGCAATCAACCCTGCTGTGTTATTAGAGGAGATGGATTCACTTAAGCAGCGAGGTATCGACCTGTCACGTTTGTACATCAGTGACCGCGCCAACCTTATAATGCCCTATCATACCCTGCTTGACGGGCTAGAGGAAGAATCTCGGGGCGGTAAGGCCATCGGTACCACCCGCAAGGGAATCGGGCCCGCTTTCTCCGATAAGATTGCCCGGCTGGGTATCAGGGCTGGAGACTTGCTTGACAAAGACGGATTTCACGAGCGATTGAGTCGGCTACTTGAGTATAAGAATGCCATTATCACCAAGGTTTTTGGAGCGGAGCCGCTATCGCTGGACGAGGTCTTCCAGCAGTATTGTGAATACGGGGAGCGCCTTGCGCAGCATATCTGTGAGACCACCGTAATGATAGCCGATGCACTGGAGCGTGGCGACCGGGTCTTAATGGAGGGCGCCCAGGGGGCGCTCCTCGACCCTGACTTCGGTACCTATCCCTTCGCTACCTCCTCATCACCCTTGGCAGGGGAAGCCTCCATTGGTGCTGGTTTCGGACCTACCCGGATTGGGTCGGTAATCGGGGTGTTCAAGGCTTACTGCTCCAGGGTTGGTGCTGGCCCCTTCCCAACCGAGCTGGATGACGAGACCGGGGAGCTTATTCGGGAACGGGGGCACGAGTATGGCACCGTTACTGGAAGGCCCCGGCGCTGTGGCTGGTTTGATGCCGTCGCGGCTCGCTTCACCCGGCGGGTTAATGGCTGCACCGGTCTGGCAATTACCCGCCTTGATATACTCGATACCTTTCCTCGTCTCAAGATATGTACCGGCTATGAACTGGACGGTCAGATAATTGATAACTTCCCGGCCAGTGTGGCTACTCTAGCGAGGTGCCAGCCTGTATATGAAGAGCTGCCGGGGTGGCAGGTCTCTACCTCTGATATCAGGCAGTTCGAGCAGCTACCTCGCGAGGCGCGGCAGTATGTTGCTCGCTTGGAAGAGTTGCTCTCCTGTCCGGCGGACATTATCTCGGTGGGCTCAGCGCGGGAGCAGACCATAGTGCGTCGTGACATCATGTGACTGACTGCTAGAAATAGCGGCGGAACCCGTGGGCTGAGGCTTCAAATCCCAGGTTCTCGTAGAAGTGGTGTGCCCCCTCCCGCGTTTTACTGCTGCTCAGTTGGAGTTTATAGCATCCTGCCTCGCGGGCACGCTTGATGGCGTATTCCATCATGAGCCGACCGATTCCCTGCCGCTGGAAACGCTGGTCAGTAACGACATTCTCTACGACTGCCCAGGGGAGACCACTATGTGATAGATTAGGTACGATGAGGAGTACCATCGTGCCGATAACCTCGCCATTCTCCTCTGCCACAATGAGTTCATGTCCCGGCATCGCGTGGACTTGCTCGTATATATGACGGTAATAATCCAGTGAGGGTGTGCGCCCTCTCTCTGCCGGAGTGGTGCTTGTCACGAGTTCCTTATATAGTTCGAGGATGCGTGGGATGTCTTTCTCGGTGGCTGCCCTGATGATAGCCATGTTTTCTCCTGCTATGAGGGCTGTTTGAGTTTATAATTTCTCTTGGTCAGGTAGTCCCCCAGTATCTTCGAGGTGATTATAACCAAAGGCGGTGATACAAGCAATCTAATTATTGTGAACTGAATCCCAAGGAAGGACGATTCAAATACCGCCATCGGGATTCGGCAGATGGCTGAAGTGCCGATATATGTGAAGATGACGCCCAGTTTAGCGCCTTTACTATGCAAAGCATAAGCTACCGGGAAAGCGATATAGACCCCACCTACGGTAGTGCCGGCCAGCAGTACCGCCCATAAATACCCCATGAGGCCGGACTCTTCGCCAAGGTGTCTTTCCACTGTTTCTTTATTTATCCATATCTCGAACAGACCGATAAGTATAAAGGCACAGGGTACTATCTTTAGCATATCGATGGCAAAGGTGGCGAAGTTCTGGCTGACCTCTTTCCCCGGTTCAAATCCCAGCACCCAGGATAGAACGATAAAAAGTGCATATCCGGATAGGAGAGTTATCCTTATAATTCTATTCCGTCTCATCCGAAGACCTCGCCAAAGAAGATACCTGTTACTATGGCGATGACTAGAGCAATAAAAAAGCTGACCGCATTTCTGATGATGGTGACCTTGATACCTAGGTACGCTTTCTCTACAGGGTAGGTGAGTACACCGACCATCATCAGTGTGGTGGTGAAGGCAGAGAGCACCATGTAGAGCACTCCCTTCTCCAACAGAACGCCGGCTAATGGGAAGGCGATGAAGCCAGGCATAAGGATTATCGAGCCTAAGGCGGCTGCAGAGAGAACAGCCACATACTTGGCATCGGCCCCCAAATACTTAGCAATAAGCTCGTCAGGAACTAAGAAGAGTACCACGGATACCAGTATCAGCATAGTCAAGAAAGCCGGCAGAATACCTACAAACCTTCTGACAGCTATCCTGAGCGCTCCGAGTGTCTTCTGGCGGCTGGCGGCAAGAGAGGCGACCAGGGCCAGTCCCGTTACTATATACAGGATATACACTTTACGTCTTGATTACGAAGCTCCTCGTCAATTATATATTAGGAATCCCCCCAGGGACATACTTCGGGCTTGATGTCTAGAATCGGTGTCCCGTCCAGCATATCAATGCCTTTAACATGGATGACGTTCCCCTCGACTCGCAGGACATCCAAAAGCGACAGACCGATAGGATTAGGGCGAAATGGTGAGTGCGTGCTGAAGACACCTATTTTTTTGTCATAGATTGGTGGTTTGATTCTCATATACTGTGGGGCGAATTCGGGGCTTTTGTGAAAATGGAATACGACGTAGATACGCTGGCCGACCTGAATGTCTCTGAGTCCTTCGAGATAAGATTCATCTATTGTAAGTGTCCCTTCCATGTCCGATACCTTCCAACTGCGTGGAATCTCTTTAGCGTCAGTAGACACAAAACCGATAGGCTTCACTTTGATGTCTGTTTGGGTTTCCATTTTCAGACCTACTTCTTCAGCTCGGCGATGTGCTCTTCCAGCCCTTTAGCTTCCGCCTTTAGATGGGTATGGTACTCTTCAAGTTGAGCAATGGTCTCTTCCTTGGTGAAGAAGCGCCGGTCTCCGAAACCTCCTGCACAACAACCCTGATGGTGATGCCCTCTGCTGTGTGGGGCATGGTGTGCCTGCTGTCCGCAGCCGCATTCACTTGTATGACACATCTTTCTCCTCCTGATATATAAGTATGTGCTAATATATTAAATGGTAGCCCCCACTGGGGCTGCCAGTCAAGTCTGTCTAGGGGCTTTTATATCCATTTAGGGTGGGGCGTGGCTCGTTGTTACTCCCTTGCTCGAATATGTATAAGTATATTAGCGAATACTAAAATATTACACTCAGGCAAGGAACCTATTTAGGTATCGAATGGATTTCTTTATACCTTCAGCACCGTCGAAAGAAGACTCTGATATTGCTTCAGAGCCTTTTGGTTAACGAAGTAATGAATGTTGCGACCCCGCCTTTCTCCCTTGACCAGACCGACGCCTTTAAGAACTCGAAGGTGTTGGGACACCGCCGACTGAGTCACTCCCAGGAGAGCCGCCAGAGCATTGACACAGAGGGCATCCGGGGTACGCTGTTTGCAAAGGAGTTTGAACAGCCTGAGACGGGTTGGGTCAGCTAGTGCGGCGAAAAAGGCCGCCTGTTCTTCGGTATTATCCCGGGTTTTCCGTTTTGTCGTCATTTTTGTTTTAGCCTGTACTTATATAACTGGATTATAACGTATCATGCGTATTTGTCAAGCAAGGACGAGCGTCGGGTCGTCTGCCATGTTAATCGCTTTAATGGTATGACCCTATTTCTTACTGAACTTGAACAAGACACTTTTATTGGTGACTCTAATTGTTCTAGTTTTTCTGATGACTGATTCTAAATAACTTCTGAAATCAGCGAAACTACTGATTAATATATCCAGTTGCTCCATTGAATAACAGGATGCCAGATATAAGATTAACGGCTCGGTATTTCTGATAATAATATCATTCTGATAGATGTAACTGCCCACAACGCTAAAGTGGCCGGATATAATGTCCTCACCGTTCTCCAGGTTGAAGTTCTGGATAGTCTGGATATTGTCAAATAGTAGACTCTTATTAAACTCGCTGATAATATCAATAAGCTCGTTAAGATTTCGGTTACTTAGCGTGGAAGCGTACGCGAATCCATCACCTGTCAATAGCCTGTCTATTTCAGAAAATACCTGTTCCTTGTTTTCTATGTGGTATAACATGTGATTGGCAATAATCATCTGAAAGTTGTTGTCTATAAACGGTGTCCGACAGGCGTCGACAACCTCGAACTCGAACTGGTGATGATGTCTCCCTAATGCTTATTGCGCAGCATCGACCATGCCTTGGGAATTATCTGATAAGATAATGCGTGCATTTTCAGTTACTCTGTGAATGTTCTTTTTCCATAAAATGCCGTTGCCACATCCGAGTTCCAGGACTCTTGCTACGTTGCTAAAATCTAGATTATCAAATGCCCACTCTTGCCAGTCATTCTTGCGTTCGCAGAAATCGTAAATCTGTATGCGGGCATTTAATCTACTTTCATTTGAATATTGGTCATTAGAATATTGTTTGATTTTTTTCAGAGTCGAATCCATAATGTGCTTTCTCGATTATGTGTCTTTCGCTTGTGTAGAGACTCGTATACCTTTGTTGGGGTGAGGGGAAGAGAATGGTGTAAAGAAGAAGAGGGGTCTGTAAGGCCCCTCTTGGTTCACTCTGCTATACTTTGATGTCAATCTTGTATTTCCCAACAACCTCCATTATGGAAGCTGCTTGTTTCGCGTCCGCTTCTACCAGTGGGAGCCGTGGCTTGCCCACCCTGAAGCCGATATGGTTGAGGGCGCACTTCACAGGGGCTGGGCTGGGTACGGAGAACAACGCGTTTACCAGCGGGACTAGATTGCGGTGGATGGCTGCCGCCTCGGCAGTCTTGCCATCGAGCAACAGGTCCATCATCTTCTTATACTGTTTCCCGACGAGATGGGTGGTGACGCCGATAACACCGTAGCCCCCCAGCGCCATGATGGAGAAGGTATCGTTATCGTTGCCGCTCCAGATACGGAAGCCTTCGCCGGTGTTGTTAATGGTCTTGGCCACGTGTTCCATATTACCGCTGGCCTCTTTCACCCCGATGATATTTTCTATCTGGCTCAGCCTGGCCATAGTCTCCGGCTCCATATTGACGATTACGCGTGAAGGAATGTTATACATGATGATGGGCAGGCTGGTGCTCTCGGCGATGGCCTTGAAGTGCTGATAGATGCCTTCCTGATTCGGTTTGTTATAGTAAGGAACAACCGAAAGGCAGGCATCTACCCCGATTTTCTCCGCCCCCCTGGTCGCTTCTACCGCCTCGGCGGTGCTGTTGCTGCCGGTATAGGCAACAATGTCCCCCCGGTTACCGACGACTGATCTGACCTCGGTAAAAAGGCGCAGCTCTTCCTCCCAGGTCAAAGTCGGCGCCTCTCCGGTGGTAGCTGCCACCACCACACCATCGCTTCCCGAGTCGAGAAGGGCTGATGCCAGCTTCTTGGCTTGCTCGTAGTCCACCTCTCCCTTCTCGTCGAAGGGGGTTACCATGGCTGTCAGTAATCGTCCCGGTACTTCCATTTCCTTAACCTCCGGAGGACAAACAATCTTGCCTTATGAGCTCTTCGGCAATCTGCACCGTATTGAGGGCAGCGCCCTTGCGTAAGTTATCGGATACCACCCACATCGCCAGACCATTACGGTTGGACGCGTCCTGTCGGATACGGCCGACGTAGACCTCGTCTGTTTCCGCCGCCTGCCAAGCTGTCGGGTAGAGGCTGACCGAATTATCGTCCAGCACTTTTACCCCGGGTGCCCGGGTGAGAATTTCCCTGGCTTCATCAGGCGTCATCGGATGGGAGAACTCCACATTTACCGCTTCACTATGGCCGATGAATACCGGCACCCGTGCGCAGGTGGCCGAGATAGCAATGTTTTCGGCGTGCATTATCTTTCTGGTCTCCTCCACCATCTTCCATTCTTCCTTGGTGTAGCCATTGTCCAGGAAGACATCTATCTCCGGCAGCACGTTGAAGGCTATCTGGTGGGGATAGACATGGGGAGTGGTTTCCTCGCCTTCCAGCACCTGTCTGGCTTGCGTTGTCAACTCCTCCACGGCGGCTGAGCCGGTACCTGATACCGACTGGTAAGTATCGACGATAATACGCTTGATGGGGTTGACTTTATGCAGCGGGTACAGGGCGACCACCATCTGAATCGTTGAGCAGTTGGGGTTGGCGATGATACCCTTGTGCCATTTGCAGTCTTGCGGATTGACCTCGGGCACCACCAGTGGCACATCCTTCTCCATCCGCCAGGCGGAACTGTTATCGACGACCACAGCCCCTGCCTTCGCCGCCATCGGAGCGAAGTGGCGGCTGGTATCGCCTCCTGCCGAAAAGAGGGCGATTTCGATACCCTCGAAGGACTCGGGGACGGTCTCTTCGACTTCTATTTCCTCGTGTCGGACAAAAAGCTTCCTGCCAGCGGAACGGTCCGATGCCAGCAGCTTTACCGATGACATCGGGAAGTCACGCTGTTCCAGTACCTTGATAAATTCCTGTCCAACGAGTCCAGTGGCGCCAACAATGGCCACCCGGTATTCCCTCATGATGTCTCCTCCAGGTCTAGTAGAGCAGGTAAACCGCGCGTTAGTCCCTTTCGTTTCATTACTTCTTTAACTGCCAGGATAATACCCGGCATGAAAGCCTCGCGGCTGATCTGGTCATGCCTTATCCTTAACGTCTGGCCGGCTGCTCCGAAGATTACCTCCTGGTGTGCCATCAGACCGGGTAATCGTACACTGTGGATGGCGACGCCGTCAACGGTCTTTCCCCGGCTTTCGGCCTCATCTGGTGCCGGTGGCTGTGAGAACGGTTTTCCTCGCGCTTCAGCCATCTCTCTGGCGGTTAACAGGGAGGTTCCCGACGGGGCGTCTGCTTTCTTATCGTGGTGGAGTTCGATAATCTCAGCGTAGTCGAGATACGGGGCAGCCATCTTGGCCAAGTGCATCATCAGCACTGCCCCCAGGGCAAAGTTGGGTGCCACCACGGCACCAACCCCGCCAGACTGCGCCAGCCGCTCAATCTCATCAATGTCATCGGGGCTGAATCCGGTGGCCCCGATTACCAGATTAATACCCTTATCGGTGGCGATGCGTGCTGCTGACATCGCTGCTACGGCAGTACTGAAATCTACCAGGACATCGGGTTGCGTGTCGGTCAGAATCGGGGTCAGGTCAGTGGAGAAGGGCACGCTACCCGAGCCATCGGGCAGCACCAGCGAGTCCGTGGTTACGGACAGTTCCGTAGCCCCGACAATCTCTGTTTCTGGTTCCTGGCAGAGGGCACTGACTATCTCTTTCCCCATCCTGCCCAGTGCTCCCTGGACAACTACTCGTATCTTCATGGGCTGACTCCTGTGTCTAACGCTGCCAGCGGTCCTTGGCCACGTGGTGGCGCTTAGGGGAGCGGTTGTCTCGATTGCGTGGTGTGAAATTTCGCGGAGGTGATGATCTGTGGCCACCTTCGGTCGCCTGCGGAGTTTTCTCAAAGACAGCCTTTCGGGACAGTCCAATTTTGCCGTCTTCGTTCTTGATGACCTTTACCGTGATTTCGTCACCGACCTTCACCTCATCTTCGATGGAGGGTACCCGGTAGTTGGCCAGTTCACTGATGTGGACCATGCCCTCTTTGCCGGGCAGAATCTCGACGAAGGCGCCAAAGCTGAGCAGGCGGGTCACTTTTCCAGTGTAGATACCGCCAACCTCCACCTCTCTGGTCAGGTTTTCGATTATCTCCATGGCACGGCGGGCAGCCGCTTCATCGGTGGCACCGATGATGACGAGCCCGCTATCGTCGATATCGACGGTCGTTTTGGTCTCGTCAATGATCGACCGGATTGTCTTGCCACCCGGACCGATTACAGTACCTATTTTATCAGTGCTGACCTGCATCTTGTACATGTGTGGTGCGTAGCGGCTGACCTCGGCCCGGCTGGCACTTATTGTCTGCTGCATCGTATCGAGGATGAAGAAGCGGGCAGGTCGAGCCTGGTCCAGCGTTGTCCGTATTATATCCAGGCTGAGGCCGTGCAGCTTGGTATCCATCTGCATCGCGGTGATACCCTCGGTTGTACCGGCTACCTTGAAGTCCATGTCGCCGTAGGCATCCTCTATTCCCTCCAGGTCGGTGAGGACAACGTAACGGCCGTCCTTGCTGGTGACAAGCCCCATGGCTATTCCGGTAACTGCTCTGGTGACCGGTATCCCGGCATCCATGAGGGACATGCTGCTGGCGCATACGCTGGCCATAGAGGTACTACCATTAGAACTGAGTACCTCCGAGACTAGGCGGATTGTGTAGGGGAAGTCTTCGTCCCTGGGCAGGACTGGCAGCAATGCCCGCTCGGCCAGGGCACCGTGACCGATTTCACGGCGGCCGGGACCACCGATCCGTCTTACTTCGCCCGTAGAAAACGGCGGGAAATTGTAGTGGTGGATGAAGCGCTTTGACTCTTCAATCCCTAAGCCATCGAGCATCTGTTCTTTCTTGACGGAACCCAGTGTAGCAATCGTCAGTACCTGAGTGAGGCCGCGACTGAACAGGGCGGAACCGTGGGTACGAGGCAGGAGTCCGGCCTCGCAGTGCAGAGGGCGCACCTCATCGACACCTCGTCCGTCAGGACGCTGTCCCCGGTCCAGGATGTTACTCCTGATAGCAGTCCTCACTGCCTCGTCGAAGGCGGCCAGCAGCTCCTCCCTAGGGAACCGTTCCTCGAACTGGTCAACAATCTCTGCCTTGAGCTCAGAGAGCGCCTGCTCCCGATGCGGTTTCTCTGTCTGGTACAGGGCTTGGTCAAGCCGGGCATCCAGGACTGGCGAAATAGCAGCGGCAGCCTCGGGGCTGACTTTAGTGCCAGCCGAGACCTCCTCCTTGGGCTTGCCACAGGCCTGCTGAAGTTCTTCCTGAATTCGGATGATAGCCTGGTTTGCTTCGTGCCCGAATTCTACCGCCCGGAGTACAATTTCCTCGGAAATCTCGCTGGCATCGGCTTCTACCATGACGATGGCATCTTTGGTGCTGGCGACGACGAGGTCTAGCTTGGAGTCTTCCAGTTCGATGAAGGTCGGATTCAGTACCAGTTCGTCGTTGATATAGCCGACGTGAACGGCACCAACCGGACCGGCGAATGGAACCTCGGACATTGATAGTGCCGCAGAGCTGCCGATAAGGGCCAGTATATCGGGGTCGTTTTCCTGGTCAGCCGAAAGGACCGTGATGACAAGCTGAATATCCCGTCGCCACTCTTTGGGCAGAAGAGGACGTAACGGCCGGTCGGTAAGTCGACTGGTCAGGGTTGCCTCCTGGCTGGGACGGCCCTCTCGCCGGATCCAGCCGCCAGGAATCTTGCCGGCGGCATAGAGTCTCTCCTCATAATCAACGGTCAGTGGCAGGAAGTCGACACCTTCCCGGGGCTGGTCGGCGATGCAGCCGGTCACCAGAACGACGGTCTCGCCGTAGGTGACGGTGATGGCTGCACCGGCTTGCGTAGCCAGCTTCCCTGTCTCGATAATCAGGTTTCTGCCACCAATCTCACACTCAAATATCTGGGGTGCTAACAAAAGTTCATTCCTCCGCATGCCGGCACTACTTGCGTAGACCAAGACTCGTGATCAGCTTGTGGTACCGGCCAACATCTTCCTTACTGAGATAGGAGAGAAGTCTTCTCCTTTGTATTACCAGTTTAAGCAGACCACGCTGCGTACTGTAGTCGTGCCGATTGGCCACCATATGCCCCGTCAGTTGGTTTATTCTTTCGGTGAGCAGGGCTACCTGGACCTCGGCTGACCCGGTATCGCCTTCGTGTCGCTCATAATTCTTAATAATTTCTTGTTTCTTAGTTTTTTCCAAACTGTACTCCTGCACGATTATGTCCTGTCTGAGGTCAATTGATTATAACACAGTGTCGACATAACTGTAAACGGAGTTCCGGCCTTGACAGTTTACACGATTCCGTGTATTATTTCGATAAATTTTAGAGAGAACCCTGTGACGGTCTTTGCGGAGAGTGGATAATGGTTGAAATTGACGTTCGTCAGGGAGATATCACCCGGCTTGCGTTTGATGCTGTGGTGAACGCGGCTAATAACCATCTGTGGATGGGTGGTGGTGTTGCCGGTGCCCTGAAGCGGGCCGGGGGCCCGGAGATAGAGGCAGAGGCGCTGTCAAAGGGTCCCATACCGGTCGGAGAAGCAGCCGTTACCACCGCCGGCAAGCTGCCGGCCAGGTATGTCATTCATGCGGCTGTGATGGGACAGGACCTGCGGACTGATGCTGAGAAGATCCGGCAGGCAACGAGGAACAGCCTTCTTCGGGCCGGTGAGATTGGTGTCAGGACTATCGCCTTTCCTGCCCTGGGCACCGGGGTGGGTGGCTTCCCTCTTGGTGAGTGCGCCCGCATAATGATTCACGAGGTGATGCAGTATCCAGCTGAGGGAAGCACTCTGGAGAAGGTGGTCTTTGTCCTCTTTGACGAGGCTGCCTTCGCGGTGTTCCAGCAGGAGATGGATCGGCAGACAGGTCAGAAGTAGACACAATGTCGTCAGGCTTGGCCATCTCGATTCGATATTGAAGGGTTTTCAGCATTCTGGTCATAGCTGCAGAGGTCGGGTCAATCGAGTTATATTCTTTGATGGGTATACAGTGGGCAAAAAGGAGGTTAAACATGTCGGTTGATTTTGAGAAAGAAGGAAGGCTTGCCACTATAACGATGAACCGTCCTGAAAAACTGAATGCCATCAACGCGGAGCAAAGTCGGGCGATGAGTGAGGCACTGGTGAGGTTCCGTGATGACCCTGAGCTCTGGGTAGCCATCATTACCGGTGCTGGCGACAGGGCGTTTTCCGCGGGGGCTAATATTACAGGTTTTCTTGACAGGCGACCTGGAGAGAGAGATGACAGGGCGGAGCGGGTGCGTGGTGACAATATATGGAAACCACTGATTGCGGCCATACATGGCTACTGTCTGGGTGGAGGGCTGGAGCTTGCCCTGACCTGTGATATCAGAATAGCTGCCGATAACTCCCGGCTGGGTCTACCGGAGATAAAGGTGGGTGTGATAGCCGGTGGCGGAGGTGTTAGTAGACTGCCCAGATTTATTCCCAGGGCGATAGCGTCCGAGATGATACTGACGGGTAAACATATAGATGCCCAAGAGGCATACCGCATTGGTCTGGTCAATGAAGTCGTGCCGCGCGACCAGCTAATGCCAACCGCGAAAAAATGGGCTGAGACTATCTGTGAAGCGGGGCCTTTGCAGGTCAGGGCGGCCAAAGAGGGTCTTATCAGGGGTTATAACTTGACACTGGCAGAGTCCGATCAACTGGTGAGAGACCTGGCAGCTTCTCTCAGGGGTACCGAGGATGCTAAAGAGGGAGCCCGGGCTTTTGTCGAGAAGAGGAAGCCTAACTGGAAGGGAAAATAGTTACGTAGTACTGAATATGGGTGGTTACTGGTGAGAGATTGGCTGGAGAGATGATGACGGTCAAGCCTTCGGAGAAGGACGTCGTCGCTGCCTGGAAAAGTCGGGTACGGAACGGTACGGTATTTACCACCGAGCAGGGTGAACTGGTAGAGATTGTCTATCCGGGGAGGCGTAGTGATGGGTGGGGGGCGGACTTTCAGGATGCGGTTATTGCTACCGGCGGTCAGCTGAGGAAGGGAGACATCGAGGTCCACGTAAAATCGAGTGACTGGAGGTTGCATCGACATCACCTTGACCCTTCATACAACCGGGTAGTCCTGCATGTGGTGTGATGCATTGACAGGGATGCAACCGACTCTACGAGCTTGGGGCTAGGTAATTTCAGCCTGACTTCGACGTGATTACTACCAGTGATTACCACTCTGTCTACTATCTCTTCCAGTAACTGTCGTTTGGCTTCGTTTGTGGCGGATTCAAACCAGCCCCAGTTGTATTCTTTGTGTAGCCAGTCAGCACGTGTGAGAAGTTCCTCAACTCGCTCCATTTGACCGCCGTCTGTTATCATCTGCTCTAGCTTCTGTATCTCCTCTTGGTGTTGTTCTTCCTCAGCGATGATAGCGCGATACTGCAACTCTGCTTCCTTTGGACTCAGATAGCCTTTCCTCTCACGAGTGGCAATCAGTTGACGTTGACGGCTGCAGTCATCGAGTGCTTCTTGCTCTCTGTGCAAGGCTTCATTGAGAGAGCCTTTCTGATTCTCAAACTCAACCAACAGGTGTTTGATAGCATCATCTTCAGATACCAGTGTGCCTATCTCGTCTACCACTTCAGACCAGACATATTGCTCCAATATGTTAGCCTTAATGGGATGGGGTCTCCGGCACTGGTAACGATATGGATAGTTCCTTGTCCCGTAGCACTGGTAGTACCGGCGGTTGTCTGAGCTATGACCAACAAAACTCTTGCCACAGTTACCGCACTTTAACAGGCCACGTAGCAGGTAAAACTGCTTGCTGTTGCCTGTACTGTATTTGTGGTTAAGCTTTAATCTCTTCTGTACTCTATCCCATAATTCCTCTGATACGATTGGTTCGCATGGGATATAGATATGTTTGTCTTGCGTTTTCTTTTTACGGCTACCCGAACGCTTGGTTGTCTTGTTCCAGCGGTATTGACCCTTGTAGATTGGGTTACGAAGCCATGTTGAGATTTGCTGAGTGGTTAGACCTTGTCCACCATTCCGGCAGGTAAAACCGTGTTCATTAGCATATTTCCACCAAGAACGAGCACTCTTACCACTGCCGACCCAACTGAATAGGTCTCGTATCCATCTGGCTTCTTCCTCAACGACTACTATCTGACCATCACGGATAGTGTAACCATAGTCAATTCTGTTACCACCCGGATGCAATTGCTTAATCTTTGCCCGGTATTCTCGGCCAAACTGAGTCCTTTCCCTGATACCGTCTAGCTCGATTTTGCCGACTACAGCCAGTAGGGAGAAGTAGTTCATGTCCAACATCTCCTCAACTGCCTCTAGCTTAATGTCGAGTGGTTCCACGACCTCCATCAAGGCAGCAGCCGGATACATACCACGGCTTAATCTGTCAGCCTTCCAGCATACTATCACGTCAAACTTGCCTTCTCTCGTATCGGTTAGCATCCGATGGAACGCTGGCCGTTTCTTTTTGGCTCCGGAATACCCAACGTCTATGTATCGATCAACGATAACGTATCCTTTGTGCTGGCAGTACTCCTCAATCTTGGCTACCTGTGTTGGGATAGAGGCTTTGTCCTCCTCACCCTGTGCTGCCGTGCTCACCCTCGCATATAACGCTGCTTTGGTCGGCTCTGTCATGTCTCCTCCTTTGCCAAAACCATCTTAACTCATTAACGAAAGGACAGGACTCGTAGAACGGACAACGGCTACATTCAAGAGTGACAAGCTCTTGACACCATTTCACATTCGTACGAATCCAGTCCTTGCTTTTCAGGTCTTAATCCTCTTCGTCTTCTTCATCCGTATCATCGTCGACAATGTGGACTGAGTTCGGGTCAATGGCAATATCATTGGGATTTAGACCCATGTCTTCCACGTCATCGATGATGCGGCTTAGCCTTTTCAATCTTTTCATGACGAAATTCTCCTTTCTGCTTTGTCTTGACTGGTGTGTGGGTATGGGCTCCGTAGTAATCCTTCTGCTGTTTATCATGTCAGCAACATCTCTGGCTTTGACCATTATCCGGCCCCGTTGACTAATCTGATAGGCGGGCAGTGTGCCATTGCCAATCCAAGTTCTAACCGTCTGCGAACTGATGCCTAACAAATTAGCCACAGCACTTGTTGTTAGCCATTGACTATTGTTATTAATCATAATCAATAATAACACATTTGTTCTAGTATCTCAAATCTAGAATAGTATATATTGTTGCTAGTGGAGCGTAATGCTCCGCTCGGTGCTTCGCACCTTCGCTCCGCATTACTAATACAACATTGTTTTTCTCAAACTACACCTCTACTGCCCGCTTCATTCATTGCTATCCTCATCCCCAAATTCATCATTGTCATCATATTCTTCCTCGTCCTCGTCATCCCACTTTTGATGATATTCCGGCTCAGGTCGATAATGCCATACTTTGTACGCATCCCACCGATAATATGGTTTCTCTGGCTCCGGTTGTTCTCTGGGTGTAAAATCCAGTGGTAATGATGGCTGTCCTGGTAGTGGTGGAGTATTTTTCTTCTTTCTTCTCAACTTATCCTCCTCTCTCGTGTCACTCACAAACTGAAAACTGTACAGACTGAATAAACTACAGCGGCAGTTTGTTTAGTTTTTTAGATATAATAGTTTTTAGTTTTTTATGGCTGACACCATGGGCACCTTGTTACTCTCGACTTATAAATGTATTGATTGTGTGGTCCGGCATCATGCCCCAGACAACCCATATCTTCAAGCATCCGGAATCCAGCCCTCACTTCAACTTCAGATACCCCTTTCTCGGCATCATCTACAATGTCCTTTACCGTTAATCTCGGTGCCGGTTGAAAATCAAGAAACTGGTGGAGGAGGTCATGGCATATCTTGTCGGTGATAGGGTCGTCCACCGGTCTGTACCGCCCGTCATATTCCATTCGAAGCCACGTATCACTTTCATCAATCCTGACACGGAATGGTGTTGGGGTAATGTCCTTACGAGACTGTGGGATGACACCAATCTTCTCTAACTTGCCACTGGTTTTTTGAACTGTTCTGACTTCGTATGCCGCTTGTGTTTTCGCCAGTATGGCTCCACTCCCCCTTAACCTCTGGTAGAAAGTACCCTTCTCCATTTTGTTCAGATGGTGGGTAACTAAAGCACATGAATTCTCCAACGCCATCAACTCTTCAATACCATCAGCTACCCTAGTCATCTGACCAGCGTCATTTTCGTTAAAGTGATGGAAACAAGCCAAGTGGTCAAACACAAGGAGGATTGGCTTTAGAGATAGTATCTCTGCTTTTATTCCTGACCATGTTGCTTGATTTTCGAGAAGTAGGCCAGAGCGATATTGAAAATCTACCTCGTAAGGGATTCTATATCCTTGACCGGTAAGACCAGCACGGATACGGACACCACGGTCACGGAGAACGGGATAGTCAGTATCAGAATCGATAATCATAACGTTACCGGATTGAACCTGCTGACCGAATATTGGTACACCAGCAGCGACGTGGTATGCGATTGTATCAACCAACAAACTCTTACCATCACCAGGGATACCGCCCACCAGTGTAAATCCTCCCACTAAGCCGTCAACAACGTAGTTAATTGTGTTTACATTACGGTGAAAAAATTTACCGTTCCTCATCGTCTTTCTCCTTCGGTAGCCGTGGAATACATACCATTACCACACCATCAAAGTAGGTGATGGCAACTCTATCGCCAAACTGAACCATATTTCGGTCAGCGAATTGCTTCGGTAGTGTTATCGCACGACTACCTCCAACGTTGATGATTTTCCTGGTTGTTACCTTGGTGTCCATATACTGATACCTCCTAAAAAGAATAAAGGACACCGCTCTTCCCACCGGTTTTTTAACGTTGGCTACGGTGAGAACAACGGTGCCCTTTAGCGCCCTTAGGGCAAGTTATTTAAGGCTCGAGGGGTCTTACCATTATTAAAGTGCTACATATAGTATATCATACATTAGGCAACTATTCAAGTTTATGAACATTTTCAGTCATTCTACTTGATATTTTTAATGTTTTGTAACAAATACTCCCAAAAACGCCAAAATACTACATTATATATATTAATTCGCACTATGAGGTTTGGACTTGATTACTCGCGACGTTGACAACCTGTTACATATCATTATTACTGAGTTAGTTGGGGGGTAGGTCAGACTCGTTGTGTAAAACACTCTTGATAAAAGTCGAAGGCCGCTTGCCTCCTTTCTTGGTCATTATTAGACCGCATTCTATATGTGACAACTGTGTTCTTCATCCAACCGCTTTTGCGCCCTTACGGGCGTTCCCAGTTCGCGTCATTAAACTGAAAAGTGATATGGCAGTCTAACTTCGCTCTCTGGTCTTGTTTATGCTCATTTTCTTTTTTTATCACATATGTATTGTTTCCACAGAAATAAGTTGTATAATACCTTACGTTGGATTATAGCTTGTATTCATATGGAGATTAATTATGCAGCCTAAATTTAATTCTGGATTGCTGTTTGATATTGTTCAAGAGACTTCCAATAGAAAAATAAATGGCCTAGGTGCTATCAATATTTTTAGAGCTTGGGGATTTCCATGCCGCCGTAATGCGACTTTACTTCTTTCATTACTATATTTAAAAAAGGGCGCTAATAGTGGAGATATACTTTTAGGCAAATTACGTGGCACTGAAGAAACAAAATTAACCTCGTTTACTGTTACGAGCAATATTAACAACGCCCACATGTCTGCGGCAATACCTTTACAATTATCTTTCAAACAACAGGGACGCTATTATTTCAAATCAGTTTTCCATGATTATAGGTCAGTCCTAAAGATTCATTTTGTTGTTCACCTACAAAAATGGCCTGTTTTTTCTGAAGAAGAGCTTACATTTGTACGAGAATCTCCTACAACCTACAATTCTATCCGAGCTAATATACACTGCGACAAATGTTCACACGCCTATATTTTTGAGGAGAATATTCTTGATGTATTACCACCCCCAGGCGGTGTCATGAGATTTCCTGAATCTGGCGAATTTCGATGTACTCAGTGTCAAGAGACAATACACTTAAAGGATATTCAGGGCCAAATGCGATTCTCATTAAAGGAAATAATCACTAGTGCTATGAAGGTCAAATGACATGTTTAGCCCATATCATCAGTTTAAGAATTGCACCAAGCTAGTCCTCTGTGTTCAACGTCTATATGATGCATCGTGCGTACCTCCCCATATACATGATTGGCATCACAACTATCACGAAGCCCTAGAACAGAAACTTCGAGGCGCCAAACATAATCTCGATGCACTGCGAGTACTCATTTCAAGCACTGATATTACTACCATCGCTTCAAGCACTAATATGACTACCGTCACGAGAAATATTCAAGATTTCATGTTTCACGCCAACCTATATATTGACGGTTTTTTCT
This sequence comes from Dehalococcoidia bacterium, assembly GCA_011170375.1. Taxonomy (GTDB): domain Bacteria; phylum Chloroflexota; class Dehalococcoidia; order Dehalococcoidales; family Fen-1064; genus W589. The sequence continues at coordinate 61,349 of DUEV01000011.1, forward strand.
ATAATGGCGGCAGCGCCCTTGATATATTAGCGCGTGAGGTACTCACTATTTTTGATATATATCCTAGCGGACACGTATATTATGACAGCGCCTATTCTGAAATATCTTCCAAATATCCTTCCGACCCTATTTTAACTCGTCTCAACGACCCATTTTGGAAACAAGAATTTTCTGACTATAGAAATGCTTCTACCCATGAAGTCCTTCTTAGTACCGAAGGAAATCTTAATTTCCAATTATCGTCTGAGGGCCTCAGACAATCTATAAGATTGCCGTTGCCAGACAACCCAAGAGCAGCCCTTTCAACTAGGACGTATAACAAAAATCCTGACGCACTCCAATACTGCATTCTTTCTTTTAGGCGATTACTTCGTCACATTAACGCTATCTATGGTGACGCATATACAAGAGCTTCTACACAGGGAAAACTTCCACTACCTTGATTTCTATAACCTCGAAGTTTCCATTTTCCTTATAAGCGGGGATTCATTTCATTCACCCCACAGCTTCAATTGTTCTTTAGCCACACCGCTTGTCAAGGGAACGTAGTTACTATATATGATGTCATTTCCCCACCAAAACCACCCTAAATCTTGATTCTGCTGCGTTTCAGCGTACATTTTACACACAGTTCCGAATTCAATGTTCAACATTTGAACATTTCAGAGAATCAGGTGCCATAATTATGGCAGGCAGGCTTGGCCATACTGTAAAATGGCGTAGTATCTGCTACTCTGAGCCAATAAGTTGTATTTTCTAAATAAATGGGAAGACTGATATAGAGACAATGTTAC
>DUEV01000012.1 GCA_011170375.1 Dehalococcoidia bacterium
CCAAGGAAACTAAAGCCAAGGCAAAAAGGGATGCCGAAAGGGCAGCCAAAGAGCAGAAAAAAAGAGACGCTGAAGAAGCCAGGACAAGAGCAAAACGAGAAGCCGAAGAAGCCAGGACAAGAGCAAAACGAGAAGCCGAAGAGGCCAAGAGAGCCAAGGAAACTGAAGCCAAGGCAAGAAGGGATGCCGAAAAGGCAGCCAAAGAGCAGAAAAAACGAGACGCTGAAGAAGCCAGGACAAGAGCAAAACGAGAAGCCGAAGAGGCCAAGAGAGCCAAGGAAACTAAAGCCAAGGCAAAAAGGGATGCCGAAAGGGCAGCCAAAGAGCAGAAAAAAAGAGACGCCGAAGAAGCCAGGACAAGAGCAAAACGAGAAGCCGAAAAGGCCAAGAGAGCCAAGGGAACTGAAGCCAAGACAAGAAGGGACGCCGAAAGGGCAACCAAAGAGCAGGCAATGACTGCTAAGCCCTATGAAGGTATGATTGAACTTGCGATAGCCTCGCCGGTAGACTACGAGCAAGTGAATGAATTTGGAAAATCTTTGAACCAGGTTAAAAATATTATAGTTGTATCGCTTGGTGGCTCCGCTGAGGAAGGTACTAAGATCGTTGTATCTGCGACGGAGCCTATTCCTTTAATCAAAGTCTTGAGCGAGATGTCACCTGTAAAACAGGTAGTGAAAAAAGGTAATGACATTCTGGTTACATTAATAGCCAAAAAAGAAATATCATGATATGGCAGGCTTTCAAGAACAGAGACTGCTTTTAGTGTGATAATTTCAGAGAATTGAAGATTTATTGGTTACAAATCCGTAGCAGAAAGCGGAAAGAGTAATTGCAGCTTACAGATTATTAGCATAAAAGAAAGAATAAAGTTGGCTAGAGTCTTCATTCTTAGCAGCTGGAAAAGTTGTAAGGTAGTAGGAAATAGGGGAGTTGAAATGAACTCCCCTTATATCCTTATATATTGCAGTGTTTACAGGATATTCTATAGACATTAATATGTGGCACAGAAAGGAGGCAAGCGGTCTCCGCCTTTTCTATGGGCTGCATGGGGTTCAGGTGGTCGGCGGTTCAAATCCGCCTACCCCGACCACAGGTTCAAGGTTTGATGGTCAGACCACCAGAGTCCAACGAAAAAAGGCGTTTGAAATTCAAGACTCTCTCCCTCTTTTTCTCAACAAGCACACATAACTCCACATACCTCTGCCACCCCATGGGACATCTGTTATCTCCAACGTATCAAAGTATTTAGAAAATGTACGCTCAATGATGTCCTTGGATATTCTGTAAGGACCCGATTCACCTTCTGATTTATCACTCATACACCTGAGATAATAGAAACCCCGGTTCTCAAGTAGTTTATTAACCTTGACTGCAAATTCCTCTCTACGTGAAGGATTCAAAATATGAAAGAATCCCCTATCGCTAACAAGGTCAAACACCCCATCATCGAATTTAATTTTCCAGAAATCACCGGTAATAAAATTAACCTTTACACCTGCTTTCTCAGATTTTTCTACTGCCATTCTTATCACCTTTTGTGATATATCAATCGCAGTTACATTAATCCCCTTCTAAGCAAGATATATGGCATCTGTCCCCATTCCACAGCCGACATCAAGTGCACTGTGCGGATCTATTTTTCCGCTTTCTATTAGTTCTGTAAATTCCTGGTCAGGTTTATCAGAAATCCATGGAATGTAGGGCAGATTTTTCTCAGAATATACACGATCCCAATCTATTTCTCTTATACGTTCTGATTCTTCATTATTCTTCTCCATCACTCTTCACCATCCTTTGCTATTGCATAACTCTTTCGTTTGGTAATACTCTGTGATATTACTTAAATTCCTTGTTTCTTCTTTTAACAGATCTTGGTTTCTATTGGTATCACTACGGGGAGCCCTTTCATCACCAACTCGCAATATGTTTAGCCACTATATAGTATAGCCAATAAATTATATAGCAAACGAACTATTATAAACGAAAAGCCTCCATATCACCCCACTGGTAATCGGGTCGCAAGATAGTAATTTGTTACCTCATGTAAAAAGCCGTTCAGTTAGAGCTGAAAATATAGATTGGCGTCGGTTGATTAGGATAAAATGAAATGGTATGCTCTACAGCAGAAAGGAGGCAAGCGGTCTCCGCCTTTTCTTCAGGCTACACAGGATTCAGGTGGTCGGCGGTTCAAATCCGCCCACCCCGACCATACAAGACAATAGAGAGAAGCCATGCCTGGCTTCCCTTTTTATTTTCGTCCTGCGGAAAATTGAGATAAATGCCTGAGTATTCCGGCGCTTTACAGCTTTCATACAGAATCGTAATATAGGGTTACACTATATTGATATTGGAGGCGGCTATGGAAAAGCAGGAAACAAACGGGGTAAAGGTCCAGTCTATTGACCAGATTGGCATTGTTGTCCGTGACGTTGATAGCGTCATCGAATCCTGGACAAAGCTACTGGGAATCGGCCCCTGGGAAATTAGGGAGATGGAGACTACCGATAAGGCAGGTAATAAAGCCAAAACGAAGCTCGGCTTTACGAATATAGGTTCGGTTCAAATTGAACTAATCCAATCGGTCGAAGGAAAGACATTCTATGCCGACTTTCTGGAAAAACACGGTGAGGGCATGCACCACGTCTGCGTTCGTGTGGATGACCTGGATGCCACAACGGAGAATCTAGGCAAAAAGGGCGTGAAACTCCTTTTTGGCAGACGAGGAAGGTTTGCCTATATGGACACCGTAAATCCGGGTGGGGTCATGTTCGAGTTCAGCCAGGCGCAGAGAGAGTCAACGTAAGCCTGTGTCATCCGTTAAGACCTTCTGAAGATTAGCTTATACTGCTTGCCTGCGAAGTCAGACAGGTGATATGATTCGTGGCAGAAAGGAGGCGAGCGGCCTCCGCCTTTTCTCCGTGCTATACGGGGTTTCTATTGGGGAGCTAATTCACTCCCCATTGTTATATTAATTGACAACACCATTGTGGTCGATTAAAGTTAGGAATTCAATTTCACGGTGCCGGAGAGCCATCAGTTTATAATTCATAAGTTATCAACGACCGTGGTAGAAATAACACGAACTGCTGAAAAAGGAGACCCAGATGTCTGAAAATCTGCAAATGACACAGGGACTCGATGTTTCGCCGAAAAAGATTAGAGGCAAAACAGGTTCTTTTCAGGTTACTGTCAGTAACAAGGAAGAACAGGCGAATGAATACCAGTTAAGTGCCGAAGACCCGGATAACATGTGCACCTACAGTTTCGACACGGATACAATGACCGTAGAGGCTGGAGCCACCGTAACCGTTACCCTAACGGTCAGTTTCAAGAATAATCTCCCCGCCCTTACTCCGAAAATATGCAATTTCACTGTTAGCGCTACAAAAGCTACGGGGGAAGTTGAGACGGCACAAGGTCAACTTGAGCGTCCGCCCCTGTTACCAATGTGGGCACTGGTGGGTGGAGGAGTTGCCATGGCAGCTATTATCGCTATTGTGATTGCAGTAACTGGGGGAGGAGACAGCACAGTTACACCGACATTCACCCTGACCATGGTAGTTAATGGCAGTGGCTCAGTTACGGCGACGGGTGGTCCACATGAGTATTCTGAGGACGAGGTGGTCAACATCACCGCCACCGCGGCCAGTGGCTGGCAGTTCGATAGCTGGACTGGCGATGTGGCTAACTCCAACTCTGCCAGCACCACCGTTACCATGGATGCCAGTAAGACAGTCACCGCCAACTTCTCTGAGATCCCACCGGGAACAGAAACGCTAACACTGACCATGGCCGTTAATGGCAGTGGTTCAACTACTCCAGCAGTGGGTACACATCAGTATTCCGAAGGCGAGGTCATCAATATTACCGCTACCGCAGCCAGTGGCTGGCAGTTCGATGGCTGGACCGGCGATGTGCCTAACTCCAACTCTGCCAGCACTACCGTCACCATGGACGCTGACAAGACAGCCACCGCTAACTTCTCCGAGGCTGAGGAGCCGGTGGTAACAGTAACACTGACCATGGCTGTTAATGGTAGTGGTTCAACTACTCCAGCAGCGGGTACCCATGAATACACCGAGGGTGACGCGGTCAACATTACCGCTACCGCGGACGACGGCTGGCAGTTCGATGGCTGGACCGGTGCTGTGGCTGATTCCGACTCTGCCAACACCACCGTCACCATGGATGCTGATAAGACAGTCACCGCCAACTTCTCCGAGGCCCCCCTCGATTTAAGCGGAGTGTGGAGACTCGAGGTCTTCAATATCGATAGTTCGTGCGGGCCGGAGCCGGGTTGGAGCTCTGATGTTACAGTGGTTCACGATGGTAATACGCTGGAAACGACCGGTATTAAAGGCACAACGTTTATCGTCACCGGCACCGTAGTTGGTGATACGGTGACCATTGGCCCCGGTGCCTTTCCGGAAAGCCCTGGCACCACGACGGCCACCTATATCCTGACGATTATATCCGATACACATATGGAAGGCAGAGAAGAGTGGACCTGGACCGATGGCGGGACAACCTGCGATGATGGCACCGCCGACGTCACATTCACAAGAATTGAGTAATAGAAATATAATCAGAAAGGAGGCAAGCGGCCTCTGCCTTTTCTACAAGCTACCTGGGTTAAGGGGGTCGGCGGTTCAAATCCGCTCACCCCGAGTGACATCAACGGTAGAATAAATAAAACCCACAGTCACTATCCTGTGACGTAAGTACTACACATAACCTGACAAAAAGGGGATTAATGACCCCCGTTTCAACCTGATACACTCATACCAGATACTGTAACCGGCTGACAAAAAATTCTCGCCGCAGAACGTATCCAATTCGTGCTCCAAACGTTATAGTATATATAGTGTATCCAGCAATCATTCGGCAGACAGTCATCTTTAAATTGATTTCATTTCAGGAAATATGTGCATCGTGGTATGAAATACGACCCTGTAAATAATCAGAAGGAGCGATATGAAATCTAAAGTGTTAATGGCAGTAGCAGTATTCCTGATATCATCCCTCCTGTGTTTAGGAACTCTCTCCTGTCATCAAGACTCAACCGAAGAACAGAATGGGGCAGACGACGTCACGCAACCTCTCACCGAGGATGAATACAGGATTGAGATTGCAGCTATTGCAGTTGAGCTCGTCGCCATAGTCAATGGACTGGACCAGATGTTGGCTAACCCTGAAATAGACGACTCTGATTGGCTTACCACAATAAACCTGGCGATGGAAGACATTACTACCCTGTGTGATGAAACCTGTCAAATAGTACCACCCGAATCGATGGAGGACATTCACATAGTAAACCTGGAGGCCATAAATGGTCTTAATGATGCAATGGATATGCTGTATGAAGGTATAGACGAGCAGGATATTGATCTGGTAAGTCAGGCAGCCACGGAAATGTGGATTGCCGCCGAAATCCTGGCTGAGGTCATAGACGTATCGGAGTGAAAAGTGCAGTACAGCACGGAGAGAAAGTACGTCTGGACAATACGGAATCTAGCAATACTAACTTTTTCGACTTTCATGCGTTATAACTAATAGTCAACTAAAAAACTGGAAAGGAACTAACTGTAATGCGGAGCAAGAAAAGGTTTATCGTTATTACCCTGATTGCCGCTGTACTGCTCTTTGGAAGCACTGCGTGTATAGCACTGGCCGATGAAGAAGCTGAGGAAACACCCAGAACAACTTTTGTGGAAACAGTTGCTGGCCTTCTTGGAATCACCCCTGAAGAATTGCAGAGTGCCTTTTGTGACGCCCGGGAGCAAATGCAGGAACTGGAACCCGAGGACCGTAACGCTGAGCAATTCAAGACTATCCTAGCCGAAATCCTTAACGAATTATATGGTACAAGTTATGAGGCTTTGGAGGACGCTATTACGCAGGCTAAGGAAGCCATGCACGAGCAGCTTGAAGCCCACAAAGCCCAGATACAGGAACGGTTACAGACCAGAAGGGCTGAGCTGCAGGAGCAGTTTGAAGCACGAAGAGAACAACTGAGACAGCGGCTTGAAGCACACAGCTCAGAGCAACAGGAATGGCTTGAAGCTCGAAGAGAACAGCTGAGACAGCGGCTCGAAGCTCGAAGAGCCGAATTGCAGGAGTGGTTTGAATCTCTACCAGCAGAACTGCAGGGACGGATAGAAGCCTGGCAGGCTCGGTTACAAGAATGGCGTCAAGTCCAGCAGGGAGAACTGCAGGGACGGATTGAAGCGTGGCAGAACCGGTTTCAAGAGTGGCGGGAAGCCCAGGGCAACAGTAATGGCAATGGTACAGGAGACAACGGTAACGGCAATGGGCATGACCAGAGCAATTAGGTTTCAATAGAATTGGTCATAAAAGGTGTTATTGCAGAGGGCAGTGTTTAGATGCTGCCCTTTTCTCTATATATAGTATATAGATATAAATAGAATAAGGCGGTAAATATATACTCTCGAGTGATTCTTCGCAGGCCTGAGACATGATGCAGAATCACCTGGCTTGAAGACTATTTAGGCCGGATAGAACTACCTACCACAAGAACCAGGCTTGCAACAAAAACGAGGACTGAACCGACATGCACGATGTTTATCCATTCCCCGTAGTAATTGTAAGCATCCCAGAGAAGATAGCCGACATTTGCCAGTATGGCCACCAGCGCCAGGGACCCCAAGGTTGACCACAACCTGTTCATATCTCTCTGAGTAACGAACGAAATGACTGCCGTGATGAGGACAACGCCGGCAATAACGACCAACAAAATCGGAGGTAACGTTACACCAAACCATTCAGGAAACTCACTCTCCATCAGGTTGCTGAACGAGATATCTACTGTCCACCCCCAATATCTGAGAGCATACCAGGGCAGGGCAATTGATATCAGTATCATGACCGATGCTACCGTTACCATGATTGTTGACGTTAACCTGCGATTGAGTGAAGTGTCTGGCTCAGATATCACCCGAGCAGGAGCGGGAGTAAGACGGTAGCCGCAATTACTGCAGAACTCTTGTCCCGGACTAAGAGTGCTGCCGCACTGGGGGCAAGCAGGTCCCGAGGGGACAGGTTCGGCACTACCGACGGGTTGGCCACACGACGCGCAAAATTTCGCGTCTTCAGCTAATTCGGCGCCACAGTTCGCACATAACATCTTGCTTAGTCCCCTTCCTCAAAATATTATCCCTTAACCACGCGTAACTCCGCTAATGATAAACACGCGGCATATTATTGTCAAGTTATGTAGACCAAATCTAGCAGTATCAACAGGTTCTTGTAGGGAGAAGTAAAGACCGATGAAACGAAGTACTGGAATACGTGGTAAAATCAATTAAAAAGGGGCAAGTGGTCTTCTTTTACTTGTATACACCATATTCTTTAGCGGCTTCCATCATAGCCCGCAGGTTATCCGGAGGTGCATTAGTGACTGATGAACCTGCAGACAGTATGTAGCCGCCACCGGGGGCACAGACTTCAATCAGATTACGGCAGCATTCCTTGACCTCCTGGGCAGTGCCGGTGGATATCAATGAGGCGGGTACGTTTCCTGCAATGCAGCACTTGTCCCCCAGGACCTTCTTGGCGGTAGCCATATCTGTCTGGTCAAACCGCCAGGCAACCGCTCCCTTGGGGAACTCGTTAACAGTCTCCAGGCGAGTCATGTAGCTCCCCTCGGCAAAGAGCGACGGTATGATGCCTTCTTCAATCAGGGCGAGACATATCTTCCTCAGAGAAGGCCAGTAGAAGGTCTCAAACTGCTTATCTGACATGAAACCGTCAGCGCCCTTATGCAGTGGGAAACCAACGGTAGTTCTTCTGAGGTCGCTGGCCCTTGATAGTAACGAATCAATCGTGATCTCAGTTATCACATCAATGGCTTCAAGGAGCTTCTCCGGTTGCCGATACATATCCGTGATGATACCCCGCGTGCCCCTGAGCGTGTCTCCTATGATGTCGAAGGGTGCTTTGGCCAGACCAGCCCCTCGGGGAGAGGGCATTCCTGCCTCCTGTGCCTCGCGGGTGCACTCCTCGACGACGGCCATCCATTTCGGGAATTCCTTACCAACTTCAAGCAGTGCCTGAAGTGTTGCCTGGACATCCGGCCTGGCGAATGGTGTGAAGTACGCACTCGGTAATTCGATTATATCGGTGAAAGACTGGAATTTTCTGAGCGGCTCAAATATGCCAAATATACGGGGCATGTAGGTCCTCATCCAGAAGTCAGACGGGTTCCTGATGAGGGCATCGTACTCATCAGCCCTCATATACTCGCCCTCGACAAATTGGTGTCCCGTAGCATCGTCAGCCAGGCCATGGCCCGGCCAGATGTAGAGCTTGTAGTCAATGAGGTCGTATATTCTTCCCGGCATGACTGCACCAGGGCCGGTGTAGGTATCCATCTCGAATTCGCTAAGAAACTTTTTCCAAGCCCGATGGAGCTCGTCATATTCATACATGACTGTCTTAAGGTCGGTGCCAGCCCAGTATGCTGGCAAAACGCCGAAAGGCATTTGTACTGGCACCCGGTCAGGCTCTTTCATCAGATAGACATCAGCTAGCCTCTTCGACCTAGCACCGTAAGCTCTCTCAGCTTCCGGACTGGAGAAGTCGATGCTGGAACACTCCTGCCACTGTTTAAATCTCTCCGCCCTCTTTTCCTCCGGGGTCATCTCAACCCATTCTTTCCCTTTTTCCATGCTCAATTACCTCTGTCTATCCTTTTTGACTTGGCCGAAATCAGGTGGTCGTCATTATTTATAAACACCGTATTCCTTGGCAGCGTCCATCATGGCATGCAGGTTCTCTGCATTTGTCTCAGTAGCACTGGCCCCACCGGTCAGTATATAACCCCCTCCCAGGGCACAGATTTCGATCAATTTGCGACAGTAATCCTTGACCTCCTGGGCAGTGCCGTAACACATCAGTGATGTGGGCACATTCCCCATAATACAGGCGCTGTCACCGAGCACCCTCTTGGCCGTAGCCATATCTGTCTGGTCGAAATGCCATATTGCCCAGCCACTGGGCAGTTCCTTAATAACCTCAAGACGTTTGAGGTACTTGCCCTCGGCAAATAATGACACCATGATTCCTTCATTAATCAGAGCCATGATTACCTTTCTGAGTGTTGGCCAGTAGAAGGTCTCGAACTGTTTGAGCGACATGAAGGTATCGTCACCTTTGTGCAGGGCAAACCAGGCAGTAACCCCTCCGGAGGCATTGGTCCCCGCTATGGCACGCTCAATATTAATATCGGCGATGAAGTCCATCGCCTCCAGCAGCTTTTCCGGCTGGCGATACATGTCCATCATAATACCCTGAGTCCCCCGCAAGGCGTCCCCGATTGTATCGAAGGGCGCTGCCGCAGCACCACCCATTATGGATGGGAGCCCCACCGCCAGTGCCTCCCGGTCGCAGGCACTGACAGCCTCCCGCCATTTTGACATCTCTTTACCAGCATCAATCAAGGCCTGAAATGCAGCCTGGACTTCCGGCCTCATAAAGGTCGGCACCATATTCATCGGCCTTCCCAGCATGGACGAAAAGGGAGCAAACCTCTTCAAAGGCTCCAGTGCTCCCGCCAGGCGGGGCATGAGTACCCTGAAAGAGAAATCAGACGGGTCTTTCATCAGGGCATCGTACTCATCAGCCATCATGTACTCGCCCTCGACAAACTGGTATCCCTTGACATCCGGGGCCAGCCCATGCCCCGGCCACTTATAGAGCCTGTAGTCGAGGATTTCCAGCACCCTGGCGGCATGAACAAGGCCAGGGCCACGATAGGTGTCCATATCGAAATCATGAATGAATTTAATCCAGGCCCGGCGTAGCTCGTCATAGTCGTACATGACCTTCTGGAGTGTTGACCCGATGTAGTAAGCCGGGAAATTCCCCGAAGGTAGCTGTACCGGTACACGGTCTGGCTCTTCTCCCCGTATCGCCTTGCCTAGCCTGGTCACCCTTTCCTTGTAGGCTTTCTCGGCTTCCGGGCTGGTAAATTTTACTCCGGGTGCTGCCAGCCATTTTTTGAACCTCTCTTCCCTTTTTTCTTCAGGGGTTAGTTCTTCCCATTTCTTATCCATTTTCTATCATCTTCCTCTCGTTGTGCCTGAGCCAATACTTACCTACATGACCTGTTACGAGGAACATCTTTTTGAAATCTGGATTACTGGCCAGCTCCACATAGTGCGTCCGGGCTACGATGTCACGGGCCTCTTTGCGTTTACTAAGAGAGACAAGGGCCAGTTTTGCTCCCGTGCCAGCGGCATTTCCTACTTGACGGAAGCAATTCAAGGGTAGCGGCGGCAACAGCCCAACACCTACGGCACTGGAGACATCAATATACGAGCCAAAGGAACCGGCAATCACAATCTGCCCAAGCTGTTCTTCAGTAAAGCCATTCGCTTCAAGGAGAAGATTGATACCGGTACGAATAGCAGCCTTAGCCAATTGTAGCTCTCTGACATCCTTTTGAGTAACGACGATATCAGATTGCCCCTCTCTTTCTTCTCGGTTGACCAGCAAGAACTCAACCTGGTTATTCGTTGTCCGAATGCGGGGGTGGTCAGATAAAAATCGCCCACTATTGTCAATGATTCCAGCCAGATGAAGCTGGGCCATAGCATCAAGTGCTCCCGAACCACAGATACCGACCGGTGGTGATTCATCAATGGTCTGATAGTTAATGTCGTCTCTGGTCATCCTGAGCCGCTCGATGGCTCCTATAGCAGCGCGCATACCATGCTTTATGTGGCCGCCTTCAAAAGCAGGGCCGGAGGCACAGGAGGTCGTGGTTATCTCATCACCATTCACCAGGGAGATTTCGGTGTTCGTCCCGATATCGAGAAATACTGTCAGACCCTCAGCCTGATGCATGTTAGTGGCCAGTAGCATGGCTGCATGGTCGGAACCAACGAAGCCTGTCATGATAGGAGGGAAGTGTACGTATGCTCCCGGGGTCATGTTTATGCCTAATTCACAGGCCTTAACATCAAGGGCCAGACCAGTTGCGGCGGTAAAAGGAGTAAGTGCCAGTTGTTTTACAGGCAGACCAAGCAAGAGGTGGTGCATGGCAGTATTGCCGACAACCACCGCTTCAACGATTGAGTCAACACTAACATCAGCCTTGGAACAGAGGCTGGCAGTCAGTTCGTTCAGCTTGTCGACAACACATTTTTGCAGTCGAATACCTTCGCGTGGCGATTTCGTGACACGGTTGATGCGGCTAATGATATCTTCGCCGTAGCTAATCTGGGGATTCATAACCCCCTCGGTGGCTAGGGTCTGCCCACTGCTCAAATCAACTAAATAGCCCGCCATTGTGGTAGTGCCCAAGTCTACGGCTAACCCCAGCTGTCGACTAGGCCATGGACTCAAAGCTATCACTTCACCGTCACGGACCGAGGTCTGACATTCCCAGTTCCAGTCACGAATCTGTGGAGAAAGCGAACGCAGTACACTAATATCAATCTTGCGACAATGTAGCTGGTATTGCTCGTTCAGTGTTTTTAGCAGGCGGTCGGCATCGGCCTGCTGGTCGGACAAAGACGGCGCGGTAAGTTGTAGATGATAGGCTTTAATAGCAGGTTCTGGAGGAACAGATACCTCCAACCCCTCCACATAGATACGCTGTGAGGTGCTCATTGATTCCGCTGGAATTATTATCTGGCAATCGCCGGCAGGCTTGGCCTGGCAGGCGAGACGCCAGCCCTCTCCAAGCTCTTGAGCCGAAAGGGCTTCTAATTCGCCAGGAGTGGGCTCTGATAAAGCCCCGGTTATGACCTTTACCCGGCATGTATAGCAAGCACCCCACCCCCCACATACACTGCTGATACCAATGCCGAGCCGGCGGGCACAATCCAAGAGAGACTCGTCCTCCCGGCACTGTCCCTTTTGCCCTACCGGCTGAAATTCAATCGTGCGTGATTTCATTGTCTTCTAAAATTAAGCCTGGATATGCTGATTGTTAGCCTCCCACCTGTACAGGCAGGTCTTGCTCAGGTTGCAGCGGGCGCAAGCCTCGCCCCGCTCCCGGGCCGTCACCTGCTCACCCAGGCCAATAACCATAGAAACCGACTTGCGGGGGACCATCAGGCCCGAAGCGGCCAGTCTCACCCCGATTTCCGCTGCCGGTACCAGTTTGAATAGCTGCCACTGTTCTGTGATGGGGAAGCCAGTCGTACCTGGGCCAAAAGGGCTGCTGGCCTGATAGCCACGGAGCGACGCCTCGTCCTGAATGAGCTTGCAGGCCTCCTGGGCCAGCGAGTCTACGGCAGCACTGCCGATACCATCAAGAAGCAGACCCCGTAAAGGCTCTCTCCCGCCAAGATAGTCTGTTACCTGTTTCTCCAGCCGGGGACCGATAGTGCCGACAACTACGGCAAGTTCCTCAGCATCTGACAAGGCCGAAGTAAGCACTGGGCCGTGCAGCACTACATCCTCCGCCAACGACAACTGGTCCTGGTCTAATCTGGATATTGGCGAGATTTCGTAAGCCCAAGCCGGTTCAAGGAGATGCTCATCGTCGATATTGACCAATAGCTCATCTATCAGGGCCATTATCTCAGGCCTGACTGAAGATTGCTGCCTGATTCCCTCTCTGCGCAATATCTGCCTTTTGTCGAGGTTCAGGTGGATATCACGGACTACGGTCACGTCTTTCTCTTCCCCGATACAGCCGCCGGGCATTCTTCCCAATTTGTGGTATTTTACAGCCACCCTTTGGCCAGTGATACCGCCGCCATGGCGTCCTGCCCGAAGGCATCGGCACCGGCATACTTACGGATGTCCTCGTCAATCTGGCCGCCACCAATCATTATCTTGACCTTATCTCGCAGGCCGGCGGCCTTTATCGCATCTACCGTTTCCTTCATCGAGTCGAAAGCGAGGGTCAAGAACCCGCTCAGCCCAACGATAGGGGCACTGGTCTCTGTTATCTTCTCAACGAATTTCTGCGGTGGTACATCCACCCCGAGGTCATGCACTTCAAAACCGTTGACATCTAGCATAAATACCACGATGTCTTTGCCGATATCGTGTATGTCACCGGCTACCGTACCGATGACGCACTTGCCCAGGCGCTCAGCCTGTACCTCTTGAGTCAGCCTGGGTTTCACAATTTCGGTTATTTCTTTGAGGATTTCGGCTGAAAAAATAAGCTCGGGGAGAAAATATGTGCCCTCGCTGAAGCGCTGACCGACTATCTCCATCCCCTTCCGGCTCTCTTCAAGGAGCGATTGAGGGTTCTCGCCGCCGTCCAGCTTTTCTCTGATCAGCCTTAGGGCCTCGTTTTCCTCCAAATCAGCAATCGCCTTCGTTAGCTCGCCACTCATTATCTTGCGTTACCTCCTGAATGTGGTGTTTTATTAACCACGTATTGCACGAGCAGACATGCTCTGATATACTGGCAGGTCTTTAATAACCGATTGTAACCGCTACGGCACCGGGAGTCAATCTGAAACCCCCCACCCCCCAAAAGCAAAAGACGCCAGAGCTAATATCAACCCATTAATTGACAGGGTATTTTCTGTATGTTAGCCTACTAGTTAGACAGGCTAGATACTACACAAGCGTATTACTCTCCAAAATACATTCAATCCTCTTATTACTTTTCTACTTCATACAAACAAAATCTACCCTTTCCATTTTTACCATAAGAATAATCCCATTGTTACACCATCGGAATGCGGTGAACTTTTTAAGGCGGGGACAAAATGCAGATAGAATACGGAGCATTGGTAGAAGACAAAGACAATAAGGTATTGGGCAAGGTCGACTATATTGTCAGGGACACATGGTCAGGTGAACAGCGCAAGTTTATGGTGCGCAGAGATGCGCCGCAGACCGACATATTTTTCACGCCGGAACATATCGCCGAGACAACAGAGGAAAAAGTAAAGCTGAACATTTCTCTGGAAGAACTGGAAGGGGAGTAAGGAGGAAATGATGATCGGAGTGACAGAGCAGGCCAAAGAGGAACTGAAGGAGCTACTGGTCAGTAATGTTGATGACCCCCGGGCCTGTTTACGAATACAGGCCGATGACGCGGGGCAGCTGGGAGTGACGATTGATATTGAAATGCCCGGCGACCAGACGGTTGAATACGAAGGCTCAACACTCCTGGTAGTAGAACAGGAGCTGGCCGAGAGGCTGAGCCATGTAGACATCGATGTTGAGGATATCGAGGAAGGAAGACAGCTTATACTCGTGGAGAAATCCGCCTAGATACTGCCCCCCTCCCCAACCATATCCCCCCTAAAAAGTGAAGGAATCAAAATACCGCTTTTAGCTCAATGCTCTCACTGCGCCAGTAGACGGTACCTGCGTAGTGCCAGCGGAAGACATACGAGGATAATACCGAGGTCCCAGACCAGTATTTTCCACAAAGACGATGAAATGGAAGTCCCCCATGATAGTGCGCGGATGGTATCGACCATCGGTGTCACCGGATTGATATTAGCAAAGGCCTGAAGCCACGAGGGCATAGTTTCTATCGGCACGTATAGCGAGCTGGCAAAGACGAGGGGGAAGACCCAGACAAAACCGGCTACCTGGGCAGTTTCCACATCTTTTACGGAGATTCCGATAAATACCCCCACCCACGTAAGGGCGATACCGAATAGAATGATTAGCCAGACCCCGGCGAACGCTGGGAAAAAACCTCCCTGGAACCGGAACCCGGCCGCGTAGCCGACCGCTATCATCAAGATGACAAGGATAAGGTAGCGTAACGTGTCCGCGACAACACGCCCGCTCAGGAACGCCGCACGGGCCATCGGCAGCGAGCGGAACCGGTCAATGAGTCCCTTGGATAAATCTTCGGAGATACCGACGCTTGTCTGGGTAGAACCGAACACCACCGACTGCACCAGGAAGCCAGGCAGAAAATACTGGATATAGTCGACCCCACCCGTCTGTATCGCCCCGCCGAAGACGTAATTGAAAAGCAGCAATAAGACGACATTCAGAATGACATTCGTGATTAACAACTGCGGCAAGCGGAAATATCTTCGGATATCGCGCTGACTCATAACACCGATATCTGAGATGGTTTCTAAAAGACTTTTCAACATAAATCGACTCTACCCACTGCCGGATTTCATATCTGTTTTTGTATCCGGCCCTTCTTCGGCAACATGCCCGGTAATAGCCAGAAACACATCATCCAGAGTCGGTTCCTTCAGGCTGAGCTCGGCGAGCTCGACCCCGACCGCATCGAGACTGCGTACCACGGCCGACAGGACTGCCGTACCGTCGGGGGCCGGAAAGCTTATCTCCCCCATTTCCGGGTTCTGATACATATTCTCCGGAGCAATTGCGCCGAGGGCTTCGAAGGCCTTTTGCATCTGGGTACGGTCGGCCAGGCGCATTTTTACATGTGTTTCGCCTCCGCAACAGTCTTTAAGCTCCTGAGAAGTACCCTTCTGGATAATGGCCCCGTTATCGATAATAGCAATATAGTCGGCGAGGCGGTCGGCTTCCTCCAGGTACTGGGTGGTCAGGAAGACCGAGTTACATTGCTTCGCCTGGTCTTTGATTATCTCCCAGAGGTTGAGACGGCTTCTCGGGTCAAGGCCGGTCGTTGGTTCATCAAGGAAAAGAATCGGGGGACTGGCCACCAGCGCCGCCGCCAGGTCAAGGCGCCGTCGCATACCACCAGAATATGTCCTGGCCCGGCGGTTGGCCGCGTCCGAAAGGTCAAAACTATCGAGAAGCTCCGCTGCCCTGTCCCTGGCTCGCCCCCTCCCCAGATGATACAGGCGCCCTATCATCTCCAGGTTTTCCCTGCCGGTAAGGTTTTCATCGACCGCCGGGTACTGACCGGCCAGCCCGATAACGTTACGCACCTCGCGAGCCTGCCCGATGACGTCAAAACCGCCGACCTTAGCCGTGCCGGTATCCGGTCGCAGCAGGGTCGTGAGTACCTTTACCAGGGTTGTCTTCCCCGAACCATTAGGCCCTAGGAGGGCAAAAACAATACCCGGCTCGACCTCCAGGTTTACGCCTGCCAGCGCGCGCACTTTGCCAAACGTTTTAGCCACGTTGGCAACCTCTATAAACGCGTTCGGGCAGGTATTTTCGGAATCTGACTGAGTAGTCACACCTATAGCCTCATCCACACCGGATTACTTCTACTGTATTTTATACGAAATAAAGGAACAAAATAAAACTGCCAGTGGTTCCCCCAACCCCCCACCCAACCATACCTCCCCCCCAAGAAGTAAGAGCCCCCACCCCGAGTAGCACAGTGACTGAGGGAAGCCATGTTTGGCTTCTCTATTTCATTTTGACAAGCGATGAGGAGGAGATACGATTGAAGTTGTGGTGCGAGTGAAGTGAATACCCACTTACTAGAGAGATGCATACAAGGCAGACAGAGACTTCATTATTGAAAACTGGGAAAATAGAAGTATGCCAGCAAGAGTCGTGCTATATTTAGCTATCTTGATTTACATCTTCGAGGTTAGTAGGTTTCTTGGGACGTGGTTCAAGGTACGAGAAAGACAGGTCAATTCCGTATCGGCGTTTGGCCAAATTGATGAGGGTGACTTGATGTCGTGGACTGATGTAACCTGAATAGGTTATTTCAATTGACCCGTCTTTCAATTCGTGAGCATAGCGAAAGCCGGCATCACTACCGAGACGACCGATGAGGTTTCGCATAATAATGTCAAAGTCTTGTTCGGAACGAAGTGATTCTCCGGTTAGCATTGTCTGTTTAGATACATTATCTATCTGCTCCCCAAGTGAATTCATTCTGAATATGAGATAATCAAGCTTGGAGTCGGTATCGGTCTTAGTTTCGTAAGGAGCAGCCTCTGCTCTAAAACCAAAGTACTTCCAGAGGGGATTCTCGTTATTGCTGCGTTCGGCCGAGGTAGATATGTGAGCAGCAACATGGTCAATTTCAGTATCTAGAGTCCATGGTTCGATAGCTGACGAATATTGATAGTAGTTTAGGATTCCGGTATCAAATGGTACATGAGTTGTCAATTCGTCTTTGACTATACACACGGGCTTGTTGAGAGAAGTACGTATACCAAACTCAAAGAAAACGTTAGGATGTAGAGTTGACATGTCGCAGAGGACAATGTCTGAGCATTCCAGATGTCTAATTATCTCGGCATGAATGAGGTCAGCTCCTTTCGCAATAGGTTTTATTGGTTCATAACCCGCTTTGTCTACAGCGGGAAGAAAAAGACAATCAAGAACATGAATAAAGTGCTCAGCGCCATCGCGATATGAAGTAAGAAGGCTATCAGGGACAGTTAGTGGTAGGATAATGAAGCATGATGGTTTGGCCATGATTTTGCTCTCCTTTGCTATGAACATTGAACGCGCGAGTAATATATTATGTGAATAATAGCTTAATAATTGAGAGCAGTCAATGACTATATCTACAAGGCTTATGATTATGGAATAAATGATCTTTAAAGGTTTGAAGAAATCTTATCTTAAATGATCTCAAAGAAACCAAGCGGTCTCCGCCATCCTAATCGCTCCACAAATCTCTGGCGGCGTCCTCCAGGCCCAGCTCCAGCAGCTTTTCTTTAGTCGGTTTGCCCGTAGCCCAGTCCCATTTCCTGTAGTCGTAGTATTCCCGGAGCAGTACGTCCATATCGGGGGACCTGTCGGCGGTGCCGCCCTCTTTTAGCGCGGCGGTGCAGACGTCGGGCAGCTTATCGTCCTCCCTGGTTATACCCAGCCGGTTGCTGATGGCCCTTTTCAGGTTAATCGACCTCTCCCCAACGGTATTGATGTCGAGCGGCGTGTAGTCCCAGCCGGTTATGCCGCTCAGTATCTCGGCAATCTGGGTCAGGGAGATGGAGGAGAACTTGCAGAGGAGCAGGGAGTCATACATGTCCCGGTAGTTCTGATATTTGGCAGCCAGCGCCGCCTTGCCCTCGGACTTGAACCTGTCGCCGGACACGATATCAAGCTCGGGCACCGAGCCGGTCATATCAATATTATAGTAATCGCCCTTGAGGTGGCAGGCCCCCCGCGGTCCGGTGGCATAGGAGATAGCCATGCCCGTATAGGCCCGGGCGTCGTGCATCGGCATCTCCAGCCCCTTGACGTGGGCGGCGGTGGTGGGGTCGGCACCCAGCTCTTCCGCCATCCTCCGCGTCCCCTCACCCAGCAGCTCTCCGATACCCTCGCGCCCGATTATCTTCTCTACCAGCTTCACAATAGCTCCGCCGTCCCCCCATTCGAGCTTCATCCCGGCCTTCTTCTCGTCCAGGATGCCCTGCTCGTAGAGCTGCATGGCATAGGCGATGGATACCCCGGCCGATATGGTGTCTATTCCGTGGGCATTGCACAGGTGGTTCGCCTCCACGATAGAATCGAGGTCATAGTTCACACAGAGCGGCCCGAAGGCAACGGCTGTCTCGAACTCCGGCCCATCAACCTCGCCAGCGTCCTTGCCAACCTTCTTCACCACCCGGCCACAGGCAACGGGACAACCATAGCAGGCGTGGCTGGTCACCGTATAGGCCTGCCTGAGTGCCTGTCCGGTAACGTGCTTCGCAGCGAACACGTTACGGCTGAAGTACCTGGCAGGAACGTCCCCCAGGAGCATACCCATGTCCATATAGAGCAGGGTGCCGTATTCGCGATAGACAAGGGACATCAGGCCGGACGAAATAGCTTCCCGGACCTGTTTCGTCAACTCGTCTATTTTATCTTTGTTAGCCACGTCCGACTTAACATCTCCGGTGACGGCGACTGCCTTGAGGTTCTTGGAACCCATGAGCGCGCCCAGACCACAGCGCCCGGCCACCCGGCCGCGGTCGTTGACCACACAGGCATACTTCACCAGGTTCTCACCACCCTGCCCGATGCAGGAAACACTCAGGCCCCTGTCCTTCAACTCGTCTTTCAGGACCTGATGCGTTTGGTAAGTATCCTTGCCCCACAGGTGGGAAGCATCCCTGATTTCCGCCTTACCGTTATTTATGTAAAGATATACCGGCTTCTCTGCCCTGCCGGTAATGAAGATACCATCGTATCCGGCCGCCTTCAGCCGGAAAGGAAAGACCCCTCCCGTGGTGGCTTCACCCCAGATACCCGTCAGGGGAGATATGCCACACACCGCCGAGCGACTAACCATCGGTATCGTTGTCCCCGTAAAAGGCCCGACGGCAAAGACCAGGGGGTTTTCGGGGGAGAGGGGGTCCATGCCGGGCTTAACATGGTCATAAATCAACCTGGCGGCCAGACTGGACCCACCGATAAAGTCTTTAAGGTGACCCTCTTCCATCTCCAGGGACTTGGTCTCACCGGTATTCAGGTCTACGCCAAGGAATTTGCCGTTATATCCAAACATGCCTTACCTCGCTAAAAGTCTACGTCCCTGCCTTCATAGGCATAACGGAACAGCTTCTCGCACTGTTCCTCCGTGGCCGACCTCGGACTCTGGAATGCGGAGGGGTCCTCAACGCTGTAAAGGCTCAGTTTATCGATGTTGTCCTCAAAGTCCTTCTCGGAAATCCCGAGACCTTTCAGGCTCAGGGGGACACCCAGCTCCGTGAATAGCGCCCTGACCTTCTCAATCAGACCAGCAAACCTTTCTTCATTAGTGTTACCACTGATATTCAGGGCGTCACATATATCCAGATACTTGTCTGTTACCGCAGAGTAATATTGAAACGCGTAGGGAATCAGGATGCCCACGGCAATACCGTGATGTATCGCAAAGAGCTTACCCAGGGAGTGTCCCATGCTGTGGGTCAGAGCGACCCCGCCGTTGCCGAAGGCAACTCCCGCCATGCTGGCGGCTATGTGCATTCTCAGCCTGGCTTCACGGTCGGCACCATGGTGGTAGGCCCGGGGCAGGTATTTAAAAATCAGCTGGATAGCCCTCAGTGCCATCGCATCGGTAAAATCATTGGTCATGGGAGACATGACGCAGTCCATAGAATGTGCCAGTGCATCCAGACCGGTACCCGCAGTGAGGTGGGGTGGCATACCGCTGACAAGGTCGGGCACGAGTATCGCAAAATCCGGTAACAGGTCACCATTCACAATAGGTATCTTCCTCTTCGCTTTGGTATCGGACACAACCGCCACAGCCGTGCAGTCCGAGCCTGTCCCGCTGGTGGTCGGTATCGCCACAAAGATTGCTTTCTCTCTCAGGCCAAAAGGTCTCAGCGGAGGAACGGTGGCCAGGTCAGTAATATCGGGGCGCTCGTAGAGTATCCAGGCCGCTTTGGCACCATCTATCACCGACCCCCCACCCAGGGCCACTATCGCATCCGGTTCAAACTTGCTCATCGCCTCGGCACACTCTCTGACATTCTCCAGTGGCGCCTCCGGTTCAGCCCTGTCCCAGACCTCCGTAGTGAACCGCCTCCTCTGCATAGCCGCGCAAACCCTGTTGGCATATCTCCCGGCATGCCCGTCAGTAACAACAAAGGCACGTCTCTGAGGGCACTTCAACCCCACCGCCTCAAAAACATTGGCTCCCCCACCCCTGACTTCAGAGAGGGCATTGGGTCCCATAAACAGTCTGGGCATACTGAACGACAATGACATCCCCCGGATGGCGCTGGCACCGGATAAAGGTAAACGGTCTTTCACGACAGCATCGGTAAACCAGTACGTCATAGTCCCCTCCTCAAACTCAGGTATTATAAAATAGAAGTCACGTGGGTAATACCTGTCAAGCTTAACCTATTCAACTGGCAGGATGACAAAAAACAGGGTATGGCAAATCTGCACCACACCCCTTTGTTTGAACTAAATGGCCATGAAACTCGATGCACATGCTTGAACACGCATTATCCTATCAGCCCATAAAGGATATTGTCAATAAGTCAAATTACCTAGCTCTGTTTGGTCAACGCCAGCACAGAACAGTAATAATGTGCCATTACGAGGGGGCTTGAGCCCCGTGGTAATCCCATTCCTACACCTGATAGGATTGTTTCGCTCCTAAACACTGTCCGTCGGAACCATGGCATACGGGTCGCTCACAATGATGGAACAATCGAATGTAAATAAAACGAATTATTATACCTAAGCGGTTAAAGTCAAGAGCTCCCCACTCACCTCACTCCGGCCGACCGTCAGGATTGCCATGGAGGCAGGGACCATAAAGGATGCATAGCCCTGACCGGGGTTCAAAAGCAGAGTACCTTTCAGCTTCAGGTTACAGGGCTCGTGGGTATGGCCAAACAGAATGACATCGGCGTCAGGGAATCGAAGGGCCAGTTCTTTTTCCAGACCATCAGGATGCCCGCCCCAGTGGGGATGAATGACTGCTATTTTTCGCCCTTCGAGTTCGAAAGTGACCTGGTGAGAAAGCTGTTGTCTGACAGTACTGGGGTCAGCGTTCCCGAAGACTCCCACGAAGTGAGGTGTCAGGCGCCGCAGTTCATCAAGCACACCCAAACTGATAAAGTCACCACAGTGGACCACCCACTCCGCCTCTCTCGCTGCCTGCTGAATACCTTCGGGCAATTCCCGAAACTCCCTGACGTGGGTGTCCGAGATTACCAGTATCCGCGTCAACCCCTGTCACCTAGTACTGCTACAACCAGGAGGCTGGGGCCTGTGTGGGTGCCGATTACTGGGCTTGACCTCGAGATATATATTTGTTCCCTAGGAAAGAAAGGACTCAAATGCTCAATAAGTATCTCAGCGTCATCAGGAGAACCGGCATGCTCTACCGCTATCTTTTCAATACTGGCATAACTCCGGGCAAAATCACAAAGATGTTGTATCGCTTTGGCCCGGGAGCGCTCCCGGCCGAAAGGAAAGACCTCCCCGTCCTTCAACCCGATAATAGGATTGACATTTAACATCGAACCCAGTAATGCCTGTGCCTTACCGATGCGCCCCCCTCTGGCAAGATACTTGAGTGTATCAAACGCAGCCCGCATATCTACTTGAGGGATGCTCTGGCGGACTACCTCTTCAACCTCCTCAAGGTTTGCCCCGGCCTGAGCCGCCCCGGCAGCCCTAATTACTACTAATCCCTGAGCCATAATGGCCAGTGTTGAATCAACTACCTTGACACGGCACTTCTTTTTCATTAATGTCACAGCCTGTGAAGCCGCTTCATAGGTAGCGCTGAGCTTTGATGAAATAGTAACAACCAATATCTCGTCGGTATCCTCAGCCAATTTATCGTAGCTCTCAGCAAATTCCCCCAGAGAAGGCACGGAAGTAGTCGGCAATGTCTTCGCATTCACCAGATATTCATAGAAGGTCCCGGTGGTCAGGTCAATGCCGTCGCGATATGCCATTTTGCCAAAATGGACATACAAAGGGATAACTGTGATGTCCAGTTCCTGTACTGTCTGTGGTGGCACATCAGCCACGCTGTCAGTGACAATCTTAACTGACATATGTCCCAGGATAACTCCTGCTACTACATATTTTCTGATGTGGCTATTATATTAAAAGGCCGAAGTTAAACTGTCAAACAATTCAATGAAACTGAGTACGATTGAGCAAGATATAATAGAAGGCATAGCCAAATAATCAGAAGTCTTACGGTGGTGGTATGTCCACTTCATCACATTATTAATGCATCTTTCATGCCTGTGCCCTTCTCCTCAGCCTCCGGTAATAAGGACTGCGTGAAAGGTATACTGCTGCCAGTGGATTGTGGCCAGTAACCCTGTCTTTGACCGCCAGGACTGTCATTGGTACCTGGCAGTATTTAATGAACAGGGAATCGTGTCCCACGCACAAGCCAATGAGGATAGCAAAATCCACCTCTTCCTCATTTAATATCTCGGCCTGGGTAATGGGATTACACATGGACTCATAGAGATCAGGGCCGGAGATTTTCTCCTCCGGCTTAATACCTATCCTCTCTTTAGGAACAGCACCCACCTTGCAGCATACTGATACGACCTCAAAGCCTTTTCTTTCAAGGATATCAGCAACCAACCTCGCTTCGTTGGCCAAGCCGGAGCAGAAGGCAATCCCCAGCCTCTTAAATCCATTTTTCCAAGCGAACTGAATGGTCTCTTCAATCCTAGGAATTCGAGTCCTGATCCCATCCGGAGTATGTTCATAGCATTCAAACTCTTGCACGGATGCCAGACGCGCAAACTCCCGTATGTCCTCGTCGTTGTAACGGCTGAGAGACTTTTCGATAATGTCTCCCTTAAGTCTGGTCGGACAGGAGGGTGGTGCCTCATCGAAGCTGGGATTCTGGTCAGCGGGGATATTCGGATAACAGAATATTCCTGGACATCTGGCACACTGTGATCTTTCAGACATACGGATTCCTCCTTACCAAAGCATATCACTAGGATACTATCAGTCTGGACGAAAATCTATCAGACGAAATGACGGCTACGACGATGGTCTCGGGCCAAGCTCCTCGTGGACTTTCTTGAGCCAGTCAGGAATAGGTATCTCCTGTGGACAGGCGTCCATACACTCACCACACTCGGTACACTGGTCGGCACGTTGCCCGTCCTCAAGCCTCCCTCCGCGATAGTAGAACCGTCCGATACGCATATCCTCATACATTATGGCATCGTTATATATCTGGAAGATACGCGGGATTTCCACACCGTTAGGACATGGCAGACAGTACCCACAACTGGTGCACGGGATAGGACTCAGACCCTGATAGGCTTCCCTCACCCGATCGTATAGTGCCAACTCTTGGTCTGTCAGCATTCCCGGTGCGGAGCGAGAGGCAATCTGAACGTTTTCCACAACCTGCTCCATCGTACTCATACCGCTGAGAGCCACTGAGGTTTCCGGCTGGTCAAGCACCCACAGCAATGCCCACTCCGCTGGAGTACGTTTTTGTGGGACACTTTCCCATACCTTCATCACCGGCTCGGGCTGTTTGCCAAGTTTTCCTCCACGCAACGGTTCCATAACAACGACTGCCAGTCCCTTGTTGGCCGCATACTCCACACCTTTGCGACCTGCCTGGGTTTCAATGTCCATGTAGTTGTACTGAACCTGGCAAAAGGTCCAGTCGTAGGCATCCACTATCTCCTTGAATACATCAAATTCATCGTGGAAAGAGTAGCCCAGATAATCGAACCGCCCGGCAGCCATTT
This sequence comes from Dehalococcoidia bacterium, assembly GCA_011170375.1. Taxonomy (GTDB): domain Bacteria; phylum Chloroflexota; class Dehalococcoidia; order Dehalococcoidales; family Fen-1064; genus W589. The sequence continues at coordinate 24,036 of DUEV01000012.1, forward strand.
TTTCCTCAGCCCAGCGTAATATACCTATGTCGCGAACCTTAGGCCAACTCCGACCGTTTAGCCCGTGTAGCAGGTAGAAATCGATTTTATCGGTATCGAGGCGCTCCATCTGCTCGTTAAAAAAGCGGTCGAAGTCGTCAGCCGACTCACACATGCGAACGGGCAATTTCGTTGCCAGCTTCATTTTCTCACGGTAGCCATCCTTCAGTGCCCGGCCAACAATACGCTCGCTATTCCCACCGTGATAGGGATAAGCTGTATCCAGATAGTTAACACCGTGGTCGATGGCATACCTAATCATCCGGATAGCCTCTGGCTCATCGACATTTGTCTGTTCGTTATTGATAACAGGCAACCGCATTGCCCCAAAACCAAGTGCCGATACTTTCCAATCTAACTTGCCAAACTGCCGATACTGCATAAGTCCTTCCTTCCTCAGCTTGAAATTACAGCCGCACCGCAAATATGCGCGCTAACCACAGTTATATTTAACCCGACTCTCTATGAAAAAGCAAACGTACACTGGCAAGCAGGCAGAGGAATAAGTCACTAATGCAGCTGGGTGCTAGATTCAACTCGCCAACGTTTGAGACTAACCAGGAGTCTTATCGCAGCCATCTCTATCAGAACTATTGCTAGGAAACCAAAAACGCGCTGTACCAATCCCTCAGCAGCAGCAGCAACGGCCGGAATCTGATTCACTATATATATAAGCAGGATGATTATCAATAAAACCATGAAAATCCTGGCAATAATCCGCCATGTCGGGTCGTTGCGTTTGAGCCAGGCGAAGACAAACATCCCACCCTCAAAGGAAGAGCAACCAATAATTATCCCGACATTATGTAAACTCCCTGAAGTCGTTCGTATTGATTCGACTGCTCTCGAGTCATCAGAAAAAACACCGCCGAGCAGGAAACCTATTCCATGTAAAAAATAGAATAGAAGTACCAGCCAGGCAAAACGGTGCTCTCTTACACTCCGGTAAAGCGCGAAACCAAAGCCTAAAATCATGATACCATAGGTAATAAAACCGGTAGTCATCCACCCGGGGTGAGGACTGCCCAGGGCAGCCAGCTGGCTTATCGGGTCTGACACGTGGCTATAACCACTGGTTACGGCCGCCCCGACGAATGCAAGAACAATAAAAATAATCGGGGCTACCACACCACAAACAGCCAGTAACCCCCAGAGAAAATCCCTTTGATTTAAAATACGAAAAATGCCATGTCCACGCGATAAATCAGAAGCCTGACGTGGGGTCAGAAAAAGTGTTTGTATAACGGAATCAATTATCCGGCGATATCTTTTCCTACTTCTTCTTCGTCTGCCAGATACTGTGCTCTCTGTCAAAAATGAGCCCTTTCTTGATATCAGTACCACTCTTAGCTTTTGATAGTCCAGCTATAGCATACCTGACAGCTAAGAAAGCCGCAAGGAAGACAGTATAAGCGACCAGCATGCCCGAACCATTTAATTGCCAGACAAATATGGGCAGTGGGATTAGTCCTAGGGTAAGTCCCAATACCGGATTGTGAGTGATGAAAACAATGACGCAAGTAATGCCAAAACTAATGCCGAACTCTCGAGGTACCAGGGACAGCAGCACACCGGTAACGGTGGCAGCACCCTTGCCCCCCTTGAATCCCAAGAAAATGGGCCAGTTGTGTCCCAATACTGCAGCGAACCCAGCCGCGAATACCCAGATCTGTTCAAGTCCCAGCCACCGGGCAATAAACACTGCCAGCATGCCTTTGGCTATATCAGCTATCCAGACGGCATAGCCAATCCCCAATCCTACCTCGCGCATGACATTCAGGGAGCCCATGTTACCACCACCCACCTCCCGAATGTCCACATTACCCTTAGCACGAGCGGCCATGTAGGCAAAGGGGATGGAACCAAGCAGATAGCCGACAATAACGGCTGTTATTGTATTTACCATCTGTGACAAACTCCCTGTGTCTGTATAATTTACAACTTGCAACCAATTCGTGCAAGTAGGTCTCTGCACCCGCTAATCATCAGCGTAGAAGGAGAGCGCTATAACACCTGGACCTGCATGCGCTCCGGCTACCGGAGCAAAATCATTTACGTAGACCTCAGCGCAGTTAAACCGAGACATTACCTGATTCTTGAGCCACTCTGCCTCATCAAGCACATCACCATGGTCAATACTGACATGCACTGGCTTATTGGTACCTACCCTCTCCTCCATAAGCCCCAGCAGCCTGTTCAATGCCTTCGGTCTGGTTCGGACACGCTCCAGCGGCTCGAAGACTCCACTGGAGGGGGGTATCTCTAAGATAGGCTTAATATCGAGCAGGGTACCTGCCCAGAAGGCTGCCTTGCCTATGCGCCCCCCTTTCGCCACATATTCGAGTGTTTCGAGCGTTAAAATCACAGTAACGCGGTCCCTCACATCTTCGGCGGCCTTGATTACCTCAGGCAGGGACTTACCCGAAGCCGCCGCTCTCGCCGCCGCCAGAACAATGAGTCCGTAGGCCCCTACAGCCGTCCGGGAGTCGAAGATCTCTACCGGCACCTGAGAAAAGCTCTCCCTGGCTGTTATTGCCGACTCTAACCCCATGGCACTAAAGCCGGCGGTCACCAGGATACAGGCTATGCTGTTCGCCTCTCGAGCTGCCTTCTGATAGGCATCAATGAAATCCTGGGGCGACGGCGCTGACGTAGTGGGTAGGTCTTTCGCTTGCTTAAGAAGAGTAAAGAACTCGTGGCGATGTAAATCAATGCCGTCCCGATAGGTCTTATCCCCAAACATGATGACCTCGGGCACCAGTTCGATACCATACTTGTCTATCAGCTCGCTGGGAAGGTAAATAGCGCTATCAGTTACTACCTTGACTTCAGCCAATATCACTCCTCTTTCCCAAATACGGGCAGATTATATCAAGTACTATTAGGAAATATCAATGCGGATTAGACTATTGATAGAAGGCGAAACCGACCGTTCCGGTGCCACAGGCATAGCCCATCACCGGTGTAAACTCGGTAACCCACAGCTCAGCACAATTGAACTCAGAGGCTACCCTTTCCTTGAGCTTTTCCGCTTCATCCGGCGCATAGGCATGCATTACGGCAACATGCACCTCTCCCTGCCCCACCTTCTCCCTCATCATCCGGAGAATACGGTTTATGCCGTTTTCCTTTTTCCTTACCGCTCCCACAAACTTCACCAGGCCATTGGAACTGGAAAGTATTGGCCTGATACTCAATCGAGAGGCCACCTGGGCAGCTATCTTGGGTATCCGGCCAGTCCGGTATACGTAACGGATAGTATCCAGCACAGCGAAAAAGGTAACCCGGCTCCTCATGTCATCAGCTATTTTCAACACTTCCTCAAAGGTCTTGCCTTCTTCGGCGGCTCGCGCTGCTGCCAGGGCAATAAATCCCTGAGCAGCGGTAACATTCTGTGAATCAAGCACCTCTACGGAGATATCATCAATCTCGCCCCTGGCTTGTTGCGCCGCCAAACAGGCTATGTTATAGCCAGTACTCAGCTTTGATGAAAGAGTGATACAAAGAACATTTTTCGAATACTTGCTCGCATCACGAAAGGCTTCAAGGTAATGACCAGGTGATGCTGGCGAAGTACTGAAATTATCCGGGTCCTGCAGGACCATCTCATACGCCTCAGAAGTGCTTACATCCAGCGTATCACGATATATCTCGCCCCGAAAACAGATATTGATTGGCACGATGGTAATCTTGTATCTCTCAATCATTTCAGGAGTAAGATTGGCGATACTATCAGTGACAATGGCTACATCTTGCACGAAGACTCCTTTAACGACACAGTCACCCTTCCGGTGATTGCTATTTTATGCCTCCGCTCATAGGTCGAGCGTACAGTTTCAGGAGGTTAGAATACCTAGATACTCTAGGTATATTAGAGTAAAAAGCCCCCTCTGTCAAGTACTATACGAGACCCGATATTTTCAGCAGACAGGATATCTCGAAAACGGCAGCACTTAGTTAAAAACCATTCAAAAACAGGAGTGGCAGAGGTTTTATCTAACGGAGACATTATGCTATAATGCATTCTGATGCCTACTGGGGCTCTGACAACGGATACACACGCTACTCAAGCAGAGGCCCAACACTATTCCCCAAAATAAACGAGGAGAAGTGCTGCATGCCAAAAAGGGACGATATCAATAAGGTGATGATAATTGGCTCGGGACCTATCATCATTGGGCAAGCCTGTGAGTTCGACTACTCAGGGACGCAAGCCTGCAAGGCGTTAAGAGGCCTTGGCTATGAGATAATTCTGGTCAACTCTAACCCAGCCACAATCATGACCGACCCTGGCATGGCAGACATTACCTATATTGAGCCATTAAATCTCGACCGCATGATTCAGATTATTGAAAAGGAGCGACCGGACGCCTTGCTGCCAAATCTGGGCGGGCAATCCGGCCTAAATCTCAGCTCCGAGCTCTACCGCTCCGGCACCCTCGAGAAACACGGCGTCCAGATTATTGGGGTTGAGGCCGATGCCATCGAACGTGGTGAGGACCGGATAGCCTTCAAAGAAACAATGAACCGCCTCGGCATCGAGATGCCGAAAAGCACCGCCGTATACAGCGTTGAGGATGCCGAGCAGGTGGCCGCCGAGCTGGGATATCCGGTGGTTATCCGCCCTGCCTACACGATGGGTGGTACCGGTGGCGGTCTGGTCTATAACGTCGAGGAATTACGCATAGTTGCCAGCCGCGGCATCTCCGCCAGCCTCATCGGGCAAATACTCGTCGAGGAATCCGTGCTCGGGTGGGAAGAGCTCGAGCTCGAAGTCGTTCGAGACGCCAAGAACCAGATGATAACGGTGTGTTTCATCGAGAACGTCGATGCCATGGGTGTCCACACCGGGGATTCCTACTGCACAGCCCCAATGCTCACAATAGACCCGGAGCTTCAGGAACGATTGCAGGAGTATTCCTACCGTATCGTCGAGGCGATTAAGGTAATCGGTGGCACCAATATCCAGTTTGCCCATGACCCCAAGACGGGCCGTGTCGTCGTGATTGAAATTAATCCGAGGACGTCACGCTCGTCAGCTCTGGCTTCCAAGGCAACCGGTTTTCCGATTGCGCTGGTGTCCTCCAAGCTGGCGGGGGGTCTTACGCTGGATGAAATCCCATACTGGCGGGACGGTACCCTAGAGAAGTACACCCCGTCCGGAGACTATGTGGTCGTCAAGTTTGCGCGCTGGGCTTTTGAGAAGTTCCGGGACGCAGAAGACAGGCTCGGGACACAAATGCGGGCTGTCGGTGAGGTAATGAGCATCGGCAAAAACTACAAGGAGGCTTTTCTGAAGTCGATTCGGTCACTGGAAAGCGGGCGCCACGGCTTGGGCTTTGCCAAAGACTTTCACGAGAGACCATTAGCCGAGCTGATGGAAATGCTCAATGAACCCACCAGCGAGCGACAATTCATTATGTACGAGGCACTTCGCAAGGGTGCCAGCATTCAAGAGCTCTACGAGAAAACATATATAAAACCCTGGTTCATCGAGCAGATGAAGGAGCTGGTCGAGCTTGAGGAACGAATTCTGCAATTCAGAGGCAGGATGTTGCCGGATGAGCTACTTATCCAGGCGAAGAAGGACGGATTCGCCGATCGCTACCTTGCACAACTTCTTAGCATACCGGAAAAGGATATTCGAGCGAAACGTATTTCACTGGGGATTACCGAGGCATGGGAGCCAGTACCGGTCAGCGGAGTAGAAAATGCCGCCTACTACTTCTCTACCTATAATGCCCCCGATAAGACGCTCGCAAGTGACCGGCGCAAGGTTATGGTGCTCGGCGGTGGCCCAAATCGTATCGGCCAGGGAATAGAGTTTGACTACTGCTGTGTCCATGCTGCCTTCGCTCTGCACGACATGGGGTTCGAGACCATTATGGTTAACTGTAACCCCGAAACCGTCTCCACGGACTACGATACGTCAGACAAGCTCTATTTTGAGCCACTAACCGTCGAGGATGTCCTCAGTATCTACGATAAAGAGAAGCCAGAGGGTGTCATTGTCCAGTTTGGAGGCCAGACCCCGCTTAACATCGCCAACCAGCTCTCTGAAGCCGGCGTCAGAATACTGGGGACCTCGCCTGAAACAATCGATTTAGCCGAGGACCGTGACCGCTTCCGGCACATGATGCAGCAGGTCGGAATGCCTATGCCGGAATCCGGCATGGCCAGCAATCTTGATGAGGCACTGCTCATTGCCAATCAAATTGGCTATCCCCTAATGGTGCGACCTTCCTACGTCCTTGGCGGACGAGGTATGCAGGTTGTCCATGATGAAGAGATGCTGAGGGAGTACATCGCTGCTGCCGTAGACGTTACCCCTGACCGCCCTATATTAATCGATAAATTCCTGGAAAACGCAATCGAAGCCGAGGCCGACGCCATTGCTGATGGTACCGATGTCCTTGTACCGGCTATCATGGAGCATATTGAATTAGCCGGAGTGCATTCCGGTGACTCCGCCTGCGTCATACCACCAGTGAGTATACCTGAGAAACACCTCCAGACCATCAACGAGTACACTAAAAAGATTGCACAGGAACTCAACGTGCTGGGGCTAATGAACATTCAGTATGCAATTGCTCAGGACACGGTATATGTGCTCGAGGCAAATCCCCGAGCATCCCGGACAGTCCCGATAGTCTCCAAGGTGTGCAACGTGTCTATGGCACGTATCGCGACTCAGGTTATGCTCGGTAGAAAGCTCAGTGAACTAAATCTGAAATCACGACGGATACCACACTTCGGCGTGAAAGAATCAGTCTTTCCCTTTAATATGTTCCCGGAGGTAGACCCGCTCCTTGGCCCAGAGATGCGGTCAACAGGTGAGGTGCTGGGTATCGCCGACTCATTTGGCAATGCCTTCTTCAAGGCTGAGGAGGCAGCCAAGCAGCAGCTCCCCCTAGAAGGCACCGTCCTGATAACAGTATCAGAGAGAGACCGTCCCGCTGTGGCCGAGGTTGCCCGGAGCTTCGCCGGGCTTGGTTTTAAGATAAAGGCAACTCAGGGTACTGGCCAGTTCCTTAGCAGCCAGGGCATCGAGTCCGAACTGATTCTAAAGATGCACGAGGGCCGCCCGAATATCACCGATGGCATTGTCAACGGAGAAATCCAGCTGGTCATCAATACCCCGGCGGGAAAGCTCAGCCAGTACGATGACTCCTACATTCGCAAAACGGCGATAAAATACAAGGTGCCATACATTACTACTCTGGCAGCCGCCGCGGCGGCAGCTAAAGGGATAGCCGCTTATCGTCAACACGGCTCCGGGGTGAAGTCCCTGCAGAGCTACCACTCGGAAATAGGCTAACGCAAATACCCAGGTACTTTCATACACTTGTGGAGGGTAACCATGATTAAGGTCGGCATATTCGGTGGTACCGGTTACCAGGGTGGAGAAGCCCTACGTGTGCTGCTAGAGCATCCCCAGGTTGAGGTAGCCTGGGCAACCAGCAGGAGTGGAGGGGACGTGGCGTTTTATCACCCCAATCTGTATGGCATGCAGGTCAATCTGGTGCATCCCGATAAAGCGACCCCCTGTGATGTCATCTTTCTGGCCTTGCCGACGGCCGAGTCTATTGAAGTAGCGGACAATTTCCTGCAAAAGGGGTGTAAGGTCATTGACCTGGGGGCTGCGTTCCGGCTGAAAGACCGGGAAATCTGGGAAGCTGTTTACGACCAGGAGCATCCCAGATGGAGTCTGGTTGAGGAGACCGTCTACGGTATAACGGAGCTGCACCTCGAGGAGATAAAGAATACACGGCTTGTCGCGAACCCCGGGTGTTTTACCTCTGCCGCCGTCCTCGGACTGGCCCCCTTGGTGAAGGAGAAGCTCATCGATACAAACAGGATTGTGGTTGACGGCCTGTCAGGCACAACCGGAGTCGGTGCCGAGCTATCCCGCCCAGCACACCACCCGGAAATAGGCAACAACCTGGTGCCCTACAACGTTGTCAATCACAGACAAACTTTTGAGATGGAGCAGGAACTTTCTTTGCTCGCAGAAAAACCGGTTACCATTCATTTTACTCCGGTCTACGTTCCGATTGTCCGGGGGATACTGGACATTTGTCACACTCACCACCAGGAACCAGTCAATAGAGAGGAACTCCTGGCCATCTACCGGGACTTCTACCGCGATGAGCCTTTCGTCAGGGTATATGACCTGCCGAAAGAGGAAGCCGTTTCCTGGCAGTACCGGCCTTACCCATGGGTCAGCTCAGTAGCCGGAACGAACTATTGCTTCATCGGGCTTGAGATTGACCAAGTCCGCAGACGGATTGTTGTCTTCAGTGTCCTGGACAGTATCGGCAAGGGGGGAGCGCAGTCCGGTATCGAGAACATGAACGTAATGTTCGACTTGGGACGCGAAACGGGACTGTCGAGGCGGGGGCTGCATCCCAGCTAGGAGTTAAAAGGCTGAGTTAGCCCATATCAGATAATCCACGGGTACTCTTAATTGTCAATGAAGGAAGCAGCGGCCTGGTACCGTGAGCAGACTGAGGACCCATTTCCATTCAACACACTCGTTGCCACATGCAAGTAGTCCCTGAGTAGCCTGGGCATCAAGAAGCTTCTCCGTACCGACTCCCGACCGGCTTCACCTATACTCTTTGCCAGTGCCCGGTCATTCAAGAGGTCTACAATAGCTCGAGCACATGATGCAATGTCGTTCACCAGCAGACCGTTCTCACCGTCGTGTATCTGGAGCCTGATTCCCCCGCAATTTCCACCAATCACAGGGACCCCTTTCCACATCGCCTCCGCTACGGTCAGACCGAACCCCTCTCTGATAGACTTCTGCACAATGATATCAGAGCCTGACTGAAAGGCATTCACCTCAAGGTCACCAATAACTATAGGGTCAGAGAAAAGGTGAATCTCAGGGTCGTTCCTGGCATACTGCTGAACGCTGGTCAGAACCTCCAGGGCTTCATAGTCGTCATCAGCCGTCATGGCTCCAACTAGTGCCAGCTGTAGCGTGGGAACCTCTTTTCGAGCCAATCGGAATGCGTGAATTACTCCCCATGGGTCCTTCCAGCGGTCGAACCGTGATACCTGCGTCACCAGAGGTCTGCCGGGGTCTATACCGAGCCCAGCCAGCACTTCTCGTGCCTGGTCAAAACTCAAGGGCTTGTGCTTCGGTATTAACGGGTCAATAGCAGGAGGAGATACGAACACCCTGTCCGCATTGTTGTCCTCTGGAAGATACTCCGGCATACTGGCCATTACTATCTTGTAATCGCTCATGTAGGAGCGTAGCAATCCCATGACACTTTTGTTGGGCCTGGTGGCATCAACATGGCATACCCAGACCCCAGGCGGCGAGTTCAGATAGTGAAGCAAGGGTAAAACCTGAGCATCGTGGATAAGCCACAGGTCGGCGGTCAGCCCCATCACGGTCGCAGCGTCTGCAGCCTTCTGATTATGCCTCAGATAAATGTCAATGTCATCATGGCACAGGCTCTCACCATCACCCTGAAGACAATGGTGCAGGATTTTACCCACCCGAAAGAACGACTCATCTGGCTCGATGGCATACCACTCAGCCTCAATCCCGACACTCCGCATAAGAGGTACCAACGATTGCAGAATCTCAGCCACGCCTCCACCAACAGGGGTGGCATTTACATGTACGACGCGCATTCCCTGCAGCTTTTCGGCGGCACTGGTTATCCCCGATATAAGACTTTCGGGCACAACGCCCGAATACTGAGCAAGCTGTATTTCCTGTGTCGGGACCCTGATCATAATGTATATCTCCTCCAGTTACCCCTTTTAAGTTCTAGTAGACTGGCCCCGGCTGGTTCTGTATGTCGAGAGAAATCACGACCAGCTACTATTACCTATCACTTGTTACAACCATTGCTCACTACTTATTACAATTGTAATATTGAGCAACAGTGCTATATATCCCGCAAAGGTACTCCAAGCAGTAGTACTTTAAGCAACAGTACTTTCGGATTAGCGCTGAACGAGACCGCCTCATAAAAGCCAGTTGGGGACACAGTCAGGCCGACTCCTTTGCTTGTGAGAACTCTATAGTCTATGACTATAGCTTCCAGAGGTTGGAAAAAGGTTAGAGGAGGGGCATGGTTTGATTAGAGTTCAGAGTGACTGTGTGAGAGGCAGTAGACAGTTTCCGCAGCAAGAGGAAGGGATAACAGACTACCTTAGTCCTGCTCTTTGATAGTCTGGTCTCATCATATCCTTCGCTTGTGCAGCTTGAACCAAGGGTGGAAACTAATTATGCAATCAGGGCATATTTCCTTGTATACAATACCATTGACGGTCATATTTATTGCCAATAATTGGTCAGCAAGCCGGTCAGGGAGAAGAAAGTGCTCCTTGACATACCTCTGACCCATCTCACCTATTGCCTCGGCAGCACCGGGATTTTCCAGCAGATAAAGCACCTTCTCTGCAGTCTCATAAGGTGTTTCGTAGAAATAGCCAGTATCACCATCTCTGATTTGAAGAGGGATGGCCCCAACATCAGCAGCTATCACCGGTTTACCCTTCCACAACGCTTCAGTAATAACCAACCCGAAGCCTTCCCTGGTCGATGGTTGCATGACAACACTGGCTGCCCGCTGGATTGCATTGACCTCTCTGTGGTTCTCCAGACGGTTTGCCAGTGAGAGATTGAGCACACGGATATCATCGTCATTCTTTGTTTCCTCGTAGAGATTAGCTAATATCCTCTCTCCCTCAGGGTCATCAGCCGCCAGGGCACCAGCCAATATCAACTGGCACCTCTTCTCTTCTCTAACCCGACGAAAAACGGCTACAGTCCTGTCTATTCCTTTCCAGGGGTCAAACCTCCCGACCTGAGCGATAATGGGAACACCGGGATCTATCTGGTACTTATCCAGAACGCCGTCTATCTCATCCTGTGTCAGTTCCCTGTTTTTTTCGGAAAGAGGGTCAATGAAGGGAGGAATAATAAACTTGGGCAAAGGCCACTTCGTAACAATGTAATGCGCCGCCGAGAATATGGCGGCATCATAATGCTCCGCCCAACCCGTAACGAATTCCCAGAGGCTAGGATTGGCAACCACGGCTTCCTCTTCAATATCAATATGGCACCTCCACAGCCAGGTCTGCCCCGTTTGCCTGAGCCAGCGGACCAAGCCTAAAGGCTGCGGGTCATGTATCATTACCACATCAGGTCGGTAGTCGATTACATCGGCAGCAACATTTTCAGCAAGGTTATCAGTATAAATCCGCTCCATCTCCGGGGTAAAGTCTCCTTCCATACCCTGCAGCAGATTGTGTAGATTTTTCGTGCACTCAAAGTATTCCTTGCTACCCTGGATAACCTTCCATTCGACCTCAACACCAAGCGCATTCAAAAGGGGGATAGAACTATAAAGAATCTCGGCCACACCTCCACCCTCAGCAGTGGAATTTATCTCCAATAGCTTCAAGCCTTCTAGTTGCTGTGCTGCTCTGTGCAGTCTTTCTATTTTCTTACTGCCCACAATGGCAATATAGGCCTCAGTTGGAGATATCGACAGAGAGCAGACGTTTTTTCTACTACTGTAGACCGTCCCATCAGTCGGAATGCAGGAGCCATTACTCGATTCTACCATTTAACAACCTTGCTTCAGATTACTCACATCTCCAAAACCGGATTGCTCTTAGCACATGTGCTAAACTACTACGCCCGTGAGCATTATAGCAGCCACAAGCACTGACCTCAAATATATCTGTCTGACACCCAAAAATTATTGGCAATCCTGACATTGCCCGTAGTAAGCGTACTTGGACAAGATATGGTAAAATGGTAACGACCATCTTTGCTAGCGCCATCCTGTATTAAATTACTAAGGGATAAGAACTTCTGCATATCGGTGAGGTCGAGGGCAGGAGGTGGAATACCATGCCAAGGCTACTGCTCGTCTCTAACCGCTTACCGGTTAGTATCGAAAAGGGTAAAAGAGGGTTACGCTTTGAGACCAGTGTTGGGGGTCTGGCTACAGGTCTAAGCACGTTCCACAAATCGCACAATAGTACCTGGATTGGATGGCCTGGCATCGACCTGAGCACGGTAGGAGACAAAACGAATGATATCATGGCAAGGTTGCGAGCACAGAGATTGCATCCTGTCTCTCTCTCAGAAGAGGACTTCGAAGGTTACTATCATGAATTCTCTAACAAGACTATCTGGCCCCTTTTTCACTACTTCCCCCTGTACGCATTGTACGATACCGAATCATGGAAAGCTTATACGCGGGTCAACGAAGCCTTTGCCAAAGCAGTCGTAAAAGTTGCCCGGGAGGATGACATCATCTGGGTACACGATTATCATCTCATGCTGCTGCCACGACTCATCAGGAGGAAGATGGAAAACGCCACGATAGGGTTTTTCCTGCACATTCCCTTCCCATCCCTCGAAGTGTTTCGCCTGCTCCCTTGGCGCAGTGAAATATTGAACGGACTTCTTGGAGCAGACCTGGTTGGTTTCCATACCTATGATTATGCAGGGCATTTCCTTGATAGTGCTCGTAATCTACTGGGCCATGAGGCTAGCATGGGGCAAATCACCGCCGATGACCGCCTGGTTAAAGTAGATATCTTCCCTATGGGAATCGACTACGAGCGGTACTCCAGTGCGTCGCGGAACCGTAAAGTACGCTCGGAGGCAGGCTATTTCCGCGAGAGGCTGGGAGCCCGCAAGGTAATCCTTTCAATAGACCGTCTTGATTATACCAAGGGTATTCTCGAGCGATTAGCAGCCTATAATCTCTTTCTGGAAAGACATCCAGGACAAAGGGAAAAGCTGGTTCTTGTTCTGGTCGTAGTCCCATCCCGGACCCTGGTGGAGCAATATGCCCTACTCAAAAGTGAAATAGACGAGCTCGTCGGTGCAATTAATGGTAAATACGGTACCATAGGCTGGACTCCTATCTGGTATCTTTATCGCTCTCTGCCCTTCCATTCCCTTGTGGCTATGTACCGTATTGCTGACATAGCGCTCGTGACCCCCGTACGAGACGGGATGAATCTCATCGCCAAAGAATACATAGCGACCCGGTCAGACGGTAAAGGAGTCCTGATCCTCAGTGAGACCGCCGGGGCTGCAAGGGAGTTGGGAGAGGCCATCGTAGTGAATGTCAATAACCAAGAAGAGATGGTGCAGGCACTGGAACGAGCCCTGGATATGCCGGTGGAAGAGCAGATTGAAAACAACAGGACAATGCAGAAACGCCTGATGCGTTATGACGTAAAACGGTGGGCCGAGGAGTTCATCGACAGGCTGCTCCAGACCAAAAAACTACAAGTAGAGGCGGAAGTTAAGACACTGACTTCGCTAGAACAAAGTGAGATGGTCAGTGACTTCCTTAAGAGAAACCGAAGGTTGATGTTGCTCGACTACGACGGCACGCTTGTCTCCTTTGCGGGAAGACCAGCGTGGGCAAGACCAAGCGATGAGGTCATCATGCTGCTCCAGGAACTTGCTGGGGATCCGCGTAATCAGGTAGTACTAATCAGTGGACGTGAGAAGGGTTCTATAGACGAATGGTTTGGCAATATGAATATCGGACTTGTTGCCGAACACGGCGTGTGGGTTAAAGACAAGGATGGGGAGTGGCAACAAACGTTAACAATAACTAATGACTGGAAGGAAGAAGTACGTCCAATCCTTGAACTCTGGGTGGATAGAACCCCCGGCTCATTTGTCGAGGAGAAGGGATTCTCCCTGGTCTGGCACCATAGGAGGTGTAATCCCACACTCGGTGAAGTAAGGGCCAGGGAACTGGTAAAAGAACTTCTGCAACTCACGACCAATCTCAACCTCCAGGTGTTAGAGGGCAGCAGAGTGGTGGAGGTTAAGAATGCCGGTGTAAATAAAGGACACGCAGCTTCGCGATGGATAGCGAGCGGGAAGTGGGACTTTATACTGGCAGCCGGAGACGACCTGACCGATGAAGATGTTTTTCGGGTGCTACCCGCAACAGCGTGGTCGATTAAGGTCGGCTTTGGTGCATCCGGCGCTAGATTTTGTCTCGGCTCTCCGACCCAGGTGAGGTCTCTGCTGAAAGAGATGATGGTAGCACCGGTACCGCCTGAGCAACAAATCACTGTTGCAGAAGTTGCACATAGACAAGAGCGCGCTCGATACTGAAGTCAACTATGTATCCTTCAGCACCGGCATATTATCTTTCACGAAGGTCTACTACTCATTGGACCAGTCCCTGATATACCTAGCAGATATTTAAACAAGCCAATAGGTTCAACACAGTAGGAGCAAATGATGCGACTGATTATTTACGGGGCGGGGGGTATTGGATGTGTTGTAGGCGGGCATCTGGCACGTACCGGCCATGACGTTATCTTAATTGGTCGGCCCGGCCACATAAAAGCCATTAATGAGAATGGCCTCCGCCTTATCACACCAACCGGTACCTTCACTTTACAGATACCGGCTGTCACCGGACCCGGCCAGATTGACTATGAAGCTGACGATGTCGTCTTACTCTGCGTAAAAGGACAGTCCACGGAAGGAGCTATCCGTGATCTAAAGGCAGTGACTGAAGACGTGCCGATTTTCTGCCTACAGAACGGGGTGCGGAATGAAGAAATTGTATCCCAGTACTTTCCGAGAGTCTATGGGGTAATGGTACGAGTTGGTGCAGTTTACCTCACTGACGGCGAGGTGATTGCTCGTCGTGACCCGCCGGGTTGGCTCATTACAGGGTGTTATCCTGAGGGGACCGATGAGCTGGTCGAACTGGTGGCAAACAAGTTGCGCACCGCCAGCTTCTATGTCAAGACAACTCCAGATGTCATGCCCTACAAGTGGGGTAAACTGCTGGGGAATCTGAACAATTCTATCGGTGCCATTACCAACGTAAGAGGAAACGCTATCGAACCAATCACCCGCGCTGCGCAGCAGGAGTTCCGAGAAGTCCTGTCACGAGCGGGTCTCCGCTTTATTTCAGCAGAAGAAGTAGCCCGGGAATGGCCAGCAATAACTGAGCCGCTACGCGGCAGCATCAATACCGAGGCACAGAGCTCGACATGGCAGAGCCTGGCCCGTGGACAGGGTACTGTCGAGACCGAGTTTCTCAACGGGGAGATTGTACGGTTGGCCAGGAAACTGAGTATGCCGGCCCCCGTCAATGAAACCCTGATGCAAATCTCGCAAGAAATGGCAGCCAACCATGAGCAGCCTGGCAAATACACACCTGCCCAGTTGTGTAATCTACTGGGCCTGAGCCGCTAGTACATAATGAGAGAGACCTTACGACACCGATGGCATTTATCCCATGGCCTCAATTTGGGATCTGGCATGCTACCTTGACATGAAATGAAGAAAAGGCTTAGCATTACAGCGATAGACAACAGGTGATGTTGCCAGTTGAACGCGAGAAAGGAGAATACCCATGCCTGATGATACTGAGATTAAAGATGGACATCTCTATGGAGGTTGGAGGCGAGCTGTAAACGCGGCCAGTGGCGCCAGAGGCTCAATCCACGATGACGACGTAGCACAAAAGCTGGGAATGCGAGGAGGAGCTGTGGTGGGCATCGTTCACCTTAATCTCTTTCCGCCGCTGATACTGAAAACATTCGGGCAGCAATGGTTCGAGAAAGGTTCCCTCAGCATCTTCTATACCTATGCCATGGTAGACGGCGAGCAGGTAAGAGGGGTTATGGGACTTCCGCCAAAGGGAGCCAAGGATGCACAGGTTGAGGCATGGGCAGAGTCGCAGGATGGGCACACGGTAGGAACGGGGACAGTAGCGATAGGTGAGCCTGAGGAGATTCCCTATGTGCAGGCGATTGAGCTTAAGAATGCTGAACCGGGGGAACTACGTATCCTTGCCGGTCTTAAAGTAGGCGACGAATTGCCATCGCGGGATGTAGTTATTACTCAAGAAATGGTAGACAGGTCACTGGAAACAATTACTGACACGCTGGACTGGTACAAGGGTGATTCACCCTGGGGTGGGGCAATAGCACCACCCAGCTTGATGCACCGTGCCATGATGATAAACCCCGAGCGCTCACAACAAGCGGTAGGCTTCTTCGGTGCCACCGAATTGCGTAATGTGAACGGGCCGGTCAAGGTCGATGCACCCTATCGGGCCGGTGGCAAACTGGCATGCTTGGGCACCAGTGCGAAGACTGAATTCTACTGGGTTGATACTTATCTGGATGAGGTAGAAAGCGGGAAGCGGGTCGCCGAAATGAGACATATGACCCGTCTCATGAAGGCCTCTTCACCACTATATAAATAAGGCCACTTAGCATGCAGGGTTCAGTTTCGTAGCCTGTCCAGAATCACCCTGAAGGGTTCTTCTGGAAGATATATCAATACGTCGTCTTCTAAATCATCCAGTATACCAATGTAAGCGTTCAAACCGTGGCACAGCGAATCGGTCCTGACATATCTGTTTTCGTAATTCCAGAATATACCGCCGATGGCTTTCTCGGGTTCTTCGAGGAAAAAGGTGTTTTCTGCTGAGTAGGTATTCTGGATTATCCACAATATCACTTTTATCAATGCATCTTTGTATCTATCACATCCATCCGCATCGTGTTCCCGACAAAAATAGTACATCTCCATCATTACTTCAGCCAGCCAGCCATTTCCGCTGGTCGAGTATGCCCCATGCCAGCTCCCGTAGTACACAGGGCTGCTCACATCCGTTTCCTGCCTCTCCAACAGGTCGCTGCCGCATCTGAGGATTATATCCTTATGATAATCGTCCCGGTCTATCTTGTAGAAATCAAGCAGAGACATTATTACCCAGGCACTTGAGATGGGATTTGGAGTGCGATATTCATCTCCCAGATAACAGCCTTCGTTTTCAACCCTCTCGCAGAAGTGCTCGGCGATCTCCTCAGCAGTATCGTAGTACTCTTGCTCTTCGGTAGCTATATAGAGCCGTGAAAGAGCCGCCAAGACCTGCCCATTATAAAGAAGCGATTCTCTATCACCGGTCTCCCATCGTCCATAATCATACTCAATATAGGCGTTCATCACGCCATCAGATTTTTGCATCCTAGTAAGCCAATCGCCGCCAAGTTCTGCCGATTCCAAATACCGGGAATCGCCGGTTCTATCGTACAAGTCCAGCAGTGTAAATATACTCAGGGCTGTTGTTCCCACCACAAACCTCTGCTGCTTTTCGCCAGTCTTGAAATAGTAGGAATAGTGAAACGCACCGTATGCTTCTGTACCCTCATCCTTACTCTGCATGGAAAGGAGAAAATCTGCCCAGTCCGGGATACTTTCCATGATTCTTTCGTCCTGGTCATAATCGTAGAGCTTTAAAAATGTATATATAATCGAGGCCGAATACACGGTATGCAGTCTACAGCCAAAGTCATCTTCGAGGGTATCATACTTTTTATAAAACCCGTGTTCATCCGGGTGTTCTGCGCTGAATAGAAACTCCTTTCCCTGCTCAATCTTCTGGAGCATGAGTTCCTTATCCAGGCTGCGGGTTATCACCAAGTCCTCAATTAGTTCCTTTCCTTCCCCGTTATACTCAATGAAAGAGAAGGACTGCTCATATTCAGAGAAGGAACGGTTAACGCCATAATTGTAGAAAGGAAGGAGGGTGAATAGCGTCTCGACCTGCTCAGAGAAAGAGGGGTCACGCGAGAAATTGACTAAAAACCTTACGTCTTCAAGGGCTTCCTCATTTAAGTCCTGGCGCCTGCCGTCCAGTGCATTTCGGGTCGCCTGCTCCAGTGACAGGGACAACGTCTCATCGTTCGCCTGATATTCCCCACTCCCCTTCACCATCCCCTGGTGATACACGGCGATACCTAGGTCCCAGTTACCCTTTACACTCAACTCGTCAGGGTACTGCGTCTGCCGCTGAGCGAAGTAGTCCTCAGCTACCGTTCTCACCAATTGCACGGTCAGATTTCTAAACTGGTCGTTTTCACTATAATCCCCCGACCCTTCTGCACTGACAGTAGTTCTATGCGGTTCGGTGAGAGGAGTCACGATGGCGAGAACGACCGCCACCAGTAGGGGGACTCCCACAGCCACCAGATACCGCAAATTGCGGTAGGACCACGCTCGGGATGGCAAAGGTGTCTCAGAGCGTAACCGCACCCGACGGTATGCATCAATAAGGATAAGTATTCCGGCAATGGCCGGTAGGCCGCTGACGGCAAATGTGACCAGTGCCCGCCCTAAAGTCAGGCCGACCGTGTCCGAGATATACCACCACCACCAGCCAGTAAAGCCCCCACCGATAATAACGAGCAGCCCACCCCCAACCCGGGGCCATGCTAAAGCAACCAGGGTCAAACTCAGACATATAATCCCAGGAGCCAGGTAAAGCGCCCGGTAATACCAGGTCTCCCACCACCCCTCGCGATAGAGGCCCTCCACTCCCCAGTACATCCACAGACTGGTCGCCAGGACAAGCAACCCTGTGGCCAGATAACCGATGAACCTGTCTTTTATGTGCCAGCGGTCTATGATTTCTTTAATAGACTTGATGGCTTATCCCCCTTCGCAGTACTCGACTTCAGGTTATACCGAATCGTACCACACTGTCTTTCGGGGTGGCAAAAAGCCCATTAGTGGAGATGCCAGTAAATACCATGGTTTGCTGACAAAATTACGGGATTTTATGAAGATTCTTTGCAATAGCACTTTACAATACGATTAAAGAATATACGGTCACTTTCATCTTAGCGAAATAAGAGTGCATGTGGTACCAGCTATGTGTGAGTACGCGGGCTTGACAGTAGTATACTCATGACTTATAATAAAGCTACATGCAAATGATATGCATTAGTGATAAAAATGGACGCTGAAGCTAAATCACTGGAAAATACTCGCCAAGCGCTGAATATCACCGGGCTGAGGGTCACCAATCAACGAACCCTGATTGTGGAGATTATTCGGCAAGGAGGTGGGCATCTTGATGCCGATGAAGTCTACCGCCGAGCCCGGGAGAAACAACCACGCCTCAGCCTATCTACCGTCTATCGGACCCTGCAGGTGCTTAAAAAAGCAGGGCTGGTGGAGGAGGTCCATATCGACGAGACGCGCCACTGCTATGAAATAAAACCCTCTACTGAGCACCACCACCTGGTCTGCCTTGAGTGTGGTCGGGTTGTTGAATTCCAATACCCGTTAGTTCGTCTGGTCAAGAGGAAGGTTGTCGAAGCGAAAGACTTTGAGATTACGGGCAGCGAGGTCCGTATGACGGGTTACTGCCCGACCTGCCGGCGGAAGCGGTGATAATTTTTTATAGTTTTTGTTGCAAATAGGAAGCGTTTACATTTCACTAAAATCTAGCCTGCCCTAAAAGCAGATGTGAAAGGACTGAGTTTTATGCCTGATGGGAGAAGTGTACCTTTGAGCCGAATGGAAGCTGGCCAGAGTGGTAGGGTAGTCCAGATTCAAGGTGGGCAAGGCATGGTTAATCGCCTTGGTGCCCTCGGTATAAGGCCAGGGAGGAGAATAACCAAGGTCAGCTCTATGTTCATGCGAGGTCCAGTCACCATCCAGGTAGGTAACGCTCAGGTAGCCATCGGCTTTGGTATGGCGAAGAGGATAGTGGTTGACTTAAGCTAGGTCAAGATGAACATATTACTTATGGGTAATCCCAATGTGGGCAAGAGCGTTATTTTCTCTCGTCTAACCGGAGTCAAGGTGGTCGCTTCTAACTACCCGGGCACAACGGTGGGCTACACCCATGGTTATATGAAGCTGGGAGATGAGACGGTTGAGATTACCGACGTACCCGGTACCTATACTCTAGAACCAACCAGTGAGGCTGAAGAAGTAGCCGCTCGGATGCTCGAAAACGGTGATTTAGTCATAAACGTCATTGATGCTACTAACCTGGAGAGAAATCTCTACTTAACCCAGCAACTACTGGAACGTAATATCCCCATGATAGTGGCATTGAATATGTGGGATGATACTGCACATCGAGGTATACATATTGACCTTGAAAAACTAAGGGCGCTTCTGCAGGTACCGGTTATTCCTACGGTAGCAGTGACCGCTCAGGGTATCAAGGAGCTGGTGGAGAACATACCCAATGCCACCTCGCCCGAAAGTCCCATTCGCAGCAGCGATGAACGCTGGGCAGTGGTAGGTCACATCACAGAACAGGCCCAGCATATCACCCATCGGCATCACACCTGGCGGGAGCGTCTTGGGGATGCCAGTGTAAGGCCATTAACCGGTGGCATAATAGCTTTAGCCGTTATTGCCGCTGCCTTTACAGTAATCCGTTTCATTGGTGAAAGCCTGATTGGATATGCACTTGACCCCCTCTTTGAAAATCTGTGGGCACCAGTGATGTTAAGGCTGAGCGACCTACTGGGTGGCGACGGCTTTTTCCATGATGTCCTGGTAGGTCAGTTAATCAATGGTGAAATTAACTTCGTGGAATCACTGGGACTATTGACCACCGGACTTTATGTTCCCTTTGCCATGGTCCTGCCCTACATCATATCTTTCTACCTGGTTTTGGGACTGCTTGAAGATTTTGGTTATCTACCACGACTAGCAGTTTTAATGGATACCGTCATGCACCGATTGGGTCTGCACGGCTACGCTATTATTCCAAGCATGCTGGGGCTGGGCTGCAACGTACCAGCAATCCTGGCTACCCGCATCCTTGAGAGTAAGAGGGAGAGGTTTATTGCCGCGACCTTAATATCCATTGCCATACCATGTGCTGCCCTGCAGGCGATGATTATCGGCCTGGTGGGACAACATGGTGTACAGTATGTAGCCATCGTCTTCGGGACATTGTTCGTCGTCTGGGTTATCCTTGGATTAATCCTTAACCGCTTTACGAAAGGACTAAGCCCCGAGCTTTTAATAGAGATACCGCCCTATCGTATACCACCCTGGCGAACCGTTTTGCAGAAGCTGTGGATGCGAACCTACGGTTTTCTGAGAGAGGCTGTGCCTATTATCCTGGGCGCTGTTCTGGTGATAAACATACTCTATACCGTGGGAGTATTTGATGCCATTGCCAATTTTACAGCACCGGTGATAACCGGCCTCCTGGGACTACCCAAGGAAGCAGTAACCGCAATAGTTGTCGGTTTTTTGCGTAAGGATGTCGCCCTGGGTCTGCTGGCACCTCTGTCATTGAGCGCCAGTCAACTGGTTATTGGTAGCGTGGTCTTAGCCATGTTTTTCCCCTGCATCGCCACCTTCGTGGTCATTCTTAGAGAGCTCGGAGTAAAAAGTATGCTCAAGGCATCAGGAATAATGATTGTTGCTGCCTTGCTGGTGGGCGGGTTATTAAATCTAATCTTACAATAGGGTGAATATGTCATTTGAAGAAGGCACATCAGAGCCAAAGATAGAGCATCGACGGGAGATACTGTATGGTACACCGGGACTGGTAATTTACAGGGACGGCAAGCCTGTACTATGGGTACCGGATGACTTCGGTTCTCAGACTAGAGATCTTTCATACAAAGATTTGGAGGCGCTCCAGAAAGAACTCAGGAGATATTTTGAGCCAGAGAGCCGAGACGACAGTGGACACTAGCACCAAACAGTGAAACGAGGCAGTGACTGCCTCGATTTATAATCATTGGAAGGGTGACTCCAGGGCAGTAGCGGATACTATTGACTTCATACTCGAAAAGGTAATAGAAAACAAAAACTCAGACCTCAATGTTAGCAAATGGTGAGGGGGTTGAGCGTAGGCCGTGCAGGTCTCGAACCTACAACCTAGCGGTCAACAACCATAATTCGATGAGTATTAAAGAATTCTTACACTATGATATCAAGCTTGATATTTTTGTAATAAAAGCATAAAATCAGGGTGTCGGTTGACCTATCAACGTATGACATCTCCCTGAAACTATATTTCCCCATCTACATTCAGTTACCAGCCAATATTGCATCGGTTCATGCCACTCGCTAGACGCTGCTGGGGATTTCATTGTTGTGAATTTGTATTAACTCACAACAATCAAACATTTCATACATTTTGTTTGATTACTACATAGAGAAAGGTCCTAGCTTATCACCGAACGAACATCGGGATGTTTGTCCAGCCATGCGTACTCGTGGTCGATACCGTTTGCCTCTTCAATAAAGTGAAAACCAACACTGAACAGACATTAGGATCTATGCTCAACCAAAACAAAAACATGATATTATAGCCGTAAGAGTCTTTTAAAGGGTATGTCATATGGCAAACAATAAAATGATCAATAGAGAGTACGTATTATCAAGGGATCATCGTAATCGTTATTGTCTATGAGTATGTCAGCCTTTTCCTGTGGAGTTGCTTCTTTAAAATAGAGCCTTTGTCCAGGTATATAGCGACGATTGTATAGGTCTATGATATCTTGCTCCGAGTCGAGAGTCTCTTGGTCTCCTGCTCTTTTTATTGCTCTATGAAGTGTCACATCAAAACTAACATCAAGGAATATCTTAATGTCCCAATAATTCAAAAGCTCAGGTCTGAATAAAAAGATACCGTCCATTATGAGTATCGCATCCTTATCAGCCTTCTTACTTGGCAAATTCACTTCGGCATCTACTCGATAATCGAAAGTGGCTACTCTGTATTTCAAATCCCCAGAGCTAAGAGGTCTTAATAGCTTATCAATAATCAGTTGATGATTGAATGAGTCTTGATAATACCCATTAGGCGAATCTCTTCCCTTTCTGTATCTAATTACTCTCGGATTATGAAAGCCATCAATGGAAGCACGAATAATTTGACGGCTGGATTCTTCAAGCCTATCAGCTAGCTTATCTGCCAAAATAGTTTTTCCAGATGCATCAAGACCGTCGATACCAACTAGAATGGGTAAATCTTTTTGATAGCCTAGAATTGCTTCACACAGATGATCTAATAGTTGAGAAGTTTGCATAATGGTTCCTGTTTACTCGTGGGATTGCATTAATTATAAGCGAGTGATAAAAAACGTCAAGAATATGTACAA
Source organism: Dehalococcoidia bacterium (assembly GCA_011170375.1). GTDB lineage: Bacteria > Chloroflexota > Dehalococcoidia > Dehalococcoidales > Fen-1064 > W589. The sequence goes on from DUEV01000012.1 coordinate 47,010, forward strand.
GAAAGAGAGAGCCAAAATCACTCCAAAATCATGCAAATACAACGCTGTTCACCACTGCACGAACATAGGGATGTTTGTTCGTTTTGTACTATAACAGCCTAGACAAAAAAGAGTCAGTTAGCATTGTCCCTGTTTGAGTGAATATCGGGATGTCGACGTGAGTGCATACCATTTTACTGTTACAAAACATACTTTTGTAACAAATGAGTGTAGACATAGGAAGTCAAAGAAGAAGGCTAGTAGGCCATTGAAGACCTGCTGGCCTTATTTGTTCACTGCTTTTTCTACTATGAAGGCACAATTCCGAGTTGCTGCATCGCACTCGAAACATCAAAAACGTACCAGCTCTCTGCTAACTTACCATCGACAATTTTCCAGATAGAGGCGTTACTGATATTGAACTGCTTACCAGTCGGCGCGAAGCCTTGAAACTCACCTCTATGTGTTCCTTTCATGTTTTCTCGAAATGCTACCAAGTCTTCCTGAGCGATAATATCATCAATGGTACAGCTGGCATCCTGAAAGGCGGCAACAAAATTGGGAGCATTCTGTATGACCTGCTCTCTGGAAAAATCACCAGTAGCTCTGTGAAAAACACAATCAGGCGAAACTAACTCCTTATATGCTGAAAACTCTATCTGATTCCAAAGCTCATAGATACGGCGTACAAGGTTTCTATTCTCTTCTAATGACATCGCTTCACCTCCTTGTCACTCTCTGAAAGTGAGGTGGGTCTGGGTGTGGTGCATAAAGGCTACCACCGTTAATATGGGAAGTCAAAGGGGGAGAAAAAAATCACAGAACAAACATCGGGATGTCGACGTGAGTGTATACCATTGTTTTGTTACAAAACATACATTTTGTAACATATGAGTGTGAGTGAGAAAAATTCTCGGTGGGAAGTCAAAGGGAGAAGTGATTACCTTTATCTGGTCAGACGCCTGCGTAACACCCATACCGCATAATAGAGCGGTGCAAATATGAGTCCGATTAATAGTGCTGGAGGAATTATTACTAACACTATTGCTAGCACTACGCAAACCAAACACAAGACTGCAATCACAATTGCCAGTACCGTAATTACAGCGATGATGACTAAACCGAGGCAAATAGCTACTGCTAATGAAATAGGAATTGCCAAGAGAGCGATAAGAAAAGCCTTGCGTGCATCATTCCTGGTCATGCGCCAGTTGTCTTCAATTACCACACCCCATCGTCTAACAGCTGGCCTTATCCGTCTTCTCATTCCTTTGCCTCTCTCAGTTCGTTATTAATCTCATATGCCTCTGTTATATACCTAAACCAAATACAGTATTTTATTTTTCCACGTTGATTTACACGCATTGGAGTGCCCAAACAATACTACCGCAAATATGGCGAAGTCAAAACCAACCCAAGATACGAGGAAAAACAATACCACCGCCTAGTGGGGAAATCAAAGAAGGAAGCTAGCAGACCATTGAAGACATCATTTTGCAGAAAGGAAAAAACCACCTCAATCTCTATCAAGAGACACAAGGTGATTGCCTTTTCTCATTGCAGAATCATTCCAGATATAGTTGGTATGGAATTAGAGGATCACCTCTACCAAATTGGAAACGGCAACTTATAAAAACAGTCAAGCCGCCTCCAATATGCTCAAACCTTATCCATGCCCCAGGAGCACGAAGCCAAGTGTTGCTACCAATATATATCTCTAAAGTGTCGCCTTCGTTCTCAAGTACCAGTGTTCTGGCCTCAACGTTACGATCTATAACCTTTCCATATAAGTCTAGGTTGGCATAACCATAATGGGAGCTCTCATAATATATATCGAGGCGAGTAACCAGATTAGACGATTTTAGCTGTTCCAGTGTAATTAACTCATTGACAGTACCAAAATAATCTTCTGGCACATCCATCAGCTGGTATTCAATGTACTTTTCGACCAAAAGTGCCTGCTCGTCGGATGTAAACTTTTCTATGTCGTCGTACCTGCCTTCAATGTATCCTTTGACCACAAGCTCCTGCTCATCGGGTGGAAGCGCTTCTATCTCATCAAATGTAAGTTCCTCTATAGTACGGCCATCGATCGTTTCAGAAGTTCCCTGCGAGCCAGAAATCATGAAATATATACCAGCACCAATACCCCCGACTATCAAGACTGTAAGAAGGAGGGCTAACCAGGGAAACCGACCTGGCTTTTCTGGCCTTATCCAATAATAGTCCGTGTTCTTCATTTCGTTCACCAATGATATTATCCTGAACATGGGAAGTCAAAGGGGGGTAGCTTCCTCGCTGAGAATTAAGGAAAGATAGTTGAAATCACTCCCACACAAATTGATAATTAATAGGTATTACATTTCAGGATAGTCTGAAGTCTTATAAGGCACTGTTAAGTTAATAAAGTGGATAAAATAGGCCAGCAGACCATTGAAGACCTGCCAGCCTTTCCCTGTGTACTAGTGATATGTGAGTTACTGTGGTTTCACAACCACATCACCCTTGGTAACTGGTGACAACCACGGATTGTCAAATGGAGGGGGTGCCCCCGCGACTCCAGCCTCGTAGATGCCCTGCGGAGTCATGCCGGGGTACCAGTTGTATGGTGCTAATGCTGCGAAAATCTTATCGCCATTCAGCCCGGGCGTTCCCCCATCAAGGTAAGCGAAGATGTGGAGCGTACCCACATAATTGGGATCACTGCAAGCCGTTATCTCCGAAAGAACCCATACCTCACTCGTACCATCATCACGACTCACAACTGTTACGTCTATTATACTGTCCAGTATCCACATTTTGTAAAGCTGGTCACCTGGCGTAACAGGATCAATGTCATCCGTAATCCAAGTGCTATATTGGAAACCTTTGGGTGGTTGCCCATGATGAGCTTCCTGGACGTGAAATACAAAATCACCGTACCAAGGCAGGTTCCATGGATATGGATAGTCCCCTCCGTCGAAAGTCCACTCGCCAGCGCCACTGGCAAAACCGGCAGCACGACCATTATTGTCATCACCCGCAATTGCCGGCACGGCTGTGGCCAAACAAATGCTCAGTACCAGCACCAGAGCCACCACGATTCTAATTGTATTCCTTTTCACTTTGTTATCTCCTTTCTAGATTTAATATTAGCTTGTCATGCGGACAGATTACTTCAATAAGCATCACCTCCCTAATCTTTCTTTTCTATTGCCAGAAATGTTACGGCCAGCTAAGGCCCTTGCTATCCTCCAGGTACCGTTCTAGGCGATAGCATGCTCTTCTGTGAACAGGTGGGTGAAATCCACCTTGCTCGACTGTAAATCTTTAAGCCCTTCTGCTGCCTCGGGGGATTCCATGGCTTTCTGGAGAGCTGCCATGTCGTCGAACCAGAGCTCGGCAATGCCATCATGATTCGGCACTTCGTCTGGTGCACCGAAAGTGAGACTGACCACGTATTTCCTCAAGCCGGGAAGCTTTTTAACATTAGGGGCGTGGATATCCAGCCACCATGTTTTTAGTTCGTCGACGCTCATGGTGGGTGGCTTGTTGGCAATGGCAACCCATTTAATCATCAGAGTCCTCCTTTTTTAGAAGTGCCATATCTACAACTATCAGTTCTCATACTACCAACTACAGAATGAACCTCAACAAGCAGGTGGTTAGCGGAAACAGGTGTAGTGGTTAGCTGAGATGCTGGATAGTTTCCCTACCGTTGTTGAGAATCCGGCAATGCTGTATAATACGGGCTACCTATCTGGTTCCAGAGTCATGACCTGTGTCTGAGAACAGGACTAAGCTTGGGTTTACAGAAAACCAGACCTGCTACTTCATCGCCAACTCAAGGAAAAAGGCTGAATGAAGAGGATCTCCGAAAATGGTTAAACGTTCCAGAACACTGACCGCCTTCGGAAAAGACCTAGATTCCTTACTCAAACAGGCCGGCAAGTTCAACCTCCGTGAGTACGCCGATGAGTGCGGCGTCAGTTACAAGTACATCTCGCAACTACGTACCATGCCAGACCGGCGACCAGGTGGACTCTATACAAGTCTTCTAACACCGTTCGTCCAGCTGCGAATCCTCGACTTGACCGAGAGCCATCAGCTCTCTCTGAGACACCGCGGTAAACCACTGTCCCTCTCTGAATGCAATGAGTTATTCCCCGAGACACTGGAGAATGACCTTCTGGAGTCTATTGAGCAGGCGGTTGGAATCAAGCAACGGAGTGACATTTCAACTACTGAGCCTGTAGAACCCGGTTTCATCTACCGCAGGGTGTTTGTTGGTCGTGAAGCAGAGCTTAAGCTGCTCCAGTCAGCCTTTGATAATGCGATGTCTGGTAATGGCTCAATCGTAATGGTGGTGGGGGAACCGGGCATCGGTAAGACCGCTCTCTGGGAGCAGCTATCGGCTTACGTGGTAACACGCAGCGGCAAGACCGTGGTGGGACACTGCTACGAAGAGGGGTCGCTGAAACTGCCATACCTGGCGCTCATCGAGGCAATGTACTCTTATGTTCTCACCAGCGACCCATCTGCTATCCGAAAGGAGCTTGGTGCGGGTGCGGCTGACGTGGCAAGGATTGTTTCCGAGGTCACGGAAAAACTGGGGATAAAACCAAGGCCTCCAGTCAATCCCGAGGAAGACCGCTACCGTCTGTTTCATGCCGTCACCGGCTTTCTCAATAATGCGGCTACCACGCGCCCGTTAGTGGTCGTGCTTGAGGACCTGCACAATGCCGATAAGGATACTCTGGAGATGCTCATATATATTGCCCGTAATCTCAGTGGTACGCGACTCCTGATTATCGGTACCTACCGCGATGTCGAGGTAGACCGTATGCATCCCCTGTCAGCTGCCCTGGCTGAGCTGCGACGTATCAACGCCTTCGACCGCGTGCTCCTGCACGGTCTGAGCATTAGCGAGGTCAGTCGTATGCTTGAAAACATCGCGGTGGAGGCTGTCCCTCGGGGTCTGGCCGAAGCAGTGCACCAACAGACAGAGGGCAACCCTCTCTTTGTGCAGGAAGTCGTCCGTTATTTGATTGAAGCAGGTATCATCACCCGTGAGAAAGGCCACTGGCTTTTAACTGGAGAAACGTCTCTCAGGATGAGCATACCCGAGGGGCTGCGGGATGTCATCGGCAGGCGACTTTCACGCTTGAGCGAGGAATGCAACCGGGTACTGTCCACTGCTGCCGTCATCGGCAGGGAATTCCCACTGGAAATACTACACCGGGTAGCCGGTGTTCCTGATAGCGAGGTGTTCGCTGCCCTGGAAGAGGCCAGGGCTCTGGCAATCATCGAAGAGCACGCCTCGGTTGGGGCAACTGTCTCTTATCGTTTTACGCATGCCCTTATCAGGCAGACCCTGTACGAGGAAATCCTCGCCCCGCGAAGGATACAACTCCACCAACACGTAGGACAGGCGCTGGAAGAGGTTGGAGAAAAGCGACTTGAGGAACGTGCCGCTGAGCTGGCCGAGCACTTCTCATATTCGTCTGAACCGACTGACCTCACAAAAGCAATAAACTATAGTGAAATGGCAGCAGAAAGGGCTGCCAGTGTCTATGCGTTCGGGGAGGAGGTCCGGCTGCTGGAGCAGGCGCTCAAGGTGCAGGAGGTGCTTGACTCTGAAGACAGAGCTAAGCGTTGCGACTTACTCCTCGCTCTGGGCGGAGTTCTTACAGTGGTAGGAGAGCCGCGGCATGTCCTTGATGTGGAGGCACCAGAGGCCTTGTCGTTAGCTGAAACCATTGGTGACAACAAACGTGCTTCCAAGGCCTGCCAGTTAGCTTTAGAAGCACTAACCTACTATCAATCTGGTGGGATGCTGGGCAATCCCGAAACAACCCAGTGGGTAGAACAGGCTGACTGCTACGCCGAGCCAGATACGTTGGAACGTGCTCATGCTGACTGCTGGCTGGGGGTCATGAAGATTAACGCAGGCCGCCCAATGGAAGGGGCACCTCTCATCGAGCATGCCCTGGACCTGGCCCGCCACCTCGATTACCCCAACACATTCTTTCGTATCGCTTACTGCTGGCTCTTCTTCGTTGAAGCCCCATGGCATGCCGAGGGGCAACTGAAGCTGGCTGAGGAGCTAATGACACGGCCACGTGTCGGAGTAAGCATACCGGTACTTGCCTGGGCGCTCATGTTTGTAGGTCTTACCTTCAGCAGCCTGGGGCTACGTGAACGTGCCGAAGAAGCATTCCACGAATTGCAGGACTTAGCCAAGCGAACTCAAGGAGCTAACTATCTAATCTGGTCGATGGGAATCGATGCTTACATTGCTACCTGGGACGGGCGTCTATGGGAGGCTGTTGAAATAACTCAGTCCCTAGTAACCCGTGGTCAGGAACTCGGTCTTACTGCATTTGCCCCGGTAATCGCAGGCCTATTTGGCACAAGATGCCGTCTCTATCTGGGGAGAGGTGTCAAGGCTTTTGAACACGCCCATCAGGATTTTCTGCATGGTGGACGGCCCAATGAAGAACTCTGTTTGATAATGTCCCATCTTAGTCGGACTGCTCAGGTAGCTGAAATGCTGGAACAGCGGGTCGTAGCACGCCCTGGTATTGGCTCGGTCGATGATATGACCCAAGCGACATGTGACATCTATTTATTGGAAGCGGCGGTATTAATTGGGCACCGCCGATCAGCTGAACTGCTGCTAGAGCGACTGGCCGGGAGTGGTTTCCGTACCACTAAACAGCACACGACCTGCACAGCCCGCCACCTGGGAGCCGCTGCTGCTCTTCTCGGCAGACCCGAAGAAGCCCGCGAGCATTACCAGGAAGCCATCAGAGTCTGCAATGACATGAGGTTCCGCCCGGAGTTGGCCCTCACCCGCTTGCAGCTAGCCGAGTTGCTCCTGGAGCACTACCCGGATAAGAAGCCTGAGGCATTGGAGCACCTGGACTTCGCCATCAAAGAGTTCCGTGAGATGAAGATGCAGCCCTCCCTGGAGAGGGCGCTGAGGCACAAGGAGATACTGGGGGCGTAGCTAACGAGTTGTACCCCTCTTCTTTAGGCGACGCTCAATGAGGTCTTCAACCACGATGATGATGTCTTCATCTAGTTCTTCAGGATATTTCAGGCGTGCGTATTCACGAAATTCTGGCCATACAGACACTGGTTCAGATTCAATCTTGTCCAAGTGACTTGCCATGACTAGAACTTCCTCCACAGGTACACCACTATAATCGGCTATCTTGCGGCATGAAGCCGTATTGGGGATATCGTCGCCAGTGAGCCAGCGGCCAAACGTAGGGTGGCTCACCCCCATATCTTTAGCCAATTGGCTTGGCAGACGTTTCTGTTGCTCCATCAACTTTCTCAAGAATGACATGATCGCCGTTTCTCCAGTATTACTCATCTCTCCCCCGTACTTAATTAAGACTATAGATAAGCAATCAAAAATGGTTAACTACTACTATTCTTCATTAGTAATTTACTTCGCTGAATGATACGCCATAAGTAGCCAGGTCTTCGGTGGCGCAGTATGTAGTAGCCACCACTTGTAGCTGTTTGAAAGCCTGAGTATTTTGTAGCTGTCTTTTTCATTGCTAATATATTCCCATCCCCTTACAGCTACTATATCTTACTGAGGTTACGGCTGGGTAAAGAATGGTACCCATAGTAGTTACAGTTAAGTAACAAATGTGGTTTGGAAATTGAAAGAGTAATTTTGGAGTCTGAAGGATAGTATGGGATAAGAAATTAATTACCACACTACCTCTTCTCTGTGAAAAGCCTCACCCAGTTCATAATCTTGTCCCTCAGCTGAGACTTTGGCCCACTGTCGCATCCATTCTTCTGCTCGAGGCCCATCTCCAACTTGACTCTTATGGCAACGTAGAGCGGCAATCTTTATGTCAATAGTATCAGTGATGTCAAGGTGATAATTCGGGTCTTGCGTACCACATATTAACACCTCTTTCACCTTATGAGGTCGCAGCCCTTGTTCTATAAAATCAGGGTATGCATGAGTGGTACCGGCATAGGGAAAGACGGCATCCAGCGTGACTCTCAGAGCGATTCGGTGATCCCTATGGTCACGATACTTACCATAGGAATCAACGGCCGCCACAATATCAGGCTTGTATGTTCTTATTAGGCGTACCAGCTCTTTTCTAAATTCTGGTGTATCCTCTAAACTCTGGTCTGGATATCGTAAGAACATAACTTCTCTCACCCCCAGTATCTCTGCAGCTGCTAGTTGTTCCTGCTCTCTGATCTTGGCTAACTCTTGTGGTTCTATGTTAGGGTCATTACTTCCCTTATCACCGTTGGTGCACACCACATAGACAACATCTTTCCCTTCGCGCGTCCAGCGAGCTATAGTACCACCCATACGAGATTCAACATCATCTGGATGAGGCATTACAACCAATACTTGAGCCTGTTCAGTCATCGTACGAAATAATTCTAAGGCATTGCCTGAGCCGATACAATCATGAATCAGTGACGCTATGATCTGTGCGTATCATTACTCTAGCCCGAGTATTCCTCTTCGGTACGCAGGCTTTCCATCAAGTCAAGATACTCTTGCTTTGTCATAATGGCTTTGTGTTGCTTTAATACCTCTTGTCCCTTTATTGCACCTTCTGCAAGTAGGTCTATCACAGTCATGGCCATAATTTTAGCGGGATTTAGAACGGCAAGATTGTAGTCCTCTATCAAGTAATCATTACCATGACTAGTACCGCTAGCTCCCGCCGTATACGGGTGAATCGCCGGCATGATATGACTAATATCACCCATATCGGTTGAACCAGTCCCATGGCGACCGGAAGGGGCAACCTTGTTTTTCCCGACTAATGAGAAGGCGTTGGCACGGTATACTGCTTGGAGATTCTTATCACTCACCATTGGTAAATACCCAGGGAGAGTATTGATTTTTACACTACCGCCTACCGCCAGTGCCCCTGCTCGTAGTGCTCGATCCACCTTTTCATTAGCGTCCTTGATGGCATCCAGCGTCTTGCCCCGAACAAAGGTCTCCATACGGACATCATCTGGGACTATATTTACCACCTCACCGCCCTTGGTAATAATCGGGTGCACCCGCACTGTGTCAGTATCCTTAAATGTCTCACGCTGAGTGTGAATTGCGGAAAGAGCAATCATGGCAGCATTAAGGGCGTTAACTCCAGCATACGGCGCAGCACCAGCATGAGCACCCCGGCCGATAAACTGTATCTGTTTGGCAAGACAGCCATTACTGGTTCCACCCACTCCGATGAGTCTTCTTCTCATCACAGCAGTTGAAGCAGTATGGGTTATCATCGCCATGTCTATGTCATCGAACTCACCCAGCTTTGTCAATTCGGCTTTGCCACCCAGGTACGATATTTCCCCTTCTTTTCGCAGTCCTTCCCGGAACTCGATTTCAATGTATTCTTCTGCAGGTACAGCGATAAAAGCGACTCTCCCGGACAAGGATGAGAGGATGCCAGACTTAGTCAATCCCATAGCAACACCAATGATCATTCCAATCTGTGCGTTGTGTCCGCAGGCATGAGCTGCACCTGTCTCAGGATCAGCCTCTGGGTGAGTTGGTACAATCAATGAATCTAGTTCACCAAGGACAGCTACCGTTGGGCCTTCGTTTCCGCCGTTTACTGTCCCCTTCACACCGGTTCTGGCTAGACCATCACGGTGTGTTATTCCTAGTTCCGTGAACTTCTCAGAAACGAATTTTGACGTTTTGATTTCTCGAAATCCTAGCTCGGGAATCTTAAGTATAGTTTTTACTACTCGGATTATTTCCTCAGCATTATTATCAATTTCTTGACAAGCCTTAGACTTGAGTTTGTCTCTCGGTATCATAACGCCCCTACCTTACTTCAAACATGTTTGTCCTTTTCAAGAATCTGCAATTGACCCGCTCTCATAAAGGAAATAGCTTACATTCATTAGACCTGCGTCTGGCTGAACTCCAAATTCTTTAATGCTGTATCAACGCGGGCTAGAGTCCTGCCTTCATACGTAGGCCTTTTGTACTCACTCCAGTCCAAGTACCTATTGATGAAGTAGGTTTGAAACGCTGCCTCAATTTCTGCGGCAAAACCCATTGTGTCCATCATATGGTTAATAGAGAACTTACATGAACGCAGGACGAAGGGGTCGTTCTCGGCAACCCGGTTGGCGTAAGCTAGTGTTTCTTCCTCCAGCTTGTCACGGGTATACACCCGGTTCACAAAGTGTTGGGCATAGGCTTCTCGAGCTGTAATAAAACGATGCTCAAAGATGATCTCCTTAGCTTTACGAGGCCCTATATCCCAGGGTGTAGCAAAATACTGGAAGTGAGATGGCAAAAACAAAGCATCTTCTGAAGCAAAGATTATATCCATAGCTGAAGCAATCATCCAACCACCGAAGATACAATAACCCTGTACCATGGCAACTGTCGGCTTCTGAAGATTCCGCCATCGCATTGTTGTTTCAAGAAAAAGATCCCTGAGTCGTTTGTAAATCCCTTGTCCCTCATTCGGAAATCCCCGGGCATCCTGGTCAGCCTTCTCTTCGGGTGTACCGAGATCGTGACCTGTCGAGAAATGGTCACCTTCTCCAGAGAGTAGGATCACTCCAACCCCGTTGTCATTCACCGCCTGATGAAATGCATCATCCATTTCTTCCAGCATTAATCGGCTCTGAGCATTACGATAGCGTGGCCTATTTAGTATAACTCTAGCTACTTTTCCAGGTTCATAACGAATATGCTGATAATCCATAATGTGTCTCCTTTTTCACTTTAATTAACGTATCTTACTTGCCCTCCATAAAGGATACCACTTATTGAGTCAGTGTTACCGAAGACCGTTGAATTGTTTTATCCAATTGAATGCGAATCGTCTAAGCGAGGCACGTTATTGGTTCTAAAGAGATCTACGCTGTGAGAGAAAGCCATAGCTAGCCTAGTTAATTAACGAGTCCGCTCGCCTCACCAACGATCACCTTCTCACCATGCTGGTTTTCGCACCAGACATCGAGAACCAATCCTACATCATTGCCTTCAGTCACCCTCTCTTTGACTACTCGCTTTGTGGTTATTACATCTTCTGGTACGACCGGCTGAATAATGGATACGGAGAGATTTCCTCCAAGGTACCCTTCCCCAAAAAATTTCACTAGCATCTCTCCAAGGTATTCCATTACCTGACTGGCAAACACGAGAGGCTTATCAACACCCCAGCTCTGGGCTATCTCATAATCGTTGTGCCAGTTCCTTACGCGTGACCATTGGCTACGATACAAGCGCATTTTATCCAGAGTCAGGTTCTTTGTTATTGGCTCTATCTCGAATCCAACCATTGTATTCTTGTCAGCAGTCACCTTCATAGGCTGGAATGCTGTCGGGTCAATTGATTTCGTACTCATCTTTACCCCTTGTTTGGGCTCACCTTTCGCTTCTGGCAATTAGAGGAAAGGCATGGACTGTCAGCATACGAACAACTTCTGTGCCATCCTCTTCAGTAACTAAGAACTCAAAGGAAATATGGTCTCTTCCTCTTTTAGCGACCTTATCTACAATCTTGCCCGTTATCTTGACTTTTTTGCCCACCATCAGAGGTCTCATAAATTCGAATTTCTGTTTTGCCCAAATTCCTTTACCTTCTGGCAGAGTAAAATGATTCCATATCATAATGTCTGTATCGTAAGAAAGGAATGTCGGCGGCGCGATACGACCACCGAAAGGCGAATCCCTTATGTACCACGGGTTATAATCATCGTTTGCCCAGGCATGTCTCTCAACCATTTCTTCAGTGATAACCATCTCCACCGGCGTAATTTCATGCCCGATTTCAGCACTGAGTAAATCATGTGTGCCAGCAAATCTCAATTCTGATTGCATCACTGACCTCCGAACTCGTTTTTCAGGCTCCTATGGCACAAATTACCATTTTGTCACTTAATAATAAATTCGTTAATACATCTAGTTCTTGGCTCATTAAAAAGAACCATTACTGTCACTATTCTGCAATATTTGCTCATTTAACGAAACCAATATTCAATCAATGTTCCCGATTATTTGCCTTTCCACTCAGGTTCACGTTTCTCCAGAAATGCTTTTACGCCTTCAGCGTGGTCTTCCGAAGCTGTCAACATAGAAAATATAGAACTGCTAGCCTGAAGATGTTCTTCAATATTCCTCTCCAGACTACGGTAGATGAGTTCCTTTACATTTCTAATGGCAAGTGGTGAACCACGCATGAATCTTCTCGCTGTTTCCTTTGCTACTGTCATCAACTGGTCATTTGGGACCACCTTAGATACCAAACCGATACGAAGCATTTCCTGAGCATCAATTATGTCGCCGGAACAGACCAGGTCGAGAGCGTTGGACAACCCTACGATTCTCGACAGCAAATAAGTACCTGCACCGGTATCTGGCACCCAGGCCCTAAGTACAAAGACCTGGCCCCACCGGGCACTTTCGGCGGCAATCCTGATGTCACAGTGCAGGGTATATTCTGCTCCAACTCCCACTGCGGGGCCATTGATAGCCGCGATGGTTATTTTAGGTACATCAAGCATCCCCCATCCGATACGACGGTCGAGAGTAGAATGTTTGATTCGGATGCGGCTAGGTCTCTCTCTCGATTCTCCCAAGCCGGATTCAGGACCGGAAAGGTCAGCGCCGGCACAGAAACCACGCCCCGCTCCGGTCAGGATAACGACTCTTACAGAGTCATCACCCTTTATTTCCTCCTGTATTTCAGCCAGCCGTTGGTACATATAGAAGGTACAGGCATTGAGTTTCTCAGGACGGTTAAGTGTAATGATACCAATTCCATCGTCTTTCTCGTACAGAATTTGGTCTTCTGTCATTTTTTACTCCCTTTTTAGTTTTTATTGATTAATTACGTTGTAGCCCAATATAGCACACCCTTGGCTAAACAGAAAGAGACATAAGCCTACGTATACGCCTCTCAAATACAATTAGTAGCTGGTACTCGTAAAATCATTTAATGACTTATTGTTGAGGGCAAGTGAGATGGAGTAGAGATTAAGGTTCGACAGACGTATACGGTATACCGCAAACATTCTACCAAGAATACAAGTCAAAATATGACGTATTATATGATTAGTGTTAAGAAACCTTATCCTGACCCAGAAGGGCTGCTCCTAATGCGCCCACTATTTGCGGTTCTGGCGGTACAGTTATTTCAAGACCCACCCTTTGCTCCAACTCCTTAACAATAGCCATATTCTTGGCTACCCCACCGGTTGCCATAATATCACTCTTGACATTTGCCACACCTAAAATCTCAAGAATTCTATCGGCTACTGCCTTATGCAAGCCTACCAGAATGTGGTCTCTAGACACCCCACGGTGAATATGCGAGATAACCTCTGATTCGGCAAAGACAGCGCAGATACTGCTGACCTCCTCATAGCCGTTAGACTCTAATGACAAATTGCCCATCAACTCCACAGGTATTTCTAGAATGGTCGACATCGTTTCCAGAAACAGTCCGGAACCGGCAGCGCACTTGTCGTTTTTTGTAAAGGCTTCAACCTTACCATTTTCGCCTATTCTTATTACCCGACTGCTTTCGGTGCCAAGGTTAATCACTGTCTTGACTGATGGCAACAAATAAAGAGCCCCTTTTGCTTGACATACTACTTCTGTGCTCTGACGGTGAGCAAAGGGTACACTACTGCGACCACAGCCGGTGGCAACGAGGTATTGAACATCGTCAAAACCAAATGGTGTTTTTCTCAGAGCTTCGTCCACTACCTTCCGTGAAATGGTAGCGCCTTCTTCTCCCGAAGTGACAACGCAATACGATATAACATCACCATCCTGCAATATCACGGCGCTGACGTTCCCGGCACCAACATCTATCCCGCATACCAGCATTACGATTACCCCGGACTAGTCCTCAAGCATCTCTATAAAAGCTTCGATGTCAGCCCTTTGCTGCTCCTTCTCGGTTTCAGTCTCCTCGCCCCGGAAGAATAAGACTGGCAGCCCTTGGCTCTCAAGTTGTTGTCGTAGCAAGGGATATTCATAGAGGTGTGAATCGCATGCCCGCATGTTATGGATTATCGTACCCTTGACGTCAGCATCCAGCATCCTGTCGGTAGCAAAGTTGAGCCTCTCCTCAGGCAGCATTTTTCTCGGGCAGGCTATTTTGTTGAGGTAGCGGTCAGCTAAGGCACGAAGTGGCTCGCTATTGGAATCAACTTGGCCAAAGAAGTACCGGCTACCCATGGGCATGTCGTCGGCAACCACCATGCCACCACATTCCTCAATGAGTGCAAAGAGATCGGTATCATCAAGAATACTGGCTGAGACAAAGAGCCTGACGCCTGCCTCTGGTGGATCGTCACGTTCTTCAATATGGTCAAGGAGTCCGGCGAGTAGGCGGTTGTGCTCTTCCTTAGGCATCAGCATGCTTGAAAGTACTATCTCCTGGACCTCAGAGCCGGAAACAACCGGTGGAGACTTTTTTCTCAGCTCAGAAACCTTTTCTAGAAGAGTCCTGCTTTCGTTGTAGACATCTATAGAATGATGCAACGCTTCATCTAAGATGGGTTTCCCTACGAAATCCTCTAGGGACTCTTTGAACCTTCTTAATTCCTTAGTGAAATAATCTACTCCCTGGTCGCTAAGTCGTTGGGGTACCTCTAAGAAACGGATGTAGGGAGTCTTAAGCAGGAGCTTGGAAAAGCCATACATTGCCTTGATCATATTGCATACATTTGGAATTACCAAACCATCCAGGTAGTCATATCTCTCCTTTAAGGCCTGGTCGAAGCAGCTTTTGCAGTAAGGACATAGATTGGTGGGGAAATGAATATCTGCTTCCGTGGTCTCCTCATGCTCACCCATAATCCTGACCGGTAGTATACCCGCAGCGTGGATAATCTCCTCGGGTACACAGCAACAAAGCGTCCCCAGCACCTGGCTTCCAGACTGTTCCTTCCATACCCTGGCGTTTTGATGGCGGGCAAGATGATATTGTCTAAATTGCTCTAGCAATCTCTGTCCTCCTTTCAACATGGAAATTAATATCCCACCCTAGGCTTTGGCCAAAAGCCTCTCGACGAAAGCATCCAATCTGGTTTTGACCTGACCCTCTGAATAGGTTCGTTCGTCTGCCATATCGCACTCCAGTCCCAGTGTCGGTATACCTTGATCCTCAAGTGCTTTCTGTAATTCTGTCTGCGAAACGTATAGCATCCGGCATGATGGATTGTAGGACAGTATGACACCATCTATACTGTATTCCTTTACAGCCTCTAGAATGTCGTCAATTGAAGCGATGATAGTCGAAGGGAAAGCCCGTTGCCTGACAGAAGATAAAGCCATATCTTTGATAGGGTCATCATCTTGTGGTGGTAGCCTTCGTTCACGAGTTCGATAGAAACTTTCGAGAGCAACTATACCCCCAAAGTCCTCAACATAGTTTATCAATCTCATGTCATACCAGAAAGGGATACCACTCCACATGATTCTGAATTTCTCCTCAGGGACAATACCTATTTGCCCATCAATCCTCTCTTTAAGCTCAGCGAGGAGCCTATTATAAAATTCCTCGCATTCGCTGGTTCCAGCCAAGTACATCGATGGCCATACCGCAGTGAACATATCAGCCGAACCCATAGGAGAGGGAACCGCCTTACGTAGTTGGCTTATCTCGTACATGATGTCGCTGGTCTGACGGGATATGGCTCGCCGCGCCCTCAGCTTATCCGGTTCAAATTTGGTACCGGTCTGCTCCTCGAGAAAAGCAACAAGGCTTCTGAGTTCGCGTTCGATGTATTCTGCGTCAGCGGCTGAATGAGATGGGCCTTCTGGCTGGTAAGGGGCATCATGCACATGGAGTGGAACATTAAGGGTACGACTCATGGCAGCAAACCAGCCTAAGCGAGAGTCACAGCTATAGGAATTAACTAGGAGAAAGTCAGGCTCTGCCAGGCCACCATATGGAGGTTCCGGCACCTTATCTCTGGCTAAAACATACCCCATGAGCATTCGGGCATAGCCGCACACATCCTGCGAAAAGCCTACTGTTTCCCCAGCGGCACAAAAGCCAGAGGCCAGTCTTTTTGAGGCAATTACCGTAGCGTAATTTTCAAGAAATACGGAGGTAATATCCATAGCATCCAGTATTTCTGACGGGATATTGTTACTGCACCAAGCTACCTTCTTGCCTTTTTTCGAGTCATCTAGCGTTTGTGCGTAGTAGCTCTTCCTGAGGGTTGGCACCTCTAAGGTTGTCCTTAATGATTTTCTGGCGCTGGTTGATTGTACCATCCTTCATTACCTCCCTAATCATTATTGGTTAGATAACTTGTCCTGAGCGAAGAGAGCAGCCCCCAGCGCACCTACTATTTGTGGTTCATCAGGTAGTAGGACTTTTAGCCCTGACCTCTCCTCAAGTCGACGTACCACTCCGATGTTCTTGGCAATGCCGCCGGTAATGGCAAAATCTGGAGTTATTCCAACCCGCCTCAGTAGCGTGTAAACCCTGTTCGATATCGCGGTGTGCAGGCCAGCAAGAATGTCCGTTTTCTTCTTACCCTGGCGAAGCAGTGAGGCTACTTCTGACTTTCCGAAAACGGCACAGGTGCTACTTATTTTAATTACCTCATCCGCCTGCAAAGAGAATTCGCCGATATCTTCCAGGTATAGTTCCGTTACTCTAGCCATGACTTCCAAGAATCTCCCTGTTCCAGCAGCACATTTGTCGTTCATGACGAAGTTAAGTAGATTTCCCCGGTCATCACATTTTATCGCCTTACAGTCCTGTCCTCCCATATCAAGAACTGTTCTCACCGAGGGGAATAACCAGTTGGCTCCTCTGGCGTGGCAGGAAAGTTCAGTGACCGTCTCATTGGCAAAAGTAACAATAACCCTACCGTATCCAGTAGCTATAATCCACCGGATATCTTCCTGAGAGATTTGCCCTACTTTGCTTAAAGCCTGGTCCACCGCTTTTCGTGCTGAGGTTTCGCTCTCAAAGCTGGTAGAAATTATGCTGTAAGAAAGTATTTGCCTATCATCCAGAATGACAGCCTTGGAGGTTGAGGAGCCAATATCTACGCCGGCGGTTATCAAACTACTCACCTCGCTTTGGAGTCCTAGCTGTAATTATATCACCATGGTAACGTACGATAAATTATTCCCACCAAAAACCTAAGCATCTAGCGCACCACCAACTCTAACTACAGCAGGATCTTGCCTGCTACTCTTATTGGATTTTCTAGTAATTTGTTGCTTTGTTAAACAAACCGGCGAGCCTTACGGTTATCAAGGAACATATAGAGTAGGAGGTCATGTGAATACTGATAACAATGAGTATATTGAGAAAACGACGATAATGACGCAGGATGATAAATTGTAGCCTATTAGCAGCTGAAAGTATATTCATTACCCTAAACCATACTTCCCGTATTTATTCAATGATATCTGCAGGTGGCTTTCATAAGCCTATAAAAAATAGTACACCCTTTTTCGTCACCTCCTCTTTATTACCGCTATTCGTGATGATTTTCAACCAGTCGGCCTTCGTTGTCTAATCTGACACAAGACTGTGAGTTAAACCTCAAAAAAGACAATACAGCCAAGCCAACCTTATAGGTTGGCTTGGCTGCGTATCACTCCATCATCTTTCCCCGTCCAGGATACTAGTAATCCAAAACGAATTTTTGAATCGTAACCATAACTTAACAGGTTTTTTACATTTCGATGTTATATTTGTTGGTAGATAACTAACCTACGAAGGATAGAAGGAGGTGTACCAGAGATGTGGCGGAGCAAGAAGTTCATTATTAGTACAGTATTGGTGGCCTTGGTGCTAGCAGGTAGTATAGGCGGCATCGTCTATGCTCAGGATGACGAGGAGGAAGAGGATACATCTCCTGGGACAACACTACTGGAAAAGGTCGCCGATAAGCTCGGTATTGACCAACAGCAACTCAAAGATGCCTTCGACGAAGCCATAGCTGAGATGCGAGACGAAGCCCAGTTGAGGTGGCTTGAGAAGGCAGTTGAGGAAGGCTGGCTTACGGAGGAAGAAGCCCAGCAATACGGCGAGTGGTGGCAGGCCAGGCCTGATATACAGTTTAACTTTGGTGAACACCGCATCGGTATTCCAGGTGACCTTGGTGGATTCAGAATTCGGGGTCGCTGTGGGCCCGGTATCTGGTATATCCCGGGAGCCGAATAGCCACGGCTGGTACCTTCTGAACAGACACACAGACAAAGTTGCTGACACGGAGGGGGAAGAGCTCCCCCTCCTCTTCTTTGGGAGGCCCCTGCATCTACGGTGTGGACTTAACAATTTCTTAACATTTATGTTATAACATCAGGTAGGTTTCGGTATTAGTTGGGTACACGGGAGATGGCGGGCAAACGGGTTCTGGTGGTTGACGACGATGCAAAGACAGTAGAGCTGGTCAAGCTCTACCTGAACCGGGATGGCTACCGGGTCCTGACCGCCTACGACGGCATCGAAGCCCTGCGTCTGGCCCGAGAAGGACATCCTGATCTCATTGTACTGGACCTAATGCTTCCCGGTATAGACGGCCTAGAAGTCTGCCGGACCCTCAGGAATGAATCCGACGTACCGATTATTATGCTCACAGCCAGGACCACCGACGAGGACAAACTTACAGGTCTAGAACTGGGGGCCGACGACTACATGACTAAACCATTCAGCCCCAGGGAACTGGCAGCCAGAGTGAGGACGGTACTCAGGCGCCTGCCCGGAGAGCGTGGCCCGGCACAGGTAAGCCACGGTGAACTTACGATGGACTTCCACAAACACGAGGCAACCTTTGCCAACAGACCTCTGGACCTGACTTCAGTAGAATTCAAGCTACTTGGGGTTCTCGCCAAGGAACCAGGCAGAGTATTCAGTCGGGCGCAACTCATCGAACAGGCTCTTGGTCCAGACTTCGAGGGCTTCGACCGTACTATTGATGTCCATATTCTCAACCTGAGACGAAAGCTTGAGCCAGACCCCCGTCACCCCAGATATATAAAAACAGTATACGGGGTCGGCTACAAGTTTTCGGAGGCGAACCATGATACATAGTCTGCGTTTCCGGCTCGTTGCGTCTTTCACTTTAGTAATACTGGTGACCATTGGTGCCGTGTTTTTCTTCATTAATCAGGCCACCCAGACTGAAATCCGCAAGATGGAAGAGCGCGCTGACCAGGTACGCACCAACAGGATGGAAGGTGAGCTAGCCTTTTACTATATCCAGCGAGGTAGCTGGTCGGGGATTCAACCCTTTATAGAGCAGTGGGGCAACCTCTACGGTGAGCGAATTATACTGACTGACTCCGACGGCATTGTAGTGGCAGATTCTGAGGGAGACCTGTTAGGGATGCTACATGACCCTGCTTCACCGGGCAGGTCTTTATTGCCCCGCTTGTATGGAAACGCTGCCGGCACGCTCTACATCATCGCGGAATCATCAGACTCAAGTATCAGCTCACTACAGATAACCTTTAACGCAATTGGCCTCTTTTTTATCTGGGGAGGCCTGATAGCAGGTGCCATCGCACTGATAATGACCTTTTTCCTGTCGCGGCGAATTTTAGCACCAGTCAGGTCTCTTACGTCTGCTGCCAGACAACTGGGGAGCGGCGACTTCTCTCAAAGAGTCAATGTTAAGGATAGAGGTGAACTCGGCGAGCTGGCCGACACCTTTAACTCTATGGCCAGTGACCTGGAACGCGCCGAGCAGTTAAGGCGGAATATGGTAGCCGACGCTGCCCACGAGCTGAGAACACCCCTATCCAATATTAGAGGACAGTTAGAGGCAGTGCGTGACGGTGTTCTAAAACCGGATGCCGACACCATTCGCTCCCTTGAAGAGGAGGCCTCTTTACTATCACGGCTGGTTGATGACCTTCAGGAACTGAGCCTCGTAGAGGCAGGCGAGCTCAAACTGAATCGGCAAACGAAAGATATAAACAGATTAATCGAGCAAGCGGTGACTGCGCAGCAAACCCAGGCAGCAGCAAAGGGGATATCCGTATCCGCCGACCTGCCTAACAAGCTTCCCTCTGTGAGTATTGATTCCCACCGCATTGGTCAGGTGCTGCGTAACCTTCTGGAGAATGCTATCACCCACACTGGCACCGGAGGTACCATCAGCGTGAGCGCCAGACAGCAGGAAGACTCTATAGAGGTGGCTGTGGCTGACACAGGCGAAGGCATTCCTTCCGAAGATCTGCCCAATATCTTTGAGCGCTTCTACCGTGTGGATAAGTCACGTGCTAGAGCGACCGGAGGTAGTGGCCTGGGCCTTACCATCGCCCGGCGCCTGGTCGAAGTACACGGTGGTATGATCGAAGCCTATAGTGAACCGGGGAAAGGCAGCCGCTTTACATTCACTGTCCCAATGATAGAGCAGGTCCCTGACAATACTAGCGAGTGAGCATAGTCGTGGCGTCATGAATAGCTGAAGCCTAACCTCTCCTAGCCATATTTATCGTAACAGATTATTCTTTCAAGCGGCTTTCTCGGCCTCGGCTCCGGCCACGAATCTGTATAGCCAATAGGCATCACTACCAGTACTCTTCTATCGTCAGGGACTGCTAGTAGCCGCTTTATCTCCCTCTCATCAAGGGCTGCAATCCAGCAGGTACCCAGGCCTTCTTCGGCAGCCACTAATGTGAGGTGGTCCAGAGCAATTGCGAGGTCAATATCCATACAACTCTGGAAATCAGTACTGCTTTTGTCAATCTCCTCCGGGACATTCCGTCCGATTGTCAGGCTCACACCCTCCTCCCTGTAATATCGGACAACAGCACTCCCCTCCGAACCGCAGGCAACAATCACGACAGGGGCTTCAGCGATAAACGCTTGACCTTGCGGTCTCCCCGGAAACCACCTACACGCTGCAGCGAGCTTTTCCTTCATATCATTATCCTGCACAATGATAAACCGGTATGGTTGACGGTTACCACCCGATGGTGCTAGTCGCATTGCTTCCAGTAACTTGTTCATTGTTTCTTTCGGTATCTTGTCAGGTTTGTAGCTCCTTATGCTTCTCCTCTCTTTAATTGCACTGAACACATCCACGACCCCGAACCTCCCTATTGATAATACTCATACCCTTCTCACGATCCTCTTTTGACTACATTTTTGGTACCGTCACCTCAGCAAGAACTTTCTCGATGATATCCTCAGGTGTAATGTTATCCATGTCGGCCTCGACACTGATATGAAGACGGTGATAAAGCGACGGGACAGCTAACTCTTTTACGTCGTCAGGGATTACAAAATCCCGTCCATTCATGAAGGCTACCGCCCTTGCGCCCCTAAGCAGAGCAATGCTCATGCCAAGGCTCAGTCCTACCCTCTACAATCCATCTAGGCCTTGCTTCGAGGGGAATAGGGCTGCCACCATTGCATATCCAGGTAGGAAGAGTATAAATGGAATCCCGATAATAATACGAACACCATTTGAAGGAGCTAATATGATAACAATGATTAGGACAAGAACCAGGAGATTAATGACTATGAGGTCCCCCCATGCTTTGACTCTCAATGGTTTCGCCTTCCCACATGACCAGAGAATTCCTCATTGATCGTTAGCGTACTCCCTGATCCTTTCCTAGTCTCCAATGCTATCATCCTCTCCTTAGGATAAGCCATGCCACTGGATGAGTTCCTCATCCCTGGCAACACACCCGGTAACACCGCTGGCATCCTGCTGGGCCAAGAAAATAGCCGCCTTGACCATCTTCTCAGGGCCAACCAACCGTGACTTATCGAAATCGGGTGGTAGATTGAATACATACCCTTCCGTAGCTACTCCCTGCGCCGGCTTGTAGCAGTTGACAGCGATGTTATACGGCCCAAGCTCAGCCGCTAATGAACAGGAAAAATGTTCAACTGCTGCTTTAGCCGTACCGTAAGCCGCACCGGTGACACTGCGAATCCTTCCATCGGCTGCCCCCGAACTGGTGTTTATGATACTGCCGCTCCTCTGTTTCATCATTGTGGGAAGAACGGCCTTGGTACAGAGGAAAGTCCCCAGAAGGTTAACACCTATAACTAGCTCCCAGCGCTTGGTTGTTGTCTCAGAGAAGGGTCCAGGGGCAGCTACTGCAGAGTTGTTGACCAGGATATCTATCGTACCCCACTCATTCAACACCTTCTCAACCATAGCCTGAACCTCGTCCTCCACCAGGATATTAGTCCTTATCGCCAGGGCTTTACCACCCGCGGTTTTAACCTCATCAGCAGTCTCAAGAATTGTCCCCGCTAAGCCTGACTTGAGCTGCTCCACGGTCCGTGCGACAATTGCCACCAAAGCTCCTTCTCTGGCAAATCCGATAGCGACAGCCTTGCCGATACCCCTGCTCGCACCCGTAACTATGGCAACTTTGCCATCAAGCTTTCCCATTGTATACTACCTCCTTCCTGATTATTCACCAGGTTGCCGTACAGCGATAAAGATGACTCAGTGCGTCAAACAACCATATTACCCGTGTCGTGTTCTACTTCTGACACCGCGATTCCTTTTCGAATCAGAATCTCTCCTGCATTTCTCAACGTGGTTATTGAATCCACGGTTGTCAAACAATTGCCCACAGATTGGGCATATCATCTTTTTAGAGTTAACAGGATTCATAATACACCCAAATTAACAACCAGTCTTATGCCCCCAGCAAAGTATCCGGAACCGAGTCCCATGCGCGACGCTCCTCGTCGTAAGGCGCATCCTCTACATGGCATTCTTCCCTAATTATCATGGTTGGTCTACGCTCATCATAAGGTGGCCACGTACCAACACTCTCACAACTAGGGTTACCATTACGAGCAAACGCCAGCCAGGCATCCTGAATGTTCCTAGAAAGGGCATCAGCCGCGGGACCGGAACCACCCCACCCCTCTCCATAATTGCCGAACAGGAAACCCAGCTCCAAGGCATGATGTGCCCCCATAGCTCCATCAAGCATTGGCGACGGCCAGGTGAACACATAGTTGTAGGCAGACTGCCCCTGACCATACTGGGCTTCCGCAAGACGAACTGCTGGTATACGGAAAGACTGGTCTGTCCGGATTGCCGTAAATATCTCAGCTGGCGTGGTCGGTGCACCACGGCCTAATAATGCCTCCCTGTAAGTCTGCACCATTGTTTCAGTGTTTTGCCCCGGTAGGATTCCTTGGACACGTCGCAGGAGTTCGGTCTCGTCTACCTTCTGTAACTCCTGATCTCTTACGATAAGCATTTTCCACTCATCGAGATTAGAACCCACAATGATAGGTATTTCCCTGGCCGCGCCGTCGCGGACAGCGTGAAGTGGGAGCGCTATAAGTGTAATACCATCAATGACTGGCTGCAGCGCTAGCCCCCCGGTCATACCCGACTTCTGCAGCCTAGGTATCAACTCCAACTGTGCAGCCAGTAACCGTTCCACGGGAAGTGAACGAAGGGTTTTGACGTCACCCACTTTTACATCCAGAATGTCAAGGAATTGCTCGGCGACCTGTGCTGCCTTATCCAGTGTCCGGGCAGTATTAGCAGCGCCGCTCTGAAGAATCGCCCTGCGAAAGAGCCCCTTCGCCTGCGGTACAGCCAGCAGGCAACCAACACTGAATCCCCCAGCGGACTCACCGAAGATGGTCACGTTATCGGGATTACCGCCAAAAGCACTGATGTTGCTGTGCACCCACTTCAGTGCAGCGACCTGATCCTGCAGGCCTTCATTACCCGTCGCCGGAATTTTCCCTCCGGTAAGTTCGTTCAGGTTCAGAAAACCGAGTGCGCCAAGACGGTAGTTGGTGGTCACAACGACAACATCACCTCGAGCTGCCAACCGGCTTCCTTTGTACGCTACCGATGAACCCGAGCCACCAGTGAAGCCTCCCCCGTGAATCCAGAACATTACGGGACGCCGGGCATCATCCAGAGCCGGGGTCCATACATTGAGGTAAAGGCAGTCCTCGCTCTGCGGTTCTGCCTCTGGGCGCTGGTTCAGGTTGAGGAAACCACCTTCGGCTATGCTTTGTGGACAAATAGCAGCCGAAGACTTTGCCGGACATATGTCGCTCCACGGTTCGACCATAGCGGGTGGCAGCCAACGTCGCTCCCCCACCGGCGGGGCAGCGTAAGGGATCCCTTTGAAAACGCATAGGCCACGTTGCTGGTAGCCCTCGACCTTCCCAGCATTCGTCTCGACAACCGTCTCCATAGATGTGCTCATGTCAATTTGCCTCCCTATTATGATATAGCGGCGTTCATCATTCCCATAACTGCCAAGCATTCTAGCACTAGTAAATTGTCAGAAACAAGCTGGCTTTTCTTAGAAATCCAAGCATTGTTTCCGGGAGGGTTCGATCTACTCCGTCTCCCCGTCTTGCAGGCCCCTCATTTGCCAGTGGAGAACTGTAACAAAACACTTCAATATTCATCTATGATTTTCAGTTGACTTTATCCATAGTCATTAATTCACTAGTTCCACAACCGGCGAATATTGACTGTGAAGATGTTTTAACTGCTGTGTATCGAGGTGCGCGTATTTCTGCGTGGACTGAATGCTCGAATGGCCAAGGATTTCAATCAGAGACAAATCACTGCCTCCCTTAGCCAGATAAATCGTGGCGAATGTGTGCCGGAACACATGTGGAGAGACAAAAACTAGGGAGGATTTGGACAACTTTGGCCTTTGGAGCCAGCAGAAGGCAGTCAAGGCCATTAGGGATGAGGAATGGTACAAAAAAAAGATCATACCTGTCATAATCGAGCGGGAGGGCAAAAGGATAACGG
>DUEV01000013.1 GCA_011170375.1 Dehalococcoidia bacterium
CCCCAGTCCTTAAGGTTTTGTAACATTGTCTCTATATCAGTCTTCCCATTTATTTAGAAAATACAACTTATTGGCTCAGAGTAGCAGATACTACGCCATTTTACAGTATGGCCAAGCCTGCCTGCCACAATTGTGTCACCTGATTCCCTGAAATGTTATAAATGTTGAACATTGAATTCGGAACTGTGTGTAAAATGTACGCTGAAACGCAGCAGAATCAAGATTTAGGGTGGTTTTGGTGGGGAAATGACATCATATATAGTAATTGCGTAGGCGAAGGCAGGGGGGATTTCAAGGGGGTGTCTCCCTTGATTCCGATGATTGCACAGGCCAGCCATATGCTTTCATCGGCGGTGGTCCCATCCCCTTCATCAGATGCGAAGCGGAGTTAAAATGGAAGGTTACTCTACTAAAAATGCCGCCTGACGCTTAAAACCCTGTCGCCCTCTATGCTATACTAAAATTGCACACGGAAGAGTGAACAGATATGACAACCAAGGCAAAAGATTATTACAAGATTCTGGGCGTACCGCGGAACGCCAGCGAACAGGACATCAAGAAGGCCTACCGGAAGCTGGCGATGCAGTACCACCCCGACCGCAACCCCGGTAAAGAGGAATGGGCTAACGAGAAATTCAAGGAGATTAACGAGGCCTACGGGGTACTTGGCGACCCGGAGAAAAAGAAACAGTATGACCAATTCGGCACGGTGGGTGATATCGGCGATATTTTCCGAAACCGCAACACGCAGTCGACCTTTGAAGATGTAATGCGTGATTTTGGCGGTGCCGGACTCGGTTTCGACTTCCTCGACGGTATCTTCGGTGACTTCCTCAAGGGCAGGAACTTTACCTTCAGGACATTCCGTACCAGCCCTGGTGGCCAGGCACGGGTTGAGTTCAATGTCCCACAGGGGGCCAGCATCGAGGAAATCTTCGGTCGACCGTCGCAACAGCCCCCCAGTAGGAACGTCAACTACGAAATAACCATCACCAAGGAACAGGCAGCCAAGGGCATCGAGAAAGACCTGAAACGTAAAGGTAAAAAGCTGAGAGTGAAAATACCGGCGGGGGTTAAGTACGGGAGCAAGGTAAGACTGCGCAACGCCCGGATGACGACCGACGGTCAGCCCGGAGATATACTGATAAAAATTAAAGTGAAATAAGCAGGTCTCAAGGAGGCACTCATTGAGTGACAGACTGACCTACACTGTTTTCCAGACGGATGCGGGGTGGATAGCAGTCATGGCATCAGAACGAGGTCTGGTACGTGCGACACTACCCCGTACATCTGCCGAAGACGCTCTAAAGGCTCTGGGTGAGCGTGCTAGCCAAGCAACCCGCAACGATGACCAGTTTGCCGACCTCACAGCCCGGTTCCAGAGCTACTTTCGTGGTGAGAACCCATCGTTCACGGATGAGCTGGACCTGTCCCAAGTCACTCCCTTTCAGCGCGTCGTCTGGGAAGGCGCCCGACGGATCCCCTACGGTGAGACCCGAAGCTACGGTGAGCTTGCTGAAGAGATAGGACGACCGGGAGCAGGACGGGCGGTGGGACAGGCAATGAGCCGTAATCCTGTGGCCATCATCATCCCCTGTCATCGCGTGATTGCCAGTGGAGGCAAACTCGGGGGCTTCGGTAACAGGCTGGACCTGAAATGGTCACTTCTCAGCCTGGAAGCAGACGACGGCCTTCCGCCAGACTACCCAAAGGGTTAGTAGGACGAAGAGTCTGAACCAGTTCGATTCCGTCGTCGTTTGGCCTCCGCATCACCTCTCATTTTCAGACTAATAAAGTCCAGCTCGTACGCCTCTATCAGCCCCTCGTTGGCAAAGCTGAAATAGGTATTGTCTCCGATTATAATGTGGTCCACGACCTTTATCTGCAAGATACTGGCGGCATAGACCAGGTCCCGGGTAAGCTGTCTATCACTCTTGCTGGGCTCGGCGCTACCTGAGGGGTGGTTGTGCACGAAGATGAGGGCTGTAGCGTCCTTCTCAAGGGCACTCTCCACCACCTCACGCGGCGGGATATGGCTGCTGCTGACCGTTCCCTAGAAGAGATCGTTTATTTCGATAATCTGGTGTTGGGCATTCAGGTAGAGAACCTTGAACACCTCCTTCTTGAGGTCCCGCATGGAATGGTAGAGGTAATCGAATATCTCGCCGGGGGACTGGTATACCGGCCTGCCAGCAATCTGCTCTTTGAGAAATTCTCTAGCCACTTCCTGCACCAGCTTAATACCAAAGGCAGAGTGAGGGCCAATCCCCTCTATCTGCTGAAGCTCCTGGGGAGATGCCGCCAGCACTCCTCTGAGAGTCTTGAACCGTCTGATGGCCTCTTTCGCCTGCTGTTTACAGTCCCGTCGGGGCGTGCCTAGGCTCAGCAGCAACTCGACGATTTCATAATCGCGGAAGCCAGCCAGGCCGCCTTTGAGGAACCTTTCGCGTAATCTCTTTCGATGCCCTGCCCCGGTAACACTCGGAGATAATTTAGGATTTTTATCATTCAACGCCATTACCAACTAACCGGATTTTGACTTGGAATCAGACGCAGGCTTGCTCTTGCTTTTTGCTTTCCACCAGTCACCACGACGCCAGTAGGTCTGCTCTGTGTAGCCCTCTTTCATCAGCTCGGCTTTGAGGTTGTCCCAGGAGGGCAAGAAACGCCTCCTTACCCGGCTCCCCACCACAAGGGGTAACAGCAGAAAGTAGACGACGATAGCACCTAGTCCTAACCTGACGTCTACTATGAACAACATCGCACCACTGGCTAACAGCAGTATGACACACCCCACCAGAATAACATGTCTCCAGGCCGACTGAAGAAAGGCAGGGCAAAGCTCTGGCTTAACCTGACGGCCAAAATCCCAGAGTGCCTCTAGAATCGCCGCGATCAATAGAAGCAGCATGCCTCCTATGATAAAACCCATCTCCCATTCGGGAGCCAGACTAGGCATTACATCCTCCAGTTACTATCATCAGGCCGTCTCCAGGCTGAGTCCCTGTTCACCCACCAACTCCACGAGACGCTGGCGAAGCTCAGGGCAATACCCGGTATACAAGTTGGGCATCTTAAGGTCAGTGACACTACCATTATTGGTGATACGCAGGTTGACCTCATCACGCCCCGGAAAGCCCCTCAGGACAGACAGCACCTCCCGCAGACGGGCGACGTCACCATCGGGGTCACTGGTCGGCGATAGCGTGACCACTAGCCGGTTCCGCACAACTGGCTTACCTGCAACCTTTGGCTCATCAGCCCCAAGGGCAGCAGCCTCCTCAGTCACCGCAGGTAATGGGGCGACTTCGGGAGAATCCTCTCGGGCGCCGGGCGGCTCGGCCTGATAACGCGTAACACGGTCGCAGTTCACCTGCACGCGGTCATCTCGCACCCTGACAGTACCCCAGACAACCAGCTCGTTGTCTGCCTGCCAGAGTTCTACAGTACCGTCATACATCCTCGGCCAGACCATCACCTCAATCTCACCACTGAAGTCCGCCAGAACGGCACTGGCAAAAGCCCGACCGTCCTTGGTGGTGAGGTGACGCACTGAGGATACTCTGCCAGCAATACTTGTGGTCTGCCCATCGAGTTCGGCAACAATCTGGCCACAGAAAGTAGCTTCAGCACCTCCCCAGCCCGGCTCCGGGCTGAAGGGCTTATCCAGAGGGCTTATGCCCATCAGCTCCTTCTCCCAGGCACGCTTCTCTCTCTCCGGGATTTCGAAGTCCCCCAACTCCAGGTCCGCCAGAGGGGCTGGCATCGTCTCCCCCCAGAGACCGAACATAGTCGTCTGGCCTGTTTCCCGCAGGTGCTGCTCACGCTGGGCCAGCGCCAGGATACGTTCGACGTTATTGAGCAGGGCACCCCGGCTCCCGAGGCAGTCCAGCGCCCCAGCCTTGACCAGACTCTCCATGACCCGTCGGTTAATACCACCCAAATCACAGCGACGGCACAGTTCCTCAATAGACTTGAACTCACCACCCCGGTCACGCTCCGCAATAATCGGCTCGATAGCTCCTAGGCCTGTGTTCTTGATGGCAGTCAGCCCGAAACGTACTGCTGGCTCGCCGTCGCTGGTAGGTTCAATGGAAAAGTTGACCTGACTCTGGTTAATGTCTGGAGGCAGCACCTCAAGACGCAGACGCCGGCACTCAGAGACGCCGCTGGCCACCTTTTCCGCCTGACCGGCATGAACACTCAGGAAAGCAGTCATATACTCCGCCGGGTAATTTGCCTTAAGATAGGCGGTCTGGTAGGCGATAAGGGCATAACCCACGGCGTGGGCTTTGTTGAAGGCATAGCCGGCGAAAGGCTCAATCAGGGTAAAGATTTCTTCAGCCAGTTTTTCGGAGAAGCCGTTCTTCTGAGCGCCGGCAACGAAACTACGCTTCTCCTTTCTCATGACTTCCGGAATCTTCTTACCCATCGCCTTACGCAGGATATCGGCCTGACCAAGACTGTAACCAGCCAAGGCCTGCACAATAAACAGTACCTGCTCCTGGTAAACAATCACTCCATAGGTCTCCTCGAGGATATCAGTCAGAGCAGCGTGTGGATAACGGATAGGCTCCTCTCCGTGTTTCGCTTTAATGAAGTGGGGAACCTGCTCCATCGGACCGGGGCGGTAGAGGGCAACCATGGCGGCGATATCACCGAAGGTGGTCGGTTTAAGCTCCCTGATGTAGCGGCGCATACCGGCACCTTCGAGCTGGAAAACACCGCCAGTCTCCCCCGAGGCCAGCATCTCAAAGGTACGGGTATCATCCATCGGGATATCGTACAGGTCTATATCGATTCGCCGACTCTGCTTGATAATCTCCCTCGCTTTACCCAGTATCGTCAGGTTAGCCAGACCCAGAATGTCGAATTTCAACAAGCCGATTTCGGCGATATCGTCCATGGCATATTGGACCATGACAGCCGATTCTCCATTGCCATTACCCCGGCTGGGCCGTTGCAGGGGAACGTGCTGGGTGAGGGGTTCTTTTGAGATAACAACCCCGGCGGCGTGAGTGCTGGCATGACGAGCAACGCCCTCAACACTCCTTGCCGAGTCGACCAAGTTACGGATGATACTGTCCTGTTGATACATGGCACGCAGCTCGACATTCTCTTCCAGCGCCCGGGCAAGCGTCATGCCCGGTCCGAAAGGGACAAGCCGGGCGACCCGGTCAACATCAGCATAGGTCATCCCCAAAGCCCGGCCGACATCACGAATGGCCGCTCTCGCGCCAAGGGTACCAAAGGTAATAATCTGGGCAACATGGTCATGCCCGTATTTTTGTGCCAGGTAGGTTATAACCTCATCGCGGCGCTCGTCTTCGAAGTCCAGGTCAACATCCGGCATCTCAACACGCTCCACGTTGAGAAAGCGCTCGAACACCAGCCCGTGCTCAAGGGGGTCGATTTCCGTAATACCCAGGCAACGGAGTACCAGGCTGGAAACAGCACTGCCCCTGATCCCGAACAGTATGCCCTGCTTCCTGACGAAAGAGATGATGTCCCAGACCACCAGGATATAGTTGGCGTATCCGGTGCGCTTGATTACATCCAGTTCATAGGCAAGGCGCTCCCTTACTTCGGGGGAAGGATCAGGATAGTAACGCGATAATCCTTCATAACATAGTTCGGACAGGTAATCGTCAGCCGTTTTACCCTCAGGCAACCCGATTTCAGGCAGGTGGAGCCGCCCGAAATCGAGTTTTAGGTTACACATCTCAGCTATACGCCGCGTGTTTGCAATCGCCTCGGGTATATCCTGATAGAACTCGACCATCTCTTTGGGACTCTTCAGGTAGAAAAAGTCCCCGGCCATCTTTAGCCGTTTTTCATCATTTACAGAGGTATTAGTGCCGATACACAGCAGCAGGTCATGGGCAACGGCATCCTCCTGGCGTACGTAATGGATGTCACCAGTGGCCACCAGCGGTATGCCCAGCTCACGGCCCGTGCTGATTAAGGCCTGGTTAGTCTGCTCCAGTTCCGGGATGGGGTACCGCTGTATCTCCAGGTAGAAATCACCGAAGGTCTCCTTGTACCACAAGGCAGCCTGCTTCGCCTCACCAAGTCTACCTTCGGTAATAAGGCGCGATACCTCCCCCGAAAGGCAGGCAGATAGTGCAATCAGCCCCTGATGGTACTCTTTAAGAAGCTCCTTATCCACCCGTGGTTTGTAATAGAAGCCCTCGAGGTGGGCTGTGGTGGTGAGATGAATCAGGTTACGGTAACCCGTCTGGTTACGTGCCAGCAGGATAAGGTGGTAGTTGTTTTTATCACCGGCGGTACGGCTGAGGTGACTGTCCGGCGCTACATATACCTCGCAGCCAATGATGGGTTTGATACCGGCCTCTCTGGCAGCCTGGTAGAACTCGATAGCCCCATACATGACCCCGTGGTCGGTTATCGCCAGGCTGTCCATCCCCAGCTCTTTGGCCCGTGAGACCAGCCGGGGTATGCGGCACATGCCGTCGAGCAGGCTGTACTCAGTATGCACGTGGAGATGTGTGAACATCGAATCCCCTGCCGACATGATAAGCAATTATAACACAGCCGGGGTCTTTTGAAAGGTGTTTTGACAGGGCAATTTTTACAGTGTGGGACTACTGGGACGACTGCGTAACCTCGCCCGGCGAGAACAAAGTCTCCAGCCTCTCGCGGTTACTGGCGTACTCAGATTGCAGCAAAGGCGGACACTTCGCCAGCAGCCCCGGGTCGGTACGGAGTTCGGCAGCAAAGGCGAGGCAGGTGAGATAGCCACACTCCTTACAGTTGGTCTTGGGTAATAGCTGGTAAATATCAATCACTGTGGGAAGCTTCCACTCATCGTAACACGGCGTAATCTGGTCACGTTCCCGCCAGACCTGATTGACGCGGTCGACTACCTCTTGAGAGACCTGAGGGACATCGGAAACATCTAAAATCCCTGATACTCTGATATCGGTGGAGCGAAAAGCGAAGCCGCGATTGTTTTCCTCACAAATCAGAATACGGTTATCATGGTCGTAGCGGGTATTTTCAAACAGCGCATTCAGGTAAGGCAAGACGGCGCTGATGTTACGCGTCAGTGACACCTTCAGAGCGTAGAACCCGCTCCCGGGGGCACAACCGGCCTCAGCCAGCTCACAACGGTAATCTTTAATCAGTTCTTCCATCTAACCTTGATTCTACTATCCAGACAGACAGAAAATCAAGGGGGACATCATTGGAATCCCCCTTAGTCCCCCTTTTTAAAGGTACGTATACCTTTACTGTAGAGGGGGAATAAGTTGGATAATTTACTTGAACTCAGAATTGAACAATTTAAGCGTATTAGTAACATCCAGCACAAGTTGCTCAAGTCCTTCTATGACGGGCGTTCCGTCGTTGAACGTTATCTTGATGGTAGCATAGCTATCCACATCCACCTTTTTACCAGAAATAATCACATTTTCATGACTACCATCAAGTCTAATGCCAGTATAATGTCGGATAGCTGTAAGAGTTTTGTGTTTGTCGGGGTTGGAGAGAGTTTCAATGAGTTTCGTCCAATTGCATCCATTGTAAGGTTGCAACCGCTCAAGCATTGCAATGTGTTCCCCTGTCAATCCCCTAAGGTGCCATTTTTGTCTCTTGAAGTCCTTTTCAGAATCTACAATGACAAATTGCGTCTTCTCTACGACACTCTTGGAATCATAACGGGCCAACTCATAGACCAAGTAATCCAAAGCTTTTCTCAAGGATTGTATAACGTCCCCAATAATCCGTCTGGCGCGGAGGGGGGCAGGATAATTAATGGGAGCAGTGGCAGTCCCAATTCGGGTTTCCAAGCGTTTCCCTTTGATATCAACGACTCCTTTCTCGTAATTCAAGGAAACTTTGTTGGCCCTTTTACTCAATCTTGGTTGTGGTATAATCCCCCCGAGAGAGGTGTCCTATGACATCTCTTGATGCGAAACAAGAAGTTAGTATTAATTTACCTTTACTAGTTGCTATATTATCTAGCGTAATAGTTTCAAGGGGGTTTGGTATGGAAGTGTGGCAATCAATATTAATAGGTGCTGCAACATTTGTAATATGTGCAGCGTTAGCGTGGTTATATAAAAGCAAGTTACAGATATGGTTTAAATCTCCTGAAAAATTATGTGGCATTCTATTTATTCAAGTCTTACCCAGTCAGACAATAATTCATGAGGAAATACTGCGAGTTTCACCTGATAAAATGCCCAAGACTGTTAATATGCAGCTTTATTCTTCAGTTCAAAAACAGGTATCCGAGATAACGATACGATTTGGCAAAAAAATGGGATACTGGGGAAAAGTATATGCCATTATATTAAACAGATTTAAGGAACAAATAGTGTTTACGTCACCTAGCCCTAATTGGTGGAGTGCTTTTAGGCTACCTACTGTGATACAAGATGATAAGACCCCACGAATTAGACGTATTATGGAAACGCATACAGGAACTGAGATTGGGATAATGAGTGGTGTTGATAGTGATGGCAATGGGCATATTAGATTTGATGAACCTATAAAGATACCTAGAGGTAAGCCATTTGGTGCTGATGCAATCCAAATTGATATTGAGATACTGGCAGAGAATGAATGGAACGGTGTGTTGGAATTAGTAGGCAACGTAGATGGTGTAACCCAATTTGCAATAAGAAGAGTTAAAGTTTCAAGAGAGCATGGAATAAAACGATGACTGAAATTAAGTGCAAATACTGTGATTCCAAAAACGTAATCAAGTACGGCAAATACAAAGACGTGCAGTACTACTACTGCAAGGACTGCAAGCGCAAATTCGCTGGCACTGGCAGAATACCCAAGATGCAGTATTCAACGGATAAGGTTGCTGATGCCCTCAACATGTACTATGAAGGCATGAGTCTGAAAGAAATCAGACGTAATTTCATACAACAGCACAACGACTATATCTCTGATGTATCACCGCTAAACTGGGCTAACCGATTTTCAAAGCTGGCTATCATAGAAGCCAATAAGTACAGGCCAAATGTAGGCTCAGTTTGGGTAGCCGATGAGACTGTGATAGATATAGACGGCAAGAACATCTGGTTCTGGGACATCATAGATACCAAGACTAGATTCCTGATTGCATCTCATATGTCGTATACCCGTACTGCCAAAGACGCACAACAGTTAATGAGGCAGGCTTACGAGCGAACGGGTAAAATACCCCGCCTGATTTACACAGACAAGCTTAGGGCTTATCTTGACGGCATAGAGCTAACCTTTGGTGCGGACACGAATCACAGGCAGGGCGGGCCATTTGATATTGAATGTAACACAAACCTCATAGAGCGTTTTCATGGAACTATCAAGTCGAGAACTAAGGTAATGCGGGGGCTTCACACAATAGAGTCTGCTAGGCTGTTTATGGACGGCTGGCTGGTACACTACAACTTTTTCAGACCTCATATGTCCCTCAGAGACATGACGCCCGCACAGGCTGCGGGTATTAAGTTCCCGTTCCGCAACTGGAAAGACGTGATAGAGCAACCTTATGAGAGAACGTCTAGGATACCTGTTATACGTAAGGCAGGCAGGATAGCCAAGCCAAAACGGGCGAGAATAACCAAGCGCAGACCACGAATCTCGCCCCAACCAACGGCAATTTCCCAGATTAGAGGGATGAAATAATGTCCTCAAAACAACCAAGATTCAGTAGAACCTTGTTGGCTATCATTTTAGCGAAAGCTTCAATCTCAGGTCTGAGAGCATCCAAGTGTTCCCTTGCCCCACTAATTTGCTCATAAGCGCCATCCAAAGGTTGCATATGCTACACTATCCTTACGAAGGAGAAAAAAATCGCAAAAAGCTCCGAATATTTATGTTATCTAAATATTTCACCTTTTAAATGCACTGTCAAGTTATTCAGTATTTTATGGACGTTTAAGAGGGGCGTAGCCCCTCTTTCTTATTATTCCCCCTTCCCCAGTGGGGAAGGGGGACACAGGGGGATGGGGCCTCCACTGGTGAAAATGAGGTAATTAACAGAATTTCCAGAGTACCACTAATTTGCGAATGGCTCCTGGAGGCTTGACTGGCTCTATTCGAAGGATTAAACTGATGATGGAGAGAGAAAATGCCGATATATGAGTACGTTTGCACCGATTGTGACCACAAGTTTGAGTTGATTCGTCCCATGAGTCAGTTTTCTGAGGCAGCTTCCTGCCCCAACTGTAACAAGCCGGCTGAGCGGATACTTTCCCGATTCGCCTGTTTTACCACGGATGACAGCGGGATGCCGATGTCTCTGGCAGGGAACTCCTGCGACGGTTGCAGTGCTGATGATTGCAGTTCCTGCAATATGTAGTTTCGTGGCGGCAGGTGATTTTGATAGGTACCAGGCAAACTGGTGTGGGCTATGTTAGTGAGGTGCTCGTTATCGGGCACCTTTTAAATTTGCACAAAGGTCATCGGAATGACTTCCCCTGAGGTGTGCAGTTGCAGTCGAGACGGACGGGAATCGCCAACCTGCCCCTTCATCATGGCAGGGCACCGCGCTGGCTGTTTGAACGCATGACCAGACTGGCCCGTGAGATTACGATTGCTATCGTCGCCGAGTACGGCCCCGATGAGGTACTGCGAAGGCTATCACACCCCTACTGGTTTCAGGCCTTCGGCTGTGTGCTCGGCTTCGACTGGCACTCCAGTGGTGTTACCACCACACTCTGCGGGGCCATGAAAGAAGGCGTGAAGGGAATCGAGCGGGAACTGGGACTGTTTGTCGCCGGTGGCAAGGGGGCTACCTCCCGGCGGACGCCGTCGGAGATAGAGGGGTGGGGTGAGCGGCTCTCGCTGGAACCGGCCCCGCTGGTGTATGCCAGCCGTATTTCCGCCAAGGTGGACAACTCCGCTGTCCAGGACGGATACCAGCTATACCACCACACCTTCCTCTTCACGGCCAGGGGTTCTTGGGCGGTTGTTCAGCAGGGCATGAACGACTCCAACCGCTATGCCCGCCGTTACCACTGGTTGGGGGAGGCGGTCACTGACTTTGTCAATGAGCCTCACTCGGCGATTGCCTCTCAGGCGCGGGGCACCACTTTAAACCTGGTGGCCGGGGAGAGCGAACCAGCCCGCAGTACTGTCAGTGAGATAGCCGTCAGCGAAAAGCCGGAAGCAATAGTAACTGACCTCAAAAAGCTGAAGACTCTAAGCCTGCCCGCCCATCACCCGATTGGAATCGGCGACCTTCACCCCGAAAGCATTAACAGGATTCTACTCAGCATTTACGAAAAACAGCCGCAGGGATTCGAGCAGTTACTTGGCCTGCAGGGGGTGGGTGCCAAGACCCTGCGTGCTCTGACCCTTATTGCCGAGCTTGTCCACGGCGTAGCCCCCAGCTACCAGGACCCGGCCCGTTACAGCTTTGCCCACGGCGGCAAGGACGGCCACCCCTATCCGGTCGACAAAGAGACCTACGATAAATCGATTGAGTTGCTGGCCAAATCGGTCAACCGGGCCAGGCTGGGGCTCAGCGAGAAGCGGGAGGCGCTGGACAGGCTGGGAGGAATGCGGCGATAGCTAAGCCCGGTAGTGGGTGTAGTCTGGGGGCCGGTCTTTAAGAAAGCCGGTTATCCTGGTTGCGTTCTTCGTGCCGCAGCGGTAGCAGGTCTGAGCATACCAGTCCAGCGAGACACCGCAGAACTGGCAGCGTATCCGCTCGTATTCCTCCTGGCACCACTCGTAGATGCCTATCTTCTGCTGGCGGCAGATGTTTTTTAGACCATCACTATAGTGTGGTACACCGCAATTACAGTGCTCGATAATTAGATTGCAGGGGAAATCCGGGCAGTCGGAACAGCGAGAGACCCCCGGCTTACTGGCGGCACATTGTGCGACCTCGCACCGCTCGAACGCTATGCTGGAGCGTCCTTCATGCAGGCAGCCTTCACAGGTGACCAGTTCTACAGGGACATTTAGTTGCTCACTCAGCCGCTGTAGAACCCTCTCCGAATTCTTTCGGTCGATATCATGGCGGGCGCGATATATGCGACAGGAACCACAATATGTTCCACAGACAGCAGCTAGATGTTCGCCTTCCATAGTTGCTTCACCTTTCTCAGGACAGGTGCATACACGCAAGCTAACTATGATGATATAGCTTTGCAGTCCTGCATGTCAAGGCAGGTTGTCGGTAGACTGGCGACCCGGATAGTAATTCAGGTGCTTGCCTAGGTCTTTCCAGCCGTGACGCATATAGACGGGGTAGCCAAGTTCACTGGGGCGGTTTACCTGAAGCTCGTAGCTACCCTTTTCGGTAGCCTTGTTGATAGCCGCCTCAAGGAGTTTGCCCCCCACCCCTTTGCCCCGCGCCTGCTCGGTGACAATGAACTCCTCGATACAGGAATAGAGGCCACCGCAGCGTATCGCCACCGGGTAGGATAGAGTCAGTAGCCCGAGCATCTGGCCATCCTCCTCGGCGACCAGAATGGTACCTGTTTCCTCCTCAATTACCTGCCTGAAGGTCTCGATACTGCTCGGCTGGTTAATGGGGCTCTCCATATTTGCCGAGGTCATCAGCTGCCGCAGCAGGTCGAAGACTTCTTCCTGGTCCTCAACTTTCGCTTCACGGATATTGACCATCGTTCGTTATCTCTCCATTCTCTGTATTCGCCAAGGAATCCAATTGCGGGGGTGCAGATCTTCTCTTTGTAAAGAGATACCCGCCAGCTACTCCGCTCAGTATGACGGCAGCACCAGCGGTCGCCGCGGCGCAGTAGATAGCGGTGTTGTACCAGAAATCGTGCGGGAAAAGGAGCACCATATAGCCTTCAGTCGACCAGAACTCGTTGGAGAAGCTGAGGAGATGGAATTTCAGGAAAAGCTGGTCAAAGTCAAGCAGTGTCCCCACCCCGAGGGCCAGCATCAGGACCAGTGTGATGCCACCGCCAACAAGGGTTGCCCAGGCAAGACCCCGCCAGTACTGGGGACGTCTCCACAGCAGACTGACGGCGGCATAGCCGACTACAAATATACCCGTCCCCAGCAGCACGTAGAAGTCAAGCCGGAACAGCCCCTTGACATCGCAGAAGTGGATGATTTCCTCCTCGGTGAACAGCTCAAAAGACTGGCCATCCTTGTTCGCTGTAATGTTGACGTACTCTTCGGGTGAGTTGAAATAGTCAATCAGCTCGGTAGCTATCCGCTCCAGCTCGACCTCACTAAGACCGGTGTTCTGGCTGACATCATACCGCTCAAAGCCGGAGGTATAGAGCCAATGGCTGTTGGCCCACCACCAGATGCTGCCGGTCAGCAGCAGAAAGGGCAGACAGAGCACGAAGAGCCACCTGGCGGTAACACCCAGAATCTTCAATCCAACCTCCCCTGAGATTGTACACTGTCAGCATTGTTATTGTCATGGTTACGACCTTTCGTCAGTGGAGGCCCCATCCCCCTGCCCGCTCGCCTTCGCTGAAGCTTTAGCGCAAGCAGGCCGTCCCTCCGGGACTATGGCAGGCGGGCCTGTATCCCCTTCCCCAGAGGGGAAGGGGAAGATATAGTAAGAGGGGCTTCGCCGTTGCTACTCCGCAATCTTTTTACTTGAACCAGTCAACCCTCCCGAAATCTTTAGCATAATAGTGTCACTCTGGTAATCTCATGACTAACTCACTATACTTCGATGGTCTGCCATTTTCCCCCGGCAAAGCGCCACCACATCAGAAGCGCCCGTACACTATAATCTAAAACTGCCCCTATCCAGGCTCCTGGTGCCCCAAGATTCAATACTAATACAAGGAAAGCACCACCACCTACACGCATCAACCACATCCCAGCAATGGTAAGCAGGAGCACCCAACGGGTATCTCCAGCTCCCCTAAGACCACCGGACAGAGAATTACTAACAGCCATCCCGGGCATAGCGAAAGCCCAGATTTTGAGTCCCATGGCACCAATTCGAATAACCTCAGGATCATCGACAAATATGCCTATCAACTGGCGACTAAATATAAATATAATCAGACCGAGGGTGACCATCGTTATCACGCAGTAGCGCTGAATTAAGTAGCCGGCTTTTTTAGCGAGGTCTGGCTTTTTAGCTCCCAAAGACTGACCAACCAAGGCGGTAGCTGCAATGCCGAATCCGAAGCTGGGCATGAAGGCAAACTCCTCTACCCTCATTGCCAACGCATGGGCCGCATAAACGGTGGTACCAAGGCTACTGAGAATTATAGTGTAGATAATAAAAGCTCCCCGCATCTGCAAGCTGTTTGCGAAAGCCGGCAGTCCAATCCTGAGAATACGTTTTACTTCAGCCCAATTGAAAACGAGAGCAGAACCTATATCATATTTAAGTATGCCTTTTCCCCTTATAAGAATCACCAACATCAACGCGCCACCGATAAAACTCGCTATGGCTCTGGCGATACCAGCACCAAGCACTCCCAGGGCAGGTATTACCCAGAAACCATTAATAAGAATATAGGCAAGGGTAGTGCCGAGTACTTCCATGATGATTATTACTATCATCGGTGTTCTGGTATCTCCGACACCACGGAAAATGGACTCACCCCCAATGACGATGATAAAAAAGAAAATACCCGGCGCATTGGCACGGATATAGTCTTTGCCAATAGCTACCACTTCTGGACGAGCCTGCAAAATCCCCAACAGTTGTTCTGCGAAAAACCACAGAATCAAGGCAAAGACGATGCCGAGGATAAATGTCATAAGCATTGCCTGTCCTAAGATGCGGTTGGCATGCTCCGGTTCTTTGGCCCCGGTATGTCGAGCAATAATTGCTGTTGCCCCAATACCGATACCCATGAAGGCTGTCATAGGCAGGAAGACGACCTGTTCACTCAGACCAACGGCAGCGATAGCTTCCGCACCAAGGTGCCCTATAAAGACCATGATTATCATGGAAAGGCTCGTCCAGGTTGCTTCTTGCAGGACTACCGGCCAGGCAAGTCTAAAAACCGTACGCGGAAGACGCTTCTCGTCTAGGTCTAAGGATATCTCTTGGTTGTTCAAATTACTTGAATATATTCTACTAGTTCAATGGGAACACGGGTATATCATCTATCAGGCATCGATTGAGGAAATTTTTCCTAATCACTAAAAAGGGCCTTATGTTATCTCATCATACAATTCTCTCTAAAGCAATCACGCCTCCCAAACAACCTCCCCACCACTAATCGTCATCTCGATACTGATGTCCTTAATCGCCTCGGCATCTACCCTGGTGGGGTCATCGCTCAAGAGCACCATGTCAGCCAGTTTGCCCGGGGTTATTGAGCCTTTAATACCCTCCTCATGGGAGGCATAGGCAGCATTGGTGGTATACATGGTCAGCGCCTGTTCCGGCGATATCGTCTCGTCCTGCTGAAGATACTGTCCCGAGGCCGTCTTTCTGGTCACAGCACCGTAAATACCGACGAGCGGATTGTTAGATACTATCGGGGAGTCCGAGCTCCCGGCCACAACCAGCCCGGCATCGAAAAAAGACCTGATGCAGTAGAGATGGGGTAATGTCTCCTTGGGCACGGTCGCCAGGTACCTTTCCCCGGAGTAATAGAAGAACGGCGGTTGAGTTGCTATGACAACCTGGAGTCGGCGGAGCCGCTCCAGCAGAGGGG
Source organism: Dehalococcoidia bacterium (assembly GCA_011170375.1). Lineage (GTDB taxonomy): Bacteria > Chloroflexota > Dehalococcoidia > Dehalococcoidales > Fen-1064 > W589. Next base: position 15,591 of record DUEV01000013.1, read on the forward strand.
GTGGGCACTCGGCACAGTGCTCGACACGGTGGCGACGGCCCGGCCCCGGTAACTGGGACTGGGCATATTCGTAGGCAGTGGCCACTGCCTCAACGGTACTGTCCCGAACGGCGTGTATCGCCACCGGGAAGCCACCCTGATGCATCTCCAGGACCATCTGGTTCAACTCCGGCTGGGGCGGATACAACTGCCCACCGGGACTACTTGGTACAACCTTCAGTCCTCCCAGACGCAGCCGGCTATCACCGGCACCGTAGGCCAGGCCTGCCTCTCGGAACTGGCTGGCAGCCTCGGGGCCAAACATCATATATACCCGGCTCCTGAACTTAGCGGCGTCAATAAAGCGGCGAAATTTCTGCCAGCGCTGGTAGTCATTGACCACAGTGGCATCCTGCAGAGAGGTCAGACCCTGCGAGAGATATTGACGGTTCGCCAGCTTCATACCCTCGCCCAACTCTTCTTCGGACCAGGGAGGCATCACCTGCTCCCTGATAATACCCAGCATCTCGTAGAGAACCCCGTTAGGCTCACCATCAGTCAGGTCACGCTCGATGAGCGCGCCGGGTGGCTCTGGTGTCTCGCGGTTGATACCGGCCAGTACCAGCGCCCGGCTATTGAGGACACAGGCATGCAGGGAGCGGTGGGAAATCACCACAGGGTGGTCCGGCGCCACCTCGTCAATATCCCGACGGTTAAGATGGCGTCTCTCCGCCAGGTAGAACTCGTTGTAGTCGGTGGCCTGAATCCACTGACCCGGGGGGGTCTTCTGTGCCTGCCAAGCAATTATTTCCTTGATATCAGCAATCGACCTGATAGATGGCGAACTGAGGTCGATGCTGAGCAGCTTTCTGATGAACGAGAAGATGTGGCAGTGAGCATCGTTAAAACCGGGAACGAGGGTTCTGCCCTGGCAATCAATTACCCTTGTGCCGCTACTCCGAACATCTCCCAACAGGTCATTGCTGCCAACCAGCCAGACTTTTCCGCCCCTGACAGCCACCAGCTCCGCCTTGGGCTGTACCGGGGCCATCGTTATTACGTTAGCATTTCTGAAAACAAGGTCTGCAGACGGCATGATACGACCTGCTCCTTTTGACGTTGTGGCTACAGGATAGTATACTACCGACAGCATATTAGGGCAAAGGAGAGATGGACACAGCGCAACTTGTTGAAAGGCTGGTCGGCTGGATAAAGGACAGGGTTGTCGGTGCAGGCTGTCGCGGGGCGGTACTCGGCCTGAGCGGCGGAGTCGATTCGGCTGTGGTGGCGGTCTTGTGCCAGCGTGCCTTTCCCGAAAGCACGCTGGTAGTAATGATGCCCTGCCACAGCGTTCCCCAGGACGAGGAGCATGCCCGATTGGTGGCGGATATGTTTTCCATCCCGACGCGACTAGTTGTACTGGACAATGTTTACGATGCCCTGAGCGAACTTCTGCCTGATGAAAAGAAATCACCGGAGGCAATGCATCTCGCCAGGTCAAACCTCAAAGTCCGTCTCCGCATGATTACCCTCTATTACCTGGCCAATCAGCTTCTATACCTAGTCGTCGGCTCAAGTAATCGAAGCGAGCTCGCCGTCGGCTATTTTACCAAGTATGGTGACGGCGGAGTTGATATCCTCCCCCTGGGAAACCTGGTCAAGGCCCAGGTCAGAGAAATGGCCACGTTCCTCGGTATACCCCGTGAAATTATTGACAAGCCGCCATCGGCCGGACTCTGGCCGGGGCAGACCGATGAAGCCGAGCTGGGCCTCAGCTATGAGGAGATTGACCGCTACCTGCTCACGGGCGAAGCCAGTGATGAAGTCCGGCAAAAGATCGAGGCCAGAACAGCTTCATACCACCACAAGCGCCAGCCCCCAATACTACCTGATTTCTAGTAAAATCAGGCAGTCCGACTCCGTAATATCCGAGATTTTTTACGACAATTCAGCCCCTAATTATCCTTGCTATCGACTAACGTTTATGTTATTCTTATGTCAGGCGAATATGACCACAGAGAAGGAAAAGGCACTAGAACTAGCCATCGGCCAGATCGAAAAACGGTTTGGTAAAGGCTCAATCATGAAACTGGGAGAGTCAGCTGGGACATCGCCGACATCGGTGATTTCCAGTGGCTCAATTTCGCTTGACCTGGCCCTGGGAGTGGGTGGTATACCCCGAGGGCGGATTATAGAGGTGTTTGGCCCTGAGTCTTCAGGTAAGACCACTCTGGGATACCACATCATCGCTGAGGCACAAAAACAGGGAGGAATCGCAGCCTACGTTGACGTAGAGCACGCCTTTGACCCTACGTTCTCCGCGAACTGCGGTGTTAACCTCGAAGACATGCTTATCTCCCAGCCGGATACCGGTGAGCAGGCCCTGGAAATCGCCGAGGCGTTGGTCCGAAGCGGCGCCGTCGATGTTATCGTGGTGGACAGTGTCGCCGCTCTGGTACCCCGGGCCGAGATTGAGGGAGAGATGGGGGATACCCAGGTAGCCCTGCAGGCTCGCCTGATGTCACAGGCTTTGAGGAAACTAGCAGCGGCTATCGGCAAGTCAGGCAGCGCGGTGATATTCATCAATCAGTTGAGAGAAAAGGTCGGCGTCTTCTTTGGCAATCCTGAAGTCACGCCTGGTGGCAGAGCCCTCAAGTTCTACAGCTCGATAAGGATAGAACTGAGGCGGGTGGAAACCATCAAGCAGGGTGATAAAGCCATCGGCAATCGCGTTCGGGCCCGAATCGTCAAGAACAAGGTTGCCCCACCGTTTCGTACCGCTGGGTTTGACCTCATGTTTGACCACGGGATAAGCCACGAAGCCGACCTTATTGACCTGGGTGTTGAGCTGGGGCTGGTGAAGAAGAGTGGTGCTTTCTTCTCCTGGGATGATACTCGTCTGGGGCAAGGCAGGGAGAATGCCAAGCAGTTCCTTGAGCATAATCCCGGAATTGCCCAGGAGATTGAGAAGCAGGTCAGAGCCTCAGCTATTACCATGCCTGGTCCGGTCACAGAAGCTATTCCGGACGAGGTCTCATAAAGCCCCCAGACACCAGACAACTAAATAGCTGATAATACGGCAGAGCTGAGGCCTGAGTCTCAGTTCTGTTTTGTGAACGGATGCAGTTTAATGGGCAAGATTACAGCGATTCGCATAGTGAACCGCTCAGGCCAGAATGGCGGTAAGAAAGCAAATGTGTTCCTTAATGGCCAGCTTGCCTTCACCCTGGAAACAGAGACAGTGGTCAAGCAGGGGCTACAGGTCGGACAGGAATTATCGGCCAACCAGATTGAGGCACTGACTAAAGAGGGGCATTTTTACCGGTGTATGGTTGCTGCTACGCGTCTCCTCAGCTACAGGCCAAGGAGCGAGTCGGAACTGAGAAAACGCCTCAATCAGCGCGGTCTTGAAAGCGATATTATCGAAATGGTAATCGACCGCCTGAAAAAGCAGGGCCTGGTAGACGATGTCGCCTTTGCACAGTTCTGGAAGGAGAACCGAGATACATTCAGCCCACGCAGCCGGTGGTTAACCGGGCTGGAATTGAGAAGACAAGGGGTTGCTGGCGACATCATAAACGCAGTGGTTGACGATGTCGATGATAATGATAGTGCCTATCGGGCAGCGTGCAGTCGGGCAAGACGACTGCCCCTGTCGGACTACCAGACCTTCCGTCGACATTTAGGCAGCTATCTTAAGAGACGAGGCTTCAGCTACGGAGTAATCGCCGATACCGTGAGGCGTCTCTGGCACGAACTGGGACAAGAACACGACAACTCCTCTTGAGAGATCGAGATATAGTAATAAGAAATAATTGTAAGGAAAGCGAGGTGAGGACAGGATGGAAACTGTACTAGTCTACATTTCTAGCTTTATTATAGGCACAGTACTGGGTGGCGCCATCGTCTTTTTCTGGAGACGTATGGCCATCAACCGCCAGCTCCGGGCAGCCCAGCGAAAGGCAGCCAGAATATTGGCGGAAGCCAGAGTCGAGAGTAGGGAATTGCTCGACCAAGCCAAGGAAGATGCAGAGAAGGCAAAATCATCCGCCGAGGCAGATTACCGGGAGCGACGCTCGGAGTTACAGCGTCAAGAGAATCGCCTGCAATCCAAGACAGAGAACCTGGATCGTAAGACCGAAAGCGTTGCGCAACGTGAGCGCGGCCTGGCCAACAGGGAAAAAGCCCTGGAGACCACAAAGGCCCAGCTTGAAGAGGCCCGGGACAAGCAATTAAAACAACTGGAACTTATCTCAGGAATGTCAAGCGCTGAGGCAAAGGACATCCTGCTCGAGAGGATGGAATCTGAGATGAACGAGGAAGCCTCACGTCGCCTTCGGGAGTGGGAAACCAAGTTAAAGGCAGAAGCTGACATCAAAGCACAAGAAATTCTAACACAGACAATACAGCGTAGTGCCTCCGAGGTGGTATCGGAGACCACAGCAGTAAGTGTCCCCCTCCCCAGCGACGAAATGAAGGGCCGCCTCATCGGGCGCGAAGGACGCAATATACGGGCATTGGAGCAGGCTACAGGGGTGGACCTGATTGTTGACGACACTCCAGAAGCGGTGACCCTCTCCAGCTTCGACCCAGTACGGAGAGAAGTGGCTCGTAATGCCCTGACCAAGCTCATTCTCGATGGCCGTATCCACCCTGCCCGCATTGAAGAGGTGGTGAAGAAGGCCGAGGAAGAGGTCGAAGCCGAAATCATCAACGCCGGAGAGCAGGCAGCTTACCAGGTTGGTGTGCACGGACTGCGCCCCGAACTAATCAAACTGCTCGGTCGCCTCAAATACCGCACCAGTTACGGCCAGAATGTGCTGGCACATAGTATTGAAGTCGCCTTCATGTCAGGGATGATTGCTTCAGAGCTGGGAGCCAACCCGGCTACTGCCAAGAAAGCCGGCCTGCTCCATGACATTGGTAAGGCGGTTGACCGCGAGGTGGAGGGCACCCACGCTGCCATCGGGGCTGACCTTGTTAAACAATGGGAGAAGTCTCCCGAAGTAGTCCAGGGCATCGCTGAGCACCACCTCGAGACATCCGATGTTAGTATCTGGGGTTTCATCGTCGCCGCAGCCGACGCCATCAGCAGCGCCCGGCCAGGAGCCAGGCGGGAGTCGTTGGAGAGCTACCTGAAGCGACTGAGAGCATTGGAAGACATCGCTAACGGCTTCCCGGGCGTGGACAAATCCTATGCCATCCAGGCAGGCCGGGAGATCCGCATCCTGGTCAAACCGGAAGAGATTGATGATCTGGGAGGCATGAGACTTGCCCGGGACATCGTTAAAAAGATAGAGGAAGGACTGGAATACCCCGGTCAGATTAAGGTAACCGTGCTCAGAGAGACACGGGCAGTAGATTACGCCAAGTAACTGGAGGACATTACCGGGAGGAGCAAACAAGCCTTTTAGGCGACCTCCCCACCTGGATGCGAGGGGCGATGATAATACTGGCAATTGGTGACGTAATTGGCAAGCCAGGGAGGCGGGCAGTCAGTACACTCCTGCCTGACCTGCGGGAAACGTACCACCCTGACCTGGTTGTCGTTAACGCCGAGAATGCCGCTGGCGGACTGGGCACAACCCCGAGTACAGCCCAGGAGTTGCTTGACGCCGGTGCTGACGTTCTCACATCGGGCAATCACATATGGACCCACAAAGAGATAGTCCCGTATCTTGATAGTGACATGCCCGTCCTGCGACCACTGAACTACCCACCAGGCGTCCCCGGCCGCGGCTACCTCATCAATCAGGCTATGGTGGTCAACCTGATAGGCAGGACATTCATAGGCAACTACGATTGCCCGTTCCGGGCGATGGACCAGTTGCTCAGCGAGTTCGAGGACAGGCCACCGGTGGTTATTGTCGATTTCCATGCCGAAGCGACTTCGGAAAAGATGGCGATGGGACACTACCTGGACGGCCGGGTCAGTGCCGTGCTGGGCACACACACGCATGTTGGAACGATTGATGCCCGGATACTACCCGGCGGGACCGCCTACGTCACCGACATCGGTATGACAGGACCGACAGACTCTATCATTGGCGATGATGCTGAGGCAGTGTTGGAACGCTTTCTGACAATGATGCCCAATCATCTATCGGTGGGGAAGGGAAAGACAGTGCTCGACGCAATCCTGGTAACGGTCGATGACGCCAGCGGTAAAGCAACCGGAATTGAGCGAATCAGCCGGGAGGTAAACTAATGCTCCGTGTAGACCTCCACCTGCATTCTACCGCATCCGATGGTCGCTTCAGTCCGGCTGAACTCATCCATAAAGCCGTGGACGAGGGGCTGACTGTGATTTCCCTTACGGACCACGATACCGTAGATGGTGTGGCCCCGGCACTGGAAGCCGCCCGGGCATTCCCTCAACTCAGGTTGATACCGGGTGTTGAAATCAGCACTTATATCTCCGAGGGCGAGGTACATATTCTGGGGTATTTCATAGACTACATCGACGGTAGCCTGCAGGCCTCCCTGGAGCAGATGCGTAATTCCCGGTGGGAGCGCGCCCAAAAAATGGTAGCCAAGCTAAATAAACTAGGCTGCCCGATTGAGTGGGAACGTGTCCAGGAGATTGCCGGGAGCGGTGCCATTGGTCGCCCCCACATTGCCCAGGCCTTAATAGAAAAAGGCTATATCGAGTCGTTCAAAGAGGCCTTCACAAAGTATATAGGTCGGGATGGGCCAGCCTATGTTGAACGATATAAAATAACTCCTGCCGGAGCCGTAGAATTGGTAATCCAGGCCAAAGGACTGCCGGTATTGGCACACCCGTTGACAGTACCTGAGCCGGAACGGATAGCTACTGAGTTGAAAGCGGTCGGCCTGATTGGCATTGAAGCCTACTACGCGGCCTATACTGCTGAGGACGTCGAGAGGCTGGTGAGCATGGCTAACCGGCACAGTCTGATTACCACCGGCGGCACCGATTTCCATGGCCTCGATAATAATGTGGAGATGTCGATTGGTGGGGTGGATATCCCTGAAGAATCACTAAAGAATCTTCTAGCCCTGGCACGGCAAGCAAGGCTGAAGCCAGCCAGCACGTAACTAAAAGGAGATCCCTTGAACGTCCAGTTCATACTATTGATAATAGGTTCCTACCTTCTCGGTTCGGTACCGGCCGCCTATTTGGCAGTTAAATGGGCTCGTGGTGTCGACATCCGTAAGCAAGGCACCGGCAACGTTGGCGCTGCTAACGTGCTCAGCACAGGACCCAAATGGTTGGCGGTTCCGGTAGCCCTCTTCGATATCGGTAAGGGGGCCTTCTGTGTCTGGGTAGCCCAGTTGCTTGACCTCGGTGTCGCCCAGCAGGTTACGGCCGGCCTCTGTGCTATTGTCGGTCACAACTGGCCGGTATTCCTCAGCTTTCGCGGGGGACGTGGTGTCTTTGCCTCCCTGGGGTTTATCACTATACTTTCACCACTATTGGGGTTATATACCCTGGTAATGCCGTATCTGTTTGCCCCATTCCGACTGGTCGCTTTAGGTGTATTCTTTGCCTATATTTCAGTGCCCACCCTGGCCTGGTTCCTCAGCGAACCTCTGGGCATATCAGAAAGGCTAACAGTTACACTGGGCTTCGTAGCGATGTCACTAATCGGACTTTCCAAGAGGTTGCTGGTCCCGAGGTCTGCTCTCGGTAAATCGCTACCGCTTGGTGAGTTGGTGATTAATCGATTGCTTTTCGACCGTGACATTGCTGACCGTAAAGTCTGGGTATACCGGTCCTCATCATCAACAGATACAGCCAACCCACCCGCGAATGAACAGTAGGAATAGAAACAGCCAGACTACCTGGTATCCAACCTAATCTGTCACTGTCTCCAGCATCTTTTGCGCTTCTCGGAAGGCTTCTCGCACTTCTTCAGCACTGGCACCGTCTTCAGTAATACTCAGAGTCGACAAGTCCTGCTTTTCATAGGCTGCCCTGAGCACTTTCTTCATATAGCGACCGTCTCTGGTCCTGGGAAGAAACGACACGAAGTGAATGCCGCGAGGTGTCGCTATCGCCCCGATGCTCTCCCTGACGAGGTTCTTGATTCCTACCCTGAGCTGGCTTGAGGGTTCACGTCCCGGCTCAAGGATAATCAGTGCAATAGGCTCTTCACCCTTGACAGCATCGGCCACCCCGATGATACAAGCCTCGGCTACCGCCGGATGAGACTCCAGTACCATCTCTATCTCCCTCATGGAGAGGCGATGAGCGGCCACATTCATCACCTCGTCGGTCCGGCCTAGCAGTCTTACATAGCCGTCATCGTCGGCCACGGCATAGTCACCGGTGGCAAACATGCCGGGGATCTGCTGCCAGTATTCTCGACGGTACCGCTCGTCATCACCCCACAATGTGACAATATTCCCCGGTGGCAGCGGGGGCTCTGCTACCAGATATCCGGCGGTATTCGCCGGTACTGGCCTGCCGGCGTCATCGACGATGGCCATCTTATAACCCACCACCGGCTTGGTGACCGAACCTAGTTTTATCGGAAGGAGTTCTATACCGGGCAGATTGCTAAGCACCGGCCAGCTCGATTCGGTCAGCCAATAGTGGTCTATTACCAACCCTCCATCCAGCGCCTCCATGCACCACTGCCAGGTAGGTATATCCAGAATCTCGCCACCAAGAAAAAGATAATGCAGGGAACTGATATCACACTTTTTAACATGGTCAATCCCAAACCGCTGCAGCATCCTCATCGTCGTCGGAGCTGCAAACATGGCGTTAACGCGGTACTTCTCGATAACACGCCACATCACGCCGTGGTCAGGATAGTCAGGAGTCCCCTCATATATCACCGACGTCACCCCGAAGAGAAGCGGAGCATACACCGTGTAGCTGTGACCGACAACCCAGCCCAAATCAGAAGCCGCCCAGAAGACTTCATCGGCTCCAACGTCATAAATCTGTCTCATGGAATTGTACATGGCGACCATGTAGCCCCCGGTATCTCTCACCACACCATATATCTTCCCCGTAGTACCTGCCGTATAGAGTATATAGGACGGCTCGTTACTTTCCATTGGTACCGACTCTACGTACTCATCGCCCTTATCATCAACCAGCTCATCCCAGTAATAGTCGCGGCCCTCTATCATATCGACTTCTGCCAGTCCCCTATTGAGCACAATCACCCTCGCCACCGGCGCCTTCTCCAGAGCCTTATCAACGGTATCTTTGAGAAGGACCGTCCGATTCCTCCGCAGTCCAGCATCGGCCGTTATCAGGACCTTCGGCTCTGAATCCGATACCCGCTTAGCCAGAGCATTAACCCCATACCCGGTGAAGACAACCACATGAATCGCCCCGATGCGTGCACAGGCAAGCATGGCAACGGCAGTCTCCGGTATCATGGGCAGATAGATGGCAACCCGGTCCCCCTTCTCCACCCCCAAACTCTTGAGCACACCGGCAAAATGGTTGACTCGCCGGTAAAGCTCACCGTAGGTAATTGTCTCAGACTTCCCCTGGGCGGTACTTTCCCAGGCTAGGGCAGTTTTCTCAGCGAGACCGCCCAGCACATGTCTATCTACGGCGTTATAGCACAGGTTTGTCCGGCCACCGACAAACCAGCGAAAGAATGGAGGATTTGAGTCATCAAGAACCCTGTCCCACTTCTGGTACCAGTGAAGCTCACGGGCAATCCTGCCCCAGAAATCCTCAGGGTCAGCCACGGAATGCCGGTAAACATCATCATAACGGGCGTTCCCTGCTCTCCCGGCTTCCTTGCTCAAGTCCTTCCTGTTCCTTTTCCCTCAGGTATTATTCTTATAGCCTCAGTCATCTCTGAGGAGCTGCCGGGCGATGGTCATCCTCTGCATCTCTGATGTGCCCTCGTAGATTTCCATGATTTTAGCATCACGGAAATAGCGCTCCACCGCGAAATCCTTGGTATAACCGTAGCCGCCGTGTATCTGGACAGCCTTGGTGGTGACAAACATGGCAGTCTCAGCAGCGTACAGCTTGGCCATACTGGACTCCTTGATAAAGGGGAGACCCTGGTCTTTGAGAAAGGCCGCCCGATGTGTGAGCAACCGGGCAGCGTCTATCTGGGTTGCCATATCCGCCAGCATCCACTGTATCGCCTGGAAACTAGCGATTGACTGCCCGAACTGCTGCCGCTCCCGGGAATAGGACAATGATTTCTCAAAGGCTGCCTGGGCAATCCCCAGCGACTGCGCCGCAACCCCGAGCCGGCTGGCATCAATCGTCTCCAGCGCAATGCGGAAACCCCTACCCTCATCGCCGAGCCGGTTCTCTACTGGTACCAGGCAGTCCTCAAAAACCAGTTCCGTTGCCGAGGCGGCCCGGATACCCATCTTACGCTCATGCTTGCCCACCGAAAAGCCCGGCGTTGCCTTCTCCACGATGAAAGCCGTCACACCCCGGTATCCCTGAGACCGGTCAACAGTAGCAAAGGTGATAATAATATCCGCTTCGGCGCCGTTGCTGATGAATATCTTGTTACCATTGAGGATATAACCATTATCCTGGCGAGCGGCGGTCATCGCCATGGCGGCAACATCGCTACCGGCACCAGCCTCAGTCAGACCGAAAGCCCCCAGTTTATCACCCTTCAGTAACGGCACCAGGTACTGCTGCTTCTGCTCCTCCGTACCATAGGCATACAATGGATAGGCAGCTAGCTCGTTTGTGGCAACAAATATAACACTGGTAGCTGCACAGGCCCGTGCCAGTTCCTCAAATACAATGGCCTGCTCAACCGTCCCGCCACCACTCCCACCATACTCCTCAGGATAGCCAATACCTGTCAACCCGAGTTCGGCTGCTTTCTGGACACTCTCAGCAGGAAACCTAGCCTCCTCGTCTATCTCGGCAGCAATTGGCTCCAGCTCTTTCTCGGCAAAGTCACGGACCATTGCCCGGAGCATCTTCTGGTCTTCAGTCAGAGAAAAGTCCATATCTCTAAAACAGCTTCCTGAGCCCTACTTCTTTTCCGAATCACCACCGTGCTGCTCACGCAGCACTCGCTTCAAGACCTTACCCATCGGGTTTCGCGGGAGCTCGTCAGTGAAGACTACCGACCTGGGCCGCTTGTAGCTGGCCAGTGCCTGTCGGCAGTGCTCCATTATCTCATCAGCGGTGGCTTCCTCCCCTTCCTTGAGGACAACTACACAGATGGGTACCTCACCCCAATCTTCGTCCGGAACACCGATTACGGCTGCCTCCTCGATTTTGTGATGCTGCTGAAGCACCGCCTCCACTTCCTCCGGTGAGATGTTTTCCCCTCCCCGGATAATCATGTCGGTGGTCCTTCCTGCCAGGAAGAAATAACCATCCTCGTCCATATAACCCATGTCACCGGTGTGGACCCAACCATCTTTATCGATTGTCTTGGCCGTCTTGTCCTCTTCCTTCCAGTAACCGCTCATAACCCTGGGTCCCCGGGCAACAATCTCACCGACCTCTCCCGGAGGTAACTCATTGCCCTCCTCATCCATTATCTTCATCTCGACGTCGGACATTGGCCGACCAATCGAGGTGAGCCTCTTTAGCTTCTTCTCTTTCTCCTCTTCAGTACCCGTTATCATATGGTCTTCCGGACTCAGGGTGGTAATAGTTGAGGCCGTCTCAGTCTGCCCGAAAGCATTTATGAAACTGACTCCCGGGAAAACCTCCATCGCCTTTTTGATTACCGGCAGCGGCATCGGGGCGGCGCCGTAGGTAATCACCTGCATACTGCTCAGGTCGTACTTCTCAAAATCGGGGTGGTCTAATAGCTGCTTCAGCATGGTGGGCACCATCATCGCCCGGCCAACCTTCTCTTGCTGTACCAGCCCCATCCACTCTGTCGGCTCAAACTGCCTCTCCATCACCAGTGTCCGGCCACCGTAGATTGCCGCCATCATTGCCTGGATGCCAGCAACATGATAGAGGGGTACGGTCAGGATATTGTTTTCGTCTATCGTCGGGTCGGCTGGCGTAACGTTCTCCAGCACATAGATGGAGAAGCTGTTGTGGGACAGCATAACGCCCTTGGGAAAACCGGTGGTGCCGGCAGTGTACATCAGTATAGTGGTATCGTCATCATCTATATCGGTAAATACCTCATCATCACTCGTCCCGTCTATGATATCCTCATAGTTAATCATACCCTCGTGCGGTGTATCAATCGAAATGTAGTTCTTGACACTAGGCATCTCGGCCTTGATTGAGTCTATCAATTCGAGGTAGCGCTCACCGCTTAAAACCGTGTGCGCCTCAGCAGTGTTAATCATGTAGGACAGTTCGTGCTGCTTTGCCCTGAAGTTAAGGGGTACGTAGATAGCACCGAGCTTGGCCACGGCGAAGTAGGTCTCGATACACTGGTTGCAGTTGACATGGAGCAGTGCTACCCGTTCGCCTTTGCCAACACCTAAGGCAGCTAGGGCGTTGGCCAGACGGTTCACCCGCTCATTTAGCTGGCTGAAGGTGAACCGCTTGCCTTCAAAGACCATCGCCTCCTTGTCCGGACAGATTGCTGTGGCTATAGTGAGAAACTCCGTGGTATTCATGTCGCTTCCTCCTGCATCATTTCCTCAAGCAGACTGGCTCCCAGCCTGGACTCAAGCTCAAGCCCCTGTTCAAGGCGGAGGTCAAGCCCCCGGGTTACCGCCTGCTTGGTATAGCTTAGCACATTAGCATCATGTACTTTAATCTTCCTGGCCAGTTGGTCAACCTCCGACCACAGGTCTTCCCGGGAGACTACGCGGTTGACCAGCTTCATCCGGAGTGCCTCTTCTGCCTTAACCCAACGGCCAGATAAGAGCAGCTCCAAGGCATAACCCCTGCCTATTATCCTCGGCAGGGTCTGGGTGCCACCAGCGGCGGGTATTATGCCCAGTCCCGTCTCGGGCACACCAAGCTGGACGTCATCCGAAACCACCCTGATATCGCAACACAAAGCCATCTCAATTCCTGAGCCAAATACGTAGCCATGCAGGGCAGCGAGCATCGGCTTGTTGATACTCAGGAAAAGCCCCCAGACATCCCGCTGCCAGCGTACCTGACGGGCAATTGTGGGTGAAGGCGCCGTAAGGAACTCGGTCAGGTCGGCCCCGGCACAGAAAGCCCTCTCTCCGGCCCCCCTGAGCACCCCGACCTTCACCTCCGAGTCGTCCTTGACAGCACCTAGTACCTGAAATAGTTCGTCCCGCATCTGGATATTGTACACATTCAGCGCCTTTGGTCGGTTAAGCGTGATGTAACCAACGTTGTCCTGTATCTCGTAGATGATTGTCTCAAAAACACTCATCGGGACTCTATATTACTCGGAGACAATAGTTTTTCATATCGTATGCTATATGTCTGAAATCCAGACTTAGCGTGAAGTCCCTGTGAAGCCACGTTTTCGAATCCCGTCCCGGAGCGCAGTAAATTAGCCCCTCTCTCTAGGGCCTGCTGCTCTATATACACCATGAGCTTCAATGCTATTCCCCGACGCTGAAAATCAGGGGAAACAGCTATATCATTGATTTCTGCAATGGAGATGTCGTAATCAGGCATATTTGTAAACGTCACCCACAAATAGGCTACTACCGAGTTCCCATCCTCCCAGATTTCAGCGATGGTTCTCTCGTCCTTCATCGATTCGACGAGGTCTTTCAGGTACGATTCCGGCTGTGATGTGCTAAACCACTTCTCCCGGTACTGCTCATACGGATTAGACCTGCCCCACGCACATTCGCTTTCATAGTTGATGCGACAATGAAACTCCAGAAGAACATCTCTATCAGTCTTAGTATCTACACTACGAGGGCTCAGCAATTTACTATCTCCATCCCGATTCAACAGAAATAACCAAGCCTATTGTCCCTTGAAATCGGGTGACCTCTTTTCCTGAAAGGCCCGGATTCCCTCGGTACGGTCGGTGGTCGTATGCAAGAGGAAATACAGGTCTGCCTCAAGGCGGAGACCCTGTTCAAGTGTCAGGTCGAGTCCCTTGCTGACGGCCTCCTTGACATACCTGAGAGCAATCGGTGCCTTGCCTGCCAGGTGCTCGGCCAGTGCTTCAGCTTCGGAAATTAGTGTTTCACGGTCGACCACTTTGTTGACCAGTCCTATATCAAGCGCTTCCCCAGCGCTGATTATTTCTCCGGTGAAGAGCAGTTCCAGGGCCTTGCCCCTGCCCACAATACGGGACAACCGCTGTGTCCCGCCATCCATCGGGATAAGACCTGTGGTCACCTGGGGGAAACCCATCCTGGCCTCGTTCACAGCTATCCTGATGTCACAGCTCAGTGCCAGTTCCAGTCCCTGCCCTATGGCGTCACCATTGATAGCCGCAATCACCGGTTGCTCCAGACCGGCCACCGCAGCCACGACCCCACAGGGTACGGCTAGCTCGCTACCACGGCAGAAAGTATCCCCGGTACCGGTAACAACGACAACACGAACTTCATCATCCTGGTTTATCTGCTGGCAGACCTCCCCTATCTCCTGAGCGAGTTGCTGGTTAATAGCGTTGCCCGCCTCGGGCCGGTTGAGGGTGATTATCACGAAGTCCTGCCTCTTATCACAGATGATTGCCGAATAGGACATGGTCTCCCTCTTGAAAACCACGGAAACAGTCTCTGCTACCAGTAGAGCTTATCTTAAACAACATGGTCAGCAACGTCAAATCGGAGCCGCCACCCCTTATTCAAGATTCACCAAGCGCGCCTCTACCTTGCCGTTTTTGATGGTCAGGAGGCCGACACTGCCCAGCTTGGGGATATAACTCGGCATGGTGGGGCTGCCAGGATTCACCAGCAGCACTCCCTTGTATTCCTCAATCTCAGCGAAGTGAGTGTGGCCAAAGGCAACCACATCAGGAGGGTCCACCGGGTCATCTGCCGGCTTTTGGCTAAATAACGCCGAGTATGAATTAGTTTGCTCCTGAGGGACAATCTGTCCATAGCGCGGTTTGATATGGGTCGCCCAAAGCTTAATCCCCTCTATCTCCAGTACCTGCATCCTTTTCATCCGGTTGTCTTCGCCGAAATCTTCGTCCATGTCATCATCACCCCTGGCAGCGAGAACCGGGGCCACTGTCTCCAGTGTATCCAGCACCGAAGGAATCCAGACATCCCCCATGTGCAGAATCAGGTCGACACCCTTGAAGGCTGTCAGCACCTGCGGAGGAAGCGGCTGACTGGGAAAAGCAATGTGAGTATCCGAGAGTAGTCCGATGAGCATATATCCCCCTAACTAGCCTCACCGAAGTGACAGAAATCACCATTGAGACAGCACTGCTGGCAGAAGGGACGCCTGCGGCAGACATTCTTCCCGAGACAGACCAGCAGGGCATGATATTCGTTGAAAAGACCAGAATCCACCGGTAAATTCTCCATGAAGAGACTTTGATAGTCGCTATAGCGGTCTTTATTCGTTACCAGACCGACACGACTGAGAATTCGGCGAGTATAGGCGTCAACCACAAAAACAGGGCGGTTGGCAGCATAGAGCAAAATCGAGGCGGCAGTTTCCTCGCCGATACCATGTACTTCCAGCAACTCACGGCGGAGCTGGCAGGTATCGACGGCAAATAGGCGGTCCAGGTCGTCTTGGTATTTCCCTAGGTAGTCAGCTAGGGCCTTCAGCTTGAGGGCCTTGGCGTTGTAGTAGCCACTGGAGTAGATGAGGGCGGCAAGCTCAGATAGGGATAATCGACGCAACGCCCTCGGCGAAAGTGCCCCGGCTTCTCTTAGATTTCCGATCGCCTTCTCCACGTTCGCCCAGGCAGCTGACTGGGTGAGAACAGCACCGACCATCACTTCAAACGGCTCCTCTGCCGGCCACCAGTGTTGCGGTCCGTATCGGTCGAAAAGGCGATGGTAAATATTCAGCAGCTTCTCCTCAATCATTGGTTATCCAGGCAGCGACAGTAGCATCGACTGCTACGTCATACCCCGGCAGATACGGTTTGATGTCTATTACAGGAGAGCCATCGAGAGCATCCAAACCCTCCACTCTCAGTACGTTGTCTTTACGTTCCAGCAGCCTGACGGTCGTTTTACCGACGGGATTTGGCCGGTTTGGCGTCCGCAGGGCAAAAAGCCCCTTAAGAGGACGACCGGGATTTCCCATAGGACGTTGCTTTAGGGGGGTATCACCCTGGTGGAGGCGGTGCATCCAGAAAAGGACGATGATGTGGGAGAACTCTTCAATGCCGTCGAGCGCCTCGGTCAGGCTGCTATCAATCACAATCTCAGAGGTCGCCTTCTCCCAGTCGCTGCGCGGCGTCGGCGGTGTCTGAAGACCGTTCCGTACCACGCCGATAGCCCTCAGTGTCATCCTAGGCATCTCGTTAACCATGCTGGAACCTCAGTCCAAGCAGTAACATCAGCATGACTTCAGTAACGGAACTCGGTGAGGAGCCCACCAAAGGCCGGGCTTGCAGGATAATTAACGCTTGGTGTATTGTGGCGCCTTACGGGCCCGCTTGAGACCGGCCTTCTTCCTCTCTTTAACACGGGCATCCCGTGTGAGCAACCCGTGCTGGCGCAACATCGACCGGTGGCCTTCGTCCGCCTTCAGTAGCGCCCGGGCGATACCGTGACAGACAGCCCCGCTCTGACCATTGACACCACCCCCGGTCACCTTGACGACAGCATTGTACTTGTCAAGGGTACCGGTAACCATAAGAGGCTTAGCTACTGTGTTCCGCTGCTTGATACGAGGAAACAGCTCCTCATAGGGAATGCCATTGACAATGATGGCACCGCCACCACCCGGTGTCAATTTCACTCGAGCGACTGCTGTCTTGCGCCGGCCAGTCCCATAAAAATAGTTCTGTTCCGCCAACTAAATTTTCCTCTCCTCGCTTCGCTATCAGTTAAGGCCAACGGCCGCTGCCTGATGGCAGGCAATAGCCATTTTTATCCAGTCGTCTCTGATGCACCGACCTGCCCCTGGTGAGGATGGCTATCACCAACATACACCTTGAGGCGCTTCATCATACCCGCACTCAGTTTATTGCGCGGCAGCATACCCCTGACAGCATGCTCAATCACCCTGGTGGGATGGGTCTGCATCATCTTCTCCAGGCTGGTGCTCTTCAGCCCGCCAGGATAACCGGAATGCCGGTAGTACATCTTTTGCTTGACCTTATTACCCGTGAACCTGACTTTATCAGCGTTGATGACAACCACGAAATCACCCACGTCCAGATTACGGCAGAACATTGGCTTGTGCTTGCCCATAAGCAATCTGGCAATCCTTGTCGCCAGCCTGCCCAGGACTTCACCATCGGCATCAATAGTGTGCCACTGCCGCTCAATGTCAGAGGCCTTAATACTATAGGTCTTCGTCACTATTCTCTTCCTCAAAAGGGTGGGGGTAATTCACCCGTACCAGGCAAAGCCCGCATGCCGGTAGTGTCGGCCCGGCCAGCCCCGGCTGCTTTGCCTCGATTATACTGCGAAACTCATCCAGACTCATCCTACCCAGACCAACGCTAACGAGGCAGCCGGCGGTACTGCGCACCTGATGGCGCACAAAGGCATTGGCCACCATGTCCAGAACCACAAGTTCCCCTTTCCTGGTTACCTCAGCCTGATAGACTCGCCGCACTGTGCTCTTTTCCTCACCCCCGACACCACTAGCAAACGAGGCGAAATCATGCTCACCAACAAGGGCCCGGCACGCCTGGTTCATCGTATCAGCATCCAGAGTACCAGCAACGCGGTAGGCAAAGGCTTCACGGAGTGGTGAACGAGTCCGGATATTCAATATGCTGTATCGGTACTGCCGGCTCGCCGCAGCGCGCCGGACGTCAAAGGAGTCTTCCATGATATGCGCCGACTTGACAGCAATATCCTTCGGCAAGTAGTGGTTCAGTCCACTAACGAATGCCTCCCGCGGCAACACCGAACTAGTCCGAAAACTGACAACTTGTCCTCGAGCATGTACCCCGGCATCAGTCCGGCTGGCCATTGCTACCCGAATCGTCTCCCCGGTCAATCCGCGCAACGCCTTCTCTATCTCACTCTGAATAGTAGGCACACCAGCCTGCCACTGGGAACCATAGTAGTTGGTGCCATAATACTCCGTGGCCAGCACCATCCTTGTGGTCGTCACCAGATTGCCCTTCTCTACTTCAAAATCAGCCACAGTAGATAACATCATTTCACCAGTTCAAGCTGGACCATGGCCGCCCCATCACCCTGCCTGGGACCCAGCTTGGTAATCCTTGTATAGCCGCCAGGCCGTTCTGCATAACGTGCCGCCAGCTCATTAAACACTTTATCAGTCACCTTCTTGCTGAGGATAAACGTCAGTGCCTGACGACGGGAGTGCAAGCTGCCCTCTTTACCCAGCGTCACCATCTTCTCCGCCAGACCGCGCACCTGCTTGGCCCTGGCCTCAGTGGTCGTAATCTTTTCATAGTTTAGAAGGTCAGTTACCAGGTTGCGATGCATCGCCCTCTGGTAACCTGAAGACCTCGCTAATTTCCTGCCGGACATTTTATGCCCCATGTTGTTTGCCCGCTTCTATCAATCCTCGTTACGGCTCTCACCTTCTCCGGCCTCGCCCTCAGCCCCGGAGGTGGCAACAGCCTCGGCAGCACTGGCCACCAGGTCCTCAGACTCGCCCTCGGCAGGCTCCTCAGATTCTTCTGTCTTGGGACTGAGAGAAAGCCCGATCTCGTTGAGACGGTCTTCAATCTCCTGTCTTGATTTTTGTCCGAAATTCCGCAGCGCCAAAAGTCCCTTCTCACCCCGGCTAATAAGCTCCCCCACGGTAGTGATATTACCACGCCTCAGGCAATTCATAGTACGCACTGAAAGGGCAAGCTGTTCCACCGGCATGTTGTACTGCTCTTCGGACATGGCCAACTCAGCGAACTCCTTCTCCACCTCAGCCGGGGCGACAACGCCATAATTGACAAATGAGTTCAACATACTGATGAGAATGCTGGCGCTCTTGCTCATGGCCTCACCAGCCTCGATAGTACCGTCAGTCCATATCTCAAGATACAACCGCTCATGGCTGGTCTCACGGCCAACGTGCAGCGGTTCGATTTTGTAGTTAACCTTGCGTACCGGTGTGAAGATAGCATCCACTGGAATAACTCCCAGCGGCATACTATCACCAGACTCAGCTTCCATATAGCCTACCCCTACCTCCACATCAAACTCGACGAAGAGCCTGGCCTCCGGAGAGTCCATTGTCGCCAGGTAGAGTTCAGGATTAGCAATCTCGAAGTCGGAGGAAGGGTTAATATCGGCGGCACAGACGCGTCCCTCCCCCGCCATGTCCAAAATCAACCTGCCGGGCCGGTCCGCGATTGGTTTCAGCCGTATCGCCTTTACATTAAGGAGAAACTCAATGACGTCCTCCCTCACATGAGGAATGGAAGAGAACTCGTGCTGAATCCCCTCAATCCTGACCCGGGTAATGGCCGCTCCCGGGAGATGACCAAGCAGTACTCGCCTCAGGGCATTCCCCAGCGTCATACCGAAGCCTTTATCCAGTGGCTCAGCCACAAAGCGTCCGTAGTTGTCCCTAGTTTCGACGCACTCAATTTTAGTTATTGCCGATAGAGACAAACTCCTACCTCCTTATCGTGCCTAGCACGTGACCTTACCGCGAGTAGTACTCAACGATGCTCTGTCCCTCAAACTTGGCTCCAGCGTCTTCAGGTGTCGGCATGGATATGACCTGTCCGACAAGATTGTCTCTGTCCAGTCCGAGCCAGCCTGGGACAGACTTCGACCCGATTTCCCCAGCAACCTGTTTGAAATACTCGGTCTTGGTGCTGCCTTCCCGCCAGGAGATGGTATCACCCTCTTTTACCAGACAGGATGGGATGTTCGTCCGGCGACCGTTTAAAACGATATGCCCGTGCAACACAATCTGGCGGGCCTGATTTCTGGAATCGGCAAACCCTAGGCGGTAGACCACATTGTCCAGCCGCCTTTCCAGCAATGCTATTAAATTATCCCCCGTGACACCAGGCTGCCGCTCGGCTTGAGCGAAAGTCCTCCGGAACTGTCTCTCTAGCACACCGTAAGTGTAACGAGCCTTCTGCTTCTCCGCCAACTGCAGGGCACGGTCGGAAACCCGACGCCTGCGGAACCGCTGCCCGGTAGGCCGTCGTCTCCGCTCCATAGCGCATTTCTGCGTGTAACAGCGGCTACCCTTGAGCATCAGCTTGTCACCACATCGCCGACACAGATGACAGACAGACCCAGTATATCTGGCCATTTTCTATCTTACTTCTATCTCCTCTCAGCAACTAAACGCCCGTTACACAGCGCCAAGCCATTTGCCTGTCACTGGTAACACCGGTAATATTTCACACCCTTCTCCTCTTAGGTGGTCGACACCCGTTGTGTGGTATCGGGGTTACATCCCTGATACTGGTAATATTCAAGCCAGAGCTCTGAAGAGCCCGGAGGGCTGCCTCACGCCCACTACCCGGTCCCTTAACGTAGACATCCACCTGTCGCAAGCCCTGGGCCATTCCCTTACGCGCCGCATCTTGAGCAGCCAGTTGGGCAGCATAGGGTGTACCCTTACGCGAACCCTTAAAACCAGCGGTCCCGGAACTACCCCAGGCAATAACGTTCCCCTCGGGGTCCGTCAGCGTCACCAGAGTATTATTAAAGGTTGACTGAATATAAGCTCTCCCCGCAGGAACGACCCTGCGTTCTCTCCTCCTTGCCCTGGTTCGTTTCTTCGCTGGCATCCTGCCCTCCTGTCTAAGCTAAGTCCGATTACTTCTTGGTAGCACCACGCTTCTTACCTCTGCCAGCCACAGTCTTTCGCGAGCCACGGTGAGTACGAGCATTGGTGCGGGTCCGCTGCCCCCTGGCCGGCAGACTATAGCGGTGCCTGTGGCCCCGGTAGCTGCCGATCTCAGTAAGGCGCTTGATGTTGAAGCTGACTTCCTTTCTAAGCTCACCCTCAACCCGGTACTCCCGGTCAATATACTCGCGGAGCCTGTTGACCTCCTCCTCGGTAAGGTCATCCGCCTTGGTCTCGGCATTCACACCGGCATACTCCAGAGCCTTGTGGCTCAGTGCGGAGCCAATCCCGTGAATATACTGCAGCGATACCCAGATTTGCTTGTCTCTTGGTATGTCCACTCCAGCGATACGCGGCATCAGACTACCTCCTTCCTCAGCAAGATATCAGCCCTGCCTCTGCTTATGACTGGGCTTGGAGCAAATCACCCGGACTACTCCTCGTCGCCTTATTATCTTACACTTCTCACATCTGGCTTTGACCGAAGCCCTGACCTTCATACTAACTTCCTCTCACTTGAACCGGTAGGTTATCCGGCCCCGACTCAGGTCATAGGGAGACAACTCGATCAAGACCCTATCGCCGGGCAGGATTCTAATATAATGCACCCTTATTCTACCTGAGATATGGGCCAATACCTGGTGCCCATTTGGCAACTCGACCCGAAACATGGCGTTAGGCAATGCCTCCGTGACCACCCCTTCTACCTCAATACTTTCCTTCTTGGGCATAGATTTCCCGCTTATAGTTTGGTAAGGACCTCAGCCTCACCATCAGTGATAGCAATGGTATTCTCAAAGTGTGCTGAAAGACTACCATCTCTGGTACGCACCGTCCAGTTGTCGTCATCCTGCTTGGTTTCCCAATCACCAATATTCACCATCGGTTCAAGGGCCAATGTCATCCCCTTCTGCAGCTCCGGGCCAGTCCCCGCCATAAGCCCGAATCCTGGCGTGGTACAGTTAGGCACCTGGGGATCTTCGTGCAACTTCCGACCAATACCGTGGCCGGAATACTGACGCACCACCGAGTAGCCTCTAGATTCCGCATACTGCTCAATCGCCGCCGAGACGTCTCCCAACCTCGCTCCAGGACGGGCCGTCGCGACGCCAGCTTTCAGGGCATCCTCGGTCACCTCCATTAGCCGCTTAGCTTCAGGACTGACATCACCTACGCCCATGGTAATAGCGGCGTCACCCTGGAAGTCCTGGTAGATAACCCCGAAATCCAGTGAAACGATGTCACCTTCGCAGAGCACCTTCTTTCCCGGAATACCATGCACAATTTCGTCATTGACCGATACACAAAGGTTGGCGGGAAATCCTCGATAACCCTTAAACGAAGGCCGTCCGCCCAGCTTCTGCGCCTCTTCGGCAGCAATTACGTCCAACTCTTCGGTACACATCCCCGGTCTCACTCGTGCCTTTAACACCTCCAGGACCATCGCTACAATCCTACCAGCCTGACGCATTAACTCAATCTCATGTTCAGACTTGATAATAATACTCATCCCTATTCCCGCTACTTAACAGACCCTTTCTCCAATGACTCTAATATACGCTCCCGCACCTCGTCGACACCACCCTCTCCATCTACCTCAAGCAGTTTACCCGCGCGGTTATGATAGTCAATCAGGGGTGCCGTCTCCGCAAAATATACACGCAACCTCTCCTTGACCGTCTCCGGTGTATCATCAGGGCGCTGATAGAGTTCACCACCGCACCGGTCACACCTGCCCTTAGTACGGGGTGGCGAATTCACCATATGGTACGGGGTCTGGCACTGGCGGCAAATCCAGCGTCCGCTAAGCCTCTCCAACAGCTCGGCTTCAGAGACTTTTATGTAAACTACATTGTCTATCATCTTATCCTGTTTGACCAGCGCTTCATCCAGCGCCTTGGCCTGTTCCAGAGTCCTTGGGAAACCGTCAAAAATTACACCCTGCTCACAGTCCGGGGCTGAAATACGCTCCAAGACCATCTTTATCGTAATATCGTCGGGAACAAGCACCCCCTTTTCCATATAGACCCTAGCCTGTTTTGCCAGCTCGGTTTCCTGTTTCTGAGCTTCCCGGAACATATCACCAGTGGCGATATGAGCCAGCTTAAGCTTCCCAGCCACGGTTGCAGCCTGTGTGCCCTTACCTGCCCCGGGGGCACCGAGAAAAACAATATACACCTTTACTCCTACTTAATAAAGCCCTCGTAGCGCCTCATTGTTAATTGCGCTTCCATCTGCTTCATCGTATCGAGCACCACACCGACCACGATCAGTAAGCCCATACTTGAAAGCTGTATTGCCTGGACATTGGTGACTGTTCTGGCAAGGAACGGGATTATGGCCACGAATGCCAGGAATAGGGCCCCAACCGTCGTAATACGGTTGATGACATGATTAAGATAAGTGGACGTATTCTTACCCGGCCTGATTCCAGGGATGAAGCCCCCCTGCCGCTGTAAGGTCCCCGGCAGGTCCTGCTGTTGAAACATAACCATCGTATAGAAGAAAGCAAAGCCAATCACCAGCATGAAGTACAACCCCCAGTAAAGTAAGCCCAAGGGCAGCGGTGCATCAGCGCTCAATATATTTTGAATGTGATTGGCGAAGTTCGCCGGCTCCCCTGGCGCATTGGCAAAATAGCTGGCAATCATACCCGGGAAGATTACCAGTGACATTGCGAAGATAAGGGGAATCATCCCAGCACTGTTCACCCGCAGCGGGATATGGGTCCCCCCCGATTGCCGGTACATGCGGCCACCACGAAAGGTGGTGCGGGCATACTGTACCGGAACCCGTCGGTGGGCCTCGGTGAAAATAACAATCAACGCCACCGTAGCTAGCATAATAAGGGCATAGGACACCAGTCCCACAACCTGTCCCTGCTGTCCCGCTAGCATACCTGTCCCGAATGTCTCCCAGTACCCGGCCACAATCCCACCGAAGATTATTATGGATACTCCGTTGCCGATACCGTACTCCGTAATCTGCTCACCCAACCACACCAAGAAGACCGTGCCGGCAATAATCGAGATAATCATTGCCACCATTGGCAGTCCGCTGGTGGGTTCGATTGCTCCGTTAGCCTCCAACAGTTTTATTTGTCCGAAACCGGCGATACCGGCCAGAGGAATCATCAACCAGTGAGTAATCCGGTTTATCTTATTACGGCCAGCTTCTCCTTCCTGAGAAATCTGCTGCAACCGCGGAATCACCGGCGTCATCAACGTCATGATAATCGACGCCGTTATGTACGGGTAAACGCCCATCGCCGCCACACTAAAATTCTTCATGGCACCGCCACTGAACATGTCAAGAAAGCCCAGCATTGCATTGCTCTCAAAGAATGCCTTTAGGGCCTCTGCATCCACTCCGGGGAGAGGTACGTGTGCCACGAAGCGGAAGACCACCAGCATAGCGAAGGTAAAAAGGAGCCGTCGCCTCAGGTCAGGTAGCCTGAAAGCATCGAGCATCGCCTGAATTAACCGAGGTCTAGTCTGCCGCGGCCGCATTTACCACCTCCTCGGCTTTGCCTCCAGCCGCCTCAATCTTAGCCCTGGCAGCCGCCGAGAACTTGTGTGCCTTAACCGAAAGGGGATGATTGATATCACCATCCGCCAGTATCTTGATTGGCTTGCGCAGGGACTTGACTATCCCAGCTGCCACCAATTTTTCCGGATCCACCTCACTACCTACTTCAAACGCATTCAGAGCTGCCAGCTTGACAACGCAGTATTCGGTGCGGAAGATATTGGTGAAGCCACGCTTGTGTGGCAGGCGTTCGATAAGCCGCAATTGCCCGCCTTCAAAGCCAGGTATCATCCGGTGACCGGAGCGGGATTTTTGCCCTTTACTACCCCGTCCCGAATATGTCCCGTGTCCACTGCCATCCCCACGCCCAACGCGCTTCCTCGTCTTGCGTGAGCCAGGTGCCGGGGAAAGCGAATCCAGTCTCACTTTGCTTCCTCCACCTTGAGCAAATGTCTAACTTTCACAATCATGCCACGAATCGAGTCGGAGTCTTCGTGAACAACACTCTGGTTAAGTCGACGAAAACCCAGGGCCTGCAACGTCCGCCGCTGATCCTGACTGTAGCCAATGCCACTCTTGACCCAGGTAACCCTCAGCTTAGTCATCGGTCTCAGTCTCCTCAGGCTCAGGCAGCCCCTTTCGTCTGGCTACCTCCCTGGCCGGGTCCCTTAACTTACTGAGGGCAAGAATAGTTGCCCTGGCCACATTAGCCTTGTTAGCACTGCCTAATGACTTCGTCAGGATATCCTTGACCCCGGCCACCTCAAGCACAGCGCGAACACTGCCACCAGCGATGATGCCGGTACCTGGTGCCGCTGGTTTCAACATAACCCGGGCCGCCCCATATTTGACCGTTATCTCATGGGGAATGGTCGACCCTGCTAGGTTGACTTTGATGAGTTCTTTTCTCGCGGTCGCGTTAGCCTTGTTAATCGCCAGCGGTACTTCGTTGGCCTTGCCAATGCCAACACCAACATGACCATGACCATCACCAGTCACCACCAGAGCACTAAAGCTGAGGCGCTTACCCCCCTGCACCACCTTAGCAACACGGTTAATGTATATCAGCTTGTCAGTCAGCACCAGGTCAGCAGGATCTATTTTTCTTAGCACTACCATAGTCTATCTATTACCACTCCCCTCAGAGCTTGAGTCCCTCCTTACGAGCGGCCTCAGCTAGTGCCTTGACCCGACCATGGTACTTGAAGCCGCCGCGGTCAAAGGCAACCTGATCTATCCCTTTAGCCAATGCTCGTTTCGCTATCAGCGTTCCAACAAGCCCGGACTTATCCGTTTTGGCCTTACCGTCCAGCTCACTCTTTATCTCCTGGTCAAGAGTTGATGCCGCCACCACGGTATGACCGATAGTATCATCGATGACCTGAGCATAGATATGGTTCAGGCTACGAAACACACACAAGCGCGGCCGGGTGACAGTACCTTTCACCTTCGCCCTGACCCGGGCATGCCGCCGAATACGAGCAACCCTTCGGTGTTTTGGCCCCACTTATCCTCTCCCTATCGCCTTACCAGCCTTACCTGGTTTTAAACGGACTACTTCTTCGCTGTAGCGGATACCCTTACCCTTGTAAGCATCAGGTGGGCGAATTGCCCTGATTCGGGCTGCCATCTCACCAACCACTTCCTTGTCAATCCCGGTAACATTTATACGATTGTTCCCCACAACCTCCAGTGTTATGCCCGGCAAAGGCTTTACCTCAACCGGGTGGGAAAAACCAATGTTGATTACCAGGTTGTCCCCCTTCTTCTCAGCTCGATAGCCGACACCTACAATCTCCAGAGTCCTTTCACAGCCTTTCGTCACCCCTTCCACCATGTTGGCGAGAAGGCTCCGCGTCAGCCCATGCAAGGCACGGTGCATCCGCTCATCACTGGGACGCGATACTGTCAGGATATCCTCTCTCTTTTCAATCAACATCACCGGATTGAACTGGCGCCGCAGTTCTCCCTTGGGTCCCTTCACAGTGACCTCGCCTTTATTTATGTCCACCGATACCCCCTCAGGCACCGGTATCGGCATCTTCCCTATCCTAGACATTGATACTACTCCAGGAACTCACCATATGTAGCACAGCAGCTCGCCACCGACCCCCCGCCGCCACGCCTGCTGACCAGTCATCACTCCCTCAGGGGTCGACAGTATCGCAATCCCCAGCCCGCCGTAAACACGGGGGATTTCTTTTTTCTGGACATATACCCTCAGGCCGGGCTTACTGACACGCTCCAGTCCGGAAATGACTGGCTCATTTCTGTCCCGATACTTGAGGTGAACCTTGATAACCCGCTGCGTCTTATCCCGAACTACCTCATAATCGCTGATAAAGCCCTCATCCTTGAGGATACTGGCGATAGCCAGCTTCATCTTCGATGAAGGTATCAGCACTGAATCATGCCTCACCATGACCGCGTTGCGCACCCGGGTTAACATATCGGCGATTGGGTCAGTAACAGTCACCCTTACCCCCTCCGAATATATCTTACCAGCTCGATTTCCTCACTCCCGGAATCTTACCGGCCAGGGCCAGTTCCCGGAAGCAGATACGACACAGACCAAACTTACGCATGTAAGCGCGGGGTCGACCACACAAATGGCACCTATTGTGAAACTGTACCTTGTACTTTGGTGGCCGTCTCCACTTGGCAATTTCCGACTTTTTAGCCATCTAACTCCGTTCAATCCCGGCTGAAAGGCATGCCGAACAATTCCAGAAGCTGCCTGCCCTCTTCGTCTGTCTTAGCAGTCGTAACGATTGTTATTTCCAGCCCTCGTACTTTATCAATCTTATCATAGTCAATCTCGGGGAAAACGGTCTGCTCTCTAAATCCCAGAGTGTAATTACCATGGCCATCAAAGGAATCCCTGGGGACACCGCGAAACTCCCTGATACGAGGCAGGACAACACCTATCAACCGCTCAATGAAATCATACATACGGTCTTTCCGCAGAGTTACCTTTAGCCCAATCGGCATCCCTGTCCGCAATCTGAAAGCGGCGACTGACCTCTTAGCACGAGTGATAATTGGTTTCTGTCCGGTAATAGCCGGCAGGTCTTGCTCTGCGCCCTCCAGTGCCCGCGCGTTTTGGATGGCTTCCCCCAGACCAATACCAACAACAACCTTCTCCAGCCTGGGCACCTGCATAACATTCCGGTAGCCACCGAGCTCCATCAGACGAGGAACAATATCTTGCCTATATCTTTCCTTCAACCCCGACATCTAGTCAACTACCTCATTACAAGCCCGACAAATACGTACCTTGCGTCCGTCTTCCAACTTGCGGAATCCAACCCTTACCGGCCGATTGCAGCGGCTGCAGACGAGCATTACGTTCGACACATTAATCGGTGCTTCTCGCTCAATAATGCCAGCCTGTCTCATCTGCGCCCTGGCCCGACTGTGCATCTTGATGAAGTTAACACCTTCGACCAGTATACGGTTCTTCTTGGGATAGGCAAACCGTACCCTACCCTTCTTCCCCTTGTCTTTGCCGGTGACAACCAGCACGTTGTCGTTCTTTCTAATCTTCACAGCGCAGTCTTCCTCACAAAACTTCAGGAGCCAGGGAAATTATCTTGGTGAAGTTCTTCTCCCTTAGTTCCCTGGCCACCGGACCAAATATCCGGGTCCCCCGCGGATTATTTTTATCGGTAAGAATTACGGCAGCATTCTCGTCAAACCTGATGTACGAGCCATCCGGGCGCCGGTAGGGCTTAGCGGTACGAATAATAACCGCCCGGACAACATCGCCACCCTTTACAGCACCCCCCGGGATAGCCCGTTTGATAGACCCCACGATTACATCACCGACACGGGCATATTTTTTCCCTGTGCCGCCCAATACACCGATGCACATCATCTGCCGAGCACCGGTATTATCCGCTACCTTGAGTCTGGTATTAGACTGGATCACTTCACACTATCGCCATATCAGTCTTCAGTCTCTTCCTCAGGCACATTATCAGCAACGACTTCCTCTGCCTCAGTAACGGCTTCCTCAGGCTGG
Organism: Dehalococcoidia bacterium; assembly: GCA_011170375.1. Classification (GTDB taxonomy): domain Bacteria; phylum Chloroflexota; class Dehalococcoidia; order Dehalococcoidales; family Fen-1064; genus W589. The sequence continues at coordinate 43,865 of DUEV01000013.1, forward strand.
GCTTCCAGTTCTTCCGGCCTGACCTCTATCTGCTCTGCCTTGGTAACTATCTCTACCACCCGCCACCGCTTCTCCTTAGACAGGGGGCGGGTCTCCTCCAACCGGACAATATCACCCGGCTGACACTCATTCTTTTCGTCATGTACCTTGTAGCGGGTAATCCTGCGAACGGACTTCTTATACACCGGGTGATGCCGGCGTGTTTCCACGGTCACCACCACAGTCTTATCCATCTTGTTGCTTACTACTTGGCCAAGCCTGCTCTTTCGTTTTCTCTCCATAGATTAGGCCCTTCTCCGGTCTCGGCAAATCACCATGCCGAATCGATAGTCCTACTCCGCAGAGTCACTCTGTGCCAACTCCCATTCTCTCAGTACCGTCTGCATTCTGGCAATATCTCTCTTAACCCTCGGAATCTCCCGATGGTTCACCAGTTGCTTGGTGGCCGCTCGAAAGCGAAGGTCAAAAAGCTCCCGACGGGCCGCTTCCAATTGCCTCGTCAGTTCTCCTGGGCTTAGGGCTCGCATCTCTTCAACCTTCAAACCTGTACCAGCTCCTTGGTTTCTGGTCTGGCCCCAACGCCGCGGGCCTGCCTAGTTACAAACCGTACTTTTAGCGGCAACTTGTGTGACGCCAGACGCATCGCCTCCTTGGCAACATCCTCAGCAACACCGGCCATCTCAAACATTACCCTGCCCGGTTTAACGACAGCCACCCAGTGGTCGGGGGCACCTTTACCCGAGCCCATTCGGGTCTCAGCTGCCTTCTTCGTCACCGATTTATCAGGGAAAATACGTATCCAGATTTTACCACCACGACGTACATGGCGTGTCATCGCCCGCCGGGCCGCCTCAATCTGACGGGCCGTTACCCAGGCGGACTGTTCTGCTACCAGTGCAAAATCCCCAAAAATAACCGTATTTCCAGCGTTCGCTTTGCCACCACGCCTCCCCTTGTGAGTCTTACGAAACTTAACTCGCTTAGGTTGTAGCATCGCTATCTCCCTGGCTCTCAGCCGACTCTGCTGCGGCAGGCTCCTCCGTAGTGGCGTCACCTTCCGCCGGCGTCTCCTTTGCCTCCTCTACCTCAGCCTTCGGCGCTGCCTTTCTGGTGCGCCTCTTTACCGCCGGTTTAGCTTCAGCCGGTTTCTCCTCCGCTTCAGCCACAGTCTCGGCCTCAACCTCTACAGCCTCGGCCTCCACTTCAGTAGTCGTCTCTGCCTTTGCCGGGACCGCCTTTCTGGTACGCCTCTTGGCTGCTGGCTTAGCCTCAGCCGGTTTCTCGTCCGCTTCAGCCACAGGCTCGGCCTCAGCCTCTACAACCTCGGCCTCCACTTCAGCAGTCGCCTCTGCCTCAACAGCAGCTTCAACCACCGGTTCCACAGTCTCTACTACAGCAGGCTCTACTGGAGATGGCTCTTCAGACACAAGGGCAGGTGCTTCAACAACCTCCCCCTCAGCCGACGGGACAGCCACCGTCTCTACATACTCAGCAATGGCCTCTTCCTCGACCTCCTTAGGTACCGGCAGCACGTCCCCTCTATACAACCAGACCTTGACACCGATCCTGCCCATAGTGGTACGTGCTTCGGCAAATCCATAGTCAATATCAGCTCTCAGGGTATGCAGGGGTACCTGCCCCCTGTGCATCGTGACACGCCGGGCAATCTCGGCACCATCTAATCTGCCAGCGCAACTGATTTTTATCCCCTTGGCTCCTGCCTGCATCGACCGAAGAATTGCTTGATTCAGGGTCCTTCGGTAGGCAAGCCGGCGCTCAATCTGGTCAGCCACGTTTCTCGCCACTAGATAAGCATCAAGCTCCGGCTGCGGAATCTCCCGAATGTTCAGCTGGACCCGCTTCCCGACGAGGTCCTCAAGCTTGGCTCTCAACTCATCAACCCGTTGCCCGCCACGACCGATAAGAATGCCGGGACGAGCAGTATGGATAGTCATGGACACATTGTTTGCCTGGCGGTCAATTTCAACAGTGGAGACACCAGCCTCAGGATACATTGATTCCACAACCTCACGAAGCTTGAGGTCTTCCTGCAGGTACTCCATGTAATGCCGGTCGGCATACCACTTGGCATCCCAATCGCGTATCACACCAAGCCTGAAACCTGTGGGGTGGACTTTATGTCCCATTAAGACTTAAGCCTCCTGCTCTCCAACGATAACCGTAATATGACTGGACCTCTTCAAAATATGTTTGACCCGCCTACGGGCACCAGCACGATACCTTTTCAGAGTTAGCGCATCATCCGCAAAGATACCGACAATCCTGAGTTCCGCAGACGGTATCTGGTAGACATTCTCAGCATCTGCCGTAGCGGCCTTCACCACCTTGGCCACAATCCGGGCACTCGGGGAGGGAGCGAACTTCAGCAACGTGAGTGCTTCATCCACCGATTTTCCTCTTACCATATCTACCAGGCGCCGCATCTTGTGAGCCGGCACGCCCGTATTCTTGGCAACCGACTTTACTTCCACCTTATTTCCTGCCTAGCCTACCTTCTCCGTCTCTGAACAGTTGTCTCTGCCTTGGCAGAATGTCCACGGAAGGTCCGGGTCTGAGCGAACTCACCCAGCTTGTGACCCACCATGTTCTCTGTAATGAAGATAGGAACATGTCTCCGCCCATCATGCACCCCGATGGTAAGTCCCACCATCTCTGGCAGGATGGTGCACCAGCGAGACCATGTCCGTATCACCGTTTTCTCACCAGAGAGATTGACTGCCTCCACCTTCTTCAGAAGCTTGGCATCGACAGCTGGTCCTTTTTTAGTTGATCTTGACAATTTACTTCGTCCTCCGGCGTCTGACAATCAGACTGTCCGTAGCCCTGTTCTTTCTTGTTTTATAGCCCAGGGCCGGCTTACCCCATGGCGTTTTAGGCCCCGGCAAGCCCACCGGACTCCTTCCTTCGCCACCACCATGAGGGTGGTCTCGGGGGGTCATTGCCGAGCCCCTTACCGTTGGTCGCCAGCCAAGCCATCGCTTCCGGCCGGCCTTGCCCAGCTTAATTCCCTGATGTTCAACATTACCCACCTGGCCTATAGTAGCCATACATTCGCTGCGAATCAAGCGTACCTCACCAGAGGGCAACCGCACGTGAGCATAATCACCTTCCTTGGCAAGTAACTGGGCAGATGCCCCAGCACCACGCACCAGTTGACCTCCTTTGCCCGCTTTTAACTCAATGTTATGTATCGAGGTTCCGGTTGGGATTGACTTCAAGGGCAGGGAATTCCCCGGTCTTATCTCAGCCTCAGGACCGGCCTTCACCATATCATTAACACTCAAGCCGACCGGAGCCAGAATATAACGCTTGTCTCCATCCAAATAGTGGATGAGGGCAATCCTCGCCGAACGATTTGGGTCATACTCAATCGTCGCTACCCGACCGGGAACACCGACTTTATCCCGCTTGAAATCAATGATACGTAGCTGACGCTTGGCACCACCACCCCGGTGACGCACCGTTATTCGCCCCTGGTTATTACGCCCCGCTCTCTTCTTCAAAGGCCGCAGTAACGACTTCTCCGGCTTCGATTTGGTTATCTCTTCGAAGCTGGAGCCAGACATGGCCCGTCTACCGGGCGAGGTTGGACGATATGTCTTTAGTGCCACACGGCCCCCTTATACCTACACATTCTCAAATAGCTCTATCCGGTTACCCGGCTCGAGCGTAACAATCGCCTTCTTCCAGGATGGTGTCCTCACATGACGCCTCCCGACTCTGCGTTCTTTGCCGGGCATTGTCATCACGTTAACCCCGGTAACCTTCACCTTAAAGGCTGTTTCCACAGCCTGCCTAATCTGCGGTTTGGTAGCCCCACCGGCTACCTCAAAGGCATACTTGCCTTCCATCTGCAGTACTGCGTTCTTCTCCGTCACCAGAGGACGGCGCAATACCTCATAAAGATGCATTACTCACCCTCCTCAGGTGATTTCTCTCCCCAGAGCTGCTCGGCGCGGCGTACTGCCGCCACCTCCATCAGCAACGTCTTACTGGAGAGGACATCAACCACGTTAAGGACATCGGCCGGCCGGGTCTGAATTCCCGGCAGGTTACGGGCTGATTTTACCACATTGGCCTTCGCTTCCGAGGTGACGACGAGGGCAGTGGAGTTTACGTTGAGCGCCCTCAGAACCTGGGCCATCTCCTTGCTCTTTGGTTCATCCAGTGTCAGTGATTCCAGAACTGTCAGCTCTCCGTCTCTGGCCTTGGCAGAGAGGGCACACCTCAGCGCGAGCCGCCGCATCTTTTTCGGCATCGCCTGCCGGTAGCTCCTCGGCTTGGGACCAAAGGTGATACCTCCACCACGTCGCAAAGGCGACTTAACACTGCCTGCCCGGGCATAACCCGTTCCCTTCTGCCGGTACAGCTTCCGCGTACTGCCGACAACCTCACCACGAGTCTTGGCGCTGGCCGTGCCCTGACGGGCATTAGCCCGTTGCCGGACTACTGCCTGATGCACCACCGCTTCGTTGAATGGTACGTCAAAGACATGGTCGCTGATTTCTATATTATCAACGACTTCTCCAGTCAACCCATATACCGGGACCTGCACCTATCTACTTCCCCTCGCGCGATTTTCTTATCAGCAGTAACCCATTCTTGCTCCCGGGCACTGCACCTTTAACCAGTAACAGGTTACGCTCCGGATCCGCCTGGAATACCTCCAGATTGCGCACCGTCACCTGGTCGGCACCCATACGGCCAGCCATCCGCGTACCCTTCAATACCCGCCCCGGCGTCGTTGTTGCCCCAATCGAACCCGGGGCACGGTGCCGGTCGGACTGTCCGTGTGTTTTTGGTCCGCCACGGAAATGGTGCCGTTTCACCACTCCGGCAAAGCCCTTACTCTTAGATATCCCAGTAACATCAACCAGGTCACCCGCCTGGAACAGGCTAACGTCAACCTTGTCACCCACCTGAAGGGTCTCATCATCATCCACCCTGAACTCACGGAGATACCGGTACTGCCCCAGTTCCTTAAGATGTCCCTTCTGCGGTGAGTTAACTCGCTTTGCCTCGCCGAATCCAAGCTGGACGGAGCTGTATCCGTCCTTGTCCTCTGTCTTGACCTGAACCACACAGCACGGCCCCGCCTCGACAGCAGTCACTGCCTCGACTTTGCCGTCCTCACGGAATACCTGGCTCATGCCTAACTTCCTACCGATGATGCCTGAAAACATCTCTCACCCGGTCAAAGACCAACTTGCGCTACAGCTTAATATCAAGTTCCACCCCGGACGGTAGATTCAGCTTGGTCAGAGAATCTATCGTCTTCGAGGTAGTCTCGACGATATCAATCAGGCGTTTATGCGTTCTGATTTCAAACTGCTCCTGGGAGTCCTTATCGATAAAGGGGGAGCGGATGACACTGAACTTTTTAATGTGAGTCGGCAGTGGTATCGGCCCGACAACCACAGCGCCCGTTTGCTCCACCGTCTCGACAATCTGCTGAGCAGACTGGTCAACCAGCTTATGGTCAAAACCCTTGAGCTTGATACGAATCTTTTGCTTAGGCATACTTCACAAATCCTGCTGTATCCTTAATCTGTTCCACCATCTCACCCGGCAGCTCCTGGTAGCTGTGAAACTCCAGGGAATGGGTAGCCCTACCCTGTGTCTGCGACCGCAGACTGGTGGCATAACCGAAGGTCTCCACCAGAGGCAGAAGTGATTGGACGATACACGTTTCGCTGTGGGTCTCAATCAACTCTATCTTTCCCCTCTTAGCACTCAAATCGCCAATTATATCACCAAGAAACTCCTTGGGCGTGACCACCTCAAGCTTCATTATCGGCTCAAGCAGGACAGGTTTCGCCTTGCGGACACCGTTTTTAAGAGCCATTGAACCGGCTATCCTGAAGGCAAGCTCTGAAGAATCAACTTCGTGGTAGCTGCCATCAACCAGTGCTATCCTGACATCAATCATCGGGTAGCCAGCAACCACTCCAGTCTCCAGGGCCTCTTTGATGCCGGCCTCAACCGCCGGAACAAATTGCTTAGGAATGGCCACTCCGCGGATTCGGTTGGTGAATGCAAAACCACCGCCGCGCTCCATCGGTTCCAGCTCGATGATGACATGGCCATACTGCCCATGCCCCCCTGTCTGCCGGACAAACCTGCCCTCACCCTGTGCTGGAAGAGTAATTGTTTCCTTGTAAGCAACCCTCGGCCTGCCCACCTTCACCGCCAACCCGAACTCGGCCAGCAGCCTGTGTACAATCACCTCAAGGTGAAGCTCACCCATACCGGCAACGACTGTTTGCCCTGTTTCCTCGTTGAAGTTGACTTTAAAAGTAGGGTCCTCCTCGGTCAGCTTACGGAGGGACTCTCCCATCCTGTCCTGGTCAGCCCTGGTCCTCGGTTCGATTGCCACCGAAAGTACCGGCTCGGGAAAACGAATCGACTCCAGAAGCACCGGCTGGTTCGACTGGCACAGGGTATCACCGGTGAAGGTGTTCTTGAGGCCCACTGTAGCCACGATGGCGCCGGTATCAGCAACATCAATCTCTTCACGCCGATTGGCATGCATCAGGAGCAATCGGCCAATGCGCTCGCTTTGACTGCGAGTTGAATTATAAATCTGGGCCCCGGCCTTTACCCTGCCAGAGTATACCCGGAAATAGACAAGCCTGCCCATGTAGGGGTCAGTAACAACCTTGAAGGCCAATGCCGAAAACGGGGCCTCATCCGTAGCGGGACGGGTAACCTGAATACCCATCTTGGTATCAGTCGCCTGCACCGGGGGCATATCAACAGGGGATGGCAAATAGTCCACAATCGCATCCAGCAGCTTGCGGATACCCATATTCCTCAGGGCACTACCACAAAGGACCGGTACCACTTTATCCGCCAGGGTGGCCTGCCTTACGGCCTGCCTCAGGTCCGAGGCCATGATTTCACCACCATCAAGGTAAGCCATCAAGATATGGTCATCAATCTCAGCCAGCCTCTCTATCATCGCCCGACGGTATTCGGCACATCGTGCCTGCTCTGATTCAGGAATAGCTATCTCTTGTGGCAGCGCCTTCGGGTCATCGTCGAAGGCCCAGGCTTTGTTCTCGATGAGGTCAATAATGCCCCCAAATGCCTCCCCCGAATTAATGGGCAGTTGCACCGGCAGGGGTCTGGCTCCAAGCCGGCTCTTTATCATAGAGACGGTCCGATAAAAATCGGCACCAATCCGCTCCATCTTGTTAACAAAGCAAATTCTGGGTACCCGGTACCTATCGGCCTGCCGCCATACTGTTTCTGACTGCGCCTCGACACCGGCAACGCCATCAAAGAGCACCACCCCGCCGTCCAGCACCCTGAGAGAACGCTCGACCTCGGCGGTGAAGTCCACATGCCCCGGCGTATCGATAATGTTGATGCGGTGGTCCCGCCAGTAGCATGTTATCGCTGCCGCCGTAATGGTAATACCGCGCTCCCTTTCCTGCTCCATCCAGTCCATTACAGCCGTGCCGTCATCCACCTCGCCGATTTTATAGGTCAGCCCGGTGTAATAGAGGATACGCTCAGTGGCGGTGGTCTTCCCAGCGTCAATATGAGCGATAATCCCTATGTTCCGTATTCGCTCTAGCGAAAAACTCCTGGGCATAGTACCCCTTATCATAGTGCTTGAGTTGCGACTAATCGTGGACCACCTCTCACCATCGATAGTGGGCAAAGGCCCTGTTGGCTTCAGCCATACGATGGGTATCGTCACGCTTTTTTACCGTGACCCCCTGCCCTTTTGAGGCGTCACTGAGTTCTGCGGCCAGTTTCTCTGCCATCGACTTCCCACTCCGCGCCCTGGCCGATTCCACCAGCCAGCGCAAGGCCAGTGACAGACCCACTGTCTGGCTGACCTCCACCGGCACCTGGTAGGTTGCGCCGCCAACGCGACGCGACTTAACCTTGAGCTGAGGGGTAACGTTCTTTATTGCCAGCTCCGTGTCCGTAAGCGGTGACTTGGAGCCATGCTGTTCCATGATGTCCAGAGCTCCGTAAACAATCCGCTCGGCTGTGCTCTTTTTCCCGTGAAGCATAACCTTATTTATCAGCTTGGCCAAGACCATGCTCTGATACTTGGCATCAGGCCGAACCTGCGGTCTTTTTATCACTCGAGCCCGCCTAGACATCGTCTCTCCTATTCAATCTCAACCGCAGCCCTGGGACGCTTGGCACCGTATTTACTGCGCCCCTTGCGGCGACCCACAACACCGTCGGAATCCAGTGCCCCCCGCACAATATGGTAGCGGACACCGGGCAGGTCTTTGACCCGCCCCCCGCGGACTAACACTGCCGAGTGCTCCTGTAACTCATGCCCCTCCCCCGGGATATAGGCGGTTACCTCCATCCCGTTGGTCAACCGCACCCTGGCTATCTTACGCAATGCCGAATTCGGCTTCCTCGGGGTGGTGGTCTTCACCTGGACACAGACCCCCCGCTTCTGTGGAGAGCCACCCCCCCACCACATCCGGTTCTTCAGGGCATTATAGCCATAGTGCAGGGCCGGAGTCTTCGACTTCCCCCTGCTCGACCGGCGTCCTTTACGCACAAGCTGACTTATAGTTGGCAATTCTCTTTTTATTCCTCCACAATTTAATGGATGAGCCTTAGCCCATCCATACTGGAATAAACTATAGCAGATGAAGACCTAATCTTCAACCTGCTTAGCCTCAACTGGATAAGAAAGCCAAACATAAAATAGTACCATTTTATTTAATTCTATGTCAACTATTTTTGAGCGCAGGGAATATGCGGGAAATTAGCACACTACGACTATCATGATAAACGCCATACATATACCTTCAGGAATAAGGATAACAGGGCTATTATTGAAGGCCGAGCCTATCTAATTCCGGGTATTGACAGCCTATGGTCCAAGTGCTATCGTTTGCGTACTACAGACGTATAGCAATGGTCATCAACAGACGATACACAATGCGGCTGGTAAATATTACTTTAATAACAGTACTCCTTTCCCTAGTAAGCAGTGTGCCCCTGGCTTGCGGCCCTGAAGTGGTCAATTTCCCCGACACAAATCTCGAAGCAGTCATCAGGGAGGCTATTAACAAGCCCGAGGGTGCCATCCTTACTTCAGACCTCGAAGGACTAACAGAAATCGAAGCTGAGCACAGAGAAATCACCGACCTTACTGGTCTGGAATATTGTGATAACCTTATGGTGCTTTGGCTTAATGGCAACCAGATAAGTGATGTCTCACCACTGGTTTCACTAACTGACCTGACCTGGCTGAACTTGAATGGTAACCAGGTAAGTGACATCTCTCCCCTGCTCTCGCTGGCCGAACTAAAGACGCTGTATCTTATGGATAATCCCTTAAGCAGCACCTCGTTAGAGGTCTATGTCCCCCAGCTTGAAGAGAGAGGCGTACTCGTTGTGTGTGCTCCCAGAGAGGTGCAAATCCCCGACCCTGAGCTTGAGGCAGCTATCAGGGATGAACTAGACAAGCCCGAAGGAGTCTTGCTCTCTACAGACCTTGAAGGGATTATTGGGCTTGAGATTAACTATTATGACCCATATAGTGATATTACCAACCTTACAGGATTAGAGTATTGTGTTAACCTAACAGGGCTATGGCTCGAGACTGCCCAGGTGAGCGACCTCTCACCTCTGGCTTCAATAAACAACCTTGAAACACTGGTGCTCGGTTATAACCAGATAAGCGACCTCTCACCTCTGGCTTCACTGCCTAATCTCACATCTCTACAACTCTATGACAATCAGATAAACCACCTCTCGCCTCTAGCTTCCCTGACTAATCTGAACTGGCTAGGCCTGAATGATAATCAGATAAGCGACGTCTCACCTTTATCCCGCTTAACCAATATCACCACCCTCATGCTTATGGGTAACCAAATAACTGATATTTCACCTCTGGCTTCGTTGACTAACCTTGATCGCCTATTCCTTGGGGAGAACCAGATAACCGACATCTCACCTCTGTCCTCGTTGACTAACCTCCACAGCCTATATCTTGGGGGGAATGAGATAACGGATGTTTCGCCGCTGACTTCCCTGACTAACCTCGACCATCTCAACCTTGGTAACAACCAGATCAGTGATATCTCACCTCTGGTTTCACTGATGGACCTTAGAATTCTTTATCTTCATGACAATCCATTGAGTCAAGAATCAATCGAAATCTACATACCTCAGCTTAGAGAAAGAGGGGTGTCAGTTGGCTGGTAATAACACCCCCTGCCCCTGTGATATAATAAGGCAGCATGAAAAGGACTAGCTCTTCCCGGCAGGCTGATTATAAGCCGGTTAACGTCTATCTCGGTCTCGGCTCAAACCTTGGTGACCGGCAGCACAACCTGAACATGGCGTTGGAACTGCTAGCGCAGCGGGTGAAGGTGGTCAAGGTCTCCTCTACCTATGATACCGAGCCAGTGGGCAATCCGGACCAGCCCCGCTTCCTTAACCTGGTAGCCCGGATTCAGACCAGGCTGGCGCCGCTGGAGCTATTGACCCTGACCCAGGGGATTGAGCTGATGCTGGGCCGGATACGGGACAAGCCCAACGCCCCCCGCTCGCTCGATATCGATATCCTGTTTTACGGTGACCAGGTAATCAAGAACCGTAAGTTAACGATACCCCACCCCAGAATCGAAGAAAGGGCCTTCGTCCTCGTCCCCCTCGCCGAGATAGCCCCGAAGCTGATACATCCGGTCAGCGGCAAGTCTGCCGAAAAGCTGCTGGCGGCACTAAAACAGGGTGTGCAGGGCGTCTTCAAGCTATCGAATGGTGGATAGGCTGGCAAAATGTACACGATAGCGATCGAGCAGCACTTCGATGCGGCGCACTTCCTCAGGGGCTATCAGGGTAAGTGCGAGTCATTGCATGGGCACCGCTACCGGGTTGTCGTCAGAGTAACCGCTACCAGGCTCGATGATATCGGCCTGGCCTACGATTTCGGCCTGCTGAAGCAGCACCTCGGCAAAATACTATCAAAGTTCGACCATACCTGCCTGAATGATGTCCCCCCCTTCGACAAGATAAACCCTTCCTCGGAGAACATCGCCGCTACCGTATATCAGGAGCTCAAACCAAAACTGGAAGGAGAGTCGGTCTCTATTGCCAGCATCGAGGTCTGGGAGACACCTCAGAGCTGGGTCACTTATAGCCCCGACTGAATCAGACCGGGCACATTATTCTGGTGGTAGCAGATTGGGGATGGTGTCCGTAATCGGGTAGCGTATATCACACTTGGAGCAGTAAAGGGAACCGGTTACTATCTCCCTCTCGTTCTCCTCCTCAACCGTAAGCTCAAGCTCCCCCTTGCACATCGGACAGACCAGAATATCCATCAGCTCTTTCTTCATGGGCCGATTATAGCACACCCCCGGCTCCTGCGAAAACGGGCCTGTTTAGTAGTGGTGGCCCCATCCCCTGTATCCCCTTCCCCAGAGGGGAAGGGGAATTTCATATAAGAGGGGCTAGCGCCCCTCTTAAACTCCCCCTTAACGGTGTTCAGAATACTGGTTTGCCCCAAAGGCTTCGCCTCTCTTATACTCTCGACTTATAGTCACCACCTAGGGCTCTTGATAGAACAGTACGGTACCCTTTAAGGTGTGAACGACCCCTGCCAGAAGACTACTCCCTCACCGTTTTGGGGTGTCCAGAGGGGTGAAACCCCTTTGGACGCCTGCCTGCGCGTAGCCTGCTTACGCTAAAGCTTCAGCGAAGGCAAGCCGCTTCGGCGTAGGCAGGGGGGATACCAAGGGGGTGTCCCCTCTGAGCCGTTTCACGTCCACGGAGGAATTACGGAAGATGATTACAGTGTCACCAATCTATCTGTACTAACCCAAACCAGGATGTAAGACCCGCCTGCCTGGCATAAATATAATAAGGAAGGGAAGCGTTTCTCACTTCCCTTCAGGTAGTCTTCGATTTTAATACTTTAATATTAAGGGCTGCCGGGCCTGCTGAACTCAGACCGCAAAGCGATAACCCACTCCCCTCTCGGTCAGGATTAACTGAGGCTTGTGCGCGTCCTCCTCGATTTTCTGGCGTAGGTATCTGATATACAGCTTAACGAAGGACTTATCACCGATGTAGTGTGGCCCCCACACCTTCTGCAGGAGCTGTTCGTGGGTAACAATCCAGCCACGGTTCTTGACTAAACAAGACAGCAGCTTGAACTCTGTTGGCGATAGCTTCACCGCTTCTCCCCTGACATAGACCTGGTGGCTCTTCCAGTCTACCTCTACCTCGCCATTATGGAAGCTTTCGGAGGCTTCGTCCTGCATTTCGATAGCACACCGTCGCAGGATGGCTGCAACCCGGGCCACCAGCTCGGAGAAATCAACCGGCTTGGTCATGTAGTCGTCAGCCCCGAGGTCAAAGCCTCTCAGCAGGTCGGACGCCCGCCCGTTCACATTGACCATGATAACAGGTGTGTCGCTCATGTCACGGATGCGATGACAGACATCGTATCCGTCCATCTCGGGCATATTGGCATCCAGGAGTACCAGGTTGGGTCGGCTGCTATAGAAGCGACGTAAACCAGCTTTTCCATCTTCCGCAGTCAGTACATCGTATCCCGCATTCTGCAACCAGGTCTGGGCAATTTCCGCAAACTCAACATCATCATCAACCAGTAGTATCTTCTCTTTCATGTATCCCCCCTAATTTAGAAGAAGAGCCGGGCTTTCCGGCTAATTTGATTTACTTGTTAAAGGCGGTGGTACATTAAGGCTCTTAAAGGACAGTTGCTGTACCACCTAACAAAAGGTTAGCACACGTGTCTGGAGGCAAGCATAAATATCATGAAGATACTATAAATATTTCGTTAAGGTTTCATAAAGAAATGGAATTAGGCTAAAAAACTGACGATGACATCATTAAGAACGGTATAGAAGCAGGCAATTGCTACGTAGAAAAACGGTCTGAATATATATAAAGGAAAGACAAAAAGAAGACAGGAAGCTAGGAGAGTGCTGGCAACAAGTGCAGGGACCGAGTGAGGGGCAGTGTTGTTACGACCAGAACATTACCGGAATCAGCCTGTGGACACCTTTTCCAGGGACGGCAGCAGGATAACCCACTCCCCCGCCTCACCCAGCAGAGTGCTCGCGATTCTGTCGGTCTCTGTCTCGACTGCTTGGCTTACAATCTCACCCTCGAGGCAGACCGGGCACAGGAAGACATCAGCCCTCACCGCCTTCTTATCAATACTGATAACGCTGGCGCAGCGAGGGCATTTGTAAGTGGTACATTCTGTTATCATAACCCCACCTCCCACCAGGTCCGTCCCATACCTGTATGGTCTACTCTAGCACGCCCTGCCGGCATACCGAATCCGCCTTTGGTAGTATCCCGGCAGGTACTATCGTCCCATAAGACCAGCAGCCCGAATTAAGTTTGTCTCCGACTCTATTTTCTCACCGGACAATAGAGGCAGATAAGACATTTGGGGCCAGATATAGTGACCCGGTGGGGTCATTCCGGCAGCCCAGATTGGTCATTTCATAAAGAAAAAATGTATTGACACGAGGGAGTACAGGCGATACAATCTCAGGAACAAAAGATTTCCTGATGTGGCTCAAATGAAGTATAAGAGCAAGCTATCACTGGTCCTGTTCAGCATGGTGTTACTTATCGGTATCATGCTGCCCGTATTAACAGCCTGTGACCCTACATATGAGATAGAAATAGAGAATGGTGCCGAGCAAGTTCTAACTATATACTACGACTTTGGCCGTAGGGGTCATCCTCGTTCAGTGGTTGACGTAGAACCTGATGAGCTTATCAACACAATCGACTTTTGGATAGCCGATAGTTATTGCCAGATCGACGCTGAAAATGAAGAGGGTGAGCTAATATTTTCAAAAGAGTATTTCTGGACGGAGCTACGTGATATGGACTGGACGGTGGTGATAACGCCTCCAGAATAAGATTGAACTCTTTTACTACCCTTACGGCACTACCAAAACTCATTACGGGACGAGTGGGGTGAGGGGGCGGATTTCCTGATACTTGTCCGGGTTACCTACGATAAAGTCCCAGATGTCATCGGGCGTTGCCGCCCCGGGTTCAACCCCGAAGTTCTTATCGGCCTTACTGAAGGCATAAGCCACCACCCAGGAGCAGATGGGGTATTTGTTGTCGGGGACGAGTCGTCGGAACACGTAGGCCCCTAGCAACATCCAGTCCAGCAAGTGCACCACGATTTTCAGGTACCCGTACTTTTTACCGACCTGTCTCTCCGCCGTGGCGACAATCATCTTGACCTCGTCCGGTGTCAGGTTAATGGCTCGGTAGACGGCCACCAAATCCTCCTTAGGCGGGCCGTACTGGAGCCAGAGCCGGTGACGCCTGACCATGCTGAGTGCTTCGACAACGATGGCCTCCTTCAGGTCCCCCGCTTCCACGACAAGGCCCACGTGATTGACTTTGGTACGGCTCTCGCCGATGCTACGGGTACAAAATCGGATAGCCCGACTGATAAACGAATGACCACGGGTAAGAAATACATCCCCCGGTTCAAGTAAAACGCTCATAATACCCTCCTTATTAAGAATCTCCTTGATAAGGATTGCTGTATGATAAGCCCCCCAAACGCTGTAGTCAAGGGGGTTTGCTGTCCAGATGTTCGTTTGTAGTGGCTCCATCCTCCCAATTTATCTTTTCCCGCCCGCCGCCCTTTAAGGAAAAAGAGGGGCTGCGCCCCTCTTAAACTCCTCATATTAGCCTGCGGGCAGAGTAATGAGTATTTTACCTGAAGGAACGCACGCCTATAAGGTGCGAAGGTGCTTGCATAAAAACCAGTCTTTTCACCGTTTTGGGGAGTCCAGAGGGGTGTAATCCTTCTCAATCTCCCTTTAATAAAGGGAGATTAAATGCATGTTTCCCCCTTTTTCAAAGGAGGACCAAGGGGGATTTACAAGGGCGTCCCCCATTGGTTGTACTATTGCTTGACATCCTCCCGATTTACTCCTAGACTGTGGGCACTGAGACAGCATAGAATCGCACCCGGAAGTACAGTTAATAAATAATAATTCGACTAAGGCAGGATAAAGCGATGGCTGAAAGCGTAGACAACATATTGATGCTTCTTAAAGGATTCACCTTCGATGGTGACACGGGGAGGACAATAAGCGACCTCTATGCCGCCGTGAGTGGGACGGGTTGTACCAGGGACACCCCCTTCGCCATGCCATTGTGGCTTGAGGGCGACGACAGACCCGCTGGTGTGAACAGCTATCTGGACCCTGATGGCAAGCGGGTCCATATAGTCTGGCAATCAGACGAAACCGGGGTATCACGCGTAATCGACGTTGTTCTCGATGCCCCTTCTCTGGCAAGGGAGAAACACGAAGAAGGCGAAACGTGCGATATCTGCAGCATCGATATGATGAAGGAAATGTTACAGGGGGATACGGAGGAAGAATAGCCAAATACTTACACCTTGACATTAAAGGATTGCAGGGTATGAAAATGCTGCTCTCACTGGAGAGGGTACTCAGGCACAAGGAGATACTAAGGGCGTAATCTGGAGGTGAACAATGGAAAACCAGAAGATTGATTTTGCAGATTGCATTGATTTGATGAAACAAAGCGATTATAGGCATATTCGAAATCTAGTATCATATTTGCGAGCATTAAAAAATAGCTTTGGTGATGACGTAGCAAAAATAGTTGAAGATATCAGTTGTAAAGATGCTTTTAATCGTTATAAGAATTTAGCAATTGATCAAGAGGACCGTACTATTGAAAAACTAATCAGTATATTATGGGGAGAAAGGCCAATTCCTGGCTTGCACCAATATACCTATAAAAAAGAAAATGATGGTTTTCAATTCAATTGTACAGTGTGTCCATATGTTGATATGTTTAAAAAACTCGACGCAACAGAATGGGGTTATAGGTTATATTGCGCACTAGACCCACCCCTTGTCGAAGGTTTCAATGAAAATATTGGGTTTCGCAGAACAAAAACCCTTATGGAAGGGCATGATTGCTGTGACCATTTTTACTATTATTTGAAATAATTAAGGATTTCACGAGATGAAGATGTAGCCCCCACCGGAGAGGGTGCCGAGATACAATGAGATTCTGGGGTCGCAGCTCCTCCAACCCCAGGAAAAGGAGGACATGATGCCAGTATATGAATATTACTGCCCCAAGTGTAAGAAAGAGTTCGAGCTAAAGCGTCCCATGAGTGAATACGACCAACCTGCAGTATGTAGTCAATGCGGTTATAAGGCACAGAAACTGATATCAGGGTTCGCCTCCAAGACCGGCTCGTACCTCCAATCACCCAAGCCACTTTTTAGGAAAAGGCAAGCCGGTGGAAAGGCAACCTAGAGGAGGTCACAGATGACCACAGTAAACAGCTTCAAGTTCGGTTCGATAGTCCTTGATGGTAAGAAGTACCGTCGTGACGTCTTTCTGTATCCAGATGGCGGCATCAGAAAAAGGAAGGGCGGGTTCTGGATGTTTGGCAGTCACGCTATCAAGCGAGAGGAGATTGAGGAACTGGTCAAGTCCGCACCAGATGCGCTCATAGTGGGGACCGGCACAGACGGTGTAGCCCAGTTGAACCCGGATGCGGATGCTTTCCTGAAAGGCTCCGGAGTAGAGTCGGCAGTGGTTCCTTCGCAAGAAGCGGTCGACAAATTCAACGAGCTGTCAGCTCAGGGTAAACGTCCGGCAGCCCTGATACACATCACCTGTTAAATAAATAAGACTTAACGTTAGCCTGAAGGGAATACAAAAGCATGAAAGCATTTCGGACCCCGTCCTGGTTCCGGCAAAAGGGACATACAAAAGATACAAAGGTAAAAGCCCAAGCCAGTAAATCTAAACAGCCAAAGACGAAAAAGTAGCCCTAAACTAATTAATCAATAAGGAGATACGATATGGTAGCCGAGCCTGAAGTACTGGCAAGGATGATGGCGGAGGAGATAATAGAACCTGAGTTGCCTATCTGCGACCCGCACCACCATCTGTGGGACCGCACTGCCCGCGATGACCGCCCCAGAAACACCTACCTGCTAGACGAGCTGCTGGAGGACATCGGCGACGCCCACAACATCGTCCAGACCGTATTTGTGGAGTGCCGGTCTATGTACCGAGAGAGGGGGCCCGAGGAGATGCGGCCCATAGGCGAGACGGAGTTCGTGCAGGGCATTGCGGCCCAGAGTGCCAGCGGGCAATACGGCATAACCAGAGTTGCCGCCGGGATAGTGGGGCACGCCGACCTCACGCTGGGTGCCGCCGTAGCACCGGTGCTCGAGGCACACATAGCCGCCAGCGTCAACAGATTTCGCGGGATTCGGCATTCGAGCGTCTGGGATGCCAGCCCTGAACTCACCCGCTATATGAGCCCTCCCAGGGGACTGCTGTTGGATTCTAAGTTTCGTGAGGGGTTCGGTTACCTGCAGAAATACGGCCTGAGTTTCGATGCCTGGCTCTACCACCACCAGATTACGGAACTGGCCGACCTGGCCAGGGCTTTTCCAGATACCATCATTATCCTGGACCACGTCGGTGGAATAATCGGCATCGGCCCCTACGCCGGGAGACGCGAGGAAATATTCCAGCAATGGAAGCGCAGCATTGCTGAGCTATCGACCTGTCCCAATGTAGTCGTGAAACTCGGTGGTCTCGGCATGCCGGTCTGCGGGTTCGGCTGGGACGAGCGAGCGACCCCACCGGACTCGGTCGAGCTGGCTGAGGCCATGGGGCCGTACTTTCTCTGGTGCATTGAGCGGTTCGGGGTCGACCGATGTATGTTCGAGAGTAACTTTCCGGTCGATAAGGCGTCGTATTCATACACGGTTATGTGGAACGCCTTCAAACGCATCGCCAAAGACTGCTCCCACTATGAGAAGGCCGCCCTGTTCCACGATACCGCCGTGAGGGTTTATCGTCTTTCCAGCGGGTACTGAAGCACGAGGAGCTCGTAGGGACTAACCACCAACCCTGAGAGCAACCAGTATCACCCCGGGGCCACCATTGGCACCAAGAGCCGCCCCCATCTTCAAGACAGTAATCTTTTCCGCAGGGAAAACGGAGTCGAGCCGTGCCCTGAGTGCCTCTGCCCGCTCGGGTGCGGCGCTGTGGACAATTATCAATTCCCGGATGTTTTTTTTAGAACTCACGAAGTCGTAGAGCTGGTCCATGCCGCGGGAGACAGCGCGTACCATACCGGCACGCACAATCTCGCCATTCTGGAATGTGAGGAGAGGTTTTACATTGAGTATATTGCCGGTGGCGGCGATTGCCCGGTTGATACGCCCGCTCCTTGCCAGGTATTTCATCGTATCGAACATACCGAGCATTTCAATCTGTCGAATAGCTTTGTGGGTCTCTTCGAGCACCTCCGGCAGGCTCTTCCCCCTCCGTGCCAGTCTGGCGGCTGCCAAGACAACCAGGGCCAGCCCACCTGAGTTAAACATGGAGTCGACGACCTCAATCGGGCACGCTGGCTCAAACATTGCTTTCGCCAGGAGGGCGGAATTATAGGTGCCACTTATCTTGGAAGATATGTGAATTGAAATTATACCGTCGGTGTTTTTTGAATACTTGGAATAGATACCTGAGAAGTCTGCTGGCGTGGGCTGAGAGGTCGCCGGATGAGGTGTGGAGCCGGTCAGCTTCTTAAAGAACTCATCACTGCTCAGGTCAACGCCATCCCGGTAAACGTCACTGCCGAAGCGGACATAGATGGGTACCACCCCGATGCCCAGCTTCTTGACTAGCTCGGGGCTGAGGTCAGCGGTGCTATCTGTGATAACTTTGACTGCCATACTTCACCATTCCTAGACAGGCCGGAGGGTGCCGCCGAATACCTGCCAGGCCAGAGCCGACTTGGCTACCAGACTCAGTATGATATATGCTCTCTCACCGTAGAGGTAGTCCCTCCACCGGCCTACCTTCTTATATTGCAACACCATGTTGACCGCGAAGCTATTGAAGAACAGGAATATGGTGAAAAAGATTGCATAGACGAAACCCGGAGGTCCTCCCGCCTCGTTACCAGACCCAATGAGGTATATCGCGATGGCAACCCAGGGAATTGCCCCGGCAAACACGCCGAACCAGTACGGTGTCCAGCTTGTCTTCTCCGTCCTCTGGTTATACAGCTCCATCAGCCACCCGAAAAGAATCATGGTCGCATTGACGGCGAAGATAAGGATAAGGCTGGCGATATCATAGATGCCGACCAGCATGGCGATGACCACAATCATCAACGAAGCGCTCAGTGAATACTCCATCCAGCGAGCGTGATTGATGCCCTTCTCCAGATTGCGAGCATACCAGCCGAAGACACCGGGGGCTGAAATCGAGAAGTGGGCCACCGCCGATATCAGCAGGAAAGCGGCCACCATCGGCCCGATGCGGAGGTCTACGATAGTATCATATGATGCTTCTAGTCTGCCTACCTCTGGGTTGAAAACCTGGAATGCGCTGGTAACCGGCAGCGAAAAATCGCTGCTAAGCACCAGCATGAGAATACCCTGAACGAGGTGAAAAATACCCATGATGAGGTTGAAACGGCGAAGTCGAGGAATGGATACTCTGGTCTCTTCAGTCATGGCAACACCTCCCTCCTGTGGTATCGACACGTCCTGGCTGTTGTACTAATCTCCCGGACCGGGAGATTACCCTCCCACCTCTCAGCAGCCCGGTTCGCCGGGATGACCACAGCAGCCTTGCCGCTTCCAGACCTTTATCAGGTTATTACGCAATACGAGGTACAGTTTTCGGTAAAGCGGCATCGGTACGGACATATTGGTGAAGATAGCTCTGGCACGCGGCATTTCCTATTTCCCCCAACACCTGCTATTTGTCCTGAATGTATAACATAACCGAAGGGTCTTTGGCAAGCTATTTTAGAGAATTTGATAGTTCGCGCCTACTGTTTAACGCTCTACCCCCGTAAGTACAGGGGGATTTGCCCCATGCCTGTTTCCTATAACACAAGCATGGTATATACTAAATAGCGCATATCTACGCTTGACACAGAGATACTGGAACGGGGCAATGAGAGTACAAACAGTACGTTCTTTTTGGCTTGCCCGCCTGTCAAGGTATCTGGCAATTTGCGGGATGCTGGCTCCGCTGGCGGCAATTGCATTTATTCTTGTCGGGGCAGCAGTGACACCGGGCTACGACCATATCAGAAATACCATAAGCGAGCTTTCCGCAGTAGGCGCACCTCACCCCGAATGGATGAATACCGGTTTCATATTATACGGTATTCTAATAATCGGCCTGTCCTTCGCCGTGAGACAACACCTTGCCCCAAGGACCGGGACCACAATAGTCTGGCTCATGGTAATCCTTCATGGCGTGGGAGTTATTCTTACAGCGTTATTTCCCTATAACGCAGCGATAACAGAAGGGATACACTCAATAAAAGACGCATCACACCACCTGGTATCGATTGTGGCCTGTGTGGCGTTCATAACCGGTATGCTGATAATGGCCAGGATGATCTGGGCTGAGCCCGCCTGGCGTGGCGTAACGAGGCTATCTCTGGTGGCTATAGGCATTGTCTCTATACTGTTTGTGTTCACCCTGATTCCGGTTTTCAGAGACATTGCCGGACTGCTACAACGGATTTCCGCCTTGGCTATGTTCATCTACATCGAAGCGCTATCTGTTAAGTGCTTTATACTTTCCCCCCACCGCTAGGTGAGAAACAAGCGGAGGCCGTCCTACAATTTCGGCAGCCTACAGTCGAATCGCACAATTCGACTTCACTTGACATCACTTTAGTTTACCTCTAGACTGTGGGCACCGAGCCTGTGCTTACGAGTGAGTCGTGAAGTGCCCAAAGTGCCAGACAGAGAATCCAGAAGATGCCAAGTTCTGCAAAGAATGCGCACAGCCGTTAATCGCAGAGCGAGTGTGTCCACAATGCGGATACACTAATGCACTCGATAGCAAATTCTGTAATAATTGTGCCCATCCTCTAACTGAGCAGGTATCTATACCTGTTCCTGAAGCACCCCTCTCCCCCGAACCCACTTCCTTTGCTGGTGGTCGTTATCAGGTCAAACAACTACTCGGTGAAGGCGGTAAGAAGAAGGTCTACCTCGCCCACGATAACACTCTCGACCGCGATGTAGCCTTTGCCCTGATAAAGACCGAGAAGCTCGATGACGAAGCCCGCACCCGTATTAAGCGTGAGGCTCAAGCCATGGGCAGACTCGGTGACCATCCCAATATCGTGACTGTCTACGATTTCGGAGACCATGAGGGCCAGCCCTACATCGTCCTGCCCGTCATGTCGGGAGGTGATATCGAGGGGCTTATCGAGAAAGCACCTGAACACCGACTCCCTCTTGAGCATGTAATCGGTATTACCAAATCAGTCTGTCAGGGACTGGAGTTTGCCCATTCTAAAGGTATCATCCACCGCGACCTTAAGCCGGGTAACGTCTGGATGAGCGCTGATGGTACTGCCAAGATAGGTGACTTCGGTCTGGCGGTGGCGGTCGACCTCTCCCGCCTTACTCAGTCAGGCATGATGGTGGGCACGGTGTCCTATATGCCCCCGGAGCAGGCGATGGGCGGCAAGGTAACACCGAAAGCTGACCTCTACTCCCTGGGAGCGATGCTCTATGAGATGGTGACCGGGAGGCCACCCTTCATTGGGGACGACTCGGTGGCTATCATCGGGCAGCATATCAACACGTCAGTGGTATCGCCCACCTGGCACCGGGCCGACCTGCCAGCAGGACTAGAGGTACTCATCCTGCAACTGCTGGAGAAAGACCCCGAGAAACGACCTAACTCTGCAGGTGACGTCCTCAAAGCACTGGAGTCCATCGAGCAGGGTAAGGTGACCGAGTCGGTATCACAGGTAGCGACTGCCCCGGAGAGCCCACTATATAGAAAAGTCTTTGTTGGCCGTGAACCGGAACAAAAACAGCTACAGGCGGCCTTTGATGGTGCCATGTCTGGGCAGGGTGCATTGATGATGGTAGTGGGAGAGCCGGGTATCGGTAAGACTGCCCTGTGTGAGCAGCTGGCCACCTACGTAACGCTCAGAGGTGGCAAATACCTTGTCGGTCATTGCTATGAGGAAGGCTCACTGTCACTGCCCTACTTAGCCTTTGTCGAAGCGATGCGTTCCTATGTGCTGTCAAGAGAGACCAGAGACCTGAGGAAAGAGCTTGGCACCGGGGCGGCTGATGTAGCCCGCATCGTCTCCGAGGTAAGAGAGAAGCTCAAGGTAGAGCCAAGAACCCCTGAGAGCCCCGAGGAAGAGCGCTACCGGCTGTTTCAGGCTGTTACCAGCTTCCTTACCAGCGCCGCCAAAGTCCAGCCCTTACTGGTTATATTAGAAGACCTTCACGATGCCGACAAAGGCACGCTGGAGATGCTGACCCATGTATCGAGGCATCTATCAGGTGCAAGGCTTCTGATTGTAGGAACCTACCGTGATGTCGAGGTAGACAGGACTCACCCATTATCAGCCGCTTTGGCTGAGCTAAGGCGTGTCACCACCTTTAACCGTGTCCTGCTGCGGGGCCTCAATGCCGATGAGGTGAGGCGGATGCTGGAGAGCATCGTCAGGCAGGACGTGCCCTGGGGGCTGGCCGAGGCGGTACACCGCCAGACCGAAGGTAATCCTCTCTTTGTTCAGGAGGTCGTACGCCATATCGTCGAGGAAGGTCTTATTAGTCGGGAAGGGGGACAGTGGCGGGCTGCCCGGGACACACCACTGGAGATGAGCATCCCCGAGGGGCTACGCGATGTCATTGGCAAGAGACTATCCCTGCTCAGTCCTGAGTGTAATCAGCTTCTTTCAGTAGCCTCCGTCATAGGACGCGAGTTTGCCCTGGAGACGCTGAAGACTGTGGCTGGCATCAGCGAGGATGTATTTGTTAACGCTCTCAAGGAGGCAGTACAACTATCGATACTGGAGGAGCGTTCACAGGTCGGTATCATAGCTTACCGTTTCACGCACGCTTTCTTCCGGCAGACACTGTATGAGGAGATGATTGCCCCACAGCGACTGCAGCTACACCGGCAGGTAGCACGTGCCCTAGAAACCTTATACACCAGACGCCCTGAGGAGCATGCCGCCGAGCTTGCCGAGCACTTCTCCCAGTCTACCGACCCCGCTGACCTTACAAAGGCGGTTGAATACGGTGAGATGGCAGCCAAACGTGCTATGAACGTTTACGCCTATGGAGAGGCGGTGCGTTTGCTTGACCAGGCCCTCAAGGTGCAGAGGGTTCTAGACCCGGATGACAAGGGAAAGGTATGCGACCTGCTACTGGACCTGTGTGATGCCTTATATCTCGCTGCGGATAACAAACGCATACTTGATATAGAGGCGCCGGCGGCATTTACCCTGGCTGAGAGCCTTGGCGACAGTTCACGAGCTATCCGGGCCTGTATAATAGCAGTATATACTTATTCCACCGAACTCAGGCTTTTTACTGCTCCTCAATCAGCCGAGTGGGTGGAGCGGTTAGACCGATACGCCACGCCTGATACCACTGAGCGTGCCCTTGCTGATGTATTTCTCGGAGCTGGGAAATGCCAGACCGGTGAAGCGAGGTTGGGACACAAGCTTATGAGTCAGGCTGTTGACCTAGCCCATCGCCTGGGTGACCAAGATACCCTGTTCATGGCTACTGGCACATTTCTCGCCAATATCGGAGCGCCACAGCATGCTGCGGAGAGGATTCGAGTAGCTGAAGAAGTCTGGTCAAGTTCACACGCTGGATTGAGTCCTATTACGATGTACCCAATGTCTTGGATAGGTGATACCTTCCTCACCATTGGGCAGCGGCAGCGAGCCGAGGAGGTCTGTGATGAGCTGCGGGTTTTGGCTCAGCGCGGCGGCGATATCCACCATGAAATCCTATCGGCAGCAAATGACAGTGTCCTAACTGTGATGGATGGCCGTCTTGACGAAGCTATGGATATGGCTAGACAAACACGGACTCGTGGTAAGGAAACTGGTGTAGAAGTAATCGCCAATCTTTGGGTAGGTTTTACTAGCATTAGAGTCAGTGTCTATCTTGGTATGTATCTTGAAGCCCTTGAGCGTGTGCTTCGTGGACCCCAGGCAGAATCACAACGTTGCCTAGTGCTGGCTCATCTGGTACGGAAGGAAGAGGCTTCAGAAATCCTGGAGAGACGTGTGGTGAGTCGCCCCAATATCGGTACCTTGAGAGACGAAAGTCCGACAGTACCCGACGTCCTATTCCTCGAGGCAGCCGTCCTGATAAGTCACCAGCGAGCTACCGAACTGCTACTGAACCGTTTCAGTGGTAGTGGTCTCTACACACCGGGCTTTTGGTATACCACCTGCATCCCTCGTCATCTGGGTGGGGCAGCCGCCTTGCTGGATAGACCAGAGGAAGCCCGCCAACACTACAACGAAGCCATCAGGGTCTGCACGGAGATGAGGTTCCGTCCGGAGCTGGCCCTCACCCGATTACAGCTTGCCGAGCTGATTCTGGAGCACTACCCCGATGAGAAATCAGACGCCTTGGAGCACCTGGACTTCGCCATCAACGAGTTCCGCGAGATGAAGATGCAACCCTCACTTGAGAGGGCGCTGAGGCACAAAGAGATATTGGGGGCGTAGGGTGTGACGGTTGTTACCGCTCCCTCATTTGATAATAGTCTATCACCTTGTTAGCGGCTGAAGCTGCCCGAGACACAGTTGGGTAGAAGGGTATACCCTGCTTAATAAGCTCAGCAGTTACCTCACAGACGGTTTTCCATCTCTCATCGTCCTGCTCATTATCATCGCTGTTTGACGTAGGACTCCTGTCCGGGAGTAGCCCCAGTACCGGCTTGTAATCATCAATTTGCTTATATTGCTTAACGATTTCTTCGGGTGTCAGATTGAGCATTGCCCATGGAGGCATACCCTTCATAGGTGAACCACCCCTACCAGGTGGACCACCTCTACCACGGCGACGTCCGCCACCAGGCGGGCCACCCCAGCCGGGAATATTAATGGAGGCAATAATCAGGTCGAAATCGGGATGCATGGCCATCATCTTCAACAGCTCAGCCGGGCCAAAGTTTTCGTCTCCCATGTTTATCGAGAAGTCTGCCGGGTTACTTATCCAGTCCCAGATTTGGACACCCTGGCTCCTCAGCTCCTCTCTCATCTCCTGAGGCAAGGGGACAACGTCAAGACCGGCCTCTTCACACTGGTCGGCCGCCAGAACAGTAGCTCCTCCGGCTCCCGCCGCGACGCCAACCCTCCGACCAGCTATTGGCGGCAGGAAGTAGAATGAGACGGCCACATCTATCAGCTCGTCTATACTGCTAACAGAGACAGCGCCCGCCTGTTCTATCATCGTATTCCACACCTCTGTTGCCCCAGCCAGAGAAGCAGTATGGGAGGCTGTTGCTCTCGTCCCCGCCTGTCCACGGCCTCCTTTAATTATCACGACAGGCTTGGTCCTGGTTACTTCACGGAGTATATTAAAGAAACGGGAACCGTCCTTAGGTCCCTCGATATACATCATGACAAGCTTTACTTCAGGGTCAGCACCAAAGTACTCCAGGAAATCAGCTTCATTGAAATCAATGGCATTGCCATAGCTAATCGCCTTGTTGAAATAGGCACCTCTTTGTGTGGTCCTGCCGATAATTTCCCCAGCTGCCTGGCCGCTCTGGGAGGCTAGTGCTATCGAGCCGGACTCTCTGGAAAACTGAGGTTGAAAAGCCATACCCATCTTAGGATAGTAGACGCCCATGCAGTTAGGGCCAATAATACGCACGCCTCCTTCTCTAGCGATACGAAGCACTTCTTGTTCCAGGTCAGCAGCATCTTTCCTTCCGGTCTCACTGAAGCGTGCGGTGAAAAGGTGAATTCCTTTGACTCCCCTTTGGACACAATCACGCATAATTTGGGGTACCTGTGGGGCGGGGGCGGCGGATATCACAAAATCAACCGGGTCCGGTATATCCTTAACAGTGGGGTAGGCTTTCAACTTCATTACCTCGGAGTATTTGGGGTTGACCGGGTAAAGAATACCTTTAAATCCGAACTCAACCAGAGCTCCCAAAAATTGCGAACCACGCCCCTCATCAGAAGCTCCAACTACAGCGATAGACCTCGGATGAAGGACCTCTTCCAGTGAATACTCAGCCATATATATTCCTCCAGCTATACACTAACTTCCATTATAAGGTCTGCGGTAGCAAGTATGCCACAAGCACGTTGCGATAAGGCACCTCGTCGATTGGTATTTGCAGCGTGACCCCTTATCTCACCTGTTCCAGCCCAAAGGTCTATAACTTCAGCCACTCATTTATACTGGCTGTATATTTATTATAGCAGCAGCAGCCTAACCTGTTAAGTTTTTCGGGTGGTTCTGAGGGGGCGCCAGCCAGTTCGCCAGTCATAGTCGAACTGGCTACCACAGTGCGGAATGTTCAATCCATGTGTATCACAATCGACATGGCAGATACTTACCAATGATTGACAACAGAATGTCATCTATTTAGAATGCGACTAGAGCCAGAGATAATGAATAATCTGCCAGTATTTCCAATTGGTGTTGTTTCGGAGCTACTGAACGTCCACCCTGAGACCATCCGTGTGTGGGAGAGATACGGGGTAATCAAGCCACAAAGAAGAAGTGGTAGACGATTTTACTCCGAGACCGACCTGAAACGGTTGCGTTTCATTCAAAGATTAATATCGGAAGAACTGAACCTACCAGCCATCCGTCATTATCTACGGCTTTACCCTTGCTGGCAACGGGACGGCTGCCCGGTCTGCATGCACCGTTCGGAGCTTGCCGTATGTGCCAAACCGTGCTGGAAATATGAAGGGACTTATTGCCAAGTCAATGGTAATGAGAATACTTGCTCAGACTGTGAATTTCGAATAGAACCGGAGCAACGAGAGGTTTCGCAGTAAGCTGCTGGGTATCCTAATGTTCCGGTATGCTATACAGAACATTCTGTCTACCCCCGTTTATAAATAGGACTCTCGCCCCTAACGGACCGATTGCCTAGATTATCAGAAGAGCGTGATTTAGCACTATAACTTCAATATTAATATTTAAGTCACCTAATAGAAACTATTGACACACGAGACGTTCCAAGATACGCTAATACAATAATATTTGGTAACTATTCCTCTTGGTAAGGAGAACCTCAAATCGCTCACACCGCTTCTTGGAGCAGTTGCCTGGAAGGCATGGGTTTTATAGCCAGGATAAGGAGATGAAAAGATGATTAGCGAAAGGGAAAAAACACAGTTCGAACTGCCCAGAGGGTTATTAGGAAGAATTACTTTCATATTCATGAACAGGGGTCACAAGTCCATTTATGAAAATGTGGCCAAGGTCTCGGAATTAAAACCAGAAGACGACCTGCTTGAAGTCGCCTGTGGAAACGGCCACTTCCTGAAGAAGTACGCTTCTCACGTCCATAGCATTGCCGGCTTAGACCTTTCGGAGCTTTCCGTAGAGCTGGCGACTAAGAGGAACAAAGACCGCATCGCTGCGGGAACCGCCGAAATCGTACAGGGTGATGCCTCACAGCTACCCTGGGAAGACGACAAGTTCAGCGTCACTACAGCAATGGCCAGTTTCATGATGTTCCCTGAGCCTTTAGAGTCACTGAAAGAAATGTACCGGGTGTTACGCACCGGAGGCAGGGTAGTCATCTGCATAGAGTGGAACGCTGAAGATGGAAAAGACCACTCCAAGGATATTAAGAAATACGGGATGCAGCTCTGGACAGAAGGTGACGTGCGAGAGATGATGAAAAACGCTGGATTCTCGGATGTTTCCATCAACTATGCAAGAGGAATGATGATGCCCAAGATGATGCTCGCACGCGGGATAAAGAGCTAATACACATGGCTTAGTATATCAATAGTTCGGGAGGTTCCCTATGAACAAGAAGGCAGAGGAGTTGAAGTATGGCTACAGGCTGGTTACAAGTATCGACATTGGTCTGATTGGCGGCGGTATTATATTAACTGCGCTTGCCATCGTCTTTACGGTATTGTCGTACGCAACCTGGGCCCTGGTCCTCTGCTGGGCCTTGGGCGTCATACTGCTAATCATGGGCGTGTCCTGGCATCTGTCTATGGCCTTCGTAACGAATCCCGCCAAGATGAAGGCGTTTCAGGATAGCTACCTTGACGTGCTGAGAGGTGTTTGGGACGGCAAAGGAAAAGCGCTGGATATCGGAACAGGAAGCGGTCGGGTGGCAGTCGCAATAGCCAGTGAGTTTCCCGAAGCTCAGGTAACCGGCGTTGATACATGGACGAAAATGTGGGGAGCGTGGGGCCAGACCAAAGAAGGTGCCGAAAGGAATGCGACGATAACCCAGGTAAGCGACCGGTGCAAATTCCAGCCTGGCAATGCCCTCGAGCTTCCTTTTAACGATGGAGAGTTTTCTCTGGTGACAAGCGCCTGTTGCTTTCACGAGATCCGGGTACCAGACCACACAGTGCTACTCAAAGAGGTTATTCGAGTCCTGGCTCCAGGCAGTACATTTATGGTATGTGATATCTTTCCCAAAGGATACGGGGTTAAAAGTGCCCCGGAATTAATTGAGAAAGTACAAGCGCTAGGCGTTGAAAATGTAAAACTCCAGACTTTGCAAGAGGCGGGTCTCGACCTGGGAGGTCTCTTTGGCATCTGGGGGTTCTCGTACCTCAGTGGAACGAAGAAAACCGCCTGAAGGAGGAAAAGCAATGTCTGCTGTCCCTGCCTTTGAAATAGGGGCATGGAATGCCTGGATTTTTATGCTTTATCACGCCCTGCCTATGCCTCTGATGATGCTGGTTCACAAAGAGTCGATGCAGGAAGCGTCCAAGGCCCATAGTGAAATCGAAAGAAAGCTCTACCCCGTCGGGTGGATAATGTGGTTTGCTGCCGTAATATACTCTATTTTTCTCCCTCTCCAAGTAGGCACGGTCTGGTTCTACGTGGGCCTACCGATATCCCTGGTAGGCTCGGCTGCCTACGCCGCAGTTTTCGTGAGTCATTTTACCACCCCGATGGAGAAAGAACCTCTTACCAGCGGCCTCTACCGTTATTCCAGACATCCCATGTATGTTACCCAGTTTGTGATGTTCATAGGAATCGGTATAGCCTGCGCTTCATGGGTTTTCCTGCTGTTTACGGTTGTATATACCACATTTTCATCTATACTCGTAACTTCTGAAGAAAACCACTGCCTCGAAATGTACGGCGATGCCTATCGTGAGTACATGAACAGGACACCGAGATGGTTAGGAATACCGAAATCTTAGATAGAATGAACTGAAGGAGGGAAAACTATGTCTGCTATACCGGCTTTTGAAGTTGGCGTATGGAATGCCTGGATTTTTATCCTTCCCTTTCTCCTGGTAACCTATGGCCTTTCCTACTTGATTGTTAATAGGGAGTCGGCACTATTCAGCTGGCCCGAATATAACAAACAAGAGAGACCACTTCTAGGCATAATGATGGTATCTTGGATTGGTTCATGGATTTATAGCATTTTCGTTCCACTGAAACTGGGCACTGCCTGGTTATATGTAGGACTTCCCATTTACTTGGTGGGGCTTATCTTTACCTTGCTAGCAACTTTAACTTTCGCCCGGACTTCACCGGATAAACCAAATACTGACGGAATCTACAGCATTTCAAGACATCCAATGTACCTCGGCTTCCTCTTAATATATCTCGGTATAGCCATAGCTTGCGCTTCATGGGTCTACTTACTGGTACTGCTGATAGTTCTCGGAATGTATATGACGGTTTTATCAATGCCTGAAGAGCGCTTTTGTCTTGAGAAATATGGTGATGCCTACCGTGAATACATGAACAGAACGTCCAGATGGATAGGAATGCCGAAACCTTGAATAATCTGAAATGCAATGAAGGGAGGGTAATTCTATGTGGGAGCGTTGGAACAACCACGAATGGATAGTGAGCATGGGTAGCAAGTGGTCGATGTGGGGTGGCATGTGCTGGACTCTTGGTATTATCTTTGCTCTAATTGGAATCATTGGTGATGCCGCTAACACTAACCCTGGCTTGGCACCAATTTCCTGGTTCCTGCTGGCAGTTGCTGCCTTTGTGTCTAGCATAGCCTGGTATATAGGCTGGGCAGTAGCCGTATACATAGATGTTTTAAAAAATAAGAAGCAGCAGTAAAAAAGGGTAAGTAAATTTACTCAAACAACAATAAAGTAGTAACGGTCAGTCTGCTCATGACTCTTTGGTGCCTCAACCATCAGAAACAAGGCTGAGGTTATTAGAAGTCATTAGGTGATTAATATGCCAAATTGGAGTGAATTTGCCCCGGGGCACTGGGTAGGCGTGGGGATACTGGGGTATCACCTCTTTCTCACGCTGATGTGGATTGTGCTCAAGCTCACCCTCAGGAGACGGGTAGCCCCCTGGTGGCTCTTTATTGGGTACAGTGGTGTCCTGCTATTAGTCTGGCCGTTCATGGAAATATCCAGAAACCCCTGGTGGAGGAGGAAATGGCTGGTAAGGGCTGGTGTTAAGGAGGGAGACGTTGTCCTCGATGAGGGGTTCGTTATGGGCACCTCGTCAATTGTAGCTGCTCGTATTGTAGGGCCGAAAGGAATGGTCTATGCCTTGGACAACGAGCCAGTGCATGTGCTGATTCTCTGGCTTAGAGCCAGAATCAGGTGGGTGAGAAATCTGAAGATATTTCTCTCAAGTGCAGATTCTGTCAATCTGTTGGATGGGATTATTGATGTGGTCTATGCATCTGATTCCTTTCATGAGTTCCCGATGGAGCAGACTTTAAAGGAGCTTTATCGTGTCCTTAAACCAGCGGGAACATTGGCGATATGGGAAGAGCATGAGAAAAAGAAGGTGACCAATGCACTAAATCAGGCTGCGGAACGTGGCATGTTTTCATTTATTGAACAGGAAAAAGGGGTCTATAAACTCGTGAAGACCTGAGGAACATATAATAGAGGAGGGTGAGATATGTCATACAAAACTATCCGGTTAACGGCATGTTGTATTTTCTTCATGGTTTTATTGTCTGCCGGCTGTAATGGCACTTCTACGACCTCAGAAGATATGACGCTCTATCAGAGCACAGAGCATGGCTTCTCCATTGAGTATCCGGAAGAGTGGTCGGAGAATGTGCAGGAGGCAGGCACACAGTTCTCCTTCGAATTCACTGACTTTGATGGACTCCTATCTGCCAGCGTGTATTTACAGTATGAATGTCAGGAGCTTGTCTCGTCGGATTACATAGCTCAAAGCAAAACTTACCTGAGTTCTGTACCCGGCTACGAGTTGATTTCGGAACGTACTGTGAGTATTAGTAATGGTATCTCCGGTCGTGAGATAGTGGCCAAAGGTGACATTGGGACCGGGGAAGTCGAGAAGTTCAGGTTCGTTTTTCTGGTACGTGGGCAACAGGGTTTCTCGTACGGAGTTCATGGTGAGCCTGCTGAGTTTGATGACCAGGAGGAGATTGTAGAAGCTATAATGGACAGCTTCAAGCTCTTGTCGACCTTCACCTTTGCTCCACCGGAGCCCTGGCCGGGAGGTACATATACAGGCTCTGGCTTTTCTATTACCATTCCCGAAGGGTGGTGCCAGTATCCCGTACTACGTTCAGAGCACGTCTGCCACTTCGCACCGGTTGAGAAGAGCCCATCGGTACATATTTCCGTGCAGACGTGTCCGGAAGATGCCACCCTTCAGGATTATGTTGATAGCGTAGTGGAGAGCATCCCTACCTCTGGTTACTGGGCTAATTTCAATCTCACTTCCAAACGGAGCGTGACCGTTGGTGGGACTTCTGCTTATGAGCTGGTGTTCACCGGTATGTCAGACCTGTCGCCGGGATACACCATCAAGTGCAAATATCTAATCATTTTTCATGGAGAGCAGGCCTTCTGGGTGATGGCCTCCACCTATCCAGAAGCGTTCCAGCAGCATGAGGCGATTATTGATGACGTTATCTACAGTTTCCGACCACGGTAGCTGTAAGCAAAGAACGACCGCTTTGAGGAGATTAGAGACATGAGAAGACGAGTTATCTTAGCTGCCATGTTATTCACGGCCACGACCCTGGGACTTTGCCTGAGCTGCGGGTCTTCGGAGCCAGCCCAGTTTGTAACCTATACCGATGAGGAAAACGGCTTCTCGATTGATTATCCTGAGAATTGGGCTGTTGAACCTAAGACGTCTTCAGAACTCAAAGTCGCTATCTGGTCAAGTGGGATTGGTGTTAATGCAGCGAGTATCATGGTAGGAAAGTACGAGGCTTCGGGCTACAACCTCCAGAGCTTCTCTGAATATAGACGCAACTATTTGGCCGATAACATTGATGATTATGCCGCTGTCTCCACGGAAGAATCAATTATCAATGGGAGACCAGTAATACAACACACTTATACTGAGACCGTTTCCCTGACCACATATATAAAACTGGAAGTATACTTCTTCGAGAGTGAGACTGGCTGGATAGTATGTTTCCCCTGTCCACAGAAGTCTTTTAATTCCTATGAGTCTACTTTTGATATTGCCCTTGAGAGCTTTCGTCTTCTCGATTGAGGAGTGCCAGAAGCAACACTCTCTTGACCCGGAGTGAATCGAGTTCTATGATGAGGATGTTTTTGAGCGTTACAATGTTAATGTGATAGATTCGCAGGAGGAATCCATATCACAGATAGTAAACACTATCTCTGAAAGTGTTAAACATGATTGAAGTTACCGAATCCCCCCTATCTCCCGAGCGAATAGTTGAAAGTGTAAAAAGCGAAGGCAGTGGTTGTGTGGTCACGGTCACCTACGTTGGGCTGATCCGTAACCATTCTCAGGGCAAGCCGGTTCTTTCTGTAGAATACCAGGACCCTGATGGAAGCGCTTCTAGTACATTACAGAAAATAGCCGATGAAGCCAGGCGTGGGTGGCCAATAGAAAACGTTGCTATATCCCACAGGATAGGCAAGTTGAAGGTCGGAGATATTAATCTGGTGGTTGCTGTAGCCTCAGCCCACCGTGACGAAGGCTTTGCTGCCTGCCGGTACATCATTGACCAGTTCAAAGCGAGACTGCCAACGCAAAAAATAGAGACCTACCAGGACGGCCAGGGAAAGTGAGTAAGGACTAATGGAAATCCAAATAACCACACTGAGTGAAAACACGGCAAACTATGGCTTCCTCGGAGAATGGGGGCTCAGCATTCTGGTAGAAACAGACGAAGTGCGTGTTCTGATGGATACCGGACTGAGCTTCACAGCAGCGCATAACGCCCGGGTGATGGAAATGGATCTGTCAACTGTAGACCGAATAGTGCTCAGCCACGGGCACGCCGACCATACCGGCGGCTTGCGTGACGTACTTAGCTTAACAGGTGATGTTGAGATAATTGCCCACCCTGACATCTGGGTAGAGAAATACACCAAGCGTAGGGGAGGAATCGAACGTAGCATCAGGTTTCCATCTTTACGTGAGGAGTTGGAGAGTCTTGGGGCACGATTCAATCTGACGAGAGAACCAGTCTATATCACCGAGAATATTCTAACTACCGGGGAAATCCCGATGGTTACCGGTTATGAAGAGATTGACAGTCACCTGTTTGTTAAAGAAGGCGGTGAGCTCAAGTCCGACCCTCTCGCCGATGACTTAGCTCTCATTATTAATGCTGACTTTGGGCTGGTCGTCATTCTCGGTTGTGCTCACCGGGGCATTATTAACACCCTGCGCCATGCCCGGAATCTCACCGGCAAAGAGCTGGTCTACGCAGTCATTGGAGGTACTCATCTCATCGGGGCTTCTGAGGAACGGATGGAAAGAACAATAGCCGACCTCAGGGAAATGGGAATTCAGCGACTGGGTGTTTCGCATTGTACCGGTTTCCCGGCCTCGGCACGACTGTTTCATGAGTTTGAAGACTCCTTCTTCCTGAACAATGCCGGTACCCGCTTTACATTGCCGTAGCTGGCTCCAACTAATAGATGAATATATCCTGAAGATAATAAGGGCATTTCTAAAATAGAAGGACTGAATATTTAAAAGGGGGTGTTTAAAGATGGCAGAAAAACGACTTGCCGACAGGGTTGTCGGTGAGAAGTATGTGAGCGACGAGACGCGGCTCATTACTCCCACGGAACTGGACATTTTCTGCAATATCACCGGCATGAGGGGAGCAGCTTTTCTCAGCGACGAAGCGGCCAAGGCTTTCGGTATGAAAAGCAGGCTCCTGCCGGGAGCAATGTCACTGGCGATATTGTTCTCC
>DUEV01000014.1 GCA_011170375.1 Dehalococcoidia bacterium
CGGAACAGGTTCGACCAGGGGAAGAAGGCAAAAAGCATCCTTCTGACTAATCCCAAGCCCGTTGCTATTAGATAGTTTTGGGGGACAGTTTTCCTTTTCCCCGTCTGGTTCTCTAAGTACCAGATGAGAAATTTTTTTATCGGGTCGGGAGCAGTGGTGTTATCATCAAGCATACTTTCATCTCTCCAGCATTTTAAAAGGTCACAGAAAAAGCCACCGGGCATTTTGCAGGAGCACCCTAAATATAACACACATCATAAGTACTGGAGAAGGTCTAAATGTTGAACAGCTAGGCAAGGTGGTGTAGAATTGGTTAACTATTGATACAAGGTGTGGTATGAGAATGCAAAGGTGTAAGGGAACTCAAGACTTATCCCCTGAAGAAATGAGAAAATTTCGCCTGATTGAGGGGGCATTTAGAGACTGCTGTCTCAAGTGGGGGTATGAAGAGGTCAGAACGCCCACCCTTGAGTACCTGCACCTGTTTACCTCCACGGGGACGCTGACACCCGGTACTCTAGGCAAGGTATACTCCTTCCTCGACTGGGACGGCTGGAGTGGGGAGAGGGTAGTGCTCAGGCCGGATGCCACCATCCCTGTAGCCAGGTCTTACATCGACGCAGGGCAGGATGGAGGGCTGACCAAACTCTTCTACGTAACCAACATCTTCATCTTTGAGGAGACCGGTAAGGAGACCAGGGAGAGATGGCAGTGCGGGGCCGAGCTTATCGGAGCTGGTTCAACCACTGCCGACGTAGAACTGATAACCCTTGCCCTGGACATCCTGAAAAAGTTGGGGTTCAGGAAGGTTGAATTGCAGCTATCTCACGCCGGTCTGATAAGAGCGTTACTGGCTGAGTTCGGGCTAACCTCGCAAGAACAGGCCAGTGTATTCGACCAGATTCTGGACGGAGATGAAGCCGTGTTCAACAGACTGAAGGCAAAAACACCGGAGGTCGGAGAGGCCCTGGCACCTCTGCTCGATCCCAAAGGGCAATCCGCCGGTTTTCTCCGTAACCTGAAGGCACTCTTCCGTCGGGACCTGCCCGAGTTTGAGCCTGCCCTAGACAACTTCATCGACATTGTCGACCTCATGGAAGCCATGGACTATAGCTACCAGATTGACATTGGTTCGGGAAGAGGCTTTGAATACTATACCGGCATAATCTTCCAGCTCTCTGCTGGAAGACAAAGGGTGGCCGCGGGTGGACGATACGATGCCCTGATTCCTCTGATGGGTGGCCAAGAGGTTCCGGCATCTGGTTTTGCTCTCTACCTCGACCCACTTATGGGCTTGGTAAAACCGGAAACCCTTGATGGACAGCTTCCAGAAAAAGTTCTTATCAGAGCCGGGGACAGTACGCCAGAAACGATAAGGGAAGGCTTCCGTATCGCCGCTTATCTCCGCGAGACCGGGTACGGCGCGGAGATGGACCTTGGAACTCAGCCAACAGAAGACGTCCGATGGATACTTGATGTCAAGAATGAGGCACCACGCTTCGTTGTCACCGACACCACCACAAAAAAGGAGTTTAAGGCACGGACTGCCAAAGAAGTACTGGCATTGCTTGGGGGAAACGGTGACAGTTAAGATAGCCCTGCCCAAGGGACGCCTCCTGGAAACAACCGCCACTTTGCTGCGTAAGGCGGAGTGGGGTCTGGAAGGATACAACCAGAGTATGCGTAATTATCGGCTTGGGTCCCGCCGCTTCCCTGACCTCCAGGCCAAGGTATTCAACGAGCGGGACATCCCGGTCCAGGTAGCCGTCGGTAACTATGACCTGGGCATATGTGGGCTGGACTGGGTTGAGGAGCTTTCCATCAAGTTCCCAAGCTCGGCCCTAGTGAAACTGAGAAACCTGGGATACGGTGAAGGCGTAGTCTGTCTAGCCGCCAGCCACCATCAGCCAGCACCCACCACAGAAGAGTTGAAAGAGGAAACAGAGCTAATCCGCATTGCCAGCGAGTACCCGAACCTAGCTGAATATCTTGCCCTGGGCCTACGGCTGCGGCGTTTCAGCGTGTTTCCCCTGTGGGGAGCCGCCGAAGCCTATCCACCGGAGAGTGCTGCCCTGGTGCTGGTCTCATACCCCACAGAGCAGGAGGTGCTCGCCAGTGGTCTGGTATCAGTAAACGTCCTGCTCAACCACAGCGCCTTCCTTATCGCCAATAAAAACAGCTGGGAGCAGAAAGACCTCAGCGAGATAGTGGGGTCGATTGAAGGGCAATTACCGTTCACCGCAGAAATCCAGAGCAAAAAAGCTGCCACGATATCTGCTGAAAAAGGCTACCACCCTTGGCAGACCGACGAAGATACCGTTCGTATTGCCCTGCCAGACGGACACCAGCAAACACACACGGTGACGCTACTTAATAAGGCAGGTATTCGGGTAGAGGACTACCCATCAGAGAACGGTAACCGCCGACCAGGTACAGACCTGAAAGGCGTGGTCATTAAGGTAATCAGGCCCCAGGACATGCCGCTACAGGTGGCCAACGGTAACTTCGACCTGGCGGTTACGGGTCACGACTGGCTCACCGACCACCTTACCATGTTCCCCTCGAGCCCGGTCACCGAACTCCTCGACCTGAAGTCCGGCAGAGTGAAGATGGTGGCGGTCGTCAGTCGGGAGGTGCCCGCTGACGACATCTACAGTCTGAGACAGCTGGTTGCCAAGCAGACCACACCCTTCCGGGTGGCCTCAGAATACGTCAATATCGCTGATAAATATGCCCGGGACAATCACCTCGGGATGTACAAGGTCGTTCCCACCTGGGGAGCCACCGAGGCCTTCCTGCCCGAGGATGCCGACCTTCTAATAGAGAATACGGAAACAGGACGAACAATTGCCCGGCATAACCTGAAAATCATTGATACCCTGTTCGAATCGACTGGCTGTTTAATCGGCAGCAGGAATGAGACATCCAGCCTGGTCAAGCAGGAAAGAATTGAGTCAATCGTAGGTAAGCTGCGAGCGGCGGTGGAGGGGGAGTAATATGAAGATAATAAAGGGATTTGAGGCAGCCAAATCAACGCTATCTCGGCAGATCCCAAGGGAGTTGATTGGTGGTGATGAGCGTGAGCAGGCTGTTAGGGACATCATCAACGACGTCGCTCAACGGGGCGATGCGGCTGTCCGTGACTACACCAAGAAGTTTGACGGCGTAACTCCAGAAACCTGGGAAGTGGACAGAGAACATATAGCCAAGGCCCGTGATAAAATCACCCCCGACCTGCTGGAGGCCCTTGAGCTAGCCGCCAAAAGGATACGCTTCTTCCACACCAGGCAGAGAGAGAGCCTCTGGAGCGGAGACGCCGAAGGAATGAGCTGGACGGTACGTCCGCTACACCGGGTCGGCATATACGCACCCCGTGGAACGGCCCCCTACCCATCATCCCTGTTGATGACGGCTATTCCAGCGAAGGTTGCAGGGGTCAGGGAAGTCATTCTGGCAACACCTCCGGGGAAAATACCGCCAGTGATACTGGCAGCAGCCGACATTGCCGGGGTTGACCGTGTCTTCTCCATCGGTGGAGCGCAGGCAATTGCCGCCATGGCCCTGGGCACCGAGTCTATTCCGAGCGTGGACAAGGTATGTGGTCCGGGGAATATATATGTTACCCTGGCAAAGAAACTGCTTTACGGCGTGGTCGGTATTGATGGACTCTACGGACCAAGTGAGGTCTTAATCATAGCCGACAACACCGCTAACCCTGCATACTGCGCCGCCGACCTCCTCGCCCAGGCAGAACATGGCACGCTATCGGCCGCTATTCTGGTGACTACCTCCAAAAGTCTTGCCAGTAAGGTCAACCACGAGCTTGAGCAGCAAATAAAGAATCTTTCTCGCCGGGAGATAGCCCTCGAATCACTGGAGAAAAACGGTCTGATAGCCGTGGTCGATAGTATGGACGAGGCAATCGAGCTGGCTAATCTCTACGCACCGGAGCACGTGCTGCTGCTGGTAGAAGACACAAAATCTTGCATCGACCAGCTGACGAATGCTGGCTGTGTTGTCATTGGTGAAAGGGCAACTGTAGCCATTGGTGACTACGTGGCTGGGCCTAGCCACGTTCTGCCCACGGAAGGGACCGCCCGCTTCAGCTCGCCGCTCAACGCCACCGACTTCATCAAGCTTGTCAATGTAGTCACTGTGAATCAAGAAAATCTGGAGGAACTGGGTGGGGCGGCAATTACCATCGCCAGAGCTGAAGGATTCGAAGCTCATGCCCGGGCAGTAGAAAGACGTCTTGGAAAAGACCATGACTGAGAAAAAGACAATCGAGAAATTGATAAGACCGGATTTGGCCAGCTTCGGCGGTTACTCGGCAGCGACATCGCCGGAAACGCTGGAAGGTAAGGTCGAGGTTCCGGTCGAGAACATCATCAAGCTGGACGCCAACGAGAACCCCTACGGCTGCTCGCCAAGGGTAAACCAGGCCCTGGCCAGTTACTCGGGCTTTAGTATCTACCCCGATGACGGACAGGAAAAGCTCCGCGAATTGCTGGCCGGATATGTTGGAGTTGACGCCCGCCACATTGTCGCCGAAAGTGGCAGCAACCGTTTAATCGACCTCGTGTTGCGCCTTTTCGTAAGCCCGAAGGACGAGGTAATAAACTGTGTCCCGACCTTTGGTATCTACCGCTTCAGCACCGAACTGTGCGGTGGCACACTGGTCGAGATACGCCGGGACGAACAGTACGCCGTAGATGTGGCTGCTGTCAAGGCAGCCATCAGCCCAAAAACAAAGATAATCATTATCGCCAACCCCAATAACCCCACCGGGACACAGATGCCGCGTGAGGACGCCTTGGAGTTACTGGATACCGGCCTGCCGGTACTGATTGATGAGGCTTACTATGAGTTCAGCCAGGAGACGGTGGCACTGCTGGTCAGCCAGCGCGATAACCTGATGGTGTTACGTTCGTTCAGCAAATGGGCAGGACTAGCCGGTTTACGGATTGGCTACGGCCTCTTCCCACCGCCAATCGCTGATTACCTGCTCCGGATAAAGATACCCTATAGCGTCAATGTTGCCGCCCTGGTAGCCGTGGAGGAATCGCTAAAGGACATGGACTACCTCCAAGAGCGGGTAAAGGCCATCACTGCTGAAAGAGACCGTCTTTTCAACGAACTGGGTAGAGTTGAATGGCTGAGACCGATTCCATCGGCGGCCAACTTCATTCTCTGCCAGGTACTCAAAGGCAAGGCTAACCAGTTGCACCAGCAACTACGGAACAAGGGTATCCTGGTCCGTTACTTCGATGAGCCACTATTGCAAAACTACATCCGCATCAGCGTCGGCAAACCAGAAGACACCGATGTCCTGATGAGGGTGCTCCGGGAGATAGAACCCTGACTCGTACATAGAGTACAACTACAACAAGTTATTCGTGAGGATGAGACTCCTTGTCAGCGGTAAAGCATGGCAAACTTTAT
Organism: Dehalococcoidia bacterium; assembly: GCA_011170375.1. GTDB lineage: Bacteria > Chloroflexota > Dehalococcoidia > Dehalococcoidales > Fen-1064 > W589. The sequence goes on from DUEV01000014.1 coordinate 5,443, forward strand.
TTACAGTAATCTGCTATTATGATTAACAATTTTACGCTCATATTATTGACAAATGTCTGTTGCTATGTTACTATAGTTAACAACCATTTCAGCAAACGCTACAGACTTACTGGGAAGAGATTGAATACGTAACAGGAGCATGATAGTGGACCCAGTTGCAGAAGCGATAGAAATACAGAGGAAATACGGCTATACCGACCAGCAGATGGCCGACCGGCTTGGTTGCAGCAGAGTACTTTACCAGCGGACGCGGACAGGTAAAATAGAAGCCGGTGGGGCTTTTCTAAGGGGTGTGCTCCGGCTCCTCTCCCCAGAAGCCAGCAGGTCATCGGCGGTCGAGCGTGAGACCAGTGAGACAAACATCAGGCTGCAGCTCGTTATCGATGGCACCGGCAAACACGAAATTAATACCAGCATCTCCATGCTCGACCATCTCCTGTCGCAGGTAGCACAGCATGGCCGATTCGACCTTAATATCAAGGCTTCGGGGGATGATGTCCACCATATTGCTGAGGACGTCGCTATCTGCCTAGGCAAAGCCCTGGGGGAAGCCCTCGGGGAGAAACGGGGCATAAACCGTATGGCCGATGCCTCCGTCCCAATGGATGACGCCCTGGCAACGGTGGCGGTCGATATCAGTGGTCGCAGTTATACAGTGCTCGAACTGCCTTTCAGTGAAAACGATATGCTCGGATTCCCCACTGACCTCATCCGGCATTTCCTCGAGTCCTTCGCTATCGAAGCCCGGCTAAACCTGCATGCCCGCATAGCCTACGGCACCAACGACCACCACAAAGCCGAGGCACTCTTCAAGGCACTAGGAAGGGCACTTGATATGGCTACACGGGTGGATGAGCGCCTTGGTGGCGAGATACCGAGCACCAAGGACCGCATAGAAGGTTAACAGCCGCGCCTAATACTCCCCTAGCTTCTGACCGGTCAGCCGTTCATAGGCCTCACGGTAGCGCTGTGTGGTACTGTCAATGACCTCCTGGGTGAGCATGGGGGCCGGGGGGCTCTTGTCCCACCCCGTCGCCTCTGTCCAGTCACGGACCGGCTGTTTGTCATAGCTGGGCTGGGACCGCCCAACCTGGTACTGGTCGGCAGGCCAGAAACGGCTGGAATCGGGAGTCAGCAGCTCATCAATCAGGATAAGCTCGCCATTATCCAGGCCAAACTCAAATTTAGTGTCGGCGATAATGATACCACGGTCACGGGCACGCTCACGGGCAAAGCTGTAAATAGAAATGCAACTGTCCTTCAACCCCTCGGCCAGGGCTTCACCAAGCTGGCCCTTAACATCATCCATGCTCATCGGCATATCATGTCCGGCCTCAGCCTTGGTGGTCGGGGTGAAAATCGGCTCGGGCAACTCCTCGCTCTCGCGTAAACCATCCGGCAGCGGAACCCCACAGACCGACCTGCTCTCCTGGTACTGCAGCCAGCCCGTGCCAGCCAGATAGCCCCGGACGACACACTCTACCGGGATAAGTTTCACCTTCCGAACGACCATCGAACGGCCTGCCAGATAGGCAGGATACTGAAAACGGTCTTTTTCCGGTAGATAGGCATCAAGGCAGCCGACATCCTCAACGACCTCTATCACATGGTTGGTAGCAAGTCCCCGGGTCTCGTTGAACCAGTAGGCGGAGAGCTGGTTGAGCACCAGCCCTTTGTCCGGGATGCCGTCGGGGAGGACGACATCGAAAACGGATATGCGGTCGGTGGCGACAATCAGCAAGTGGTCGCCCAGCTCATAGATGTCCCGTACTTTACCGTGGATGAAGAGGGGCAGGGGGAGATCAGCTTTCAGCAATACTTCCATAACGGTCTGAATATATCACAAATAACATGAGATTGTATACCTTTAGTACGTATCAGATTTAAGTGCAATCCCTACGGAAAGAGGAAGTCCAGTATCTTGTCGATGTCCTCAGCGGCGGCATCACCCTCTATCGGGCGCCCTTCGAGGCAGGACTCAAAAATCTCCTGGTTCTGGTGAATAACACCGATAACGGTCATGTCCCGCTTGTCTAAGTAATCACGTAGCCGCTCGGCAATATCGTCCGAGGTGATTTTGTTGAGAACAGCCCAGACGTCGGCGATATTTATCTGAGCAGATAACTCGTTTATCTTTTCGGCGACCTCCAGCGAGTCGATTGAAGGCTCAACGACAACAAGAACACAGTCGATGCTGGTCTCGACGCCGCGGCCAAAGTGCTCCACCCCGGCCTCAAGGTCAATAACAGCGATTTCATCCGGCTCCAGGCGCAGCTTCTTCAAAAAGGAACGGCTGACGATGCCCATGGGACAAGCACAGCCCTCGAGTGCCATCAGTATCTTGCCGATGTTTATCAGGCGGATACCATTGTCGGTCTCGAACATGTACTCTGGTGGGATGTCAGCTAGTTGCATCTCCTGATGGATTAGCTCGACACTCATCTCGGGCGTACCCGCCCTTACGGCCGCTTCAAGCTGTTCTTCCAGCTTCTGTTTGCCACCAAGAAGACCTATCAGCGGCTCCGGCGGACGGTCAAAGCCAAGCATACGATGAAGTCCCGTGTTGGACTCATCAGCATCAACCACAAGTACCCGCTGCCCTCGTTCGCGCAGCCTCCCGGCCAGGAGCCTGACAACGACGCTCTTGCCGCTGCCACCCTTGCCACATATCGCTATCTTGTTCATATTTCCTCGCTATAATTGCAGCCTTTACCACATTTTCAGCCGCCGGGGATACCGCCGTACTGGCATCAGACGGTTCAACTCCATAAAGGAACGATAGATCCCTTCTAACGCATCGTTAGCCCCGTTCAGTGTTCCGTTCTCCACCAATTCGGCTATCCGGTTCAGGTAGCCGTCAAAAGTACTGAAATCATTCTTGTAGCCCACATTGTAGGCAAAGCAGTAGACATCGTCCTGACTGTACTCATCGATAATTACCTGGTGGAGGTCTTTTCTAACGTCACGAGGCAGGGCATTCGGCCAGAAATAACCAGTATACCGGCGCAGCTCCGGAAGTGCCTCCTCCTCCATCAATGAATCAACAATCTCATCGAAGGCATCATCAGCCCCATTTTCAGCACCAATCACCACCATATCGGCTACCTTATCAAGGAACTCCTCGTAGCTGGAGAACCTCTCACTGTAGCCCTGCCTGTAGACGCGGCGGAACCGCTTCTTTTTGCTAAGCTGAGCTGCCACCGTCCGCCGTACCTCTTCCCGGATGACCTGCTTGTAACCCTCCGGCCAGAATGTCTCCGCAGCCGAGTCCTCGTCCTCTGTATCGGGCATATAGTGCATTGTTACTTCCCCCTACCCCTTTTTAGCTCAGGGACCACCCCTGACATTGATGACCTGCCCTGAAATAAAGCTGGACTCGTCCGAGACAAGGAACAGGGCAACGTTGGCAATATCTTCAGGAGTACCCATCCGCTTCAGGGGAATGCGGGCAGTGGCAAATCGGCGATAATCATCAAGATACATGCCCTCTTTGCGGGCAGAGTTTCGGGCCATTTCCGTGTCAATGTATTCGGGACAAATACAGTTGACATTAATACCGTAGCGACCCAGCTCCAGCGCCAGGGCTTTGGTGAACCCCTGCACAGCAGCACTGGCGGAAGCATAGGCGGTCTGTCCCCGCTCACCCAGACTGGCGGGAACCGCAGAGGAGATATTGACTATCTTACCGTAATTCTGCCTCACCATATACTTCTGAGCGGCCCGAGCGCAGTTAAAGCTGCCTCTTACCTGGGTGGCGATGGCAGAATCCCAGTCATCTTCTGACATCTTATGTAAAGGAGCATCACGCCTGATACCAGCGTTATTTACCAGAATGTCCACTCCGCCGTAGCGCTTCTCCGCCACCTTGAACATCTGGGCTACTTCATACCAGCTTGAGACATCAGCTTTAAAGGCCAGGACTTCCCACCCCACCCTCTTGAGCTTACCGGCGACATTCTCCGCATAAGAAAGCTCAATATCACTGACAATGACCCTGGCGCCTTCCTCGGCGAACCTGTTAGCAATCGCCTTACCGATACCTCTGCCGGCACCGGTGACTACAGCAACCTTCTTATCAAGCTTCACAGGACTTCCCTGGAGGTGTGGCGACTATATCTTCCTTACGTAAAACTCGCAGTAGCCTTCTTTGGCTGTAGATGCCACCTGCTCGTTAATCAGCTCCATCTCCACGTGTTTACGCAACGTGTCCAGCGCCGTCATGCAGTAGCCGGAACAGGTCATCATCTTAGCCACGTTTGCACCGCACTTCTCACCTATGGCAGCATACAGAGCACACTGCGGTATCCGGTAAGCAAGGATCTCAGAATTGTTCAGGATAATAGGAACTTTCAGGAAGTTCTGAGTACCTAGGTAGGCAATCTCGACAAACCTCTGCGGTACGTGAGGCCAGAGCATGAACTGATTGCCCTGACGGTCAACACTCTCCAAAACAACCTCAATTGTCCTGTCCGAGTACTCCTCACCCAGCTGGATTGTCTTCTGCATCCAGGCCTTGCCAAGGTCAGTGAAAAATGCCCTAGCTGTCTTCTCAACATCAGCCTTACTCTTGCCTTTAATGGCTGCGGCCAGCTTATCGGCGACTCCCTCAGCTCCGAACTCAGCCCGAAGCATAGCTACCATGTCCTCATTCAGGTCAAAGGAGTACGGCTTGGGAGCAACGTACAGTGGATAGGGTGTCTTCTTAAGCTCTTTGAAATAGTCCTTCGCTTTTGCTTTTGCCATAATTATCTCCTATTGCCCCCACTGCTCGCCTTGAACCTTGGGCCTGGTTCGTTCCTGCTTGGGCATCTCGATAGTGATGGCATCAACAGGGCAGACATCAATGCATATATTGCATCCCGTACACTTATCACGACGAGTAGCGAAGAGTATGTAGTTCCCGTCAATCCTGGGGTCCATCTCTTTAAGTCGTTCCTCCTTGGCCATAACACGGGTCACATGAAAGCAACCCATCGGACAGGCCTGCAAACACCGCTTGCAGAGGAAGGGAACCGTGCATTTCTCAAGGTCGACCGTTATCTTGGGGAACTTTCTCCCCATCTTCAATCCATAGGTCATGTCCACACCTCCGCGACTGCCGGTACATTGCTACGCGGTTCCATTTTAATTGCCCCGCGTGGACAGCCGGTGGCGCATAGACCACAGCCATAGCACTTGAAGATATCGACGTTGGCCTTCTCCGTAGTAACCTCAAACTTGAGAGCGCCCCACTGGCACCGCTGGGCACAGATGCCGCAACCATTACACTTGTCATAGTCGACCATGGCCACGTAATGGCCTTTCAGCGAGCCAAGACCGAAATCGACGGCGTTACGGATGGCACCGCAATCAGGATAATCACACTGGCAGAATCCGCCGATAAAGGGCGCACCGAAAAGCATCAGGATATGGACAAAGCCGCGCCGGTCCATCTCATGGTTCCACTCTTTGGCCTCATCAATGTTGACGAAGGCGACACCACCCTTGTATCGCTCCGGCCAGCGTTCCCACTTGAGCATGCCAACCCCCATGCCCATGCATGTGTACTCGTGCTCATTCCTCTCGTCGATGGCCCGTATTCCTTTGCGGCAGATACAGGCAATCAGACCGATGGGGGAACAGAGCTCAAGCACCCTGTCGGCATCATCCAGAGGGACAATCTGGCTGCCCTGACCCCTGGCTGTCATTATACCAGTAATCCTGTCATACTCGGCCCGGTCGTTGTTCTCGATGGCGTTTAACAGGTCCAACTGTGACGGGCCACTACGTGCTCCTGTTTCCAGACCCGCCTCAGCCCCTTTGAAACCCTCCCCAGGGGCCCGAAGCTTGTACATGTTCCTTGCATAGTTTTTCGGGTTCAGATACCAGAGACCGTTACCGTGCTCCGGGTCTCCGAACTCATCACACATCCAGCACATTTCTTCCTCCTACAGCCTATAATAATCGTCCAGCTGTCTCAAAACACAATTGCCCACGCTCAAACACGCAGTTAGCGCACATCCGGCAATTCAGGCATCGCCGTGCCTCTTCCACTGCCTGCCAGAACGTATATCCCAGATTCACCTCCTTAAACGTAGTTATCGCCTGTCTGGCTGTTAATTTAGATACTTCCCACTGGTCATGCCGACTCAGATAGATGGGAACCTGTTCCGGCTTGATGGTAATCATCTCGCGGTCATCCTTGACAGCCACAATGGGTCTACCGCTGAGATACTGATCAATCGAGCGGGCAGCACGACGCCCGGCAGCCATCGCCTCGGATACAGTGCCGCGGATAGTGGTCACATCACCAGCAGCAAATATACCCGGGGCATTGGTCTCACCAGTAGCTTCGTTGACCACAACAGCACCTCCCCGGCTGATGTTAAACGGACCACCGGAGAAGCCGGTCATATCCGTAGCCTGTCCGATAGCAACAATGACAGTATCACACTCCGCCGAGAAATCACTCCCCGGACCCTCTATCAGTGTCCAGCTTATTCTGCCTTCGCTGTCCAGAGAGGTTGAGGCCACGCGCTTGAATTCAATACCACTTACCCGTGAGCCGCCTTTGGAAGTGAACCGCTGTGGGGCAAGTGATGGGTGAATGCTGACACCCTCTCTCTCCGCTTCTTCAATCTCCCAGTCGTAGGCTGGCATATCAGCTCGACACTCCAGGCAGGCGGCATGAACCTCACTGGCACCGAGCCTGAGAGCAGTACGGGCACAGTCCATCGCCACAGCACCACCACCAATTACCCAGACCTTGCCACCAAGCGCCACCAGTTCCCGCCGTTTGGCTTCTCCAAGGAATTGAAGGGCCGGGATGATGCCGGACAGTTTCGAGCCACGGATATTAAGCATGGCACTTTTCTGGGCACCGACAGCAATCAGCATCGCTCCAAAACCCTGGCGACTCAAGGTATCGAGACCAATGTCCCGGCCGATACGAATATTGCTGTGAATCTTAACGCCTAGAGCCTCGATGTAGTCAATATCGGCCTGAACGGCCTCGGTTGGTAATATGAAATCGGGTATGGCCGAGGTCAATATTCCACCTGGCATTGGGGCAGCATCAAAGACAGCAACGCCGTAACCCATTTTCACGAGGTCATGAGCGGCAGTAAGGCCGGCCGGTCCACCACCAACTACAGCCACTCTTTCTGCTTTCTTTCTCTTGGCTGGTCTTGGTTTCCTGCTGCTACCCCAGTCAGCAGCAAACCTCTTCAACGCCTGAATTGCTATTGGACTGTCCACCACCTTGCGATTGCATTCTGTCTCACAGGGATGATGGCAGACACGTCCACAGATGGAAGGTAAAGGATTAGTCTCTCTGATGATAGCTAGTGCTTTGCTGGCATCACCCTGAGCAATAGCCATAATGTAGTTGGGGACATCCTGATGTAACGGGCAAACAGCCTCGCAGGGTGAATACTTATCTACCTCCGGCCAGCACTTTTCGGTATGGATAAAAGCCGGTATCTCCGGGCGCCGAGTATAGTAGGTCTCAGTTGATAGAACCATTTCGCTATGACCCTCCTCGTCAGTAAAACTGCCCTGATTCTAAACATTCTAGCACTTTGATAAACCACAGGTCAAAAAGATTCCAGTGAGAATTACCAAGAATTATACCTTCTTTTGACATCATCCCTCAAAGCTGGTAACCTCTAGGCGACCGCGAAATGGCATATCAATGAGTACGCTTCTTGTCATAATAATCATAGGTATAGTCTTCATATTCAGCCTAGGTATCGGAGCTATTATGCTTGTTCTCCTCCGAAGCGGCCCGCAGACTGCCCATGATACAACAGCGCAGCCAGTAACCGAAGCAACTGGTCTGGCATTCCACTGGCGCTCTGCTGTACTGCCACTGGCCGTTCTTGTTTTGACCATTGCCCTAGTAGCTTATTTTTACCGGCTATTACCAGAAGAAGTCGTCTATCGCTTCGGGGCCGAAGGCTCTCCAGACGAGTGGACAGGGCGGGGTACAATCGTCCTGTGGGCACTATTGCCGCAGCTATTCCTTACCCTGCTGGCCATAGCAGTCGCCTGGGGAGTCACCAAACTGAGCACCACATTCAAGCAGATGGAAGGCTTCGGGATAAACCTGGATACCATAGCACTGGTCATGGGCAATATGATAGCCCTACCGCAGGCTATTCTCTTCTTTGCAATGCTGGACATTTTCAGCTACAATTCATACGAGTTCCGGATTCTGCCCCTGTGGGTGATTGCCCTCATAATAATGGCACTGGGTGCCGTTATCCTGGGCATTTTCTTTATCCGAAGTATGCGGCAGGTCCGGGGCAACCAGTAATACTATCCCACTATAACCCTTAGGAGTAGCAATATTGACTGAACCAGCACCAACCGTGGACATGGAGAAGCTTGTTTCCCTCTGCCAGCGGCGCGGCTTCATCTTTCAAAGCAGTGACATCTATGGTGGTCTGAACAGCTGCTGGGACTACGGCCCTCTGGGGGTGGAGTTAAAACGCAACGTTAAGGAAGCCTGGTGGCGGATGATGGTGCAGGAACGTGACGATGTGGTGGGGCTGGACGCCAGTATCCTGATGCATCCACACGTCTGGGAGGCCAGTGGTCATGTTTCAGGTTTCTCTGACCCGCTGGTGGAGTGTAAGCAGTGTCACCTCCGCTGGCGAGCCGACCAGCTGGAGGGTGAGCGGTGCCCGTCCTGCGGTGGCGAGGTGACGGAGCCGCGTCAGTTCAATATGATGTTCAAGACCTTCATGGGACCAGTTGAGGAAGATGCCGCCGTGGTCTACCTGCGCCCAGAGACAGCCCAAGGGATGTTCGTCAACTTCCAGAATGTGGTCAACACCACCCGGAAACGACTTCCCTTCGGTATCGCCCAGATTGGCAAGGCCTTCCGCAACGAGATAACCACGGGGAACTTCATCTTCCGTAGCCGGGAATTCGAGATAATGGAAATCGAGTTCTTCGTCAAGCCTGGCACCGACGGCGAGTGGTTCGACTACTGGGTACAGGAACGGCTCGACTGGTATGTGAAACTAGGCATCCGGCGAGAGCACCTACGCTTGCGGCCACACTCAGAAGACGAGCTGGCCCACTACGCCAGCATGTGCTCGGACATTGAGTACCTGTTCCCCATGGGCTGGTCTGAACTCGAGGGAATTGCCAACCGGGGTGATTTCGACCTGCGGCAGCACCAGGAGCACAGCGGGAAAAACCTGGAGTACTACGACGACGACACCAAGGAGCACTACCTGCCGTATGTCGTCGAGCCTGCTGCTGGTGTTGACCGGGCTGCCCTCACCTTTCTCTGCGATGCCTACACCGAAGAGCCAGACAAAGATGAAATCCGGGTGTTGCTCCGGCTCCACCCCGACCTGGCACCGATAAAGGTGGCGGTGCTGCCACTGAGCCGGAAGGAGAACCTGAGGGCCTTTGCTAAAGACGTGTACGCCGACCTGCGCCCGCAGTGGGCAGTAAGTTATGATGATACCCGGGCTATCGGGCGAAGGTACCGACGGCAGGACGAGATAGGCACCCCCTTCTGCGTGACGGTGGACTTCGATTCACTGGAGGACAACCGCGTCACTATCCGGGAGCGCGACTCCATGAACCAGATACGTGTCCCCATCGCTGAACTGAAGAACACCCTGCAGGCCAAGCTAAACGGTGAAGACCTGTTTGTCCTGCCCCCGGGTGGGGAGGTGTGGAAGGTGGAGAAGGGGGAGCAGGGTCAAATTGAGTAAGGAACCTGAGAGTAATAGTAAATGGTACCCTCAACATCCGAGGGTTGCAGTTCACGCACTGATACTACATGAAGACTGTATGCTTCTGATAAAACGTGCTACCGAACCTAGCAAGGGGAAATGGAGTCTCCCTGGGGGAAGGATAGAGCTGGGTGAGACGATTTACCAGGCCATCAAACGCGAAGTGCTTGAAGAATGTTCCGCAGAAATTGAGATGGAGTGCATCTTTGATGTCGGCGATACTATCATAAGGGATGAAGAAGAACGTGTTTCTTATCACTTCGTCTTAATATACTTTCTCGCCCGCTATAAGGGGGGAGAAGTGAAAGCCCGAACGGACGCCGAAGACGCACGCTGGTTTACAACCGAAGAACTAGATGAAGCTGATATGCATCCTCTATTACGCGATGTACTAACAAAAGCAACCAGATCTATGAAGAATGGGTAAATGGCAGGTAGTGAACCATGAAATACGCTGCCGTAGTCTTCGACCTGTTCGGGACATTAATTGACAAATTCTCTCTACGAGAAGGCACAAAGATGCTTGAGCAAATAGCTTCGGTTCTCTCAGTGTCTTCTGACGACTTTATAGAACTGTACTTCAGTACATACAATGAGGGAGCCCTGGGCGTATTTAAAAACACAGAAGCCAAATTTGAGTATATCTGCCAGAAGCTTGGAGTACCTTCAAAACATACGCAAATTGAACTCGCTGCACAGATACATCTTGATTACACGAGACGTTCTATAACCCCTCGACCAGACTCCACAGAAGTACTTTCTTACTTAAAATCGAGCGGCCACAAGACCGGACTGATCAGTGATTGTTCTGATGTTGTGGTAAAGGTCTGGCAGAACACGCCCTTCGCTTCACTTATTGACGTGGCAGTGTTTTCTTGCTTAGTGGGCTTCACGAAACCTGATTCACGCATTTACCATGTACTAACGGAGCAATTAAAGGTTGAACCGCAGAGTTGTCTCTATATTGGCGATGGAGGCAGTCAGGAACTGACCGGGGCTGCTCAGGTCGGAATGCACCCTGTTTTGATACGTGTCCCGGACGAGGATATCACTGATATGTATCGGTTAGATGCAGAGCGTGAGAACTGGAACGGTACTGTAATATCCTCTCTAAAAGAAGTCCTGACCCTGATAGAATAGCTAAGGATTTGAAGAGGGGGCTCCGCTATTTCTTTCTGGGTAATGGGGTGTGCCACAACAGTGAAAGATATCGGACGACCGGAAACGATAGAAAACCGCTGGGATATTCTCTACCGGGACTATCCCGAGGTCTATGACGAGTTTACCAGCGTGCCCTACAGCAAGAGCTGGATAGAAGTTGCCAAAAAACTATTTAGTTTCGGAAACAAGACAATTGCAGATATCGGGTCAGGCTCTGGAATATCAACCTTTGAAATTGCAGGATACGCCAGACTCGTGATTGGCATCGAGCCTGAAGACGCGATGAGAGAACTGGCTGTTGAAAATGCCAAAGCTAAAAAACTGGAAAATGTAATATTCAAGAAAGGCTGGGCGGAGAGCATACCTCTGGATGATAACTCAGTCGATGCAGCGATTGCCGTTACGGGAGGAAATTTTTCAAGCCGAGAGAATATCTCCAAATTCATCAGCGAAGCCGAAAGGATTACGAAAAGGTACGGGTATATTATTGCGGTTAATGTTGCTCCAAGATGGTATGGCGGGGACCTGGCACCGGTTATTCTCGGTAAAGGACGTACGACTGGGCTCGATATCGAGGGAGTGGCTGATGAAACACTAACACAGATGGGATTCAGCCACCAGGACTATTACTCAATACAGTACTATCGAACGGTAGACAAAATAGTTCAGACTTACGGTTTCATATTTGGCAGAAAGGCAATAAAATACGTCAAGGAGCATCAGAAAACGACCATCAATTGGAAATTCAGAATACACTACAGGGAAGTGTAAGTTGAAAATAGTCCACTTTGCTGACCTTCACCTCGGAGTCGAGACCTACGGGCGACCTGACCGGGCTACCGGGCTGTCTTCACGCCTTAATGACTTTCTCGGCGCCTTCGACCAGCTTGTAGACTACGCCCTGGATAACAAGGTTGACCTTGTCCTCTTCTGCGGCGATGCCTACAAGAGTCGAGAACCCAGCCAGACCCAGCAGCGGGAATTCGCCCGGCGTATAAACCGCCTAGCTGTTGCAGGCATCCCCGTGTTTCTGCTCATCGGAAACCACGACCTGCCCAACGCCATCGGGCGGGCAACATCAACCGAAATCTTCGACATCCTGGCCGTCCAGAACGTCTATGTGGCCAGCCAACCTGATATCTACCGGATACCAACCGCCAGCGGTGATGTACAGGTAGCCGCTCTGCCCTGGCTGAGGCGTAGCTCCCTGCTGAGCCGGGAAGAGACTAAGGAGCTTAACTTCGACGGGATAAACGAGAAGCTCCAGCAGATTCTGACCGGCATCACCACCGACTTCACTGCCAGGCTTGACCCCACCCTGCCAGCCATACTGGCCGCCCATGTCTGGGTGGCCGGAGCGACCGCTGGCTCGGAGAAGTCAATGACACTGGGACAGGAGCATGCCCTGCTGCTGAGTAACGTGGCCAATCCTGCCTTTGACTATGTTGCTCTCGGCCACATTCACAAGCGCCAGGTCCTTTCTGAAAATCCGCCGACCATATACGCCGGTAGCCTGGAACGGCTCGACTTCGGCGAGGAGGCCGACAATAAGGGCTTTTACATTGTAGATATTGAGCCCAGCGAGACTGGAAGCAAACAGGAGGCCACTTACCAGTTCCACCCGGTAGCAGGACGGCGCTTTCTCACCATCAGCCTAAACCTTGAAGCGAACGATACCGACCCAACCACCACCGTGGTCAGGGCAATCACTGAGCAGGCTGATAAGGTCGCGGATGCCATTGTCCGCCTCCAGCTAACATTGCCATCAGAGATAGAAGGGCAGCTCAGTGATGCCGAAATTCGCGAAGCCCTCAAGGAAGCCCATTACTTCACCGTTGCCAGGGACATCAAACGCGAAGTCCGTCTCAGGATAGGTAACAGAGCCGCCGAAGAGATAACCCCGATAGAGGCACTCAAAGCCTACCTGGAACAGAAAAAGGTATCACCGGCACGGGCTAAGACCCTGCTGGAGTACGGGGAGCGGTTGATACAAGGTGAGACGGGGCAAGAACAGGAGAAGGCTTAGACAAAGACATCAGCAGCCTGTAAGTTTGACAGAAAACGGTAAAAGTTATAGAATTTCTTTTGCTGTCACACAGCAGGACCGATATACTACCGTAGGAAATCGTCTGGTTGGTTTGTGAACAGAAGAGCCTCAGTATACTGCCTTCACGAATACCCCGTATTCAGGATTCAATCTCCGCCGCAAGGAGAGATTTCAGCGGTTTTTTGGAATCAAAGTTATTAAATAACAGGAGGTTCAAACATGGGTGACAGATTGAAGGGGAAGGTGGCTATTGTCACCGGCTCCGGTGGTGGTATCGGCCGGGGAGAGGCACTGGCACTGGCATCGGAGGGCGCCAAGATTGTCGTGAATGACCTCGGCGGTGCTGTTGATGGTACCGGCAGCTCCGACGCAGCCGCTAACAAGGTCGTAGAGGAAATCAAGGCGGCCGGAGGAGAAGCCGTCCCCAACTACGATTCAGTGGCAACCGTGGAAGGCGGCGAGAACATCGTTAAGACGGCAATCGACGCCTTTGGTAAGCTGGATATCCTGGTCAACAATGCCGGTATCCTGCGAGACAGGATGGTCTTCAACATGAGCCCTGAGGAGTGGGACGCGGTTATCAAGGTCCATCTCTATGGCCACTTCAACGTTACCAGACCAGCCTGTGTCCTCTTCCGACAGCAGAGAAGTGGACGTATCATCAATACCTCATCAACATCGGGACTGGGCAATAGGGGACAGTCGAACTACGCCGCCGCCAAAGAAGGCATCGTCGGCTTCACGCGGACTCTGGCCCTGGAAATGGGCCGGTACGGTGTGACCTGTAATGCCATCAGGCCAACTGCCGGTACCCGTATGACCGTCAGTGATGACATGCGGCAGGCAGCCGAGAGGGCTGGCCGGGGAGCCGAATTTGAAAAAATGATGGCGGCGCAAAGGCCTGAGGACATCGGCCCCCTAATTGTCTGGCTGGCCTCAGACGATGCCGCCAATGTCAATGGCCGGACCTTTGGAATACAGACAGGCAGGATTTGCTTGTACTCCGAGCCTATACCAGAAAAGACGGAGACCAAACAAGGTGGCTACACCATTGACGAGCTATTCGACATGATGCCAAAGACGCTGGCAGCCGGACTGGTGAACCCGTCTCCACCCGAACCACCAAAGGAGTAATATCAGGTATCAGGTGCAAGCACACAAACTCACTGTAAACGTAAGTAGCCAGACAGGAGAAAAAGATGGGTGACAGGGTAAAAGACAAGGTGGTAATAGTCACCGGTGCAGGCCGTGGTATTGGCCGGGGAATCGCCATACTTATGGCCGAAGAAGGCGCCAAGGTAGTTGTCAACGACCTCGGTGGTGCTGTTGACGGCAGTGGAGGCGCACAGGCACCGGCTGATGAAGTGGTAGCGGAAATAAAGGCCAAGGGCGGTGAGGCCGTAGCCAACTACGAATCAGTCGCCACCGTCGAGGGCGGTGAAAAAATCATCCAGTCCGCCATTGACAGCTTCGGCAAACTCGATGTTCTGGTCAACAATGCCGGTATCCTTCGCGACCGCATGGTCTTCAACATGACTCCGGAGGAATGGGATGCGGTTATCAAGGTCCATCTCTATGGGGTCTTCAACTGCACCAAGCCAGCGGCGGTAATTTTCCGTCAGCAGCGAAGCGGGTGCATCATCAGCATGAGCTCAACATCGGGACTGATAGGGAACTCAGGCCAGGCAAACTATGGCGCCGCCAAGGCGGGCATCGCCGGTTTCACCCGTGTTATTGCCCGCGACCTCGGCAGGTATGGCATTCGCTGCAACTATATCGCCCCTGGTGCCGGTACCCGGATGACATTATCCGACGAAGTAATGGCAGCCAGACAAATCAGGTCAGAGAGAGGTCTGAGCGGAGGCAGCCAGCAGCCACGCCGGGCTGGTCCGGGAGACCCGGATGACGTAGCGCCACTGGTGGTCTGGCTGGCGAGCGATGCCGCTGCCAATATCAACGGGCAGGGCTTTGGTGCCGCCGGCGGGAACTTTTCGCTGTACCAGCAGCCAGCACCGATAAAGACCATCGTCAAGGACGGCCGGTGGACCCTGGATGAACTCGACAGCATTCTGCCAACGACACTCATGGCCGGACTGGTCAATCCAGCACCACCACAGCCGCCGAAAGAATAAACCAACTAACAGCTTTACAAGAAGCGAGGCAGAGGGTGTTAAATTTCCCTCTGCCTCGTTACACTTATCGCTGAATCAAGACTTTTTAATCAGACGGAACTCGTTGACATCAACCAGCCCGAGGTCGGTCAATCTGAGTTCGGGGATGACAGGCAGGGCCACAAAGGAGAGAGTCGAAAAGGGAGAAGTCAGCGTGGTGCCCAACTCGACAGCAGCCTGCTCGACACTCTCCAGCCCGGCCACCACCTTTTCCAGCGGCTCATCGGAGAGCAGTCCGGCAACCGGCAAGGCCAGACTGGCGACCATGCGACCGCTATCAGCCACTACCAGACCACCCTGCAACCGCTCTATCTCACGAACCGCCTCAATAATGTCATCGTCACTGGTACCGACGGCGACTATATTATGAGAATCGTGAGCAATCGAAGAGGCCAGAGCGCCATACTTGAGACCGAACCCCGTGACCAGCCCCACTCCAACATTGCCGGTAGCTTTATGTCTCTCAATCACCACCAGCTTCAGGATATCATGGTCGATATCAGGCACAACCAGCCCTTCCTGTATCTTCACCTTTTCCTGACGCTTTCGGGTGATAATCTGGCCAGGTACAATCTCAACGACATACTCCGTTTCGCCAGAGGGCATCAATTTCAGCATTTCGGCATTTAGCGGTTTTATCCTGACGGCATTATTTAGTCCTCCCGCGCTTCTTCCTGCCTGAAAGAGAGGCTCGCCTTCTCTGGCAACCAGCCGACCATGATAATAAGCACTTTCCACCCTGAAATCAGACAGATCACTAAACACAATGAGGTTGGCCAAGTAGCCGGGAGCGACCGCGCCAAGTCGTTCCAGCCGAAAGTGCTCGGCAGCGTTAATGGTCGCCATCTGGAGCGCCCGCACCGGTTCAAGCCCGAGACGAATTGCCTTCCTGACCACGGAATCAATATCGCCATCACGAAGCAGGTCGACACAGCTACGGTCGTCAACCACGAAGAGACACCGCTTGTAGGTCTTGTCGGTGACTAGGGGCAGGAGAGCTTCGAGGTTCTTCTCGGAGGAGCCCTCCCTAATCATGACGTACATCCCCCGTGCCAGCTTCTCTCTGGCCTCCTCAAAAGTAACCGACTCATGATCAGAGCGAATGCCAGCCGCCACGTAGGCATTGAGGTCATTGCCGCTTACACCGGGGGCATGGCCGTCGACTACCTTTCCGGCAGCATACCCAATTTTACTCATTACCTGTGGGTCGGCACTGAGCACACCGGGAAAGTTCATTACCTCCCCCAGGCCAATGCACTGGCGCCACCTCAGCACCCGGCGGATGTCATCAGCGTCTAATTGTGCACCGGCAGTCTCGAGGTGGGTGGCGGGTACGCATGACGGGGCCATCAGGAAAAGCTCTAGTGGAAGGCAGCGGGCACGGTCGAGGACATACCTCATTCCCTCCAGGCCGCAGACATTAGCTATTTCGTGGAGGTCGGTCACCACCGCCAGCGTACCACGCGGCACCACTGCCCGAGCATATTGGCCGACATCCAGCATCGAGCTCTCCAGGTGAGTATGGCCATTGATGAGACCGGGGGCCAGGTATTTACCATCTAGGTCAATCACCTGCTTAGCTTCGTGGTATTTACCCACTCCTGCAATAAAATGCCCCTTGACAGCAACATTTCCCTGCTCTACCTCACCGGTGAAGACATTGACCACATTAGCGTTGGTGAATAACAGGTCGGCAGGCTGTTCGCCCCTAGCTACCTTAATTAATTGGCTGTCTATCAACCTCAATCCCCCCTAATACAGCTTTTCCTCCGGCCTCACGCCAATATACAGCAGATGCCGTGAGGCAGCAATGATAGATTCCTCAGTACTAATCTCATACATCAAATCAAGCCACAGCTTCCTCCTCGTGCCCTCGAGCCTGTTATAGCTCTCATCGTCAGCCGATATCGCTGGCTCTACTCCTACCACAACCAACGTCTTGAATCCTACTTCTTCGTGTAGCGGTGCTACCTCAGACACCTTCGC
Source organism: Dehalococcoidia bacterium (assembly GCA_011170375.1). GTDB lineage: Bacteria > Chloroflexota > Dehalococcoidia > Dehalococcoidales > Fen-1064 > W589. The sequence continues at coordinate 22,545 of DUEV01000014.1, forward strand.
AAAGTACGCACGAAAGTCATAGGCATGTGTTCCTTCCGGGTCTCTCCCAGAGTCCAGTACCGAACGAACAGCCACCTGATCCTCAATACTCTCAGGGATGTTCTTCATCACATCACCCCAAATGCCATATCGGCTGATATAAGATGAAAATATCACTCCTCCCGGCTTCAATCGATTGTATGCCTCCCTAAGCGCCGTTTTCCTGTCTTCTTCCAAGACCAGATGATAGAGTGGACCCATGAGGAGAACAGCGTCAAAGGTATCGTCTTTAATGGCACTGAGGTCCCGTGCATCTGCAACAAGGAACCTTACATTCTTCTCAAGTCCTTCGTCCGATGTTCTCTGCTTGCATAGCTCAATAAGATTACTTGAAATATCAACAGCCGTAACGTCATACCCGCGCCTGGCCAGCTCAAGCGTGTATGCTCCTGTCCCAGCACCGATATCCAGCACGGTACCTGTTGAAGGCAAATACTTCTCCAGATAACGCCAGGTCAAGTCGCGTTCAAGCTGGTGGCGTTCGAGCCGTCCATCTTCTCGCTCTACCGCTCCATCATAATACGACTGGATATCACTGACGTCGTCTATCAAATCGAACTCCCTTTCTGTGCCACAACAATAAACCGATGCAGTGGGGTATCGTAGAATCCATTCTCCTGAATCTGGATATGCAGTTCCCAGAGTCGGCCCTTGTACTTATCTATCGTGAAATCCCCAATAATCCAAGGGATCGCCTTCATAAAATATGCAACAGCGCCAACATCGTAAAACCTGTAGAACTGGATATCTTCCTGCTGCTCAAGGATGTTAAATCCGGCTGATTTAAGTTCCTCGACAGCAGATTGCAGATTCCAGTTTGCTGTGGTCTCATCTTTATCCGTTAAGAACTGCCTCAGACTGAGTGCGTTGATACTCCCAACCTGTTGAGTGATAAATATTCCTTCAGATTTCAGTATTCTCATTAGCTCCCCGGGGTAATAGGCTTCGTGCCGGTTAATTATCAGGTCGAAGAACTTGTTATCGAACGGCAGATTTGAATTGAAAGGGGGCTCCTCTTCTTGAATTTCGAAGACCTTCACCCCGAGCGGCTCCAGCCGCTCCCGAGCCACTGCTACATTAGGTTTGTACTGCTCGGTAGCGAAGGTATTTTGGGGAAGGGATGGAAACCTTGAAAGAACTTCTCCCCCTCCCGTCCCCATGTCCAGCATGGTTTCGGCTTTCAGCAAATAAGGAAGAACTATATTGTAATAATTCCACTTTACCGGTGCCTCAACCATTCTACCCGTCTTTGTAAGGTATTCAAAATTCCAGCCGATAAATGGTACATTTCTGGCCTCTTCAAGATAGGTTTCGAACATCTCTTCTAATGCAACGCCATTCATAAATCGGTCCTATAAACTTGCAGGAAGACAATCCTATTCGCCTTCCAGAATACAAACATCCGGCAGGTTACGGTACTTCTCATCACAGTCGAGCCCATAGCCAACGAGGAATTTATCAGGCACGGTGATGCCAATGTAATCGATTGATACCGGTACCCGCCGACGCGAGGGCTTATCGAGCAGAGCACACAATTTGAGTAAGGCCGGTCTCTTTTTACTCAGATACTCCATCAGGTAAGCAACCGTCAGGCCGGTATCAACGATATCCTCGACAACCAGCACATCTCGGCCCTTGACAGTGGAGCGAAGTCCCTGCACGACGTTCATCTTACCGGAGCTCTCCGTACCCCGACCATAACTGGAAAGCCGAACGAACTCAACCTCAAGCGGAAAATCAAGTAGCCTAATCAAATCAGCCATAAACATGAAGGAGCCTTTAAGAATACCGAGGAGTAGAGGGTCCTTACCAAGGTAGTCACGGCGGATTTCGGCTGCCAGTCTGTCTACGGTGGCAGCTATTTCGTTGCTGGAGATAAGTACCTCTGGTCTGCTCTCACTATTCATAACTCAACCTCTCAATGTGCCCCCTGGCGTGTTATCCCACATACCAGTCCTTCAGAACAGCTTTCACACTTCTCGCACTCCAACTGCAAAGTGGTGTGGGTGATTTGAAAACGCCTGGCTAGTTCCTGCTCGATTGCCCGGCTGATTTCGGCGCTTCGGGCAACCGTCTGGTCCTCAATCAGGACATGAGCACTGAGCGCGTATATCCCGGACGTTATCGTCCAGATGTGCAGGTCATGAACATCCCTGACGCCGGAAACATTCATCATCGCCTGGCCGACTTCATCCATCTGGATATGACCAGGCACAGCTTCGAGGAGGATATCACTGGACTCCCTGACGAGCCGCGCGGCCCCCCACAGGATAATAGCACCGATAACGATGGCAATGATGGGGTCAACGATACCCCAGCCAGTTATCGCAATGATGATGCCACCGATAATTACACCCAGAGATGATATAGTATCGCCGAGAATATGCCAGAAAGCAGCCTTGACATTGATACTGGTGTGGCTGGCTCTTCGCAGCAACAGTATCCCGGCAAGATTCGCCACCAGACCGATGGCCGCTACCCCCATCATCAGTGCCGAATCGACCTCTGGAGGCTCAAGCAGGCGCTGGTAGGCCCGGTAGAAGATGAAGATAGCTACCAGCACCAGGATAACGCCGTTAGTCAGCGCCGCCATAATTTCAACACGGTGGTAGCCGTATGTCTTGGTAGTATCAGCCGGTCTCCGGGCAATCCAGATAGCAATCAGACTGATACTCAGTGCTAGGGCATCCACCAGCATGTGCCCGGCATCACCAAGCAAGGCCAGGCTGTTACTGAGCAGGCCACCAACGATTTCAGCGACCATCACGATTAACACGATAAGCAGGGCAAACAGTAACGGTCTCGTGCCACCTGTTACCTGGTGATGGTCATGACCTTCGTGCATCTCAGTTCTCCTGCCTTCAGGTACATAATACCACGTCCAAGTCGCATGAGAAACAGGAGGATTCGACCACCGAACTATAATAAGGGAATTGACAGTTGATGAAAGGTCTGCTAGAAATATCTCAATGACGATGGCAAGAGGTTGTGAAGATGCTGGTACTGACTAACGGCACCCTGATTGACGGCACCGGACAAAAACCCGTGGAAAAGGCTACTGTGCTGGTAGAGGCAAATATCATCAAGGGTGCCAGGCCAGACATTGCCTATCCCGAAGGAGCCCCGGCAATTGACCTGGGCGGTCGGGTGATTATGCCCGGTCTGATTGACTGCCATCTCCACCTCGGTGGATTTGTCATCGATAAACCTGGCAGGCCGGTTGGCCAGGTCTCTTTCTTAGACATGTTCTCATTTGTGTGGGACTATATGCGCAATTTTGCCAAACGAAGAAGACTGGCAATCGAGAATGGGGTCACCACCATCAGGAGCGCCGGCGACAACTATCCACACATTATTAAACTTCGTGACAGGATTGAGTCGGGCAAGCTCAACGGACCCAGAGTATTTGCACCCGGACCAATATTTACCGCCCCCGGCGGGCATCCAGCAGGCACTATCTACAGACGCAATCGCTACATCGTGGAACATGCTACGAGACAATTTAATAATGCCGAAGCGACCAGAGAAGAAGTGAGGAAGTTGGCGGAGGGAGGAGTGGACTGTATCAAGGCTATCTACTCCAGGACAAACCCGATGGACCTTGCCCAGGATGTCCCCCAGCTGGACCTTGGTGTGCTGGAAGCATTGGTGGATGAGGCATACAGACACAATCTCCGGACAATGGTACACACGGGCAGCCCAGAGGAGACCAGAGACGCTGTCAGAGCAGGCGCAGACAGTATCGAACATGGGATTTTACCCGGAGCCGATGCTACGGAGTTCTCCGATGACATCATCACAATGATGCGGGAAAATGGCACATACTACGTACCGACTCTCGCCATAGCAGGTGCAAACAGAAAAGAGTTCCCGAAGTTATTCGCCGCGGTGAAGCGAGCCGTAAAGAAGCTCCGCGATAGTGGGGTAAGCATTGCCACCGGCACAGACTCGGGCTCTCCCGGCGTCGTCATCGGTAAAGGCGTTCATATTGAAATGGAACTGCTAGTGGAGGCCGGTCTCAGTCCAATGGAAGCAATAGCGGCTGCCACACGAAACGCTGCCGGGAACCTGGGGCAGGGGCACCGCTTAGGAACAATCGAGGAAGGCAAGCTAGCGGATATCATCGTAGTCTCCGGGAACCCTCTGGAACAGGCTGGCAGGACCGGTGAGATAGAGATGGTGATTAAGAACGGTAAAGTGCTGGTCAATCGACTGAGTAATGATCAGATTCCTCGGGCATGATGACCACATGAGGAGCACCAGTCGCCGGATGAGCCTCCACCTTTACTGACGCCGCAAAGACCTCACGAAGCATGTTCTCGGTGATGACCTCGGCTGGTGTCCCGTCAGCCAGCACCCTGCCCTCTTTTAGCAGCACTAGCCGGTCAAAGTAGAGAGAGGCCAGGTTGAGGTCGTGCATAGCGGCGACCACGGTCAGTCCCTGCCTCCGGTTCAGTCCCCTCACCAGCTCCAGAATCTCTACCTGGTGGGTAATGTCAAGGTGTACCGTCGGCTCATCGAGCAGCAGCAGTTCGGGCTGCTGGGCTAGTACCATAGCCAGGATAACCTTCTGACGCTCGCCACCACTGAGCTCATCAAAACGGCGTTGCTCGAGTTCACTTATGCCTGCTAATTCCAGGGCGTATCCCACCGCCTCTCTGTCCGCCTCTGTCTCACCGGTAAGGGTCCGAATAAATGGTATTCGTCCCAGCATCACCACTTCACCCACTCTAAAAGCAAAGGGGATATGGAATTGCTGAGGCATCACCGCAATACTGCGGGCGACCGCCTTCCGTTTTATCTGGTTCAGATTGGAGCCATCCAGCCAGATTTCACCCTGACCGGGTTTCAGAATACCACTCGCCAGCTTGATAAGGGTGGTCTTGCCCGAGCCGTTAGGGCCAAGCAGCCCCACCATCTCACCAGGTTCGACCGATAGGTCAATATCATGTAGGACTAACCCGTTACCATACGAAAAGAAGACCTGTTTGATACTAAGACCAATCATCAGAAAGCGTACTCCCTTCGGCTACGCCGCAATAAATAAAGAAAGAACGGAGCACCGACAATAGCGGTCACAATCCCCACAGGAATCTCGGTGGGGGCCAGCACAACCCGTGCTAGCAGGTCAGCAAAAACGACGAATATGGCCCCAGCCAGGGCTGACGCTGGCAGGAGAAGCCGGTGGTCAGGCCCCAAAACAAGGCGTACTGAATGCGGCATTACCAGTCCGACAAAGCTAATGAGGCCTCCAATAGAGACGGCCGCCGCCGTTAGCACTGAACCAAGAGCTAGAATGAGTATCTTGTCCCGCTCTACCTCGATACCGACATAGGCAGCGCCCTCCTCACCCAGGGAAAAGGCGTTCAGATGGTAGGCAAAGAAACGAGCTACAACCACACCGGCAACCACCAGTGGGGCAATAAAAACTGACCATTCCCAGCCAACTACCGAGATATGCCCCATGAGAAATGAATAGACCGAGCGAATGTTGAGGTCCAGCTGGTCGCTGATAGCCATCATGAAAGATATTATTGCTACCAGTAAGGCACTAACCACAAACCCGGCCAGCAGCATACTGACAACGGGTGTCTTGCCACCGACACGCGCCAGGTTATAGACGAGAAATACCGTGCCCAGGGCACCGATAAAGGCAGCCAGCGGCACGAGGCCAAAGCCGAGGAGGCTGAGTTCTATCGGAAGTACCATGGCCACGGTTGCGCCCAGGGCAGCCCCGGCCGAGGTGCCAATAATGTAGGGGTCAGCCATCGGGTTTCGTAACAAGCCCTGGAACAGCACACCAGCCGTGGCCAAAGCCGCCCCTACCAGAGCACTGGCAACGACACGGGGCAGTCTTATCTGGAAAAAGATCGTCTCGTCGGCGGCACGCCAGGTATCCTGCAAATCGATAAAAGGCAACTTGTCTATAGTCATCTTGACCACATCCGATAGAGATAACATCACTGTCCCGAAGATACTGGCCACGAACAACGCCAAGACCAGACCTACCGCCAAAAACAGTAAAACCATGGCAAACCGGCCATGCCCTTTCAGTCTGCCGGACACCTTCCCTTTTACTCCAGTTGCGACACCCAACGTTAGGCCTCCACCTCAAAAACATAGAATCCCCTCGTCGCTCGAACAAGGGGATTCATAACCTGTCACTTACTTCCCCCATCTCCGCGGAGGTAACCAAGAAAATTCGGGGCTGGCGTTCTGACTTCCAACGGGTCTATTGCCCGTGGTTACAGCAGGCGGAACTGTGCCGGACTCTCACCGGTCTTGCGCTCCATTTAAGCCCTCACTCACGCTCGGGCACCCCAGGGATTTCCTATTCAGTTGTCTTATCTAGCGTAGCGGACAGCGCTGTAAAAGTCAATATGCTCACACTGCCGGATTTACTCCAGTGCCCCAGCCACAATCTCAGCCAAATCTAGCACCTGCACCCGGTCATCGGCATCTTTGTCCTTGAGACCGTCCTCGAACATCACCATGCAGTACGGGCAAGAGACACAGATGGTCTTCGGGGCCTCCTCCAGAGCCTCTTCAACACGGGCAATGTTGATTCGCTTGCCGAGGTTCTCCTCCATCCACATACGTCCGCCACCGGCGCCGCAACAGAATGCCTTATTATGGTGCCGCTCCATCTCAGTCGGCGCTTCGCCAGTAACAGCTGCGACCGCCTCGCGCGGCGCCTGGTAGATTTCATTGTGACGGCCCAGATAACAGGAATCATGGAAGACTACGTTCCCCAGGTCATTGTTTTTACCATTGAGCTTGAGGCGACCTTCCTTGATTAGCTGGTTGATGAACTCGGTATGGTGGACAACATCCAGTTCCACACCATACTGACGGTAGTCATTCTTCAGGGTACTGTAGCAGTGTGGGCACTCGGTGATAATCTTGGTGACTCCCCTCTCCTGGAACTGGGCGATATTCTCACGCGCCATACGGTCATAGACGAATTCGTTGCCGAGACGACGCAGGCTATCACCACAGCATTTTTCATCCCGACCTAGGATGCCCCAGGAAACGCCGGCAGCGTCCAGAATCCTGGCTATGGCCAGACTCACGTGCCTTTCGCGGGAATCGAAGGCACCGGCGCATCCCACATAAAAGAGATACTCGGTCTTACCAGCTTCGAAGGGCTGGGCATCAATACTGGCCGCCCACTTAGCACGGTCAGACGGGGCAATTCCCCATGGGTTGCTGCGCTGCTCGGAGTTCTCAAAGAGGTTAAGCAACTCCTCGGGGAACTTCGCCTTCATCTGTACCAGGTCACGACGCATTTCAACAATCTTGGGCACATGCTCAATGTAGACCGGGCAGACCTCCATGCAGGCGCCACAGGTAGTGCACGCCCAGATGGCATCTTCAGAAATACTGCCCTCCCGTTCGCCCCCAATCAATGCCAGCGACGGCTCCTGCTTTTTCAGCAGTGCCGGGGCGTTAGCCAACAGGTTAGCCCTGACATCACGGACAATCAGGCGGGGATTGAGTGGCTTGTCGGTCAGGTTGGCCGGGCAGTTCTCTTGGCAGTAGCCACAGACAACACAGGCCTGAATATCGAGGAGGTCCCGCTGGGTGAAATTGTCCACCCGGGAAACGCCAAAAGTGGCCTGGTTCTTGAGGTCAATCAGGCCGACCATCCCCTTGGGCGGCGCCGACCGAATGAGGTCATTTATGATGGCAGCAATCACATGCAGGTAGCGCGTGTAACCAATGATAGCCAGAACCAGCAGGACAAATACCCAGTGACTCCAGAACCAGGCGGCATACCAGGCTTCCAGCGAGGCAGCACCGTCATATAAATTGGCTACGGCCGTGCTCAACGGGGGTGTGGCGAGACCCAGCCCGGCCGGAGGGTGTCCCGCGGCAATCTGGGTAGCAATCTTACCGACATGGGTTATCGGGTGAATGAGGACAGTAATGAGAATTATCAATGCCTCCCAGGTCAGCTGGCCTTCCAGCCGCTTAGGTTTGCCGATGTAGCGGCGAAGAATACCCCAAACAGCCCCAATGACAATAAAGGGCGCAATTATATCAGTCACCCAGGCGTAGACAACGTAGAAACCATTATGCTCCATGGTGTCGGAGATACCAAAACCTGAGGCGATGACGATGAAGAGGAAGTAGTAAATGACGAAGAGAATAAAGCCCCAGAACATGAAGGCATGGCCAACGCCCGCGCGGTCGCGGTGGGTGAGGTTCTTCCACTGGCACTCCTGTACGATGATGTTAAAGAGAGCGGCCAGTCCTTTCCTTATTCCCGGTGTGGCCCCTCCATTCCCTCTACCCAGTGATATGTAACGTAAGAGCTGTCCCCCGCGATATAGGAAGATACCAGCCGCCAGGGCCGTCAGACCCCAGAAAAGAAGATAACCAATTGCCCCCAAGTCACTGACTGGATTCATCTCATATATCCTCCTGTTATCTGCCGCAGGATGGAAAAACACCACCCGGCGAATAAGCTAGTCTTTTTCCCGGGCACGCAACTCCTGAATACGGGCGGTTATGGCTGGCACCACCTGGAAAACATCACCCTCGATACCATAGGTGGCTACCTCAAAGATTGGCGCCGTCCGGTCGCGATTTATGGCAATAATTACATCCGAGTCCTGCATGCCCACCAGATGCTGAATAGCACCACTGATACCACAGGCGATGTAAATCTTGGGCCGAATCGTCTTGCCGGTCTGCCCCACCTGCCGTTCCACCGGTATCCAGCCGGCCTCGACAGCACTACGGGAACCAGCGACGACACCGCCCAGCTCATCGGCCAGTTCCTGCAAGAGCCTGAAATTCTCCATAGACTGCATGCCGCGTCCACCAGCGACGACGATATCGGCGGCGGCAATATCAACATCCTCGGCAGCATGACTACGAGAATCATGAACCTCGAGTACTTTCACCCCGATGTCCTCTTCTTTAATATCCAGTAACTCACGGATAATCTCACCACTACGGGAGTCGTCCCGCTCCGGCATCGGCATCACATGCGGCCGAACGCTGGCCATCTGCGGTCGGGTACGTTCCGTCATGATTGTGGCCATAACATTGCCACCAAAGGCAGGTCGGGTCTGCAGCAGGAACCGATTCTCATCGATGGTCAGGCCGGTGCAGTCCGCTGTCAGACCGGTGCGGAGTTCGGTAGCGACTGCCCCGGCCAGGTCTCTACCCAGTCCGGTAGCACCTATGAGTACAATCTCCGGCTTGTACTTATCTACCAGATGACAGATTGCTTTGAAATAAGGCTCGGTACGGTAATGGTGAAACACTAGCTGGTCCATCAGGTAGACTTTGGAAGCGCCATAGGCAAAGGACTCCTGGCACAGGGTCTCTACGTTATCGCCTATGACTATGGTACACAGCTCTACATCCAGTGTCTTCGCTAAATCAGCGCCCACCCCGAGCAGCTCCCAGGATACGGTGTGCGGCTCACCGTCAACCTGCTCAACGAAAATCCAGACACCCTTATATTCAGCGAGCTTGGCACGGATACGGGCATCCTCTTCATCCATCTCTTCAACTTCAGGTTCGGCCTCGGCCCCCTTCTCTTTGGCCAGCTCATCGAGTATCTTCTGCTGCTCCGGCGTGAAGTAGATTTCAATCGCCTCAGCCGGGCATACTCTGAGGCAACGGCGGCAGCCGGTGCACTTCTCGATATCGAAAACTGGCTCACCTGCCTCATTCATCGTTATCGCATCAGCACGACAGTCCGCCTGGCAGCGGGCACCGCAGGCAATACATTTCGCCGGTATCAACCGGGCCACACCAAGGGGTCTCTTCACCTTCTTCTTTTTCTCTTCCACACTTTGCCTCCGCTATCTATAGGAAAATAATACTTCTCCAGAAGGGGCTAGAGAGAGATGATGTCCCTTTCCAGCAGGCTGTCTATCAATAGATTAGCAGCCTCTTCAGGCTTGTTGAGGCCATCTCCCAGTATCTCACCCTTGACTCGCTCCGGTGAGAAGATACGGCGCACCTGAGTAGGAGAGCCCCTCAGCCCGATGGTCTCTTCGTCAAGCTGCATGACCTTGTTATCCCACAGCATTACCTCAGCCCCCTCAGCCATGAGACGCATCGGTACCGTAGGATAGCGGGGACGGTTAATCTCACGTACCACAGTAAGTACCGCCGGCAGGCGCGCCTCGACTATCTCATGCCGTCCCTCCAGTTTACGCCTGACCACTACCGTCTTAGCCCTCAGGTCGACATCATTTATCTGGTCAACCAACGTCAGTTGTGAGTAGCCCAGTCGGCTGGCGATACCGGGACCCACCTGGGCAGTATCGCCGTCAATAGTCTGTTTACCGCAAATAACCATAAGAACTTCTTCTTTCTCGCCAAGCCGCCTGATGGCTTCCGCCAGTACGCGACTGGTAGCCAGTGTGTCCGCACCACCAAAGACACGGTCACTTAGGAGGACGACCTCATCGGCACCGAGCGACAGGGCCTTCTTCAGGGTAACCTCAGTATTGGGAGGGCCCATCGAAATTGCGGCCACCCGGAACCCGTACTTATCCTTAAGTCGCAGGCTCTCCTCCAAGGCATGGGTATCAAAAGGATTGACAATGAATGGCACCCCTTCCCGAATCAGGGTACCGGTCTCAGGGTCAATCTGTACCTGAGTGGTATCCGGCACCTGCTTGACACATGCAACTACTAACATTGCCTAACCCCCTTTGTCTGAATTCCGCCACGCTATGACGATAGGATAGCGTTGCGGCGGTGATAACCGATAAAGTTAGCTAGAGCTTTGGCGGCCCGCTCCAGCGTCAGGTATACAGGTAATCCCTGCTCCATATAGTAGTCACGGATGCGACGCCTAGTACCTTCTGATTCGAGCGTTTCAGTCCCAATGGCCTCGACAGGCATCACCATGACCACCGGTTTTCCGAACCTATTTTTGATGTCTACCGGTACCCGGGCACGCTCGTTAATCAATTCTGGCGGTTGCGTTGTTGGACCACCAGGCCGAGCCATCATAGTCATATCAATCTCATCCACGATGATTATATCAATATCTGCCTCGGCGGCAACTATTTCCATGGCTGCCTTAAGCATCGGCGGTACCGGACCGGGACTACCGACATCTACCGGATTCCGGGCACTGGCACCGGCTGCCGGAACTATCGACATTAGCTTCTTCTGAAGCTCGATAGGAAAAACCGGTACTTCAAGCCCCACCCACTCACAGCTATCGCTGGCCGCCACACCGATACCACCACCACCCCCGATAGGACAGACCCGGCTACCCGTTTGCGGCTCCAGATAGAGGAAAGCAAGCATGGTATCCAGCAGTTCTTCAAGACCGGTAACCCGTACTGCGCCAGTCTGTTGGAAAACAGCGTCCCAGATTTCTTCTTCACCACCCAACGAGGCAGTATGAGACTGCACTGCCCTCGCCCCACCCTCGGTGAGGCCACCCTTCCACAGTATTACCGGTTTTGTCCGACAGACCTCCTGAAGGAGTTTGAAGAAACGGGGGCCGTCTTTGACACCCTCGATATAGCCGGTGATTATTTTGGTATGGGAGTCCTGAAAAAAATACTCAATCAGGTCACACTCATTGATATCGCAGGCATTGCCGTAGCTGACCACCTTGCTGAACCTGATACCAAGGCCTTCAGCACGACGCGGCACACGAATACCGTAACCACCACTCTGGCTAATAAAGCCCACCGGCCCGCTTTCCTTTGGCAAGGTTGCTCCCGGTAGAATGGTGATACCACCATCGGGAGAGTAGACCCCGAAGCAATTGGGGCCGACGATACGGATACCTCTGGCAGCTATCTCAGCCAGTTCCCTCTCCAGACTTGCCCCCTCTTCGCCTGCCTCACGGAAACCAGCACTGAGCACCTGCGCTGCTTTGACCCCTTTATCAAGGCACTCCTGAACGACTCCCGGCACTGCCCGCGCCGGGACAGTAATTGTGGCGAAGTCAACCGTCTCAGGGATATCTTTGACACTGGCATAGGTCTTCATCCCCTGCACCTCAGTTTCCTGGGGATTTACCGGGTAAAGAGGGCCAGAGTAACCAAAAGTGAGTAATACCTGAAGTATCCTGCCACCGTATTTTCTCAAGTCCGCCGACGCCCCAATCACTGCATGGGATTTGGGATAGAAGATTGGGGCAAACTCATCCAGCTTGTTTCCGGGCATACTGTCCTTTCGCAAACTATGCCGGGTATTACAGAACATAGATAGCCGATGGCCATACCCGGCACAGGCACAAAATTATAATATACTAATGGCTCATCTGAGTCAATTTACTCATTGCAGGATGAACTGGCCGCCATTCTCATAACAAAAACTGCACCCTACCCCTGTTGACAATTGCACTGCTCTAATCTAGACTGGTAGTTGGTTGAGTTTGGCCTTCTAGCTAAAGCGAATAAGACCTCTCAAAATATCCTAGGCCAGAAGAAGGAGAGCAAGCAGTTGAGAATCCCCTTCATACCCCGTGAAGAGAAGTTCTTCGAGCTATTTCAGGACAGTGCCCACAATACCGTAAAAGCAGCCAAGGTATTAAATGAACTGGTCGATAACTGGGAACACATCGAGCAAAAGGTGGAGGAGATAAAAGAGCTGGAGCACATCGGAGATACCATTACCCACGAAATCATTGCACGCCTGCACCGTACTTTTGTTACTCCGTTCGACCGGGAGGATATCGCTCTATTAGCTAAAAGCCTGGATGATATCATAGACTTCATTGAAAGTGCCTCCAATGACATGCTCATCTACAAGGTGGAGCCCCCCAGTCGGCGAGCCAAAGAGCTCGCCGACATTATTATTGAGGCAACCACTGAAGTTGAGCAGGCAATAGTTGAGCTGAGGCATAAGGCCAAACTTAAGCAGATTCTCGAACGGTGCGTGGAGATAAACCGGCTGGAAAATATGGCTGATGTGGTCTACCGATCCGCTCTAGCAGAGCTTTTCGAGGACTCCACCGATATGGCCCACGTCATCAAGTGGCGCGAAATCTATGAGCATATGGAGAGTGCCACCGACAGATGCGAGGACGTGGCCAATGTCCTGGAAGGGGTAGCCCTCAAGAATGCCTGATTCCTCGCTGGTCGCCTTGATTATTATCATTATCCTGGCGATTGGATTCGGGCTGGTCAACGGTTTTAATGATGCCGCTAATGCCATGGCGGCATCTGTCGGAAGTCGAGCAATCTCACCTAGAAACGCCATCATCCTCGCCTCCGTCATGAACATGTTCGGCGCATTGAGCGGGGTGGCAGTTGCCAAGACCATCGGCAAAGGAATTCTCACCGAAGACGTAATCCTGCAGTTCGAATATATACCAGTAATTGCCGCTCTGGGCGCAGTTATTGTCTGGGGCTCATTGGCGACATGGATGGGGCTACCCGTAAGCATATCTCACAGCTTTGTTACCGGTCTGGCCGCAGCCGGCATTGCCCTGGTCGGCACCGACGCAGTGGTATGGAGCAAAATGGCGAAGGTTGGTGCCTCGGTAGGCATCGCTCCTGTCCTAGGCTTCATCGGCGGCTTTGCCCTGATGGTAATCATACTGTGGTTGTTCCGCCGTAGTTCACCTGCCGGGATGAGGACGATATTCAGTCGCGCACAGTGGCTTACCACTGCCTTCTTAGCCTACAGCCACGGCAAGAATGATGGCCAGATGCCAATAGGCGTAATAACCCTGGCACTGGTCATACACACCAGTAACACCGGTCTCTGGGACAATATCCCACTCTGGATAATCATCGTATCAGCACTGGCCATCAGTAGCGGGACACTCATAGGTGGGTGGAGAGTGATTAAAACGCTGGGGATGAAAGTTACTGCCCTGAGGCCAGTGCATGGATTCGTTGCCGACTTTTCCGCAGGAGTGGTCATCGAGGTCGCCTCACAACTAGGTATCCCCGTCAGCACAACTCATTGTGCCGCATCGGCTGTCATGGGTATCGGGGCTACAAGACGGCTTTCTGCGGTTCGCTGGGGAGTGGCAGGCAATATTGTTACAGCCTGGATACTAACCTTCCCCATCTGCGGGGCACTGGGCTACGTGTTTACCAAGCTGCTCCAGTTATTATACTAGGGTTAGGTCTATTTGCAGCGGAGTTGTCCGGCACCGCCCGGCAGTAATGATAGACTTGACTGAAGTGAGGATGTAGTTAACATCCGGGAAAGAGTAGTATCTAATCATGCCTGATTCCTCGTTAGCCGCATTAATCTTAATCGTTGCTCTAGCGATTGGATTTGGGCTAGTCAACGGTTTCAATGACGCCGCCAATGCCATTGCTACCGTCGTTGGTACCCGCGTTCTTTCCCCCCGAAATGCTATTCTATTAGCTGCCATTGCCAATCTTGCAGGTGCACTCACCGGTCTCGAGGTGGCCAAGACCATTGGCAAGGGAATCCTTATCCCGGACGCAATCTCAAATATCACTGTAATTGCTGCCCTAGCATCTGTTATTGTCTGGGGCTCCATAGCTACTTACCTCGGTTTACCTATAAGTATCACACACGGATTTGTCGCCGGGCTTGCCGCAGCTGGTATTGCCTTGGTTGGTACTCAATCTGTGGTCTGGAGCAAGATAGCACAGGTCGGTTCATCTGTCGCTATCGCTCCGGTCTTGGGATTTATCGGTGGTTTTGCCCTGATGGTCACCCTTCTGTGGTTATTTCGGCGGGTTGCACCCGATAAAATACAATTAGTATTTGGTCGTCTTCAATGCCTCACGGCTGCCTTTATGGCTTACAGCCATGGCAAGAATGATGGTCAGATGCCCATCGGTGTCATCACCATGGGCATGGTAATCTACAGTGGAAACACGGACCTATGGAACAATGTGCCCTTCTGGATAATCATCGTTTCCGCACTGTCCATTAGTACCGGGACTGCTGTTGGCGGCTGGCGTGTTATTAAAACACTAGGAACAAGGGTAACTCTGCTTCGCCCGATCCATGGTTTTGCTGCCGAAGCGTCAGCAGCTACAGTTATAGAATTAGCATCCCATTATGGTATCCCGGTAAGTACAACCCATTGCATCAGCTCATCCATCATGGGTGTTGGTGCAACCAGGAGGTTATCGGCGGTGCGCTGGGGGGTAGCAGGCAATATTGTTACAGCCTGGGTACTGACCTTTCCTATCTGCGGGTTGCTGGGCTATCTCTTCGCCAAATTACTCTTTTTGATATTTGGCTCAGGTTAGGGCAATCCGTCGTGGCGTCACCCGGTGCTTCTCCGCAGTAATGATAGCCTGGATTGTGGATACCACCCGGTCAATTTCTCCACTCAGATTCACCACGACGTAATCAAAACGGGATAATTGTTTCATTTCTTCTTCGGCTGTCTTCAGACGCAGGGCCAGGTCAGCGGGTGATTCTGTCAGGCGCTGGGTCAGCCGGGCGTTGAGCTCCTCTATTGACGGTGGAACAAGGAAGATAAACACAGCCTCGGGTACAGTTTTTTTAATTGTTGCCGCACCCTGAACATCTATCTTTATAACCACATCCTCGCCTCTGTCCAGGGCTTCTTTAACCGCCGCCCGGGGTACACCATACCAGTTGCCGTAAACATTGGCCGATTCCAAGAAACCATTTTTGGCCAGCATGCTGCGGTACTCCTCGGTCGAGACAAAATGATAGTCCATCATATCTTTCTCGTTGTCCCGCCGGGGACGCGTTGTCAGGGTAGTAATGTAGCAGAGAGGGTACCCAGATTCTTTGAGCCTGGTCAGGACTGCGTCCTTGCCGACACCCGAAGGACCGGAGAGCACTATCAGCAACGGCCCCGGAGACCGGTTTGGTCCGTGGGGAGATTCGCTCCTGTCAGGCTCGGCATTCATCACTCCGACCTATCCTCTACCCTCATCCCCTCGACATGATCGTCTTTCAGTTGAATTGCCTGCAACCTGCCGGCGATGGTCTCCGGTGCAAGCGCAGCCTGTACAATGTGGCCACTGTCCGTAATGAGCACCGCTTTGGTCTTTCTGCCGTTTGTCAAATCGATCAGCATCCCCTTGTTCCGCCCCTCCTGAACCATCCGTTTCGTTGGCGCCGAGTTCGGCGAAGCTATGGCAACAACCCTGTTCATCACGACAATGTTGTTGAAGCCAATATGAACCAATTCGATGCCCATTACACTCTCCTTTGAAGTTCTGATGTCCGGTAGATGGCAGTAGTTGCAATAGTACCGGAGCACACAATGCTATATGTTATACCTTTAACTGCCTTCTGGCAAGTCCCCAAGACCTTGAACCACGCACTTTTTCATGATAAACTATTTCTGGTTTGAGTATTCTTTGAGGGCGTTTTTTTGGAACAAAGCATGCGGGAGCGGCTGTCACCGATTCTGGAGGGCCATCGGGGACACAGAGAATCCCTGATTCCAGTTCTACAGAAGGTACAAGGGGAATTGGGCTATCTACCTGAAGAAGCAGTTTCGGAGATAGCCCATTTTTTGGGTCTGGCCAGCAGCGACATTTTCGGAGTTGCCAGTTTTTACTCCCAGTTCCGCTTCGAGCGACAGGGTGAGCATACCGTAAAGGTGTGCCAGGGAACTGCCTGCCATGTGAGAGGGGCGAAACGTATCATGGAAGCAGTTGCCCAGGAACTTGGTGTGCGACCCGGCGGGACTACAGAGGACTACAAGTTTAGCCTGGAGCGGGTAGCCTGCTTTGGCTCCTGCGCGCTGGCCCCGGTCATGGTGGTCGATGACCAGGTATACGGTCGAATGACCATACCCAAGGCAAAACAGGTTCTGACAGAGTACTAGACGGCCGACCTGACCAAAACTAATTTTGCTGACGGAGAAACATAAGACCATGACGTTCGATGAACTGCGCAAGCAAGCAATCGCAGCATGGGAAGCGCTGCAGAAGAGTGATAAGCCTCGTATCCTTGTCGGGATGGCCACCTGCGGTCGGGCTGCCGGAGCTGGAGCTCTGGTAACCCTAATCAAGGAGGAACTTTCACGGCGTGGCATCGAGGCAACAGTAACTGAGGTCGGCTGCATCGGAATGTGCTATGCCGAGCCCCTGGTCGATATCATCAAACCGGGACGTCCCCGTATCTGCTACGGCAATGTTACCCCTGAAATCTTAGTAGAGCTTATCGAAGACTATCTTGTTAACGATAATCCCCGCCCGGACCTGGCGATAGGCACCATCGGTGAAGACACCATCGAAGGCATTCCCAAACTCGCCGACCTGCCAATCATGAAACCACAGGTGCGGATATCGCTACGTAACTGTGGTCATATTGACCCCGATGATATCCGTCAGTATATCGCCAACAGTGGCTATAACGGCATTATCCGAGCGCTGGACATGACCCCGAAAGAGGTTATCGACGAGGTCAGCAAGTCCGGCCTGAGGGGACGTGGTGGTGCTGGCGCTTCGACTGGTTTCAAATGGGAACGCCTCTGGGAGGCCCCAGGCAACGAGAAATACCTCATCTGCAACGCCGACGAAGGCGACCCCGGGGCCTTCATGGACCGCTCATTGCTTGAGGGTGATCCGCATTCGGTGCTGGAGGGTATGCTCATCGGCGCCTATGCTACGGGGGCCTCTCATGGCTACATCTACTGCCGGGCAGAGTATCCGCTGGCGATACAACGCCTGAAAACAGCCATCAAGCAGATGAGAGAATACAACCTGCTTGGTGACAACATCCTCGGCACTGACTTTAGTTTTGACCTGACAATCAAGGAAGGTGCCGGTGCCTTTGTCTGCGGTGAAGAGACCGCCCTGATGATGTCTATCGAGGGCAGGCGGGGAATGCCACGACCGCGGCCACCCTTCCCAGCTCAGTCAGGTCTATGGGGTAAACCGAGCAACGTTAATAACGTCGAGACCTGGGCTAATGTCTCTGGTATCTTCCAGCGTGACGCCGAATGGTATGCCCAGTACGGTACGGAGTCAAGCAAGGGCACCAAGACATTCGCTCTGGCAGGGAAGATAGTAAATACCGGCCTGATAGAGGTGCCGCTGGGTATCACTATCGGCGAAATCATCTATGAAATTGGCGGCGGTATCGTCGACAACAAGAAGTTCAAAGCAGTGCTCACCGGTGGCCCATCCGGTGGCTGCCTGCCTGCCAGCCAATTAGACCTGCCGGTTGACTACGAGTCCCTGAACCAGGCCGGTACAATCATGGGCTCTGGCGGCTTTGTCGTTGCTGACGAGGACACCTGCATGGTAGACATGGCCAAGTTCTTCCTGGCTTTCACGCAGGACGAGTCCTGTGGAAAATGTACGCCCTGCCGTGTCGGCACCCGCCACATGCTTGATATTCTGGAACGCATCAGTCAGGGCAAAGGGGAACCGGATGACATCGACACACTGGAGAGGCTGTCCCAGCTAATCAAGTCTACCTCCCTATGTCAGCTTGGTGGGACTGCCCCGAATCCAGTCCTGACCACTCTCCGCTATTTCCGTGAAGAATACGAGGAACACATCGAGAAAAAGCGCTGTGAGGCTGGGGTCTGCCAGATGATGGTCAGAGCGCCATGTCAGAATGCCTGTCCGGCGGGGGTAGACGTCCCGCGTTATATCCGAGCCATCATGCAGGGTAAACCCGGGGTAGCCACCGCCGTAGTTCGAGAGAGAGTACCCTTCCCGGCCGTACTCGGCTATGTCTGCGTGCATTTCTGCGAGGCCAAGTGCCGTCGTGGTGAGCTTGATGAGGCTATCGCTATCAGACTGCTGAAACGTTATGCCGCCGAGCGAGACGATGGCGACTGGAAGCAGAGAATTAAAAAGGCGCCCCCCACCGGGAAGAAGGTGGCGATAGCTGGTTCGGGACCGGCGGGGCTTACAGCCGCTTACTACCTGGCCAAACAGGGGCACACCGTAACTGTCTTCGAGGCGGAGCCAGAGCCCGGAGGACTGCTGCGATACGGTATCCCTGAATATCGCCTGCCCAATAGGATAGTGGCCAAAGAGATAGGTGATATCGTAGACGTCGGGGTGGAGATAAGAACAAACAACCCTCTAAAGGACCTAGCACCCACCTTCGAGCAGGGATACGACGCCATCTTACTGGCAACCGGAGCGCTGTCTAGCCGGAAGATGGGTATCCCCGGCGAGGATGCCCAGGGTGTAATGCACGCCCTGGACTTCCTAAAACGGGTGAATTCAGGGGAGAAAGTGGAGCTGGGAAAAAAGGTAGCAGTTATCGGCGGTGGTAACGCTGCTGTCGATGCTGCCCGGACAGCCTTGCGCCTTGGGACTGAGCAGGTCAGCATCATCTATCGTCGCTCGCGGGAGGAGCTGCCCGCCTTGAGCGAGGAAATTGAGGAAGCCGAACACGAAGGAATCAAGCTCGATGTCCTGGCAGCACCAACCAAGGTACTCTCCGACAACGGGCGTCTGACCGGCCTGCAATGCATTCGTATGGAGCTGGGTTCGCCTGATGCCGGTGGTCGCCGACGCCCCGTACCTCAGGAAGGCTCCGAATTCGATGTAGCAGTTGATAACGTTATCATCGCCGTTGGTCAGGAGGTACCCAAGTCCACGTTACCACAGGAACTTGAGTTTACTGGCTTTGATACGCTTCAGGTAGACCCGGAGACGCTACAGACCAATATCGATGGCGTTTTCGCCGGGGGTGATGTCGTCTCCGGCCCTGCTGACGTTATTGCTTCCATCACCGCCGGTAGACTAGCCGCCTCTTCGATTGACCAGTACCTCGGCGGTGATGGCGACATCGACGAAGTGCTGGCCCCACCCGAAGGAGAGGCGGAGCCATTCAACGTCGAAGAGGCCGAAGGTGAAAAATATCGTATCGCTATGAAGCTGCTACCTCTTGAGAAGAGGGGTAATTGCTTTGACCTGGTGGAACTCGGTTATGAAATTGGAGAGGCAGTCGAGGAAGCAGGCCGCTGCTTGAGGTGTGACCTGGAAGAAACAGATTGAGTGACGACCGGCAATCCCAGCCGGATATATAACAGCAAAGGATGTCAGCGACAATGGGTGAAATCACACTAACTATTGAAGGACAGGAAATCACGGTAGATGAAGGTATGACCGTGCTAGATGCCGCCGAACGTGCGGGCATCTACATACCGACATTATGCTACCATCCGGACCTGGCCCCATATGGTGCCTGCCGACTGTGCATCGTCGAGATAGAGAAAATGCGTGGCCTGCCAACTGCCTGCACAACACCAGCCACCGATGGCATGGTGGTGCAGACCAAGACCCCACAGCTTCAGGAGTTCCGGCGGGGCATTCTGGAGCTTATGCTCAGTGAACACCCCCACCCCTGCCTCACCTGCTGGCGCCGGGAGAGGTGCGGCCCATACGACATCTGCCTGCGAAACGTCGACGTGACACAACGCTGTGTTACCTGCCCTAACAACGGGATATGTGAACTGCAGGACGTGGTCGACTACATCGGAATTGACCACGTAGATTTACCCTACACCTCCCGGGAGCTGCCCATTGACCGCGAGAACCCGTTCTTTGAGCGGGACTATAATCTCTGTATCCTCTGCGGCCGTTGTGTCAGAGTATGCCAGGAGGTCAGGGGGGTCGGTGCGATTGCCTTCACTTCCCGGGGCAGCGAGTCCCTACCCGGAACCGCTTTCGGACATCCCCTTCGGGATTCCGACTGCAAGTACTGCGGTGCCTGTGTCGATGTCTGCCCCACAGGGGCGCTGATTGAGCGCCACCGCAAGTACAAGGGCATACCTGACAGTAAGGTAGCTACCACGTGCCACTACTGTGGTGTCGGTTGCCAGCTTGAGCTGGAACTCAAGGATGGCCGCATAATGGAAGTTATCCCGTTACGAGATAACGACGTAAACCGGGGACAGGCCTGCGTTAAAGGGCGCTTCAGTATCGCTGAGGTTGTCCATCACCCTGACCGGCTGACCACCCCGCTGATAAAGAAGAACGGGAGCTTTGAAGAAGCCACCTGGGACGAAGCCCTAGAATTGGTTGCCAGCAAGCTCTCCAGCTTCAATAAGGATGAAATAGTCGTTATCTCCTCGGCCAAGTGTACCAACGAAGATAATTACGTGATGCAGAAATTCGCTCGCGCAGGTCTCGGTCACAACAACGTGGATCACTGTGCCCGCCTCTGACATGCCCCCACCGTGGCCGGTCTGGTCACGACACTCGGCAGTGGCGCCATGACCAACTCCATCCGCGACATCAGCAATGCCGCCTGCATCCTGGCAATCGGCACCAATACCACCGAAGCTCATCCCGTCATTGCCCTGGAGATGAAGAAAGCAGTCAATAAGGGAGGCAAGCTGATTGTTGCCAATACAAGAGAGATTGACCTTGTCAGAGACGCCACCATCTGGCTGCGACACCGTCCCGGTACAGATGTAACCCTACTCATGGGGATGGCCAGGGTTATCGTAGATGAAGGGCTGGCTGACACCACTTTCGTCGACGAGCGCTGTGAGAATTTCGAGGAGTTCAAGGAATCACTCAAGGCTTTCGACCTGGCTACTGTCGAGGGTATCACCGGGGTGCCCGCCGAGAAGATAGTCGAGGCTGCCCGCACCTATGCCACCAACAGTCCGGCGGCCATCTTCTACGCGATGGGTATTACCCAGCATACCCACGGCACCGACAATGTTATAGCCACCGCTAACCTAGCAATGCTCACCGGAAACATGGGTAAACCATCTGCCGGAGTCAATCCGCTCCGCGGCCAGAACAATGTCCAGGGCGCCTGTGACCTCGGTGCCCTGCCCAATGTCTATCCCGGTTACCAGGCGGTTGCTGATTCCGCAATTAAGGACAAGTTCGAGAGAGCCTGGGATGCCTTTTTAAGCGACAAACCAGGTCTGACCGTTACCGAGATGTTTGATGGAGCTTACGAGGGCTCAATAAAAGCAATGTATATCATGGGCGAAAACCCGCCACTGAGCGAACCCAACGCAAACCACGCCATAGAAGCCCTGAAGAGGCTGGACTTCCTCGTCGTCCAGGATATATTTATGTCAGAAACGGCCGAACTGGCTGATGTCGTGCTACCAGCGGCCAGCTTTGCCGAGAAAGACGGCACATACACCAATACTGAACGCCGGGTGCAGCGAGTCCGCAAGGCACTCGAACCAGTTGGCGAGACCAGGCCAGACTGGTTAATCACCTGCCAGATAGCCCAGAAGATGGGAATAAAGGGCTTTGAATTCGAGAGCCCCTCAGAAATAATGGAGGAGATTGCCAGCCTGACGCCGACCTATGGCGGCATTACCTACGACCGTCTCGAACAGGGGGGACTGCAATGGCCATGTCCTACTGAAGAGCACCCCGGTACTCCTATCCTTCACGTCGGTATTTTCTCTCGGGGTAAGGGACATTTCGTGCCACTGGAATACAAGCCCTCTGCGGAGCTGCCCGACGAGGAATACCCGCTGCTGCTCACCACTGGCCGTAACCTGTTCCACTGGCACACAGGTACGATGACACGCCGTGTTGGTGGCCTTGACGACCTGCTCGGAGAGGGATGGGTAGACATCAGCCCATCGGATGCCGAGAAGCTCGGTATCGCCCATGGAGACCGGGTGAGAATCACTTCGCGCCGTGGTAGTGTACATGCCCGCGCCAACGTTACCGAGGTATCGGACGAAGGCATCGTCTACATGAACATGCACTTCGCAGAAAGCGCCGTTAATGTGCTCACCAATCCGGCACTGGACCCGGTCGCCAAGATACCGGAGTTCAAGGTCAGCGCCGTGAAAATCGCCAAGAGCGATGATGATTAGACCCAACCCCTGAATAAGCATCTGGCACGATAGCAAATGAAAAGTTTAAGTGAGGCCAAAAACTGTTTAAAATTGCTCTCAAACAAAATCTGGTACCCAATGTAAATCTCTACAAGATTGAGGCGCCCAGCGTCGCTAAAAAAGCCCAGGCCGGCCAGTTTGTTGTCATCAGGATTGACGAAAAGGGAGAGCGCATCCCCCTGACCGTTGCCGATTGGGACCGCGAAGAGGGTACTGTTACCATCGTCGTCATGTCAGTCGGCACCACTACCCACCGAATGGCGCAACTGGAGACCGGCGACTTTATCTCTGATTTCATCGGGCCACTCGGTCTGCCAACACACATCGAGAAGTTTGGTACGGTCGTCTGTGTTGCTGGCGGTTTTGCCGTAGCTACCATCATGCCGATTGCCCGCTCCATGCAAGAGAAGGGTAACCGTGTTATCTCAATTATGGGTGCCCGAAATAAAGACCTCATCTTCTGGGAGGACGAGCTACGTAACGTAAGCGACGAGTTGATAGTCACCACCGATGACGGCTCTTACGGCCGTAAGGGGCTGGTTACCGAGCCGCTAAAGGAACTACTCGATGGTGACCAGAAGATTGACCGTGTTATTGCCATCGGGCCCAGCATAATGATGATGGCCTGCTCCCGTACCACCGAGCCCTATGGAATCAAGACCATTGTCAGCCTCAACCCCATTATGGTCGACGGCACCGGTATGTGCGGTTGCTGTCGGGTAAACGTGGGAGGCGAGACCAAATTCGCCTGTGTTGATGGTCCTGATTTTGACGGGCACCAGGTAGATTGGGAACTTCTCTTTACCCGCCAGCGTAGCTACCTGGAACAAGAGAAAACGTCGTTTGAAGACTGGAAGCGTCAGCACGGGTTCTAGCTGATATATACCAACAATACCAATCAGGAAGTGAATACCTATGGCAAAACTTGACCTTAACCGGGTCTCAATGCCCCGGCAAGACCCTAAAGAGCGAGCCAAAAATTTCAGCGAGGTCGCCCTCGGCTACGATGAGGAGCAGGCCAAATACGAGGCCAACCGCTGTATCCAGTGCCCGAAGCGTCCTTGCATCAGTGGTTGTCCGGTAACCGTCGACATCCCCGAGTTCATCAAAGCACTCCGGGAAGATGATATGCCCGAGGCTGTCAGGATACTGAAAGGCAAGAATGCCCTTCCCGGCATCTGCGGCCGGGTATGCCCTCAGGAATCTCAGTGCGAGGAGGTCTGCACACTGGCCAAACGTGGCGCACCGATTGCCATTGGCCGCCTCGAACGTTACGTGGCCGACTGGGAAAGGAAAAACCAACCGGCAACAGAGGCACAAGCACCTGATACCCCTAAACCTACAGGCAAACGGGTAGCTATTGTCGGCTCAGGGCCGGCAGGACTGACAGCTGCTGCCGACCTCGCCAAGATGGGCCACAGCGTTACTATCTTCGAGGCTCTCCATGTCGGTGGTGGTGTATTGATGTATGGTATCCCTGAGTTCCGTTTGCCCAAGGAAATTGTCCAGGCCGAGGTGAAATATGTCGAGTCCCTTGGTGTGGAGCTGGTGCTCGATGCCGTAATCGGCAAGATTGACACTGTCGATGAGCTATTGTCCAGTGGCTATGACGCAGTGTTCCTTGGAACCGGCGCCGGTCTGCCAATGTTCATGAATATCCCCGGTGAAAACCTCTGTGGCATTTATTCCGCCAACGAGTTTCTCACCCGCACCAACCTGATGAAGGCCTACCTTTTCCCTATATATGACACTCCTATCAGTGCGGGTAAGAAAGTAGCCGTCATCGGTGGCGGCAATGTCGCCATGGACTCGGCACGGTGTGCTCTTAGACTGGGTGCTGAAGAGGTCTACATTATCTACCGTCGGTCTGAGGTAGAGATGCCTGCCCGCCGTGAGGAAGTGGAGAACGCCATGGAGGAGGGTATTATTTTCAAGTTCCTCACCAATCCCGTGGAGTTCATCGGCAACGAACAGGGCTGGGTAACCTCTATGAAGTGCATCGAAATGGAACTCGGCGAGCCAGACGACAGCGGACGGCGTCGCCCCATTCCCAAGGAGGGAAGCGAGTACATCATAGACGTCGATACCGTAGTCGTCGCCCTGGGCACAACTCCTAATCCGCTAATCGCCTCCACAACCGATGGACTGGACACTACACGCCGGGGCACGGTTGTCGCTGACGAAGAAACCGGTAAGACGAACAAGGACAGGGTCTGGGCGGGGGGTGATATCGTAACCGGGGCCGCTACCGTCATTAGTGCCATGGGTGCCGGTAAACGCGCTGCTGCCGATATCGATAAGTTCCTGAGAAGTAACTAAAAACCCAAACGCTGTCTTAACGAAACCTGTCCTGCTCTCAATGATAGAAATATTGGGGGCAGCGGACTAAGTCCGCTGCCCCGGGACCACCACCACACCACCCCACACACAATTTCAGGACTGGACGGCCGGGCACCTCTGCAAGGAGCATTTGCAAATCTACGGCACCCCTAAAAAGCAAAGTGGCCGCTCTCTCGCCAGCCAGCCTGTACACTAACAGTATCACCATGACAACTGTCAGTAAATCGGCCTTTGGGGGGATTCAGCTATCCGTATTTACGCTTAAATGTCGGATAGTCAGTCTGCACGCCAGTCTCGTAACTGATTTTATGTCAACAACGAATCGAGGGGATTACTCCGAAGCAATTTCTAACAAGGCAAACCCGGTCGTCTCGTTCATGATGCGGGCGACATCTGTTCCCAGAATCTCGTAGATAATGGCTTCCCCTACCACCCAGGTGGTAACACCGGGACGCAGGCAGCCGGTGGTGGTCTTGCCGGAGCGCCCCAGGGCAGCGTGAATATGCAGTACCGGCCGACCGTCTTCACCGGGACCGATAACACCGACTCCAGCAACCTCATGGGCACCGTCAACCGGCAGGAGCATCGGCTCCGGAGGCATCTCATCAGAACGGCGGGGGCCGACCACTACCTCCCCACCACCAATACCACCTATCAGGACAACATGCCCCACCGACACCCCCTGCTCAGCGGCAAAGCGTTCAATACACTCAGGCACCACATCCCCATCCTCCAAACGCATTACAAAGACCCGGCCTATCTGTCCCTGGCATGCTTTCATCGGAAGCCTCCTATCGTTGCTAGCAGCTACTAAGGCACACTTTAGAGAGCTATCACCTTACTGTCAAGCCTTTCTCCACCATCTCGCACAGTAATATTGACTCCACGCACACATCAAGCTAGAATTGTATCAATACAAATCGGTGAACGTTATTTCATCGGAGAGGAGTAATTTTATGTCTTGGCATTGACGAATTGAGTTAATCACAACCAATATCTCGAAAATAGCGCCTTCCCTGCGTAGACCGTTTCATCCCACAACGAATAGCACATCAAGCTGCTTCCTTCATTGTTATGTCAAACACGCTAAATCGTTTCGTGCCTCTTTTGACATTATCGCCCCTACCCTGTCTCTGTCCTGCCATCTATTCATATCGCTGACTTCACCCGGCAGTGCCACATCTACATTTGCACAGCATAAAGGTGATGGAGGGACGCTATGAGTATGAAGACCTTCATGCGCCTTTTCTGTGCCTTTCAATTTTTCCGAGATTTTATCCTGGTCTACGCCGTCGACAAGCTGCTCTTCCTTGAAAGGGGTCTGGAGCTATACCAGATAGCCATTCTCATTGCTCTGTGGAGCGTTATGGCAATCATTCTGGAAGTCCCTTCCGGGGCACTCGCCGACAGGTGGAACCGAAAGAACATGCTTGTCCTTTCAGGGGTGTTTGATGCCCTGGGCTTTGCCACTTGGCTCTTCAGCTCATCGTTCTGGCTGTTCCTGCTGGGATTTGTCTTCCTGACAATCGGAGGGAGTTTTGCGTCAGGCACCTTGCAGGCCTATGTTTACGACTTTCTCAAGCTCCATGAAAAAGAGAGTGAGTTCGAAAGAATATGGGGCAGAGGTTCTGCACTCAGGCTCATCGGGATAGCAATCGCCATGTCACTCGGTGGATTCCTGAGCACGCGGTCCTATGAGCTGGTACTGGTGTTTTCGGCACTATCTCCTCTAGTGGTCGCGGTGGTAGCCCTGCTATTACCACAGGTAAAACCGATTACGTCTACCGGCGAGAGAGGCTATCTCACGCTCCTGAGAAGTGGCGTCAAGCAGGCCTTTTCCAATCGGGCACTCCTTCGGGTATTCCTCTATTCCGGGACTGTCTTTGTCACCTTCGGTGTTCTGGAAGAATATGACCAGGTACTGCTTTCTTCGCGGCTGGGTCTTCCGAACTCATTTATCGGAATATGGCTGGCCGCCGGTATCGGAGTGAGTGGTATCTGCGCTTTCTACGCGCACAGGATTAAGCATGTGAGCTGGCGGGTGCTGAACATCATCGCTGTTGTAACCGGTACTATCTTAATCATTGTGGCCCTCTCAAAATCTCTTGCCCTACTGGGGATACTATTGTTACTCTGTATATTCAACGGTCTTGTCGGTGTTCTCACTCAGGGAATAATCCAGAGAGAGATAGACTCGGACGAGCGTGCCACGATTACTTCTGTCAATGCTTTCGTGGTGGAAATTAGCGCTATCATTCTGGGACTGGCTTTCGCTTTCATAGCCAACCGGTTCGGAATCCACATCGGTTACGGGTTCTTCGGAGTGGTCGTGCTGGTATATTCATTGGCAAATCTTGTCTTGAGAAGATTTCCAGTTAAAAGATTACTTCGTCGCTGGGGCTCCTAGCAATGACGGGAAAGATGTACCTATTTTGTCATTGCGAGCGAAGCGAAGCAATCTGTTATCAAAATAAAAGGTAATAAACAGCCCACCGACTATGTTAAAATAGGTCGGTATGATTCCCATCAGACTGGCCCTCAGCGACTTCATGTGCTACCGCGATAACGTGCCGCCGCTCTATTTCAACGGTGTGCACACCGCCAGCATCTGCGGGAGTAACGGTCACGGTAAATCGGCCCTGATTGATGCTATGACCTGGGCGCTCTGGGGGCAGACCAGGGCCAAGCGGGACGATGACCTCATCCACACCAGCGAGACCGAGACAGCGGTCGAGTTCGACTTTGCCGTCGGCGGGCAAGAGTACCGCATCCTGCGCCGACACCGCAAACCGAAACGACGGGGGGCATCGGGGCAGAGCATCCTCGAGTTCCAGATGGCCGTTGACGGCGACTTCAAGCCAATTACGGGAAACACCATCCAGCAGACCCAGCAGAAAATTATCGATACCCTGCACATGGACTACGCTACCTTCACTAACAGCGCTTACCTGCGGCAAGGTCATGCCGACGAGTTCACCACGGCCAATCCGGCCCGCCGCAAGCAGGTTTTGTCCAATATACTCGGGCTCTCATACTATGATGAACTCGAAGCCCAGGCAAAGGAACTGGCAAAACAGCAGGAAACGAAGAAGGAACAACTTGAGAGCGCTATTGCCGATATCAACGAAGAGCTCGCCCGGAAACCAGCCTACGAAGCAGAACTGGAGCAGGCCCAAAAGGAACTCGCCCGAATATCAGCCGCGGTAAAGGAGCATGAGACACACCTCAACCAGTTACGACAGCAGAAAGAGGCACTGGAGACCAAGAACTGGCAGCTAACACAGCTCGAGGAGCATATCACGCAGCAGACAAGAACGCTGGAGCAGTGGGACGAGCAAATCAGGCAGCAGCAATCGCGTCTCAAGGAGCACGAAGACCTCATCACCCGGCGCGATAGCATTGAGGCAGGCTATACGCAACTCGTCGAGGTAAAAAAGTCGAACGATGAGCTCGAACAAAAGTTCCGGCAGTCGGTCAATCTGGAAAGGCAGAAGGTGCAGCTTGAGCTGAAGATAAAAGAGGCAGGACAGAACGTGTTGGCAGAACATGCCGTCGCCCAAAGAACGATTAGTGAGCTTGAGGCCAGGGCCGACAGGTTGCCCCAGCTGAGGACTGAGCTACAGCAGGCACGACATCACTTGCAGCACCTTACCGAAGAAGAAGAGGGCCTCCGCCAGAAAAGCGCGGTCGGCCAGGAGCTACGGACCCGCCTACACGGACTGGAGACGAGCCAGTCCCAGCTTGAACGAGACATCACCGAGATAGCGGAAAAGCTCGACCTGTTACTCACCGAGCACGGCGCCAAGTGCCCCCTCTGTGAGACAGAACTGGGCGCCGAAGGCCTGAAACTCATCGAGACCAAATACACCTCCGAGAAACAGCAGAAGTCTGAGTCCCTGGAAATAACCAGGACGAGCCTGGTCAGCAGTAAGACCGAGCTGAAATCGCTCGAAAATGAAATCGTCCAACTCGAGACAAGGCTGAAACAAGAAAGGGCCACCTTGCAGGGTAGGCTCAGTGTATTAACCCAGGAGACAGAGGAGGCGGAGCAGGCTGGCAAACAATCGGAGGAGGAAAAGGGCCGGTTGGGTGAAATCGAAGAGCGCCTGGCTCGGAGAGATTTCGCTGCACCCCAGCAGGAGCTTCTAGCCCAGATTGAAAAAGAACTCACCAGCCTCGACTACAACACGCAGCGGCACGAACAGGTACGCCAGCAGCTTTCAGGGCTGGAGCAATATGAAGAGCCGAAACGAAAGCTCGAAGAAGCCGACCGCCTAATCGACGAAGAAAGAAAGTCGCTTGCCAGAGCAACCGAAGCCAGCCAGCAACTGCGTACCAGCCTCGAAACCGACATTAAGAAGAAGGGTGAGTTAGCACAAGAACTGGCCTCTCTCCCCCAGGTATCCGATGACCTGTCCCGGGCTGAAAGTGAGCACCAGAGTCTTACGTCAGAGCAAGAGCGTGCCCGGGAATTGACCGGAAGCATCAAGGGGAAGCTAGAGCGCTGTGCCGAACTGGAGACAAGGAAAAAGGAAAGGGAGAAGCTTATCACCGAGACTGCCCGGGAAGAGCAAATCTACCGTGACCTGGTCGAAGCCTTTGGCAAGAAGGGAATACAGGCTTTGCTCATCGAAACAGCCCTCCCCGAAATCGAGAGCGAGGCGAACCGTCTATTGGGGCGGATGACGGACAACCGGATGAACGTAAAAATCGAAACGCAGAGGGAAACAAAGAAGGGGGACACCATCGAGACCCTCGATATCAACATCGCCGACGAACTTGGGACGCGTAACTACGAGATGTTCAGTGGCGGGGAGGCCTTCCGGATAAACTTTGCTATTCGAATTGCCCTGTCCAAGTTACTGGCGAGGCGGGCGGGCGCACCGCTGCCGACCCTGATTATCGATGAAGGTTTCGGTACTCAAGACACCATCGGTATTGAGAAGCTCCGAGAAGCAATAAACTCGATACAAGATGACTTCGAGAAGATACTGGTGATAACGCATATCGAGGAACTACGGGACGCCTTCCCCACCCGCATCGATGTCGTCAAGACACCGGACGGTTCGACGCTCAGCTTCGGCTAAGCTATAGCCCAAGACTGGGGGCAATCTCCTGCATGGCTGTTACTCCCAGTTCAATAAAATCGTCGAGCTCTATTCCCAGTTCACTGCACCTGGCTATCTGCTCCCGGTTTGCACCAGCAGCGAAGCTCTTCTCCTTAAACCTCTTTCTGACGGACTTCGGCTTGAGGCTGGCCAGCTTCTTGTCCGGCATCACCAGAGCACCAGCAGTAATCAGGCCAGTCAGCGGGTCAGCACAGAGCAGGGCTTTATCTAGCTTTGTCTCCGCGGGAACCCCATGCGCCTCGTTATGACATAGAATAGCGTGTGCCATCTCCTCGCTGGCCCCCATCTCGCGGACTAAATCGGCCCCGAGCTGGCTGTGGGCATTCATGTCACCCTCGGTAAGCTCCACATCAATATCATGCAGGAGACCGGTTATCCCCCAAACCTCCTCATCCTCACCCAGCCGCCTCGCCAAAGCACGCATAATGGCCTCGGTGGCCAGCATATGCTTTATCAGGTTCTGGTTTTCAACATTAGCCTCAACCGATTCAAGTGCTTCCTGTCTGTCCATCTTTCCTCCAGCTTAAACTGATACGGGCGAAATCGACCGGTCGAGTTCTAGATGAGGGGCTAGGTATTTACCGGTTAATGAACCCTTCTTCCGTGCTACCTTTTCCGGCGTGCCCGTGGCCACAACATAGCCGCCCTGATCGCCAGCTCCCGGCCCCAGGTCGATAATATAGTCGGCACTCTTGATGACATCGGGGTGGTGCTCAATGATTACGATGGTGTTTC
Organism: Dehalococcoidia bacterium; assembly: GCA_011170375.1. GTDB lineage: Bacteria > Chloroflexota > Dehalococcoidia > Dehalococcoidales > Fen-1064 > W589. The sequence goes on from DUEV01000014.1 coordinate 53,517, forward strand.
CGGCATCGACCAAACGATGCAGCACTTTTAGTAAAGCAGCCACATCAGCAAAGGAAAGGCCGGTGGTCGGCTCATCCAGAATATACAACGTCTGTCCGGTCGACCTCTTAGAAAGTTCAGTGGCCAGCTTCACCCGCTGGGCTTCGCCACCGGAGAGAGTGGGTGCCGGCTGCCCCAGGCGGATATAGCCCAGACCAACATCGTTCAGGGTCTCCAGCCTCCTTCTTATCTTGGGGAAGTGCTCGAAGAAGGCCAGGGCTTGCTCCACGGTCATATCGAGCACTTCAGCGATGTTCTTGTCCTTAAATCTTATCTCCAAGGCTTCACGGTTATAGCGCTTACCTTTACAGACCTCACAGGGAACGGTAACATCCGGCAGGAACTGCATCTCAATCTCGATGAAGCCTTCACCACCACAGGCCTCACAACGTCCACCCTTAACGTTAAAGGAGAAACGGCCGGGGGCATAACCCCGCATCCTCGCCTCGCGGACGGTGGCGAAAAGCTCACGAATCGGGGTGAAGGTACCGGTATAGGTAGCAGGATTGCTCCGCGGCGTCCGCCCGATGGGTGACTGGTTGATATCAATCACCTTATCAATATGCTCAATGCCTATAATCTCATCACAGTCGCCGGGTAATACCCGCGACTTATATAATACTTGAGCCAGCTTACGGTAAAGGACCTCATCTACCAGGGTGCTTTTACCACTGCCAGAGACCCCGGTGACACAGACAAACATGCCCAGGGGAATACGGACATCAATGTCCTGCAGGTTGTTCTGCCGTGCCCCCTTGATAATCATCTCCTCCCCAGAGCCGGGGCGACGTGTCTTCGGAAGCGGTATCTGCTTGACCCCACTGAGGTACTGACCGGTCACCGATTCCTTGCAGTCCATGATATCGTCCACAGTTCCGGTGGCGACAATCCAGCCGCCATGCTCTCCGGCCCCGGGCCCCAGGTCAATGATATGGTCAGCGGTCCTCATCATGGCTTCGTCGTGCTCGACAATCAGTACAGTATTGCCCAAATCTCGCAGCCGCTTCAAGGTCTCAATCAGGCGGTGATTATCAGCCTGGTGCAACCCTACGGTCGGTTCATCACAGATATAGAGAACCCCCATTAGCCCACTGCCAATCTGGGTTGCCAGGCGGATACGCTGCGCCTCACCTCCGCTCAGGGTAGCCGAGGGACGGTCGAGAGTGAGATAATCGAGGCCGATATCCTTAAGAAAACCCAGACGGGCACGGATTTCTTTGATAATCTGGGTGGCAATCATCTGCTCCCGTTTAGTGAGGATAGCACGCTTGCTATTTCCGCTCAGAGCAGCTACCCACTTCAGGGCTAGGGCCACTGATTGTCCGGTCACGGCCATGATGTTCTTGCCACCGATAGTTACCGCCAGTGACTCCGGCTTGAGCCTTTTACCTTCACAGACCGGGCAGAGTCTGGTAACCATGTAGCGCTCTATCCCTGCCCGGGAGTACTCGGACTCGGTATCATGATAGAGACGCTCCAGGCGTGGGATGACTCCCTCAAAACCATTAGAGTATTCCCTGACACGCCCGAAGCGGTTTCGGTATCGTACCCTCTCTCCACCCTCACCATAGAGCAACATGTTGTACTGTTGTCGGCTGAGGTCCTTTACCGGCGTGTTCAGGGGAAAACCACGACGCTGAAGAGAATAAAGATACCAGGTATGCGTCTGATAGGGCCTGATAGCCCCCTGGGCAATGGAGAGGTTCTTATTGGGGATAATGAGGTCTTCGTCCAGCTCCTGCCGGTACCCCAGACCAGTACAGGCCGGGCAGGCACCATGGGGACTATTAAAACTGAAATTGCGTGGGGCAATTTCACCCAGGCTGATTTCACAATGGACACAGGCAAAATGCTCGGAGAAGAGCAACTCTTCCCCATCGATAATCGATACCAGCACAATCCCGGCCCCCAGCTTGAGCGCCGTCTCCACAGAGTCGGCAATTCGTTCCTGGCTATCGCTCTGTCCAATGACCAGCCTGTCCACCACTACCTCAATCGAGTGTTTCTTGTTCTTATCAAGCTGAAACTGCCCGGAGAGGTCATGGGTCTCCCCATCGACTCGCACCCGCGCGTAGCCAGCCCGGCGCAGGTCATCGAAGACCGCCTGGTACTCACCCTTGCGGTCGCGGACGAGAGGCGCCATAATCATCAAACGGGTACGCTCGGGAAGTCCCCTGATAGCGTCGACTATCTGCTCGACGGTCTGGGTGGTTATTTCCCGCCCGCAATTGGGACAGTGAGGGTGACCGACCCTGGCGAAGAGGAGCCGTAGGTAATCGTAAATCTCAGTGACGGTCCCCATCGTCGAGCGAGGGTTGCGTCCCGGCCCCTTCTGGTCGATGGAGATAGCCGGACTCAGCCCCTCGATGTAGTCAACCTCGGGCTTCTCCATCCGGCCGAGGAACTGCCGGGCATAGGCAGACAACGACTCCATGTAGCGGCGCTGTCCCTCAGCATAGATGGTATCGAACGCCAGCGAGCTTTTCCCCGAACCGGAAACACCAGTAATGACCACCAGCTTGTCCCGCGGGATAGTCACATCAATGTTCTTGAGATTGTGCTCACAGGCGCCCTTGACGATGATGGAATCAAGCGGCATCTCTCTGTATATCCCCCCTCACCAGCACCATTGTAGCATCATGACTGCCGGAGCAACAAGCAAAGATTGACCATAGTATATTGACACTATCATCTTCAGGAAATATAATGAACGTCACCGTAATTCTATCTTTCGGTTCATACTGAGTTATAGTACGTAATATTAATATCAAGAAACAAAGAGAGGAGTAGAAATATGGGTAAGAACATCGTGGTCTGCTTCGATGGCACCAGCAATGAGTACGGTAAGAACAACACAAACGTAGTGAAAACATTTGAAGCACTCGAGATTGATGATTCTCAGGTTGCTTTCTACGACCCGGGCGTCGGAACATTCAGTATATTCGGACGTATCATTGGCAGGAAAATCGGTGTTTTGTTAGGGCTGGCATTCGGTTACGGAATTCGTCAGAACATCGAGGAAGGGTATGAATACCTCATGAATACCTATGAACCGGGAGACGTCGTATATCTCTTCGGATTCAGCCGGGGCGCTTATACGGCACGCGCCTTGGCCGGAATGATTCACCAGTTCGGTATTTTGCGTAAATACAATACAAACCTGATACCCTATGTTTCAAAAATGTATTTCAGAAAAGACCAGGACACCCTGATGTCCCGTCTCGTCAAGATGCTCCTTAGGCAGGATATTAAAAAATACCCGGAGATCATCAAAGGTTTCAAGGCCTTGTTTTCTCAGGATTGCGTACCTTATTTCATCGGAGTATGGGACACAGTAGGTGCGTTGGGACCGAATTTGAGTAAAAGGTTCCACAATAACACGCTGAATACCGAAATCAAATATGGCTTCCAGGCAATTTCTGTCGATGAAAAACGAAGGCCCTACAAGGTAGTCTTATGGGATGAGAGCAGTAAGGCAAAGAATCAGATAATAGAACAGGTCTGGTTTCCTGGGGTCCATTCAGAGGTAGGTGGCGGCTGCTCTAAGGACAATTGCTCTCTCCCGGATATTGCCCTCGCCTGGATGATGGACAAAGCATCTCAGTGTGATTTGAGGCTGAAAGGCGGCTGGCAGAATGGCTTAAGTCAGGATGCTGCGGCAGATATTCATGATTCTAGTATTTCTTTCCCTTGGTTTATCCCTGGACTAAAAAGGAAACGAGAGATTCCAGATGGAGCCTTAATACATCAAAGCGTTGTTGATAGGATGGAAAAGATAAAAAAATACAGACCACGCTCACCGGAGGGCTACGCTACTGTCAGTACAGATAGCTACCAAAAATAATTCCTGTCAGGTAAAGGCGGTTATATGGAGGTATCCCGACAGCTCGTTTCTTAGAAACAGAGAGGCAACGAATTAAAGGACAAGGGAATCTTAACCGAAGAAGAGTTCGTGGCCAAGAAACAACAACTCCTGGGTTACAGGATTATAGTAACCAGAAATGACACCATGCTAGTCATTTAAATAAGGGGGTACGTAATGGCAGAATCGTATATAAAATATAGGAGCGGTTACAAATACCAGCTGGTAGAAGAGTATCAAGTTAAAGTTAGCATCACTCCCAAAAATGATATCAAAACAGATTTCATAGAATTGAGTACCGAAGGAATGCTTGTTATTAAAAAGGGCTATGCATGGGATGGGCCTTCCGGGCCCACTATTGATACCCCTAACTTTATGCGTGGTTCACTAGTGCACGATGCACTCTATCAGCTCTTGCGTAACAAATTAATTGATGAAGGATGGCGTGATGAAGCTGATGAGGAACTAAGAAGGATTTGCATTGAAGACGGCATGTCAAAGATACGTGCATGGTGGGTGTTTAAAGCTGTCCGTAAATGGGGAAAAGTAGCGGCCTCCCCCGAGTCACGGAAGAAGACTCACAAAGCCCCATAGAAGACTTCCACGAAATGAGTCAGGTAATGAAGGCCAAGATACCTCACTACGAACTGACGCGGGAAACCCTGTTGGACATATTTTCGTTACGCAGGACGTGCCTGGGAGAAGCCTGCGGCTCCATATTGTAGCCTTGGGCCGAAAGGACCGCTCTCAGGTGTGAGTCATCCCACGGTAGAGGTGATTTTGGTTTCAGTTCAAGCCAAATGCGGTTAAGAAGACTGTATCCCAGTCTCCTCTCACACTCTTTCTTGAATTCATACCACGTCGCGTACTGCATCCTTATACCAGATGATTAGGGATTTCTCTCAGACTCACCATCCCTTACCAGTAGTTTAATACCTAAATACTAAACAGAAACTGAATAATTTAGATACGGCACTGACAATATCCTGACAAAATTTGTCCCTGGTCAAGCCCCTCTAGTATACCAATATTGTGGTGATTGAATTCAAAAAGCCGGACACAGCCATGTGCTGAAGTAGTACAGGTTTCTTCTGAAGACTCTGATAAGTGTTTTGATAGCACAGACGATTTTATAACGTGGGCGACTGAATAATACAACAAAAACATTCCCCCGTTGACACCCCTGTCCCTGACCTGTAACATAGCAGAAAACCCTAATTAGCTGAAGCAATAATCTGCGCCACGGTCAGGCTAGAGGGTAATTAGATGCAAGATACTGCTTCAACCATCGCTTTTGTCGGGATTCTGGTTTTTCTGGCGCATCTCTTCACGAGCATTTTCCAGCGAACTAAGATCCCCGATGTCCTTTTTCTGGTCATCATCGGCGTTTGTGTCGGCCCGGTATTAGGTCTGACTTCACCTGATCTCTTCGGTGCCGTAGGGCCTGTGTTCACCATAATCACTTTGATTATCATCTTGTTCGAAAGTGGACTTACCCTGAAACTTAACACTATTCGCTCTGCCCTGGGTGGAGCGATGACCCTGGCTCCTCTTACCTATTTTACAACTATGGGAATCGTTGCCGGAATTACTCTATGGCTCACGGACCTGGAAGTGCTGCCTGCGTTTATTCTGGGAGCCATTGTCGGTTCTACTTCAGAGGCCATAATCATCCCCCTGGTCAGGCAGCTAAGAGTAAGAGAAGAAACGACTACGCTACTATCTTTGGAATCATCAGTCAACGACGTTTTTAGCATCATCATCACCGTTACCCTTGTCGAAGCATATGTTATCGGCAAATTTGAGGTTGCGTCTGTATCTGGTGACCTGATTGCTTCTTTTATAGTGGCAATAATCTTTGGCATTATTGGTGCTTTTATCTGGTCGATATTACTAAACAGAATTCATGCCATTAAAAACGCAATGTTCACAACACCAGCCTTTGTCTTCGTTATATTCGGCATTGTTGAGACATTGGGTTTTAGCGGGGCCATTGCAGCGCTAGTCTTTGGCGTAACGCTCGGTAATATCGAGTCAATCAATCTTTCAATTTTTAGGCCATCAAACGGAAAGGAGCCTGTCGGACTTACGGAAACGGAAAGAATATTTTTCAGTGAAGTAGCCTTTCTATTAAAGACATTCTTCTTCGTTTATCTTGGACTTTCATTAGAATTTATAAGTACGGAGCTTATTATTATTAGCGTCGTTTTAACAATGATAGCTTTTATAATTCGTATACCGGCGACTAGGTTATCTCTTGGACAATCACTACCCCTTAAAGATACGTCTATTGTGGCTGCTATGGTGCCTAAAGGTCTGGCTGCGGTGGTGTTAGCCTCTTTCCCTCTACAACAAGGTGTCTTAGGGGGAGAGCTAATCCAAAATCTTACCTATGGCGTAGTGTTGCTGAGCATTGTCATCACATCATTTTTAGTGATGCTAATTGACAAAACGAAATTCTACGAAATATATGGTTGGCTTTTTTCTCCAAGCCTGCCAGATATCTTTGGCAGAAAAAAATCTCAGGAAAAAGAGTCACTGAGTAACTCGGATGATATCGTACCTGCCGGGCCGAAACTTTTCGGCAAGGCGAGAGAAGAATGACAGTGTTAACTGAAAAAGGTAATACCGCTGGCCTTCAAAGTTAACTCGAAGCCCTGTCTCTTACATCGTATAGTACCTCTTTTACAGCCGCCGAAAGAGGTAGCTTACCTTTACCAGTCTCCTCGAAATAGTGAGTTACGGTCTCCAAAGCCTGCACTTGTAACTCACTCATCTCTACAACATCAACAGAAATGTCCTCTGGTTCCCATAAGCAAACCAGGGAGCCTTCCTTGCCCTTTCTCCGCAAATCACTGAGCTTTATTTCTGCCTCATTGACTTGTTCTGAAGGCAAAGTAATCTCCGCAAGGTCGCCATCGCTATCTAGAACCAGTAAGCGCTGCTGACTTGGTGTCATACTGCTTTCTTGAGGAAGTCGTCCTAGTAAGATGAGGGGAAAGGTATACTCCGTCTTGTAAATGGGGATGGATACTTCAATATCCTTAGTCCTGTAATAAGGCAACCTACCAAGCACCTTCGATGAAGGCAGGGATGTGGTTTTGCGAGTCCTTTTCATTTTCTTGGTCACGACTTCCTGGTACTTAGTCTCTCCCAGCCTAATAATTTCTCTTACAGGCCTGATAAGTACATCGGGGACTATGGCACTTCTGAAAGCGTGTTCCAGCAAGCGTTCCAGCGCCCAGTTCTCCTTATCTCCTATCTCAACAAAAACAGGGACGTTCCGATTCATACCAGTATCCCAATAAACGGTAGCGAAATTATTCGGAGACAACTCCCTGCGCTGCGCTTCAGCTTTGATACGCTGGTATACGGACCTTCCAATAAGCTGAGTGAACAGGTTCCCCTCGGTATCACACGATAATATCCGCACCTTGTTCTTCGGCCATCGCTCACTTTTAAGCCGTACCGGCATGAGCAAAATTGAATGATTAGGTTGATTATGACGAAACAGAGGCATGAGTATACTACCCTACATCATTACATCCAGGTCTATATCGTATATTATTTCGGTCTTATAGTCTAGCTGACCTGTACACCTTTGCATTCTCACCGGAATGCAAAATTACCTTATGGTCACCCCTGACAGGCTTTGGTGTGATACTTCAAACGAAAAAACGTATGTATTATCTGGAACGAATTGCAGCGACTTCGCTGTAATACAACATCTAGAAGGGAGAAAGTGTATGAGGAAGAAGGGATTCTTACTAGCTGTGAGTCTGACTCTGGTATTGCTCGCTACTGTACTGGCTGGTTGTAGTACGGTCAATCTCACAGGCCAGCAGGAAGGTATTATGGTCTCCGGAGAAGGCAAGATTAGTGCTGTCCCTGATCTTGCCACGTTGAGTTTAGGTGTGGAAGCTCAAGATACCTCAGTCACCGCCGCACAGAACCAGGCAGCAACCGCTATGGAAATGATAATGGCGGCCTTAACTGACAACGGGATAACTGAGGAGGATATTAAAACCCAGTACTTCAACATTGACAGCATTACTCGCTGGGACGACGAGACTTGGGAAGAAGAGGTTATCGGCTACAGAGTCACCAACACGGTATCTGTCAAGATCAGGGACATGGAGAACATTAGCTTAATCATTGACGCTGTAGTTGAGGCCGGGGGAGACCTGACACGCGTGAATAACATCAGCTTCTCCGTAGATGACCCATCAATATACTATGAGGAAGCCCGGGAGGAAGCGATGGCTGACGCCAAAGCCAAGGCTGAAGCTCTTACTGAACTGGGGGGAGTGAGGCTTGGCAAGCCAACCTATATCACAGAGAGCAGCTATCAATCAGGTACCAACTATGTTTCCGGTGCAAGAGTTGATGAGGCGATGGAGTCAGAAACACCAATCAGTCCGGGCGAAACAGAGATTACTCTGAATGTACAGGTTACATACGACATCCTAAACTGATAATAGATAGCAGGATACAGGAAGGGACCGGTGCTATGGTACTGGCCCCTTCCTTGTTAGTTAAATACTGGATCAGTAAAACTGTTCCTACGTAAAGATGGAATTTCGGTCTGCTAGATAAGGAGATTTTATGGTAATTGGAATAGTATCTACATTTGCCGTCAGTATTGTCTGTTTTGTTTTTTCTTATCTCTCTGTTACACGTGACGAGGCTTTTCTGACACTCACTTTTCTGGGGATCGGCGTCGTACTGGCCGGGTGTGGTGTTTATTTCACAACAAAGAGTCGAAACTAGAGAGAGTCTGACATCGGTCTTCAAATATAGATAATGACTCCCTCATCTCTTAGTACGCACACTTGGCTATATCATTACTGCAAAAGGAATATATTTCCCCCACTTCCTGTCCCGGGCACCTGTCTGAGGCTCTATCATCTCGACCTTGCCATTATCCTTAATGACTACACTCCAGTAATGCAGGCCACGGCCAGACCATAGTCCATACACCCGGCCTACTCCATTCTCCGCTTTTTTAGACGCCTCCGCTTTAAATATATCAGCCGAGTCGTCACAGTCGTGGAAGTTTACCTGATACGCTATTTTCTTCCACGCCCTTTTTGCGGCCGGTATTATCAGGGCCAGTTGCTGTTCGGTGACAGGCTTGTACCGCTTGTCAGCCAGGAGCACCAGCGGGGTCTTGCAAGCCCAGGCAAGCTTGAAGTATACCTTCAGCCATGTCATCATCGCATTCCTCCTATCGGTTAGTCACGTTTTCCACCATAGGCGAAAACATATCCATAATCGCGATAAGGTGTGGAGTGTCCAGTCTACCTCACTGGTGTAATTTTCACAACCGACATCTTAACGGGCAGAGGTTACAGTATAAAAAGCGTAAACAAGGCATTTCAACTACTATCCAGATATCTTAGCGATAAAATTGTTACCTAAATGTTACTCTATTAGGCAAGATTCTTTACGTCATTGTAACCATGTTGAGTTATAGTGGTAGTGGTAGTGAAGCTAATGTAACCATTAGGTATTATCGAGCCAAGGACGGGGATAGGTGATGAGAAGGACAGCCATAAAATGCTCCGGCTTTCATACTGCCACAAATGGTGGTTACTACAGACTCCGTCAACGAAGACGTAGCTACCTGTGGCGCCTGTTTCAGCGAAGTAAAGCGCTGGTGAAAAGATAGCAGCAACCAATCGCCTTTAATCACCTTTCAGAAATACCCACAATCTACCTTCCACCCCCTTCAAGTTTACTCCTGCTTCTTAATGGACTCCGGACTCATCTTTATCTTTATCAGACTGCAAAATCACCCTATTGACAACACCTCTCCAAAGGACTACAATCAACTCCCCTGTACAATACTAATACACAGTTGTAACTGACTTCTATAGGCAAATCTTGGGTTGCTGAAGGATTTGACAGGTATCTCAAATGAAGCGGGCAATACTCATCATTAGTACTGTGATTGGTTTTGTAACACTTTTGCTGGGACTGTTCTATCACTTTGCTACTACTAAGAGTGGTTGGGATATAGTAACAGAGGCACTTATTTTAATGATTGCAGGTTTAATTCTGGTCATTGTTCCTATTATTATCTTTCTACCTTGGAAGCGTATCTTGAATCTTTCGAGCATCGCTCGTGTGACGGAGACACAAAAACACACAGAGGCTCGTTCTATGGCTGCCACAGCAGGTGTTATAGATATGGTCGTTGGTGCTGTTTATTTATGTATATTCTTAATAAGTTCGACAGTTTATGTAAATTTCACAACGCATTCTGATTCTGACATGACGGGAGCCATATTAATAAACATTTTTTCTGGGGTTTTCGGAGTGTTGGCAATAGCAGGTGGTATCTTCGCACGAAAACTTAGGAAATGGAGATGGGCACTAGCTGGTTCTATCTGCTCCGTATTTTCTCTTATAGGAATACTAGCGATTTTTTTATAATATCATCCAAGGATGAGTTTCAATAGTCCAAACACAAGCTCCTTTCATAGGACAAATCCTATCTCATAGTAGTAGGGCAATCTCTGGCATTAAGTATGAGGTGCTTGGGTAAATAGAGGCTAGCAGGTCTCTAATGGTCTGCCAGCCTTCTTCTATCCCTTAATATACACCCAAACAGCATTGAATGATCATCATTGACACCCCTGTCCCTGACCTGTAACATAGTGCACGTACCATCATGTTAGCCAAAGTAATGAGCTGTGCCACGGTCGGGCTGGAGGGGGTCATCATTGAGGTCGAAGTCGATATCTCCCCAGGCCTCCCCTCCTTCACCATTGTAGGTCTGCCCGATACCGCCGTCCAGGAAGCACGGGAACGGGTAAGGGCTGCCATCCGCAACTCCGACTTTACCTTCCCGATGAAGCGCATCGTCGTCAATTTGGCCCCCGCCGACCTCAAAAAGGCTGGCCCGGCCTATGACCTGCCGATTGCCGTCGGTATCCTGCTTGGTTTGGAGCAGGCATCTGCCGATGTCTCCCAGACAGTCTTACTCGGCGAGCTATCGCTCGACGGTAGCCTGCGCCATACCACCGGCGTCCTGCCCATGGTCGCCGCAACCCACGAGAAGGGTTTCTCCGATATCATCGTCCCCACCGCCAATGCCCAGGAGGCATCCCTGGTGGACGGTGCCCGGATAATGCCTTTCGATACCCTGTCGCAACTGGTCAGCTACTTCCAGGGGGAGATAGCCGCGCCCGAGTGCCAAGCTGAAGCAGTCGATGAATATGTAGTACCGCTATGGGCTACTACTGACCTTGCCCATGTCAAGGGCCAGGAGCATGTCAAGCGTGCTCTGGAGATAGCCGCCGCCGGTGGCCACAACGTCATCATGATGGGACCTCCCGGGGCAGGTAAAACACTACTGGCACGGTCGCTCCCTTCAATACTACCACCGATGACCAACGATGAAGCCCTTGAGGTCACCAAGGTGTACAGCATAAGCGGTCTGCTGCCACCGGACAGCCCGTTTATCCGGCAGCGCCCCTTCCGCTCTCCCCACTACACCGTCTCCAACGTGGGGCTGGTGGGGGGTGGACGCTTCCCCAGGCCTGGAGAGGTAAGTCTCAGTCACCGCGGGGTGCTCTTCCTCGATGAGTTACCCGAGTTCGGCCACGCCTTGTTAGAGTTATTACGTCAGCCCCTGGAAGACAAGGTAATCACCATCAGCCGGGCACAGGGCAGTCTGACATTTCCCGCTAATTTCATGCTGGTAGGAGCGATGAACCCCTGTCCGTGCAGGGTGCAATTACAAAATTGGAACTGAGTGTGGGATTAGTGAAGGTGAGGAGTGTTTGCGGAACTCCTGAATGAGCTACTGCTACTTGCAAAACACCCCAAACCTATTTATTATCTTAGGTGGGAAAAATCATATTAAAGGAGAGAATAGATGAAACTGGCAGACGTTAAGAGCATTGGCGTTTTGGGCGCCGGTGTTATGGGGGGTGGTATTTCGCAGTCGGCCATCCTGGCTGGCTACAATATCATTTGCCGGGACCTGACCGATGAAATACTGGCCAGGACCAAGGATACCATCATCAACGGCCGCTTCGGCCTCAAGGGTGGGGTCGAGCGGGGCAAACAGACCCAGGAGGAGATGGACGCTGCCCTGGCAAGATTGACCCTGACCACCAAGGTGGAAGACCTCAAAGACTGCGACCTTATTATCGAGGCAATCGGTGGCGGTGACACCGGCCAGCTGGAGGACAAGCCACTGAAGCTGAGGGTGTTCGCCGAACTGGACGAGATAGTAAAGAAAGAGGCTGTCTTTGCCAGTAACACGTCCAGGTTTACCATTGCCGACCTGGCAGCGGCCACCCAGCGTAAGGAGCACTTCATCGGAATGCACCTTTTCAGTCCAGCCAACATTATGAAGCTGGTGGAGGTAATCTACACGGCCGATACAACCGAGGATACCATCGTGCTGATCGAAGAACTATCCAAGAGCTGGGGCAAGACACCGGTACGCGTTAAGGACGTACCGGGAGACACCGGCTTTATCGGGAACCGTGTCATGGGCGCCGCCAGGAGAGAGGCCATGAAGGTAGTCGAGGAAGGAATCGCTACCGCCGAGGACGTCAATACCGCCATGATGCTCGGTTTCAACTGGCCGGCTGGCCCATTACCATTGGCTGGTCGTCCTGGTGCCCGCTCCGGTTGGCAGTAGTAAAAACATCAAAGTCAGCAAAAAAGACCGGTGTCAACAGATATGGCACCGGTCTTCTACTATATATCTGAAATAAGGATAGCCCTTTAGACTAAATCAGCCTACCAGTCCAAATATCCCCCCGATGATTATCATGACCAGGCCAACGGCGATAGCTATCCAGCCGCCTGCTTTCAGGGCCCCGGGTTCGGCACGAAACGGCCAGCGATCAAAGAACTCGCGCAGGTCGGTGCGGGTGGTCAGGGCATCGTAATAGCTCTTCTCTTCACGTTTGCCCCAGATTACGGCGCCCAGACCGAGAAGGATAAACACCCCACCAAGAATCACTGGTATCAGCCAACCGCTGGAAGTCATAAATCTCACCTCCGGGAGGCTATTGAGGTAGGATAGCACACCTGAAGTGCACTCATCAACTAGGTCCGATATTAGTGTGCGACCCGAGATAAGGTCTTACTGCACCTCGACAGTAGCGCCAGCAGCTTCCAGTTTCTCTTTCATACTGGCAGCCTCGTCCTTGGTGACCCCTTCTCTCACGTTTGTAGGGGCACTCTCCACCAGGTCTTTGGACTCTTTCAGACCGAGAGATGTCAGTTCCCGCACCGCTTTTATAACGTTAATCTTATTGGCTCCGAAGTCCTTGAGTACAATGGTGAAAGCGGTCTGTTCCTCGGCTTCTGCCGCAGGAGCACCCGCCTCAGCTGCGGCTCCCCCTGCCTGAGCAGCGACTGCTACTGGAGCAGCGGCGCTAACACCGAATTCCTCCTCCAGAGCCTTAACCAGTTCAGACAACTCAAGAACGCTCATGCTCTTGATGGCATTCATTATGTCATCAAGAGATGAAGACTTCTTCGCCTTCTCGGCTTTGGCCGGCGCCTTAGCTTTGGTTGCCTTCGGTTTCTTTCCCTCAGCCTCTTCAGCCGTAGCTTCCTGTGTTACTTCTGTATTCTCTTCAGTCATTCTGTGCTCCTTCCAGTTGTTCAATTCTAGCCTGTAGTACCCCGGCAAGCCCACGCATCGGACCAGCGAGGACCCCCACTAATCTCCACAGCGGACTCTGCATCCCGCCAACAACCCTGCCCAGCAGAACCTCACGCGACGGTAACCAGGCAAGGCTATTAACCTCTTCGGCGGTAAGCATCCGCTCCGGCAGGAAGCCAGCCTTGATACTGGCCGTAGTCCCGGAGGTCCGAATGTAATCGGCCACTGCCCTGGCCATCTGGATGATTTCGCCATAGCCAAAGGCTATCGCCACCGGCCCTTCAAAAGAAGCTGCCAGGTCCGGTCGCTCCACCCGTTCGGCAGCAAATCGTGCCAGGGTATTCTTGACAACCCTGTAAGAGCCGTCCGACTCCTGTACTTTGCGACGCAATGCCGTTATCTCGGAATTTGACAGCCCCCGATAGTCTGTCAGGATAGCGATGTTACAGTTGGAGAACTCGCTCTGCAAGGCATCAATAATCTTCGCCTTCTTATCTCTAGACAAATGCTCCCACCTCCTTACATCCTGTTAAACCGAATACCTATTCAAAAAAGTCCTCGTGCCCGCTGCACGAGGACTTATCATTTCAAACCCAGGGCAGTCGCTACCATTAGCAATGGCAAGCTACTACCACGCATTTTCCTCGGCAGGCAAGCTTTAAGCCACAACCGGCACCCGCTGTCTCAGGATATTTAATTGTTATTTAATGATGCTGGGTAGGGGGTTGGCACCCAGCCTGAACCTGGCACCAGCCCCCATATTAACTAGATAGTATCAGGGGTAACTTACTATACCCCTTCCAGCCCAACGATACCTACGAAAATAGCACAACCAGCCGGACCACCACCCAAGTTATGTGTCAGCCCCAGCTTGGGGTTCTTTATTTGCCGTGAAGGCTGTCCCGGATTCAGCATATCGTCTGCTTTGCCCTGGAGCTGCTTGTACATCTCGTAGAGCATCCGGATGCCACTGGCACCAATTGGATGCCCGAAGCACTTCAGACCGCCATCCGGTTGCACCGGCAGGCCACCATCTAGGTCGAAGAAGCCATCCTCAATATCCCGCTGGACCTTTCCCCGCTCGCTAAACCTGAGGTCTTCCATAGTGACCGCCTCGGTGATGGAGAAACAGTCATGGACCTCGGCCATGCTGATTTGCTCGCGTGGATTGGTTATCCCAGCTTCTTTGTAGGCTGCCTCCCCGGCCCTAACAGTAGCCTCAACATGCATGTAGTCGAACTTCGTGTTAAGGTTGCCGTCATTGGGTGCCATGGCAATCTGCAGCGCCTTAGCAAACATGGGCGGCTCTTTGCCCTTGCGCAAGTTCTTGGCAATCTCCGGTGTCGTGATAATCGCCGCTGCCGCACCGTCACTGACACCACAACAGTCGTACAGACCCAAAGGCCAGGCAACCATCGGCGCATTGAGAATTGCATCCATGGTGACTTCTCTCTGGAAGTGCGCCTTCTTGTGCCGCTGACCATTGGCATGGCTCTTCCACGATACCCGGCCTATCATGTGCTTGCCTTCCTCGTAGCTGAGACCATAATGGTCAAAATAGGTCGTGGCCAGCATAGCAAATGACGCCGGTGGCGGGCCCTGTGCCGCTGCCATCAGACCATGACCAGGGCCAGGTATCGAGCCATCGGTCAGGCCGCTGAGACCACTGTCCTTGTACTTGTCGCAACCAATAGCCAGCACGATGTCATATACACCAGCAGCCACAGCATAGCTGGCATTGCGGAATGCGTCTGAAGCTGTAGCACAGGCATTCTCGACTCTGGTAATAGGAATATACTGGAGTCGTAGAGGCTCAGATATTGTCATACCGGTGCCACCGGTTGCAGTACCTACCCAAGCAGCCTGGATATCCTCCGGCCCTATTCCGGCATCCTCAAAGGCCTCATAGGCAGCCTCCACAATCAGGTCATCGACACTGGCATCCCAGCGTTCTCCGAACCTGGTGCACCCCATGCCAGCAACAGCCACCCTATCCTTAATACTTCCTGCCATCTTCATTACCTCCCTGATTATCTATTCTGCCAGTTAATTATATTCTACTCCCTAACCGGTTTTATTTTCCAGAAGTAGCTCTTAGCATTATCTGCGGTCCTTGTCATTCTGAAGGTCATCTCGACATCCATACCCACTTTGCACTCTTCGGGGTCACGGTCGACCAAGTCGAAAAGACCTCTACCGCCTCCTTCGAAGTTAACCACAGCTCGTGTCATCGGTGGATTGATACCGCCACCGAGAAAATCGTGACTGAAGGTAACAACCTTACCTGTTTTATCGGAGAAACGATAGGGCTCGAAGTTGTCCTTTGCCTGGCACTCAAGACAGACATGAGCACGCATTGAGGAGCCCCTCATATATAGTTGTACAGTGCCACAGTTCCGGCACTTCACGCCATAGAGAGCCAGGCCGAGTTTACGCTCTCTCCACTCCGCCGACATGGATATGCCGCCGCGAGCACGTACCTGAGTCGGTACGATATCACGCCAGCGCATGTACTTTCCATAGTTATCTAGTGTTCCTTTAATAGCCAGATGGCGTTTGATAGCCCTTCTGTCCTTGATTTTCTCAATCTGGTCAGTTATTTTCAGCACAACGGCATCACAGCCGGTACCCCAAGAGACCATCAGGAACCTCTCGCCTGGCTTGGCATCTTCCAGCGCCGAAATCAGCATCATCAGCGGCTGTGCTACCCCCGTATTACCCACGTTATCGAGAAGTGGGTCTTGCACCTGCTCGGGTGCGAATCCCATTCTCCTGGCCAGGCCGCCCTGTGCCCTGGCATTGGCACCAGCGATACAGGCCTTGCTGATGTCCTGGGGTGTCAGGTTCAGTTTTTCCATGAGTTTCTTGACCACTTCAGCGGGTATCTGGCTGTAACCGGCATCACGGCCAAAACGGTCCTCCCAGGAGCGAATGAACTCATCACCATCCATTCTCCAGTAATCTGCTAAATCGTCCGAGTAGGTAACACTACCTTCAATCTCAACCGCTACTGCGTCATTTCCCACCAGGAAGGCAGCAGCACCATCACCCAGAGCCTGTTCATGCTCCCCCCCAGGAGTTCCCATACGCAGGTCAGAAGCGGTAACTAGGATATTTCCGAGCGAACCTGCGTTCACCGCATCCACAGCTGCCATGAGGGCACTGACACCTGCCCTGAGTGAATTACCAAAATCAGCATTCCGCACATCACGGCGAAAGTCAAGGGCATTTGAAACTATGTTTGAGCCCAACCGCTCGAGATAGGGAGGAGTAGTAGTTGCCAGGTAGACAGCATCAACGGCCTGCGGGTCAGTACCTTTCAGGCAGTCGATACCAGCAGACACCGACATACTGACAGCGTCTTCATCATAACCGGCTATGGCCAATTCACCACGTCCACCACCACGCCCCCAAGCGGCCGAGATAACACTTCGGGGCATCCTGTAATACGGAATGTAAGCTCCATAAGATTTAATACCTGCCATTTTTCCTCCTTAAGATAGTACTACCATCCAGACTACAACGCAGCTATCATTTAGCATAAATAACATTTTACTTTCCGGCATTAAATATATCAAGCGGAGGCAAGCGCAAGGGTCGACCTGAGGTCAAGCCTGATACCGGGCCCCATGGTTGTGGTAATAAAAGCTGACCTGACATACTGCCCTTTAGCGCCACTGGGCTTCGCCTTCATAACTGCATCAATTATTGCCGATAGGTTCTCTACCAGTTTTTCTTTGTCGAAGCTAACTTTACCCAGAGGCAGATGGATGATAGCCGTCCGGTCCAGCTTGAACTCCACCCTACCCTTACGAGCGTCCTCAATCACTCTGGGCAGATCCTCCGTCGGTACAACTGTGCCGGACTTGGGATTGGGCATCAGCCCTCTTCTCCCCAGTACCCGACCAAGCCTCCCCACTTTACTCATCATATCGGGGGTAGCAATAGCAGTATCAAACTCGACCCAACCCTCCTCTATCTTCTTCGCTAGTTCATCAGCACCGACATAATCCGCTCCGGCGTTCTCAGCGTTCCTGGCAGCTTCACCTTGAGCAAAGACCAGGACACGCACTGATTTGCCAAGACCATGCGGTAGAAGGGCGACACCACGAACCTGCTGACTAGCATTACGAGGGTCAAGTCCCATCCGAAGATGAAGCTCGACGGTCTCATCAAATTGGGCGGATGCCGCCTGCTTGGCAAGGTCAACAGCCTCCTCGGGTGAGTAGGCCTTCATTCTATCAACCTGCTGGCATGCTCCCAGGTATCTCTTCCCGTGCTTCGTCATTCCTGTTCTATCTCAATCCCCATACTTCGTGCCGTGCCGGCAACAATTCGCTCGGCAGCCTCGATACTGGTAGCGTTTAAATCCTTGGCCTTTAATTCAGCTATCTCACGCAGCTTCTCTTGCGATAGCTTGGTGAGTTGCTCGCGCCCGGCAGCACCAGACCCCTTCTCTACTCCAAGAGCCTTCTTCAACAGGTCGGTAGTCGGTGGTGTCTTGGTGACGAATGTGAATGACCCGTCTTTATAGGCAGTTATCTCCACCGGGACAATAGACCCTGCTTGGGACGCAGTACGTTCGTTGTACTCCTTGCAAAAGCCCATAATGTTAACCCCGTGCTGACCAAGGGCCGGCCCAACCGGTGGTGCCGGGTTCGCCTTACCAGCTTCAATCTGGAGCTTAATTATAGCTTTAACTTCCTTTGCCACCCTGCCTCCAATCTTAGATAGCTAGAGCTTCTCCACCTGGAGAAAATCGAGTTCTACCGGCGTTTCACGTCCAAAAAGGGACAGAAGCACCTTGACCTTACCTTTTTCGGTCCCGATTTCATCCACGATGCCAACGAAATCGGTAAAGGGTCCGTCCGTTACCCGGACACTCTGCCCCGGCCGAAAACCGACCTTCACCTTGGGTGTTTCGGCACGCATCTGTTTCAGAATCTTCTCCGTTTCCTCTTCAGAGAGCGGCACTGGTTTACCCCCGCTCCCGACGAAACCGGTAACCCCAGGGGTATTACGGACAATATTCCAGCTTTGGTCAGACATGACCATCTCGACAAGGATATACCCCGGCAGTATCTTCCTGGATATAGTGCGCCTTTGCCCACCCCGGATCTCCACCTCATCCTCTGTGGGTATTATGACCTGGGCAACCTCACCTTCGGCATCCATAAATTTGACCCGCTGTTCCAAATTCTTTTTAACCCGCTCCTCATATCCGGAGTAGGTATGAATTACGAACCAGTCCTTCCCGTTATCGCTCACACGCACCCTCACTCAGATGAAGACCCGGAAAATCAAGCGCACCTCTTAGTCATGGCGCCCTTAACCACCCAGGAGAAGTTTATTAACCAGACTACTGAAGCCGAGGTCAATCAGCCCCAGAATAACACCCATGCTGATAGCAACCAGCAAAACAAGCCCAGTGAGATAGGCGGCCTCCCGCCTGGTTAACCAGGTCACCTTCCTCATTTCGGCGATGGTGTCAGTGATAAACCTAAATCTAGAAGGACGCCTAGCGGGAGCGGCAGGACGTTTCGTAGAAGTGCTTGAACGTTTGGCAGATGGCATAGCTTTCGCCTCTAGCTACCTCACTTCGCGGTGAAGGGTATGCACACGACAGCGTGGGCAATATTTCTTTAATTCCAGCCGCTGTGAATCATTCCTTCGGTTCTTTGTGGTCGTATATGTCCTCTCCTTGCACTCCGGACAGGCAAGGTGGATGATAACTCTAGCCTCAGTCTTTCTGGCCATTTTATTCGAGAATCTTGGTAAAGGTACCAGCCCCTACCGTCCGACCTCCCTCACGAATCGCGAAACGTAATCCTGTCTCCAGAGCCACCGGGTAAATGAGTTTTATCTTCATAGTCACATTGTCACCGGGCATAACCATCTCCGCACCCTCTGGCAGCTCAATAGAGCCGGTAACATCCGTGGTCCTTATGTAGAACTGAGGCCGGTAGCCGTTAAAGAAGGGGGTATGCCGCCCTCCTTCGTCCTTGCTCAGGACATATACCTGCCCCTCAGCATAGGTGTGGGGTTTGATAGTACCCGGCGCTGCCAGTACCTGTCCCCGCTCGATATCGGTACGCTCAACCCCCCTGAGGAGAGCCCCGATAGCATCACCCGGCTCGGCTTCATCAAGCGTTTTGTGGAACATCTCGAGTCCGGTTACCACCACCTTACGTGGCTCGTGATGCAGACCGACGATTTCGACTTCCTGGCCAACCTTGATAACACCCCTCTCAACCCTCCCCGTAGGTACGGTACCACGACCCTTGATGCTGAACACGTCCTCTACCTGCATTAAGAAGGGTTGGTCTTTAGGTCTTACGGGCGTCGGAATGTATTCATCCACCTCGTCCATCAGCTTCAAAATGGGCCCACACCATTCACACTCAGGCTTACCACAGCCACACTCCAACGCCTTGAGGGCACTCACTCTTACTACCGGTATCTCATCACCAGGGAAGTTATATTTAGTGAGCAATTCCCGGAGCTCCATTTCTACCAGTTCTAAGAGCTCCTCATCGTCCATCATGTCTACCTTGTTAAGAGCGACGACAATGCGTGGGACTTCCACCTGGCGCGCAAGCAGGATGTGCTCACGGGTCTGGGGCATCGGACCATCCGGGGCGCTGACCACCAGAATCGCCCCGTCCATCTGAGCGGCACCGGTGATCATGTTTTTGATGAAGTCGGCATGCCCGGGACAGTCAATATGAGCATAATGCCGCTTAGCTGTCTCATACTCAATATGAGCAATCGCAATCGTCAGCCCACGGGCCTTCTCTTCCGGAGCATTATCGATGCTATCGAAGGAGCGGAAGCCAGTAGCTCCAACACCGGCTTTGGAGAGCACCAGCGTTATTGCCGAAGTGAGCGTTGTCTTGCCGTGATCGACGTGACCAATTGTGCCTACATTGCAATGCGGCTTAGTCCTCTCAAACTTCTGTTTTGCCATTAAAGACCCCCTTCTTTGTCCAAGCCCACAACCAGATTCGAACTGGTGACCTTACCCTTACCAAGGGTATGCTCTTCCTACTGAGCTATGTGGGCGCCGGTTCTATTTATTATACAGAATTATACACTACAGTCCAAGTTGGTGGAGGGGGCAGGATTCGAACCTGCGTAGCCCTAAGGGCGACAGATTTACAGTCTGCTCCGATTAACCACTCCGGCACCCCTCCACGTATCACCACTACACACCACACCCAGCCTGAGGAGGGATTCGAACCCACGACCTGCTGTTTACAAGACAGCTGCTCTAACCAACTGAGCTACTCAGGCATCAATATTACAGCGCTAACCACTGACCTCCAAACTTGCGTATTATAGAAATGTACCCAATAAAAAGTCAAGTATGGTAGCGCATACCGGATTCGAACCGGTGATCTCCTCCTTGAGAGGGAGGTGTCCTAACCGCTAGACGAATGCGCCACAAATACCCAGTTCCTAAATCAAAATAGCCCGCAACTCAGGACACCTATCAACCTTTTACGACCCGCCCCCGCCCCGAAGCTGCGTGAGCTACTCAGGAAATCAGTGATTTAATAATTCCCAGTTAACGGCTATTATACCAGTGGAAGCCATGGCAAGACAAGGTTCAAGTTCAATAACGGGAACTTTACCTGACAGGTCCTGAGTTTACAGCAGCTTCTATTGTCAAAATGAGTCCCTAATTCGGTACTCTCAGTATTACAGTGGTGCCTTTGCCAGGCTCTGACTGCACAATCAGTGTACCCTCAACAAGGCGCGCCCTTTCCCTCATGCCTACTATGCCCAGTTTACCAGACTGAACGAGTTCACTAGTCCTCTGCGGGATATTGAAGCCACGACCATCATCACTAATAATCAGTGTCAATGCTGCATCGTCAATGTCTATGCTCATGCTGACCGCCGATGCGTTGGAATGTCTCCTGACGTTGTTGATGACTTCCTGCGCAACTCGGAAAATAATCAGCTCCTTCTCCGGCGCAAGGCGGCGCTGTTCTCCGTTGATATTCATAGTGGTAGTAATTCTGTGCTGTCCCTCCAGATCACTCAGCAGCCACTCCAAGGCTGGGACCAATCCCAGATCATCCAGTATCGAAGGCCTGAGGTCCTGACTAAAACGACGTACTTCTTCCAATGCAGAATCAGCTACTACACGTAACTTTTGCAAACGCTCTGCCAGAGCTTGCGGTAGCTCGCTTTCGCCAGCCGAAAGCGAAGCAATGTCACGAGATAAACCGGCCAGCATCTGGGCTGTCTCATCGTGGAGTTCCCGTGAGATGCGTAAACGCTCATCCTCCTGTGCCCGGGTCACCTGGGTGATGTAGTACTCCATATTCTTGCGGAGGCGTATTTCCTCAGTCACATCCAGTGCTATTACCTGGAGGCCAACTATCTGGTCACCACTGAGCAGGGGATTTACAGCCAATCTAACATATGCTTCAGCGCCATCCTTCTTGATCAGACGAAGCTCTTCGGTGCTGCTTACGGTACGGCCTCCCAATCCTTCAGAGAGGATTTCCCTGACTATCTCCGTGTCGAAATTCGAGAAGAGCCCGTATATAGGGGTATTCATCAGACTTTCCTGGGTACGCCCGGTAAGTAGCTCACATGTCTTGTTTAAGGAAATTATCTCTCCGGTGGTAGAGCAGACAAATATTGCCTCGCCGGCGCTCTCAAATAGGCCCCGGTAACGTTCCTCAGTAAGTTGCAGTTGTTGTTGCTGCTCTCGAACGGTGTCCAATGACCGTATTAGCTCCTGCTGCGCGTCTTCCAGGCGGTGTACTGCTCGCTGCTGTCGGTCAATCAACCAGCTCACGAGAAGTCCCATGGCCAGAAAGGCGATTGTTTCGGCTATTGCTTCTGGCCTTTGAGTGGAGATAAAGAGGGCTCGGGGCAGGAGTCCAAGACTCACCACGGTAGCGATAATAACACCGCCGCGTAGCCGGAAGATGAAGGCTGCGTATGCCACCGGGATGATTGACAGGATACGATGTGTTGAATAGCGTGCTAGCTGTATCGGAGCGTCTGTAACAATATCCTGGAGTACCGGAATATGGTCAGCGTAATAGATAACTGCCCCAATAACCATAATGACGAGTATGATCCAGAGATGGGGTGTTTTTAAGGTCTGCTTGATTTCAACCTTCACCTAGGGCCCCCACATGCCGCTTTCTAAGTGATATCATCAGAGGTAAGCCAGCCCCTTCCAAAGGCCTGTATGGTTGCTTCGGTTCTGGAACCCACATTCATCTTCCGAAATATATTGGCTAGGTGAGACTGCACTGTTCGGCGGCTCAGATAGAGCTTGTCGGCAATATCTTGGTTATTCATACCCGTGGCCGCTAGTCTCAGTATCTCCATCTCCCGCTTGCTAAGGTCACTTGGTTGAGGTACTACCTCAGTTGCTGGTTTCAAATTAGCAATGCGGCTAAAGACCTTTTGTGCAATGGACGGGTGGAGTACGGCTTCACCATCGTGGACGGCACGAATGGCATTGGCAAGCTCTTTACCGCTGACGTTCTTGAGTAGATATCCAGCAGCTCCAGCCTCAAGCAAGGTAAACACGTACTGGTCATCATCATAGGCGGTAAGGATAAGAATTGCGGTTGCCGGACAACTTGCTTTAACCTGTTTCGTCGCCTCGATGCCATTGACTTTAGGCATGGCGATATCGATCAGGGCAACGTGGGGGGAGAGCTGAGTGACCAGCTTGACCGCCTCCTCACCATCACTGGCTTCCCCGATGACCTCCATGTCAGGTTCTTGCTCTATCAGATTGCGGGTCCCTTCACGAAACAGAACATGGTCGTCAGCAATAATTACCTTTATCTTACTCATCTACCAGCTGCCCACTTCTATAAGCTTGAATACCATTTGTTTCATTTTACAATGAGCGGCACACCAATTCAAAATGGGTAGCCTGGCTCCAATGTAAAAACAGCTTCCCATCTTATCATTTTCCGCAGGCTACACACATTGCCTAAGCACAGAATCAGCCACGTATACTCAGCAGAATGAGTCGGCTGGCGGATGAACGTTCTCCTCGCTGATGCTAGTCTGTATCTAGTGGGAGAAATGCTCAACATAGTCCTGCTTCTTGATGGCCCAGGTGCTTGACTAATGTATAAACAACCGGAAGAAAATTCGAGAGCCCTGTCGGGAGGCGAAGCTATTCTGGAAATACTGGCCAGGGCAGCTGACGACCAGAAGTTTCTAGCGCGGTTGGCAGAGAACCCGCACAAAGTACTCGGGGAGTATAACCTCACCCTGGAAGAGAGAGCGGCTTTGGCCAGGGGTGATGTTATAAAAATTGAGGCGTGGGTAGGACAGCTGGACGAACGACTAAGAACCTGGTTCAAGGTGAGACTAACACAGGAAAGGTGGTGAGCGTTCATGTTCTGGCTGAAAGCATGTCCCAGATGTAAAGGTGACCTGTATTTGGACATTAATTCACGTGGGAAAGATATAGTGTGTCTTCAATGTGGTTACAGAAGATATATCCTCACACCAGGTGAGCATCGGCCAGTAAGAGGTTACAGGTATACTCAGCGTATGCCCCGTTATCAAGAGCCGACTAAAGGTAGAGTACCTATAACACTATGAGCATAACAAGAAATAGAATGGAATCTGGATTACTAAGCAAATCCGGCCACTTTGGATGATTATAAGCTGGCCAAAGCCGTGCTTCATCGTGTCAAGACACTACTGCTGATAAAGACTAGATAGACTAGACAGGAAGCGAGACATGTATAAGAGAATGCTTGTTCCTCTTGAGGGCTCCAAATTAGCCGAGTCTGCCATCACCTACGCGGCCGACTTCGCCGGTAGACTTGATCTGGATGTAGTATTACTACACGTCTGTCGGCCGATATTACGAGAGTATGCACCCATGCGTCGGATGTATATTGAGCATGCCGCTGAGGTTACAGGTCAGAAGATTAAGCATGTCCAGGAAAAGTTGGGTGGAGGCAAGGAGGTGAAAGCGGTTGAGATACGAGGCGAACTGGTAATTGGCTATCCTGCAGAAGAAATTCTTCGGTACGCCGATGAAAATAAGGCCGACATCATTCTGATGACCACCCACGGCTATTCGGGCCTTTTGCGCTGGGCTATGGGTAGTGTGGCCGATAAGGTCCTTCGCGCCTCAAGGGTACCGGTATTTCTGGCTCGCGTTGACAGCACTGAGGAAATCACCGATACAAGGTGGTTGCCCAGAATAATTATAGTACCGCTGGACGGTTCGGAGCTGGCCGAGGCGGTACTCCCCCATGTCGAGACGCTTGCCAGACAACGTGGTGCAGAGCTCGAGGAGATTGTCCTGCTCAAGGTATGTGAATACCCCTTTGTTGCGGTTGAATATCCGGAGGATGATGGGACAAGATACATCAACTGGGCAATCGAGCAATGCAAGAATGTATCCAAGGAGTATTTGACCAGAGTGAAGAAGCGTCTCGAGGACACCGGCCTGAAGATAAGTATAGAGGTTCTTATGGGTAACACTGCCGATGAAATTATCGATTATACTAAGCAAAATCCCTGTAATCTTATCGTCATGTCCACTCATGGTCGCTCCGGAGTTGGTCGGTGGGTATTCGGTAGCGTAGCCAATAAGATCCTGCACGGTGTGTCCAACCCTGTGTTTCTGGTGCGAGCTGGTTAACGCCATACGGTATCGATAAAAATGGGAAATATACTCGGAGGTCAAAATATGGATAAGAACATACTTGTCCCTTTGGATGGTTCCGAACTGGCGGAAGTAGCACTACCCTATGCTGAAGAGCTGGCGGTTAGGCTCGGCATCGGTATTAAGTTACTCAGAGTGGTTACTCTGCCCGTGTACTCAGAACCGACGGGAGGAGTCTATGCGGTAGAGCAAGAAATTGCCTTGAGGTCAGGTGCCAAGGACTATCTGGAGAAGGTTAGCCATAGCCTAGAAGCAAAAGGGATTGCTGTTCAACCTGATATAAAATACAACGCGGCTGCTGAAGGAATCGTAGACTACGCTGCAAGGGATGAAATCGGTCTGGTTGTCGTGGCAACTCACGGGCGCTCAGGTGTAATGCGCTGGGCCCTAGGAAGTGTTGCCGATAGAGTACTAAGAGGTACAGAGAAACCAGTTATGCTTATCAGGGCTATAGGACAACATCCTGCAGCACCCGAACAAGGAATTATAAAGAAGATTCTGGTTCCTCTGGACGGCTCCCCGGAAAGTGAAGCTGTAATTCCACACGTGGCGTGGCTGGCTTCTGGTCTGGGAGCAGATGTGATTCTCTTCCAGGCACTAGCGGGTGGTTACCACACCATCACTGCCAAGGGTTATGAATATACCGTATACCCCGAGCAACAGCTGGCATCCGATAAGGCATTCGCTGAAGACTACCTTACACGTGTTGGAAAGCAATTTAAAGAGAAGGGCGCGAAACCGGGAGCTGAAGTCAGGCCAGGTGATGCCGCCGAAGAGATTATCGAGTTTGCGGATGAGGTCAGGGCTGATATGGTAGCCATGTCCACCCACGGACGTTCGGGTGTGGGCCGCTGGATTTTTGGCAGCGTTGCTGAGAAGGTCCTGCATGAGGGCAACAATCCATTGCTTCTGGTGAGGTCCCCTGGTGCCAAGACGAGGTAGATGTTACGAAAAAGACGCCTAGCCTAATACTGTGTATTGATAAGAGGTATATCTCTAGGACAATACCTGAGAACCGATAGCCCAAAATAGCGAGAAAAAGGGACATCTAGTATTAGAAAGAAAGGAACCTTTAAGGAGATTGGTTCTCTGGCAGCCATTCAGGGGACTGGATGAAATGCCATGGAAGGGAAAAATAGACGGCTCCATAGTGTACCCCGCATTATATGATAGACTCAGGTATTCCAGTGGATGAGGAGACACAGGTATGGAAGAGCTGAAAGCCCGCAGTCTGGAGCAATACCTCCATGATAGCCTGGGGGGCGTAATCAAACTGAAAAGGGTGGGGGAGATTGGCTCGCTCGATGAGCAAGCAATGAAGCAGTTTGGTTACGGCAGGTCGCTGAAAGTAAACTACGAAAGAGATGGTAAGGAGGAGCAGGCCGTATTCTCGGTGATGCGCGGGGACAGGTACGGACACCAGTTCTACTGGGACCGGGCAGCGATAATGATGTTTGAGTACGATTCCAGTGCCAGGATGGAAAAGCACATCAGGCCGCTGGGACTGGGGTACATCGACGAGGATGGCCAACTTGTGCCGGTGAAGAAACCGAAGGAATTCTTCATCGTCAACGAGATGGCTGCTGGTGAGCCGTACTCCGTAGACCTGGAAAGGATTCGCGGGGGTGACTTTCGCCCGAGCGACCTGGAGCGTGTGCGGGAATTCTCACGATGGCTGGCCAGGGTGCACTCTCAGAGGTTTGATAAACCGGATATCTACTTACGGTGTGTGCGTCAGCTTATCGGTGATTCCGAATGTATCTGGGGACTGATTGATTCCTACCCTCATCCGTATGAGTATTTCTCACCGGACAGATTCCAGAAACTGGAGAAGGAATTAGTTGACTGGCGCTGGAAACTGCAGAAGTACACGCATCGCCTCTCTGTCACGCACGGAGATTTCCACCCCTGGAATGTGCTGGTCAGGCCGGATGAAGACTTCTCGGTACTGGACCGCAGTCGGGGTGAATGGGGTGAACCTGCGGATGATGTCGCCACGATGAGCTGTAATTTCCTTCTTTACGGACTTTATCATAGTCCCCATTTTAGCGGGGCCTTTAAAGAGATGTACCTGTCCTTCTGGGAAGAGTACCTGGAGAGGACGGGTGATACGGAGATACTTGAGGTCATCGCTCCCTTCTATGTTTTTCGTGGCCTGGTCATCGCTAATCCAGAGTGGTATCCAGACCATCCTCTTCACGTACGTCAGGGACTGCTCCAGTTTGTGGAGAACGTGCTTTCCGAGGAGAGTTTCGATTACAGGAACATAGATAAATATCTGGATTATTCATTCGTGCATTCTGGCCATGAAGAACGAGACAGGTAGCCCCGGCTGGGTAATATGGTTCGTGGGATTGCCCGGCTCCGGAAAGAGCACTTATGCACAGGCTGTATATGGCGCGCTGAAAGACAGAGGCAAGAGGGTCCAATATCTCTCTATGGATGAACGACGTCGGGTCTACGTGCCGGAGCCTAACTACACCAGTCAGGAGCGCAATCAGGTCTACAGACTATTTGCAGAGGAAGCAGCGCGAATCGCCGGCCAGGGTACTAATGTAATCATGGATGGAACCGCACCTGAACTATCTATGCGGGAATATGCCCGGGGACTGGTGGAGCGTTTTGCGGAGATATACGTTAGCTGTACTATCGAGACGGCCGTACATCGCGAAACCAACCGCCCACAAGGTCTGGTTATGGCAGAACTGTACCAGAAGGCAATCAAACGTCAGCAAACCGGAGAGTATTTCGAAGGGCTGGGGGATGTAATCGGAGTTGATACACCTTTTGAAGAGAATCCTGCGGCTGAATGTGTGATTGACAGCAATAGTGTGAGCGTTGAACAAGGGCGGGACCTCGTTCTTGAATTCCTAGATTCATGGCAAAGTGTTAAGTAGCCAATCTACCTCACGCAAGGCTGCCGATGTCTCATTGGCAACTCCAGTCGCCATTATCTTCTCCCTCTTTGCAATATCGGTGAAGGCAGGGGCTCCCATCTGGCCTTGCTGTCGTGGTGGCTAGACTCGTTTTCTCGCTCTAGCTCAATAATATGACCACACTGCAGACAGTACAGATACCAGTCATATTCCTCCCGGGCGAAAAACAGATTGCCACCACAGCGCGGGCAGCTATTTTGCTTATGAGTCATTGCCAACCCTCCTTACAATTTCTATGAGGTTCTATGAGGTCAGCTATCATCAAAGAAAGGAGGACTCCGGCTCGCTTCAGTACATTGATATGCCCAGGGTACAACTACTGGTTTTAGTGACGGTGTCAACATAGCCTCCAACTGAGGTGGGAGAGGAGGTATTACTGATTCCACCCTGTTCTTCAGGCTGGCCCAGAGCAAGACAGGCCTACCTAAGAGAAGCTCGAAAGTACCCACCCTCTGTACGCGCCGTACTTCTGAAATCTTACGGAGCAGGGAGAAAACTATCAGCCCTCTCAGCAAACCTGATATCAGGAAAAGGGTAAGGAGATTACTGCCATTGAAATCTGGCAGCCGTGGTGCCAAATACCCACCAGCCAAGGCACCCAGGCACATAGCGACTCCGTTGGTAGCGTTGAATATGGCGATAGACTGCGTCCGGCTCTCCCGGGAAGAGGCATCGTACAGGAAATTGGCACTGGCCAGGTTGAAGCCAGACCAGGCAAACCCCGCCACTACCTGTATGGGCATCAGGTAGTATACCTCCCGACTTACCAGCCAGATTAAGGGACATAGGGGAATGATACAGGAGGTAACTTTTATGACCTTAATGTTACCAGCCCTATCAGCTCGCCTGCCCCAGATGGTCAAGAAAATAGTCGCGGTGATAGTGGATGTGGCATTAATCGCAACATATGTAAGATAGTCAAATTTCAGATCACGCAGCATGTAGACAGCAAAGAATGGGCCAGCCAGACAGGTAGCGAAGTTTACCAGAGATACAAATACTATAAACCTGCCGAGGTTTGAAGACCTCATCTTCCTCATAGCAATCAGCAGACCACCTCTGTTTGTCTGTGTCTTGCTTAGTGGTGGTTCATACATTCTGGAGAGGAAATACCACGAGGACAGTCGGGACAGGGTAGCGCCACCGAAGATGACGGAGAAACCAAGAAACGGATTACCGGTGGTCCATTGCAGAATGCCACCGGCAGCGAAGGAGACGATCAGCATCACGAAGTCGCAGATTCGACCTCTGAGGCCAAAATATCTCCCTCTTCTGTTTTCCGGAACCAGGTCCGCCATCATACTGCCCCAGGCCGGATTGGCCAGTGAGCCAAAGACGGCAGTGAGTGTCATAAATCCAATCAACCACCATACCTTGTCTCCCGGAAACAGGTAAGGCACAAGCAGGACGGGTATCCACATCAGGGCATGCATCAATACCACTGCCAGAATGAAGCGCTTACGACTACCAGCCCTTTCCGTTAAACGAGGGGCGAACAACTGAGAGAGGGCCATGGTCAGGCTCGGGATGCTAGACAGCAGCCCGACCTGTGCAGTGGTAGCCTTGAGCGCCAGGGCGAATGGTATGATATAGCTCTGAGTCAAGCCGAGCATAGCTGAATGGGAAGCGCCGTCCAGCAGACTGGTCTTCAGCGTTTTTCTTATTATGTCCTGTCGTGGATTGGTGGTTACCATTATCTTTATTCTCTGTCACTGAAAAAATTACGGAAGAGTCATGCCAGATTCCTGGCTAACTCTCCCGTTCCTGCTACAGGGGTCACAGAAGGATTAACGTTTCCCCCCGTAATAACTGGGCCTCTGTCCTCGGGTCGGGCGTGTTGTTATTTACTTTGCAGAAATGACCGTCGGTCGGCTACATAAGCCCTTCCTTCTTTGTCGATATATCCTTCATAGAGCAACATGTCGGGGTGTCTCTCAAGGTCAAAGAGAGCGGTGATATCTATCTTCTGCTGCTGCGCTTTTGTTGGACTGTAGATCCGGTAACGCTTCACTTTCTTATCATCATTGACCACACCCTCGAACTCGAAGCACCGCAGGTTTTCCAGATATTCCGGTAACACCCCAAACCTTCGCCTCATGAAGTCGTGGATTGGCCTGGGTAACTTTCTGGAATGACCATTACGTCCAATATGAAGATTCATCAGGCTACCTCCAAGGCATGCTTCCAGAGCATTTGCCAAACCCCAAGTGTACCAATGTGAGGTATTAGCGTAATTTCCTCAAGGCAGATACCACTAAATAATTACCCTAACCGAACTTACTCAATAAACTGACAGACATGCCAGCTTGCATTTAATACCCAATTTATGGTATAAAGACAGTAGCTTAATGCACGAAATATTAATCATGTCCTTTATATCCTGATAGCGTATACATGAATAAAATAACATGGTTTAATCTTCCTGTCAATAGTACTATCAGGCTATTTTGAGAGATTTTTAGATATTATTAAGGTGGGAGGTGCTTTACCATGTCGGAGTGGACATTCCTGACGAATCATGCCCTCGTTCTCAGCTACCTGGCAAAGCATCCGAGCATAACAGCACGAGAAATCTCTATAGACATCGGCATCACCGAAAGGGCGATACGCAAGATAATTGCTGACTTAGACGAAGCCGGATACATCAGCAAGCGGAAGGTCGGCCGGGGAACAAGGTACAGAATAAACCCCGACATGTCTCTTCGCAGCGATACCCATGATAATATCGCCATTGGCGATTTTCTAGGGGCTTTGGGCTGGAAGAGAAGGCGGCGACGCTCAGGGACTGAAAAGAGTGGCAGTGGTGATACCGTAACAAGCACGACTTAGTTCACTATAATCATCATTTCGAGCTTGTTGTTCCGAGTATCGGGCTGGTGGCCAACAGTCTTTTATCTATCTAAACCGTCACCTGTTATGGCTCAGGCGAAACCATAATGGGAATGGGTATTTTAATGACCTTGGCTGAACACTCGAGACAGATGTCGAAAATTCTTACGACCTGCCCTGTTCTTTAATCTTGAGAATAGGAGAAGCGTAAACTGTGTACCCGATGATGTAAGAGAACTGACGCTTACAAGCTCTTGACACAGCAGCATCTTAGGAGTATATTTCCTCTAGAAATTGTTTGCCAAAGAATAGCGGCAAGAATATACAATACAAGAGTCAACAATCAGCATAGAAAGACAAGCGATTCCTTAATAATAGTTATCGCCTTATACGTCCGAGGGAGTTTTTGAAACCAGAGTTACTCACTCGTTTAGTCGGCAAAAAATGGCACAATATTGAATAAAACATGAAACACATAGAAGGAGGTGCTTGCCTTTGTAGAGAATGGGTTCCGAGAGCAGGTGATGATGGGTGGCAGGTCTTGGATAGGTAGAGTATTACTATCAACTGTGCAAAGGAGGTCATAATGTTGAAGAAGTTGATTCCCTTATTAGTCGTGTGCTCTCTGCTGGTCTTGCTCATTGTCCCTAGTTGTGGTGGTGAAGAAGAAGACAACGTTATCAAGATTGGCGTCATCGGGCCAATGCAGTATGTCCAGGGTGAACACCACTGGTACGGGGCTACTATGGCAGCAGAGGAGATTAATGACGCCGGTGGTATTGACGTAGACGGGGAGATGTACACGATTGAGCTTATTAAGGCGGACTCGAACGAGATGACGAGCCCAACCGATGCCGCCGCTGCTATGGAGAAGCTAATAACGGTAGACGGCGCCCAGTTTGTGGTTGGTGGCTTCAGGACAGAATCAGTATTTCCCATGATAGAAGCTGCCATGGACTACGATACAATATTCCTCGGTTGTGGTGCTGCCACCGAATCACTCTGCCAGCTTGCAGTTGACGATTATGACCGCTACAAGTACTGGTTCCGGGTAACCCCATTCAACAGTACCAAACTGGTAAGCAACTCGCTGATGACCCTGGGCATGGCCGGAGGCATCATGCAGCAGGGACTCGGTTTGGAAGGACCACTGCAGGTTGCTATACTGGCTGAACAGGCGGAATGGGCTGACGCTATGGTGGCCGCCTATCAGGCATATGTTCCGGCGATGCTCGGCATGGAGGTAGTTGGCACCTGGAGGCCTTCAGCCACAGCCACCGACCTGAATGCCGAATTGACGGCTATCGAGGACTCCGGTGCTCACCTGATTCTAACCATTCTGTCAGGCCCGGTAGGTATCCCCTATGCCAGGCAGCTTGGTGAACTAGAGATACCAGCCGCTTCGGTTGGTATCAACGTCGAGGCACAGAAGGATGGCTTCTGGGATGCGACGGAGGGCTACGGCAACTACGAGACTACCCTGAACACATACGCCGAGGGTATTGCACTGACCAGCAAAACAGCGGCCTTTGTTGAGGAGTTCATCGAGAGGTTCGATGAGACGCCGACCTATAATGCCGGTACCTATGATGCCATCTACCTGCTGAAAGAGGTCATTGAGAGCACCGGTACGCTGGATGCCGACACGATTGTTGAGGAACTCGAGGGGATAGACTACATAGGCGCTGGTGGTAGGATTGTCTTCATGGGAACAGACACGACAACCCCGCACGATGTAACCTATGGCCCAGGCTATACGACCGGTATCGCTACCCAGTGGCAGGACGGTGAAATGAAGGCGGTCTGGCCAAATCTAGGTGTTGGTGAATGGGAAGGTGTTACCTACGAGGGTGTCGTCATGTGGCAGATACCCGATCGGGTAATCGCATATTATACCCAAGATTAATCAGTTCTCCAATATAGGTAGGTTTTATACAGAAGCTCTTGCTGGGGACCTTGAGAGGCGGTTGTCGTCTGGGTCCCCGGCGAGAAATAAGATAGATATTTATATTGTAAGGGAAGCGTAGTTGCCATAGGCTATGGTTGAAGGCATCATTATCCAGGGGCTAATAAAAGGCGGGACATATGCCCTGCTTGCCGTGGGCTTTTCTCTCATATTTGGTGTAGCCCGAATGATAAATCTGGCCCACACCTGTTTTTACATGCTGGCAGCTTATGGCATCTATTACTTCGCCAAGGAACTCGAAATGCCGCTCGCGGCTGCAGTCGTTCTTTCTCTACTGGCAACAACCGTAATCGGTATCCTCACTTACCGACTATTTATAGACCGCGTGCGAGAGCACCATGTGACCGTGATGCTGATAACCCTGGCCATGGCAATGATCTTTCAAGAATTCATGATTATGGCCTTTAGCAGCGAACCTCTTGGAACCCCAAGCTTTGTCTCAGGCTACTGGACGATTATCGGTGTGAAGGTATCCTATCAAAATCTACTGACATTCGGCATCGCCCTGGCTGTCCTTGTATGTGTGTGGGCACTGCTTTCAAAAACCCGGCTTGGTGTTGCCATCAGGGCAACAGCTCAGGATAGTGAGATCGCAAACCTGATGGGAATAAACGTGCGTCGGATACTGCTGATAACCATGGCTTTGGCTGCGGCACTGGCAGCTATAGCCGGTGCAGTGGTAACGCCAACACTAACGCTGGTACCAACAATGTGGACTTCGCCGCTGGTAATGATTATGGCAATCGTTGTCCTCGGTGGGCTGGGTAGTGTTAAAGGCAGCTTTATTGGGGCTTTTATCATTGGTTTCATTGAGGTACTGGTGGTGTTCCTTCTGCCTGGCGGCGCTTTTTTGAAAGGAGCATTTGCCCTGCTGGTAATGGTATTAATACTCCTTATTAGACCGGAGGGTCTATTCGGTGTGGCTTTTGAAGAGGAGAGGTTATAGTTGCTCAGACGCTTATTAAGAGATTTTCAGGGTGATGTGCTGGCAATTCCCGGCAGACTATTAGCCCTTATTTTCTTCGTAGTACTTTTTTTCATTCCCCTCTTCCTCCAGGGTTCTTCTGGTAGCTACTATCTTCGCATCTTCATCTTTGCCAACATGTATGTCATCTTTGCTGTCAGCTGGGACCTGCTCTCCGGCTACACCGGTCAGTTAAACTTCGGTCACGCCCTCTTCTTCGGAGTGGCTGCATATACGACGGCTCTGTTGAACATTCACCTCGGCTGGCAGCCCTGGGCAACGATACCAATCGGGGCACTAGCAGGGGTAATTGCCGGGCTGATTGTCTGTCTGCCGGCGCTCAGATTGCGAGGACCATACCTTGCCCTGGTCACGCTCGCCTTTCCTCTAATTCTACTTGGCATCATTTTTGCTTTTACTGATTTCACCGGCGGTGAACTCGGTATCTCCGGACTGGATCGGATTTCTGATTCAAGGACGACTGATTATTACATCTCCGTAGCCGTGATGATTGTCTCGGTGATGATAATGTGGAAACTGACCGACGCCGGTAGTAGTATCATCAGGACGGGAATTGTGTTTCACGCTATCCGCGAGGACGAGATTGCAGCCCGTGCCAGCGGCATCAACACCATAAGATACAAACTGCTTGCCTTTGCTGTGGCCGGTTTCTTCGCTGGGATTGCCGGTGCCTTCCACGCCCACTTCATGAGAATTGCTGGCCCCTCCAACCTGGAGCTCGTCTTGTCGTTTCAGGTCATAATCTGGACGGTCTTTGGTGGTATCACCAGCATCTACGGACCCGTTGTCGGGGTATATATACTCTTTCCTCTAATGGAGTTCCTGCGAGCCGCTCCCGAAGTGCGGTACCTGATATTCGCTGGTATTGTGGTCATTATGCTCCTCTTCATGCCAGAGGGTATTGCGGTTTGGGTACGTGATAAGATAGAGAGAGAATGCCCACGCTGCAAACTATCCAATATGGCATTCCGGAAGACCTGCCGGGCCTGTAATACCTACCTGTACGAACACGCGGGAGACTAGAGCCCCAGATACGTCTTCCTGATGGTCTCGTCACTGAGGAGCTCCTGAGCAGTTCCATGAGCAATCAGGTGCCCTCGGGACATAACGTAGCTTCTCACCGCCAGTTCAAAGGCAAAGCTGACATCCTGTTCTGCAAGCAGGATAGTGACTCC
Source organism: Dehalococcoidia bacterium (assembly GCA_011170375.1). Classification (GTDB taxonomy): domain Bacteria; phylum Chloroflexota; class Dehalococcoidia; order Dehalococcoidales; family Fen-1064; genus W589. The sequence continues at coordinate 88,632 of DUEV01000014.1, forward strand.
AAGCTCGTGATAGATTTCTTCAACGCGCTTGAAAAGGTCCTCTTTTAACCGGGGAGCCAGTCCGCTAGAAGGTTCGTCTACCAGCAGCATCTTGGGCTGGCGCATCATTGCCCGACCGATACAGAGCATCTGACGTTCACCACCGGAGAGCGTCCCCGATATCTGCTTTTCCCTCTCTTTCAATCTGGGAAATAGCTCATGAACCCTAGTCAGATTCCTCTCGACCTCTTTATTGTCTTTACAGAGGTAGGCACCGGCTAGCAGATTATCTCTGACGGTCATCTCAACAAACGGCCTACCCCGTTCCGGGCAGAGGACCAGACCCCTCCGGGCAATGTCGGACGCCGATAGCCCATCTATCCGCTCATCCTCGAAAGTGATTTCTCCTTCAAAGGTAATATCTGCCTGTCTAGTCCCCCTTAGCACCTCCCTCTCCCATCGAACAAGCCCGGCTATTGCCCTGAGCAACGTGGACTTACCGGCACCATTGGGACCAACCAACCCTACCAGTTCACCCTTTTCAACCCTGAGACTGGCATCATCAAGCACCGTCGCCGTGTCATAGCGGACAGTAACGCCGTTCGCTTCAAGCAATGAGCACCTCCTTGCCGGTGTAAGCCTCAATTACTGTCTGGTTGCGGGATATTTCCTCGGGAGTACCCTGGGCAATAACCTCTCCGAAATTGATAACAACCACTCGGTCGACGATTTTCATCAGTTCGCTGAGCTTGTGCTCGATGATAAGCATTGCGGGGCCCTCGCTATGCAATCGACCGAACCGTCCACCTTTATGCAACCTTCGTATTGACTTCGCCATGAGCTCTGTCTCCGCTGGATTCAGTCCCCCGAAGGGCTCATCGAGCACCAATAGCTCGGGGTCAGTGGCGATTGCCCGCGCCACCTCAAGTCTCTTAAGGTCACCGTGGGACAAGATGGATGCTGGCTCCAGGGCAAGATCAGCGATGCCGACAAACTCCAGGGCATCCCGGGCTTTAATCTCGATCCTCTTAACCCACTCTCCCCGCTTCTTTACCCGTGGTGCGAGACAGCCTACCATGACATTGGCGATAATCGGCAGGCGGCGAAACGGCTTGACCACCTGGAAGGTACCGGCTATTCCCCGGTTGACAACATCCCAAGGACGGTGCCCGGTGATGTCATGCCCCTTAAATCTGACCTTCCCGCTATCAGCCCTGAGTATGCCGAGAATGCAGCGTACCAGGGTAGTCTTGCCAGCACCATTAGGACCAATGAGACCAACAATCTCATCGCGATTAACCTGGAAACTTACTGAATCAACGGCAACCAGACCACCGAATCGTTTGGTCAGGTTTTCTAATTCAAAGAACTCTGCCATCCTATATCTCCTCGCTCTCTCTCAACTCTCGCCGCGACACTTTACCAACATCGGTCTTGGGGACTTCACCTCGGAACTCAACTATCTTGGGGCACTTGTAGTGTGCTAGTCTTTCCTCGCAGTACTTGATGACCTCTCCTTCCATCAACTTCCCCCTAGCCTCAGTCTCGAGAACGACTATAGCCTTGACATTCTCGCCAACATCAGCATCGGGAACACCGATTACCCCAGCCTCCTTAATCTGGGGATGGCTGGTCAGTACCTCCTCCACCTCCCGGGCAAATACCGCCAGACCCTTGTATTTTATCATATCCCGCTTCCTGTCGTAGAAGTAGAAATAGCCTTCCTCATCCATACTGGCAAGGTCGCTTGTCCGGAGCCAGGTCTGACCATTTATTTCCACCAGCACTTTCGCCGTTTCTTCTGGTCGCTTCCAGTACCCCTTCATCACCTGAGGTCCCCTAACCAGCAACTCACCTATCTCACCGACCGGCAGGAAATCAGTACCATCAGGGTCTGCTATGGCAGCCATGGTATTGGGCAGGGGTGTGCCGAAAGAACCGACCTTTGGCCGTCCATAGGGGCTGAGCATACCAACCGAGCTGGTCTCGGTCATCCCCCAGCCCTCGTGAATTTTGGTATTGGTCCGCTTCTCCCATCCCCGAGCAGTATCTTCGAGGAGGGCATCCGCCCCGGAGACCAGGAGCTTGACACGCTTCCAGTTAACACGGTCGGTCCGAGCATAGTCGCGGAGGGCTTCATATAGAGAGGGAACACTGTAAAAAAGGGTTGCCTTCTCGCTCTCAATCGAGTTCAGGATGTCATCCAGGTCCGGCGTGGTGAAAATAACCAGGGTATAGCCTTGAGAGATACCACCCAGCATGACAACGGACTGTCCGTAGATGTGGTAAAAGGGTAGGTATGCCATGACGACTTCCTTGCCGGGCTCAAAGATATCCCCGGAAAATATATTCCCCAGATGTTCTGCTGCCACGATGTTCTTATGGGTTATCATGGCGCCCTTGGGCAGTCCAGTGGTGCCGCCGGTATAGGGAAGCGTCACCAAGTCATTATTGATATCAAACTCAATAGTCGGTGGATTAGGCGGGTACTTCTTCAGTAGTTCCTGGAATTTGTAAAAGCCTTCGCGTTCGAAAATCTCAACCGGTGGTGCCGACATTCTCTGGTAAACGGCACGGAGCATGCTCTTCCCCAAGATTCTCTTTAGACGAGGCAGATATTCGGTGATGTCTGTTAGTATTACTGCATCCAGTTCTACATTGGCCTTTTCAACATGGTCATAGAGGATATCCTGGCAGATCAGGATCCTAGCACCACTGTCTTCTATCTGGTGCTTGATTTCCAGTGAGACATAAACTGGGCTGATGGGGGTCAGGGTTGCCCCTGCCTTGAGTGCCCCGAAGTAGGCAATGATGAACTGGGGAGAATTGAGCAGGAGGAGAGCGACCTTGTCGCCTTTCTTGATTCCAAGGTCAGCCAGAGTAGTGGCGAATCTGTCCACCTGGTCTCTCAACTGCCGATAGCTAATCTTACTACCGTAAAAAACCAGCGCTGTTTTGTTTTGCCATTTATCCGTAGCCTTGTCAAATGCATCCACCACGGATTCTTCCGGAACATCGACGTCGGACGGAACCCCTTCACGGTAGAATTTCAGCCACGGCCTTTCTTCATAGACAGTTGCTGCTACCATCGTGATACCTCCTGTTTTACTCTTTAATTGAACCCTACGACATATAGTATAGCACGTTAATAAACTGACTTTTTGGAGAATATACTATATGCTGTGGCCTGTCAATAATACTGCTGTAGCAGGACACTAGTAGGGATAGTAGAGCTAATCTCATTCACCAGATCCCCGCTGCTGTCGGAGACGAGGGCGATGCCGGAGAGGTGGTTCTGATATTACCTAAATGAATGGCTGGGGAACCAGGATTCGAACCTGGCCTACATGATCCAGAGTCATGTGTCCTACCGCTAGACGATTCCCCAGCGTTCCTCGACATTATAGCACAGGATTATGTCATGGGCAATTTTCAGCTCTGGCCCTCCACCCGAAACCATTTGACATGTCACCACCGACTGATTAAGCTGGGCATATCCACTGAATACCTGAAGAGGAAGCAATATCATGAACGAGTTGACTGACGTTCAGAAGGTGTTGGGTATCCATTTCAACGACCCGTCACTGCTACGGCAGGCATTGATTCATGGCTCTTTTTCAAACGAGAACCCTACTCTTGCCCCCGTCCCTAATGAGCGGTTGGAGTTTCTCGGGGATGCCGTTCTTGACTTGGTGGTAGCCGCCAAGCTCTACCACGATTTTCCCCGGTTCAGTGAAGGTGATATGACGAAGCTACGGGCGGTGCTGGTGCGGAGGGATACACTGGCACGCGTAGCTAAGGGCATCGACCTGGGTAACTACCTTTACCTGGGCAAAGGAGAGGATGCCACCGGTGGTCGAGACAAACCAGCTAATCTGGCAGGCACATTAGAGGCCTTAATCGGCGCTATCTACCTCGACCAGGGGCTGGAAACGACCGCCGTCTTCATCCGGAGACTGCTTGATGCTGAACTGACGGAGGCAGTTACTCGGCGCACTGATACTAACTATAAATCAGAACTCCAGGAGCTACTCCAGGCCCGGCAGCAACAGAGACCCACCTATCACCTTGTCGAGGCCACCGGACCGGACCATGACAGAATGTTTACCGTAGAGGTAAGGCTGGGTGACACCGTACTGGGCAGAGGCTCCGGCAGGAGCAAGAAGACCGCCGAAACAGTAGCCGCACAGGCGATATTGAAACAACTTCGAGACGACTTTACACATTAGCGCCAGTTTGCTAAACTTCGATTGCAGCCGCAGTCCACCGGTATCAACGGAGGAGCATCATGGGTAGACGCGATTACCGCCACCGGGAACCAAAGAAGCCAAAGAAGAGCACCAAGAAGACGTTGTCAGTCTCGAGCGTGCCACCACCAATGCCCGTGGAAGTAATCAGGAAGAGGAAGGAAAGGAGAGAGCCGGAGGAGGAGAGGGAGGAGGAAGAATAGCTCAGGTGGCAATCTATCAGCGGATGCGTCAGACCGGGGAACTGAAAACCCGGGTTGAGCAGGCCCGGGCAATGCTTGAGGCCTGCTGTTTGTGTCCCCGCAGCTGTGGGGCCAACCGACTGGCTGGTGAGAGCGGTCAGTGCCACGTAACCAGGCAGGTCGTCGTTTCCAGCTACGGACCACACTTCAGGGAAGAGTCCCCACTGGTAGGCAGACATGGCTCCGGGACAATATTCTTCACCTACTGCAACCTTCATTGTGTCTTCTGCCAGAACTACACGATAAGTCAGCTCGGTGAAGGAAGTCCTGTAAGTAGCGATACACTCGCCAAGATAATGCTCTCGTTACAGGAAAGGGGTTGCCACAACATAAACTTGGTATCCCCTACCCACGTAGTCCCCCACATCCTAGATGCCTTGGACCTGGCAGCCAGTCAGGGGCTTAACCTGCCTCTGGTATACAACACCGGTGGCTATGATTCCCAGGATACTCTGAAGCTACTGGACGACATAGTAGATATCTATATGCCAGATATGAAGTACTCCGACAGCCACAGCGGTGAGCAGCTATCTGGCGTGAAGGACTACCCGAAGGTGAACCGGGCGGCCGTAAAAGAGATGCACCACCAGGTAGGCGACCTCCAGATAGACGAACAGGGCATCGCCCAGCGCGGTCTGCTTGTCCGCCATCTGGTTTTGCCTAACGGATTGGCTGGCACAGAGAAGACGGTACGTTTCCTCTCGCGGGAGGTCTCCCCCAATACCTACCTCAACATCATGGCACAGTATCGTCCTCAATATCAGGCCTACAATATACCACCGATTTCCCGGGCGGTGAGCGCACAGGAGTTCCGCGAAGCAATTCGCCTCGCCCGGCACTATGGTATCAGACGGCTGGACAAAGACTATGCCCCGCTCCCCCTTATCTCATCGTGAGGTAAAGCAATGGATGACCCCGCCGCAGTGCATGCAATCGTACACGGTCGTGTTCAGGGGGTCTATTTTCGCGCCTTTGCCGCAAGAAGAGCCTCCGGGCTGGGTTTGACCGGCTACGCCCGGAATCTTGCGGACGGAACCGTTGAGGTACGGGCTGAAGGAGAGAGGGAGCAACTGAAAAGACTAATTAGCCACCTTGAAAGTGGGCCACCAGCAGCCAGGGTGGAAAGAGTAGTGACCGAGTGGTCAGAGTATACCGGAGAATATGAAGGGTTCAGCGTAAAATACTATTCCAGATAGACTACCTTCAGTCTGTTCGAATTACAGGATAGCCATCCAGCACAGGCATTACCGTAATGAGCTAGGACTTGACCGCTGGTCTTATTCCGTAATACCTGTCGTTCTTGAGAAGGCGGGACAATATCTCAACCGAGGTACGGTAGGTATCGACACCACGCCGTTCGCTGAGTTGCCTCCCCATCTCAATAAGGTCAAGAGGCTGATTACCATTAGCCAAGAAAAGGCGGAAGACGCTTTCCATGATTGGCAGCTCGCCACTAATATAGGCCGGTTCCGTAGAGCAGCAGTCCCTGATAGCAGTCAGGAGGTCATCCAGAGAGGTCAACTTTCCCTCAGAATCCAGCCGCTTGCGACACTTGGAACAGAGACTACCTCTGACCAGGGCAACCAGCGAGCGTTCATTTGCCTCAAACCAGTCCATATCAATGGACCAGCATAGCTCTTCTTGTTCAGTACCTACTTCTTCGGTATCTTCTTCTGTATACACAGGTCTTCTCGCTCCCACTCATGAAGTCTTATATGTCAAAACCAACCTCGGCCATCTTGATATAGTCAAGATACTCTGTCCTCAGGCCCAGTATTTCTGAAGCCTCACGGTCTACCTGATAAGGATCACCAATGAATACTTTTCCGCATTCTTCCACCTCGTCGGCAGAGTCATCAAAGCTGATTAGCTTCTCTCGGGCTTCTATTATTCCCAGGTCAAAAGGCAGAGTAAAATAGAGATCCGTGACCACCCGGTCCATTCCCAGTTCCAGAAAGGCTGCCCAATCCCCAGGGGTATCACCACCATACTTTTGGCTTGGTAGTAATGACAACAGATTCCATATACTGAGGGTACCCTTCCCATTTACTACCTTCAGCGGGGCCACGCTAATCAGGTAGTCACTGGACAGGATAACATTCGGCACCCAGAAGGTAGGTACCGCGAGAGGCTTAGGTAGAGGGTTGTCCACCTCCACCCAGATACAGTCCTTCACATCCAGCATCAGCACCCGTGGGAAGTTATAGCCCAGGGCCTGGTACACCGGGTAGACCGGCGCTCCGCCGGGGGCACCCTCCAGCAGAACAATGTCGGCATCGGTCACCCGCCTGATACCATCGATGATGACCGATAGAATATCACGGCTGGTGCTGACCGGATACGGCACCAGATAAGATGCACTGGGCTTAATCAAAACACGTCGTGCCCGCGACACCGCCGGCGGTGCCCTAAAGATAAAATCCGAGGCCTCCAGTATCAAGCCCTACCTCCTCTATGAATACGGAAACCAATCGCTAGAGCATCGGTTTGAGAACAATAATCTCGGTTTCAGCAGGAAGTTCTCCAGCCTTAAACTCAGCCTCGCTGGAATCCAGCTTACGCACGCTTCCCTTGCCTTCAAGAAAATCATCGACGCCAGAAATCGGGAATTCACACTTCTCATTTTTATAATGCATCGGTACAATAACCCTGGGATTCAGCTTATCACATACCTCGGAAGCAACCTTGGCATCGATGGTAAAGAAGCCTCCCACAGGGATGAGCAATACATCTACCTTCCCGATATCAGCCACCTGCTGGTCGCTTAATGGATGGCCCAGATCGCCGAGATGGCAGACCCTGACCCCGTCAATGTCCATGCAGAAGATGGTGTTGTTACCCCGCTCGCTACCGCCACTGGTATCGTGGTAGGTAGGTACTCCTTCAAACTTGATTCCCTTGGCCTCTCCCGGCCCCTTAACTACCTGAGGGTTACCACCAACTGAGGCGACGTTATTGTGGTCAAAGTGGTCATGGCTTACGGTGACAACATCCGCTGCCTCTTTTATCTCACCATATCGTAAGCCACTGCCAACTATATAAGGGTCAGTGATGATGCGTGTCCCGTTGTCCAACGTAATCAGGAAAGATGCGTGCCCCAACCATTTGATTTTCATTCTTCTGAGCCTCCTTCTCCAGACCTTTATTTTCCGGCAAGAGAAACAACAAGGTTAACCAAAGTGCGCACTGGCACTCCGGTGGCCCCTTTAACCTCATATTTTCGCGTTTTATCAATCATGTTGGTACCGGCGATATCGAGGTGGACCCAGGGAGTATCACCGGCAAACTCTCCGACAAACAACGCTGCAGTAATGGCCCCCGCATTACGACCACCGGTATTTTTAATATCAGCGACCGTGCTCTTGTTCTGCTCCTTATATTCATCGAATATCGGCATCTGCCACATCTTCTCACCAGCTTCAGCTCCTGCGGCAATTACCTGGCCCACCAACTCTTGATGATTGCCAAAGACGCCGGTGGTAACGGTACCCAGAGCAACCACACAGGCACCAGTCAGAGTGGCAACATCGACAATACGCTTGGTGCCGTGCTTTCGGGCGTACCCCAGAGCGTCAGCCAGAATAAGGCGCCCCTCAGCATCGGTGGAGATAATCTCGATGGTCTTGCCCTCCATCGAAGTCAGAATATCAGCCGGTTTGAGAGCATTACCACCGGGCAGGTTCTCCGTGGCAGGAATGACTGCCATGACATTGATTGCTGGTTTGAGCTGGGCGATAGCCGCCATCGTCGCGATGACAGCAGCACCACCGCTCATATCACCCTTCATATCACCCATATTGGCCGATGGTTTCAGCGAAATCCCTCCGGAATCGAACGTAATTGCCTTGCCTACCAGAGTTATGTCAATTTCTTCAGCATCACGGCCCTTGTATCGGAGAATGATGAACTTGGGTGGCTGGTGGCTTCCTTGGGCGACACCGAGCAAGGCCCCCATCCCCAACTCCTCCATCTGCTCCTTTTCCAAAACCTCAACCGCAAGTCCATAGTCTTCGGCCACTTTAGAGGCTTCCCGTACCATGTCGGTCGGTGTCATATAATTGGACGGCTCGTTGACCATGTCGCGTGCCAGTATAGTCGCCCCGGCCAGAACCTCCCCCTTACGAAGGCCCTCCTCCAGCGCTGTTATATTGGACTGGTCAGCCTCAACGATGGTGAGCTGCTCAACCTCACCATGTTCCGGCTCCTTAGTGATATGACGGCGAAAGGTATAAAGGCCAAGGATGGCACCCTCGACGATTGCCTGAGCAATGGTCTCATAGGTTATCCCGTTAGCCCCAGCACCCTGGGCAACCGTAGCAATGCTCTTGACGTTCTTGTCGCGCAGCATCCGGCATGTTCCAGCAACAACACCCCGGACCTTGTCCTGCGTCAGCTCTGTCTCCTTACCCAGACCAGCAACCACCACCCTGGCAGCCGGAAGCTTAGCCAAAGCGTATATGAGGGTATTCTCACCGAGCTTACCCTTAATTTCACCCTGAGTCACCAACCGAGAGATGCTACCGTCCAGGGCAACATCAATCGCGGCCAGTTCACCACTCAGATATTCTGCACCCTCAAACAGGGTAACAATGATTGCATCGGCCTCGAACTGGCTGATGTCTCCGACAGTGACAGCTATCTCCAACTCAGTCTCCTCTTAACTCATTGTTTCAGCTACCCAGCCGATATCCAATTCCTCCAGCTTGGCCAGGGTGGGTCTACCTTCACTGTCCCAGCCTGCCATACCATAGTAGGTCTCCACGGCCTGGGCCAGTTCCGCCTCCTTAATGGCGGCACCTTCGAGGGGACCGGAGTCGAAGGGGGTAAGGAAACGCTTCGGCAGAAAGTCATCCGTCCTAGTAGTGCCTTCCCTGACGTTAAAGGCCCTGCCCATGGTGACAACCCGCTCACCGACCTTCATCATCTCCCACAGGTTGGTGTTCCAGCCGGTGATGCCGCTAACCAGGTCGACCATCTTATCGGACGTCATCGGAACGAACTGACAGAACACCAGGCAGTTCAAGGTATGCTGCCAGAGGCTATGGTAAAGCTGCAGGCGTACCTTCCTAGGGCTCAGCTCCTGACCGGGCATTGTCTCCAGGATACCCATAGCACTAGGGTTGCGACCGATGCGCCTTTCGTAAGCAACGTCATACATGTTGTGGCAGTGGTCGGCACCGGTAGGTGAGATGGCATAACCCAGACCCAGCCCATGCCTGTTCCTCGGGTCATGCATCGGCACCTCCTGCCCCTTGACATGGTTGGCGAATTCCTCAGCGCCTTTACCGATTGTCCTGGCCGCTCTGGCGCTGCCCTCTGCCAGCACCTTGCCGAAGCCCTCGCGGTGAGCAATCTGCTCAATGAGTTCAAGCATGGCATCGGCATTCCCGAAGTTTAGTTTCAGACCACCGGTATCTTTCTCCGTCAAAATGCCCTTCTCAAAGCACTCCATAGCGAAGGCAATGGTTACTCCCGTGGATATCGTATCTAGCCCGTAGGCACCGCACTGCTGATTGCTCCGGGCAACTGCTTCCAGATTGTCAATGCCACAGCTCGAGCCCAATGCTCCCAGGGTCTCGTACTCCGGTCCGCCATAGTTGGCGTCTACCTGATAAGCACCTTTCACGGCGACATGCGGCTTGCAACGAATCGGACAGGCATAGCAACCCCCACGCTTCACCAGAATGGTATCATTGATAGTTGCCGCCGAGAGCTTCTCCGCACCTTCAAAGGTGCCTTGCTGGAAATTCCGCGTCGGCAGGGTACCCATCATATTGAAGCCCGCCACTCCTCCAGCCGTACCGTTCTGGCTCATACCAACGGCACCACGGTTTTCCTTACAATCGTCCCGCAGCCACCTGGCCAGGGAATTTACGGCTTTCTCATCGGCCAGCGGTACTTTACCATGACCCCGGACAGCGATTGCCCTGAGGTTTTTGGAACCCATCACCGCCCCCATGCCAGTACGACCGGCAGCGTGGTTGATATCGTTAACTATGCAGGCATAGCGGACTTGGTTTTCTCCGGCTGGTCCTATCTGAGCAACCCGAATAGCGGTACCACCCAGCTCTTTCTGAATTAGCTTCTGCACTTCCAGGGTAGGTTTTCCCCAGAGGTGATGGGCATCTTTTATCTCCGCCTTTTCGTCCTCAATCCAGAGGTACACCGGATGCTCGGCTTTGCCCTCAATGATGATAGCATCATACCCTGTATGACCGAGCTCACTCCCCCAGAACCCGCCTACTTCCGCCTGGCCGAAGCCACCGTTGAGTGGCGATTTGGCACCGACGCTGTTTCTACCACTACCAGCTACCGGCACTCCAGTAAGTGGTCCGCCTGCAAAGACCAGCTTGTTTTTCGGGCCAAGCGGGTCCACACCGGGGTCCACCTCCTTGAGTAGGTAATAGCCGATAAAACCACTGCCACCGAAATAACGGCGATAGAAGGCTTCTTCAGGCTCATCCACTGTAATCTTGCCCTTTGATAAATCCACCCGCAGTATCTTCCCACCGTATCCGTAGTCCATACCTTTCCGTCTCCTTTCAGCCTGCTCTCAACCCTAGATAAACACTGAAAATCTTGAAACCACTTTACGCGCGCTTGACCTCTCTCACGATTTTCTCAATCACTGGATTAATGTCTTGTGAGGTATCGACAACGTAGTGATTACGCTGAATTTTATCGACTGACGACATCATACGACGATACACTGACCAGTCAGCATCCGATTTATTCTCCAAGTCTCCCGCCCGGTGCTCCAACCGCTGGTACACTACATCTGGTGGTGCTTCAACTCGCACCATGACTAGTTTGACATTGAGACGGTCAACAATACCGTACAGGTGCTCGCGAAACCTCTCAGATAGATTGGTCGCATCCAGTATTAGCGGAATACCCTTCTTCAGCAACTCCCTAAGCAAAAGGTGAATGACCCGAAAGAGTTGGGAGCTCTCTTGGGAGCTATAGCTCGGCGTCGAAAAGAGTATCTTACGCAGGGCATCACTTTCGAGAACAAAGAATGGTAATCTCTCCGCCAACCGTTTACTGAAGTAGGATTTCCCTGTCCCCGGCAATCCACTGACGACGACCAGAACTGGCCTTGCCAGCGGTTCAGGGAGTTCCCCCAGACTCTCAAGCAACCGTTGGATATCCGAGACCACTTGGGTGTTTTCCACACTATATTATAGTTACTTTTACCCCATATTACTAGATGGTAAGGGAAAAAGTCTGACATCTCTTCGCAGATGGGTATGACCTTTACCGTTTAGCCTTCGGGGTAGAAGGCCACCCCCAGAGTCCCGGTACCACAGGCATATCCCATCAGGGGACTGAACTCGGTCACCCACAGTTCAGCACAGTTGAACTCAGATGATATCCTCTCCTTGAGCATCTCTGCCTGTTCCTGAGCATAGACATGCATCACAGCAGCATGCAACGGAGAGTCACCCGTCTTTTTCCTTATTATCTCAAGCAACCGCTCCAGTCCACGCTCCCGATTTCTCACCGCCCCGATAAAATGGGGTTTCCCTGAAGAGAAGGTAAACAGCGGCTTGATATTCAGCATCGAGCCAGCCACAGCTGCCACCTTTGGTATACGTCCCGAACGATATATGTAGCGGACAGTGTCCATGTAGGCCACAAGGTCAACCTTATCTCTCATCTCCTCAGCAGTCTTGAGCACTTCGGCCATGTCTTTCCCCTCTTCAGCCACCCGAGCTGCCTCCAGGGCAATAAAACCCTCAGCGGCTGCCGCTGTTTTCGAGTCTAACACCTGTATCGAAGACCCGGGAAGCTCATCCTTAGCCTGTTCGGTGGCGTTTTGAGTGACGTCGTATATTACGCTGAGTTTGGCTGACAGAGTAACACACAAGATGTTACTAGCATGCTGGCTGGCCTCACGATAGGCTTCCAAGCAGTCTGCCGGTGAAGCCGCCGATGTCTTGAAAGCCTTAGGGTCGTCGAGAAATAACTCGTAGGCCCCGGAAGGTGTTATGTTCACCCCATCCCTGTATATCCTGCCGCCAGCATAGAAATTCAGAGGGACGACGCTGATATGATAACGCTCCACCAAATCCGGGGGGAGACAGGCAATGCTATCGGTAACAATGGCCACCTTTTGCAGAACACACCTCTTTGGAACGATAAAAGTCAGGTAATCGCGTGGCGACTACCTTGTCTTATCCAGTGATCGAGAAGGGCTGGGCCCGACAGGGAAGCCAGTATCAAGAAAATCAAGGCCAGCATGACTGGGAAGCTGAGACTACCAGCCGAGGCGATTATTACCAGAGTTAATGTTTCAGACACAATCAGCACCACTAACCGGAGATGACGCTGCCTTATCCGGAGAAACATGGCTACTGTTAAAGCCAGAATCAGAAAGCTCAGGCCAATCCATGGCGCAAATTCATTTAGCTGCTTCAGGTTGAAGCCAGTAAATTTGTCCTCCAACTCGGCCGCCACAAACCACCCAACGAGGCTTGGCACTGGCAGTAGCATCAGGGCACTGTATAACCAATCGCTGTTAATAACCTTAATCGTTATGTAGCAGAGTAACCAGATTACCAGAGGGACATAGAGCAGGATTGTAACCCAGGCCCACCCGATAGGTAAATACAGTAAGAGCAGGCCGGTAATCACCACCGGCAGCATGGAATAACCCAGCCAGGGGAAAAGCCAGGTCGGCTTACCGTGACACCAGCCATAAATAGCAGTAGCAGCCGCCACGCCAAGCACCACCGGCAGCCAGCCAATATTCCACCACTTGAGGGCAAACAGCGCTGCAAAAAAGAGGTGGGGAAGTGCTGCCAGCAGTGCCTGCCGCCAGGTGCCCTGGCTGTGCGCCTCATATATCTGGCGGGCCACCAGTCTGGCAGAACCCAGCAGCCCGAGACACTTCTCCGCTGCCTCTTCATCCGATAACCCCGCTTCCCTCATCTCCAGGATTCTCTCCTCAGCGTGTGTCTCCAACTCGCTGATAATCTCCTGCTCAGAAGCAGCGTCCAATCTCAGATTGTTCCTGACATCCTTCAGGTAGGCATCCAGTTCGCTGGCCACCTTTACCACCTCAGCTCAGGATTTCGCCGGCTGGAAAATCAGGTTCATAGCGGCAAAGAAGTCTTGCCACTGCGCTGTCTGCTCAACCAGGATCCGGCGCCCTTTTTCCGTGATGCTATAGTACCTCCTCTGCCGACTATTGGCGAGCGTCTGCCAACTCCCTTGAAGCAAACCCGCCTTTTCCAGGCGGTGCAACGCCGGATACAGAGTACCCTCCTTGAACTTGAAGTAACCCTGGCTTCTCCCCTCAAGCTCCTGCATGACCTGATATCCATACATCGGCTGCTGATTTATTAGACTCAGCAGTAGAGTATCAATATTGCCCTTTATCAAATCCTGTCTTGCTGCCATCTAGGTCACCTCTCCGCTATAGTTACCGCATACATAGAACCGCTAGGTATTTATAACACGTCAACCCCGACTTGTCAACGGCGTATCTATATCTCCCCATGCCATTCTTTTCAGGTTCTTCAATCTCCTTAATAAGAAAGGAACCAGCACCTATAATCACATTACTATATTACAAGTATACTGGTCCCTTACCTGACTACTGGATAGAGGAAATAACCCGAGCGCTACTGGGACCCGTCCTCAAGCACTACCCTGGCATCCACCGCGACAGCACCGTCCTTATAGGCAAAGATAGGATTAAGGTCAAGCTCCTTTATCTCAGGATGCTTCTCCACGAAATCAGAGACCTTCAGAATCATGTCCTCAAGATTAGCGACGTCAACAGGCTCCTGGCCCCGGTACCCTTCCAGCAATGGATAGCCCTTAATGTCCCGAATCATCTCGGCAGCGTCCCTCTTGACCAGAGGGACAATCCGGAACGAGACGTCCTTCAGGATTTCCACCAGAATGCCGCCAAGTCCAAACATGAGCACCGGCCCGAACTGGGCATCCTTGGACATACCGACGATTATCTCAACACCGGGCCTAGCCATCTTCTGTACCGATACCCCCTGGATTTTAGCCTGGGGATACGCCTTTTTAATGGCTGCCATGATTTCATCGTAGGCTTTGCCAACCTCCTCCGCTGTTCCCAGGTCGAGTTTGACGCCACCAGCATCGCTCTTATGAACAACATCAGATGAGGCTATTTTTAACACGACCGGGAAACCGAGCTCCTGGCTGGTGGAAACCGCCTCATCCCGGGATGTGGCCAAGCTGGTGTCCACAACACTTATCCCGGCCTGTTTGAGCACTTCCTTGGCCTCTATTTCTGTTAGCAGGCTCCTGCCTTCATTTTTAGCACGACCTATGACTTCCTGCACCGTCATCGACGCTATCCTCCAATCTGTAATTCAACAATTCAATTAAACTAGTCTAGCAGATATTACTACTTTTTGCCAAGCGAAGACGGCACTTCACTCCAACCTGTCATCTTAGCCAATATTAATCATCATCAGGCAAGCGCTCAAAACGCAGACGGAGTACTTTGCTGGTATCGGGTGTAACCTTCACCCTGTTATCTATCCGCCAGCCCACCACCCAGAGAATATGCTGGGGCGAGCAGACTACCGGCACCCTCGGTCGCCAGACACGTGGCACCCGGGCATCAATCATAAATTCACCCAGCTTTTTTGCCTGCCCCATGCCAAGTGGTTGAAACCGGTCGCCACGCCGTCGGGAGCGTACCACCACTTCATCACCAACTCCGTCCCAATCTAAATAGGCAATAAGTTCATCATGCTCGTTTTGCATTTCCCCCAGTGTGATGATGGCCGCCTCGACACGCCAGCCCGGCAGTAATGTCTCACCCGGTACTTTCAAGAGGTAGTCTCCGACCAGCTCAGGCAAGGGACAGAGCAACGATTGGTGGAAACCAAGCAGGTACCGGTCATAGTCCACTGAGAAGACTATACCTCCCGGCAGGTTGAGGCTGCTTCCCGTCGGCAGGGTCAGACCGGTCACTACCTCCTCGATGTGCCGTGCCTCAATGTCCTTAATGCTTACCAGTAGTTCGCCTATCGCCCTTCGCAGAATACTCCTCTGCAGGCCAGCCGCCAGTCCCAAGAAACCATTCCTGTCCAGAATAAAGGTATCTCCCTGACGCAGGACGGTCTCCTGCCACGACCGGGCACTAAGCTCATCGAGTAAGCTAAGGTCATCTTCAGCGATACGTGCTGTCCGAACCACGGCATCCACTATCTGCGGATTGTATTCCTTTAGTAAGGGGAGAAGCTGATGACGGATCCGGTTCCTCAGGGTTGATAATGAGAAGTTGGAGGCATCAATTCTGGGCCGGAGTCGATGCTGATGACAGTATTCGGCCGTCTCCTGACGGCTTACCTTAAGTAATGGCCGAATTATGGTGAGGCTGCCGGATGCAGTCTGCCACTGGTTAAGCGGTTGTAATCCCCGGAGCCCAGTGGTACCCGTGCCGCGGATAAGGTGCATCAGCACAGTCTCAACATGGTCATCGAGCGTATGCCCCACAACCACGTGATTGGCACCGATGGAGCTGACAACCTCAGCAAGGAAAGCATAGCGAACCTCACGTGCTGACTCCTCCAGCGAGGCACCTCGTTCGGCATGGTAGCTCCAGACATCGCGCTGTTCGATGGTAGCGGTGACATTGAGGCGGTGAGCCAAGTTAGTAACATAGCGGGCATCTGCCTTGGAATCAGCACCGCGGAGCCGATGGTCAAGGTGAGCCACATGCAGCTCAACTCCTAATTCCTCCTTAATCCCAATAAGCACATGAAGGAGGCAAACAGAGTCCTGACCACCGGATACTGCCACCACCAACGGGGTGTTCTCCTTCACCAGACGATGTCGCCTGATGAAGTCGAGTACTCGCTGCTCAAGAGACTGCCGATGTTCCGACCTCTTACTCATCTCGGATGCTTAGTTAGGTCATACTTGATACTTGGCATACCCGTTTCAGGAATAAAGCCACGGAGAAGACAGGGCTTATCCTCGCATCTGGGGCTGCTTCCGGGTGCTGAGAATAAGCTTGGTACGCCGGATTGACACAGGGTATTCAGCAAAGCCCAGAGCCGCGGCGACCTGCTCTGGCCTGCCCGAGCCACTGTTATCACAGCGCAATTTCATACCTATGGTACAGCGTGAGCCATTCCGCCCCGCCAACCAGATATCGTCAATAAGGGCCCTCAGGTCATAGCTCCGTCGGCCAGTATCCCTCATGTGGTACCACGCCAAACGCTCCAGCGATAGAAGCCCAGAAATAGCCACCTCGATTTCTTCGGTACCCTTGTCGGTCTCAATATCAACCTCATACTCGGCAAAGCAGACCTGTGACTGAAGCGAAGGTATCCCTAGGGCAATTGGGTAAGCCTCCAGTACCCTCATGCCCGGTGGTAGCTGCTGATTTACGGCAGACGTGAACCAGTGTGGCGAGACCTGACCAGCAAGCACGACATCCATCAACTCGACATCGCTGGTTATGCCTACTGACAGCGGGACCGCCAGTGATATCCGAGGATGGGGACTGAACCCTTCGGAGTAGGCCAGCGCAATACGGGCACGGCGGAGGGCCCTTTCCCACAGCCGGACTATGTCCAGATGTGAGATGAATTTCAGCTCCTCACTCCGACTGAACCTGATCCGGAGACGCTGCATATCCCTCCTTGGTCACCAGGACCTTCTCAATCTTGACTCCCCGCATCTCGGTGATGATTATCTTCAGTCCCTTATAGCGAAGCTGCTCGTTAGGCTCGGGAATTCGCCCCAGAAGGTGCAAAATGAAACCGGCCACCGTCTCATAGTCGTCTTCCTCAGGAAGCCCCAGTTCCATCTCTTCGTTGGCCTCCTCGATACGCATGCCACCATCAACCTCAAAGGTATAGGCATTTATCGCCTCGAAGTCCTTTTCCACCGCGGCTAGCTCATCCCCCACCGGTCCGACCACCTCCTCCATCAGTCGGCTGAGACTGACGATACCGGCAGTGCCACCAAATTCGTCAACCACCACGCACATTCGGTAGTTCTTGTCTCGCATCTCGGCGAAAAGTTCCCCGACGCGCTTCGTCTCCGGTGTAAAGTAGGCAGGACGAACCAGTTCGTCAATAACACTTTGCTTTGTCACTGTACTTTTCGCCTGGGCCATAAGGACATCTTTTATGGAGAGAATGCCGACAACGTTATCCATATTTTCCTGGAATACCGGAAAACGGGACAACGGCGATACGGCATAGAGGGCCAGGAAATCTGAAATCTTGGAACCCTGCTCGATACACACCACCTCGGGTCGCGGCACCATGACCTCACTCACTGGCCGGTCACCGAACTCGAAGACTTTGTGCAGCATCTCGGCCTCACTTTCCTCGACCTCACCCTCACTACGCCCTACCGCAATCATCATGCGGATGTCCTCTTCGCCTGCCAGAGACCGATGCGTTGGCCCACCCCCCACCACCCGGCTAAATCCAGAGGCAATCCAGCTCAATACCCAGACGAATGGGCTGAACAGCCAGGAAAACCACTCGATCGGCCGGGCAAACAGATTGGACAGCGTAGCAGCATGCTGGGTAGCTATCGTCTTCGGGGTGGTTTCGGTGAATATCAACAGAACAATCGTCACGCTGACAGTGGCAATGATAACACCCTGGTCTTGCCCCCATTGTGATACCGCCAGAGCTGTCGCCAGGGCAGCGGCAGCGGTGTTTACCAGGTTATTACCCAGCAGAATAGTTGACAATAACCTCTCGGGTTTTGCTACTAAACGTGCAATCCGCTCGGCACCCTTCACCCTGGTATTGACAGCGTGTTGTACTCTTACCCGCCGCAACGAGATAAAGGCAGTCTCCGAACTGGAGAAAAAGGCCGACAACACCAGGCAGACGAATAGTAACACCAGATAAAGTATTACCGTGTTTGATGACATATATCATCACCTCACTGTGACTAGGATTCAGTAAATCCGTTAGACAAAATAATAACATCAGCTCTCAGAGGTGTCAAAAGAATGTACTCTATATGGCTAGTAATGCTCTGTTGTTCACCTCACACGTCCTGTTGAGTAGTGGTGGCCCCATCCCTCTGTGTTCCCCTTCCCCAGTGGGGAAGGGGGAATCTAATGATAGAGAGGGGCTAGCGCCCCTCCACAACTCACCTTCGACAAAGTAAAGTTTACGATCCCCGATTCTCCTTTAGTGGTGCTTAGAATGCTTGTTTGCCCCAAAGGCTTCGCCCTTCTTGGGCGCTCCACTTGTAGTCACCGACTAGGCTATTGATAGAATAGAGCGGTACCCTCTAAGGTGCGAACGACCCCTGCCAAGGAATTACTCCCACACCGTTTTGGGGTGTTCAAGAGGGGTGAAATCCCTCTTGGCGCCTGCCTGCGCGTAGCCTGCTTACGCTAAAGCTTCAGCGAAGGCAAACCGCTCCGGCGAAGGCAGGGGGGATTCCAAGGGGGATACCCCCTTGGTTTTCCATGTTCGTAAGCAGAAGCGGAGCAAGAACTAGACGAAGGTAATTAAAAATAGTGTCACCAATCTATCCAAACCAGCTAATATGAATATACACCATATGTTATAATCGAACCATATGAAAGTTCTCGGGATTGAGACCTCCTGCGACGAGACCGCTGCTGCCGTCGTCGAGGACGGTCGTCGAATTCTGTCCAACCAGATTGCCTCCCAGGTAGATATCCATGCCCGCTACGGCGGCATTGTCCCTGAGGTCGCTTCGCGACAGCACACCCTGAGCATCATGCCCATCATAGAACGGGCAATGAATGAGGCCAGGGTGACTTGGGATGATTTGGGCGGCATTGCCGTCACTATTGGTCCCGGACTGGCTGGCTCACTATTGACCGGTGTCAATGTCGCCAAGGCAATCAGTCTGGGCCGGGGACTGCCAATCACCGGTGTCAATCACCTTGAGGGCCACATCTACGCCAACTGGCTGACTGGTGACAGCCTCGACCTGCCAGTGGTCTGCCTCATCGTCTCCGGGGGACACAGCGACCTTGTGCTTGTCAGGGGACACCACGACTACGTATTGCTGGGTCAGACGAGGGATGATGCCGCCGGGGAGGCCTTCGACAAAGCGTCAAGACTGCTCGGCCTCGGTTACCCGGGCGGACCGGCTATCGAGCGAGCGGCAAAGTCAGGTACCGCCTCTGTCCCGCTGCCCCGCGCCTGGCTCAAGGGCAGCCACGACTTCAGCTTCAGCGGCCTCAAGACCGCCCTGCTGAGACTGGTCGAAGATAACAAAATTCCATCGCCACAGGACGCCGCTGCCAGCTTTCAAGAAGCGGTGGTAGATGTATTGGTGACGAAAACGGTGGCGGCTGCCCGCGAGTACCATGTCAAGCAAGTACTGCTTGCCGGCGGTGTCGCCGCTAACAGTCATCTCCGTCAGTCCCTGACAGAGGCATCGCCATTACCGGTGCTCGTCCCTGAGCCGATACTTTGCACCGATAACGCCGCCATGATTGCTGCCTGCGGATACTTCCAGTTCTGCGCTGGCAAAGTGGACAGCCTGGATATGGATGTCATCCCTAACCTCAGGCTGACATGAAATACCCGGCGACTGACAACGAGTAAGGGGGTTGAATCTGAATCTCTCCGCCAATCCTGAGTCGTGCCAGACATCCACGCCCTATTGATTCTCCTATGATCACATGCTAGTATATCTCGCAAAGAAGAAGTGAGCCATAGAAGGAGGAGTTTCATGTTCAATCAACTACAAACGGTATTCTTAGGAGTAGCGCTAGGTGTACTATTGGCAATCATTGGCATTGGGGCCGAAAGCAAATGGGTGCTCTTAATTGGTGAGCTAATAATACCGATAGCACTGGTTTGGGGCAGCCTGTTTTTCAAAGACGAGAGTAATGCAATGAGAGCAGTAATGCTAGCCGTAGCCGGTGTTATCATAGCAGTAACGATCCAATCCGGCGGCCTATTAAGCTCTCTATTAAGCTATTATTAATTGAAGGCGCAGCATTCAGCTTTCGGATTTAAACACTGCAGCAGGTGAGTGTTTTTGAGATTTCACACTCAAGCTGAAATTCTTACTGCAGGCGCGACCTATTATCTGAGAACTTCCTTCTGGTCAGGTAACAGATGTCAAAGTTGCTCCCTCTTAATCTGACTTGGCCTTAGTGAATCGGTCTGATAGGTGAAGCAAGAGGAGGGTGCAGAATCCACCAAAACCGATATGCCAGAATATGGTCCCAACAGTGTAATCACCACCCAGGTTAGCAGCGGCTGTAAGAATGAGGGCCAACAGAGCCAGTCCGGCCACAACCCAGGCCATTATAAACAGGACAAGGCTATTTCTAAACCACTTAGAGAGGTAAAGAAGGGTGAAACAACCGGTTGCCCCAAGAAATAGAGCATCGAAAACCACACCAGCAGCGGCTAAACCATTACGCCTCGAAGCCACAGCATACAAGATGAGAGCCAGGCCGAGGCAGCCTGCTACGACCCAGGCTGAGATAAAGTAGATTTTCTCCATGAAACTCATGTCTTTCAACTTGCACCTCCAGATATAGTTTGGGCCATCGCCAGTGTCTCTGTTTAATTTTACACACAAGTGCGCCCATTCTATCAAGGGAACAAATCAAAAGCAAGCGAGACGACCTGCAATCTGCTGGTAACATTA
Source organism: Dehalococcoidia bacterium (assembly GCA_011170375.1). Taxonomy (GTDB): domain Bacteria; phylum Chloroflexota; class Dehalococcoidia; order Dehalococcoidales; family Fen-1064; genus W589. Next base: position 109,729 of record DUEV01000014.1, read on the forward strand.
ATCACAACGCCCCTGCGTGCACAGCGTCCGGTAGATATGCAGGAGCCCCTGCTGCCTCCGAGTTGAGTTGACAATTCGATGCCCTACTCTCAACTGGGACATCATGTGCTTCAGCACTGCGTTCGCTGAGAGCTTCGGGTACTGCTGGTATAAACCCTGTACCACAATTGCTGGTTCCGGCCTGCCGTTAGCCTCACTCCAAGCAAAGGTAAAAGGCAGGAGAACATTGACAATGATATCGGAGACTCGCCCTTTGCCAAGAATAGTCGGACTCGCCGTCAAGTTGGCCACGCCAAAATCGAAATGGCACGCCCAGTAGTCATCAGCGGTTACCATCAGGCCCTCTTCGAGTTGACGCCAGTCCTGGCCTACCGGAATACCTCCAGCATAATTTCTCCATAGCCCAGGCAGCAGACCCTCATCCCGGTAACGAGTAACCAGATAGCTCATTGCCACCAGACGGCGTAGCGGCGAGTTGTACGGTCTGGTGCAGGACAAATGCCACGCATTCAGTGACATCCCAAGACCTTTGCTATATAAAGCCCACAGGCTCTCGACACTTTTGACATACCGATGAGTAAATACACCCTGACGGAATATGCTACCTCTCTGTGAGGGCAGCAGCCCGGCGGTACCCAGCAGCCAGGCTTGCAATTGGATAAGGCATTCCTCATCCGAGGTAGTCTCGTTCGCTACTGATTCTAGCGTCGCTAGCGGCAGCTTTTCCGCCAACTCAAGAAAGGGCTCCTTGTTCCGCGAGTAACCCAGGGCAGCCATTTATGCCCCGGTAAAGCACCTGGCTGGCACCCATCTGCACCAGGTCTGCCTTGAACCTGGCAGTCTTGGCGAGGAAGCGCTCATCACCAGCCCGGTCAAGAAACCCTGCCAGCATCTCTGCATTTTTACCTGAGATACCTCCAGCACACGGTGATAGAGAAGCTGAGGGATATAATGCATCTGAACGGTCTTCTACCAAAGCCAATTTGTTAGCATTCAGGGCTAGTACCGGTACTGTACTACCATCATAAAGACTGGTGGCGGCCTTGTCATCATGCCACATCACGAGGTGCAATGATAGGAAAACAGTCTACTGGCCAATCAAGTTTCAGCTACCAGTAAAAGAGGCTGCCCGTACTTGATTCAGACATGATTGTGTTGTGAATTTGTATTAACTCACAACAATCAAACATTTCATACATTTTGTTTGATTACTACATAGAGAAAGGTCCTAGCTTATCACCGAACGAACATCGGGATGTCTGTCCAGCCATGCATACTCGTGGACTATACCATTCGCTTTTTCTGTTGGATGGAAAGCGAGGAAAAAAGAACCAATCATTACCAATGTTGAAAAAGCGGAGAGAGCCTCTTCAAAGGCTCTCTCCTATACTATCAAGCAAGAGAACCTTTTATACTTTGACTTTTGTAGATAACGATATTGCCGCCATGTATCTCTCAATCACCTTTATTCATTCCCAGACTTCAAGCACATCGCCATATGGGTTTAACACCAGTTGGCACGGGATGTCAAAGAACATCGTTGCCCGGTCATCGAGAGTGTAAGGTTCCCAGGTCGGCATCCCCGCGTGGTTGGGGTCTCCGCTGCGGGCGAAGGCTATCCATGCCTTACTCATTATCGTGGCCAGCGCGTCATTAGGTGAATCAGCAGTATTGTCGAATACGTATGCCACCTCCATGAAGTGGGGTGTCCCAAAATCGGGATAGCGCTCGGATTGCTTGGTAAACAGGTACATGTAGACCGGAGCAGTGCCACCCTCCATCTTCCGTTCGGCGAGTATAACGGAGTACCGCCGGAAATATTCATCACTAAGAATCCAGATATACAGTTGCCAGGGTGTGGCTTCGGGGTCAGCATTCTGGTAAGCGGCGATTATATCATCCGTATTATCACCGTGTGTTTCTGCCAGGCGTTCACGCAGCTCTTCTTCGGTCATGTCCGGGTCAGCGGGAGTACCTGCCATCATCATCATGAATGTTATTTCATCATGGTTGGTTCCGATCATTAGAGGGACGTTCGCCGCTGTTGGTGCTGCCACCGGGGTAAATGGGTTTGCAGGGAGGTAATAGCCATCCACCACCGGGGAGAGGCTACCCGTTATTGCGCCTATGGCATCCAACATTTCTTGTATTGGTACCTGCTGGAGCTGGTCGAGTTCATCTGCTCCAAGGCCCAGTTCCTCCAGCAGACTTTCGGCGTAGGCTGTGGCATCATCAGGGTCTACACCAGTTAGCCCCGGGCCGCTTTGAACAATAGCCTTATGAAATAGGCCCTCTGCTGACGGCATGGCTAGTAGTGTACTTACCTTAGCACCACCACCGGACTCGCCGAAAATAGTGACATTGTCCGGGTCACCACCAAAGGCTTCAATGTTATCCCGTACCCACTCAAGGGCCAGTACAATGTCCAGCATTCCGGCCATACCCGAACCGGTAAATTCCTCACCACCGATTTCGTCGAGGTATAAGTAGCCGAAGACATTAAGCCGGTGGTTGATGGTAACTACCACCACATCACCGCGGTCGGCAAGGTTGGCACCGTTATACGTGGCCTCCGAACCCGAGCCTGAGGCATAACCACCACCATGTAGCCATACCATGACCGGGCGCTCGCCCCCGTCTCCTACGGCTGGCGTCCAAACATTCAACACCAGGCAATCTTCACCCTGATTCACGTCTGGAGTGGCAAGACTTCCATACTGCGGGGCGGTCTGACCGTATTCGGTGGCATCGAATACACCTTCCCATGGTTCAACCGATTGTGGGGGCAGGAAACGGGCACTGCCTTCTGTAGATTCACCGTAATGGATGCCTTTGAAAGCCAGCACGTCTTTCTCAGTTGTGCCGCGGACTTTCCCGGCGTTAGTGTTGACAATATATAAGGATTCCTCTATCTCGGCAAGTTCGGCGTTGACGTCATCAAGGTCACTCTGGGCGTCATCAAGGTCACTCTGGACAGCATCAAGCAGGCTTTGTACGGTATCAATCTGACCTTGCAGGGTTTCTGCCTGGGCATCTGCCGCATCCGCTTCAGCCAAGATAGCATCGATGTCTTCCTGCGAAATGGCATTACAGCTGGTGAAGAGTGGTACCATCAGCAATAAAGTTATTCCAAACAAGACTATCCTTTTCATTAACAGGTCTCCTTTCCGAAATACTGACCGGTCATTAGTTTTTTCCTCCTTGAGAACGGACTGCTCTCAAGCCTCTCACTTGGATGGCGGCTGAAAACTAGTCAAATGTCACGGAATTCATTATTTCCGTTTTAATGCCCTCATCGGAGAACGGGTAAGAGGATAAGGTATATACTTCAATGATAATCCATTTACCATCCATGACCAGCCCGATGATGAGGCTGTCGTATGCGCCGTACCCACCGCTATAGGCAACCTCGGCCTGAGTAAATGCGGTGTTGCTAATAGTGACATCGCTCGCTGTGAAGGTATCAATTGTCTTACCGCCGTCCTCCGCCAGATGAGCGGTGAACACTTCTTCTAGGTTAGCTCCCTCAGCCTCGTCCCGAATAATGACTCTCACGGCGGGTATGAAATACACACCTTCACCTATCCGCACAACAACACTTGGTCCCAGACCTTCCGGCTTTTCTGCCCACTCCTTAGGATACTCCAGAGAGAACCCGTAGTCAGAGTTGGTATAGACGGCCGGTTGCTCTGCTTCTGCGGCAGCCTCTTCCAGTTCAACAATCAGTGCTTCCAGGAAGGCAATTTCCGCATTGGCGTTGTCAATGGCTTCCTGTACAGCATCAAGGTCGTCTTCGGCGGTGTCAAGGTCGTTCTGCAGAGTATCAAGCTGGTTTTGCAGAAGCGTTAATTGCTCCTGTGCAGCGTCTCTCAAAGCTACAGCAGCGTCATATTCTGCCTGAGAAATACCGCCGCAGCCTGCTACTAGAGTTAATGCCATGAGACAGCTAAGTAATAGCCACGGGATTTTCCTCTTCATTACCTGATTACCTCCTTTTTGTAGATTTGCTTTCAAACAAATAAGGCACCATCCACTGCCATATTGGTGAATCTGGTGCCTTTTGATATCTTCCACCGCCCACCTCCTGACTTACTTTCTTAGTCGTGAGGTTGGGAATTAGTGGTATACGTATGAGAATTGTACTGGGCAGTTGATTGTAGTCCTTTGGAGGGGTGTTGTCAATATGGGAGAAGCAAAGTCAATACCACCGCAAACGTGGGAAGTCAAAGGAAAGTCTATTGAACAAACATCGGGATGTTTGTCCAGCCATGCGTACTCGTGGATGATACCATTTAGCTTTATTTTGAGGAAGGAAGAAACGTGTGGAATTTAGATCTCCTTAAACATGTTACGACGTGATGATGTATAACCTAGTCTCTGAAAAAACATTAAGGCATCTTGGTTGAAATCCCAGACATTGAACTCTATTTGCGAAACATTCTTGTCACGTGCCCATTGTTCCACTTTTGTCATTAAAGCTTTGCCAATTCCATAACCTCGAAATGCTGCCGTAACCGCAATGCTACTAACATATACATATCGCCTCTTCACCATCAGAGGAAAGCTTGGTGTTTGTCTGATTTCAATCTCTATAAGACCAACAATTTGATTATCAGATTCAGCTAAGAAAATTGCAGAATTACCACCTCTTAAAATATTAGATATATGTTCCTTATTTCTTGGTGGTTCGTCAGCTTTCGTGAAAATATGCGGTAAAGCTTTAATATGCAGTAAATCGATTTCATCGAAGATTTGGGTAATGCCTTCGTAATCTTTTTCTTCTGCATTCCTGATAAAGAAATCCATAATAATTCTCCAAAAATAGCCTGTTCAACTATTTTGTACAGTAAAAGTATTACACTCAGTCACTTTAGTCAAATGTACATCGCGATGTTTGTTGCAGTAGGAAGGAAATTGAAAGTTTTCATATTAACAATAAGACTAGCAGACCATTGAAGACCTGCTAGCCTTACCAGTAATACATTGCCGTCAAGCAATCATGCCGAATTAATCTAAGTGCTTCCTTCACGGCTTGTTGGACGTCCTACCTTTGTTACTGTGTCTATCTGAGCATTGAATCCTTCAATACTAGCATATGGAGTCAGCACACGAACTATCCATTGATTGAACTCGTCTTCCTTCCCTTCATCTACTTCATAGATTGCGTAGGTTTCCCAACCATATTTCAGGTCGACTCTATTGAACATACCTTGTGTACGTACCGAGTGAGGACGTGCCTCGGACTTGTTGTATAACGCAGCTACTTCAGCACCTTTATGAGGAGGTTAGGATGTACGAACCATGAAATTCATTTTTCTTCTCCTTCACCAATCTTGTTATTGTTAGTATTTAGAGTGGTAATAGTGGTATTGCTTCTTCTGCCGTTAACATTGGTTCGATTTGATATTTAAATCCTTCGATACCATAGAACAACTCCGCAACTCTCTTCGTCAATTCCTTCATACCGTCAGGTACTTTATCATCATCTACTTCAAAAATACCAAGTGACTTTATACCTAGTTCTTGATACGTTGTAATGAGTTGGTGTACTCGCCTGACATAAGTGAACGGTGTCTCGGTAGATTTGATAAATGTCTTCGCCATCTCAATGGATTTGCTAGGTGGATATGTTGTAGTCAGAACTATGAACATCTCTAATCTCCTTAAAAGTATTATTTTGACAACGTAATTATTTTAGTAACTCACTGGGTAATATGATGATAGGAAATATTCTATTGTGTATAGGCATCACCTCCCTGTTTATCTAACTTTGTGATTGATTTGGTACAATTGGTGGGTCGAGTCTGTGTCCAAGTTGCCACCACATGCCAAGTTCATCCCAATGATCCCACTCTTCAACTATCTTTCCGTTATCCATGTGATACAGTATTAAACCTAGACCGAAACCTTCTTTACCCGTTATACGTCCTGCAAACTGTCCTGTATTCGTTCCTTTAATGGTCACTCTGGCAG
>DUEV01000015.1 GCA_011170375.1 Dehalococcoidia bacterium
CGGCTCATCTTATCAATAATCATCATCGCCAGGTGCCGTCCGAAGTACCCGACGAACCCGGCAGCAAGAGCTACACCAATCCATATCAGAACATCTACCGCTGTATTACCCATGACATACTTACCCTCATTGTCTCCCCAGCATTATATCATCCAGCCCGCTTCAATACATCCACCAGCACGTCACGCCACTCCCTGCCCAGCCTTCTCCGGTTGAGGCCAAGCTGGTTATGGCCCACCCGAACGCCGTCACGCAGTACCGGCTGGAGCTTCTGCCTGTCAAAGCACAGCCCCTCCACCAGTCGCAGCACTATCTCCCTGTGCTCGGTGGTGACGGACTCAACATATGCCCGCGCCGCCAGTAATTTAACCCTGGCCGCATAGAGCAGGTTTTCTGCCTCCGGCGGCAGCGGCCCGAACCTGTCCTTGAAGTCGGCCACCATGTTATCGACCTGCTCCGGACTGTCCAGCCTGACCATATCCTGATAGAGGTCGAGCCGGGTGAGGAGGTCGGGCACGTACTCTTCAGGGATAAAAGCGGGGAGGGGTAAATCTATCGTCGGTGAGGGCAAATTCGATGGCACCAGTTCGGGTTCGGGGATACCGGCCTGCTTTGCCTTGAGCTTCTCGACAGCCGATGACAGTAGCTGTGTATACAAATGAAAGCCAACGGCGGTGATGTGGCCACTCTGCCTAGTACCGAGCAATGTTCCCGCACCCCTTATCTCCAGATCCCTCATAGCGATACCGAAACCGGCTCCGAGCTCGGTGGCCTCGTAAATCGTGCGCAGGCGCTTCTCCGCCACCAGGCTCAGGTTCTGACCTTTATCAAAGAGGAAGTAGGCATAGGCCATCCTGGCACCGCGCCCCACCCGACCTCGAAGCTGGTAGAGCTGGGTCAGGCCGAACTTATCGGCGCGGTTAACAATCAGGGTATTGACGTTGGGCATGTCCAGCCCCGACTCGATAATGGTGGTGCAGAGGAGAATATCGCTCTTGCCGTTTATGAAGTCGGTGGTCACCTGCTCAAGCTCGTGCTCCGGCATCTGGCCGTGGGCAATGGCTATCCTGGCCTCGGGTACGACCTCCTCCAGCTTGCTGGCAATAATGGGGATAGACTGGACACGGTTATGTACAAAGAACACCTGGCCGTTGCGCTCCAGCTCCCGTAATACCGCCTCGCGGACAAGACGCTCATCATACTCGGCCACGTAGGTCTTGATGGGCAGGCGCTCCTCAGGTGGGGTCTCCATCGTGCTCATATCCCTCACGCCGGTCAGGGCCATGTGGAGCGTCCGGGGGATGGGGGTGGCACTCAGGGTAAGCACGTCAACCTCCTGCCGCATCTGCTTCAGGTACTCCTTATGGGCAACGCCGAAGCGCTGTTCCTCGTCAATAATTAATAGCCCCAGGTCCTTGAACTGGATGTCCTTCTGGATAAGGCGGTGTGTCCCGATGCAGATATCCACCCGCCCACTGGCCAGCCCGTCGACAATAACATCTTGTTCCTTAGGAGAACGAAACCGGCTCAGCACCTCGACCACCACCGGGAAGGCCTCAAGACGCTCCTTAAAGGTGGAGTAGTGCTGCTGCGCGAGCACGGTCGTCGGCACCAGCACTGCCACCTGCTTGCCGTCGAGCACCGCCTTAAAGGCAGCCCTGAGGGCTACCTCGGTCTTGCCGTAGCCGACATCCCCGCACACGAGCCTATCCATCGGCTTACCCTGCTCCATATCACCCTTGACGTGCTTCTGCACCTCCACCTGGTCCGGCGTCTCCACATAAGGGAAGGACGCTTCAAGCTCTCTCTGCCAGAGTAAGTCCGGCGAGAAAGCATAGCCGGGCACGACATCCCGGGCAGCATAGAGGGACAGAAGCTCCTCAGCCATCTCCTCTACCGACTCCTTGACCTTTTGCTTCGTCCGTGTCCACTCCTGTGTGCCAAGTCGACTCAGCACCGGCGCCTGGTCTCCCCGGCCGCCGATATAGCGGGCAACCCGGTCAATCTGATCAGAAGGGACGTAGAGGCGGTCGCCGGCAGCATACCGCAACACCAGGAACTCTTTCTCACCGTGCTCCGTCTTCATCATCCGAAAGCCAGCAAAGCCGGCGATACCGTGCTCGATGTGCACCACGTAATCACCCGGTTTTATGTCAATTGCAAGCCTCTGACGGGGTACGGGTCGCCTCTTTAGCAACCGCTGCTGCTTGATAAAACCAAAAATTTCGCTGTCAGTAAGCAAAACGGCGCTGTCGCTCATCACCCACCCTCCGGCGAGAAGGCCCTGGGCCAGAATCAATGAGCCCGGCGGGGGGGGTTGCCCGACCTTAGTGAGGGGTGGGGCGATAATGTCCTCTTCCTCGAGCAGCTCCGAGAGCCGACTGGCCTGATGACTGACCAGTACAACACGCTGCTTCTGGGCCAGCATCTGCTTGACCCGGTCAATAAAGGCCGGTAGCTGTCCGGCATAGCTCGGCGCCGGAGCAAAGTCCAGTCGATGCTGTTCTTCATCATCAGGAGCACCCCAGGCAGTAATAACCAGGCTCTGTCGGTCTTCCACCCCTCCCCTCAACTCCTCCCAGGTAAAGTGTGGTCTCGAGAAATTAGAGGGCAGCTCTCCACGCTCAAGTTTTCCGATACGCAACTCTTCCGATTTATCATTAAAGTCAGCCACCGCCAGCTCGATACTCCGCGGCTCGTCGAGCACCAGGAGGGCATTATCAGGCAGGTAGTCCAGCAGGCTGTCCCGGTTAAACAACGGGGCATAGAACTGGAAATTGACCGGCCGCTGTTTTCCCATAAGCATCGCCAGGTCTCGCTCGTATTGCTCCCTGACCTCTCCACTGCAACTGGTCAGGTCAATGCTACCCAGCAAAGTTTTCAGTTCCGACTGACTACTCAGCCATGGTCTCAGAATCTCTGTCGCTGGGCCAACGGTGATTGAAGGCACATTTTCCTGGGAGCGTTGACTGGCAGGGTCGAAGAGGCGGATACTTTCGATGGTATTACCGAAGAACTCGAGCCTGGCAGGCAGGTCAGCGGTCGGTGGGTAGATATCAACAATACCACCACGGCGACCTGCCGTACCCGGTACATCGACGATACTCTCTACCCAATAGCCCATCGATTGCCACCTTTCCAGCAGTTTGATTGGTTCCACCTCCATCCCCACCTTTACGGTGCGGAAACCACCAGCGAAATCATCTCGCGAGGGTGTTTTCTGGATAAAGGCCGGTGCCGAAACAACTACCAGCGGCGGCTGAACAGTAGTGTCTTCATCTGTCGGGCCAACCAGAGATGAAAGCACCTGCAGCCTCTCCTGCTCCGACGGTGTGTCCGAGGTGACACGCTCGTAAGGCAGAGCATCTGGTTCAGGGAAGAGCCTGACCTCTTCCGAGCCACACCAGACCATAAGCTGGTCATATAGCTTCCGGGCATTCTCCGGCTGTGCTGTCAACACCACCAGCGGGCGGTGCAGCTTACGATACAGGGCAGCAATAAGAAACGGCTTGGCAGCTTCGAGTACCGTCACCCCACTGCTTCTGTCCGCCCGCCCTAGCTCCTCGATGAGTCGTTGATAAGCAGGCAAATCATCAATCATCTGCAATAACTGGCTCAGGTCAAGAATATCCACCTTACTCACCACATGCCTTTAGGGCTAGCCGGTACGGACTAGCCCTTGATATAGAGATTTTAACATGGCAGGTAGCCAGCAGCAACCAGGTCTTGTTTTTTCAACTCGCCCTCTGTTTGGTGATGGAGGTCCCTTCCCCCTTGTCCCCCCACCCTTCACGTCATTGCGAGGAATGCAGCGACGAAGCAATCCCTAACGGCAACTGTATGAGATTGCTTCGCTTCGCTCGCAATGACATGCCAACGGAGGGGAGAAAAGCGGGGCTGGTACAGCTAATCCCCTCTTTTCGGGAGTAATGTCACCGCCAGTCCCAGCGCCAGCACCATTACTGTCGGCGAAAGCATTAGGCCGACCTGCACTCCCAGCAATTCCCCAGTCCAGCCCATCACCGGGGCACCGATAGCCACCCCGGCGGTGAGCAGGGCATGGAAAATACCGGTGGCAACACCACGCTCCTCGGGTCGGCTGTGGTCGGCGACCAGCGCCGAGATTGAAGGGAAAATTAGTCCGTAGGCCAGCCCATAAAGCACCATTATTGCTGCTAGCAACGGGAATCCCTCCGGCATGGGCAGTATCACCAGGGAAGCAATGCCGAGACTGAGACCAGTGATTGTTGGCAACAACCGTCCTCTCCTATCGGACAACGCTCCGCTGGGGAACTGGACTATAATAAACACCACAGAAAAAACGGTCAGCAGCATTCCCACGTGAAAGGCGTCCATCCCCAGGTCACTTACGTATTTCGGTAATAGAGTAACCACCCCCCCGAAGCTAAAGTATTGGGCGAATATCGAACCGTAAGCGACTACCAGCCCTTTCCTTTTCATCAGGGCCTTCACTGCCTTAAGGCTCCCACTGGATATCACCCCGGGTACCTGAGCTTTTACTCTTGCCGCAGGCAGCCAGAAACTCATACCAGCGCCAACCACCAGCATTACCGCCCCGAAGAAGAACAGCCAGTCATGGCCCAGTCGCGAGTATAATACCCCGCTAATCCCAAACCCGACCAGGTTAGCGGCTGCGATGGATATACCATAGATACCCATCGCCCTACCCTCTCGCTCTGCGGCCGAATAGCTGGTAATCGCCGACATCGTGGTAGGACCGACCACCGCCCCCGTGAGACCATGAAATGACCTCACCAGCGCCAGGTGCAACGGCAATCGGCAAAGCGAATAGAAGCACATCGCCAGGGCATCACCCAGCAGGCCGAGGATCAGGAGAAGCTTATGGCCCATCCGATCAATCAAGCGTCCAAAGAATACATTGGCCGGCGTATTTATTATCGAGTAGAGACCAATAATAAGCCCCGTAATCCCGACACCCGCACCAAGCTCCTCCGCATAGAGGGCCATTATCGGGACGAGCAGGGTGGTATCGAGGAAGCCGGTAAATGTAACGGCGGAAAGTATGGGCAATACCCGGCGGGGCCGGGACTGCTCAGTCGTATCCATTGCACTCCAATGGTAGCAAGAATACTTTTCATATTCAAACCTACACTATCCGTTATGTTATAATGAGACAACTTCGTGGAGGTTACCGACTGTGTCCAAGAAAAAGAGAGCCGACCTATCCTACCGGCGAATCGTGGCCAAATTCGGTACCGGCCTCATTACCGGCGGTACCAATCACCTTGACCAGGCGGTAATGGCCGGACTGGTAGACCAGATAGCGCGGCTTCACCAGCAGGGTATTGAGATATTGGTCGTCTCTTCGGGGGCCGTAGCCGCCGGACGTGAGAAGCTGGGCCTGACCAGAAAGATACGGGGTATCCCCTTCCGGCAGGTCATGGCCTCGGCGGGGCAGAGTCGGCTGATGAATGTCTACGAGCAGCTATTCGGTGAGCACGGTATCCACGTGGCCCAGGCACTACTGACCAAAAATGACCTTGCCGACCGCGCCGGCTACCTGAACACCCGCAACACCCTGCTGGCCCTTTTGGAACTCGGGGTCGTCCCGATTGTCAACGAAAACGACGTCGTCGCTGTCGATGAGATACAGGAGGCCAGGGCCAGGTTCGGCGATAACGATAACCTCTCGGCCATGGTGGCCAACCTGGTTGATGCCGACCTCCTCCTGCTGCTGGGGGATATCGGCGGACTGTACACCGCCAACTCCCGCCGGCACAAAGATACGCGTCTTATCCCGCGGGTCGACCGGATTAACCGGGAGATTGAGAAGCTGGCAAGAGGTACGGCCAACGAGTCCGGCACCGGCGGCATGGTTACCAAGATTCAGGCTGCTAAGCTGGCGACCGCCTCAGGAGTCACCATGGTAATCGCCGACGGCCGGGAGCCGGATATCATTGTGCGGCTGGCCGCCGGAGAGTCCATCGGTACCCGCTTTGTACCGACAACGAGCAAGCTGGAGAGCCGCCAGCGCTGGATGCTGAGCGGGCTTTCCACCCGGGGAAAGCTGGTAGTGGATGCCGGGGCGGCCAATGCCCTGAGAAAGCAGAACCGCAGCCTGCTCGCCGCCGGCATTGAGAAGGCCGAAGGCCGTTTTCGGCGGGGTGACATCGTCGAAATCCATGACATTGAGGGTGTCCGCATCGGCTGCGGCATCACCAACTACGATTCGTCTGATATAGAAATCCTTAAAGGGGCACATTCCGGCAAGATTGCCGAACTGCTCGGCCACGACTACGGCTCCGAGATAGTACATCGGAATAACCTGGTGGTTTTATAAAAATGATCCATTCTCTCTCACATTGTGGGGAGTCAAAGAGGGGCGAAGCCCCTCTTATATAACATCTTTCCCCTTCCCCTTCGATAAGGGGGAAGGGGACCAAGGGGATAGGGTTACCACAAGCAACCATAGATAATTGAAAGAAAACCCCGCTGCTCTTATAATAGAATTCTTTCACTAAACTCTAAATGGAGTGGCGGGGCTTAATGTTAATAATGTCGAAGGAGGGTAAGTATAATGGAATGGACTGATGTCACAGACTGGCTGCTGGATCCTGGAATACGTATTCTTATCATATTAATTATTGGGGGCGTACTCTGGTTCATCCTGAGGCGGATACTGAGGCCAATTGTAAGCCGTACCATGGTCAGGACCAAGGGAGAAAGCCGCCGAGGAATCGAGAAGCAGACAGATACCCTTACCGGCGTTTTCACCGGCGTAGCTCGTATCGGCGTTCTGATAATCGTGTTGCTGCTAATATTGACTGAGTTCGATGTTAACATAGGCCCGATACTAGCCGGGTTTGGTATCGCGGGTGTCGCTGTTGGCTTCGGCGCGCAGTACCTGATAAGAGACCTCATCGCCGGCGTCTTCGTTATAATGGAAAACCAGTACCGTGTCGGTGACGTCGCCAAAGTGGCCGACATCACCGCTTTAGTAGAAGACATCACTCTACGGAAGACGGTACTGCGTGATTTGGATGGCGTTGTTCATCATGTCCCCAATGGGGAAATCAGGACCGCCAGCAATTTTACCAGGCACTTCTCCCGGGTGAATATCGATTTTCCGGTAGCTTATGGCACCAATCTAGACCACGCCATCGAAGTGATGAATCGCGTCGGTATGGAACTTGCCGAGGACGAAGACTGGAAGAGTCGGATAGTAACACCCCCTCAGGTATTGCGAGTGAATAACCTGGGAGACTCAGGGATAGATATTAAAATGCTGGGTGATGTTAAGCCCAGCGAGCAGTGGGCAGTAATGGGAGAGTTGAGACTCCGTATGAAGAAGGCTTTCGACAGCGAGGGCATCGAGATACCGTGGCCGCATACCAAGGTCTATTTCGGCAACTCCCCAGACAACCCCGATGCTTCTTAGAACAGCCGCATTATCCGGTGGTTTTAGGGGGAGGGGTTACCTCAAAAATAAGATATAATGGGAAAACAGTATCTTCACAATTTGAGGAGTGACTAATGGATAGAGCAATCGAAGAGCTGCGGGCAAAAGGCAGAGCTGCCAAGGAGGCCTCGCGGCGTCTGGCCTACCTCTCTACCGAGGTGAAGAACCAGGCGCTACACAATATTGCCGATGACCTGATGGCAAAGAAAAACGAGATAATCGCCGCCAACCAGAAAGACTGCCAGGAGGCCAAGGCATCCGGCATGGATGTCGCCATGCTCGACCGACTCATGCTAAACGAAGGTCGGCTGGAGAGCATCGCCAGTGACGTGCGGACGGTGGCGGCACTCCCCGACCCGGTGGGTGAGGTATTTGACATGCGTACCCTACCCAATGGTCTACTCCTTGGCCGGAAAAGGACTCCCCTCGGCGTCATCGGCACCATGTACGAAAGTCGGCCCAACGTCACCATTGATATCTCTGTTCTCTGCCTGAAGTCAGGTAATGCTGTCGTCCTCCGGGGTGGCCGGGAGGCCATCAACTCGAATCTCACCCTGGCCAGGCTGGTGCAGGCCGCTATTGCCCGTGCCGGAATGCCCGAAGGAGCGGTGCAGTTCGTTGATAATACCGACCGCAACCTCGTCAGCCACCTGCTCAAGATGAGCGACTACATTGACCTGTTTATCCCCCGTGGTGGTGCCGATCTGATTACCTTTGTCAGAGAAAATGCTGCCATGCCTGTTATCGGCGCCGGTGCCAGCGTCTGCCATACCTATGTAGACTGGAACGCTGACATAGATAAAGCAGTAGCTATAGCCTTCAATGCCAAGGTGCAACGCCCTTCGGTATGCAATGCCCTCGATACCATGCTGATTCACGCTGATATTGCCGAGAGCTGCCTGCCCCGGATAGCAGCCGAGTGGGCCAAGGCAGGAGTAGAGATGCACTGTGATGAACGGGCATTGGCTATCCTCAAAGCAGACTCTTCCCTTAAGGTGAAAACGGCTACGGAAGAGGACTGGGGCCAGGAGTTCCTGGCACTGATAGCGGCAGTAAAGGTGGTAGACTCCCTGGATGAAGCCCTGGAGCACATTGAGCGCTACGGTTCAGGAGCCGATGAAGCTATTGTCACCGAGGACTATAGTGCCGCCATGCGCTTCCTTAATGAGGTGGATGCCGGCTGCGTCTACGTAAATGCCAGCACACGTTTCACCGACGGGGGGCAATTCGGGCTGGGGGCCGAGGTCGCCATCAGCACCCAGAAGATGCACGCTCGTGGCCCGCTGGGCTTGACGGAACTGACAAGCTACAAGTGGATTGTCTTCGGAGACGGGCACGTCCGACCCTGAGGTCTACTTGTTATCGCCGCGAGGCATCCAAGACTTCCTGCTGTGTCTGAAACAACTCCTTGATGCCCTTATCTGCCAGTTCCAGCAGGAAATCCATCGTCTCTCTAGTGAACGGTCGGCCCTCGGCAGTGCCCTGGACCTCGACAAACTCACCCCGGCTGGTCATCACCACGTTGAAATCGAGCTCAGCGCTGGAGTCCTCATCATAACACAGGTCCAGAAGACGCCGACCATGCGCCACACCAACACTGACAGCAGCCACGGCACAATCAAGCGGAAGCGAGGATATCACCCCCATGTTGGCCGCGGTCTCCAGTGCCTGGTGCAGGGCAATATAGCCACCTGTCACAGCGGCCGTCCTGGTACCACCATCAGCCTGAATCACATCGCAGTCCAGTATCAGGGTCCGCTCTCCTAGCGCCGCCATGTCAACCACCGCCCGCATCGAGCGTCCGATAAACCGCTGAATCTCTTGGCTCCGTCCGGCTACGTGACCTACAGACGAGTCACGGACAGAGCGGGTAAGCGTTGCCCGCGGCAGCATGGAGTATTCGGCGGTGACCCAGCCGGTACCCGAACCCTTGAGAAATGCTGGCACCCTATCCTCGATACTAACGGAACAGAGCACCCGGGTTTTTCCCAGCTCTATCAGCGCCGAGCCTTCGGCAAAGCTCTGGTAGCCGGGTGTAATACGTATTGGTCGTAACTCATCATAGGCACGACCATCGGCTCTTTTCACACAACCCTTCCCTTCTCGGTATCAATCCTTGCCAAAGTATAACATCGACAGGTGGTGCTGGCAATTAATCCTCACCCTGCTCCAGCTGCCGCAACCTGGCGTCGCTAATCCCAAAATGATGGGCTATCTCGTGCCTGACCACCCGCTGCACCTCGGCAGCAACCTCGTCCTCAGAGCGGCACCGGGCCTCAATCGGCCCCTGGAATATGGTTATCTTATCAGGCAGTACCAGCCCGTAGTGTCGGCCCCGACGTGTTTGCGGCACGCCCTCGTAGAGGCCCAAGAGGGTATATCCCGAACCCAGCCGTGCTTTGCGCCGCTGAGCAATAGTAGGATAGTCCTCAACGACAACGTCAATGTTATGCAGTCGTGAGAGAAACTCCTCAGGCAGTTCAGTGACCGCTCTGGCCACCAGTTCGTGAAATCTCTCCCTATCCATTAATCTAACAAGCTCATTAGCCACATACTACCAAGGTAGCAACGAATGTAATTCTAATGACCAACCAGCAAATGTCAAATGTACCCACACCACCACCTTATCACTAGATTCATACCGTCATGATTAACTAACAGATTTACATCTTTTTGGTGATGCGGGACGAACCCAGTTGAGGTAACCTGTGATGTCAATAGGACATTTAAAGGACGGAGGGGTAACATTATGAGAGCGCGTAAACGCAACGGAAATCTACTAACAACCAGCGAGGTAGCTCGCATGCTCCATATTCACATTAACACAGCCAGACGATGGAGCAACCGCGGTGTTTTGAGGTCGTGCCGCGTGGGACCCCGGCGCGACCGCCGGTTTCGTCGCGAAGATATTCAGGACATGCTCGCTGACCTAAGGAACTCGCCGGACATAGCAACCAGCCAAAAAACAGACCATAGCAGAATGACCATCGGGGCAGGCAGCAGGTAAGTCCCTCCTCTAATCCTGCTAAAACCACCCCCACCGCAATGAAGGTGTGCTTCCTATCTAAACCAGACGAGGGTGTGGCATCAGCATACTGCCCAGCCACACCCTCACACCTGCAGCCCGGAAAGTCTCACCACCGCACCTGATGCACCGCATGCTACTGCCTGCCTTGACAGTCGCGCAGACAGTGCTCTACCCTTTTGCTGGGAACACCCTGCCCATTAGTAAACGATAGTATGGAAATCTACGGCAAGCTCTGCACCGAGTTCTATGACCTCAGCAAACCAGAAGCCCCAGTCGATGCGCTTGAGTTCTACCTGCGCCACTTTCATGATACCGACGGGCCAGTCCTAGAGCCGATGTGCGGCACAGGGCGGTTTCTCATTCCGTTTCTGGAAAAAGGCATTGACATTGACGGCGTGGACGCCTCATCTTACATGCTCCAGGCATGCCTAGCCCACTGTGAGAAGAAAGGGCTCCAACCGGCGCTCTACCAGCAACTGCTCCAAGAGCTGAGCTTGCCGCGCCGCTACGCCTACATTTTTATTCCCGCTGGTTCCTTCGGTCTAATCACCGACCCAAAGGACGCTACTGAAAGTCTTCTCAGGCTATACCGGCACCTTTCACCTGGCGGTAAGATTCTCATTGAAATCGAGACCACATTGGCACAGCCGGAGGCCCCCGGCAAGTGGCACGAATGGCGAGTGACCAGACTTGATGGCGCTGAGCTTGTCTTCAACGCCCTGCCGATGTATGACACGAAGAACCATCTCCAGGAAGATATTCACCGGTACCAGCTGTTTGCTAACGGCCATCTCATCGAGACCGAGGTCGAGCGGCTTTCACTGCGACTTTACGAACCAGCACGATTCCAAAAGCTACTCGAAGACACCGGTTTTACTGATATCCAGGCAACCAGGGCCTATGAGGACACTGAAATAGATGGAAGCGAAAAAGTCGTCATTTTCCGGTGTCGAAAGATGTGATTGAGCAGCGGAAATATATAGAGATTAGAATAAGACAGTCGCTCAGGGCTCCGAAACATAACCGATTGAGTAGCTGATGGCATCGCTGGTGGTTATCTCACTGCGGAATGACAGGATGATATACACCAAATTCCAGATGTCAACGTCAGTGACTATATCTATCTGGGCCGAGGTATCTCCCGTGTCCAGTAGACCGCTCGCCCAGGTGATGTAAAACGTATCGACGTCCACCCCATCGGCAGTCATGCCAATAGACTGGCCGTTCCAGACATCGTTCAGACTCTCGCCTTCGGTGCCATCCCAGAGCTTCGTATCGTTGAGAGCAATGTAATCCCCATTGTAATAGTCATCCCCTTCGGTAACGAAACAAGACATGGTCGCTGCGTTGACCTCCCCGGCAATTGGTGCTGGTACCAAGAAACCGCTCAGTATGCCCCCTTCCTCCCCGTCACTATCGAAGTCAAGATTGGTATTATGATTACAATAAAGGAAGTTATCGTAGAGATATAACTGGTGCCCCTCGGTCTCGGGGCTTGTGTAGATGATAATCAACGACCATCCCGCATAAGCCCATTCATCATCGGTGTCGGCATTTACCCCACCCACGGTGTAGGTCCCGTTACCGGGATGCCTTCCACCAGCACCTTCGGTCGAATACTCCCGGACCAGCCCCGTAACATCCCTGCAACTGGAATACGAATAGCCATGAGGATTGCCGTAGTTCATGTTATCAATTACCTGCGATGTGTCGGCAACCAGCTCCCCGGAACCCTGGGTGGGAGTCCCGTCATCAAAGTAGACTTGGGTGCCATCTATCTTAAAGATAGCTGTGGTATCCGCCATTGGCATGGCACACTGGTAGATAACAATATTGTCAACATAACAGTACTCAGCAAGACCACTGAAGCCATGAAGGTATAACCTCACCTTAAAGTTTGACGTCAGGTACTCATCCGGAATACCATAGGCGAAGTCAGTCGGGGGGTTGTCATCACGAAAGGCTTCGATATTGCTACCCCACGTATTACCACCATCAGCGGAGAAGGCGAAGTATAGTCGGTCATTTGGGTCCGCTGTCCAACTTGCATCCTGCTCCCAGGCTATGGCCATATCTTCACCAGAGTAGGCACTCAGGTCCAGGCTGGACTCCATGGTAAGATACCGGTCAGACTCACTGCCCTCATGGTGTCCCTGGAACCTCCCAGAGTTAATACTCCAATCATCCCCGGCGTTCCAGTTATCGAAATTGCTACAACTATCCGAGAATATACTTGGAGTAACGGAAATTGTGATGTCATCAATGTAACAGTACTCCCAGCTGTCACCAAAGTCATCTAGATAGAACCTGAACTTGAAGTCGTCCGTGAGGTATCCAGCAGGGATAATGTAGTTGAACTCGGCTGGTGGGTTATCATCATGAAAAGCCTCAATATTACCCCCCCAAGTATTACCACCGTCAGCAGAGAAGGCAAAATAGAGCCCGTCAGACGGATCCGCTGACCAACTTGCATCCTGCTCCCAGGAAACGGTTACCTCATCGCCAGCATATTCGCTTAAATCCAGGCTGGACTGCATAGTGAGATACCGGTCAGACTCGCCGCCATTATGGTGCCCCCGGAACCTTCCGAAGCTGATGACCCAGTCGGGCCCGGCGCCACTCCAGTCGCTCATGTCAGAGCAGTCATCCTCCCATATTATCTGTTTGTCGGGGGTATCATCTTCTATCCCCTCAAACCACCCTGACCAGTAGAGATAAGCAGCGGTTACCGAGGCATTATCCGGAATGTCGTCAACCGTTGCTGAGCTCTCCGCAAGCAGCGTGTCACGCCGGGGTCCGCCCCAATCCGGATTTTCATCCAGCATCAGGCTATTGCCGATGGCTCGATAATCGCCCGAAAATGCCGAACCAAGTTTTCGTATCTCACTCTTTACATTGTAGCTCTCGACCTTGGTATCACCAGCAGTAGAGGTAATATGGTAGACCCGGCTGTCGGCATCCCAGGAATAAGGCACGTCCGAGACCCCACTTGTCGTTACCCAAGATACAGTTGCGGGTAAAGCGCCTGGTTGATTGGCAGTATACTGAAAGGTAATGACACTCCTCTGCTCGGTAGCTCCAGCGTCCACTCCCGGAAAATCAGCAAAGGGAGTTGGGTCAAAGTCCCAAATAATTGCCTGCCCACCGGCATGGCCCTGAGTTGTAGGTGCCCCAAAGCTACTTGAGCCCGCCACGTATTGAAAACCAGTTGATAACCAGACACCCAGTGTCTCGATTTCAAGCACATCACCATCGTCAGGATAAAAGATTATGTCTATCTGGCAGGTCGATGCATCCGGAGCACTACCAAATACTATCAGCTTACCAGACTCAATAATATTCCTGGCTTTAACCTTGTTTGGTTCTGATATGCCAAGTGGTATCCATTCATGCTCCAAGGAGACACTGACATCCTTTGCATTAAGCTGCTCCGAAAGATTATAGCTCCAGGTGGTATTGTAGTCATATATGTCATAGGAAGGGCTAGTCAAGACAGAAGCAAGGTCACCGTACTTAATCTGCCACATGGCATGCTCCAGCCCGCTGTCAGCCGAATACACCTCTTCTGCCTTAGCCTCGTATATTTGACCTGTCTTGAGCCCGGTTATTGACAATGACAGCAGAGGTGGAAGCAAGAGGCCACCAACAAGGAGTAGCAGCATCACCAGAAGCAACGTCTGGCCACTCTCAGACTTCACCTGTTTGAAAAATCTTATCAAATGTCTAATACGCATAATTCACAAGCGTCATAGACCCGGTCTCGGGTCAACCGTACATTCCTGACTTTCACTCATCGTCCGCCAGCCCTCACCCACAGAGACAGCCAAATTAAAAGTAAGCATGCCCCCGGTAAACTCAAAGCTGGTCTGGGCAGGGTCGATATTCTCCGCTACGAGGAGCGTGCTCTCATCACCGTCGATGGAGTAGGTGCGTACCAGCTTGCCATCATCCAAGTCATAGGTCACCACGTGTTGGGAGCTGTCCCATTCAACCCATGACAGCACCAGCGGTAAGCCGGACTCTCCTGGGTCTACCTCCACTGTCTGTGCCATCTTGGCATCGCGCTTAATCCAGTAAGCAGCATTCCGAAACTCATTGACTGCGAGGGTATGGTCACTGTTTCTGACACTTGTATTAAATGTCTGAGCAATGCCCATAACCACACCACCACCAATTAGGCTGGCAATAGTAACGGCCACCAGCATCTCAACAATAGTGAAACCCCTTTGCCCCCTACTGGCTGACATTATCCTACTGAACATGTTCACTTTACTTTGTAAGCCTCTACAGTGGCCGCCCTTATACCCCTATAACTGACCGCCACCACTATCTTCTGCAGACCGTCATCGTCATCGGAGCCATCTCCTTCCGGATCCAGCAAGATGGTGGTACAGCTTAAGCTATAACCAGTGGGTATGCTTGAAATCAAGGCATATTCGGGAGGATACTCAACGTTATAAGGCTGGTTCCGCACATACTCCATCTGCCCTTCCGCCAGGTTCTGCGCGGTAGTCTGCGCATCGTTGGTAAGAGTAGCCTTAGAAGAAGTGCCCAAGGCACCAAGAATGCCAGCAGCAATCATTCCGAGCAGTGCCAGCGATATTAGCACCTCAAGTAAGGTAAACCCCGCCTGATTTCTCATTGCGCTGTCTCCCGAATATGTGTGATGACTAACCAGAAACCTAGATGATAGCCTATCTGGTAACCTCGACAGCGAAGCATATCGAAGTAAGCCCTTCCTCGTCTGTGAACTCTCTGATCTCGGCAATGCGGGTATCAGCAAATCCCTCCGCCTCCAGAGCATCTATGTAACTGAGAACAGTGAAGGGGTTATCTACCGTACCCTCCACACGAATAGTGCTTGCATTCATCTCGATTGATGTAAAGTAGGTTAGAGGCGGCAGATCCACCGTCACCACGTCAAGATTCTCCGCAAAGCTACCTCCCGTGGTGAGAACTGCCTGATACTCCTGTCTCAACTCTTCCAGAATCGCGTTTAACTCACTTATGGCAGCCTCGACTTCCGCTGCATCAGCTTTCGCTGTACTAAGAGCCTTCTCTGCCAGAAAGAGCTCCTGGGTCTTTATTTCCTTCTCAGACTCAAGACGCACCGTTTCAGCCGCAGCCTCACTCTTAATCAGGAAAAATGGGATCAAGAGACCGGCGATGATCCCCAGAGCAAGGTAGGCAAGCACGTGCCGCGTTGATATTTGAAGGCGCTTGGTGGGGTATGTTCCCGCAAGAATGTTGAGCTGCGTATCGTGGAAACCGTTGGTCGCCTTTGTCTTCCGGAGAGCCAGACCCATATTGGCCGCATAAAGAGCAACCGGTAAATCAGGCCGGAAATCCAAGGGAGGGACCAGAGGTCTGACCGGGTATTCCATTTCAGACTGTACAAGCTCGGTGGTGGCGGTATCAAGTGCCAGCTGTCCCGTCAGCAGCAACGGCGTATCGACACTGAGTGGGTTCTCCGCATGACCACTGTTGTAATACTTCACCGTTCTGGACAGTTCATCGGCCAGCTGCCTGACATGGTCCTGAATAGTGGCACCATCACCTTTAGGAGTCACCGAGTGCATCACCTCAGTATTACCGTTGACCGCGAGGACGATGTCGAAACAGTCGGGCTCCATCGCAACTATTATGGCATCGCTTTTACCAGGTGCCCTGGCTAGGGCAAGCGGCTTCAGGTCCATGATATAGGGTTTTATTCCAGCAACATTCAGTGTTTCAACCACGGCGGTGACAAGGTTACGTGGCACACCCAGCACGAAGAAGTCCTGTTCCCCATCCTTTGCGTCAATGGACTGCCATGAAAGGTACATCTCCTCCACGGGCAGCGGCATTTCACGCTTCGCTCCGCGCCAGATGGCTTCTTCCACAAGGTTTGGCTCTACCTGTGGCAGGCTCAGGACACGGTAGGTGAAGGACATACCGGTGACACTGACAATGACTCTGTCCCTAGGGATTCTCCTTGACTGAAACAGGAGACGAATAGCTTCACCGACAGCCTTCGGCTGCAAAACAAGACCATCCCTGACCAGTCCTGGGGCCAGAGGCGTGCTTCCCCAATTCTTCACCCGCCCCCCCTTCACCGAGAAGGCCCGGACATCACCAGCGCTGATGCTAAGCGTAACATACGTTCTACTAAATAGCCCTTTAATCATCATCTATCTCCTTAATCGGTGAGAAACTGAGCCAAGACAACCAAATCCAGTTCAGCTACGACAGGCGTGGCCTCCCCGGCGTAGACCTCACTTTCCTCTCCAGCTACAGTAACGTTTAACTGGTCCACCAAAAGAGTATTGAACTCGCCGTTCTCCAGAGAGTCAATGAATTCGCTTACCTGTGCAAAGGTTCCTTCGACTTCAACACTGATCTGGAAAACACGGTAGGTTTTCGTGCCAACACTTCTCTTTGACCACGGTGCGGTAACCAAGGGAATAGCCTTGACTCCGGTCTCCTGGGCCAAGTTGAGAATGGCCTCAATAACATCACTGTTGTTAACCTCGCTGGGAATCGTCTCCTGTTCAGCGGCCAAACTGGCCTGAAGCATCACCAGCTCCTCAAGACGATCCGGAGGAGGCTCCTCCAGGTCTTGAATCGATTGGTCGATTTCTTCGATTTCAGAAAGCAGGCGGTCTTGCTCCGAACCCTGCTTCAGATAGCCCGAGGTCAAGACGCCATAAACCGCCAACAGGATGACGACTGCAACAGCAACGGCTAGTTTGTTCATTAGATACCCCCTCTATCTCAGGTCCTTATAGACCCATTCTCTTCTTTTCTATGCGATTAATCCATAGCCCCCACTATGGAATACAATGGTCCGATAAAAGACAGAGCCACGAAACCGACCAGCAAGCCGGCGGCCAGTGTCATAGCAGGCTCTATCATCCTCACCAGGCCAGAAATTCTCTGATCAACACTATACTCAAAACGGTCAGCGATATTGGCAATCATACCCTCGAGGTCACCGGTCTTCTCTCCCACTGCCACCATTTCCACCAGGAGTTTGGGAAATAGCCCTATCTCCGCCATCGGTTGTGATAGGCCCTGTCCCTGAATCAACTTATCCCTCAGTTCTACCAGGGCCTGCCGGATAACACTATTCCCAAAGGACGGGACTACGATGTCCATTATATCCGGTAGCTGCAACCCGGCTTTCAGTAGCATCGCTGTTGTATGGCAGAAGTGGTGCATGTTACGTTGCAGGATAATAGAACCAATCACAGGTAGCCGCAACAGCAACCTGTCAATTTTCAATTTCACAGCCGGTTGCCTGATGCAAAAACCAACCAGACCGGCAAATGCAACCAAACCTCCCAGAATATGGAGCTTATAAGCTATCAGGAAATCTGAAATGCCAATCAGCATTCTAGTCACAAAAGGTAGCTCAGCATCGACCGCCGCGAACATGTCGACTAGAGGTGGCAAGGCTACTGTAATCAGCACAACGGATACACCAAGCCCCATTACGGCTATTAAGCTAGGATATGCAAGGGCACCCCTAATCTTCTTCTTCGTTGCCGCCTGTTTGTCCTGGTAAGTAGCTATATGTTTCAGGCCCGCCTCGAGGCTTCCTGATTGCTCGCTTGCTTTCATCACCTGACAGTAGGTATGAGAGAATACCTGTGGGTGCTTTCTAATCGCCGCCGAGAAAGAACTGCCTCCCCGAAGCTCGTTTATCAACTCGGTGATAATCTTTTTAAAAGCAGGGCGGGTGGCTTGATCCTCCAGCAACTGTAGTGCATTGAGGATAGTGACCCCAGCTTCAATCAACGAGGCTAGTTCACGTGAAAAATCGATTACGTCCTGGCCCTTCACCCCAAAAAAGGTGGGCATCATTTGCCGGAAGCTCGCTTTGGGTCGCACTTCTGTCAGGCTAATGATACGCTGGTATCCTGCCCGGTACAGAGCATCCTCCGCTATAGCTTCAGACGCCCCATCAATGGTACCCTTGACAGTCTTCCTATCTGCAGTATAGGCTGTATATTCGTATATCAAAATCCCCTCCCATTCGACTTTTTGCCATCAGGCGATTGACATGATGCTACGCACTACTTCGCTCACTGAGGTAATGCCCTCTTTTACCTTCAGCATACCGTCGCGCTTCATTGTCACCATTCCTTCCTCGATTGCCTCGGTCCTGATATCATCAGCGCTGATATTGGTGAGTAACAATCTCCGAAGTCTCTCACTCATAACCAAGAGCTCAAAAATTCCGGTACGCCCCCGGTAGCCAGTATTGGCACAGGTTTTGCACCCCGTACCAACGTATAACGTAGCTGGTTCATCTCCCATCACCGTAGAGTAGGCAACTCGTTCTTCCATCGTCAGTTCTGACGGGACAGTGCAATAAGGGCAGATACGTCGAATCATCCGCTGAGAAACAATACCGGCCAGTGTTGAAGAGATAAGATATGGCTCGACACCTAGGTCCATCAGCCGAAAAACCATACTGACAGCATCATTGGCATGTATTGAGGCCAGCACCAGGTGCCCGGTGAGGGATGCCTGGACTGCCGTCTCTGCTGTATCTCTATCACGTATCTCGCCGACCAGAATAATATCAGGGTCATGCCGGACGATAGCCCGCAGCCCGCTAGCATAGGTAATGCCAGCCTTAGGATTGACCTGCGTCTGACTGATATCTGGGAACCGGTACTCAATGGGGTCCTCAATTGTGAGGATATTGTTCCCATCTCGATCAATCTCATTAATCGATGCATAGAGGGTAGTCGTCTTACCCGAGCCTGTCGGACCACCAACCAATATCAGGCCGTACGGGCTTTTCAGTAGTGCTTGATATTTCTTGAGCGTGTCAAGGCGGAAGCCAAGCTCAGACAGGGTGAAAAGAGAAAGGGACTTATCAAGAATCCGCAGTGTTACACGTTCACCGTAGGCCGTCGCCATGGTGGCAGCCCGAATGTCAACATCCCTGTTCCCTACCTTGACAGAAAATTGGCCATCCTGGGGGCGTCTTTGCTCTGCTATGTTCATTTCAGCCAGGATTTTAATCCGGGACAAAAGGGGCACGTGGGCAGCTAGTGGCAGGGCGAACATATTATGCAAGATGCCATCAATACGGTAACGGACACGCAGGCCGTGCTCGTTCGGCTCCAGATGAATATCCGACGCTCTGTCCCGGACTGCCTGCTTGATAAGCAGGTCCAGACTCTGAGCAATCGGCGTACTGGAAATCACCTTTGAAGTTAAGACTGATTCTTCTTCTTTAGCAGGCTTGGTAAACTGACTCACCTGCTTCTCTATTTCACTACTGGACCGATAGCTAAGGTCTATCGCCCGCTCAATATCAGAAGGAACGCCTAGTGCCACCTCTATCCTCATCGCCGTCTGCGCCCTGATGTCACGGATAGCTCGGATATTATCGGGATAAGCCATGACCACTATCAGTGCGTCGCCGACCACCTCGAGCGGAATGAGCGTAAATTTTCTGGCCATGTCCTCGGGGACCATTTTCAAGGCATCGGACTGCACCACACGTTTCTTCAAGTCAACCAGCGGCAGGTTCATCTGGATGCTGTACACTGCCGCCATATCTTCGGCTGTAACCATGCCCTGGCTTACCAGAATCTCGCCGAGCTTCCCAGCCTGCTTACGCTGAAGCTTCAAGGCATCCTCAAGCTGCTCCTGCGTAATCAGACCCTCCTCGACCAACAGCTGGCCGATAGGCTTGCGCATCACATTCTCAGCAGGTGTCTGTAGTCTTTCAATAGCCAACTTGTTTCTCCATTATTGCAACCTCTCCAATCCTAGCTACCGGTAAAGAGTAGTTGCTGCCCAGTTCATTCCCTCTTCCAACCTGAACCGTCAGCCACCCCATAGGCTCAATCCGGTAGCTATGCGAAACACTCAGTTCACTCCACCACCGTACAGTGTCGGCCTGGGCGTTGAGAAAATAGGCTACCTCTCCCACTGTCAGTACTGGGCTCTGTTGACAATCACGTGTCATATTGTTAGCCCCGCTATTCTAACCAAATTGAACCCTTCTCTAGACTGCAAGGCTACACCTGGCTTAGTTCATTCTTACATCCCCACCCTGTTTCAACAAGCGACTGGGGGCCAAGTATAATGAACCGAGCGGCCATACTTTGTGGAATGCAGAGACCATACATATGGCCTCCTATCACGCCTCGGATGAGCAAATGGCTAAGCATATTGGCACGAGTTGAGCCACCACCTATTGTCCAGACACTCCTGCCCCTAGGAAAAACCTTCTTCATATCCATACAAACTCCAACATTTCTACGGGATAGATTTCTCGGAGTGGGTCACTTAAATGACATTTTTATCTGAAGGTTGTATTATAATGGCGACTAGTTGACCCACCGCTATAAAATGTTAGAGACTCAAGTGAGTCACAAATTGAATGAGGAGGAAAAATGCGAACAAAAGAGCAGTACTTTCAGGGACTGTCCAAGATGAGGCGGAATCTCTACTACAACGGCGAGCTAATCGACCGCCTCGATGAGCGACAGATGGACTGCCTCAATACTATTGGCACCACCTTCGAGGAAGCCGCCAAGCCGGAGTATCAGGAACTGTGCACGGCTATCTCTCATCTCACCGGTGAGAGAATTAACCGCTTTAACCACATTCACCAGAACACGGATGACCTGCATAAAAAACAGGACATGACCCGTATGTATTGCCAGAAGGTAGCCGGCTGTATTCAGCGGTGCATGGGTATCGACGCCGTCAACGCCATCTACAATGTATCCTATGAAGCGGACAAATCAAACAACGGCGCCACTGAGTACCATGAGAATTTCAAAAAGTGGCTTACTCGCTTCCAGACCGAAGACCTGGTGGGCTGCTGCGCTCAGACAGACGTCAAGGGCGACCGGATGCTGAGGCCTGCCGACCAGCCGGATCCCGACGCCTACGTACGTATCAAGGAAAGACTGAGCGATGGCATCGTGGTCAGCGGCTGCAAGCTGCATATCTCTGAAGCCTCAGTGGCCGATGAGGTGCTGGTGGTACCTACGAGGGCATTACGCGAAGAGGATAAAGACTACGCCGTTGCTTTTGCCGTACCGGGCGACTGGGAAGGACTGAAGCAGACAGTTACCATCAGGAACTACAGGCCCAGGCAGCATTTCCCCCGTGGGTTTATGCAGGGTGCCACCGATTCCTATATGATTTTTGACGACTGTTTCGTACCGTGGGAAAGAGTATTCCTGGCAGGTGAGTGGCAACATGGTGGCGTCCTGGCATTATTATTTGCCCTGTTCCACCGTCACTCATATTCTGGCTGCAAGCCCGCCCTCGGCGACATCCTGCTGGGCACGGCTGCTCTGGCTGCCGATGTAAACAATATTCAGAGAGCGCCGCATGTACGTGGACAGCTGGCCGAGATAATAATGGTTACAGAGCTCGGTTATGCTGCCGGATACACGGCCTCGGACCTCGGTAAACCAGAGGTCTACATGCCGGGCCAGGGCTTCATACCGTATGGTCCCGGTTCCTATATCCCTCATTCCATTTTCTGCAACGTCGGCCGCTGCCTGACTGGCGAAGCCGTCTTTCATGAGGCGGAGATACTCTGCGCAATATCGGGCGGGGTGCCAGCGACATTCCCACACGAGAAGGAGTTTGTCAATCCAGAGACCAGAGACCTGCTGCTGAAGTACACCACGCGCAGCTCCAAAATATCGCCCGAGGACCAGGCACAGTTCTGGCGCTTCATGGAAGACTCGCTGTGTTCAACGGCTTCAGGTGCAGCCAGGCTGGGGGCTTATCACGGAGGCGGTTCGCCCATCATGGAGCAGATTGCCATCACCACCCAGTATGATATCGAGGCAAGGAAGAAGCTGGTCAAGTACATCGCCGGCATGAGCGGAGGTGACCGCGAGGCCCTGGGTTAATATATGGCCCCGTCAGCTCTAGAGAGGTAAGAGCCGTTAGATTAGACATCACTTGACATCACTCTAGTTTACACGTAGACTGTGGGCACCGAGCCTGTGCTTACGAGTGAGTTGTGAAGTGCCCAAAGTGCCAAACAGAGAATCCTGAAGGTGTAAAGTTTTGTGGAGAGTGTGGGCAGTCGCTCCAGACAGAGTTGACCTGTCCAGAATGTGGTCATGTTAACCCCTCGGATGTTGAGTTCTGCTATGAATGCGGTCATCCTTTAACAGAACTGGCACAAGAGCCAACTTCCGAAGTGTCACCCCCCTCCCCTGAACCCACCTCCTTTGCCGGTGGGCGCTACCAAGTAAAGCAGTTCCTCGGTGAGGGCGGCAAGAAAAAAGTCTACCTTGCCCACGATAACACCCTCGACCGTGACGTTGCCTTTGCACTTATAAAGACCGAGAAACTGGACGACGAGGCCCGTACCCGTATCCAGCGTGAAGCTCAGGCTATAGGCAGACTCGGTGACCACCACAATATCGTCACCATCTATGACTTCGGGGAGCACGAAAAACAGCCCTATATCGTTCTACCTGTGATGGCGGGGGGCGATGTCGAGGGGCTTATCGAGAAAGCACCTGAACACCGACTCCCCCTCGAGCAGGCTATCGATATTACCAAGTCAGTCTGTCAGGGCTTAGAGTTCGCCCATTCGAAGGGTATCATCCACCGCGACCTCAAGCCGGGTAACGTCTGGTTGAGTGCCGACGGTACTGCCAAGCTCGGTGACTTCGGCCTGGCGGTGGCGGTCGACCTTTCTCGCCTTACCCAGTCGGGTATGATGGTGGGCACAGTGTCCTACATGCCACCGGAGCAGGCGATGGGCGGCAAGGTAACACCGAAAGCAGACCTCTACTCCCTGGGGGCGATGCTCTACGAGATGGTTACAGGGAGACCCCCCTTCATCGGGGATGACTCGGTGGCTATCATCGGGCAGCATATCAATACATCAGTGGTGTCGCCCGCCTGGCACAGGGCGGACCTGCCAGCGGGGCTAGAGGTACTGATTTTACAGCTGCTGGAGAAAGACCCGGAGAAAAGACCTGACTCTGCTGCTGATGTGCTCAAAGCCCTGGAATCAATCGAGCAGGGCAAGGTGACCGAGACGGTATCGCAGGTAACGGCCGCTCCGGAAAGTCCCCTCTACCGCCGTGTCTTTGTTGGTCGTGAGCCGGAGCAAAAGCAGCTACAGGCGGCTTTTGATGGGGCTATGTCGGGGCAGGGCGCTTTGATGATGGTAGTGGGTGAGCCAGGTATCGGTAAGACCGCCCTTTGCGAGCAGCTGTCTACCTACGTAACCCTTCGTGGCGGCAAGACCCTGGTGGGTCACTGCTACGAGGAGGGCTCTTTGTCACTGCCCTACCTGGCCTTTGTGGAGGCAATGCGTTCCTATGTACTGTCACGAGAGACCAGAGACCTGAGGAGGGAGCTTGGGACAGGGGCGGCTGACGTTGCTCGTATAGTGTCCGAGGTAAGGGAGAAACTGAAGGTAGAACCGAGACCACCAGAAAGCCCCGAGGAGGAGCGCTACCGTCTCTTCCAGGCGGTGACCAGCTTCCTCACAAATGCTGCCAAAGTCCAGCCGCTATTGATTGTATTAGAAGACCTGCACGACTCCGATAAGGGTACATTGGAGATGCTAACTCACGTCTCGCGTAACCTCGGTGGTGCAAGGCTCGTCATTGTCGGTACCTACCGTGATGTGGAAGTAGACCGTACTCACCCCCTGTCGGCGGCGCTGGCTGAGCTACGTCGTGTTGCCACCTTTAACCGCATCCTGCTGCGGGGTCTCAATGCCGATGAAGTTAGAAGGATGCTGGAGAGCATCGTCAGGCAGGAGGTGCCCTGGGGACTGGCCGAGGCAGTACACCGCCAGACTGAGGGCAACCCTCTCTTTGTACAGGAGGTGGTACGCTATCTGGTCGAAGAAGGTCTTATCAGCCGGGAAGAAGGACAGTGGCGGGCTACCACACTTGAAATGAGTATTCCCGAAGGGCTGCGGGATGTTGTCGGTAAACGCCTCTCGGGTCTGAGCCAGGAATGTAATCGAATCCTGTCTATTGCCTCAGTGATAGGCAGGGAGTTCCGGCTGGCTGTACTGCAGAAGGTGGCCGGTGTATCAGATGACGAGCTATTCGCTGCCCTAGAGGAGGCAAAAGGAGCTGCCGTAGTAGAGGAGCGCTCCGCTGTGGGAGCGGCAGTGACTTATCGCTTTACCCATGCCTTCTTCCGCCAGACGCTATATGAAGAGATTATCGCCCCAAGGAGAATACGGCTCCACCAGCAGGTAGGTAAAGCACTGGAAGAAGTGTACGAAAAGCGTCTTAAAGAACACGCCACCGAGCTGGCCGAGCACTTTTCCTATTCTTCTGACCCAGCTGACCTGGCCAAGGCAGTCAGCTATGGTGAGATGGCCGCACAACGGGCAATGTCTGTTTATGCCTATGGAGAGGCGGTACGTCTGCTGGAGCAGGCACTTAAAGTGCAGGAAGTGCTTGACCCGGAGGACAAGGGCAAGCGGTGTGACCTGCTGGTGGCTCTGAGTGAGGCTTTGTGTGCCACTATGGAACCTAGGCGTCTACTTGACAAAGAGTTGCCGGAGTTATTCTCGCTGGCCGAGACCATAAAGAATAATGAATATGCCTCTCTGGCCTGCATCTTTGCAATAAGAGCACTTGTCATTGAGCAGGGGGCTGTGGGTGTAGCGACACCGGAAGCAGTCTTGTGGGCAGAGCGGGCTGACCAATACGCTCGGCCGGAAACAGTAGAGCGTGCTACTGCGGATGCGTGTCTTGGGGCTGTAAGGTTCGCCACTGGCGACCGGAAATCAGCACGTAAGCTTTTGGATAAAGCCCTCGAACAAGCCAGTCGCCTTGGTGACCCTGAAACATTCTGGATTGCAGCTTCATTCTGGATAAGTTATTCTCAAGCCCCACATCACTTTAAAAAAGCCGCATCTCTGGCCAATGAAATTATGCTTACAACACGGCCAAAGAGGTTAGAACCGGCTTCTCTCGGACTTAGATGTGCAAGTCTTGCTTTTCTCGCTTCAGGGCAGCGGCAACAAGCTCAGGAGTGCTGTGACGAGTTGCGGAATCTATATGAGCGCACCGGCCATAATTGGTGTTTCTTCCGTTACATGACCTTGAATGCCTTGATGGCAGCCATAGATGGCCACCTGGAGGAGGTTGTGCAGATAGGACGTCAGATGATAGCTCGCGGACAGGAATTAGGTATAGCGGTCTTAGCTTTCGGGCTGGCAAGAAACGCTGATTTGAGACCCAGACTCTATCTCGGGAGAAATCTCGAACGTTTTGAACAAACTTACCGCGATGGGTTACAAGGCTTGGGTATGCAGCCTGATGCGGCGCTATGTTTAATTAATGCCTACTTGGGTCGGTCTGTTGAGGTGGAAGAAATGCTGGAGCGACTGGTGGTTAAACGTCCTCATTTCGGTACTGCCGACGACGAGGTTCAGGTACAGGGGGAAATGGCGTATCTGGAGGCTGCTGTGCTGGTTGGGCACCGGCAGGCAGCAGAGATGCTACTGAAACGTTTTACCGGCAGCAATGTCTGTACACCTGGTGATACCTACATTACGTGCGTTTCACGTCACCTCGGAGCCGCCGCAGCCCTTCTCGGCAGACCAGAGGAAGCTCGCAACCACTATCAGGAAGCCATCAGGGTCTGTACTGACATGAGGTTCCGCCCGGAGCTGGCCCTCACCCGCCTCCAGCTTGCCGAGATGCTCTTAGAACACTACCCCGATGAGAAGTCTGAGGCTCTGGAGCACTTGGACTTTGCCATCAAGGAGTTCCGTGAGATGAAGATGCAGCCCTCCCTAGAGAGGGCGCTGCGGCATAAGGAGATTCTGGGGGCTTAAATTCGGCTTCCGTTATACACTCTGGTGCAATCCTCACAAGGACCCGGAAACATTTGACGCTCTCAGTATCTAACCATTATTATAACCCAGATACACGAGGTATAAGAACATCACTATACGAAGCGTCTTGAAAAGCTATTCACCATTAAACCGAGGGAAAGTCAGGTAGGAGGCGACCATTGGCAAACGTAGCTGTGATGACTGACAGTGTAGCCTGCATACCCCGAGAACTGGCCAAACAGCACCAAATCAAGGTAGTCCCGGCCGCACATATCTCCGTTGACGGCAAAATCTACATCGATGGTGAAACTATCAGCGCCACCGAGGCCTACGCGCTTATCAAAAAAGACCCAGACAAATTCGTTACTTCAGCCATACCGCCCGATTACCTTCTGAATGCTTACGAAGAGCTGAGCAAACAATCGAATCAAATCCTTTTTATCACCATTGCCTCTTCACTGAGTGCGGTCAACCGGACAGCCGGTATAGCCGCTGACCTGCTCAAGGAAAAATCCCCGGACATTACGGTGCGCATCGTCGACTCCCGAGCCTGTGCTTCCACACAGGGCCTGGTTGTTCTGGAGGCTGCCAGGGCTGCCGCTCAGGGCAAGAGCCTGGAGGAGACCGCTGCCATAGCCCAGAGGGTCAGGGAGAAGTCTGGCGGCGTGATGATGCTGGACACGTTACGCTATATCTACCGCAGCGGGCGCATGTCAAAAACAGCCTCAAGAATAGTCTCCCTGCTTAATATCAAGCCGATTAACAGATTAACCGATGAAGGTACTATCGAAATGGTCGACAGAACCAGGAAAAGCCTGGACGGCATCAACCGCCTGATTAAGTCTATCAGTAAGGAAGCTGAAACGGACTCCCTGCACCTCATGGTCACTCATGCTGCGGCCCCTGACAGAGCGGAATACCTGGTTGAGCAGCTTAAACAGAGGTTCAATTGCCTCAGCATGATAATCAGTGACTTCAGTCCAGTAATGGGTTACGGGGCCGGACCCGCCTGCCTTTTTGTTGGCTTTCATCCCGAAATTGATAAATAAGATATAGCTGAGGTCGAAAAACTGTAGCTAAACTCTACCGCCTTCTGGGTAAGAGTCACCGGTATCTCGTCATTTATCAATACTCAGCGACTTCATGCTTGCCCTGGCATTATCTCAGCGGTCGGGATTCTTAGAAAGGCTCTGACCACGGCAGGGTCAAACTGGGTACCAGCACACTGCTCGATTTCGCGAATTACACTGGCAGGAGACATGGCACTGCGGTATGGGCGATCAGAGGTCATGGCATCAAAGGTATCAGCCACCGCCAGTATTCTGGCTCCCAGGGGAATATCCTCGCCGACTACACTTTGATTAAGTCCGTTACCATCATAGCGGGCATGGTGATGGGTGATTATTTCCAGCACTCTTTCATTGGCAACCGGCTTGACGATACGAGGGCCTATCAAGGCGTGGGTCATGACATGGTTGTACTCTTCGGGAGTCAGGTTGCCTGGCTTGTTCTGAATGGCCGAGTCAACCGCTATCTTCCCGACATCATGGAGCAAGGCTCCCCAGCGAAGGTCCTCCAGCATATCTGGCGGCAAATCTAGTCTTTGACCAATGGCGAGCGCAACATTGGTCACCCTGCGAGAATGTCCCCCAGTATACGGGTCTTTAGCTTCAAGCGCAAACACCAGAGATTCAATGGCACCAAGGAATATCCTACGTATTTCCTTGGTCTGCTCCTTGACTTCCTGCTCCAGTTGTTGCTGGTACCTCTTTATATCGAGCTCCAGACCTCGTATTCGTAGAGTTCGGTCAATACTTATCATAACCTTGTCAAGGTCAAAGGGTTTGATTATATAGTCGTGAGCTCCCTCTTTCATACACTGAATAACAATATCGGTGTCGGTAAGAGCGGTAGCCATAATAACCGCTGTCTCAGGGTGGCTTTGTCTGATTTCAGGAAGCAGTTCACTTCCTGGCTTCCCTGGCATCTTGATATCCAGTATTGCCAGTTCAGGGGCTTTTTCTTCCAGTCTCGCTTTCGCCTCGTCAGCATTACCAGCTTCCGTACAAAGATAGCCCTCCCTCGTCAGCTTCCTGCAGAGAGCTTTTCTGATGACTTGTTCATCATCGACAACTAGTATGCTGGCCTTTTCAACTGCCGTAACCATTCCCTATTGTTCCCTTTGTTTCAACAGCCATATTCCAGTTCAGAGAACCGGCAACACGATTCGCTCCATGGCCTTTCTTACCACCACTCTCAGTTCATCAGGGGTAAACGGCTTCGGTATAAGCGGCACGTCTGGCTCTTTCACCACAAATACCTTAACATCGTCACTCAAAACATCGCCGGTGGTGAACACCACCCGGTTGGCAAGCTCCGGATGTTTCTCCTTTAAATACCAGTAGAACTCGATACCATTCATCTCAGGCGTCCTGATATCGCTGAGGAAAAGGTGATACTTTCCCCTACCCAACATATCTATGGCGGCCATCCCATTAGCAGCAATCTCCACCTCGAAACCCTCAGTACTGAGCACCCGGTCACATACCCGAGCGATAACCGGCTCGTCCTCAATCACCAAGGCTTTCATTCCATCTCCAACATTACATTCCATACAAATACTCCTTGTTCATCGGCCCTCAAGGGGTAGCTCCACGACGAAGGTAGCTCCCTTGCCTACCTCACTCTGGGCATATACCTTGCCGCCGTGCTGAGTCACTATGCCATAGCAGATACTCAGTCCTAATCCCGTTCCCTTCCCTACTTCCTTGGTGGTGAAAAAGGGGTCAAACAGTCGATTCAGGTCTTCATGGGGAATCCCCGGACCATTATCGGAAAAGGAAATACTGACATGGCCATCAAGTTTCCTGGTAGTAATGGTTAGCAAGCCTGTATTGCGAGTCTCAGCCATGGCGCTTTCAGCATTGAGAACGATGTTGAGAAAAACCTGCTGCATCTGATGGTAGTCAACTATAATTTCAGGGAGATTGGGATCAAGTTGAGTCTCCACTTCTATGTTATTTACCCTTTGTTCATAGGCACGCAATCGCAGGACATCTTCTATCAACCTATTCACCTGCGTCGCTTCCCGCACAGGGGCATGTTTTCGGCTAAAAGCCAGAAGGTTTCTTACTATCGTGGCAGCGCGCTGCGCCTCGCTATATATGTCACCGATATCCTCCCTGAGCTCCGCGGGGGGATCGCCCTCAAGAAGTAACTGAGAGAGTGAGACAATACCAGTAAGTGGATTATTAAGCTCGTGAGCAACGCCAGCCGACATTTCACCAATTGAAGACAGGCGATCAGTAAGAAATAACCTTTCCTGCTTTTGTCTCTCCTCAGTCACATCCTTGAGTATGACCAGGGCTTCCTTTTCTCCCATCTTCATTATGGTGGCCACCAGTATCTTATTGTGCCCATTCAGCCCATATTTGAACTCCAAACTGATCTCAGATTCCTGTTCCGTGAAAACCTTCGGCAACGACTCCAATAGAGCAGGGTCAGGAATGAGCTCGCCGATTGACCTCCCTACCACTTCATGCCTATTCATACCAAAAGTATCGTAGAATGCTGCGTTGGCCAGAATCACGCCGTTGTTTTTCCCCACAACGAGAACAGCATCCGGTATCTTTGCCAATATATGGTCAATCAAGTCCTTCTGAGCCTTGAGTTCCTCCTCCGCCTGTTTCTGCTCGGTGATGTCAATAGTCACCCCCCTAAGTCCAATAGCCTTGCCATCTCTGATTACGGATGTAGAGTAAATAATAACCGGAAGTGTTGTGCCGTCTCTCCTGAGCAAAGTATATTCAATGCCACCAAGTTTCTCACCTTTCAATATTCTCTGGATGTTTTCTTTCATTCTGTCCCGTTCCTCAGGGATGCAGGTGTCAAGGGCACACAAAGGAGCAGCATTAACTTCCTCTGTGGTATAGCCAAGCATCTCAATAGAACGCTGGTTAGCGAAAGTGATGTTGTATTTGTCATCCATTTCATAGACGCCTTGTGGTAGGAGATTGACCAGGTCCCTGAACCGGCGTCGGCTTTCCCGCAGTTCCTGTTCCGCCTGCTTCTGTTCGGTGATATCTATAACGTTCCCCAGAACAGCCCGCGCCCCCTGGTACTGAATTGGTGCGACCGTCTCCATGAGCCACCTGATCTCCCCGGTATTGCTGACAGTCCTGAACTCATACGGTGCAGTACGCATTCCCTTCAGCATTTCCACCGCGTTTTGTCTAACTATCTCTCTGTCTTCCGGATGGACCATAGCCAGAGGCTCGGAACCGAGCATCTCATTTTCGGTAAAGCCCTCATCACTGAGGAACTGAGGATTAGCAAAGACAAACTTGCCATCCTGGACAACGTACATACCAGCGGGTGACCTGAGTGACAAAGTCTGGAAGATATCTTCCACACTTACGTCATGTACTGGTTGATTCTTATCTACTGACCCTGCCATCTGCTAATTACTCAGCCTCTTCGGTGTAGCCTGTTCACCTCTCGTTGTTTTCAGCCTGTCCAATCTTCTGGACATGATGGACCTTGGCCTTCAGCCTGGCCACATCATTATTGGTAAACAGTCTCCAACCCCGCCAATCCCGGTGCTCTACATCAGGAAAGGAGCCATCTCGGAACCACCGCAACAATGTCATCCTACTGATACCTGCCTTGGCACAGGCTTCAGAAGTCCTGTAGAACTTTCTACCATTGAGTGTTAAAGGCATGAAAACAGCCTCAAATACGTATTTTTACTAATTAAATATATTCAGATATAGTTATATTTGTACATTATTATTATTATTTATGACAATCACCCAAAGGTACTTGTTGATAAGTAAATAGTACTAGACAGTACTATTTGGCAGGTATCAAGGGTAAATAATAGTCAGAGCTTTTAAAGATAACTTCAGCCTGTCCACTTTGTAAACAAGTGAGCATAGTGATAGAATCATGGCCACGTACTGCCGTTATATCCCGGTTTTCAGGAGGTAAGATGAGTCCTGCAATAGAAGCAGCCGTGAAAAAGACCGAGCCTATGACGGTGGCCTTCATCGCCGTGAAAGGGCACTTCGAACAGATTCCTACAGCCTTCAACAGGCTCTATGGCTGGATTAGCGAGAAGGGATATAAGGCACGCGGTCCGGCAATTACGGTCTACTATGATATACCCGGGCAGGTCCCTGATGACGAACTGCGTTGGGAGCTACGCAGCCAGATATCGGGAGATATAGCTGAAAGCGAACCCGATGAGGAGGGCCTAGGAGTGAAGCACCTGGAAGCCACTCAGGTAGCAGCGGCGATGCACCGGGGCCCCTACGAGAAACTGGAAGAGACTTATCAGGCCTTGACGCTCTGGGTGGAGGAAAACGACTACGAGATAAACGGCCCACCTGAAGAAGCCTACTACAATGACCCTGCGCAAACACCATCCGGGGAACCACTCACGGAAATCAGGTTCCCGGTACGCAGAACGTGATAGTGGATGTGGGACAATAGGTAGAATTTTCAAGCTGGAATTTAGCCTCACGATTTAGTTATAGCTAATGACAAAAATCTTTCGCCCACCTATGCAAAAAACCCTATTGCCTTCTCTTTGCTCTTGATGTTATAATTTTGGATATAGTACAAATGTTCTCATCAACTTTCAACTAATGGTTACTGGGTATGATTACACTTATTAGTACTAATCGAAAATCGGCTATCCTTTCTCCTTCCGGCCTAGCTTGCTTAAAAGGCACACCAGCAATCAATCTAACATCAGGATGTGCGCACGGGTGCCTTTACTGCTATGCTCGCGGATACAGTACTTATCCCGGTGAAAGCAAGGTGGTAGTCTATAACAACACTCTGGATAAACTTAAAAGAGAACTTCTGTCCAAAAGAAGTAAACCACGAGTAGTTTATTTCAGCCCATCGAGTGATATGTTCCAACCCATACCTGATGTGTTAGAGCTCTGTTATTCTCTTCTAGAACTCCTATTTTCTAAGGGCATCGGAGTTGCTTTTTTGACCAAGGGATGTATCCCTGATAAAACCATGAGGCTCCTAATCAACCATGCCGACATGGTAAAGGCACAAGTAGGAATCATCACGCCGGATGATAGCGTAAGGTGTATATTTGAGCCGAATGCCACTAGCATTGAAATGCGACTTCAACAAATGGGGAAAATGGTTGGTGGTGGCATAGCAGTTGAGGCAAGGCTTATGCCCATTTTGCCCGGTATAACGGATGCCGCTGATTCTCTAGACCGGTTGTTTCAAATGATAGCAAATACTGGAGTAGAACGAGCCGCAATTAGTACCCTTTTTCTCAGGCCAGCTATTGCAGAATCATTGAGACGACTTATCCCTGATGAGCAGGCCGTGAAGATTCTGCTGGACTTATATAGAGGCACAGAACGCCTTGCAGTGCACGCCGGGCATTCCTCTGTAATCCCACTGCCACGTCTGAAGAGAGAGGAAACCTATACTCGTGTCAGACAAATGGCCAGAAAATATTCCATAGAGGTGTCCGTGTGTGGTTGCATGAATCCTGACATTGGCGGTACGTGCAACATCGGGGGCAAGTGGCTATTACCGTATATACAACCAAGCTTGTTCGACTAATAAGTGGATTTGCATAAGAAAAGACCTGTTTAGAAGGGATAGATTGATGTGTCAGATTCGAATTGAGTTTTACCGAAGGTTTTGTTGTGCTTTGGTGGAGATAGGGGGAATCGAACCCCCAACCTCTGCATTGCGAACGCAGTGCTCTCCCAATTGAGCTATATCCCCACGCCTTAACACCACATTATAACACGCCCCTCCTTGTCAGTCACCGCCTGTTGTTGCTATACTTAGGCTGTTTTACGATGCAAAAGACTATCAGCTTTGAGACTATCATCGGGCTGGAAGTGCACGCGCAGCTACAGACCCGGAGCAAGATGTTCTGCTGCTGCAGTACTGACTATGCCAGCGCCCCGCCCAATACCCACGTCTGCCCGGTATGCCTTGGTATGCCAGGTGTATTGCCAGTCATCAACCAGCAAGCCATAGAGTACACGGCCATGACTGCACTGGCGTTGAATTGCACCATCTCAGAGTACACCAAGTTCGACCGCAAGAATTACCCCTACCCGGACCTGATGAAGGGATACCAGATTTCCCAGTACGATGCCCCTATCGGGCATGACGGCTGGCTGAACATCGAGGTGGACGGTGAGACAAAGAGGGTGGGCATAACCCGCGTCCACCTCGAGGAGGACGTCGCCAAGCTGACGCACCGCAACGGTCCTGGCAATGAAGCCTACAGCCTGGTGGACGTTAACCGCTCCGGGGTACCATTGATGGAAATCGTCGGTGAGCCGGACTTACGCTCCCCGGAAGAGGCCCGGCAATACCTCATCAAGCTGCGTAGTATCCTGCGCTACCTGGGTGTATCCACCGCCAACATGGAAGAAGGTAGCTTCCGCTGTGATGCCAATATCAGTATCCGCACCGAAGACGGCGATGAGTCCACCGCCAAGGTCGAGGTCAAGAACATGAACAGCTTCCGGGCGGTGTACCGCGCCATGAAATACGAAGCCCAGAGGCAACGGCGCGCCGTTGAGCGCGGTGAAAGGCTTATCCAGGAGACCCGGGGCTGGGTGGAGGAGACGGGCAAGACCGTCTCACAGCGCAGCAAGGAATACGCCCACGACTATCGCTACTTTCCGGAGCCGGACCTGCCCCCATTGACACTCAGCCGGGAATGGGTGGAGAAGATAAAGGCAAAACTGCCGGAGCTCCCCGAAGCCAAACGTGACCGCTTCATGACCGAATACGGTCTGCCACTCTACGATGCTACCCTACTGACCAATACCAAGGAAATGGCTGACTATTTCGAAGGCTGTATGAAAACAGCTGAGGCAAGCAAGCTACCGGCAGCCGAAAGAGCCAAACTATTCAGCAACTGGATTTTAGGTGAATTTAGTCGCATAATGAACGCTGAGAACATAGAAGTGCCCGACCTTGCAGAGAAGATAAGCGTTGAAAAGCTCAGCGGATTGCTTGTCCTCGAATCCCAGGGGGTAATCAATACGGCTACCGCCAAGTCAGTGCTCGCAGAGATATATAAAACTGGCAAATCAGCCAAGGAGATAATCGACGAGAAAGGTCTCAGCCAGATTACCGATTCCGGAGAGATTGAGGATGCTGTCAGCCAGGCAATAACCGCCAACCCACAGGCAGTAGCCGACTTCAAGGGCGGAAAGGATACAGCCCTCAAGTTCCTTGTCGGACAGGTAATGAGGGCAACCAGGGGCCGGGCCAATCCACAACAAGCCAATGAACTGTTAGTAAAAAAGCTTAAGGAAGAATAGCATGGAGACTGCCTTTAATGTTATCCAGATAATCGTATCCGTAGCCCTGATATTGGTGATTACACTCCAGGTGAAAGGTGGTGGGCTCGGGGGCATCTTTGGTCAGGCAGATTCTGTTTACCGCACAAAAAGGGGGGTGGAAAGAAGGCTGTTCCAGCTTACTATAGTTCTGGTAGTCCTTTTTGTCATTTTCTCAATCGTCTCGATATTGGTTTCCTAGCAATTGGCCACGATGAGTTCCATAATTACCTTAACCACCGATTTCGGCCCGAGCGACTCCTATGTAGCCGCCATGAAGGGCGTCATTCTCGGTATCAATCCCGAAGCAAAATTGGTTGACATCTGCCATACCATCAGTCCCCAGGATATCGCCCAGGCCGCCTTTATTCTGGGCACCGCGTATCAGTCCTTCCCGAAGGGAACGGTACACCTGGTGGTGGTCGACCCCGGAGTGGGCAGTGAACGAAGGGCTGTTATCCTGCGAACGCCATCAGCCGATTTCGTCGCTCCAGATAATGGCGTGCTGAGCTACGTAATAGAAGAGTCATCACCCGGCCCGACAGACGAGCACCAGCAAAGGGAACTGGCCCCGGCGCTTGAGGCGTTTGCCATCACTAATCCCCATTACTGGCGAGAGCCGGTCAGTCCTACCTTTCATGGTCGCGACATTTTTGCCCCGGTGGCCGCCCATATATCGCTGGGCCACCCACCGGCCGATTTCGGCGAAAAAATAACCTCACTGGAGACACTCCTGCTCACCCGACCACACCAGGAGCCGTCTGGCACCGTCGTCGGGCACATTCTGCATATCGACAGCTTCGGTAACCTGATTACCGATATCACTGCCCAATACCTGTCACCTGAAGGCAAGTCACTGGATATCAAGATAGGCAAACATACTATTCACAGATTGAGCCGCACTTACGCCGAAGCTGAAGGGCTACTGGCGCTCATCGGCAGCAGTGACCGTCTTGAGATATCCATAAAAGGAGGCAGCGCCCACAACTTACTCAACGCCGAAGTAGGCGACGAGGTAAGGGTAAGCCCACACGGTTAAAAAGGAGAAACAAAAACATATGAAAAAATGGCTGATGGTAATCAGGGCACCCTTCTTACCCCTTTCCGTGGTATTAGCCTTCCTGGGTACCTGTATCGCCTGGTACTACGGAGCCTTCCACCTCGGCCATGCTCTTCTTGCGGGCTTCGGGCTGCTGCTAGCCCATATCAGTGTCGACGTGCTTAACGAATACTTCGACTACCGGAGCGGCGTAGACCTCAGGACCCAGAGAACCCCGTTCAGTGGCGGCAGTGGCGCTCTGCCTCAAGGACTGGTTACACCCAGGCAGGCGCTCTGGTTGGGACTGGGCGTCCTCATAGCAATTGTACCGATAGGTATCTACTTTATCGTGGACAAAGGTTGGGAACTGGCACCGCTGCTGGTGGTAGCGGCCGCACTCATCGTCTTCTATACCCCCTATATCCTGAAGATGGGCTGGCCAGAGTGGGCCCCGGGAGTGGGGATGGGCTCCCTGCCCGTCCTGGGGGCATTCTTCATTCAGACCGGTGAATACACCCTGCCGGCAGTAATCGCCGCAATACCATCCGGTATTCTGGTACACAACCTGCTCCTGCTAAACGAATTCCCAGACGTTGAAGCCGACGCTTCCGCCAACCGCCGCACACTGCCGATAGTCGCTGGCAAGAGAAAAGCAGCCCTGTTCTACTCAGCGATGACCGTGCTCGTCTACCTGTGGATTATAGGCTGGGTTATTGCCGGTGAGATGCCGGCCTTCTCCCTGCTCGGTCTCCTGACCTTACCTATGGCAGCCAAGGCAATTCTTGGCTCGATGAAACACGACGACATGAGCAAGCTGGGACCAGCCATGGCAGCTAATGTCATGGTCGTCCTGATAACGCAGCTTCTCATGGGTATCGGCTATATCCTGGCAAGGGTGGTGGGAGGATAGCAACATCTAAACAAAAGAGGGGAGGGGTATATGCCTCGATGTGACCTGGTACTACTGCACGCGCCCAGCGTATACGATTTTCGTGAGAAACCTATCCTGTACGGACCGGTCAGCGACCAAATTCCGTCGTCACCGGTGTTCGAGATGTACCCCATCGGCCTTACCAGCATTGCCGAGTACCTGGAACGTGCTGGCTACCGGGTGCGCATCGTCAATCTGGCTGTAAGGATGCTGACCGACCGTAACTTTGACGCCGAGGCGATGATAGCAAAACTCGAGGCACCCGTCTTCGGCATCGACCTGCACTGGATGGTGCACTGTCACGGTTCAATCGAGGTAGCCCGGCTGGTTAAAAAACATCACCCCGAAGCCAAAGTCCTGTTCGGCGGTTTCTCTGCATCCTACTGGTACCGACAACTGATGGAGTACCCCGTGATAGACTATATCCTTCGCGGCGATTCCACCGAGGAGCCGCTTCGGCAACTTATACACTGCATCCAGAACAACAAAGAGCCGGAAATGGTGCCCAATCTTGTCTGGCGTGACAGCCAGGGCGAAATACGAGAAAATCCCTTCAATCACGTCCCAACCGACCTCAGTCACGTGATGCAGAGACATTATGTCAACACAATACGCTCGGTTATCAGGTACCGCGACCTCGCCAGCTATACGCCTTATGCCGGGTGGAAGGACTACCCTATCAGCGCCGTGTTCACCTGCCGCGGCTGCACCCACAACTGCACTATTTGCGGCGGTTCCGCTACAGCCTTTCGTAATTCCTTTTCTCGCCCTAAGCCGGTATTCCGTTCCCCAGAGGCTGTTGCTCGGGATATCAAGCAGATTTCACGTTTCAGCAACGGACCGGCCTTCGTCCTCGGTGACCTGCGACAGGCCGAAGACAACTACGCCCGCGAGCTGTTCCAGCTGCTCTGCGAAAAGAAGGTCAAAAATCAGCTTATCTTCGAGGTGTTCGAACCCGCCCCGAAAGAGTTCCTTCAAAAGATGGGGCAAGCAGCACCGGACTTCTGCCTAGAGATGTCCCCGGAGTCGCACGACCCCGAGGTAAGGAAGGCGGAGGGCAGACACTTCACGACAGAGGCGATGGAGCAGACCTTTCGCGATGCCCTTGATGCCGGTGCCAGCCGCATCGACGTCTTCTTCATGATGGGCATCGGCAAGCAAACACCGCAATCGATCCTGGATACCGTCGAGTACTGCGGCCATCTGCTGGACAGGTTCGGCAGGGACAAAAGACTCTTCCCCTTTATTGCCCCCCTAGCCCCCTTCCTCGACCCAGGCAGCCCCGCCTTCGAGAACCCGGACAAACACGGCTACCGCCTCCTTTTCAAGACGGTGGAGGAGCACCGACAGGCACTTTTGCAGCCAAGCTGGAAATACTCTCTGAACTACGAAACGGAATGGATGAGTCGTGAGCAACTTGTAGAGACTGCCTATACGGCCATGATACGACTGAACAGTTTGAAGGCAGAATACGGTGTCATCTCTCAAGAGATGGCGGAGGCAGAGAACCAGCGGCTCGAAGCCGCCCAAGCAATGAGACACACCATCGACGAGATAGTGGTAAGGGGCGACCATGAAGCCTTAAACAACCTTAAAGACGAGATTGACCGGATAAACCTGTCGGCTCATACCCACTGGGAGGAGTTAAAGCTCCCTGTAGGGGCTACGCCGGTAAGGTTCCTGCGTTCGCTCCTGTCCTGGGCAACTGGCCGATAATAGGCTACACTATCACCACCCCGGTCCCGTAGGCCAGAATCTCAGAAGCATTACTCATTATCATCGAGGTGGTAAACCTAAGTCCGATGATGGCATTCGCCCCCTGACTCTCGGCATCCTCTACCATACGTTGAAGGGCTTGCTCTCGTGACTCAGCCATCATCTTGGTATAGTCGATTATCTCACCACCCACCAGACTCCGCAGCCCAGCCATGATGTCCCTGCCCACATGCCTCGCCCGGATGGTGCTTCCTCTAACCAGACCAATGGTGCGGGTGATATTCTTACCCTCTATCTTCTCCGCGGTGGTAATAATCATTTATCAACCTCCTTGAAATCCTCTTTCTTGGCCTTACTTAATCTATCCT
Source organism: Dehalococcoidia bacterium (assembly GCA_011170375.1). Classification (GTDB taxonomy): domain Bacteria; phylum Chloroflexota; class Dehalococcoidia; order Dehalococcoidales; family Fen-1064; genus W589. The sequence goes on from DUEV01000015.1 coordinate 38,692, forward strand.
TAATAGCCACGCCAATGAGAATCAATAACCCAATCCCGATGGCCCCGACAGCTATTCTAATCAGGATATGAATCTCGCTTGAAGTGAAAAAAGCCTGGAGTGACCACCCGATCAAAGCTATTATGCCTATACCAATGAAGATAAAAGCCACGTTCTGCAGCATTTCATTGCCTCCTTTTTAAAACGGTTCGGGTAACACGTATTCTAATCCTGTGCCTCTACAAGACTCTTGAGATTGTTTATGATTTCCTGAATACGCTTTCCTACCACACCACCCATCAGCGCTACTAGCATTCTGCCAAGAACTCCCCAAGGCATCTCCAATTCCTCGGTACACGTAAATTTACTCCCCGATGGAGTGGCCTCAATAGCCCACACCTGGTCGTCTCTTCTAGTACTGGCTGGCCCCGAGGTCATCCTGAATGCCAGCCTCTCGTTCTCCACCCATTCCGTGACCTCATAGCTGAGCTTCATCAGCATGGGGCCGTTCTTCTCCTCATAATAGAAGGTAGTGCCTACACCACTGCGCTGCTCGCCGGTATACTCAAACTTCGCAAGTAGGGTAAACCACTGCATTATCTTCTCAGGCTCGACGAGGAAGGGCCAGATTTTCTCAGGCGGTGCGGCAATCTCTATAGACCTCTGTATCCTCATACCTGCCTCCTTGCCATCACTTGAATGTACAAATGATAGAAGGGCTAGTTACTGCTTCTCACTTTCGGCAAACCCAATCATGTTGAGGATTTCATTCATACACTGGCTGCAAGCCTTCACTATTTCTTAATGCCACACGCCAGCATCATCTTGGGCATCCCCAGCCCCTTATCATATTTGATGGAGACCTCAGAGAACCCGGCATCTTCCATCATCTGCCGCACTTCACCTTCGGTCAAGGCACTCATCCCATAGTTCTTAACTTCCTTGGAATGGTCTTTTCCATCTTCGGCGTTGTACTCTATGCTGACGACTGCCCTTCCTCCGGGGCGCAATACCCTACACATTTCCTTCAAAGACTCTAGAGGTTTGGGGAACACAATAAAACTACCCATCGAGGTGACCGCACTGAACCTGTTATCTTCCCAGGGGAGTTGCGATGCCTCGCCATGAACGATTGCTGCCGTTCCGGCTGCGATGCGGTCCCTATGTTTATTAGTTGCCATCTCGACCATGACCTCAGAGTAGTCAAGAGCAGCGATGCTGTTCACGTGAGAGGCATACCTTTTCAGGAAATAGCCAGCTCCACAGCCAACATCAAGGACATCATCTTCGGGCTGTAGATTCAATACCGGAGCGACACGCTTATATATGGCACTATGACCGAGAGGCATAACCCAGCCTACAAAACGACCTACCAATCCCCTGGGTAGCAAAGGCTGGGGGAGTTTCTTCGTTGGAGCATCCACCTTTACACCTCCTTTGATTACCTTTTACGCTTCCACACCGTCCCCTGGGGGGTATCCTCAAGGGCGATACCTGCTTCGGCCAGTCTAGCCCGAATAAAATCAGCTAAATCAAACCTCTTCTCTTTCCTCGCAGCATCACGAACACCAGTGAGAAGATTTAGATAGCCACGAACATGTTCTAAATCTTGAGCCTCAGTTACTTTCTGAACCACCCACTCGAGCTTAAGCCGACGGGCTTCTGCTACCGTATCGTTCCAAAGACCTTTCGCTACCTCTTCGGCAAGATCAGACGCCTCCGCCTCTTTCAAGGTCAACCCAAGCACACCGGCCAGCTCTGCCAGTATGTTACAAGCCTTAGATGCGTCCATTCCGGCCTCGCCGGCGCGGTTGATTTCCCGAGCCAAGTCAAAGAGAGCAGCCAGTGCCTGCGCTGTGCCGAAATCATCGTCCATCGCCGCAATAAAGCGATTGTGGTAGTCTTCCGTGTCTATTTGCGCCTCACTCTGGCTTCCCTCACTCATCCGGCTGGCCGTCTGACGCAGTCGCTCCGCCCCCCTCTCCGACGCCTCTAAGGTCTCCTCGGAATAGGTCAGGGGACTGCGGTAGTACGAACTGAGGATAAAGATGCGGATGGCGTCGGCGCTGTATTTTTCAAGGGCTTCCCGTATCGTTATCAGGTTGCCCAGTGAGCGGCTCATCTTGGCTTCGTCCGTCTCGTGCATCTTGAGCAGCCCGTTGTGCAGCCAGTATTTAACGAATGGTTTCTTGCCGGTGAAGCTCTCCGACTGCGCAATCTCATTCTCGTGGTGGGGGAACAAAACGTCCTGCCCGCCGCCGTGGATGTCAATCTGCTCTCCCAGGTACCTGATGGACATGGCACTGCACTCGATGTGCCAGCCCGGCCTCCCCTTTCCCCAAGGACTGTCCCAGGACGGCTCGTCCGGTTTCGACTCCTTCCACAGGAGGAAGTCCATCGGGTGCTCCTTGTCTTCTCCCGGCTCGATTCGCGCCCCGGCCATCATCTGTTCCAGGCTGCGTCCGGACAGCTTACCGTAGTCAGGGACATTCCTTACTCGAAAATAGACATTACCACCGACAGCATAGGCGAAACCCTTATCAACCAGGCCCTGAACAATCTCTATCATCTTGTCTATCTCGCCCATGGCGCGGGGATAGACATGCGCCGGAAGGACGTTCAGATCCTTCATATCCTCGTCATAGCGTTCGACATACTTCTGGGTCAGCTCCGGAACAGAAACGCCCTGTTTATTGGCGTGGGCAATGATATTGTCCTCAATATCGGTAATATTCTGGACATGCTTGACCTTATAGCCACGAAACTCAAGGTAGCGCCGGACGACGTCGAAGAAGATATAGCTCATGGCATGGCCAATATGGGCATCGGCGTAGGGATTAATGCCACAGACATACATCGTTACCTCATCGCTCTGGGGCACGCCTGCGTGCCGTAACGCACTCTGGCGTGCAGGCACGAACTCCTCTTTCTGTCCCGAAAGGGTATTGAAGACCTTCATGCTATTTCCTTCCTTACCACTGAACCGGTTCAGCCTGCCCGCCGTCCCTCCGGGACTCCGGCAGGCGGGCCTCCTCAAGCAGGGCAACTGCGATGGCGGCAATCCCCTCCCCCCGACCGGTGAAGCCGAGCCCCTCTGAGGTGCTGGCCTTGATGCTTACCCGTCCGACCTCAATCCCCAGCGCCTGGCCAAACCGCTCACACATCCGGTCAATATAGTCCCTCAACCGGGGCTCTTCGGCGATAACCGTAGCATCGATATTAGCCACCTGCCAGTCGTTCTCTGCCAGCTCGTCCCGCACCCGTTCCAGCAATACCATACTGGAGATATTCTGGTACTCCGCATCACCGGGTGGGAAGTGGCTACCGATATCGCCCAGTGCCGCCGCTCCGAGCAGGGCATCGATTACAGCGTGAGTCAGGACATCGGCATCGCTCCAGCCCTCCAGACCCCGCTCAAAGGGGATAACGACGCCTCCGAGCACGAGTTGATGCCCCGGAGCGAGCGCATGGACATCGTAGCCAATACCGACACGCATTTATTCCTGCCTCTTGCGCCAGAGGACCTCGGCCAGGGCCAGGTCTTCGGGCGTGGTCACTTTAATATTATCATAGGAACCCCGATAGAGCTTCACCTCGTAGCCCAGCTTTTCCACGAGCGAAGCATCGTCAGTAACGTCTTCCTTTAATCGGCGATAGGCTTTATTGATGATGTCAGACCGGAACACCTGCGGGGTCTGGACGGCCCATAGGCTTTCCCGCGCGGGCGTGTACTGGACTATCCTATCCCCTCCGGCAACCTTGATGGTATCGGTCACCGGCACTGCCGCCACCGCCACCCCCGTATCCTTGGCCGTTTTCAGACCCGTATCAATCAGGTCGGGGGTTACCAGGGGGCGGGCACCGTCATGGATAACGACCCACTCGCATTTCTCGAGGCTATCCAGTCCGGCCTTCACCGAGTCTTGACGCCGCGCCCCGCCAGTACAAGTATCTATCTCCTTTGACCAGTCATGCCCGAGTATCATCTTGCGTACTTCAGCCAGTTTTTCCTCACGGATGACGACGACAATCTGCTCAATGGCCGGGCAGTCATTGAAGGCCGCTATTACCCGCGCCAGCAACGGCTCACCACCGATAAGGGCGAACAATTTGTCCTCCCCACCCATTCGCTTACTTTCGCCGGCCGCCACGATAACAGCCCCGGCACCATTCTTTTTACTCATACCTGTATTTAACTCACACTCTCACCAGGATTGAGTTGAGTTTACCACATTAGCCTCGGATTTGAAACAACTGGAGGATTATGTTGACTTTCTATTTTTAAGAAGTTATATTTGTTTGGTATGGAAAACCTGAGAAAGTATGGAAGCGAGCCTTTCAGTTTATCTGTCATTCACGGGGGGCCGGGGGCGCCGGGAGATGTGGCACCGGTGGCTAGAGAGCTTTCCTCTGTTAAGGGGATTCTTGAGCCGCTTCAAACAGCAGCAACGCTTGAAGGACAGATCCAAGAGCTGAAGAATGTTTTAGAGAAGAACGGAGCTATTCCTCTCACATTGATAGGTCACTCATGGGGTGCCATGCTCAGTTTCATTTTTACCGGCCGGTATCCTTCGCTGGTCAAAAAGCTCATACTCGTCGGAGGTGGACCATTCGAAGAGAAATACGACGCACATATTGTTGGAACTATTTTGAGCCGGCTGAGCGAAGAAGAGAGAGTGGAAGCCCTGTCCCTAATAGAAACCCTTAACTACCCTGGCATTGATTACAAGAACCCGCTCATGGGCTAGCTTTTCAGTTTATTTGCCAAAGCTGATTCATATGACCCCCTGCCCCATGATAGTAAGCTACTGGAATACCAGTTTTATATTAATCAGAATGTACAGAAAGGATTTAAAGAACTGAGAACCAGTGGGGAACTGCTGGAGCTTGGTAAGAAAATCCAGTGTCCTGTACTGGCAATACATGGCGACTACGACTCCCACCTCCCCGAGGGGGCACAAGAACCCCTTTCTCGCATTCTGAAAGACTTTAGGTTCATCCTCCTGGAGAAATGCGGTCATTATCCCTGGCTGGAACTGAGCGCCAGAGACAAATTTTATGATATTCTTAAGGATGAAATCTAATAAATTGCAGAAGTGGTGCTACAATGACAGAAGATAAGTACGCCTCGAGGCGATTTGATATTGAGCCGGAGGACGTGATTGATGTCGACGTTCTGGAGGCCATCCCGTTCGAGTACCCCGGGTCGGCGACAGAGGTGGTCTACGAGACCGAGGAGTTCACCGCTGTCTGCCCCTGGACCGGCCTACCCGACTTCGGTACTCTGACCATCACCTACGTCCCGCAGGACAAACTGGTGGAGATGAAGTCCCTGAAATACTACCTGACCTCCTTCCGCAACGTGGGCATATTACAGGAGCACGCCGTTAACCGCATCCTCAACGACCTGGTAGCGCTGCTGAAACCAGTCTCAATGACGGTGGAGGCCGAGTACCGGGAGAGGGGTGGGATAAGGGGATATGCGGTGGCGGAGTGGGAGGAGAAATAACCTGAATTCCTCTGCCTCAGCACCCGAATTAGCACTACCGACACCAAGATAACACACTATTTGGGGACAGGTCCAAAGTCGGGATTCAATAGAGGAGCACGTACTCATGACCACAAATGAATTCAATCCAGAGCAGTACAAAGCAGCAACCCAACAGCGGTGGCAGGAAATGGCACCTAGATGGCACAAGTGGTCCCCCTTCTTATCTGAATTGAATCGGGACCTTACCAACCAGATGTTAGAGATGGCTGGCATTCGTGCCGGGTTCCGGGTCCTAGACATTGCCGCGGGTGATGGCGACATGTCCATAATAGCAGCTCATAGAGTCGGGCCAGATGGCTATGTTCTGGCTACTGATATTTCGTCTAATTTACTTGCTTACGCTGCTTCCGCGGCAGGAGAGGCAGGCTTGGCCCATTTAGAGACCAGGGTAATGGACGGGGAGAATCTGGAACTCGAAGACAACTCCTTCGATGCAGTTATTTGTCGAAGCGGACTAATGCTGATGCCTGACCCGAAGACGGCTATGGCCGAAATCTATCGTGTGCTCAGACTGGGGGGGCGCCTATCCGCCTTTGTCTCTTCCACGCCGGACAAGAATCCATGGTTTGGTCTTTCCGTTGGTATTCTGAGAAAACATGCCCAGCTTCCACCAGCACCCCCCGGGAGCCCGGGGACCTTCAGCCTTGGTGCGCCGGGTGTATTTGAAGGCATTTTTCACGAAGCAGGTTTTCAGAGGGTAGTGACACATTACGTTTCCGGGTCGTTTCCACTCTCATCGGCGGCTGAGTGTGTGGAATTCCTGAAGGATATCGGGCTGAACTCCATGCTGGCGTCTTTAAGTGAAGATAAGCAGCAACAGGCATGGGCCGAGGTAGAACAGGCATTGAGCCAACTTGAAGGCCCGGATGGCTTCGTGTCGCCGGTTGAGGGCATAATTGGTGCCGGGTTAAAATCGAACTGAGGCTTCGCCAATAAAGCACATGAAGCCGGTCAATGGCCCTTCGCCCTCACCCCATCTTTTCCTGGACAAACTCCCCGATGCGGTCGATTGCCTGCTGGCCCTCCGGCAGCATTGGGAAGAAATGCCACATGTGTATCATGTCTTCCCACGGCTCCATGACCACATCCACCCCAGCCGCTTTTGCCCTATCCGCAAGACGCGTTGCGTCATCCAGCAGCACCTCAGACGTGCCCACCTGTATCAGCAGCGGTGGCAGTCCTCTCAGGTCTGCATAGAGCGGGGCTGCCAATGGTGCCCGCGGGTCTGCATCACCGAGGTAGTTTTTCGCCATCTGTAGAATATTCTCCCGCGTTACCACTGGGTCTACATCAGCCTTTGTCGTCATCGATTCACTGAGAGCTTCCATATCCACCCATGGCGACATGGGAATAGCCACTGCTGGTAGAGGGTCTCCCGTGTCCCGCAGTGCCACTAATGTAGCTACCGTCAGCCCCCCACCAGCTGACTCCCCGGCGATAACAATCCGGGCAGGGTCCACGCCTGTGGACAACAGCCAGCGATAGCCAGCCACAGAATCTTCCACTGCCGACGGGAATGGGTTTTCTGGAGCCAATCGGTAGTCTAGCAGGAGCACCCTCACCTTCACCGCCCGCGACAGCCGCGAAACCATCTCGCGGTGCGTTCTTATCGAACCTATCGAATAGCCACCACCGTGGAGGTAGCAAACCACCCGTTCCTCTACCACACCGGGAGTGCTGACCCACTCAGCAGGAACACCACCGGCATCCACCGGCTGGCATTGTACGTCCTCAGCAAGCTGAAATCGGCTGAAGCCAGCCTCAAATCCAGCACGTTGTTCTTCGATGGTGGCGTTTTCCAGAACCGGTCGTGACCTCAACGCCTCTATAATCATCTGGAGTTCTTCGCTAGGCATTGTATTTCCTCTTCCCTTTTTTAAGAATTGAGAGGTCGCCATATTATCTACTGTTAGCTCTACCTCACCCCATCTTCTCCCTGACAAAGTCTCTGATGCGGTCGATTGCCTGCTGGCCCTCCGGCAGCATTGGCGCATACATATGCCACACGTGGAACATGTCTTCCCAGGTCTCCAGTGTAACATCGACCCCACATTCTTTAGCACGCGCCTCAAGGAGGATGGAATCTTCAATCAATTCCTCGGCACCACCCACCTGTATCAGCAGAGAAGGGAGTCCGGTGAGGTCGGCATGTATCGGCGACGCCAGGGGAGTTCTCAGAGGGGCCTCCCCGACATATGTTTTCGCCATCTTCAGAATGCCTTCATACTCTATCCCCCCTTCACGCCCAGCCAGCTTGGCTACTCCGGTACACTCCATATCAGCCCAGGGTGATATACATATCCCTGCTGCCGGAAGTGGCACGTCAGCATCCCGCAACGCTACCAGGGCAGCCACCGTTAATCCCCCACCAGCAGAGTCACCGGCAACCACGATTCGGCCCGGCTCTATCCCGCTGGAGAGTAACCATTTGTAACCGGCCACAGCATCAAGTACTGCTGCCGGGAACGGGTCCTCCGGAGCAAGGCGGTAGTTAATCCCCAGTGCTCGCGCCCCCGTCGCCCTCGATATTCGCGAAATCATCTCGCGGTGCGTATTCACCGAACACATTACATACCCACCCCCGTGAAGATAATAAATGACCCAATCTGCCTTAGCTTCGGGAGTGGTAATCCATTCACCGGGAACACCACCCGCATTAACCTCCTCACACCTGACGTCATCAGCAACCGGAAATCTGAGCATGGCCTCCGTCTGGGCACGCTGCTCCTGAATAGTAAGGTTGGGCTGGACCGGGCGTGACCTCATTAACTCCAGTACCTTTTCTAGCTCTTTGCTGGGCATGTGTTATTCTCCTTCCTCTTACCCTTGATCTTCACTGCCTCTTAGATTTCTACCACTCTTCACCAATCCCGCACCGACTGCCTCTCGCAGGCTGCCTACCTGTATTATGTCAATTCCTTTCGGTGCCGGGCTGACCTTACCGCCTGCTTTAGGCACCAGGCAGCGCTTGAAACCGAGCCGGGCGGCCTCGCTGACACGCCGCTCCAGTTGCGGGACGGCCCGTAACTCGCCACTCAGCCCCACCTCCCCGACCGCTACCAGGTGCGGGTCGATACCAACATCACGGAAGCTGGAGGCCACCGCTAGGGCAATCCCTAAATCTGCTGCCGGCTCGCCAATCCTGAGCCCGCCGGTAACATTGGCCATGATATCCTGGTTCCCCAGCTTGAGACCGAGTCGCCTCGTCAGCACGGCGGTCACCAGCAGCAGACGGTTGAAGTCGACCCCGTTAGCAGTGCGCCTCGGCAGACCGAAACTGGTGGGATTGGTCAGGGCTTGGACCTCAACCAGCAGGGGTCGGCTCCCCTCGAGTACCGGCACCACCACCGAACCGACAGACTCAGTACCGCGCTGGGACAGGAAGGCGTGGGACGGATTTTCTACCTCAATCAGCCCCTTCTCCTTCATCTCGAAGACACCGATTTCATTGGTCGAGCCGTAGCGGTTCTTGACACAACGCAGCAGGCGGTAGGCACTGAACTGCTCGCCCTCAAGGTAGAGGACAACATCAACAATGTGCTCCAGTACCCGCGGCCCGGCGATAGCTCCCTCCTTGGTGACGTGACCGGTGATAAAGACCGGCACACCTCCAGACTTAGCCCACTGCATCAACTGGAGGGTGCACTGCCTTACCTGGGTAATGCTGCCCGGGGCGCCTTCCAGCTCAGGGAGATAAGCTGTCTGGATGGAATCAATCACCACCAGGCCGGGCTGCAACTGCTCCACCTGCTCTAGAATGACGTTCAGGTCGGTCTCCGATAGCAGGTAAAGATCGCTACCCTCGATACCCAGGCGCTGTGCCCGGAGTTTAATCTGGCGCAGTGTCTCCTCGCCGGTAACGTATACAACACCGCCCCGTGCTCCGGCAGCCACAGAAGCAACCTGTAATAAAAGAGTGGACTTGCCGATACCGGGTTCACCACCCATCAGCACCAGCGAGCCGGGGACTACGCCGCCACCGAGAACACGGTTGAACTCCGTCAAGGGAATGTTGAAACGCTCTTCGGCATCAACCTCCACCGCCGACAGCTCCCGGGGTGGACTGATGGGGACGGAGGAACGAGCGGTAGGCGATGATGCCGCTACCGTCATCTCGACAAAGCTATTCCATTCCTGGCAACTGGGACAGCGCCCCAGCCATTTTAGTTCCTCCCGACCGCACTGCTGGCAGACAAAGACCGTTTTGGTGCGCGACTTCTCCATGGGCTGAGCTTACATGATTTTGAGCACTTATTCAAGGCAATTTACTCGCTCAATGATTAGTAACACCCTGATATTGTGTTATTTTGCTCACACATCCTGTTGGGTGGTGGTGGCCCCATCCCCCTGTGTCCCCCTTCCCCAATGGGGAAGGGGGAATTTTATTAAAAAAGAGGGGCTTCGCCCCTCTTAAACCCCTCTTCGGCATTATAAAGTCTACGCTCTACTACTACTCCCCTTAAACAGTGTTGAGAATGCTCAGTCACCCCAAAGGCTTTGCCTCTGTTTGACCTACCACTTGCAGTCACTACCCAAGCTCCTGATAGAATAGCGCGGTACCCTCTAAGGTGCGAACGACCTATGCCAAGGAACCATCCCCACACCGTTTTGGGGAGTTGGAGGGGTGAAACCCCTCTTGGCGCCTGCCTGCGCGTAGCCTGCTTGCGCTAAAGCTTCAGCGAAGGCAAGCCGCTCCGGCGAAGGCAGGGGGGACTTCAAGGGGGTGTCCCCCTTGATTTTCATCTTCATAAGAAGCGGAGAAAGAACCGGGCGAAGGTTACCAAAGGAGGCTAACTGATTTCTCTTTCCATGAAACACACCGTGAAAGGTAGATGGGCAAACTGTCTTGTCGCTGTCTCCACAAAACCAAGGCTTTTATACCAGTCCTTCAAAATAGTCTGCTCATTGATAATGCCGATGGAGACCTTCTCTACGCCATTAGCTCTGACGTACTCAAAGGCAAATTCCATCAGCCCTTTACCATGTCCCCGATGGCGGTATTCCGGGAGCACTGCCAGCCTCTCCACGTAGAACAGGTCGGCATCTGCCCTCTCCACAGCCACAAAGCCGACCTGTTTACCTTCTAAAAATAGCCCGAAGAACCTCGCCCCCCTACTACGGTCTTCTCTCAGCCGCCTAGTAGTCATAAAAGAGGGGTGGGTGGGGCTGTTCTCCCTAGTTAGATTGAACTCCAGTGCCACCGTCTTGAAGGCATTCCGGACAACACGCGCACTGTTTCTCAGCTCATCCGCGCCGACTATTTCTCTGATGCTTAATTCGCTCATCATCTGTAAATATCAAGATAAGAAGATGAAATCACAGGATAGAAACAACGGGACTATCGGCAGCCGCCTACCCCAGTATCCCTAGGAAAACCCCGGCGGCGGTGGCGGTACCGATTACACCAGCCACGTTCGGCCCCATGGCGTGCATCAGCAGGAAGTTACGCGGGTTGGCCTGCTGTCCCATCTTTTGTACCACGCGTGAGGCCATTGGCACCGCAGAAAGACCAGCAGCACCAATCATCGGGTTAATCTTCTCTTTGATAAACAGGTTCATCAGCTTGGCTAGCAGTATTCCCGCAGCGGTAGATGCCGCGAAGGCAATCACACCCAGCCCCAGTATTACCAGACTCTCCCCCTGCAAGAAACTCTCGGCACTCATGAAAGCACCGATGCTTAGGCCGAGCAGGATGGTCAGGATATTCATAAAGGCATTGGCAGCTGTATCGGCCAGTCGGTCGGTGACGCCGGAGACCACCAGCAGGTTACCGAACATGAACATACCGATGAGCGGCGCTGACCGCGGTACCAGCAGGATAATGATAACAGCGGCAATCACCGGAAAAAGGAGCTTCTGGCGTCTGGAGACCGGTTTCAACTGCGGCTTCATATAGATGGCGCGCTCTTCCTTGGTGGTGAGTGCTTTGATTATCGGCGGCTGGATAATGGGTACCAGCGCCATGTAGGTATAGGCGGCCACCGCTGTCATACCGATGAGGTCGGGGGCCAGTTTATTGGTCAAGAAAACAGTGGTCGGGCCATCAGCACCCCCGATAATGCCGATAGCGGCTGCCTCTTCGATGCCGATTTCAAGAAAATCGGGGAACGCCCGCCCTATCAGCAGGGCAATAATGAAGGCAAAGAAAACACCAAACTGTGCCCCGGCACCGAGGATGAGGGTCTTGGGATTGGCAATCAGCGGACCGAAATCAGTCAGAGCCCCCAGACCAAGAAAGATAAAGGCTGGTATCAGTTCGGTTGTGATACCACCCTGAAAGACCCGTAGCAGTAGCCCCGGCTCACCATCGGTAACCTCCATCAGCCCACCCAGAGGCAGATTGACCAGGAGCACGCCGAAACCGATAGGCACAAGCAGAAGGGGCTCCATTTTCCTGGCAATACCAAGATATATCAGGAGCCCCGCAATGAGGAGCATTACGATATTTCCCCAGGTCAGCGCCCCGAAGGCGCTCTCATACAGACCAAACACCTATTTCTTCTCTTCACCCTGGGACTCCGACTCACGCGTAACCAGGCTCACCAGCCAGACAATAATAGCTAGAAGCGTTAGGACAAGGATAGTCACTCCAAATCCAGCACCGGCAACCTTGGCCACCAAGCCCCAGTCTATCATCCAGTACTCCTATCTCGAAAAACAGACCTGAATGAGCTAATCAGTACTCTATAGTCATCAGGTGGACTCCAGTCTCGACCACCTGATCCGCCGCGACTTTTATCTCAGTAACAGTACCATCTACCGGTGCCAGAATCGGGTTCTCCATTTTCATCGACTCAATATAGAGAAGCACGTCACCCTCTGCCACTTTATCTCCGACACCTACTTCTATACTAATCACAGTGCCCGTTATCGGGGCTTCTATTATCTCCTGTGCCAAGGCAACTCCTTTCCTGCCGATATTTGAAATTAGGCTAATTCTACCAAAAAGAAAAGGGCGTTTCTACCCTCTATGGGTTTTTCCGCCCTTTCTTAACCTCTTGGTTCTCAGTAACGCCTAGGACTCTTCATCCCCCGCAAGCGCACCGACAGCCTGCGGATTTACCACGATTTCTCCGTCAACGGCATCAACCACAACGGTGTCACCGCCCCGGAACCTGCCGCGTAACAGGTCCTCCGACAGCTTATCGGCAACCATATCCTGAATAGTCCGGCGCAATGGTCGTGCCCCGAAGACCTCATCAAAACCCTTTTCTCCAAGCAGGTCCTTAGCCGCCTCAGCAACCTCCAGCTTAACGTCTTTCTCAGCCAGCTGTTCAACTATTACCTGCAACATCAGGTCAACTATGCTGCGGATGTGTTCCTTATTCAGCGGATGGAAGACCACCATACCATCGACACGATTGAGGAACTCGGGACGGAAGGTCTTCTTCACCTCGGCAAGCAGCTTCTCTTTCATCCGCTCATAGGACTGCTGCTGGACCTTTTCTTCGTCGGTACGGGAGGTAAACCCGATAGCCGTTCCTTTCTGGATAAGCTCCGCCCCGATATTGCTCGTCATGACAATGATGCTGTTGCGGAAGTCAACTCGCCTGCCCTTGGCATCTGTCAGGTGACCGTCATCAAATATCTGGAGTAAAATATTGAAGACATCAGGGTGGGCCTTCTCAATCTCATCAAGCAGTATGCAGCAATAAGACTTACGCCTGACGGCTTCGGTCAACTGCCCACCTTCATCGTAGCCAACATACCCTGGCGGTGCACCGACCATCCGGGAGACGGTGTGTTTCTCCATATATTCGGACATATCAAGGCGAATCAGCGCATCCTCACTGCCAAACATGAACTCGGACAGCGCCCTGACCAGCTCCGTCTTACCGACACCGGTCGGTCCAAGGAAGATGAAGTTGCCGATAGGATGCCTCGGATCTTTGAGTCCGGCCCGAGCCCGCCTTACCGCCTTGGATATGGTGTCGATCGCCTCATCCTGGCCAACGATACGCTTATGCAGCACCTCCTCCATATGCAGCAACCGCGCTGTCTCATCGCCACCCAGCTGTGTCACCGGGATTCCGGTCCACATGCTGACCACTTCAGCGATGTCTTCCGTGGACACTTCCGGCTTCTCCTGCTCCTGCTCAGCCTGCCACTCCTTCTCCAGACCTTTTATCTTCTCTTCAATCTGAATCTCTTGCTGGCGCTTCTCTGCAGCATAGTCATACTGCTGTGCTGCCAGTGCCGTTTCTTTTTCTTTGCGGACACTTTCAATCAAATTCCGCGCCTCTTTGAGTGTGATCGGCGTGCTCCGACGCTGAATTCTCACCCGAGAAGCTGCCTCGTCGATCAGGTCAATGGCTTTATCAGGCAGGAAACGGTCAGGAATATACCGAGAGGCCAGTGTCGTTGCGGCATTCAACGCTTCGTCACTGATGTCCAGCTTGTGATGCTCCTCGTAGCGCTCCTTAATACCACGGAGAATCTCCATCGTTTCTTCTAAAGTCGGTTCCTCGACCAGAATCGGCTGGAAGCGTCTCTCCAGAGCGGCATCCCGCTCAACGTATTTACGGAAATCATCCAGAGTAGTGGCACCGATAACCTGCAACTGGCCCCGCGCCAGTGACGGCTTGAGGATGCTGGCAGCATCGACCGCCCCTTCGGCAGCACCAGCGCCAACGATGGTATGAAACTCATCAACAAAAAGGACACAGTTACCGGCGGCCTTTATCTCATCAACAATCTTTTTCAGTCGTTCCTCGAACTCACCCCGATACTTCGTACCAGCAACCACAGCAGCCATATCCAGTGTTACCAGCCGCTTGCCCTCCAGGGTTTCAGGAACATCGCCAGCAGCAATCCGGTGGGCTAGGCCCTCGACAATCGCTGTCTTCCCCACCCCCGGCTCACCGATGAGAGCTGGGTTATTTTTCGTCCGCCGACTGAGTATCTGGATTACCCGCTCAATCTCTTTGTGGCGACCGATGACAGGGTCAAGTCTGCCAGCACGAGCTGCGGCTGTCAGGTCAACGCTCAGCTGATCCAGAGCCGGGGTGCGGCTCTGAGTACGGCCGCCCCGTGTTTTCGGAGCATTCTGACTGAGGATGCGGGTTGTCTCGTTACGTACCTGCTCCAGTGTGATACCGAAGCTATCCAGCACACCCGCGGCAACGCCTCCACCTTCGTGGAGCAGCCCCAGTAGCAGATGTTCTGTACCGATATAGTTATGCCCCAGGTTACGTGCCTCATCTATCGCCAACTCAATGACACGCTTCGCTCTAGGTGTAAGGCCAATCTCACCAGTACTCGGTTTCTCACCATGCCCGATGATAAATTCCACCCCGGAACGTACCTTCCCCAGGCTGACATTCAGGTTCGTGAGGACCCTGGCAGCAACCCCTTCCTCTTCGCGGAGCAGGCCAAGCAGGATATGCTCGGTGCCGATGTAGCTGTGGTTGAGATGCTGCGCCTCCTCCTGGGCCAGGGTCAGTACTCTTCGCGCTCTTTCCGAAAACTTCTCAAATCGGCTTGCCATATCTCCTCCCTGTTACCACCTCCGAATCATACCCGCAACACTAGATATAGCCATAGAGAGGATAAAGCTTCCTGGCAGTGACATATTTTCCACAAGGGGTTGCCCCCTCAGTATCGTCTGCGCTGAGGCGTTTCACTTCCGTGTTCGGGATGGGAACGGGTGGGGCCACCTCGCACAAACCACCAAGAAACTACTATCTCCTCTCCAAATTAGACTAATACTCGGATTCCCCTCTTAATCTATTACCAGGCCCCTTTTCTGGTTAGAGGCTTCCAACCGTATTTTATCACATTATGCGTAGCTGGTAAAGACGTAGTATGTAAAGATAATATAAAAAATTTACACCAAACCGGTAGTAATCCCACCTCTAAAGCAGGTCAAACTCTCTCCAGCTAACTGATATTCACTTTAACTTAACACTTTAGGTCTTTTCTGGCAATCCCCCCTTTATCCTATATCTCGCTCACTCAAGCAGTATTTGCGGGAAGAGCACACTCCGTTTATAATCAATACGATTCAAAATTCAAGGGGGAACTGGAATGGAGACCGCGCAATTAACAAAGCTTATTAGAAATCGACGCTCGATTCGTGCCTGGCAGGACAAGCCGGTGCCAGAGGAACTGCTAATGCAGGCTGTGGAGCTGGCGACCTGGGCACCAAATGGCGCTAACGCGCAACTATGGTACTTCTATATTATCCTGGATAAGAATACCATTAAAGCCATTGCAGATGCTGCACAGGCGGGCAGGGACAATATGGCATCCTGGCCTGAAATGGCCCAGTTCGGGGGATTCCCTCGCCCAGCCAGCGTACCGCAGGGAGCATCTGCCCCAGCAGCGCCACGACGGATGCCTCTTGGTGATGCTCCGGCTATGATTCTAGTCGGTGCTAAAAAGAGGGAAAATCCGATGGATAAGGTGCTGTCAGAACGGGCTAAGGTGGACGAAAAAGCTGCAGAAATGCTCCAGTGGAGCAGTATTCTTAATCCACGTATTCAGTCGGTATCAGCAGGCATTGCCTATCTCCTTCTGGTGTTGCACCAGATAGGACTGGGTGCTACGTGGATGACCGGTCCGCTGGCACAGTCAAAGGGAGATGTAGAGAAAATCCTGAAAGTCCCAGAGGGTATGGACATCGTCGCTCTGATACCGGTTGGATACCCGGCAGACAATCCCACAGGGCAAAGAAGACCAGTCAACGAAGTTTGTGAAGTAATCAAGTAGTCAGCGCTTCCGTCGGCAGTCTCAAAGTCCAACCTAAGGTGCGAACGACCTTCGCCGGAAAACTGGCCCCACACCGTTTTGGGGTGCCCAGAGGAGTGTAACCCCTCTTGGCGCCTGCCTGCGCGTAGCCTGCTTGCGCTAAAGCTTCAGCGAAGGCAAGCCGCTCAGGCGAAGGCAGGGGGGATTTCAAGGGATTGTCCCCCTTGATTTCTAATGACTGTGCAGGCCAGCCGTGGCCTTTACTTGTGGAGGCCCCATCGCCTTAATCCCCTTCCCCAGAGGGGAAGGGGAAGAACAAAGAAAGAGGGGCTTCGCCCCTCTTTGACTCCCCAATTCGACTAATACCAACTCTGAAGCAGGTCAAGCCCTCGACCATTAGTACGGTTTAGCTAAAGACATTACTGCCCTTATACATACCGCCTATCAAACAAGTAGTCTACTTGCGGTCTTACCCGGTTATACCGGTGGGAGATCTAATCTTGGGGACGGCTTCGCACTTAGATGCTTTCAGCGCTTATCCGCACCAGACGTAGCTACC
>DUEV01000016.1 GCA_011170375.1 Dehalococcoidia bacterium
AATACCGCAGCCCTGACAGGCGGCGGCTTCTATCTCGGCAACACCCTCCTCGTTAATCTTGGGCACATCGAACGGGCAGGAGCGGACGCAGGTTAGACAGGCAACGCACCTATCCTGGTCGACCACTGAGACGACACCACCCACCATGAGGTAAGGCTGCGACAGAATGGTTAAAGCTTGTGACACCGCTCCCCTTGCCTGTGTTATCGATTCTGATATGGACTTGGGCGAATGGGCTAGGCCGCAGAGATACATCCCCTCATTTACGAAGTCGAGCGGCCGGAGCTTCATGTGGGCTTCCATGAAAAACCGGTCCTGTGTCAGTGGCAGCTTCAGTTTGCTGGCTAGCTCCTCGGCATCCGATTGCGGCCGGATGGCGGTGCTCAGGATGACATAGTCCGGCTTGAGAATAATATCTCTTCCCAGTACGGAATCGAACACCTTCACTACCAGACCGTCATTCGCATCGGTGACTTCCGGCTTGCGGTCGACATTGAAGCGGATGAATGTTATGCTCTGTTCTCTGGCCCGGCGGTAGAGGAGTTCGTTCATTCCGTAGGTGCGGATATCACGGTGGAGTATGTAGACCTCCGTCTCTGGGTTATGCTCCTTCAGTTTGAGGGCGTTGGTGACGGCCTGGGTACAGCAGACCCGGCTGCAATACATATGCGATTCCTCACGTGAACCCACGCACTGTACCATGACTACTGAATTGGCTCGGCCGACGCCGTCGTCATCGGATGCAATCCGGTCTTCAAGCTCGAGCTGGGTGAGGACACGCTCTGATTCGCCGTAGAGGTACTCAACTGGTTTGTACTCGGCGCCACCGGTGGCGATAATTGTTACCCCGTGCTCGATATCAATTGTCTCACCGGAACCGGTCTTGATTTCGGTAAGATAATTACCCACGTATCCCGAATAACGCGCTATCTCGGCCCCGGTATAGACTGTTATCTTCGGCTCCTGCTCGATTCGTCCTATCAGTGAGGCCAGAAGTGTCTGCGGGTCGGAGCCATCACTGGTATGGTGAATACGGCGCAGGTTGCCACCGAGCTCTTGCTCTCTTTCTATCAGGACGGTCTCGTAGCCCTGGGCTGCCATCTCGAGGGCGGCGGTGATCCCCGCCAGGCCGCCGCCGATAATCAGACCCCGTCGCTTGACCTCAGCCGGTGACTGGTGCAGCGGCTGCAGGGTTACTGCCCGTGCTACCGCCATCCGTACCAGGTCCTTGGCCTTCTCGGTTGCCTCCGGCATATGGAGGGCGTGTACCCAGGAACACTGGTCGCGGATATTGGCCATCTCGAAGAGGAACTTGTTGAGGCAGCCCTCGCGGATGGTGTCCTGGAAAAGCGGTTCGTGGGTACGGGGAGTGCACGAGGCGACGACCACCCGGTTCAAACCTTTTTCCTGAATAGCGTTGATAATCTTGCCTTGGGTGTCGGTTGAGCAGGTGTAAAGGTTTTCCTCAGCATGAGCAACATGGGGGAGGGTGGCAGCGTACTCGGCCACGCCGGGGACATCAACTACACGGGCAATGTTCGAGCCGCAGCGGCAAACGAAGACGCCGACGCGGGGCTCCTCTTGGCTGATATCCCGCTCCTCCGGATATGTTTTTTCGGTTACCATCGTCCCGCGGGCCTCATTGATATCGCGTGAAGCCAGGCAGGCGGCACTGCTGGCACACATGACCGATTCGGGTATGTCCATCGGTGCCTCGAAAGCCCCGGCGACGTAGATTCCATCACGAGAAGTAATATTTGGGCTGAGGTCTCCAGTAGCGCAGAAGCCGAAACGATCAAGCTCTACGCCGAAGCGGGCGGCCAGCTCTCTGGTGCCGACCGACGGCTGCAGCCCTATCGATAGGACGACCATATCGAACTCTTCCTGGACCTTCTGCCTGTCCTCTCCCGCATATTCGAGGAGCAGGTTCTTGCTCTGCTGCAGCTCCTTGACTCCGGAAGGAATTCCTCGGACATAGCGCACCCCGAACTTATCCTGGGCTGACTGGTAATATCGCTCGAAGCCCTTGCCGAAGGCCCGGAGGTCGTTAAAGAAGATAGTTGGCTGGATGGTGCTTTCATGTTCGCGGGCAATAATTGCCTCCTTGGTGGCGTACATGCAGCAGACCGAAGAGCAGTAGTCACGGTCACAGGTCTGGTCACGGGAGCCGACGCATTGAATCCAAGCTATCTTCACGGGGTGCTGACCATCAGATGGCCGCAGCACCTGACCATGGAAGGGGCCGGAGGCTGACAATATCCGCTCGAACTCCATGCTGGTAACCACATTGGCCATACGACCGTAGCCGTATTCGGTCTTGATGGCGGCGTCAAAAGGCTCGAAGCCAGGTGCCAATATCACCGAACCTACTTTAAGCTCGACCTCTTCGTCCTTCATATTGTGGTCGATGGCCTCGGCCTGACAGGCGGCGACGCACTGTAAACACTCACTGCAGAAACCGCAGTCCAGGCAGCGCTCGGCTTCGGCGAGGGCCTCTTCTTCGGTGAAGGTTGACTCTATCTCGTCGAAACCGGCAATTCTCTGCTCCAGCGAAATCCTGGCAACGGCAGTCCTTTGCTTCCTGAGGTGTTTGCCTTCCGGCAGGGTAGCCGGTGTTTCTTCGGGCTTCTCTCGGCCTTCTCTGAGGTCAAGCCCATTGAGATAACGGTCGATTGATATTGCTGCCTCGTGACCGTGATGGATGGCCTCGACGGCTGATCTCGGGCCGGTAACACCATCACCGCCGGCGAAGATACCCTCTTCATCAGTCGCCAGAGTTACGGGGTCGACAATAATGAAACCGCCTCCGGTTGTCTTGACGGCGCTATTTTCAGAGAGTGCCGAAAGGTCGGTGGTCTGACCGATGGCAATAATCACGGTATCGCAGTCGAACCGGGTCGTTTCACTGTCGTTATAGGTCGGGTTGAATCTGCCCTCGCTATCGAAGACCGCGGTGCAGCGCCGGAACTCTATCGCGGTAACCCTGCCATCCTTTCCGATAACCTGTGTCGGGCCCCAGCGGTGATTGATGACGACACCCTCTTCTTCAGCCTCCTCTATTTCCCAGGGATGGGAGGGTATCTCCTCGGGCGACTCAAGGCAGACGGCGCGGACCTCTTGCGCTCCCAGGCGGCGGGCTGTCCGGGCGACGTCCATGGCAACATTGCCACCACCGATGACGACTACCCGGCTGCCGATATTAACCGGCCTGTCCAGATTGACGTCTCTGAGGAAATCTAGCGATAGAAGTACCTGGAGCAGGTCGGTTCCCGGCATCGGTAAGCTCCGGCCTTTCTGGGCACCGATACCCAGGTAGATGGCCCGATAGCCCTGGGCCTTAAGGTCATCGAGTGACGGCTTGCCGTTAATCGGGGTATTGAGTTTTAACTCGATACCAGCATCGATAATTTCCTGAATGTCAGTGGCGAGGATATCCTTGGGAAGGCGATATTTAGGAATGGCGGAGTATAGCTGACCGCCGGGCTGGTCACCGGCTTCAAAGATGGTGACCGGATAACCCTGCTTGACGAGGTCATAGGCGCAGGCCAGGCCGGAAGGACCGGCACCGACCACGGCCACCTTTGGCTTAGAGGTGTCGATAACAGGCTTCTCTTCGAGGGGTAGAATACCGTTTTGTCGTTGCTGCCGTACGAAGTCGGCGGCGAACCGCTTCAGGGGGGCAATCCCCACCGGCGTATCGACTTCGCTGCGGTTGCACTGTTGCTCGCAGGGGTGATGGCATATCCGCCCCAGCGAAGCCGGCAGTGGTATCCATTGCTTGATATGGTCGAGGGCTTCAGCGTATTTACCCTTAGAAATAAGGGCGACGTATCCCTGACCGTTGCAGCCGGCCGGGCAGGTCAGCTTGCAGGGCGGCCTGGCGGCGGCCTTGCTGATTGTCATGGCGCTCGGTATCGCTTGGGGGTACTGCTTAGAAGCGGCCTTGCGCGTCGTCAGGCGTTCTTCAAACTCGTTTATAAGATCAACAGGACAGGCCTCGACGCAGTCACCGCATGAACTGCACTTTTCGATGTCGATGTACCGTGCCCGTTTGAGTACCTTGACCTTGAAGTTGCCGACCTCTCCCTCTACCGACTCTACCTGCGAGCTGGCCAGTATCTCGATATTGAGGTGCTTATCAACCTCAATCAGTTTGGGGGAAATCATGCACATTGAGCAGTCGTTGGTCGGGAAGGTCTTGTCAAGCTGTGCCATCCGGCCGCCGATGGAGGCCTTTTCCTCGACGAGGTACACCTTGAAGCCGGAATTGGCAAGGTCAAGCGCCGACTGCATACCGCAGATACCACCGCCGACGACCATCACCGCGCCGGTCTTGCTCTGATCCTTAGGGCTGTTATCTGTTCCGTTCAAAGTTATACCTTTGTCCCTGATTATAATAGTCCCTTTTGACTGAGAAGAGGTCTCGGGTCAACCGAGTGCCGTCCCAGATGCTTATCAACCGGTTCACCGAAGGCCAGGCCCATCATCTCAGTGATGAAGAAGATGGGGGTATCATACTCATGCCCCGTTTCCTGTGAGATAGTCTCCTGCATCGAGTCAAGACTTGTGTAGCACATCGGACAGCCAACCACGATGGAGTCTGCCCCGGCTTCTTCGGCCATATCAAGGAGCTTCTGTATCATCGGGATGGCCACCTGTGGTAGTGTCAGCATGTGGCTTGCCCCGCAGCAGTCCGTCTTGTATGACCATCTCCTGACATCAGCTCCCAGGGCTGTCATGATGTTGTCTATTGATTCCGGGTTATCGGGGTCAACGGCACCGGTAACGTCTGGGGGCCGGGTAATAAGACAGCCGTAGTAGCAGACCGGGCTGAGACCATCAAGGGGGTGCTTAACGTGCTGCCTGATTGTTTCCTCGCCGATGTCCTCCCAGAGAAATTGGCTGAGGTGCATTATCCGGTAATTGCCCTGGTAGGTATCGGGGATACCTACGATTGCTCTACCCGAGCGAAGGCGCTTCTCGGCCGTTTTCAATCGGGAGTAGCAGGCGGCACAGGGTACCACAAGGTCCAAGCCGACAGTATCGGCGATACCCAGGTTTCTTGCCGCCAGTGCCAGCGCCAGTGAATCATCGGTGATGTGACCAGATGAAGCCCCGCAGCAGCTCCAGTCGGAAAGCTCCTTCAGCTCGATGCCAAGCACCCTGGCAATATCGAGAGTGGACTCACCGTACTCCCTTGCGGTGCCCTCCAGTGAACATCCCGGGTAGTATGAGACCGGCATGGCTATCCCTTCTTTATGGTCCTCTTGAAGATACTCCTGACCTGCCTGTTACCGAGTAACCTGTATGGCATGATTTTTATCTTGCCGTGATTAAACATCGAGAGGCCGGTACCGGCTTGCTGCAGCAAGCCGCTTACTCCGCTACTCCGTAGATAGAATTCGACTGACATAAAGGCCTCGTGGACACGTCCGAATCTCCGAATCGACCCGAGGAAAGCAGCATGGAATATCGGGACGTTCTTCTGTGAAGCTTTCGGCCCCTCTCGCTGCGACATCTGACGCATGGTATCCATGATATGGGCGATACTGATATCGTTAGGGCACCGGGTGGCACACATTTCACAGGAAGCGCAGACCCAGATAGTGTCGCTAAGGAGGACTTCCTCTATCTGTCCAAGGCCGAGGAGGCGCAGCACCTGGTGCGGCATGATATCCATGGCGAAGGTTACTGGACAGCCATTGGTGCACTTCTCGCACTGGAAGCAGGCGGTTATTTTTTCGCCGCTGAGTTCCTCAACCTTACGCCTTAGAGACAGCTGCGGGATGACTTCCTGCGGTGTTTGTATTGCCGTCACCTTTCATTCTCCATATTCAAGCACTCACACAAAAATGAATTAGAGACGGTGCTACATGCCGGCTGCCTCAATTATCTCAGGGACACGCTTTTCCATGCCGATAGCCATGATATGTATCCCTTGACAGAGTGACTTCACATCATTGATGAGGCGGGCGGCAATCTCGATGCCCTTTTGCATCCGTTTCTCTGCCTTTTCCATCTCGTCGATGAGACTGTCCGGCACATGTACGCCAGCAATGTTACTGTTCATAAATCGTGCCGCACCGGGGGACCTCAGGGGTATAATACCTGCCAGAATCGGCACATTGAGGTAGGCCACTGCCTTCATGAATATCTCAAACTTCTCTGGCTCGAAAACACCCTGTGTCTGGATGAACTGTGCCCCGGCTTTGACCTTCTTTTCCAGTTTGATAAGCTGTGGTTCCAGCGGGTCAGCCCCGGGACTGACCACGGCACCGAGACAGAAGCTAGGAGTATCTTTTAGCTCATTTCCGGAGAGGTCTTTTCCCTCTTCCAGTTCTTTGGCGGCACGTAGCAGTGAGACGGAATCGAGGTCGAAGACGGGCTTAGCCTCGGGATGGTCGCCCAGGGTCACGTGGTCGCCGGTCAGGCAGAGAACGTTTTCGATTCCGAGGACATATGCCCCGAGAAGGTCGGACTGAAGTGCAATGCGGTTACGGTCACGGCAAGTTATCTGGAATATCGGTTCCAGATCTTTTTCGACGAGTAACCGGCAGACTGGTAGAGAGCCTAACCTCATTACAGAACTCTGCTGGTCGGTAACATTGATGGCATCGATCTTACCGCGCATAAGCTCGGCATTCTCAAGCAGCTCTTTCACGTCCACGCCTTTAGGTGGGCCGACCTCGGCGGTAACCACGGTCTTGCCCTGTTTCACCAACTCAACAATGCTCATCTTATGGCATCCTCACTTTTCACAAGGATATCGAGCCTTGCCTGGGCATCATCCTGGCTACATTTATGAGTTCACCGGTCAGTCAGCGCCTCTATGATTCGGGGCACGTAACGTTCCCAGCTGGCCGGTATGAAATGGATTCCGTGACATAACGGCCTGATTGTCTTTATCAGGTTGGTGGACATTTGGAGGCTGGTCTCGACGGCGATGTTACGGGGCTGTCCCTCAAGCTGCTTCATCATCGCGTCCGGCACGGTAACACCTTCGAGGTTGCTGTTGATGAAGCTCGCCATGCTGACCGATTTAAGCATCATGTGACCGACGATGATGGTTACGTCCAGATTGTAGATGGAATCTACGAAACGCTCAAGGACGGCCGGGTCATAAACAGGCTGGGTCTGGATGAACTGTGCTCCCTGGGCAACGGCTTCTTTTATTGTGTCCAGTTGTTTTTCAAGCGGCTCCAGGCCCGGATTGGCCGTAATGCCGAGGCAGAGACTGGGGGTGCCATCCAGAGCATGGCCAGTCATGTCATGCCCCCCGGCGAGTGTTTTGGCAGCGCCAGCCAGTGATATGCAGTTGAGGTCCTGGACCCTTGTGGCCTCTGTGTGGTCGCCAACAGAAGGGTCATGGCCGTCGCTGAGGATAATATTCTCAATTCCAAGAATGGCGGCACCCAGCATGTCAGATTGCAGGGCGATTCGGTTCCGGTCGCGAGTGGCCAGCTCCATAATCGGTTCAATATCACGTGACTTTAACAGGTGACACATTGCCCAGCTACCGGCGCGCATTGTTGCCCTGGGGTTATCGCCGATGCTAATGGCGTGGATATAGCTTTTCAGCTGGTCTGCCTGGTCAAGAAAGTCCTGGACATTAACTCCTTTGGGCGAGGCGAGCTCGCAGGTAATGATGAACTCGCCGCTTTTCGCCAGCTCTGAAAGGTGCACTCTACTTCACCTCCGGCATGTCACTGTACCCAGAGCCTTCTGGACTTGTTGGTGACGGCTCCATGCTTTTTCTGTTTTCTAAGAGTCTCCCGATTTCTTGTCTTGGGGTGGCTTAATCCCCATCTTTACTGCCGAGTGGTCACGTCCCAAATAGAAGTTAAGCCAGGAGGAGGTCTCCCAAAACTCCCAGTTACACGGGGGCACCAGGTTCTCGGCGATACTTTCCTCTTCGTGGTAGGACTTGAGTCTCAGGTAGGCTCTTACCCAGACACATTTCTTCTCGTTGGGATAGACCTCGCACCAGCCCTGGTAGCTGCCGCCACACGGTCCGTTGCGCTGGTTCTTGGGACACTGTGACATCGGGCAGAGATAACCCACATCGAAGAGGGCACAGTCACCGCAGTTCTGACAGTTGAAGAGAACGACCTTGGCCAGGTGCTCTAAATAGAGGAATGCGTGTCGCCGTGCCCGCGACCGATCGACAAATCTGGCAAAAGGCAGGAGCATCTTAAAGATAGGACTCTTTGGCTCAAAGAGTAGGGTATGGGCGATGCGGGCGAAAATAGCTATTAACGGTCGTTTCGGTTTTTCGGTCTTGGCTGAAGGCTTCTCCAGATTAAGATTATCAGCGGGATTCTTCTCGAAGTAGTAGAAGCCGTTGTCCTGCGGGTAGTCGAACTCGGCAACGATATCGCGCCAGTTGGGGGTCAGCTCCTCTCCCTCGTCAATAATATGCTCGACCTGACTGTAGGTAATCCCGTGCCCACCGATGTGGACACCGGCACAGCCCATTCCCTTGAACATGGCGTACATCTTAGCTGCCCGCGTCAGTCTGGCCGACCGTCCTTTATCCTCCGACTTACGTTCATTGTCCAGCTCAGCCACCAGCTTGTCGGTGACAACACATCCGGGTATACCATTGGCGTTCATGAGCCTGGCTGTGCCATACGTCAGGATGTAGATATTGCCGAGTACCGGAACCCGGTGGCCGTTGACCTTAAGCCAGGTGAGGAGCTCGTGGAGCTTCCTGGCGTCATAGCCGACCTGGGTGATAATAAACTTGGCGCCGGCTTCAATCTTCTTCTGGAGCTTGTAGTACTGTCCCATTAGCTCAGCTTCGGTCTGCTTGAACGGTGAGACGGATGTACCGGCGAAGAAATCGGTAGGGGCCAGGGTTGTCGTTTTGCCGCTAGGCAACGCCTGTTCGATACCCTGGTTCATCGTCTCGACCAGTTGCAGCCCGTGCACCGAGTCAAGGTCAAAGACTGGTCGGGACATTCCTCGAAAGCCGGTGTTCCCCGGATAGTCACCGGTCAGTAAGAGCAGGTTTCTCACGTCGAGGCCGGCTAGTCCGTAGAGGAGGCTCTCGCACTGGTTCCGGCTCTTATCACGGAAGGCCAGATGTACCAGTGGCTCGATGCCGAGTTTCTTGACCTCGGTGCATAGCATCTCGGTCGAAATCGCCGGGTTCCCCCCAGGGTTGTCTGTAACGCTGACGGCGTGAATCTTACCGCTCCGGGCGGCCCGCCGGGCATTTTCAATCAGGTCTTCCTGTTGCATTTCGAAGGCGCCCCTGCCGGGTATCTGTTCCCATGTGATACAGAAGGTGTCGGGGTCAAGAATAGCTGCCTTGACGATATTTTCCCTCTCTTTGAGTCGGGTACTCAGCCTCTCTCGCAGCCTGGCAATCGGTTCGGCCAGTTTCGACGCAGATGCACGACCATCTTCCGCTGAGAGGGTAATATACTCGTCGGCCTCTATCTGAAGGCCTTCTTCCATGCTGAGGACACTGGGTGAGTTATACAGCGGGCCGGTATCTACTACCAGCAGAGGGATACTCTTTGTAATCCACCCCTCACCGAGCTTTTGGTGAAGCTCAAAGGCACTTCCCTGGGGCTCGATGTAGCCCAGGACTACTACCTCGGGTAACTCTTTTCTGGCTTTCTCCAGTCCATCCTTCTGGTTGCTGGCATGGATTACTTCAAGGGAGTTGCCGACGGCCTCCTTGACCATATCCAGGAGGTCGGTTGTGTTGCTGACGACTAATATGCTGCCCGTTTCTTTACTCTTTGCCATCTATCCTTTGTTTCTGATTCACCCAAATCTGTTTCTTGCCAGACACAGTATAGCACAATTCGGAAGTGTTTTGCGAAATGCCAGGCCTGTGTTTTCACTGAGGTTAGCTAGTAATTTTAGTTGCTTGCATCTTGACGAAGTCGCCTGCAAGAAGTAGTATTAACGTGCAATAGCCAGATGATAACCATGCGGTTATATCGACACGCTGGAAGCGCATATTGGACATATAGTGAGACAATATGGATAATGATAACCGGCAGATTGTGAAGGATTCAGAACTCTTCTGGGGTCTGTCTGAAGCTCAGATTGATAGACTGATGGAGCTGTGCCGGGAGGATGAATGCGAACCCGGGGCATACATATTCAACGAGGGTGAGGGTTCCCACGCGATGTATGTTGTTAAGGAGGGCAAGGTGGCCTTGGAGATGCTGGTACGTATCGGGACGCGTACCAAGCGGCAGGCGGTTATAGATGTAATTGGCCGGGGTGAGGTCTTTGGCTGGTCGGCTATTTCGGACAAACCTGTTCGTAGCATGTCGGCGTTGTGCACTGCCGGTGCCAAACTACTCGCTTTTGATGGTGAAGAAATCCGCCGTCTATTTGATGAAGACACCGGAATGGCCCGCAATGTGATGGATGAGGTCATCAATCTGGTGGAGAACAGGTTGTCTAATACCAAGCAGACATTGGCACATGTTCTATCTGTTACCTCTCATGATTTAAGAGCACCACTGGCAACGGTTCAGAGTTGTCTTGATACTCTGATTGGCGGTTTTGCCGGGTCGATTAATGAGCGCCAAAGGGAGCTGCTAGAGGGTGGTAGAGCGCGCATATCTGACCTGACCAAAATGATTGATAATATCCTTGACATCTCATATATTGAGATCAGGAAACGGGACTTCACCGATGTTAATATACGTGCGGTGGTCGAGAGTTCACTTGATGATGTTCAGGGGATGGCCCAGCAAAAAGGGATTAAGTTGACGAACCGTGTCCCTCACGATACACCTCATATTCTGGGTGTCCCACCTCGGTTAAGGCAGGCGCTTACCAATCTGTTGAGCAATGCTGTCAAGTTTACGTCGGAAGAAGGCCATGTCATCATAGGCTTTCATGATAGTGATGATAGTATTCAGCTTGATGTGTGTGATACTGGCATAGGGATTGCCCCAGAAGAGCAGCCACGTATCTTCGATGATTTCTATCGTGGTAGTACTCAGGATGTAGAGGGGGCCGGGCTCGGGCTATCAATTTCCAAACGAATAATCGAGAGTCACGGTGGTGTTATCTGGGTGGAAAGCCCATGCCCGGAAACAGAGACTGGTACCAGGTTCAGTTTTACGTTACCTAAAATATCACCTCAGGCTACCGATATAGGAGAGGAAGAGCCGGTGAAACCGGAAACGGTTAATATTCTGGTCACGGACGATGACCCGGAGATGCGCCGGATTGTATCGCTTGTCCTTGAGTCGCAGGGCTATCTGGTAACGACGGCCAAAGACGGCGAGGAAGCCTTGGTCCGTATTGCTGAAGAGAGGCCAGATTTATTGATTCTGGACCTTCTTATACCTAAGATGGACGGATTTGAGGTTTGCAAACGGCTGGATGAGCAGGTAGAGGCTGGTGAGAGCTGGTTTCCGATACTGGTGCTTACGGCGGTCAGGGAGGATACGAGCCGACGCCGCTATGAGCTCGAAACTGAAGAAGACCTCAACGTTGAGGGCTACGTGGAGAAGCCGGTATCTCCACCTCTGCTACTGCAACGGGTGGCCAGTATATTGAAAGAGGCCAGAAGCCGTAAATAAACGGCATGGCGGGTTACAGATAAAGGAGGAATGACATGACAGCTCAGCGGAGAATCCTTGTCGTTGATGATGACCTTGTGTTTGTTGAGGCAACGAGGGCGGTTCTGGAAAGTAAGAACTACCAAGTGAGTGTCGCCTACGACGGTGACGAAGGCCTCCAGAAGGCGCGGGAAGAGAAACCTGATGCTATTATACTGGACATAATAATGCCCACCAAGGATGGCTTTACTGTCTGTGAACAGCTGAAAGAAGACCCTGAGCTTACTGGTATCCCAGTGCTGGTTCTGACGAGTTTTGCTTCGGACAAGGGCAAGACGAATATCCCGGAGAGTGCCGGACTCACGCTGGAAGCTGAAGACTATTTAGACAAGCCGGTTGACCCGGTGGAACTAATTGACCGGATAGAAAAGCTCCTGCAATATTCCGGCTAAGACGCGAGGCGTCGGTTGATTTGGTCTACTTGACTGAAATCCGCCCGCTGACATTATCGGTTACTTCGCCGACAATAACAGCTTCGGTTACGCCAGCATTTTGCAGTCTTTTCAGGAGCACTTCTGCTTTATCCAGCTCCAGGCATATCAGTAGACCGCCCGATGTTTGGGCATCGAACAGGATGTCCTGTATGTGCTCTGGTATTTCGCCAGCAAACCGCACTTTATCTTTGTAGTAGTCTTTGTTGCGGAAAGACCCTCCGGGACAAAGTCCTTGCTGTGCAAACTCGGTTACCTCTGGAAAGTAGGGAATCGATTCAAGGTCAAACTCCAACGCTACCTGGCTTCGTTCTGCCAGTTGGGCAGCGTGGCCGAGCAGTCCGAAGCCAGTAATATCTGTACAGGCATGGACACCGACCTCCTGCATCAACTCCGAGGCACTCCGGTTCAGGGTAGCCATGCTTTTGGATATTCTTTCGATGAGGTCATCACTGGCAAGCCCTGCCTTGATGGCCGTGTTAATAATACCAGTGCCCAGTGGCTTGGTCAGAATCAACCTGTCACCGACTTTGGCACCGCTGTTGGTCACCAACCTCTCTGGAGATACGATGCCGGTAACGGAGAGGCCATATTTGAGCTCATCATCCTCAATAGTGTGCCCGCCGATGAGCACCGTTTCAGCCTCGTGTATCTTGTCCATGCCACCTCTGAGAATATCCTCCAGGATGGAGGTGCCCATGGTCTTAATCGGGAAGCAAAGCATGTTCATTGCTGTCAGTGGCCTGCCCCCCATGGCATAAACATCGCTGAGGGCATTGGCGGCGGCAATCTGTCCGAACGTATAGGCGTCATCCACTATCGGTGTGAAGAAGTCAATTGTCTGGATGAGGGCGACATCATCGGATATCTTGTACACACCGGCATCATCCAGGTTCTCCATACCTGAGATTACATTTGAGTCCGATATAATAGGCAGGTGACGCAGGGCTGTGTATAGGTCTCCCGGACCTATTTTAGAAGCTCAGCCCGCTCCCTTAACCGTCTGCGTCAGGTTTGGGCGTATCACTTCGTCCATGTGGTTCTCCTGTTAGAGGGGTAGTCCAGCTTGCATTTTAGCATTATCCAGATTGCCAAATCAAAGGCGTGCGTGCCAGCTTTGAAATCGGTACTGAATATTGTAGAATACACGAGAGATGAATAGTGAGTTCCGAAAACTGCCCAGTGTTGACCAGGTTCTTGCCCACGAACGTATTAAAAAGTTGGCAGAGAGCCACGGTTACCCGCATTCGCTGCTGGTGAGTCTGGCACGGGAGAGTCTGGATAGTGCCCGGCGTGTTATTGCTGGTGGAAGCCCAGCACCTACCCTTGGTGAGATTGTGGAAGCCGTCGCTGACCGACTGCAAACCCTGGAGATTCCCCGGCTGCGTCCTGTCATTAATGCCACGGGGGTATTGTTGCATACCAATCTGGGGAGGGCGCCGTTAAGTAAGGAGGCGACCGAAGCAATAAGTGTGGTCGCTACTGACTATAACAACCTCGAATTCGACCTGCGAAGCGGGCGGAGAGGCTCCCGCCATGTTCATGTTGAAGACATCCTGTGTCAGCTCACGGGAGCGGAGGCGGCCCTGGTGGTGAACAACAATGCTTCAGGGGTGCTGCTGGGGCTGACGGCGCTGGCCAGGCGGAAAGAGGTAATCGTCTCCCGCGGGCAGGCGGTGGAGATTGGTGGGAGTTTCCGTATCCCTGACGTGATGCGCCAGAGCGGGGCCAAGCTCGTGGAGGTGGGTACCACTAACTGCACTTATGCGGCGGACTATGAGGAGGCGATTACACCCCGCACAGCCGCCCTGATGCGGGTCCATTCCAGCAATTTCCGGCTGGTGGGTTTCGTCAGCGAGGCAACGCTGGAAGAAATTGTGGATGTGGGCAACCGACACAATATTACTGTTCTTGATGACCTGGGGAGCGGTTGTTTCTTGGATACCACTGAATTCGGGCTTGACCCGGAGCCGATGGTGCAGCAGAGCGTTGCTGCCGGCGTCGGGGTGACCTTCTTTTCCGGAGACAAGCTGGTGGGTGGTCCTCAGGCGGGTATCATTGTTGGCCAGAAACATCTGGTGGACAAGCTGAAGCGACACCCGATGGCCCGGGCAGTGCGAGTTGACAAGATAAGGCTGGCAGCACTGATTGCTACCCTGCTTCATTATCTGAAGGGTGAGGCCACCAGTAAGATACCGGTGTGGCGAATGATAGCAACGCCGCTGGAAGAAATCGAGCAGCGGGCTGAATTGTGGGCTAAGGCCTTGAATGGGATGGGTGTGGTGATAGATGGGGAGACAATGGTGGGTGGTGGCAGTCTGCCCGGCGGCACCCTGCCGACCAAACTGGTTGCCATTGGAGAGCAAGGCACAGGGAAGAAGAGGGTAAACATCCCGCAGGCAATAAGTGCCAGGCTGCGCGATATGCCTGTTCCGGTAATCGGGCGGATAAGTGAAGACCGCCTGCTGCTTGACCCGCGCTCGGTGCCGCCGGAGGATGATGCCAAGATTTTAGCGGCGCTGAGGGATGTGGCTTCTGACCTTAGCAAAGGCCGTTGAGACAAGAGGGACGGTAAGATGTTTGTGCTGGGCACAGCGGGGCACATCGACCACGGTAAATCAGTGCTGGTGCATGCCCTGACCGGTATCGACCCCGACCGCCTTAGTGAGGAAAAAGAGCGAGGGATGACAATCGACCTCGGCTTTGCCTGGATGAAGCTGCCGAGCGGCCGGGAGGTTGGCATTGTCGATGTACCCGGGCATGAGCGTTTTGTCAGGAACATGCTGGCCGGGGTGGGTGGTATTGACCTGGCGTTGCTGGTTATCGCCGCTAATGAGGGCGTCATGCCTCAGACCAGAGAGCACCTGGCCATACTCGACCTTCTGGAAATACGGCAGGGCGTGGTCGCTGTTACCAAAAAGGACCTGGTGGATGAGGAGTTACTCAGCCTGGTCAGGATGGAGATAGACGAGCTGCTGGCGCCGACTACGCTGGCTGGAGCCCCCGTCGTGGCTGTTTCAGCACTGACCGGTGAGGGCTTGCCCGAGCTTATCTCGACTATTGACGGACTTCTGGAATCAACGGCACAGCGCAGGGACATGGAGCGGGCGCGGCTGCCGATAGACCGGGTTTTTACTATGGCTGGTTCCGGTACCGTCGTCACGGGGACGCTGATTGATGGATTACTCTCGGTTGGGCAGGAGGTTGAGATTGTTCCTGCTGGTATTAAGTCACGTCTGCGGGGTTTGCAGATGCACAAATCTCGCATCGAGGTCGCTCAGCCGGGAAGTCGAATTGCCGCCAATCTTGTCGGAGTCGCTACGACCCAGCTACACCGGGGGGACGTGGTTGTCCGCCCCGGCTGGTTGAAGCCAACGAGCATCATCAGTGCCCACTTTCGTTTACTGTCCTACCAGCGACGACCTCTGCGACATAATGCCGAACTCAGCTTCTATAGCGGAGCGGCCGAAGCGATAGCTAGGGTCCGTTTGCTGGAATCGGAAGAACTCAAACCCGGAGAGGCTGCCTGGGTCCAGTTATTGCTGGACAGACCAGTGGCGGTGGTCAATGGCGACCATTTTATTATTCGCTCCTCTATGGATACACTGGGTGGTGGCAGAATTGCCGATGCTCATGCCAAGCGATTACGCCGCTTCCGTTCGTCGGTGATTCAGGCGCTGGAAGTCAGGGAGCGGGGAAGTGCTGAAGAGGTGTTGTTGTCACTGCTTGAAGCCAGACAACCATTATCATTATCAGCCCTGGCGTCTGCGAGTGACCTGCCTGTTGCCGGGGTTGAGGCGGCACTGACAGATTTGATTGAGCAGGGGAGGGTAATCAGCACCGGCCGTTCAGAA
Source organism: Dehalococcoidia bacterium (assembly GCA_011170375.1). GTDB lineage: Bacteria > Chloroflexota > Dehalococcoidia > Dehalococcoidales > Fen-1064 > W589. The sequence continues at coordinate 15,889 of DUEV01000016.1, forward strand.
TCACGTCTCCTGTTTACCGAATCTGGTTGGCAGAAAACGGTTGATAAAGCCACTGACCTGGTCAGGGAATATCATAAGAGGTTCCCTGCAAGGGCTGGAATGCCCGGGGTGGAGCTGGGCAATAAGCTGGGCACGAGAGTACAGGTTCCAGCAATTCTTAGCGGACTGGTTGAGCAGGGGATTGTCATTGAGGAAGGGCCGAACATTCGCCTGCCGGAGCACAGGGTGCAGTTTACACCGGCCCAGCAGGCACAGGTCGATGCCTTCCTGAAATCACTGAGGGACAATCCCTATGCCCCGCCTGCCGACCTTATCCCGGAGGCCGATGTCCTCGGACAACTTATAGCCCGGCAGGAGGTGGTGAAGGTGGCCGAGGGCGTGGTCTTCTCCGCGAAAGCCTACAATGAGATGGTGGACAGGGTGACCACTCATATCAAGTCGCAGGGGAAGGTAACCCTGGCCGAGGTAAGAGATATTCTGCAGACGAGCCGGAAGTATGCCCAGGCCTTGCTTGAGTATCTGGACAGTAAGAAGGTCACCAGGCGGGTGGGGGACGAGAGGGTGCTGTACTAAGAGTTCAAACATACCTGCCGAAATCAATTCATATCAAATTGCCCTTCGAGACTGAATCCGGCGGAGTTCTTTTTATCTTTGCAGACGGCTGCGGATATATATTCACACATGCCTGCCCAGAAAGGAAAGAGTGAATGGCGTTTCTTGAGACATAATTGAACTATCACATAAGGAATTGGCTAATATTGCGATATTAGATTGACAGTACCCGTACGTAAAGTCTATACTCGTGCTAAAAAACAATATGCGTGGAGTTAATGAAAATGGACTGGGGTTTTATTGGGGTAATCCTGGCAATTATCTTTTTCATCCTGATGTTGATAGTCACTATTAAATATCGCAGGGTGAAGAAACTCGTTTGGTCTTATGAAACCAAGAAACTAATCGGGATCGGTTCTGATTCTCCACCTGAGCTAAGGCTTATGTTCGGTGGCGAACAAGTATCAGACGTATACCGAACCAATCTCATAGTCGTTTGTACAGGGAGCGAAAGCCTTCGCAAGAATGATGTCACTGAAGAAATTACTATGCACTTTAAGGGTGCGAAGATACTTCGTTCTCCCTCCATTGTGAGACAAAGCAACGACGCTAACGAAATTACTACAGATACTGATACTATAGATGATGATTTTGATGTGAAAATCGATTTCATATATCTAGACTATAATGATGGTGCCGTTGTAGAAGTTCTTCATACAAAATATAGTGAGTTGTCTTGCTCAGGCAATGTCATTGGTGTAAGAACGATAAAGCACAAAGAAGGTTATAAGTCATATCGTGCTGGTTTTAGAGAATCAATTCGATGGAGAGACAGTATCTTGCCGTTCTTATTGATATTAGCGTTTGGTTTTCCAATACTGATAGCCCCAGCATTTTCTGATGAATCGATTGCTTCTTTGTGGGAAAAATTTGGAATGATAGTCAGTTTAGCCACCGGTATGCTTTTGACCACTCTAGTCTTTGGTCCGTTAGCAACAGCATTTTCTCTGATGGCATCGTTCCCAAAGTGGAGCGTTATCAAGGGTTAGTACTGCGTTATGGTCACCTCGTTTGATGAGTATCAATAGCTGCGCATAATATACCCTTTTCTCCATTCCAACCGTAGACGGGTATCTATATTCTATGCCTGCCCTCATGGGGTGCGTTGGGGTACTGAACCATGACTATCTGAGATTTCCAGAATAGAACAAGAATTGTAGTTGGCGGGGGCGTATGGGAGTCGAACCCACCAAAGACGCTTCTCACGCCCCTCAACGGATGCTCAATCCTCACCCTCAGTATTGACAACAACCCTCTAAAATACTACAATCAACTCCCCAATACAATACTCATACGCATATCACTAATACCCAACCTCTGGGGAAGCATTTAGGAGGTGGGTGGTGGGAGATTTAAGGGGCACCAGAACCGTCAGAATTAGAGAGTTAGTTGGTGCCTAGTGCGTATATATATTTAGGTGGCGTATTAATCTTATAACAAATCAGAAAGGGGGGATTACCGTGCCAACTTATATTGGTTTAATGAAATTAACTGAACAGGGCATAAAAGAGATCAAGGATGCCCCTCAGAGGATAGCGGAGAACATTAAACAGCTTGAGGAAATGGGGGGAAAACTGGTGGGGATGTATGTTGTCATGGGAAAGTATGATTATGTGGGTATTGCCGAAGCTCCCAACGATGAAATAGCTCTGACTTTCTTATTGAGTCTGGGTATGGAAGGGCATGTGAGAACGACAACATTGAAAGCTTTCAGCACTAACCAGTTTATGGAAATTCTTGGAAAACTACCTTAGTTACATCCTAGAAATCCTATCTAGGGTTAATACGCCACCTTTCACTAATAAACTAGATTATCTGCCACCATAAAGGATTCCTCTGCCAAAGCTAGAATAATAGGCATCTAAGACAACGGTGCCTTATAAAACTTGAAGCTATCCGACTGGGGTTATACGAAGAAAGTCATGTAAGCATTTTGTGGCGGGGGCGTATGGGAGTCGAACCCACCAAAGACGCTTCTCACGCCCCTCAACGGATTTGAAGTCCGCGAAGCCCACCGGGACTCATCCGCCCCCTTACCAAACGACTAGAGCCAGTATAGCCCAGGAGCCTTTATGCGTGCAATTACCAGCCCAAGAAGACTTTATATTCACTCCGACGTATCTGCCTCCGTAGTTGGTCTCTCCCGCCTGCGCTGAAATACCCTGGCCAAAAGAATACTTAATTCGTAGAGAACGAGCATTGTCCCGGCGACGATGCTCTGGTTGAAGACATCGGGGGTCGGAGTGATAATGGCGGCCACCACGAAGGAGAAGATAATCACCATCTTACGGCGGTCAGCCAGCCACTTGGAGGTGATTACCCCCATCCTGGCGAGGAAGCTGGTCAGTATCGGCATCTCAAAGAGGATGCCGATTGCCACGAGCAGGCGGGTAATAAAGTCGATGTAGTTGCTTACCCTAATCTGTGGCTCGGCGATGTCGACACCAAAGTTGAGCAGAAAGCCGGTGGCTGGTGGTATCAGGAAGAAATAACCGAAAAGGATACCTCCGACGAACATTATGGTGATAAATGGCAGGATGGTATATACCGTCCTGCGTTCCTGACGTGTCAGGGCCGGAATGATGAACATCAGGAACTGATAGAGCAGGAACGGCATTGCCACGACGATGCCAGCCATAAGGGATACCTTTAAATAGGTGGTGAAACCCTCAGTCATCTCGATGAAAACCAGGTCAATGTTCCCGGCTGGTGACTTCAGGATTTCGACAATGTCTTCAATGAAGAAAAAGCATACGGTGGTGGTGATCGCTACAGCAAGGACGCTCCAGAGGAGACGCTTGCGTAGTTCTCTTAGATGGTCGAGGATGCCCGTTTTCTTTTCATCGCTCATTGTGGTGCGGTATTAGTATCCGGCGACATAGCTACTTGGCCAGGGTGTCCTCTTACCGGAATCTAACCCTTCTTTTCCGGGGGTGGGATTGAGGGTGGCTGTTTATCTTTTTCTTCTTGTTCCATTTCTTTGGAAACAGCCGAGGTAAAGTCGATAGACGCTTTCTTAATGGCGCGGGATACTTTGCCAATCGTACGCCCTACCTCAACAATCCTGTTCGGGCCTATGACAAGAATTGCTACGAGGAGAATCATCAGTATCTCTTGTGCGCCAATCCCAACAAAATCCATCTTAACTATATCCCTGGATATGTTACACTGCTACTATAAGGAAGTCCTGGGGAGGTACTACTGCGGGGCTAACTAGCTTTTCCTGGTGGCGGTCTTCTTCCGTGTGGTCGTTTTTCTGGTAGTTCGCCTGACGGGAGCCTCTTCCTCTTCTTCCTCGACCTCCTCCTCACCACTCTGTCCTTTTCTGAAGGCCCGGATTCCTTTCCCGAGGGCAGAACCGACCTGCGGCAGTTTGCCGGCACCGAAGAGTACCAGGACTATAAACACAATGAGGCCAATCTCAAGTGGTCCAGGTCTAAACATTTAGGGTGCCTCCTCCTGTAGTGTTACCTACACATTATACTATTATTATGTTTATTTGGCCAGTCAACAAGTGTCAACTGGGAGATGAATTAAGAAACAATGAGAAGTAGTCAGGCCGGGATATAACCTCCGACTACCAGTCCAGAATTATTCGCACGGTGAGTAACCATAATCACGGGCCTGAGCATCAATCTCCAGAGTGAATAGTCTCTCCAGAGGGATGAGTACCTCGGTCTTGGTGTTTCTCAGGTCAATGGTCTTAAGGTAGTGCTTGCAGTTATCACATACGTAGAGACGGTATGGCCCTTCTTCGCCGGTGTAGTACGACAGCGTCTTCTGGTCGGTATTACTGCAATAGGGACACTTTAGGCGTTGAAAGAGCCATTCGGTGTCGCAGCGAGAGCAGACCAGCCACCTGGCACCATTATCCCTGCTCAGGAAAGAAAAGTCAGGATTGCCGCCGCAGATAGGACAATAGCCTCGCCGCCAGCGCCCCTGGTCAATTGAGGCGTTCAGGGTCTCCGAGTAATTAGCCAGGAAGGGTTTGGCAGCTGCGTGTATCAGGTCCCTGAGGAGGGCCTCGCTGATACCATCAGCAGGTGATAGGGGGGTTCCCTCGTACCATGCTTTCACTGCATCTGGAGTCAGGACTCCTTCGGTCAGCCTGTCGAATTCTTCTGGAGCATTGTTGAAGAGGTTGGCATATTTACGAAAAAGATTGGCGATGTCCTGTGAGGTTCTTTGCAGCAGTGGCCAATCGAAGCGGAACTCACCACCGGCCACCAGGGGCTTGCCTTCATTTGTCCTCTGGAGTATCTCCTCACCAGAAAAGCCAGGGTCGGGCTTCTTCAATTCTTGCCCAACCCTGGCTTGGATTCGTGCTAATTCCCGGTAGAACTGGAGTAGACTGGGTAGCGAGCCCTCTTCCTTCTCCATCGCATCAAGTTTCTCGACAATCGCACTGCTCGTCATACCCCTTACTTCACCTACCAATCCCTACCGGAATCCTGTCTACTACAACTGGCCTCCTGAAGTTATTACCCATCTCAGTATGAGACCACCTATGATTACGCAGAGTGATGATGTTGTTATGGTCATCAATACCCCTTTGGCCTCGATAGCCTTGCCACGGATGGTGAGGTCGAGACCAAATGGGATGAGCAGGGCAAGGAGGACGACACCAACCCAGAAAGGTGCCGCCATTGAGCCGGAGATAAGTACCGCCAGTGCGTCGCTACCACTGGTAGAAGTAACCAGCCAGATGACAAAGCCAACCATCGCTATTATTTCTAATACTATTATGATGGCATCAGTCTCTGCCAGCTTTAAGACCATTTCTTTGGAGGTCTTCCATTCGGCAGAGCCGAATATGAAATTGAGGGCGCCCTTCAGTCCAGCCATGTTGCCTTCGGCGATAGCGTTAAGAGCCAGCGCGGCTAAAATGAGGACAGCTACCCCGGTAGAAACAGCCGAGATAACGAACAGGGTAGGCAGCAGCACCGTACCTGACCACAGAGACTGGCTGCTCACAGCTAGAAGTACACCAGTATAGGTGATTAGGGCGGCGGCCAGCACAGCGCTGACTATGCTGAGCGGTCCTCTCAATCCCGCCAGGCTGTCAGCAGCCTCCTGGCTGACGCGGTTTTGGAGCCACCAGGAGACAATCATAATCATGGCGACAATTACCCAGGCCATCAGAATCCAGGTACCCATGGACATTGGTGACGTGACATCGAACTGGGTGAACAGATGCCAGAACCGTATTGGGTTCCCCAGCTCAAAGATAAGTAGTAAGACGCCAACAACGACCAAGGGTATGGCTAAATAAGTGGATAGACGTAGTAAAGAGTCGTTCCTGCCTCCCGTGAAACGGTTGACCGCAAAGCCAGCCAAATAAGCACCACCAGCCATCCCCGCCATCCAGAGGTAAATCCAGATTAATGCAGTCCAGGTCAATTCGCACCTCCT
>DUEV01000017.1 GCA_011170375.1 Dehalococcoidia bacterium
AGGACTCAAGTAAACCTATCGGAACCATTGGACTGAATAGTATCAATCCAAAAGACCATAGTGCGACCTTCGGGATTGCTATCGGTGAGAAGGATTACTGGGGTAATGGCTATGGAACTGAGGCTACCCAGCTCTTCCTTGACTATGGTTTTCAACAACTAAACCTACACCGTATCTCTTCTGAAGCATTTGCCTTCAACGAGCGCAGCATCAGGCTGCACAAGAAGGTTGGCTTCAAGGAAGAAGGCCGCCAACGGGAAGCCATATTTAAGAATGGCAACTTTCACGACCATGTCATGTTCGGCATCCTGAGAAACGAGTGGAGAGGGCATTGAGGCATAAGGAGATACTGGGGGCGTAGGCCCTCAACCCTGTTGGTATTGTCTGAGTAACACCCTACATTTTAGTCTCAGAGCAACACTCTGATGCCCTTGACATCCTTTCGGTTTGCCCTTAGACTGTGAGCACCAAACCTGTGCTTGAGAGTGAGTCGTGAAGTGCCCACAGTGCCAAGCAGAGAACCGAGAGGACGCACAATTCTGTGGAGAATGCGGACAACCTCTACAATCGGAAATAATATGCCCGCAATGTCAACGTGCAAACCCCTTTGGGCGTAAGTTCTGCGATAAGTGTGGTCATTCTCTAGCCGGAGAAGCACCCACACCAACTCCTGAAGCACCCCCCTCCCCCGAACCCACCTCCTTTGCCGGTGGTCGCTACCAAGTGAAAAAGTTCCTCGGTGAAGGTGGCAAGAAGAAGGTCTACCTGGCCCACGATAACACTCTCGACCGCGACGTTGCCTTTGCCCTGATAAAGACCGAAAAGCTCGACGACGAGGCCCGAACCCGTATCAAGCGAGAAGCCCAGGCTATGGGTAGACTCGGTGACCATCCCAATATCGTCACCGTTTATGATTTCGGAGACCACGAAGGCCAGCCCTACATCGTCCTCCCTATCATGTCGGGTGGAGATGTCGAGGGGCTGATAGAGAGGGAGCCGGAGCACCGGCTGCCCCTGGAGCAGGCCATCGACATCGCAAAGGCCGTCTGCCAAGGCTTGGAGTTCGCCCATGCAAAGGGCATCATCCACAGGGACCTCAAGCCCGGGAACGTGTGGATGGGCGCGGACGGCACGGCCAAGATAGGCGACTTCGGCCTGGCGGTGGCGGTCGACCTCTCCCGGCTAACTCAAGAAGGCATGATGGTGGGCACGGTATCCTACATGCCGCCAGAACAGGCGATGGGTGGTAAGGTGACACCCAAAGCAGACCTCTACTCCCTGGGGGCGATGTTATATGAGATGGTGACGGGTAGAGCACCATTCATTGGGGACGACTCGGTGGCTATCATCGGCCAACACATCAATACCTCGGTGGTATCACCTACCTGGCACCGGGCTGACCTGCCGGCAGGACTAGAGGTGCTTATTCTGCAATTACTGGAGAAAGACCCCGAGAAACGTCCTAACTCTGCCGGTGATGTTCTCAAAGCCCTGGAGTCTATTGAAGCTGGTAAGGTAACAGAGTCTGTGTCGCAGGTAGCGGCTGCTCCCGAAAGTCCCCTCTACCGCCGTGTCTTTGTCGGCCGCGAACCGGAACAGAAGCAGTTACAAACTGCCTTTGATGGCGCCATGTCTGGTCAGGGTGCCCTGATGATGGTGGTGGGCGAGCCGGGTATCGGCAAGACTGCCTTGTGTGAGCAGCTATCGACCTACGTGACACTAAGAGGCGGCAAGACTCTCGTTGGCCACTGCTATGAGGAAGGGTCTTTGTCACTACCTTATCTCGCTTTTGTCGAGGCGATGCGCTCCTATGTTCTTTCAAGAGAGACAAGGGATTTACGGAAGGAACTGGGTACCGGGGCAGCCGATGTTGCCCGTATCGTCTCCGAGGTAAGGGAGAAGCTCAAGGTAGAGCCCAAACCATCTGAGAGTCCCGAGGAAGAGCGTTATCGCCTGTTTCAGGCTGTCACCAGCTTCCTCACCAGTGCCGCCAAAGTTCAGCCACTGCTGGTTATATTTGAAGATCTGCACGACTCTGACAAGGGTACGCTGGAGATGTTGACCCACGTCTCACGGAATCTCAGTGGGGCAAGGCTTCTGATTGTCGGTACATACCGTGATGTTGAAGTAGACAGGACCCATCCCTTGTCGGCAGCGCTTGCCGAGTTGCGGCGTGTGGCCACTTTTGACCGCATCCTGTTGCGGGGACTCAATGCAGATGAAGTTAGAAGGATGCTGGAGAGCATCACCCGGGAGGAGGTGCCCTGGAGCCTGGCTGAGGCCGTACACCGTCAAACTGAAGGCAACCCTCTCTTCGTACAGGAGGTAGTGCGGTACATTGTCGAGGAGCAACTGCTCTACCGTGAGAAGGGAAAGTGGATTGTTACTAGGGACAAGCCTCTTGAGATGAGTATCCCCGAGGGTCTCAGGGATGTTGTTGGTAAACGTCTCTCGAGTCTGAGTCCAGAGTGTAATAATCTACTCTCGATTGCCTCTGCCATCGGCAGGGAGTTCCGGTTGGCTGTCTTGCAGAAAGTAGCCGGTGTATCAGATGACGAACTATTCACTGCTCTCGAAGAGGCCAAGGGAGCTGCCGTGGTAGAGGAGCGGTCTATGGTAGGGGCTACCGTGACCTACCGTTTTACCCATGCTTTCTTCCGGCAGACACTCTATGAGGAGATTATTGCTCCACGTAGGATTTTATTGCATCAGCAGGTAGGACAGGCACTTGAGGAGGTTTATGAAAAGCGGCTTGATGAGCATGCCACCGAGCTGGCCGGGCACTTTTCCTACTCTTCCAACCCCACTGACCTGGCCAAGGCAGTTAGTTATGGTGAGATGGCTGCCGAACGGGCCAGTAATGTCTATGCCTATGGGGAAGCGGTAAGGTTGCTTGAGCAGGCACTCAAGGTACAGGAGGTGCTCGACCCGGAGAACAAGACTAAACGGTGTGACCTACTTCTTTCTTTGGGCGAAGCTCAGATGTTTGCTGGAGATCCATACTCAACTGTTGGGAAAACCGCTCCCCTAGCACTCTCTCTGGCCGAAGATAACGATGACCACAAACAAGCCTCGACGGCGTGCATTCTGGCGATCCGAGCGACAATGTATTATGGAGCTGGTCCTGCTATGGGTCGTCCCGAGTTTGCACAGTGGGCACAACGGCTTGACCGCCATGCACAACCACAGACTGCGGAGCGGGCTATAGCAGACGTAATACTGGGCGGCCGGATGCAAAGACAGGATCCGATTGCCGGCCGACAACGTATGGACTCGGCCTATGACTTAGCACGTCGGCTTGGTGATCCTGTTACCTACTGGATGGTAACTGGCTGGTGGATATATGCCTCGGAGGCGCCACAGTATGCCGACAAAAGACTACTCATGGCAAAGGAAATGTTGGAGACCTCATCAGAGGGGGTCGATCCACTATACCTCAATCTATGTATTTCTTTTTGTGGCCATGTCTTCTTGGTCTTTGGCCAGCGTGATTTAATAGAGGAAGCTATTCGGAGGATTAGCGAACTGGCCGAAAGCACAGGCCAAGTTAATATAGAGATTCAGAGGATAGGCTTTACAAGTTTCTTGACAGGCATGGATGGAAACCTGCAAGAGATGGTACAAACAGGTCGACAGATTATGTCTCTTGGAAATGAAGTGGGGCTTCCTGAGTACGCAGGTGTTGCCGCGGCACTTGTTGGATTCAGATCGCGAGTGTGGCTTGGTGATGCTGATAAATACCTGGAACGTATGGCCCAGCAAGATATTGAGATAAATCTTAAGACCGTCAGCCTAGCCTATCTCAACCGCGTAGACGAGGTTGCTGAAATACTAGAGCAAAGTGTTGTTACACGCTCTACTATGGGTACCTCATACGACACTACGGGTGAGATGTCTGATACTATGCGCTTGGAGGCAGCAACGCTGACGGAACACCGACAGGCGGCTGAACTACTTCTCGATCGACTTGCGGGTAGTAGCCGACGTACTACTGGCCAGTATTATACCACTTGCATCGGTCGCCATCTGGGAGCCGCTGCTGTTCTCCTTGACAAACCAGAAGAAGCCCGTAAATACTACGCTGACGCCCTCGAGGTCGCCACCGACATGAGGTTCCGCCCGGAGCTAGCTCTCACCCGACTCCAGCTCGCCGAGCTGCTCCTGGAGCACTACCCTGATGAGAAAAAGGAAGCATTAGAGCACCTGGACTTCGCCATCGGCGAGTTCCGCGAGATGAAGATGCAGCCCTCACTGGAGAGGGCACTGAGGCACAAGGAGATTCTGGGGGCGTAGAACCTCAGAGCTGTTGGTATTGACCCACCCCCATACTGACCAATAAAGGGTCCTTTATCTAATAAGGCGTACAGGCGTGGATGTCAGGCATAAGATCTGGCGGACATTTTTATCTAGACTAAACAATTAGTCAGAATGCATGGCCGTCAGAATCTAACGTGTCATTCAATTCTCGAGCACAGCATACTCCAAGATGAATGCGTTCAGACCTTCTTCATAATGCCTGCCTGATGTGATGAATCCCTCATTATGTGTACCAGAGATTTCGAGAAATTGCTTCGGTTCCCCCGCTACCTCAAACAGTTGCTGCCCGTGCTCAAAAGGCATTATTTCATCATCACGGCTGTGGACAATCAGAACGGGGCAATCTACTCTACCCAGATACTCCGCCGTATTGTATTCAAAACGCAATAACCACCTGACTGGAAGGTAGGGATAGAGTGTGGCAGCAATATCGGGAAGGGATGTAAATGTTGATTCGAGGATGAGTGCCTTGGGCGGGTGAGTCTGCGCAAGCCAAGAGGCAACTGCACCACCAAGCGACCGGCCAAAAACGATTACCTGGTCTGGGTTAACTTGACGTGTCTCAACCAAGTACCGCCACGCAGCCTCAGCATCTTTGTATGTACCCTGCTCTGTGGGATTGCCTTTGCTCTGGCCATAGCCTCGGTAGTCGAAAATGAAAACATCTAGTCCGAGTCGATGAAACATTTGAACAGACTCCAAGCGATGCGATATGTTGCCTGCGTTACCATGACAGAATAGAATCATACCTCTGGCACCATCGCTGGGAATAAACCAGCCAGAGAGCTCGACTCCGTCGGTAGTTTCAAATGAGACGTTTTCGAAGTCGAGCCCAATGCTACCTGGGTTCGCTGCAAGAATACGCTCAGGATAGTAAACAAAGTGGGATTGAAAAACGAAGAGGATGCCGGCAAGTAAGATGTAGGCGCCGACGACGGCGATAACAATCCAGACGCCCAACATGAGAGGTCCTTTCCGTTTCAGCAGACTCTGCCCAGGAGATTTCATTTGTGTGTATATATAGCCTTATGCGTGATAGATGCCCGACTTTCTGTTGCATGGCATACAGCGTTAGTACCTAATTATATGAGCTAGGCAGTCTGGGAGACAAACACAAAGGTCGTAGAATAGGTTTGCCTCCCATCACAGATAACTATTGTCTGGTTCCAAGCGGTCTATATCTGTCTGTGATTGAACGGAGACCATATTACAAACTGCCGTTCATTCCAGACTGGACATTTCATCTATTTGTTTAATATCTATCTATAAAAAGGTGCGTGCTTTCTGTGCGTAAGGCTCAGGCGTGAAGTTATAGGGCAACAAAGGGCCGTTATTATCAGTTCGCTTCAGAACTGCTACCCAGAATCAAGAAGACAATGAATGTTGGTAAATTCAGAACCACTACCGCAACTAGGGAGCTGTATTTACTGCTAAAGTCTGCCTATAGCTCAATAGTCGAGAAATCCGACACCAACCTGGCTCCATTGTTAGATTACGAAAGTGAGTCTGTTTATTCAGGCGGTATCGGGATGTTTCGGCCCCAGCACTCCCTCAAGTCGCTGGGGATTATTATCACGTCGGACTCTATATAGGGTGCAAGCTCCGCAATAAAGTCGGCAGACAGCAACCAGACTTTCACTTTCCATAGAAGAATTTCTCCTATTATTACTATTATTACTAACAGCCCCTTAACGGGTAGCGTTGATAGTCTATGCGTAAACTGAAACGATGTCAAGGAGTATTAAAGCGTGACTTTAAGGCTAATAGGTAGGGTGTTACTTAGACAATACAAATAGAGTTACTTTACCTGTCCCTCCCTCTCCACTGTAGTGGCAATCCCCACCCCACCACCACCGCAAAGGGTCTGCAGCCCCCATTTCAGGTTGTGGCGTAC
>DUEV01000002.1 GCA_011170375.1 Dehalococcoidia bacterium
CCCTCCGCAAGTCTCTGGTCTCTCGTGACAGCACATAGGAGCGCATCGCCTCGACAAAGGCCAGATAGGGCAGCGACAGCGAGCCTTCCTCGTAGCAGTGACCCACCAGTGTCTTACCGCCTCTCAGTGTGACGTAGGTAGCCAATTGCTCGCAGAGAGCGGTCTTACCGATACCCGGCTCTCCTACTACCATCATCAGGGCACCCTGCCCCGACATGGCGCCATCAAAGGCAGCCTGTAGCTGTTTCTGCTCTGGCTCACGACCAACAAAGACACGGCGATAAAGGGGACTACTCTCCGGGGCAGCCGTTACCTGAGATACCGACTCGGTTACCTTGCCCTGCTCAATAGACTCCAGTGCCTTGAGGACATCACCAGCCGATTCGGGCCGTTTTCCAGGGTCTTTCTCAAGTAGCTGTAAAATGAGCACCTCGAGTCCCGGTGGCAGGTCGGCTCTATGCCAGCTGGGCGATACCACGGACGTGTTGATGTGCTGGCTGACTACATTTACCCAATCATCACCGATAAAGGGAGGCCTCCCTGTCACCATCTCATATAACATCGCCCCCAGTGAGTAGAGGTCGGCTTTTGCTGTAACTTCTCCACCCATCGCCTGTTCTGGAGGCATATAGGAGGCAGTGCCCACCATCATGCCTTCTTGAGTTAGCCGGGAGAGGTCTACCGCCACCGCCAGGCCGAAGTCACCTATCTTGGCGGTACCGTCAGCACTCAGCCAGATGTTACCAGGTTTGAGGTCGCGGTGGATAATACCCTTGGCGTGGGCGAACTCCAGGCCTTGGCAGACGGCCTTGGCGATACCGATAGCCTGCTCCAGCGGCAGCCGGTGCTCGGGTGCTTTCTCGATAAGCCCCTCGACGTCTCCACCTGACATCACGGGCAGAACGATATATGGCTGGCCTTTGTGGTCACCGAAGTCATAGACCGTCACGATATTGGGGTGGTCGCCGAGTCTGCCCATCGCCTGAGCTTCACGGGTAATACGTGTTCTAGATTCCTTATCCAGCTTCTCGGTCTTTATCAGGGCAAAGGCAACATCACGGTCTAGGGTATTGTCGTGGACTAAATAGACCTTCTTCTTGCCGCCCACACCGAGGAGCTGCTTGACCTGATAGCGTCCGCCAGCAAAGGAGGTGGGTTCGGGGGAGGGGGGTGCTGCAGGAGCTGGTGTGGATGTTGGCTCAGTTAGAGAGTAGCCGCATTGTGTGCAGAATTCACTATCTGAGGGATTGGTATGCCCACATTGAGAACATACGTATTCTATATGAAGTGCTTGGCCACATTTCTTGCAGAACTTCGCATCTTCTGGGTTTTCTGTTTGGCATTTCGGGCATTTCACAACGCACTCAACGGTACTGGCTCGGTGCCCACAGTCTAGGGGTAAAATAGAGTGATGTCAAGCCGCCGGACGCAGCCCCAACGTGTGGCCGAGTGACAATCCACCGTTAATTAGCGACTGAAGAACTAATTTGCGCAGCCAGACCGGCCTTTTTTTAGGAAGGCTTTTTCTTTATATTTCTATCTATCCCTCACCGGGATGGATGATAAACGAGCTAGTTCTTGAGATTTCACCTTATGACTTTTTGTTAAATAGACTGAAATTACACACTTCATCGTTCTGTATAAGTATTAAACTCCCCTCAAATTAATACTTACTAAAGTGATCCAATTTAGATACACTGCGCCTTCACTACGCTATCCGTTGAAGTCACTCTGAGAGCAACTACAAATCCCTTGACGACGGCGTTTTTATAGGTGCTGAAACCATGTTCTGTAATTATACTCTTGAAGTCATATTGAGAGTGCAGAAGGTATTGCCTTGCAAACTCAATGTGATACTGGCAGAAAATGGTACTTTGTGAAAGTGAATTGAGAGTGGTAGAAAGCATTGCATTGCAAGCTCAAATAGAAGCATCTTTGAAGGCACTGAAATCATTATGTGACCAAGGTACTTTCAGAGATGCAAAAACTCTCTCATGCGAAGGTACTGAGAGAGGTTCCGGAACCGGGTTCTGTAACCATCCCTATCGAAGTCACTTGGGTAGGTTCTGAACCGGGTTCTGAACCGGTTTCTGAACCGGGTGCTGCACCGGCTGCTGCACCCATACTTTGCCACGGTGCCAAAGCAACTTATGTAAATCCTCTTGCGAAGGCATTTTTATGGGTGCTGCAACTATACTCTTGAAGTCATATTGAGAGTACCGAAGGTATTAATTTGCAGGCTCAATATGGTACTGGTAGAAATGGTGTTTTGTGAAGGTAAATTGAGAGTGTTAGAAGGTATTGCTTTGTAAACTCAATTTAAGAGTGACAGAAGGTAGCATTCTACAAAGAGAATTCAATAGCAACAGAAGATGTCACTATAGAAGAACTTTGAGAGCACTGAAGGCGACAATATCAAAGCACTAGCGAAGGCACAGTATATCTAAATTGAATAATTTTAAGAGAGGTAAATCGAAAACATGTTTAGTGCCCATATAAAACGATGAATTATTGATTGCACTTGAGGATAATAGCACGGTAGCTATTCTGGCCTCAATGTCGACATACACGTTCCAACTGTTCTCAATGCCCATCGATGCTTACGGTATGATTAGAACGTTGCCGATGAGATGCCCCCTCTGATCCTGTGACCTAGTCATCGAGCATCAGTTAGAAACTGGGAGGAAACGCGAGTTCAGCGGAGCGCAAGTATTCTAACTGGAAAAATCATACTTATTATCTGACCTCTTACAAGGCCCAAAGATTTTCAATCTTATGATTTCCTAGGCCCAAAGACCTTGTCGATTTTACAGCCGAGCTTTTTTAACCGGCGATTCCCGGGTGAAGTCACCTCAGAGAAGGCAGGCTCTCCTGCGAGACGTGACAAAGCCGAATCTATTTCAGCACCCGATGTTTTGGGATATGCCTCGAGACCAGTATCTATTTTCTCCTGCATCTCTTCCTCACTCAGTGGCCGCATCTTTCCTACCGCATCTTGTATTTGTTGTGGTGCCAGTCCCAGGTATCTCTCGGTGGTGGCGATAGATTTATGCCCCAGCTGGACCTGGACTGCCTGGATATCCTTGGAGTAATGGTACAACTGTTCTGCGTAGTAATGTCTCAACGAGTGTGCGCTTAGTTTAACACCGGCCTTGTTCGCCCACAACCTTATCTTGTTCGATATGGTGCGGGCGGATAGCTTGAAGATAGGCTCATACGGTTTCATGTTTGAGATGAAGATCAACAACTTACTGCCAAGACCACGGTCGATGTAAACTTTTCTGTCGTCACCACCTTTACCACAGACCACCTCTATAAATGTCTCGTGTATATCACAAGGGCGTAATTTGGCCATCTCAGCGGCTCTCAGGCCGGACCCACACTTGACATCAATTAGCATTAAATCTCTGTCAAGGCATCCTTTATGTGTGCGTTTCGTCTTGATTTTATCTCGCAGCCGCATAATAGTGGCTGGTTCATTGTATTTGGCTACGGTCCTTGGGATCCTCACCTTCATATTCAGGTCATGGCCTATCCACTTCATAAAGCCGTTCAGCGTGTAGTAGTGTTTCCCAAAGGTGGAAAGTCTCCGATCATTGAAATGTTCGGACAGGAATGACTTTGCATTGAGCTCGGTCGGTGGATATCCACCCAAGTAATCAACAAGAAATTTCTTTAGGAGCCTGCTGGCGCTTTCCAGATTGCCTTTATTATGGAGTTTGTTCCGCAATTCGGTCCTGATATAGAGGCTGAGTAGCTCTTGGTTCGTGTATTGTGCAAGTTCCAATTTCCGCCTCATCTCGGGCGTTAGAAGCATCTTTAATAGTGTTCGAATATCCTCGTTGTCTAGGTCCAGAACCCGTGCGCTGGAGCGGGTGACGGGATTCGAACCCGTGACGTCCTGCTTGGGAAGCAGACACTCTGCCGCTGAGTTACACCCGCGACTCTAGTTTAGATTGTAAGAGAAATAGGAGAAAAAGACAAGTTAGCCTTTATTGGTTTAAATAAATGATGGAAAGGACGTACCCCCCAAAAAGAGGTACGCCCTTTATCAGTTTCTGTTGTGTCAGATGAGGCTATTCGAATGTCACCGTCCCGAGTATCTCATCAGGCTGCTCTTCATAGTCAAACGGTAATATAGAGACGGTATATACTTCGATGATAATCCATTTGCCGTCTCTGACCAGCCCGATAATCACACTCTCGTATCCGTAGGCAGCGCTGGAATAAGTAACTTCAGCCTTGGTGAAATCGGTGTCATTGATAGTAACATCACTCTCCGTGAAGGTATCAATCGTCTTTTCGCCGTCAGCGGTCAGGTGAGCAGTGAATACCTCTTCCAGAGTAGCCCCCTCAGCCTCGTCACGGATGATAACTCTTACTGCAGGTACGGTATACGCGGCACCGACTCGCCAGATAACACTGGGGCCCAGGTCTTCGGTCTTCTCGGTCCAGTTACCAGGGTACTCCAGAGAGAACCCGTATTCAGTATTGGTATAGACGGTTGGCTCAACCGGTTCGGGTTCTGGCGGAGCAACACCTGCGTCGGCTACTCCCGTCTTTACCTCCAGCGTATAACCGATATCAAGGTACTGGTCAGTAGTCTCATCATAGGCTGGCCAGGTAACCAGTCCGGGCACACTAGGGTCGCCGGTGGCAGCAAACTGGGCCCATATCGCCATGGTGTTTTCGGCGACCACTTCATCCATCTCGTCAGGCCCCGGTTCCGCTGACACGGCACCACCACCTGCCGAGAGACTGATTACAGTGGGCGAATACAGTCCGTCAGGGATATGGCCAAAGACATATGGTAGTTCGAGCCCGTGGAAGGCGACACAACCCTCGTCCCGCCAGCCAGTGGGCACGTGGCTGAACACATAGATATAAGCATTGGATGATACGGAACTCATCAGTGAAGCCATGAGTGGTACGCTTCCAGTAAATGAACTGACTTCACCTTCGTTGGCCCCGACGATAAGGGGAACATCACTCTGTTCGCCTGCCTCAAAGATGTCGTACACCGGATCAGGCAGGACCCAGCCGTCCACCGTTAGCTGGGGGCTATAACCAGCTGCACTTGCCGCTTCCAAAATATCTTCCCAGCTTAAGGCGCGCATCGCAGCCAGCACATCAGGTTCATCGGAAACGCCCAGCTCCTCGGCTATTGCCTCACCTATAGTTTCCGCATCTTCAAGGGTCAAGAAATAGCCTGGTGAAACTACTCCTGACCCGCTTTCGACAATGGCCCGGTGGAAAAGCCCGTCGGCTAGAGGTGAAGACATGCAGGAAATGGTCTTGGTACCGCCCCCTGACTCACCAAAAATGGTGACCCTGTCAGGGTCGCCACCGAAAGCGGCGATATTGTTCTGTACCCATTCCAGTGAGGCAATCAAGTCTAGGGTGCCGTAGTTCCCGGAAGCATCATTCTCTGATTCCGCAGTGAGCGCGGGGTGGGCCATGTAACCTATGACTCCAAGACGGCTGTTGACGGTTACTGTCACTACACCCTGCTGTGGTAATGCTATGTTGCAGTAGGTATTTGAGTTGCCCGACATTATGCTAAGACCACCACCATGGAAGAAAACCATGACCGGAAGACTATCGGTCGTCTCTTTCGCTGGCGTCATGACGTTTAGGTGAAGACAGTCTTCGCTGACGTCCCCCAACCCATCAGAGGTCTGTGGAGCGCGGTCAGCCCACTCAGTGCACTCAAGCACTCCATCCCAGGGTTCAACCGGCTGTGGTGGCTTCCAGCGTAAGTCACCAATAGGTGGGGCGGCGTACGGGATGCCCCTGTAGGTGCGAACCTCTTCTCCGGCATCACCTGACACGAATCCGGAGACGAGACCGGCATCTGTCATTATCGGGTCAGTTATGTCGGTTGGTTCTTCTTCCTCCTCTTCTTCTTCCTCTTCTTCCTCCTCCTCTTCCTCTTCTTCTTCCTCCTGTTCGCCGTCTCCGCCTCCACAGGACCATGCCACCAGTGTCAGCGCCATGATACAGCTAAGGAATATCCATAAAAACTTCTTCCTCACGAGTTACCTCCTTTTATTTCTTATTTCGAGCGGATTTTAAACGATATTTAATATACTGTCAATACCTTAGGTTTGGTTTTTACGCTTGGGTGCTGCAGAGGCAAGCTGTAGGCCACCTATCTCGAGGACTTGCCTCGTAAGCATGCTTGGGGTAAGATTGGAACGTAGCGCGTCAACTTAGTAAGGAAGGTGTATTCATGGCCGTCACAGGTAGCGAGAGCCTCGTTATCCCCGAAGTCAGTATATACGATTCTCACCTGGGGGAAGACATCATCTTTAAAAATGTCCACGTTGATACCGACTACGTCCGTGATGACCGGGGCAGAGTAATCTACTTCGATGTAGACGAAGCGAAAGCATATCTAGGAGAGCAGAGAAAGTCCCTAGCATCGTTGCCCCTGCTGGTCAATATATACATTGCTCTCGATACCCTTGCCCGTGAAAGTGAGGCAGCAGAGCGGGTTCTAAAGCAACTGAATACTGCCTGGGACAGGACCGGTACCACCATCAGCCCCTCTGGCAACATCGTTCACTCCGACTCAGTTATAGGGGAAATTATTTATAGTGACTTGGAGGTGCCACTAGAAGGCAATGGCATCACCGAGTTGTATGATAAGTATAGAGATTTCTTCCAGGCCCTGCTGGGTGTCAGGGACATAGACAGGCTTACAGAGGTAGCTAGCTGGCATGACCTTGTCATGTTTTACTGGTATCCCAGGGGAGAGCGTCTGGCGATGTTCGGTGGTGGTGATTTCTACTATATGCACCAGCATATCCCTGGGCTGCTGATGGTGTTCTGCGATGACGAGCCACATCCGCGTCGGTTGTTACGTGGGGTCTGGACTGAAAAGTAGCCCTGTTGCTTAATTATCCTTACTATTTGCTGCGGATGCTGTAAACGCACCCGCAGTAGTCCTGCCGATAGAGTTGCCACTGTTGGGCGAGCTCTATTGCCCGCTGGAAGCCGGCCTTTTTCTTAAAGTTTCTGACCAGGAATTTGTCTCCGCCGATCTCTTGGCCGATTCGGTTGATAATCTCCGCCGATTTCTGCGGGCCTATTGTCAGAGTGGTGGTGAAGGCATCTGCCTGATGCTCTATCATATAGTCATAAGCCTTCTGCAGCCTGAGCCGGAAACATACTTTGCATCGTTTACCACCCTCGGGCTCGGCTGCCAGCGGCTCAGCTTTTTGAAACCACTCATCTGGTTCGTATGGCAGTACTAACAAAGGAAATGCGAACTCAGCAGCAACCCGGTTGGCGACCTCAAGTCTTCGATTGTATTCCTCGTGGGGGTGGATGTTGGGATTATAAAACAGACCAACGACCTCGTGTCCTTCGGAGATTAACCGCTCGATAGCCCCGGCTGCACAAACACCACAGCAGATATGAAGCAAGACTTTCATAGTACTATTATAGCGTTTCCATCACGCTGATAATATCATGAAAGGTCGTATAAGGTTTACATTCGACATTCTCACGGCGGCAGAGTGAAAGCAAGCTGCCGCCGTCAGTTGCAGCAAATATCGTGTGACAGTGCCGGGCCGGTTCGAAGTCTGAGCGACCGTCCCCGATGTATATTACCCGGTAATTATCAGACATGAATAAACGGGTAAATACACCCTTGAGACCGATATCTGTCGTGGTGTTATCAGGCCCGATATACTCCACGCGCAGTCCATCCAGGCAAAAATGCGTATCCGCAGCATGTACTTCTAAATCAGACATGCCGATATCTTCCAAAACTTGTTTGATATAGAATTCGAGGCCATTACTGATAATCACCAGACGGGAGTCTCGCCGATGGCATAGAGCTACAAATTCACTAAAGCCGGACCTTATTACCACCCTGCCCTTGATGTAGTCGAGCATTGTCTGCCTGTCAGCAGTGACCATGGAGAAGACTTCGGTATTGAAACGACCTACGGATATCTCCCCGGCTGCGTATTTCCTTTCCCACTGTCGCCAATCGCCACTGGCAAAGGCGTCAAGCAGCATGAAACTCACATCTCCGATGGTCACTGTGCCATCGAAATCACACTGTACCAGTACCTTCTGCGCTTTCTCCAAGCTTGCCTCTTCAGCGGCCTTACGGTATTTGTCTACAGCCGAATAATTGAGGCCTCGGCCCCTTTGCTGGTTATGTCAAGAATGGCAACAGTGCCCAGACCTCGCCGGTAGTTGAGAAAAGTAGGGCTACCGGAGCCGATAAACAGAGTGCCGTTATCATCCGAGATTTTAGCGGTGTGGCTGTGACCATGCACAATGACATCCGGCGCCCCTTCAGCTTGCTGAGGTGTTAAGTTGTACCATAACAGGGGCCTTTCGTGAACAAGCCATACTGTATGGCCCTCGAGCTTCAGGACATGCTTCATCTCAATGCGCTCATCTTGCAACAGACGAAACGAATCGTCATCACCCAGAGCCGCCAGTACAGGCGCTATTTTCCCAAGCTCATCAATAACGGATATATCGTAAATGTCGCCAGCATGAAGAATGAGCTCGACCCCTTGAAAGACCTGAGCGACCTCGGGCGGTACTGCCTCAGCTATGTCCGGAATGTGTGTATCGGTTATCAATCCAACGCGCATCTAAATATCTCCCTATAATCTCACTGGTACCCCGGCTTCCTTCAAATACCTTTTAGCGTCGGGAATGGATATCTCACCAAAGTGGAAAATTGAGGCTGCCAGCACAGCTGAAGCCTTGCCTAGTGTCACCGCTTCTAGAAGGTGCTGCAAGGTCCCAGCACCACCTGATGCTATCACTGGTATCGAGACGGCTTCAGCGACGGCTCTGGTCATTTCCAGGTCATAGCCAGCCTTGGTACCATCCGCATCCTTGCTGGTCAGCAGAATATTCCCCGCACCGAGTTGTTCCACCTGTCGAGACCATTCCACAATGTCTTTACCGGTAGGTTCATCCCCACTCCTCACGACCACCTCCAGTCGGGGAAGTCCACTCTCTTGAGGGTTCTTCCTGCCGTCGACTGCAACTACTATCCGGTCACCGCGAAAGCGCTCCACTGCTGCCGAAACAAGTTCCGGTTCGTTGACCGCTGCTGTATTTATCGAGACCTTGTCAACGCCGATATCAAATAATGCCTGCATGTCCTCAAGACTGCTGATACCACCGCCTACGGCGAAGGGCACAGTGACCACGCCACGGACCTTCTTGACCCACTCGAGCCTGGTCTTACGGGCCTGTACTGTGGCAAAAATGTCAAGGAAGACCAGTTCATCAGCACCTTCTCGACAATATGCCTGAGCCGCTTCAACCGGGTCACGGGCATCCCGCAGGTTTACGAAGTTCACCCCTTTGACAACTCGCCCATCTTTGATATCGAGACAGGGTATTATCTTGACGTATTCCACAGTGTTCTCCTCGATTCTATATATACTCAGCTAACAGACACCTTATCAAGTTAGCGCCTGTTCGTCAAACGCACGAGTGAAATAATCTAATGAGCTCTGGCAATAGTGAATACGTATCTTCCTTACGACTTACAATTCCAGCTAAATTGACTGTAGAATTATGGTGTTATATGCTTATCAGGGCGGACTTTGATAGGAGGGAGAAACCATGAAAATTCAAGCCAACGGGATATCCATGAACTATGAAATAACTGGGGATGGTAAATGGCTGACACTGGTGCATGGAGCCGGAGATAACCTGGAGGCATGGTGGAATCAGGTACCCTCCTTCTCTCGTAATTATAAGGTACTTACTTACGATGTCCGGGGTTACGGGCAGACAGAAACACCGTTAGGCGAATACTCAACGGATATTCTGGTTGAAGACCTGTACGAGCTGCTGAAGGCATTGGGTATCAACGAGACCTACCTCTTGGGTTACTCCATGGGGGGTAGAGTAGTTGTCGGGCTAACTCTGAGTCACCCTGAAATGGTGAAAGCCCTTATAATTGCCAATAGTGGCTTTGCACCCATGCAGCGGAGTGAGGAAGAGATGCAGCAGATGATGAAGCTTCGTGAGCAACGGATGAAGATAGTAGAGGAGCAGGGTCTGGAGCCTATTATGGATGAAAGCACTGCTATGGTGTTTTCTGCTGGCTGGCCAGAGAAAAATCCCGAAGTAATTGAACAGTATAAGAGAATACGGCTGAAAAATGACCCCAAGTCCTATCTGGTGGCAATGAGAGCCATGGTCTGGGGAGCACAACCTCCTGATGTGAGTATCATCAAGTGTCCGACGTTGATAATTGGTGGTGAGAGTGATGGTCTCATGGGTGTCGAAGGTGCCAAAGCCACACACGAACTAATCCCAGGTTCACAGCTTGTAGTTATGCCGACGGGGCACGCCTCAGCTATAGAGAAACCCGAAGAGTTTAACTCGGCTGTGCTGAATTTCCTGGCAGGCCTGAGGGATTGATGGCATCAACTTTGTTATTTAGCTTATCTATAAGGTCACGGGCAAGTATTAAGAATAGACTTATGACAGGAGTAATAGACGGAGGAATGTGTGGCTGGTGATAAGCTTTCTGTGGTTCTGAGGATTCTCGATAATGAGAATCATCTGCTCGAGCGTGCTGACCAAAAGGCAATAGCGCTGCTCTCTACTCTCGGGGTATTCATGGTTTTCTTTGTCGTATACTTTTGTGTCATCCCAATAAACGCAATTACTATTACGCTGAGTTCAATCTATTTCCTTTTCGCCCTACTGTCCATAATTAATCTAATCATGACAGTGCGTCCTAGGATTCGGGCAATTGATGAAGATACGGGAGATGAGGACAGTGTCCCTGCCAGTGAACCCGCTTTCTTCATGGGGATCCGCAGGTTCCCGAACCTTTCTGCCTATAAAGAAGTACTGGATGCTATGGCAGGAGACGAAGAAACTACTATTAATGTGTATATCCGTCAGATATACAGCCTGGCCCAGATAAATGCAGCTTAGTATAAATACATCCAGCGCGCTGTCCTGCTGGTCATTATTTCTTTAACTGTGGAACTTGCCATAATAGCGTACTTGTTTGCTTACCATTTAGGTGAAGGACTGGTCCCGCCGATTCAGGGGATGTAAATATCCCTGGGCCTGTTTGCCAGCAGGTCTGGAGTATTCTCTCACAGAATCAGCATAGCATCGCCGAAACTGTAGAAGCGGTATTTCAGGTCGGCGGCCTCGCGGTAGGCACGCAGGATAAAGTCCTTACCGGCAAAGGCAGAGACCATCATCAGCAACGTCGACCTGGGTAGATGGAAGTTAGTAATCAATATATCCACCACCCGGAAGCGATACCCAGGCAGGATAAACAGGTCTACCCAACCAGAAAGCGGGGATACTCCGTCCGGTCGACTTATATGGGCAGCTGCCTCGACCAGACGCACCGAAGTAGTACCGACACAAACTACCCTTCGCCCCTCTGATTTGGCTTGTTTCAGTTCCCGCGCCACCTCTTGACTAACCACCCCATATTCCTGATGTATTGTGTGCTCTCTAGGGTCGCTTTCCCCAACAGGCTGAAAGGTATCCAGCCCCACGTGCAAGGTGACGAACTGGCAGCGGACTCCTTTGTCTTTGATATTTTCGAGTAGCCTCGGGGTGAAGTGTAACCCGGCGGTCGGTGCGGCAACACTCCCTTCTTCTCGGGCATAGACTGTTTGGTAACGTTCTGGCTCACGCAATGGTACATGGACATAGGGTGGTGGAGCAATCTTGCCCAGCTCGGAAAGTGGTGCTTCTTTCTCAAAATGAATGACCCGTATTCCTCTCTCCCCTATTCCGACCACTTCAGCAGGAAGACGATGGCCTTCCTTGTTGGTCTGACTGCCTACTACCTCTATCCGGTCGCCGATTTTGGCCCGTTTGGCCGGCCTGACCAGTGCCTCCCATATATTAGGCTCCAGTCGACGCAGCAGTAGAATTTCCAGCTTGCCACCAGTGTTGACCTTCCGGGCACGAAGACGGGCCGGCATGACACGGCTATCATTGAGCACCAGGACATCACCTTCATGAAGAAAATCTACTACTTCAAAAAACTGGCGGTGCTCAATAGTCCTGTTGCTTCGGTTAAGGACCATTAGCCTGGACTGGTCCCTTTCAGAAACAGGTGTCTGGGCAATCAGCTCCGGGGGCAGCAAGTAGTCAAATTCCTCAGTCCGCACCGGTCTATCCTAACAGTGTGTTTTAATCTATTATAGGTACTCTAACCTCTGGTGACAAAATAGATCACCCAGAAATAAGGTGGCAGCTTTCGCTTGAAAGGGTTACAATAAGTGCTAAATTGAGAGTCGTCCCTTTGCCAATAGATTAAAACAAGAGGTTTATTGCTAAATGAGTAACCGATATCTAGCCGAGTTAATTTCCGTGGGTACTGAGATTCTCAGAGGGGAAATCATTGACACTAATGCTGGCTATCTTGCCTCAGAACTACCTCTGCTCGGTATTGAACTCCAGGGGATGTCTACCGCTGCTGATGACAGAGAACAGCTTTGTCAATTGCTCAGGCATGCCCTGGAGAGATCAGACCTGGTAATTGCCGGAGGAGGTCTCGGGCCGACCGAGGATGACCTGACCCGTGACTGTATTGCCAGTGTCCTCAACGAAGAAATGACAGTTGATCCTGAGATAGAGGAACAATTACGGGCAAGGTTTTCCAGAATGGGCCGTGAGATGCCAGCCCATAATACAAAACAGGCCCTCTTAATTCCCTCAGCCAGGTCCTTACCTAACCCGCGTGGTACTGCTCCGGGGTGGTGGGTAGAGAAAGGTAATAAGACCATTGTGGCATTACCAGGCCCCCCGCGAGAACTGAAACCGATGTGGAAGAACGAGGTAATTCCACGCCTGAAATTGAGGTTCCCCGGCGAAGAAATTCTATCCCGGACAATCAAGACCTTCGTTATTGCCGAGGCCAGCGTATCCGAACTGGTACAACCCTTTTTTGAATCGGGTAACCCCACGATGGGTATATACTCACACCCGGATGGGATTCATATCCGGATGGTAGCTCGTGGCGACAATGCCAGGCAACTTCTTGATACCACTGAAGCACAATTAGAGGAAATTCTGGCTCCCCACATCTGGGGTAAAGACAATGATACCCTGGAGGGAATAATCTGCAACTGGCTCAACCAGAGAGGGCTGACTCTGGCTACCATGGAGGATGGTACTGGTGGTCTGCTGGCTAATATTGTTACTGCGGTTAGTAGTTCAGGCTGTTATCGCGGTGGTCTTGTTGCCTGCTCGCATCAGACCAAGACTGGCTGGGGAGTGCCAGCTCAGCTCATCGAGCAGCATGGCTCTATTAGCAGCGAGGTGGCTGAAGCAATGGCGATTGCTGCTCGTGAAAGGTTCTCGGCCGATTTCGGCCTGGGTACTACCCCTGTCGCTGGTGTGGATAACCCAGAAGGTAGACAACCCGGTCTGGCCTTCATCGGTGTTGCTGATGCCAAAGGGACTCGAACCTGGCAGCAAAACTATCCCCCTACCTGGGAGGGTGTCCGAAACCGTGCTGCGATATCGGCCCTCTTCCGCCTCAGGGAAAGAATGATTGAACTGAAGCTCACCACATCCTGAATCAGTGTTGTTAGGTGAATAACCACTATTGAGGAGGATAAAATGAGCATATCCGACCTGAGCATGGAAATAAAGGATAACGTCGTCCGGCAAATCGTGCCCGAAGGAACCGTGGTCGAGGAGCTAGCCAGCGGCTTCGGTTTCACCGAGGGACCTGTCTGGTGTGGAGACCACCTGCTTTTTAGCGATATTCCACGTAACCGCATCATCCGCTGGCGGATGATGGCTGAGGGCCCGGAGGTGACCACCTTCCGGACTCCCAGCGGTAACTCAAACGGCCTTACTCTAGACCGGAGTGGGCGACTGATTGCCTGTGAGCACAGCACCCGGCGAGTTACTCGTACCGCAATAGACGGCACCATCACTGTACTTGCTGAGAGCTACCAGGGTAAACGCCTCAACAGCCCCAATGATGTCGTTGTCAGGTCAGATGGCAGTATCTATTTTACTGACCCCCCATATGGGCTCACACAGATGACTGCCTGGAAGGAACTGTCTTTTAACGGCGTTTACCGGCTGGCACTGGATGGCTGCCTGATACTTCTGGCCGATGATTTTGACCGGCCCAATGGACTGGCCTTCTCACCGGACGAGCAAATACTCTACGTCAATGATACCGCCCGCGGCCATATTAGAGCTTTTGACGTCAGTCTCGAAGGTGGTATCAGCAATGGACGGGTTCTTATTGAGATGCAAGGAGAAGAACCCGGAGCCCCAGACGGTATGAAGGTAGACCAAGAGGGAAACATCTACTGCACCGGCCCCGGAGGGTTCTGG
This sequence comes from Dehalococcoidia bacterium, assembly GCA_011170375.1. Classification (GTDB taxonomy): domain Bacteria; phylum Chloroflexota; class Dehalococcoidia; order Dehalococcoidales; family Fen-1064; genus W589. The sequence goes on from DUEV01000002.1 coordinate 14,347, forward strand.
ATTATCAACCCGGACGGCAAGTGCCTAGCGGAGGTCAAACCACCCGAGTTACCAGCCAACCTTGCCTGGGGTGACGCTGACTGGAAGAGCCTTTACATGACCTGCCGCACCGGTCTCTACCGCATCAGGCTCAATATCGCCGGTGTTCCCGTGTACTAGAACCTGACTTGGCTATCCTGGCGGTTATTGAAAGAAGTCGCGTATGGCGTCGAACTCGCTTGGGAGCAGTCCCAGTACAATCGGGAATTGGTCGAGTAGAAATTCACCCAGCACAGATTCTGTAACCAGCCCCTCACCGAAGAACTTCACGACGGTGGCCAGTAAGGCGCTGATTAATATTGCTCCCATCACGAAGCCAAAGACAGCACCGCCAACGCGGTCGACCCAGCCAAGCAATAAGGCCCTGATAGTAGCTCTGAGGAAGAAGGCTATTACCTGGAAAATAATGAATACCAGTGCCAGGATTATAATGAAGGCGACGATATTAGCGACATCTGGATTATCAATGAAGGTGAAAACTCCGGCGAAATTCTCGTAAAAGTTGCTCGCCAGGAGAACACCTACTATTACACCTGCCAGGGATAAGGCCGACTTGATAAGCCCCTGCATCAGGCCAGTGAAGACAGGAACAATTAGGGCGATGATAATAATTATGTCAAGCCAGTTCATTTGCCATCCCTCCTCGGACGTCACATGTGATAGTGAATTGTACCACAGGACACGGTGTTGGTAAACTACCAAAAAGTCCTAGTACCCGGACTACAAGCAATAAGGCGGAAATAGAGAATAATCAGGGTATCATACCTTACTCAACTCCAGATAGCGGTGGCCTTCTTTCAGCCCAGGGTGCGGCCTGTTCGAAGGCAGCTGCCACTCTGAGCACGGTATCATCGGCAAAACGACGCCCTACTATCTGGAGGCCAACAGGTAGCCCCTCCTCCGTCCAGCCGCACGGTACAGAAGCTGCCGGCTGTCCGGTGAGGTTGAAGGGCTTGGTAAACGGCATCCAGTCCAGAGCCGGCGTTCCTTTTACGCCCGCTATCTCAGTTACCTGATAAGCAGCCACATCGAATGCCGGTAACGACAACGTCGGTGTCAGTAAAATGTCGTATCTTTCAAACAATGGCTGGATTTTACTCCAGAATTGCTTTCGTGCCTGGGCGGCATATGCGTAATCTACCGCCTTGACATTCATACCACGTTCCACCATTTCCACTAGTCGCGGGTTTATCTTGTCTCGCCACTCCTCAAGTTTGTCGGCCACTTCACTGGCTATGGTGACTCCCCATATTATCGAAAAAGTCCTTCCCTGGTTTTCCAGTTCTAGATTGGCATCCTCGACCTCGGCACCCAGCGACTCGAAGACACCGAGGGCGGTTGTCGTCAACGCCAGGACTTCCGGGTCTACCAGCGCATAGCTGAGGTCTGGACTCCAGCCAACTCTCACTCCCCTGAGGTCTCGTCCTAGGAGTGAGAGATACTCCATATTTGTCTCCGGCAGTGAGTTGATATCCCGGTCATCTCTGCCAGCGATGACGTTCATCATCAGGGCAGCATCGGCCACAGTACGCGTTATCGGACCGGTATGTGATAGCGTCTGCCAGTCTGGCAGACCTGGCCCTCTAGGTACACGGCCATATGATGGTTTCAGTCCGAAGGCCCCACAAAAACTGCTGGGGATACGAATCGAGCCACCGCCATCGGTGCCGACGGCCAGTGGACCCATACCAGCCACCACAGCCGCAGCGGCGCCGCCACTCGAACCACCAGCATGTCGCTCAAGATTCCACGGGTTACGCGTCGGTCCAAAAAGATCGTTATCGGTCACACCCATGAAACCAAATTCGGGGGTATTGGTCTTGCCTATCACTATTGCCCCGGCTGTTTTAAGCCGCTCAACCACTATATTATCGACATCGGGCACAAAATCCTCGTAGATTCGAGAACCAAATGTAGTACGTATACCCTTTGTGAAAATCAGGTCTTTGACTGAAACAGGGACACCGTGAAGCGGACCCAGAGTCTCACCTTTCATAACAAGGGCTTCTGCCTCTTTCGCCTGTTTTCTGGCATCCTCAGGTAACAGAGTGCAGTATGCGTTGATTTTTGGATTAAGCTCATCAATGCGAGTCAAGATTGCATCAACTACCTCCACAGGAGACAGCTTCTTCTCTCGAATTGCTGCGGTCATTTCAAGTGCAGGCATATAAGCAATCTCTGAAGTACTCATATCATCTCTCCTTCACCGAAAACGTGCTTGTCCAAAGAGGATTATATTGTGTTAGAGGCAGCGAAGCAAGTTAAGTCATTCGTTTGGGGCTAATTGCCTTTTAGCCCCAGAGTTACGATTTAAATCCTTGACATCACTTTTGTTTACCCTTAGACTGTGAACACTGAACCTACACAGATACGTTCAATATGATATGCCCAAAGTGCCAAACAGAGAATCCTGAAGAATCCAAATTTTGTAGAAGATGTGCACAACCACTGCAACATGAACGTGTGTGCCCGCAATGTGGGCATGTTAATCTTTCGGATAGCGACTTCTGTACTGAATGTGCCCAGCCTCTGGCTGAACCAGCACCCGCACCAGTTCCTGAGGCACCCCCCACCCCTGAACCCACCTCCTTTGCCGGTGGTCGCTACCAGGTCAAGCAGCTCCTCGGGGAGGGCGGTAAGAAAAGAGTCTACCTCACCCACGATAACACTCTCGACCGTGATGTCGCCTTTGCCCTGATAAAGACCGAAAAGCTGGACGATGAGGCCCGTACTCGCATCCAGCGTGAAGCTCAGGCCATGGGTAGGCTCGGTGACCACCCCAATATCATTACGGTCTACGATTTCGGAGAGCATGAAGGCCAGCCTTACATCGTTCTGCCCGTTATGTCCGGTGGTGATGTCGAGGGGCTTATCGAGAAGGCACCTGAGCACCGACTCCCTCTGGAGCAGGTCATCGGCATTACCAGGTGTGTCTGCCAGGGCTTGGAGTTTGCCTATTCGAAGGGTATCATCCACAGAGACTTGAAGCCGGGTAACGTCTGGCTCAGTGCCGACGGTACCGCCAAGATAGGCGACTTTGGCCTGGCGGTGGCGGTTGACCTCTCCCGCCTGACACAGTCCGGGATGATGGTGGGCACGGTGTCCTATATGCCACCGGAGCAGGCAATGGGGGGTAAGGTAACTAATAAAGCAGACCTCTACTCACTGGGCGCCATGCTCTACGAGATGGTGACGGGAAGGCCACCCTTCATCGGTGACGACTCGGTGGCCATCATCGGCCAGCACATCAATACATCAGTGGTATCCCCCACCTGGCACCGGGCCGACCTGCCACCGGGATTAGAGGTACTCATCCTGCAACTGCTCGAGAAAGACCCGGAGAAACGACCTGCCTCGGCGGCCGATGTGCTTAAGGCGCTGGAATCCATTGAGCAAGGCAAGATTACCGAGTCGGTGTCACAGGTAGCGGCTGTGCCGGAGAGTCCTTTATATAGAAAGGTGTTTGTTGGCCGTGAGCCGGAACAAAAACAGCTACAGGCGACCTTTGACGGGGCCATGTCGGGACAGGGGGCTTTGATGATGGTGGTGGGCGAGCCGGGCATCGGTAAGACCGCCTTATGCGAGCAATTGGCTACCTACGTGACCCTGAGAGGTGGTAAGACTCTTGTTGGTCACTGCTATGAGGAAGGCTCTTTATCGTTACCTTACCTGGCATTTGTCGAGGCGATGCGTTCCTATGTTCTGTCAAGAGAGACCCGAGACCTGAGGAGGGAACTGGGTACCGGTGCGGCCGATGTCGCCCGTATTGTCTCGGAGATAAGGGAGAAGCTGAAGGTTGAGCCTAGGCCACCGGAGAGCCCCGAGGAAGAACGCTACCGCCTCTTTCAGGCGGTTACAAGCTTCCTTACCAACGCCACTAAAGTCCAGCCGCTATTGATTGTATTAGAGGACCTGCACGACTCCGATAAGGGCACCTTAGAGATGCTGACCCATATCTCGCGTAACCTATCTGGTACGAGGCTCATGGTTGTCGGTACCTATCGTGATGTTGAAGTCGATAGGACCCATCCATTATCAGCGGCACTGGCTGAGCTACGCCGTGTATCTACCTTTGGCCGTGTCCTGCTGCGGGGCCTCAATGCCGACGAGGTGAGGCGGATGCTGGAGAGCATCGTCAGGCAGGACGTACCCTGGGGACTGGCCGAGGCGGTCCACCGCCAGACGGAGGGCAATCCTCTCTTTGTTCAGGAGGTGGTAAGGTACATCGTCGAGGAGGGCCTTATCAGCCGGGAAGGGGGACAGTGGCGGGCTACTCGGGACACTCCCCTGGAGATGAGCATCCCCGAGGGGCTACGGGATGTGGTCGGCAGGCGCCTCTCGGGTCTGAGTCAGGAGTGCAACCGAATACTCTCAATAGCCTCCGTCATTGGCCGGGACTTTCGGCTCGACGCTTTGCAGAAGGTGGCAGACGTACCTGAGGATGAGTTACTTGCTGCTTTGGAAGAGGCCAAGGGGGCGGCTGTGCTCGAAGAACAGGCATCAGTCGGAATCGGGGCCAGTTTCAGGTTTACCCACGCTTTCTTCCGTCAGATTCTATATGAGGAGATGTTCGCACCACGCCGTATCCGCACCCATCAGCAGGTGGGGCGTGCCCTCGAAGAAGTCTACGCAAGACGACGTGAAGACCATGCTACTGAACTGGCCGAGCATTTTGCCCAGAGCACCGAACACGAAGACTTAGTAAAGGCTCTAGAATACAGCGAGATGGCGGCTGAACGGGCTAATAGTGTTTATGCCTATGGGGAAGCGGTACGATTGCTGGAGCAGGCACTTAAAGTACAGGAGGTGCTCGACCCGGAGGACAAGAGGAAGCGGTGTGATTTGCTGCTGGCATTGAGCCATGCTCTCACCAATGCCGGAGAGTCCCGGCGTGCCGCGGATACTGAAATACCAGAGGCATTTTTACTGGCGGAGACTATTAGCGATGAGAATCGGGCGTCCCAGGCCTGTTACCTTGCTATACTGGCGTTGACATACTGGGGGCATGCTACAGTAGGAGTTTATTCTTCTGAGGAAGGTATGGAGTGGGTGAGTCGAGCCGACCAGTATGCTGAAGAGGGTACAAAGGAAAGAGCCATCGCAGACATGCTCTACGGTATGGTCAGGTACTCTACAGGTCATCCCAGGACGGGATTTCGGCTTATGGACCAGGCAATAAATCTCATGAGCGAACTGGGAGATAATGAAGTTTATTGGATGGTGATACCCTTGTGGTTGGTCTATGCGACTGTACCCCAGTATACTGAGCAGCGATTAAAGATGGCTGAGGAACTGTCACAACGCTCTCGTACCGGTGTCGACATGCGCTTGGTTGCGTGGGGGCTCGCCGTACTCTTTATCGCTTTTCTCGAGTACGAGCAGCGTGAGCAGTGTGAGGAGGTCTGGCGTGAAGTAGACCAATACGCTCAACGTAGCTGGCAGATGAACACCCTACTCGAATCAATGGCAGCTCGTGCTATCTTTAGTACCTTGGATGGTCGGCTAGATGAGGCTATCGAACTGGCGGACGAAATCAAAACACGGGGTGAAGAGTGGAACCAGCAGCGATATGCAAACATAGCATATAGTTTCTCCAGGTTCAGGGCTGGATTACTGCTGGGAATGGCTGATTCTATGCTTCAAACCATACCACCTCCTTTTTCCTCCAACCATCTCGCAGTCCTCTGTCTAGCACATATAGGTCGTCAGACTGAAGTAATCACCTTCTTGGATGAAATGCTGGACAGACGCCGATTCATTGGTACCGCTGACGATTACACTTTCTACTGGACCGATATAGTTTGGCTTGAAACTGCAGTACTGGTACAGCATAAAGAAGCAGCTGAGGCTCTATTAAACCAACTTGCAGGAAAAACACCACATATGACCAGTTACTACTACCCCACATGTGTAGACCGTCATCTCGGTGCTGCAGCAGCTCTTTTGGGTAGACCCGAAGAAGCCCGTCGGCATTATCAGGAAGCTATCAGGGTCTGCACGGAGATGAGGTTCCGCCCGGAGTTAGCCCTCACCCGGCTCCAGCTCGCTGAGTTACTCCTCGAGCACTACCCTCATGAGAAAAAGGAGGCGCTGGAGCACCTTGACTTTGCCATCAAAGAGTTCCGTGAGATGAAGATGCAGCCCTCGCTGGAGAGGGCACTGAGGCACAAGGAGATTCTGGGGGCGTAGTTCCTCTGCAGTCCGAAAGGAGATTACACATGCTGAGGGGTGAGAAGGTCCTTTTGAGACCGTTGAAGAGGTCAGACATTACCAACTTCCTGAAGTGGTTCAATGAACCGGAGGTGACCCAGTATCTGAATTTCTACCTGCCGATGACAGAGATGGCCGAGGAGAAGTGGATTGAGGATGCAGCCTCCAGGACTCAAGCAGGCACTGGCGTGTACTTTGTTATCGAGGCCATCGAAGGGGATTCTACCAAACCTATTGGAAGCATGGGGCTTGGAGGCATAAATCCGAAAGACCATGGTGCTTCGTTCGGGATTACTATTGGCGAGAAGGATTACTGGGGAAATGGCTACGGTACTGAGGCGACACGGCTCATCCTTGAGTACGGTTTCCAGCAGCTGAACCTGCACCGTATCTCATCTTCTGCATTTGCCTTTAACGAGCGTAGCATCAGGCTACACAAGAAGGTTGGCTTCAAGGAAGAGGGCCGCCAACGGGAAGCTATATTTAAGAATGGTCGATTTCATGATCTTGTCTATTTCGGTATTCTCAGAGATGAGTGGAGAGGGCGCTGAGGCACAAGGAGATACTGGGGGCACAAATTCTCCACCCTATTGACAATCTCAGCATATCAAACTACCATATCACCAACAGGGAGATACGCCTAGACATGACGCCACGGAGGTAGTAAAGTGGCTGAGAAAAAGTGTCAGGTTTGTGAAAATCGCGTTGACCCCGAGGATGTGGAGAAGCATCACATCGTTCCCAAGAACCTGACAGATGATGCAGGTATCCCCGAATCCCAGACTATTCAACTATGTGCCAATTGTCATCAAGAAGTCCACGCCTGGTACACCGCCAGAGTGCGTCACACGGAGTATGATGCTGGCACGAGGCGATTCCGCACCAAGTCTTACCTCGAGATGGTCAATGAATACCAGACGGTCTTCAGTGACTTCATGAAATACAAAGGCACACGTTAACCGGGCTGGTAAACAAGTGTCCCCTGCCGGAAATATCCTGACAGGGGGCACCATCGTTTATCTAAGTGTGCGATTGATGCTTACTTAAGCTCTTCCCGGGTGTAATCAAGAATACGTCGGGCAACAATCAGCATATTTATCTGCCCGGTACCCTCGAAGATGTCGTTAATCTTGCCGTCCCGCATCCATTTTTCCAGTAAATACTTGCGGGAGTAGCCCAAGGGACCCATCATCTCGACAGCCTTCTGAGTTATCCAGGCAACAACGATTCCGGCTTTCGCCTTAGCCATCGAGGCCTCGAGACTATTTGGCTGGAACTGGCTCATCATCCATGTAGCACGCAACATCAGCGTAAGTGCCGCCTTATAGGCGGCCTCCATTTCCATCACATCACGTTCAATTGCCGTCAATTTATGACTAGGTAAACCATATCTTATTGGAATCCCTTCCTTTTCCAGGGTTTCCCGGACGAAATCAAGCGAGGCACGTCCAACCCCAAGCGCCATGGCGGCTATAATCGGACGAGTCATATCAAAGGTAGCCATCGCACGCTTAAAACCAGCAGTCTGACTTGAGTCAACCCTTCTTACTTCGGGACTACCCAGAATATTCTCATATGGAATACGGCAGTTGTCGAGGATGAGAGTGGCGGTATCACTGGCCCGGATTCCCAGTTTGTTCTCTACCTTATCAATAGTCGCTCCGGGTGTCCCGGCCTCAACCACAAACGGCTTCATGCCGGCTCGCCCGGCTGTCCTGTCAACTGTAGCCCAGACAACTACCAGGCCATCGGATTCCATAGACCTCTGCCCACCGGTGATGAATATTTTCTCGCCGTTAAGCACCCATTCGTTTGTTTCGGTGTCAAGCACGGCTGTTGTCTGGATGGCTGCCGTATCCGAACCAGCGCCGGGTTCGGTCATGGCCATAGCACCCCATTTTGGTTCACCTTCGCCAAAACGCTTCAGGAAATTCGCTTGCTGTTCCTGAGTTCCGCTCGCCAAAATGGCAGCGCCTCCCAGACCAGAGCTAGGTGCCACCAGCATCAGGCCAGCATCACCCCAGCAGTTTTCCAGTATCCGCAAGGATGCACCAACACCCAGGCCCAGTATGCTGCCACCACCCTGCGCCTGTTGCTGCCACTGTTGTTCAATAAAGTCCTTGGGACTCTCATGCTCATGTTCGTCATAATAGCGAGATATCGGACGAACCACCTCCAGAGCCTCTTTATGGGCGGCATCTATCATTGCCTGTTCTTCGGGTGTTAGTTCGAAATCGATCATCTTTCCAGACCTCCTGCTATCTTTCGAAAGCCCTACACTATGGCCATGCCATCAAAGGTAGCAAATCCTCGACCGTTCCTGAACCAGAGTTCCACCGGGTGTTCGCGAATATAGCCATGTCCCCCCAATACCTGAACGGCGTTGTTGGTGACATTTATTGCCATGTCATCGGCGTACATCTTTGCCAGAGAGGCTTCCTTAGTAGCGTCCTCGTTACGGTCGAGCTTCCAGGCGGCCTCCCACGTCATCAGGCGGGTAGCATCGATATCTATGGCCATTTCTGCCAGCATGAAAGCGATTGCCTGCCGGGAGGCAATCGGTTCTCCGAAAGCATGGCGCTCCTTGGCATAGTCGCGGGCGTATTCAAAGGCAGCCCGACCAACACCAACCGCCATTGCTGAGAGTGCTACCCGTGAGAGGTTGTATATCCGGTTGAAATCGCAGCCTGCATCACCACCGAGACGATTCTCCTTGGGCACCTTACAGTCCTTCAGTGACAACTCGTAGGTTGCCAGGGCCTTTATCCCCATGTTCTTTTCACGCTCAGCAATCTCGAGTCCCGGAGTACCCTTTTCGATAAGAAAACCCTGAGTATTGCCTCCCTCGTTGGCATAAACCAGAAGCAGGTCAGCATCGGCTGCCAGAGGGACATAGCACTTCTCCCCGCTGAGTATATAACCACCGTTGGCGCGTTTAGCTGTGGTCTGTAGTTCAGCCGGGTCGAAATCAAAACGTGGCTCAATTAGAGCAGAAGTGGCTACCTTGAACTTATCACCGCAGAAGGAAGGAAGGTACTGTTTCTTCTGCTCATCAGTACCCATCTCGACCACTGGCATGGCCACCAGGGCGGGACAGAGAATATGCATCGCCATCGAAAGGTCTCCCCAGGCCAGTTCCTCGGCAATCAGCGTTCCGGTTAGTGCCGAGCGTTCACCGCCGAAACCCTGGAACTCCTCGGGGATACTGCTGGCAATGAATCCCAGCTCCCAGGCGGTATCGATAATATTTGCAGGAATTTCACCGCTTTCGTCACACTCCCGGTAAACCTTTCGGACATGGTCATTATTGAACTCTTTAACCATGTTGACAATCATCTGTTGCTCTTCGCTGGGGCTGAAAGAAATCATCACTACCTCCTTAACTCGATTATAGATAACGGTGTGAGGTTGTGCGTATTGACCTATAAAACAAAACTAGCACAATCAGTATTATTTATCAAATTGTGCGAATCCTATTTCTCAAGCTCAAGACCGACACTGAATGCCTTGGCAATAACCTCTCCGAATCCCTGGTAATGGCGGGGAGGTGAAACAAAGATAAAAGGCCTGATTTTATCGACATCCGGACGGTCATCGGTGAGACAATCGTCAGAGACATGAGTCTCCTCTATTTGACCGACAACAAGGCAGTGGCTACCGAGCTCCAGCATGTGTGCCACACGGCATTCCAGGTTTACCGGGCACTGTTCAATCAGAGGTGCTTTCTCGACTTCTCCATAGAATACTTTGAATTTGCAGGCTGTGACCTTATTGACATTTGCCCCCGACCTGACCCCACAGTAGTCTGCCTCCTTCACCAACTCTATAGAGGGCACGTTAACCGAAAAGGTCTCGTTTTGCTTGATACCCTTCAGTGTGTAGCGTTCGTACCGCAGTGCCACTGAAATCATTGGTGGCGCGCCATTGGCAATTCCAGCCCAGGCAACCGCCATGAAATTCGGCTTGCCATCAACTTCAGCCCCCACAAGTAATGTTGGCATTGGATAGATTAATGTCGAGGGGCCAATCTTAGTCTTGCTCATTCACTCACTCCTTCAATATCATTATCACTATGGACACTTTAGGTTGCCCGTATAACTTTGTCAACCACAGTCCCTTATCGAAAGGCTCGTATAATTTGACAGTCCTCGATTGAAGATGTAGCATCACCTGAGAGGACTGCTTTGATATCACAAACCAAAGGCCCACCAATCGAATGTGATGCCTCGCGGTGTACAGGATGCCTTATCTGTGAGCTGCGCTGTTCCCTGCGACTCGAAAAAGCCTTCCGACCCGCTGCCGCCGCCATAGTAATTCGCCGGCAGGTTCAATCCCCGGATGAGTATACAATATCTTTTACCGGTCTTTGTGACAACTGCGGTATCTGTGCTCGATATTGCCCTTATGGTGCACTAACCCAAGTAAAGAAAGCGACAGGTGCGACATGAGTATCCCGAGTCGTATTCTTTATGTCAATCTGACTGATGGTAGCTCCAGGGCGGAAACAATTGACCCATCCCTTCCCCGAGACCTTATCGGCGGCTACGGCATTAACAACAAGCTTGCCTATGACCTGATGCCACCGGGTATTGATCCTCTCTCTCCTGAGAACCTGATAATCATCGGAGCCGGGCCTTTCGCCGGTACACTTGTACCAGGCTCAGCCAAGATATTGATCACCACGAGATTTCCCATCAACGGGGCTTTTGCCACTGCGGCCGCAGGAGGAAGCTTTGCCCTGATGTTGAAGTCGGTTGGGTACGACCATGTCGTCATTAGCGGGAGAGCCAGAGATCCAGTGTTTCTCAGCCTTACCGAGGAAAAACTAGAGCTAGTCGATGCCGGAGATTTATGGGGCATGGATACCTACGAGACGGACGATGCCCTGCGTAGTCGTTACGAGCCCTGCAGTATTATTCCCATTGGACCAGCGGGGGAGAACCTGGTCAAGAACTCAATCACCTTTGTAGATAAGGCAGGTACGATTGGCCGGGGAGGTCTTCCGGCTGTGATGGGGTCCAAGAACCTCAAGGCTATCATAGTACAGTTAGGAAAAGTACCTATGAGGATGACTGACCGTCTCACTTTTCACCGTCTCGTCAACAGACTTCATGACCGCATTATGAGCTGGCCTAACCGCCAGGTTATCCAGGACAACGGTCTTATGCCAGCACCACCTGATATGTCTGAGGTCCATCGGCGAACACGGCGACCTCTCGCTTGCCCAAGCTGTCCCCTGGCCGATAAGGTTATGGTCTGCCTTGATGAAGGCCCTTATGCCGGTCTGAGGACCTATATGCCCCACATAAGTGCTCATAGATTCAGCGCCAAAAACAGCACCGAGGCTTATGAGCAGTCAATCAAATACTCGGACGCTTTGAACAGATACGGCATTGGTGGCACCAATTTCTCCGGTCTTTTTTATAGTATTGTCGACCTCTATCAGCAGGGCATCATCACCCGAGAAGACACCGGTGGTATTGAGCTGAAGAATGATATTGAGACAGCGCTTGAGCTTATCAGGATGACGGCTTACCGAAAGGGCTTAGGAGAGGTGCTGGCTGAAGGTCCGGCGGAGATTGAGCGCCTGGTTGGTGAAAGGGCAATCGGAAGCATCGCCCATATCAAGGGTAACGCCATCGTCCGTGACCCCAGAATTGGCGGTCTTGGCACCATGGAGTTTGAGCAGATGACCACTCCACGGGGCGCTCACATCGCCGCCGCTGGTTCACCCTCGTACGACCCCGGACGCCCGTTTGCTGATTTTGTCAGACATGGAGAACGCATGGGGGTTTCAGCACAAGCCCTGAAGTGGTTAGAAGAGTCGGGTGTTTTTAACCCGGGTCGGTATAGCAAATACAGCGAGGACTGGTATGCCCTGTTCAACTGCCTCAGCCTGTGTAACCGGGCACAGGTCAACCGGTTCTACCACATTGATACCATTGCTGCTCTCTATACGGCAGTGACCGGCATCGAGTCCTCTCCAGAAGAGCTCATGCATATAGCCGAACGGGCCTGGACCATCGGCAAGCTCCTCAGCGTCAGGGAGGGATTTGACCGCCGACATGACCACGCCCCGGTGGCATGGTTCCACCCGCTGATACGGTCCGGCGAGGAACACCGTATTACCGACTATGACAGGACCACCAATCTCACTCGTGGAGACCTTGAGCGCTTTCTTGATGACTATTACGATGAGCGGGGTTACGATAGGGTGAGCGGCCTACCTACTCGTGAAAAGCTGCGGGAGTTGGGACTGGAAAGTATGGCCGAAGGTCTCAACCTGCCAGAGGGTAGATAATCATTACTCTACTGACTCGATTCAGCTCCTGCCTTCAGTGAACTCCTGCCTAAGTTGTTCGGCTTCAACGGAAAGTCTCTCCCATTCAGCCGTTAGCTGACTGATAGCTTCTTTAAGACGGCGGTGTTCTCTGATATGCTCAACCACCAGGCTACCATCACTATAACGCTCCTGCTCTGAGAATCCCTTCTCAATTCCCTGAAGCTGCTCTTCAAGCTGTTTAAGCTCAGTCTCGATTTCAGCAATTCGTCTTCTGATAGGAGCGCTCATGCGGTAGTATTGATTCCTTAATCCACCCTCGTCTGTCTTACGCTGACGTCGCTGGTCCCGGGAGACTGACGAAGCGGGCTGTTTAGTTTGAATAGTCTCACTATCTCTGGTCTCTTTCCAGTAGAGATAACTGTCATAGTTTCCAGGAAACACCTGCAGCTGCCCGTTTCTTATCTCGACAATCTTGTTGGCAATCTGGCGAATGAGAGTCCTGTCATGGGTAATAAAGCAGAGCGTACCACGGTAAGCCTCCAAAGCGTCGGTCAGGATCTCCCGTGAGATAATATCCAGGTGGTTAGTTGGCTCATCCATCAGGAGGAAGTTCGCCGGCCTGACCAGCATCTTGGCAATGGCAACACGCGCCTTCTCCCCGCCGGAAAGTACCGATACCTCTTTAAAAACGTCATCTCCACTGAAGAGAAAAGCCCCGGCAAGCCCTCTTAGCTTCTGCTCTGACTCATCAGGGGCAGCCCGCTGTAGTTCGATGAAAACATTGTTCACCGGGTCGAGGAGCTCTAGCTGGTACTGAGCATAGTAGGCTGCGTCCACCTTATGTCCCAGTCTGCGCTCCCCTGCCTCATAAGGCAATACCCCAGCCAGAATCCTGAGTAAGGTGGTCTTGCCAGCACCGTTCGGGCCTACCAGCGCCACCCGGTCGCCCCGGTTAAGTACCAGGTTGAGGTCACGGTATACAACGTTGTCACCATAGGCCTTTCGGATATGACTGAGAGATATCACCTCTTCTCCGCTCCTGGCAGGTGCAGGAAACGCAAATCGAATCCTTCTGGTAGTCCTGGGCACCACCACCTTTTCCATTTTCTCAAGGCGCTTGAGTCGACTCTGCACCTGGCTGGCCTTGGTGTTCTTGGCACGGAACCGTTCGATGAAACGCATCTCCTGCTTTATCTTTACCTCCTGTCTCTTTGCGGCAGCTTGTCTTGTCTCCAGCTCCTTCTGCCTTGTGGTGACGTAGCTATCATAGTTACCGCTGTGAAAGAAAACCCCGTCCACCTCGAAGGAGAGTACTTTACCGACGGTACGATTAAGAAACGTCCGGTCGTGTGAAGTAACCAGAACGGCTCCCAGGTAGCTCTGCAAGTAGTTCTCGAACCAGATGCAGGACTCCAGGTCAAGGTGGTTCGTTGGCTCGTCGAGTAGGAGTAGATTGGGTCTAAGAAGCAGGAGCTTGGCCAGCTGGACACGCATCAACCAGCCACCGCTGAAGTCGGTCAACGATCGGAGAAAATCATCTTCGTTAAAACCAAGGCCGGAGAGAATGATTCTGGCCTCATGCTCAATATCATAGCCACCTGACACCTCGTAGGCATGTTGAGCTTCTCCCAGCTCAAGCAGCAGTCTCTCCTGGTCAGGAGAGGTGCCCGATTCCGACAGTTTCATCTGGATTGACTCAATCCGGTGGGCTAACTGTGCTATCTGTGGTGAGGCAGCAACCACATCTTCAAGTAGATAACCTTCAGGAGAGGTGGCAATATCCTGTTCCAGATACCCGATAGTGGTCCCTCTCTGCATGGTGACACAGCCTGTGTCTGGAGTAGTCCTGCCTGAGATGATATCAAACAGGGTCGTCTTCCCCGAACCGTTGGCACCAATGACGGCGATTCGGTCGCTGGGGCCAACGGTAAAAGTCACAGCACTGAATAATGTTCTATCTGCGTAAGACTTGCTGATATTATGTATGTTCAACATTTTATATATATCTCCAGGGCATGAATATACGGCATTAAGGAATAAAAACGGGCATGATGAGATACGGAAGATTCGCGGAAGAACCTCTCAGACACAGAGAGGTGCGGTGGGCGATATCTGACTGATGGTTCTTATATCAGACGTACCATACATTACATATCAGAGCAATTATACCTGCACGTACGTGGTGAAGTCAATGGTGATTAGGATGTATTTTAACGAAAAGCCAGCTTATCGACTGATATCGGCTATTACCGGCAAGTGGTCTGAGGCAGTCGTCGCCGGCACAAATACTGCTTCGACAGTGAGGTCAGGCGAGACCCATATGTAATCGATACGCCGGTACCGGCTTACCGAGTCATATGTACTGGCCGGAGAAGAACTTACACTGGCAGCGGCATCAACCAGTCCCGCCTCACGGAACATTGTCATCTCAGCAGAGTCAGGGTCAGCGTTTAAGTCCCCGAGTATTACCGTGGTATTGGCGCCGTCCCAGAAATCAAGTATCACCGGCGACTGCTCCTGTCGAATCTCCGTATCCTCATCTAGATGATGGAAGTGAGTGGCGATGACCTGCAGTTGTTCTCCACCACCGATATCAACCAAGGCAGCAGTAAATCCACGCAGGATGAACAGGTCACGCGGCGGTAGTTCATGGTTCACATATTCCACGACAGGATAGCGACTCAGGATGGCATTCCCCCACAGTGGGTCGGCGGTAGGTCCAGAGATATAAGGCATATCGAGTCGCTGTGATAGCCAGGTCAGTATGTCGAGACGACCGCTGATTACCCATCCCCGAGATATCTCCTGAAGAACGACTATATCGGGCTCGCTTTCTTCAATGACTTCTGCCAGCGCTTCCATGCCCAGATAGCCATCGGTATTGAAACCATTATGCAGATTATAGGTCATTACCCTCACCGGGAAACCATCACCGGTATCTACCTCAGGTTCGTGCCAGGCAATGGCACCAGCCAGAGACGGCAGCAATAACAGGACTGAGAGTGCCGGCACAATCCATAGTTTCCGGCTGACAGTTAAGCTCCCTCGCGCTCTGACCGTTGCCAGAACGCCGCACACAGCAATAATTACGGCCGCCGCTATCTCCAGAACAGTGTTATCGTAGGGAAGCTTAATCTGGTGCACAACGTAATACCCCAGCAGCATGACTACCAGCAGTAGCATGCCGATTCCGTTAGCGACCATAATCGCCGACCTGCCCGAGCCGCCGCCGGCAGCATAACCCGCGATAATAAAGGCAATAAGTAGTGAAGCAGATACCTGCATTGCTAATAATGCAACAAATGCCTCTCCGTTTGACTCCGGATGAGTAAACGACGATGCCACAATCAAGAGTAAACCGTACAAGAGGCTATATATCCACAGGAACCGTACTCCCCTGATTAGCACCCAGACTACTACTACTAGGCCAATCAGCTGCGCTACCAGCACCCATATTGCTGTAATATGCAGCGACCAGCCGGTCAATACTGCCAGACGACCCACGTTGTGCAGCACCACCAATTGCAGAAAAAGGAAAGGCCCAATCGCCAGCCACGCCCAAGTCTTCTTCCCTGACCCGTAACTGACTTTGGTATTATCCTGGCCTGTAGGTGGTACGGCACCGTGTACCCCGTTTCCGAAGCTCACACTGCCAGAAGTCTGGTCTACCTCGTAACTCCTGGAAGCACTGTCACTCCACAGCAACAACCACTGAAGCAACACCAGCACGACTGTCAGCAGCACTATCGGCCAGTCTGTCTGCCAGATCGAATCATAGGTCAGTAAAGCAGCGTGCACCGCGGTATCCAGTGCCAGACCGGTAAGCAGCCCGATTGCGAAATAACCTGCTGTGGAACTGCTACGACTAATTGACTTATTAAGTCTGATTGGCAAAAAGATAACGAAGAGGACCGTTCCAGCCATCGCCAGGATAAGGTTGACCAGCGGTTCATCCCACCATACCTGCATAAGGAGGCGGAGTAATCCCAGGCCACCGGCAGTGACTATTATCGATCTGTTTCCTCCCAGTAGACGGCGTAATCCACCGGCCATAAAAGCTGTAGCGAAAACCAGCAGGGCGATACCACCAAGATAGACCGCCCCGAGGTTGAGGCGGTCGCCGAGTATCCAGGTCAGGCCGGGCACCAGTAACCGCAGTACCTGAAGCCCGAACATTACAGTCAGCGCCGGTAGAAGAATTTCAATGATGGCAGGACGGATTACCAGCCATGAAGCGACACCGCTCCGGCTGCCCTGCCTGTTATTACCGTTGCTTGACATTATTGATGCGGCCGCAGTGCGGACACTTGACGTTGCTCCTCTTAAAATCAGGGGGTATCTTCAGCTTCGTACCACACTCACAAGTGAGTGTATCATACTTGTTCATCCGCCACATCAGGTCAGAGACTTCGCGGGTACGTTCTGCTTTGCCCGGTTCTCGCCCGGCTGGTGCTGCTTCCGGTACAGCCGCACGGATACCAACCGCACCGGTACCAGCCAGTGTGGCTGCAGAGAAGACCGGCTTACCACCCTTGTGGATGCTCCGATAGGCATGGTCGTAGTCGACCAGGGAGGCACCGCCAGCCATAGAACGCAGAATACGTATTCGCTCTGAGATTGGTGGGTGGGTGCTGGTCAAATCAGCGGCAGCCCTTCCTTTCTCGCGGAAGGGATTGATAATATAGGCCGGGGCAGTAGCTTGGTTAGCCCCTTTTACCTGTATCTTGGAACCAGCCAGCTTCTCTAATGCTGAGGCTAGTCCTTCAGGATAGCGAGTGTAAAGAGCCGATGATGCATCCGCCATATATTCTCGTTTCCGTGAGATGGCGAAATAGATAAGCTGGGCTAATATGGGCGCCAGTATCGCCAGGACAATTGCTACGATTATAATTATTCCACCGCCGCCACCGCCACCCCTCGAGCTCCGGCGGCCTCCAGCCATCCCTCCGAAGAGCATCATGCGTGAGCCATACCAGGCAAGAATGACTATTGCCCCGAGCAAGACACCACACAGAGACATCAGCAGGACATCGCGGTTCTTAATATGGGCAATCTCATGGCCGACAACTCCCTGCAACTCATCGCGGTTTAATGCCTGAAGAAGTCCGGCGGTCACTGCCACCGAGGCATGATTCGCATCCCTACCAGTGGCAAAGGCATTCATAGCCGGGTCATCGATGATATAGACATCGGGCATCCGTTCCAGGCCGGAGGCAATTTTCATTTCCTCGACGATGTTATAGAGACGGGGATGATCATCACGCGTAATCTTTCGTGCGCCCGAAATTGCCAGCATGATGTTATCACCCTGGAAGAAAGCCACCAGATTTAGTACTAACAGTATTGCCAGTGCTATTATCAAACCACCAATGGGATTGCCGAGGAAAGCCTCTCCCAGAAGGTATCCAACTACCAGCAGCAGTGCTGCCATCATGCCGACCAGCACAACCGACCTGATCCGGTTAGACCGAACCTGTTCCCACATTACCCTGTATCACTCCACTAAGTAAAACTGACCTTGGGTGCTTCCCGTTCTGCAGGGGCTTCAACTTCAAAGAACTCGCCCAGCTTGAAATTTGTCATATTTGCTACGAAATTGGAAGGGAACATCTGGACTTTGTTATTGAGACCCAGTACAGAATCGTTGTAATACTGTCGTGAGAAGCTAATCTTGTTCTCCGTGGAGGTCAGCTCCTCCTGGAGGGCTAAGAAGTTCTGGTTAGCCTTAAGGTCGGGGTAGTTCTCAACCACCGCCAGCAGTCGGGACAGCGCACCAGTAAGTCCCTGCTCAGCCTGGGACTGGGCACCAACACCCCGACCGATTGCCTGCTGGGCCAGATTGCGAGCATTGGTGACTGCCTCCAGTGTCTCCCGCTCATGCTGCATGTAGCCTTTGACTGTCTCCACCAGATTGGGGATAAGGTCATGCCTTCGCTTGAGCTGGACATCAATCTGCGCCCAGGCGTTCTGCATCTGGTTGCGCAGTCGTACCAGCCCGTTATAGATGATAACAAACCAGAGCAGGAGTACAACTATTATACCTAGGACCACATAGAGAGCAACCATTTAACACCTCCACAAGATACCCTATCTATTTCTATATTCTGAAAAGCAATAATAAGCGATTATTGCCGAATCTTGATTACCTCCCCCAGAAACTCAATCACACGTTCCTGAGAGTCTTCCTTCCCCTCTATCTGAGCAGATAGATGGGCCACCAACTGACCAACCTCTCCGCTGTCAAACCATAGGCCATCTTCCTGCGGACAGACATCAACGAGCAATACCGGCTCATGCCCCAGTGCGACCTTTTTCATCTTTTTATTACACACCGGGCACTTACGTACTTCCTCGGAAGACTTCGCCTCAGAAGCAAGATGAAGGCTATCCAGACCGGCTGACTCTAGCCCCATCGTTTCCATTAGAAGCTCTATTTCTCCAGTATCAAACCAGACTCCGGAGCAGTTGTCACAATAGTCAAGCTCGATACTTTCATGCTCGACTACTATCATTGGCTCTTTACATGCAACACACTTCATACGAGCGCTCCTCGAAATTACCCTTCACAGTGTAGATAAACGAGCAGGCCATGTCAAGAAGTCGTTTTTTATAAACGGGGTTGACAGTTTGGTAATCGTAATGTTATTCTATACTAAGTTGATAAAATTAGTCAACAATATACAAAAGAAGAACGATGAAGGTTTCTACTAAAGGACAGTATGCCACCAGAGCACTATTAGACCTGGCTCTACACCAAGATGAAGCGCCAGTCTTACTCAAGCATATCGCACAGCGACAGAAGATTTCCTTGAGCTATCTTGAGCATCTAATCACCCCCCTGATTGCTGCGGGTATTATTACCAGTACACGAGGCCCCAGGGGAGGAATCTCATTGGCCAGGCCCCCTGAAGAGATAGGATTGGATGAGGTTGTTCAACTTCTCGAGGGTGCGATATCGCTTGTGGAGTGTGTCGGCAATCCTAAGGTATGTACGATGTCTCAGTCTTGCGCTACCCGTGAGGTCTGGGACGAACTCAGGCAAGCTATGATGGGGGTACTGAAGTCAGTCACACTCCGAGACCTGATGGAACGACAGAGAGAAAAGGAAAATGCCACCGAGATAATGTACTACATCTAACTCCTCTGTGTATGTGGTTAGCCATTTTAGGGGAAGATAAATGCCTAAGCAAGTTACTAAAGCTGAAATACTAAATCAAAAGACTTTACAGATCCCCAGACTAACACGAGGTATTGCCAAGGACTCTACCGAGCTCATTGGAAATACACCACTGGTCAGACTCAACCGGATAACTGAGGGAGTGGCAGCCGAGGTTGTGGCCAAGCTGGAATCCTTCAATCCTCTTGGTAGTGTTAAGGACAGGATTGGCGTGGCTATGATAGTCGATGCCGAGGAGCGTGGACTAATAAACAAAGACACCGTAATCGTCGAGCCCACCAGCGGCAATACCGGGATTGCCCTTGCTTTTGTCTGTGCTGCCAGGGGGTACCGCTTAATTCTCACCATGCCAGACACGATGTCCTTGGAGCGGCGTCAGCTGCTATCTATCTTTGGTGCCGAATTAGTATTGACACCAGGTTCAGAGGGGATGTCGGGGGCGTTGCGGAAAGCCGAGCAACTGGTAGCAGAAAACTCTGGTTACTTCATACCTCAGCAGTTCCAGAACCCGGCAAACCCTGAAATCCATCGGGTGACCACCGCCGAAGAAATATGGCGTGATACCAATGGCCAAGTAGATATCCTTGTAGCCGGTATCGGCACTGGAGGTACTATTACTGGCATTGCTGAGGCAATAAAGGAGAGGAAACCGAGCTTTAAGGTAATCGCCGTTGAACCGGCTGATTCACCGCTCCTTTCCGGTGGGCAACCGGGAGGACATAAGATACAGGGTATCGGTGCCGGCTTTGTTCCAGAGGTACTTCGGAGAGACCTTATTGATGAGATTATCACCGTCAGCGATGATGACGCCGGACTGATGGCACGTAAGCTGGCAAAAGATGAAGGGATACTGGCTGGGATTTCCTCCGGTGCAGCCGTTTGGGCAGCTCTAAAGGCAGCAAAACGGCCAGAAAACCAGGGCAAGTTGATAGTTGTTATTATCCCGGACACTGGTGAGCGTTACCTGTCTACCTGGCTTTTCCAGGAACTCTACTCGGGAACATCGAGAGGTTAATGCAAAACTGGCTGGCAGGAGACAATCAGGGGAGGAAGGGAATGTTTTTCAGCAGATTTAGAGAGGATATCACGACAGTATTTGATAAAGACCCGGCAGCAAGAAGCCTGCCCGAGGTTATTTTCTGTTATCCAGGGCTACATGCCCTGTGGTTTTATTACTTCGCCCATTTTCTCTGGACGCATCGTCTCCGTTTCCTGGCCCGTTTTACCTCTCACATCAGCCGTTTTCTCACAGGTATCGAAATTCACCCTGGTGCCAAGATTGGCCGCCACTTCTTTATAGACCACGGCGCTGGAGTTGTCATTGGAGAGACTGCTGAAATTGGTGATGATGTTCTAATTTACCAGGGAGTCGTTCTTGGTGGTACCAGCTTGAGTAAAGGAAAGCGCCACCCTACCGTTGGCAGTAATGTCGTCTTCGGCACCGGGGCAGTTGCTCTTGGAGCAATTACAATTGGAGATGGGGCTAGGATTGGTTCAGGTTCAGTGGTAGTGAAATCAGTTCCCGCTGGCACAACCGTGGTCGGGGTACCTGGCAGAGTAACCGAAGACCATATTACAGAGTCGCTTGTCCTGGAGCATGGTAGACTCCCCGACCCGGTAGCGGAAGCCATCCGACTTGTCCTGAGGGAACAGGACAAGCTCGAAGAGCGCCTGCAACGAGTAGAGAACGCCACCGGTGTAATCGTTTATGATGGCGGATTAAGAGAGAGACGAGAAGAAATCGTCAAGGGTTTTAACCAGGGGGGAGGAATATAAGAGGCCTCAATTATGCTATACTAGTCTTTTCCGCCCTTTTAGCAGACAGTAACAGAGGGTCAAAATGCTCAAGAGACAAGTGGTACTCACTTTCCCTGAGGAGCAGCTTAAAGAGCCCGTAATTTACAATCTCAGCCACCAGTTCCAGATAGTAACGAATATCCGCCTCGCTGATATTACAGAGGAAAGAGGATGGGTAACCCTGGAGCTTGAAGGAGAGGATGACGAAATCGAGCGGGGAATCGCCTGGGTGACCTCCAAAGGAGTCAGGGTGGACCCGGTAAATGAGGAAGACATTGATAGCTAGATTTTGTCTGGAGATACGGAAGCGATGAAACGGATATATCTTGATTATGCCGCCACGACACCGACACACCGCGACGTCGTTAAGGCAATGCTGCCGTATTTCAGCGACTCTTTTGGTAACCCTTCCAGCATATATTCCTACGGTCAGGAGTCAAAGGGGGCTGTCGAGAAAGCCCGTGAGCAGGTTGCTAACCTGATTAGCGCCCACGATGAAGAGATTGTGTTCACCAGTGGGGGAACGGAGGCAGACAATTTCGCCATAAAGGGTGTTGCCTATGCTAATCCTGAACGTAACCATATTATCATCAGCAGCATCGAGCACCATGCCGTCATCGAGACCTGCAAGTTCCTTGAAAAGCGCGGCTTTGAAATAACCTATTTGCCCGTCGATAAAGATGGCCTGGTTGACCCCGATGATGTTAGGAAGACAATCACCGACAAGACATGTCTGATTTCGATAATGCATGCTAATAATGAAATCGGCACAATACAGCCTATTAAAAAACTGGCTACAATTGCCAGAGAGGCAGGAGTCTATTTCCATACCGATGCAGTGCAGGCTGCGGGACAGATCCCCATCAATGTTGATGACGTCGGAGTAGACCTGCTTTCAATGTCGGCTCATAAACTCTACGGTCCAAAGGGGGTTGGTGCACTCTACATCAGGAAAGGCACCAGGCTAGTCCCCTTCATGCATGGTGGCAGTCAGGAGAATGACCGCCGAGGCAGTACCGAGAATGTCCCGGGTATTGTCGGTTTTGGCAAGGCTACCGCAATTGCCCTCGAGGCAATGACCGGAGAGATAGAGAGGCAAACCCGTCTCCGTGACCACCTTATTACGAGTATCCTAGAACAAATTGACGGTGTGCGCCTTAATGGGCATCCCACAAAACGGCTGCCCAACAATGTTAACGTCAGCATCGATTATGTCGAAGGGGAATCAATGCTTCTCAACCTCGACCTGGAGAACATCTGCGCCTCCACTGGCTCTGCCTGCAGCTCCTCCAGCCTCGAGGCGTCCCATGTCCTTCTAGCACTGGGACTCGGTCATGAACAGGCTCACAGCTCGTTACGCTTCACCGTAGGTAAATGGACCACAGAAGAAGATATTAACCGTGTCCTGGAGGTGCTCCCAAAAATCGTGGCCAGGTTGAGAGCAATGTCACCGCTACTGAAAAGTCACAAATAGGAGATACAACATGCCTGATATTCAGTCCCTGTATAGCGAAAAAGTCATGGATCACTTCCGTAACCCGAGGAATGTTGGTGAAATAGAAAACCCGGATGGCACCGGTCATGTCGGCAATCCCATCTGTGGTGATATCATGGAACTTTACATCAAGGTAAATGGTAATACTATCACCGATGCCAAGTTCAAGACCTTCGGCTGCGGTGCTGCCATTGCTACCAGCTCCATGGTTACTGAGATGATAATTGGCAAGACCATTGATGAGGCGCTGGAAATCTCCAACAAGACGGTGGCCGAGGCACTGGGAGGACTACCCGCAGCCAAGATGCACTGCTCCGTCCTTGCCGAGGATGCCCTCCGCTCAGCCATTGACGACTACCACAGCAAGCAGAAGAAGGGCAAATCGAAAGCAAAAGCTAAGAAAAAGTGATACAGTCCTTGCATCAAGATATCTCCGACTTAGATACAGGCATGGAAGACAAGACAGAGAAAGTCAATATACTGCGGCTGACTGCGGAAAGTACCAGTGAAATCGAAGACACCGTTGTCCGCGAATTTCCCCTGACTATCGTCCTCAACGACCAGGAACTGGTGACCCTGCTCTGCTCCCCTGCTGACCAGAAGAACCTGGCGGTAGGATTCCTCTATTCTGAAGGACTCATAAACGGTCGGGACGAAGTTAAAAATGTAACGTTTAATGAAGGCACCGGTGTCGTCAGGGTAGAAACTGAAGGTGGGGATGTACTGGCCCGGGAGGCCCTGTTCAGTCGGTTGATAACATCGGGATGTGGGCGTGGGGCCTCTTTTTATAGTGCTACGGATGTTACCGGAAAGAAAGTAGAATCACCGCTCCAAGTATCGGTCAGTGCGATTCTGGCACTTATGAAAGATTTCCAGCACAGGTCCGAGACCTTTCGTGCCACCGGTGGGGTCCATTCTGCTGCCCTCTGTGATACCAAGAATATCTTGGTTTTCAATGAGGATATTGGAAGGCATAATGCCATGGACAAGGTCTTTGGAGAATGCCTGCTGAAAGACATCCCTACGGATGACTGCCTCGTAATAACCAGCGGTCGTATATCATCGGAGATACTACTAAAAGTAGCCAGGAGAAATGTACCGATACTTGTCTCCAAGTCTGCTCCTACTAACCTCGGCGTCAAGATGGCTGAAGATCTCGGTATCACCCTGGTCGGCTTCGTCAGAGGTAAACGGGTCAATGTTTATACCCACAAGCAAAGAATAAACCGTGGCGGTATATAATCTTCTTTAGGTATGGAGGTTGACTGGGTGGAAGGAGCATTCGATAAAAATTGCCAGTCCTGCCAAGCACTCCAGAATCTTATCTCTCTGACTATTACTCCACAAGTGTTCGAAACGCCTTACTGGGTAGTCGAACACAGTCATCCGACATCGATAAAGGGATGGCTCGTGGTCATCCTTTCTCGACACTGCAAGGCATTGCACGAATTGACCAAAGATGAATGGGAGGACTTAGGCCAATTATTACCCAAACTATGTCAGGGCTTACACAAGGTCCTTGGTGCAGAGAAGGAATACATCATACAGCTGGCTGAAGGTAAGGGATTCAATCACGTGCATTTTCACGTTATCGCGCGACTACCAGATTGGCCGGACGATTTGCGTGGTATACGGGTGTTCTCTGGCCTTGGAACATCAGTTGAGAATGCGCTATCAGCTGATGACTTAACTCCACTGGTGCAAGAGCTTTCAGCATATCTACTTTCTCGGTGAGGATAGGGCTGACCTATTCTACGAAGTCTACCACTACTTCCTTGACATCCCAGAGTGTCTCCAGCTTCTCCAGGATTTCGCCCTTGATGGCTGAGGCAAACTGGTGACTTGATGGCAGGTCAACAACTACATGGATAACGCCATCCTTGACATCAACAGACTGCACCAGTTTGGCACGCACCAGGCCCAGTCCGGTCAGAGGGTCCATCACCTTTCGGAGACGCTGCTGTACCACCTCCGGAGTTGTTGGCTTTTTTTCTTTAATCAGACCGTGTTTTTCTTCGTAGTTTTGTATGGCAGCGCGTAGCCCTTCTACTGCCAGTACCGAGCAGTGGGCCTTTATTGGAGGTAGTCCCCCCAGAGCGTCCGAGGCCTGTTTCCAGGTGATTTTTTTGGCCTCGTCCAGTGTTTTTCCTTTGGCCAGTTCCGTGATAATCGAGCCGGTGGCAATATTTGAGGCGCAACCATAAGACTCAAACTTAACATCAGAAATGGTCTTCGTTTCATCATCTACACTTATGTAAACCGATACCATATCACCACAGGCCGGACTACCCTCGGTTGCCTTGCCGTCAGGACTTTCTATCTTTCCTACATTGCGCGGGTGTCGAAAGTGTTCCATCACAGTTTCATTATAAGGTGAACTCATCTCTGGCCCTCCTCTTAATCATTATCTTTACCCAGCGGGCTGATGCTCCTCAGCTCCGACACTATTTCAGCAAGAGCATCGACCACCGCATCGGCATCCTCCATGGTGTTATAGCGCCCAAGAGTGAAGCGAATCGACCCGTGTGCCCGTTCGTGGTCACCCCCGATGCCATAAATGACATGGCTGCCCTCAAGAGAGCGACTGAAACAAGCGGAACCAGTGCTGACCGCAAACCCCCTCATGTCCAGATGTAGTGTGATTGATTCGCCTT
Source organism: Dehalococcoidia bacterium (assembly GCA_011170375.1). GTDB lineage: Bacteria > Chloroflexota > Dehalococcoidia > Dehalococcoidales > Fen-1064 > W589. The sequence goes on from DUEV01000002.1 coordinate 40,002, forward strand.
CAACAAAATGAAATGTGACATTAGCATTTTGAGGTAGCCGCTGTGAGCGGTGACCATTCAGAGTAGAATTCGGAATCTCCGCAAGCGCCCGTTCAATAATCCGGTCGCGTATCGCCTGTAGTCTTTGCGTCTCCTCAGGAGTTACAATTTCCACCGCCCGGGCAAAACCGATGGCACCAGGGATATTCTCCAGTCCGGCACGCAGGTTGAACTCCTGGAAACCGCCATCCATCCACTTGGTCAGTTGCGTTCCCTTACGGATATACAGTCCACCGATACCCTTTGGTCCATGAATGGTATGGGCGGCCACTGTTACCAGGTCTACCTGCACCTTACTCACATCAAGACCTACCCGCGTGAAGGTATGGGTAGCGTCGGTGTGGAACATCACCCCCTTCTCGCGGCATACCTTTCCGATGCTTTCGATGTCCTGGATGGTGCCTATCCCCTGGTTGGCGTGCTGGATTGATACCAGTATCGTCTCATCAGTTATAGCATCTCTTAGCTTGTCAGGACTGACTAGGCCATCGCCGTCCACTTCTAGAAATGTCACCTGGAAGCCCTGTTTCTCCAGAGCTTGGGCGCTGTGGAGCACCGGGAAATCCTCAATAGCGGATACGATGATATGTTTACCCTTCTTCTCACCCAGTGCCAGGGCCACTCCTTTAATAGCCATGTTAGAGGACTCGGTCGACCCCGAGGTGAAGATAAATTCCTCTGGTGAGGCCCCCAGCGCCTTGGCCAGTGTCCCTCTCGCCCCATCCAGTGCCTCACGGGCCTCGATGCCCAGGGAGTAACCGAACTCGGAGGTAGCCACTGCATAGGTATCAAATAAAAACGGCTGCATTGCCTCAAGCACCCGCTCGTCCATCCGGGTGGCAGCCGCATTATCAAGATAGATAGTCTTGTCCGCCATGTTATCCTCCTTTGTTATCGGTTTAGATGAACAGGGTTATAGCCGATTCTCTGGCCTCGCTCACGTAGGTGCCAACAGCACAGTAATCAGATATCAAATCGTCGCGGAGGTCCTCTTTCTTGATACCCATTATCGCCATGGTCATGTCACAGGCAAGGATTTTACCTCCCAATTCCACGAAGTCTTGAAGCATTCTTTCCAGAGAGGCTGCATTAGCTGCCTTCATCTTCCGTTTAACCATCCACTTACCAAGGCCGAACATATTCATCTTGGAGAGGGGGCCTCTTTCCAAACCACCTTTCTTGAGTCGCTGCAGCCCCCAGAAGGTAAAGAAAATAGAGGCTTCCATGCCCATAGCAAGTGCGCCGTTAGCAACGATGAGGGCACTGTATATCTTATCCATGTCACCGCTGTGAGCGATGATGGTAGCCTTGTTGTTCTCATTGTTAGCCATATCGATCGCCTCCGGCTACTTTCGTATCCTGATCCGCCAGATATCTCCCTCCTCGGTCAACTCAAGTAGCTCCAGACCCAGAGCTTTTACTGCCATCGGTATCTCTTTTTTGGAAGAAGGGTGTGTACCAATTACTTCGACAATGTCACCCGGCTCTGCTTTCCGCAGTGCTTTACGGGTCTCAACCAGTGGCACCGGGCAGGTCTCACCTTTACAATCGACCTTTATTTCAGCCATTTTATGCTGCCTCCAATTTGGTCTAAGTAGGTTACTCCATCTTTACAGTCTTGTCAAAGCGAGGGCCGGCAAGCGTTCAAGACACTTTCTCCACTATCCCGTCATCTTCCCGCAAGCCTCGCCCACCGGCCAGCACTATTGTAGACCCACAGCCAGGTATTAGTATGTGACTAATGTCTCACAGAGGTCATGCTCTTTGCAGACTGCATCAGGCGGTACCGTCAGGCACAAAACGGTGACAGACATGGTCTCACTGTGATATAATCCTCTTTTAGTAACCTCTCCTTGAGGCATCTGTGGCAGAAAGGGGGCAGCAAATGGTTGCATTAGCCACAAACCTTAAAATTACCTCTACAATTGCATGGCATATCGAAAGGATGATGCTCATGTTATGGCTAATGTGCTGCCCGAAAGGGCAATCTGCGATGGACCAAATGCAATTTGAGAGGTTAACAGTATGGCAAAAACAATCGCTGAGATAAACGATAAAATTAGCCATGGCCAGGCAGTGGTCGTCACTGCCGAAGAAATAATCGATATTGTTCAAGAAAAAGGCGTGGAGGAGGCGGCCCGAGAGGTAGATGTTGTTACTACCGGAACCTTTGGGCCGATGTGTTCTTCTGGTGCCTTCCTCAATGTCGGACATACCCAGCCGCGCATAAAGCTTGGTGGCGGAGAAGTCTACCTGAATGATGTGCCCGCCTACACTGGCATTGCTGCCGTAGACCTTTTCATCGGGGGTACTGCCCTGCCAGATGACGATCCCAGAAACAGGGTGCACCCCGGCGACTTCAACTATGGTGGTGGCCATGTCATCGAGGAGCTGGTAGCTGGTAAAGATATCAGATTGACGGCCAGGGCATACGGGACGGACTGCTATCCTCGCCGGAGACTAGAGACCTGGATTAACATTGCTGATATCAATGAAGCAACGCTCTTCAACATCCGCAATGCCTACCAGAACTACCCTGTGGCCGTGAACCTGTCTGACAAGACAATTTATACCTACATGGGTGTTCTCAAGCCACACCTTGGTAATGCTAATTACGCTACCGCCGGGCAGCTTTCCCCTCTGTTCAATGACCCCTTCTACAAGACTCTCGGTGTGGGGACAAGGATTTTCCTCGGGGGCGGAGTTGGCTATGTCGCCTGGCATGGCACCCAGCACAATCCCAGCGCTCGCCGTTCAGATAATGGGACACCACGCCGACCGGCAGGGACACTGGCGGTTATCGGCGACCTCAAACAGATGAAACCCGAGTGGCTCCGGGGGACAAGCATGCTCGGCTACGGCACCACAATGACAGTGGGCATCGGCGTTCCGATACCAGTACTTAATGAAGAAATCGTGCGTTACACAGCGGTCAGAGACCAGGACATTGTCACCGCCATCATCGATTACTCGGATGCCTATCCCCAAGGAAACCCCGATGTTCTCGGCGAGGTCGATTACGCCAGTCTCAAATCAGGGACAATAACTGTCCAGGGTCAGGAAGTGCCAACCGCATCTCTGTCCAGCTATCCCAAGGCGGTTGAGCTGGCTAATATGCTGAAGCAATGGATAAAGGCCGGGGAATTCCTGCTCACCGAACCGGTGGCACCGTTACCAAGTGCAGAATCCGGAGTCAAGTTCAAGAATCTAGAGGAGCGCCCGATAAACGGCTAGCCAGAATACGGATATAATCAAGAGAGGGCACATGTCGCAATAGAGGCAGTGCCCTCTTGTTGGTTGGATTGACATTTATAGGCAGCGACCTGTATAGTATAGAAAATTGAATATCAACTAGGGGAGCTGTAAGGCTGAGAGTCCCATGCGGACGACCCTTGGAACCTGATCTCGGTAATGCGAGCGTAGGGAAGTAAGGAACCAGAAGACCTTATTACACTTCCCTCTTCTGGTTTTTTGATTGCTTATTGCAGCTACATGTATCTATAGGGCCGGTTCCATTTTATGTGGTGATTCGAAGTAGAATGATATCAGGAGGGGTTAAACGTGGACGATATAGTTATTTCAAAGGCAATCACACAGAGCTTCACCGATGAGTTTATAAACTATCTGGACGTAGACGTAGCCATCGCTGGTGCGGGACCCTCTGGTCTGACAGCAGGGTATTACTTGGGTAGGAAAGGTATAAAGACGGCGATTTATGAAAGGAAGCTCAGTATCGGTGGTGGGATGTGGGGAGGCGGAATGATGTTCAACCGTATTGTGGTGCAGGACGAAGCCAGACCCATTCTGGATGAGATGGGGGTGGCTACTGTAGAGTACCAGCCAGGTTATTATGTAGCCGATTCCGTGGAGGCTGTTTCCGCCCTCTGCTACCAGTGTGTCAAGGCAGGCACTCGTATATTCAACCTGATTAGCGTTGAGGATGTCATGATTCGTGAAGACGACCGTGTGTCAGGACTGGTCTTGAACTGGAGTGCCGTGACGATGGCGAATCTGCATGTTGACCCGCTGTCAATAAAATCCAAGTGGGTAATAGATGCCACCGGCCATGATGCTGAAGTTTGCCGCATAGTGGTACGCAAAATAGGTGCCAGGCTGAACACCTCCACCGGTGACGTGGTAGGCGAGAAACCGATGTGGGCCGAGCATGGAGAGAGAGACCTTATGGCCAAGACGGGAGAGGTCTATCCCGGCCTGCTGGCAAGCGGTATGGCCGTCAACGCAGTCCACGGGTACCCGCGCATGGGGCCCATCTTTGGCGGAATGCTTATCTCCGGGAAGCTTGCTGCTGAGACTATCATTGAGAAGTTTGAGTAATACCCCGTACTGAGTGAAAAGTCAGCACCTAATTTAGAACCTGCCAATCTATGCCCGAAAAATCGCGTTTTTGATGGCGAAGTGCAAGTGTACCCATACCTATCAGCATTATTGTTGTTAAATAGACGTGCCCGCTCCGCACAATTTCTCCCATAGCCCATCCCATACAGCCATCCAGAATGCCATATCGTTTTCTTCCGTAGGATTATCTAGATAAGCGTCCCATTTTTCTTGTAGTTCAATGTCACCCGTGGACTCCACCCACAGTGTTGCGTCAAGTATCTCCCACAATTCCCAATAAGAAGCTGGTATAAAGGAATACTTCTCAAGGAGTTCTCCGTAGGGATTACACGCATCTACCTGTTGCTGTAGACTCTCGTATTGATTTTCGGCTGCATTTAGTTGAGTCTGCAGGCTATTGGCTCTACTCTGCGATGTGGCAAGACTGCTTTGCAGGGAAGAAATTTGGCTCTGAGCAGCAGCAAGGTCAGACTCAGCAATAGTAAGCTCTGCTTCCGTGTCGGCCAGTTCTGTTTCGGTATCAGCTAACGTAGCTTCTGTCTCTGCTAGGTCAGTTTCCAGGTCAGAAATATTTCCTTCCAGTGTAGCCTTTTCCCCCTCTAACGTGTCGATTTCCGCATTAGCGTTATCGACGTCACCGGAGAGGTCAATGTAGAAAAATACCCCTGCCCCGACTGCCCCTGCCAGGAGCACACTAACTGTGATTGCCCAGATTTTCATCTCTACCTCCTTATATTAAATCTGATAATAATAAGACACCAGACATCGCCATCATTTATCTGGCGATTCTGATGCCTTTGACCATCCCTCACCACCCACCTCCAGCAATATACCTATTATCTTACGCTGGGGTATAGTATAGATAAGTGCTAGTATTGTACGTTTTTGTATTGTTCTGGGGGGTTTAGTATAGTTCTTTAAATAGCTGTTGTCAATACCCCCTGTAGTGACACCAGCCCTGTGCAGCCAGTCCGGCTATACTTAAGAAGCGCCCATACGTTAAAATGACGTTGTAATGCAAATTATCACCTATTCCGAATCCTGTTAGTGACGTTGATAGGTGCTTGCATATCTTTCTGAGAAAGTATAAGTTGCCTATTTCAGAGGAGGCGATAATGACAAAAGTGAGTCTGGTACGTACTAGTAACCGCACCGAGGGAGTGCAGAGAGCAATCGCCCTGCTTGATTCCGACCTCGCAATAAGAGGAAAGGCAGTGATTCTCAAGCCCAACTTTAATTCGGCTGACCCCACCCCCGGCTCGACCCATATCGATACACTCCGTGCCCTGGTGCAGAATCTTAAAGAGATGGGTGCCAGCAGTATCACTCTCGCTGAGCGTAGCGGTCCGGGTGACAGTACTCGCACCGTGATGGAGAAGAAGGGCGTCTTCAAGCTGGCTGAAGAGCTGGGTTTCGATATTCTCAACCTGCAGGAAATGGGGCCGGAAGGCTGGATACACTTCCGTCCTGAAGACAGCCATTGGCAGGACGGCTTCCAGTTTCCCAGGATTTACGCTGAAGCGGAATGTATCGTACAGACCTGCTGTCTTAAAACGCATGGTTTCGGTGGCCACTTTACCCTATCGATGAAAAACTCGGTAGGTATGGTACCCGGCGGCAGTCCTTATATGAGAGAACTGCATACCTCCCCATACCAGCGACAGATGATTGCCGAAATCAACGTTGCCTATTCTCCCGACCTGGTCGTACTCGACGGTGTTGAGGCTTTCACTGATGGTGGCCCTGCTCAGGGTACCCGCGCCAATGCCAATGTAATACTTGCCAGCAACGACCGGGTGGCGATTGATGCCGTGGGGGTAGCCATACTGCGCGAATTGGGTACCACCCCGGAGGTAAGTCGGGGCCAAGTTTTCGAACAGGACCAGATTGCCCGGGCGGTTGAGCTCGGACTCGGAGTGGCATCACCAGAGAATATTGAGCTTGTTACCGACGACCTGGCGAGTCAAGAATATGCCAAGAAGATAAAGGTCATCCTCCTCGCCTAATCAGCAAGGACTACGGTCGCTTTATCTCCTTGATTTGTTGCCTGTCCATTGCGAGACAACGGACATCTTCGAATACGGTAACTGATTCCTCTGGGGAGGGCGGCGGTGACACTTTCAGAAAGACGACCTGCTGCCCCGGGAAGACCAGGGTTGGTGTGCCGAAGATGCCCAGAGTCTCAACGGCAAAGGTATGGTCTGCCGCCAGCTTTTCCAGCAAACGCAGGTCAGTGAGATCCTTACAAAACCTGTCCATTTTCAGACCGACACCTTCAGCTACCTCAATCAGGATGGCCGGATCAGCAATATCCTTTTTGTCTTCATGCCTTGCCTTGAGTAGCGCATAGTGAAAGGCATTAAAGACCTCTTCTCCTTGACATCGGGCTGCCTCGGCGGCGTGGAAAGCATTCCGACCACGACTGGGGTAATCATCCGATTGTTCCCATAGCTTCCAGTGGGGCCCTTCCTTACTGTTGACCTGCTCCAGACTGAAATACTTCCAATTGACAGTCAATCGAGAGCCTAGTTCCTCTCCAACCCTTTGCAGCCAGACCGCTGCGTTATAAACGTAAGGTCAGAGATAGTCGAAGTATACGTCCAGACTGGTATTATCAGGTGTTTTGCTGCTCATCTTCATGTCCTTTTTTGTCCAAACGAAATTATGCCTGCAACCACTTTTCATTCTACCCACAGGTCTTGCCGACTTACAAGTTGTCCCGATGCCAGATAGCGTGCCATTTGAATAGTAACATCAAGGCCATTATTATTTGGTAAGCTCGATTGCGTATCATATTGAATATCAACGATTAGGAGAATTAAGAGATGAAGAAGAGAGTAATGATTATTCCAGGAATTACAAGACCAGACCTACCTTTTAATCATGTAGTACGAGCAGGTAGGTTCTTATTCCTAACCAGTCAATTATCTTCAGACCTTAAAACCGGGGAAATCAAGAGTGGGACTATCGTTGAGCAAACGCGACAGGCTTTAGATAATATAAAGTTCTTACTAGAGGGTTGCGGTGCTACTATAGATGATATTGTCAAGGTTGTAATATACATGAGAAATTTAAAAGACTTTGATAAGGTGAATGAAGTCTATTGTGAATACTTCACTAAAGGTGATGAACCCGCTAGAGTGGCTATGCAAGCAATATCCCCACTTGATGGTGTTGACATTGAGATTGAGGTTATAGCGTTCAAATAATAAAGAAAACTAAACGAATGGCTGCCAATGTTGTCGCCGGCGACTGGAAACTCACGCCTGAAGAAGTCGCTGAGGTAGAGGCACTATTGTAAGAATACAGGGCAAACTGCCCTAACAGGTACTGCTGCCTCAGGTTGGGCCGCTGTTAGAAAATTCCGGCCTGGCCGACATCACCATGCCAAACACGGAGCAAAGCCGGCGCGGTTGTTCATCTCCGCATTTAGGGCATTTATATTCTGCGTCTCTATCAGCAATGCTCCGGCGCAGCTCAAATCTCTCGCCGCACTTCGTACATTCATACTCGTGTAGTGGCATTACAATCTCCTCCTGTTCCACAAACCCTTCTAATCTTCACTCTCCGGCTCTTCGGCTTGCCCCGCCTCGAATGACGTAGCAATATCACGCCCGATCAGCTGGTTGGCCACTACGTCAGACAGGCCGGTTACTTTGATATCCAGATCGTATTTCTCGTTTAAGGCAGCTATCTGGAGCCGACAGTTCTCACAGGGGCTGACGACAAGTCCGGCGCGGGTCTGCTTTATCTGCTCTGCTTTTCTTTCCCCTGTCTTGATTCGGAACTCGTCAAACTCCGGCTGGGCGACCAGCCCACCACCGCCTCCACAGCACCAGTTCTTCTCACGGTTAGGTGTTAACTCACGCAGATTCGATGCTACCTGACTTAGCACATATCGCGGCTCGTCGTAGAAACCGGCATTCCTCCCTACCTGGCACGGGTCATGATACGTAACCAACTTACGCTCTTTACCTGAAGGTATTTCGACATGTCCCTCCCTAATAAGGCGGGCAATGATTTCTACCATAGCCGTTACCCGGAAAGGCAATTTCTCATTGGCCCAGGTCTCATAGAGATACTGCATGACACGATAAGCATGCCCGCACTCGGAAATGACCACCTCTTTAACCTTAAGACGCGTGGCTTCATCTACAATTCGCTTGGCGATTATTCGACCTTTTTCTGCGTCACCAAGAAAGTATCCATAGTTGGATGACTCAAAAAGGGATAATGTCCAGTTGAGCCCGGCCTTATGGAATATAACCGCTGGTGGCAATATGCTATGCACCCCTGCCAAGGCTGCGTATAAGATATCCGCTCCTTCCTTCTCAATCGGTATAGCAGCCGTTGGGTCATTAACCAAACTCTGGAGCTCCTTCTCGGTCTCCTTATTCAAGTCTAGCATGATGTCTTTGAAAAGGTCGATATTCTCACCCTTAGCAATGGCCGCACCCGCTAGTTCGGTAAGAATCTGGGCACCTCTTCCGGCGGCGATGAGCATTGCCTTGGCCACTCCCAATAGCCAGGTGGTGTCGATTGAAAACGGACAGTAGTACATGCAGCGGCGGCACCCCGTGCAGGCATAAGTAGAGCGGTATAACTCGTCCAGAAGACGGTCATCTACCTCCCTACCCTCATAAAGAGATGGGAGGAACAGACCTGACCGCGTGAAGTACTTTTTGTATACGCGGCGAATAAGCTCGGCACGGTAGGCCGGAAGGAAGAGAACATCTCCAGTGGAGACATACTGGTGGCAGGCATCCTTACAGATGGAACACCTCGTGCAGACATCAAGGTAGTAAAGGAGCTGCCGGTTCATTCCTTTGTCCAGCACACCGGTGACAGCCTTGAGCTCTGCCTTGTTCACCGCGCCTCACTCCTCATCAGGTTAACGGCGTAAGTCCCGATATAGTGGACCAGCTTGCTGAAGGGTAGGTAAATAAGCAACAGGTTAGAAAAAGTGACATGGGTTACCAGAACCCACCTTGTCCCTGATTCCGCCAGTTCTGCCGGGAACTCCGGACTGAATGTAAGTAAACTGTGGACATACGCCCGGTAAGCCTCCACATCAACCTGTCCAAAGAAGCGGAGGTGATTACCCAAAAGCAGTACCATGAAAACAAGGATGAGCAGAAAATAGTCCTCCGGTGTAGATATGTCCCGGTAAGGCGACTTGAAACGCCGGGCTATCAGATAAAGCACTGAGACCAGCAGTACTATCCCGACAATGCCACCGCTGATGAGGGAAAACTGCTCCATACCCTCCTTGCCGAGGGCATTGGCCAGTGGTGTGAACTCCTGTATCAGCCTCAGGTGCCCGACAAACGCCGCCACCCCACCGATATGAAGAAGTATCACGAATAGCCACATCGGGCGGTCGACGTCAAGCACCTGTGGAAACAAGAATGTGTCCTTAATCCACTGGACGAATCTACGCCGGCCATGTGTCTGGGGAAATATTCCCAGCTTAATCCCACTCCTGGGCACCTTCAGCCAGTAGTAGATACGAAAGGCAGTACCTACCAGGAATGCCACTACAGCAACGTATACCAGTACACCGGCAAGCAGAAAGGAAAGCCAGTTCACGACTACTTAACCCGTTTCACCAGGAAAATAATGTCCTTACCATCACGCTCGGTCTTAAGGACCTCATTACCAGTAGTCCTTGCCCAGGATGGGATGTCAGCAAGACTACCCGGGTCAGTAGCCACTGCCCTGATTACCCCACCGACCGGTACCTTAGTGATGGTCTGACTGACCCTGACCATTGGTAAGGGACACATCAGTCCTCTCAGGTCCAGTTCCAGGTCAATCTTACTCCCAGTATTTTTCGCTTTTTCCGTCTTCTCTTTGCTTTTTGCCTTCGATTTAGCCTTCTCTTTAGCCATTACTCTCTCCTTTCTGCCTATATAAACATGGTGAAGTCGGCCTGCTGGGCCTGCTCAATGAAAAAACCAGCACCAACGCAGTCGGTTACTTCATCAATCATGTCTTCCCTGGAAATCTCCATGACGTCCATACTCATCTGGCAGCCGTACATCTTGACTCCAAGGTCGATAGCCAGTTGCCTCATTTCCAACAGAGAAACGACGTTCTTGCTCTTCATCATCTTGTTGAACATCCACCGCCCCAGACCAAAGAACCCGAATTTGCTGGGATTAGCTTTGGTAATATCACCACCATACATCAAACCCACCATCCGACCGAAAAAACTCTTCCCGGTAATGACATTTTTCTTCAGCGCCCGCAGTCCCCAGAATGTAAAGAACATGGTTACTTCCATATTTACGGCGGCTGCCCCATTTGCAATGATGAAAGCAGCAAACAGCTTGTCCATATCACCACTGAGAACGACCATCGCAGCCTTTTTCTTCTTTTCCTCTGCCATTATGGTACAACACCTCCCGTATAATTTTTCCCAATGACAGTAGTGTCAGATTATACTACAGATAATTGACAACTGCTACCCTTCGTACTAGTCAAGAACGTATTACTTTTTCTGCCAGCTCCCGATTCCTCTCCATGAGCCCCAGCAGGGCCTGGTGCACAAGCTGGCACGCCTCACCTATTCTGGGATCAGATAGACTGTAGAAAACGCTTGTGCCATCACGTCGTGCCCTGACAGCACCCCGCTCGCGCAGTATCGCCAAGTGTCTCGAAGCTACTGCGTGTGGTACCGACAACCTCTCAGCCAGCTCTCCGACTGATTTCTCGCCATTTCGCAATTCCTCAATAATCATGAGACGTTTCGGGTCAGCAAACGTTTTACAAAGTTCTGCCTTCAGTAGATACAGTTCCGTGTCATAGTATTCCATATGAATCTCCTAGGTATATATTCCTATATACGTATATATGTACTATAGCATATACGTATGAATTATGTCCAGCCTTTAGAGAAAGTTAATTAAAATGGGCGATAGCCAGGGTGGCAAGCAGAAAATTGCCTAACGTCGTGGTTAGAAACAGACCTTTCGCTGAAACGGTAACTAGAGATACCTGCGTCTTATCTTATCGCCTAGAGAAAATAGGCTTTACTTAAGGTGGGCTGCGAGTATACCGTTGACTTCTCTCCGTAACTGGTCAGCACTGAAAGGTTTAACAATGTAACGGGCTTTGGTCCTTGCCCAGATGAAGAACCGTTATATCCAGCGAATAAGACAACTAGAGGGAATGATTAAGCATATCAATATCTTAGCGAACCCCCGAGTGGGGACAGCCTTGGCAGCACTGTCCCCACTCGGATTTATTCGCGCTTGTCAGGAGTATCAGTAATAAGGTAGATTAATCACTAGTAATCTACTATCTCTAATAGCCTAGTGTCTGATATTCACCGGCTATCTCTGCTTCTCCAGCTAAGGTATAGACACCCGGTGCTACCTCTAACTTGTAAAGTGTCGCCATCCAATCACCACTGGCGGTAACGAAACTACTACCGTCGCGGCCTACCACAGCAAACTGCCCACTGTCAACGACATTGTCAAATATTATTCCATCTGTCATCATCTGGTAGACACCCGTCAAGGTAGCCCGGTAGGTACCAAATAATGTGCCTGCGCCATCAGATAAGTTGACAATAATTATGGCCCAGGCGCTACCAGCAAACGTGCCTGCTCCTGTTTCATCGGGAGGAGTCAGCCTTATGATGGAGTTATGGCTCACACCCAGTGTCGCCCCATCCATGGAGTCCCAGTCGGCATATACGAACTGGCCCTGGATTTTCTCGCCTCGGGTTACAATAGTCAACCCATATTGAGTCGACGTACCAGGATCCACCACCGCTACCTCAGCGACAGCAGTAAATGTCGTTGACGAGCATTTCACTGCTTCCGTGTTGGCTACAGCCGTCCCTGGCACCGCCATAGTCAGGAATAAGGACAAGACCAACCCAATAATTAGCAACCGCTTTTTCATCTTATTAAACCCTCCTCTTTTGTTCGTTCCAGCACACCGAGTGTGTGCTTGTGCTGCAAATTATATACGCAACCCTATACTAATGCACGCCCTTTTTTAGTTGACCTGACACACAAAAACCTGCAAAATAGAGCAACATGGACATTGCTCTGATTATCGCCTTCATTCTGCTGGGTGCTATTGTCGGTAGCTTTCTCAATGTCTGTATTGACCGCCTACCACTGGGGAAGTCAATAGTCAGCCCCCCATCTTACTGTGATGCCTGCCAGCGCCGTCTGGCACCTGTTGACCTTATTCCTGTGATTAGTTACCTGTGGCTGCGCCGCCGCTGCCGTTCCTGTGGAGCACTGATACCCTCGCGCGTCTTCTGGATAGAAGTAGGCACTGGCGCCCTCTTCGGCTTCCTCTACTGGTACTACATGGTACACCCAACAACTCCTGAGACAGTACAACTGGTCATTACCATTTTCTACTCCTGCATTTTCATCATTATTCTGGGTATCGACCTTGAGCACCAGCTCATCCTCAACCGGATTGTCTACCCGACAGCAATAGTAGCCCTTGTGCTCGATATTTCTCTACACCAGCCAGAGCTCCTTATATCAGCCCCACCCGCATTCCTGTCCCTGCCGGATGTCGCTGCCCGCACTGTTACCGGCATCACCGGTGGTGCCACCGGCTTTGTCCTACTCCTGATACCAGTTCTCATTTTTCAAGGCGGCATGGGTTGGGGAGATATTAAGATGGCAGGCTTGATTGGTCTAATTGTCGGTTTCCCGGTGGTCTTTGTTGCCGTCATTGGAGCGATAATTGTCGGTGGGCTAGTAGGCGGGTTTCTCCTTCTGTTCAAGATAAGGGGGCGGAAGGATGCCATTCCCTTCGGTCCGTACCTCTCATTAGCAACCATAGTAGCTATGCTTTTCGGGAACGATATCCTCAACTGGTATCTGGGGCTATTTCCGTAGTCGGACAAGAGTAATGAAGATAGTTATTGCCCCGCAGGGTTTCAAAGGAAGTCTCTCTGCCCGTGAGGTAGCTGATGCCATGGCACGTGGCATCCGGCTTGCCCTTCCAGATACCGATCTGACACTGGTACCTATGGCCGATGGCGGTGAGGGTACGGTCAATGTGCTGGTATCGGCCACCAACGGTAGATTCTTCACTAATGAAGTAATCGGGCCGCTAGGTGAAAGGACAGTTGCAACTTGGGGTATCTTGGGTAACAGGACTACCGCTGTCATCGAAATGGCAGCTGCATCCGGGCTTGTCTTGGTAACACCCGACAGTTTAAATCCGATGGTTACCACTACCTACGGCACGGGCGAGCTTATCCGGGCAACCCTTGACGCTGATTGTCGTCAATTGATTATTGGAATCGGAGGTAGCGCCACTAATGACGGCGGTTCTGGCATGGCCCAGGCGCTCGGGGTGAGATTACTAGATGATGAAGGAAATGAGCTTCCGTGGGGTGGGGCAGCCCTGAACCGCCTGAGACAGATAGATATTTCAGGATTGGACACACGGCTTACAGCGTGCAAAGTCACAGTGGCATGTGATGTGACCAATCCACTCTGTGGGGAAGAGGGTGCATCCTGGGTCTATGGCCCACAGAAAGGGGCTACCAAGGACATGTGTCAGCAACTGGACAAAGCCCTGACTAACTACGCCACTGTAATCAAGCAAGACCTCGGTATTGACATTAGTGACATGCCTGGGGGTGGGGCAGCCGGTGGTCTGGGCGCCGGTCTGGTAGCCTTCCTCGGAGCCGAAATGAGGCCGGGGATAGACATCATCTGTGAGGCCACGGGGCTGTCCGAGCATCTCAAAGGAGCGTCGCTTGTTTTTACCGGAGAAGGCAGGATAGACAAGCAAACCACGTTTGGTAAGACGGTAACTGGTGTTGCTGCACGGGCGAAGGCAGCTGGCATCCCGGTGGTAGCCATCACAGGGGAGCTCACTATCAATAACAAGGACCTCAACCAGCATGGCATTGACGCCGCCCTGAGTATTGCGCCGGGTCCCATCGGCCTGGAGGAATCCTTCAACGAGGTCGATAAGTTAATTACTGAGGCCACAGAACGAGCCCTACGTTTAATTTTAATAGAGCCCAGATAGGATTGGGCCCTCAGAAATTAACAATCATACCACTACTCAATACATGCAGTTGTAGATTCGATCCCTGCCAATGAAAAGGGTCGGGCTTGGGCTTTCTATAAGAGCGACACTAGACGTAGCACCAACATGTGTTACAATAAAAGAGAGGACACAGGCCTATTGCTGACTCGTTCGGGGTTTGGCAGTGGCTATTGTTGGTTGGAGTAGAAGGCATAATGCTACGAGGCAGCATTCCCCTTGGCAGGTTATTTGGCATATCAATAAGGCTGAACTATACCTGGTTTATTATCTTCGCACTGGTAACATGGTCACTGAGTGCCGATTACTACCCACTGGCATTCGATGAATGGAGTTGGTCTACCTCACTCATCGCTGGCATTATAACCAGCCTGTTATTCTTTGGTTCCGTCCTAGCGCACGAGCTGATGCATAGCATTGTCGCTCAGAAACTCGGCATTACAGTGCCCTCGATTACGCTGTTCATTTTTGGTGGCGTCGCCCAGATTAGCGAAGAACCGAAAACACCCAAGGATGAATTGCGTATTGCTCTCGCCGGTCCCCTGACCAGTATAGCCCTCGGCTTCGTCTTCTGGGCGATATTATACTGGCTTGGGCCGCACTCTCAGTTTATCGAAGGAGTCAGTTGGTGGCTCTGCTGGATCAACCTGTCCCTTGCAGTCTTCAACCTCATCCCCGGCTTTCCCCTGGACGGCGGACGTGTCCTCAGGTCAGTTCTATGGTGGCGTAACCAGAACCTGCGCCGAGCAACTAAAATTGCCTCCAACATTGGCAGGGGAGTAGGCTACCTCTTCATCTTCGGCGGGATATTTCTTATCTTCCAAGGTCTCTGGATAAACGGACTCTTACTGGCCCTCATTGGTTGGTTTCTCGAAAATACCGCTCAGGGTAGCTACCAACAGGTCGCCCTGCTTGATATGCTGTACGGTCACACTGCTCAAGAAGTAATGATACGAGACTGCCCAGCAATAAATCCAGAACTCACTGTTGACACGTTAGTAAATGAGCATGCCCTGACCACTGGCCGCCGTTGTTTTCCTGTAACGACCGATGGTCGTGTTTCAGGCCTAATCACATTGCATGATATCAGGGCAATTCCCCGCCCTCTCTGGGCAACGAAAAAGGTAAGCGATGTAATGACACCGTTCGCAAACCTGAAATCGGTCTCACCCGATGATGAACTCTCTACCGTCCTCAGAGTCCTCACTGAAGAAGATATCAACCAGGTGCTCGTAGTAAACAACGGGGATATCGCTGGCATCATCGGTCGAGACAACCTTCTTTCCTTTATCAAGTTGCGTGGTGAACTTGGTGCCTAGCAGTAAAGTGGACAGGACAATCTTATCCGAAAGGAGAGGATTACATTATACCTCTGAACTACAAACAGATTTCACCTGAGCTCGCCAGTCAGTTCCGACTGGTCATGGCTGATGTCGATGGAACACTCACGGATGAAGACGGCTCCGAGAGTCCCGCTGCCTGTAAAACGGTGCGTCGACTAGAGCAATGCGGTATCACCGTGGGCTTCGTATCAGGTCGGCACCTATCCAATCTGGAAGCCCTGGCACAACAACTTGAAATCAGCGGACCTATAATCGCCGAAAATGGTGCTGTCGCTAAGCTGACACCTGACGGCGAAATCCTGGACCTCGGCTATTCCCGAGAGCCGGCCCTCAAAGAACTGAACAGACTCAAGCAGCTTTTCCCCGGAGCCATCAGGGAACGGGAAGACAATGCCGAGCGCCTTGTTGATGTGGTTTTCTTTATTGACGGTGTCGCCCACTCAGTCGTGCGGGAACAACTGGGAGACATACAGTACTACGACTCCGGCTATGTTCTACACCTGATGGAGAGGGGTATCAGTAAGGGAAGGACTCTATTGAGGCTGCTTAATGAAATGGGTTACCAGGACTTGTCACCAACTGAGACGTTAGTAATCGGTGATTCTCCCACTGATATCTCCCTATTCGAACTTTTCCCCTACAGTGTCCTGATACCCAACCCTAGGCTCACGGACACACAGCGACGGGCAGTTGAAAGGGTAGCCAGGTATGTAAGCGACCTTTTCTGTGGCGATGGCTTTGCCGAGGTGGCTATCCATATTGCTATGGCGCGTGGTTGCTGATACGAACCACACCACCAAGCACAACTACCTGCGGACTTAATTATCTAAATAGCTTGTCAGAGAAACTACGCGCCAGTCAGCAATTTTGCCAGCCGCCGCCGGTGATGGGCAGGGTCACCCAAATAGTGGTACAAACTCCGGGATGCCCTCGTGTGGAAGCTCGCAGGATGGTCTTTTGCATAACTGATGCCACTAAACACCCGATGTGCCAGAGTGGCTGCCTCCCAGTAAGCTGCGCTGGTGACAGCCTTGGCCATGTGAACACTTTCAGCAGCCTGCCTATCCGTATCGAGCTTCCAGAGGCACTCGTAGGTAGTCCAGCGGGCTGCGTCAAGCTGATTTACCATCTCGATAATCATGTCCTGAACCCGTTGGAAACGACCAATCAGCTGTCCGAACTGCACCCTGGTACGACTGTACTGGATAGTCATGTCTACCAGTGCCTGGCAGCCGCCTACTTTGTAGGCGCAGAGTACCGGTATTGACCGGGTAATAGCGCTTTCCAGAGCCTGCCAGTTATTTACACTTTCCCCGAGTAAAGACGACGGCGGCACTTTAACCGAGTCCAGCTTCACCTCAAAGGTCTGACCGGCCAGATAACCGGGCAAGCGGGTCACCGCCAGACCTTCCGAATCCCTGTCCACCAGAAAGAGACCTATTCCATTGTCAGTACCAGCGACCACGATAAAATCAGTAACTGCTCCGGCATCATAAACAAACAGCTTAACACCGTTGAGGGTAAAGCTATCATTATCGCGACTGGCTTTTGCCTGAATTGCTTCCGGCTCCCAGCTAAAGTCAGGTTCGGTTAGTGCCAAAGTCACCACCCGCGTGCCATCGGCAATGGCCGGTAAGACCAATCGCTTCTGTTCTTCAGTACCAGCCTCTATGATGATTGAGCTGCCCAGTATACTTGATGAGAAGAGTGGCCCCGGAAGAGGGCCAGTACCCAGAACCTCCAGCAAAACCCCGACGCTGGTCAGTGTATTCCCGGTGCCGCCGTATTCCTCTGGGATTATTACACCTGTCCATCCCAGCCCGGCCATCTTCCGCCAAAGCTCCGTGGTGCAGCCGGTATCAGTGTTCTGGAGGTTTTGCACAACCTCCTTGGAAGCATCACGTCGCATGAAGTCCTGTGCTGTCTTCTTCAGCATTTCTTCATTCTCAGAAAGACCCAGGTCCAATTTCATCCTACTTACCTCCATGTCTAAGGAGCGACTTTAGCTGTCTACCTGCGAGGCTCACGGCCGATGGCTAAAGCGCGTGAGATGATTATCTTCTGCGCCTCAGGAGTACCCGCCGGGGCGAAGCAAAGGCCAGCCCGCTGCACTACCTCGAAAATGTCCTCCGCCAGTGACCATTCAGTGCTCTCAATAAGAGTATATGGCCCGAGCACCCTGGCCAGACTCTCAACCAGTTCACCGCCGATTATCTTGGTATAGAGGCCCAATTGCGGGCCGACATAAGGGGCACGCTGACCACTATCGGCTATCCAGGCGTTACGCAGTCCCCACAACCTTACTATTTCGCTTCTAACAAAGATATCGACAACACTTTCAAGCAATTGCGCGTTTTCTCTAAGTCGTTTCTGTATCGTCGGGTTGCTGCGGCATTGTTCAATAAAACGCTTCACCGCCGTGTTCTCCAGTGGTATAGCCGCCTGGCCACCGCCATGCTCAACATCAAGGGTGGCTGTGGTTACACGCCAGCCGTCCCTGTCTCCTCCTATCAGAAAGGACTCATGAACTCGGACATCGTCAAAGAAGACCTGATGCTTGATTGCCGGTGACGAGTCCGCAGTCGGTCCATTCACCTGGGCTAAGGTACCGGAGACGAACAGTGGTAATGGGTTAATGGTAACACCCGGCAGGTCGGCTGGAGCTAGGAACATCGCCAGGTTTTCGTGACGGGGAGCTTCACGGTCGCTGCGTGTGAGCAGTAGAAACTGGTTTGGCGGTGCATAGATGCCACCGACGAAAATCTTACTGCCATTAACTATGAAGTACTCCCCCTCTTTCTCGTGCCTCAGGGCATCGGTCTGCTGATTAGCTTCATCAGTACCGGCCTCCGGTTCCGTAAAGAGCTGCCAGGTGGTGACTTCACCACAGAAAATAGGCGGCAAAAAGCGCTGTTTCTGCTCATCGGTGCCCAGAGCCAGTATTGGTCCAACTGCTAACCTCGCCGAGTCATAAAAGGGTAGATAGCCTACTCCAATCTTTTCAAACTCTCGCTGAATAACAAAGCGGTGGTCCGCATCAAGCCCACCACCGCCATACTCTGGAGGATATCCAGCATAGAGCCAGCCTTTTTGGCCAAGACGTCGTCCTATTTCGCGCCGGAGCTCCCACTGCTCACGGGTTTTCTTCAGTGGGTCTCGAAAATTTACCAGGCCATCGGGAATATTCTCTTTAATCCATTCCCGCACCTCTTCAGCAAAACTCTCCTGCTCCTCGGTATACTCCAGAGAGAAGTCCATTATTATACCTCCCCAGTTAGTTCTAAATAACTCCGCTTTGTGACAGCACGTCGCACTATTCTATCTCTTGTAACCACACAAATCAAATTGTGTCCGACAAGGACTTAGGAAAGCAATAATCGCAGGAGCAGAACCGAAGAAAATGTGGTGCAGAAAATACTGCCAAAAGTGAGGATGGAACTATGTACTAAGAAGATACGGTTTCTTCACAAGGAAGAATTAGAATGGGGCAGACAAACTCTAGTTTACAGAGCGTCGCCGACGCTGGAGTACAGGGGTACGTAGTTTGGTACGGACTCGGTCTACGAGTTCAGCCCAGTCAAACGGCTTAGTCATGTATCCGTCAGCGCCCGCGGCCATCGCGCGACGTTGGTATGATGGTTCATCCCTGGCTGTGACCAGGATTACCGGGATATTGGAGCTTTGACGAATGAACTGAAGAACTCCAAACCCATCCAGGCCGGGCATTCCTATGTCAAGCACCGCCGCGTCAGGCTGACTTCCCTCGAATGCTCTCAGAGCAGCTAGGCCATCATTGGCCGTAACAACCTCAAACCCCTCCAGCCCGAAGCTGACCTTAAGCAGCTTCAGTAGCTGCTCCTCGTCATCGGCCACCAGGATTGTCGGGTATTTCTTCACTTCGTCCAGTCTCCTCCTCAGAAACTCTGGTGCAAATGTCAGTTTATGACAATCTGCCGCCTAGTGACCTCACGCAGCGGAAGAAGAAACAGCCAGTCAGTCTCATCAATGACATTAGCTGTCCCTCCCGTCTCTATCAGACCATGCCGCACATCGTATATCAGCATCTCATCAATCGGAGAGAGCCGGGCCATCTGCCAACGAATATGGTATTGGAGAAAGCACCTCATGCCTTCGTAGTGCTCGATGAGCCCTTCCAGCCACCCTCTCCAATTATTAGAGACACTACCGTCCCAACTGTCCCAGGCAGCATTCATATTGCCAAACCCTGTACATTTCTACGTGACATAGCGTTTCCCAAGCTGTCACAGCAGTTTCAGCGTAAGGCAGATGGGCAAAATAAAGACTAAAGAATCAGTGGTATTTTCTAAAGATTCCCTAAAACTTACGGGGGGAAAAGGAAGAAGGACACATGAGTGCCCTTCGATAGCTCCATTTTGTCCTGCACAGGGGTGGCTTTAAGGCTGTTCGTTCTTTTCTTCCAAGAGATGCATCAATGTGACCGCATTACTGACGGCAAAACCCCCGATGTCGTTATTGAAGTAGATATAAACCTTGGTAACCTTCAGCCCTGCTATCTTTCGGACCCACTCCCATAGTTCCTCATCCGAGTAACAACCCCCGTAGAGCTCCTGACTGCCGTGGAATCGAATATAGGCGAAATCGGCTGTGGTCACCTGCGGAGTGGTGAACTCCGGCATGTCATAGATGCAGAACCCGACCCCATACCGCCCGAGCAGGTCAAAAATGGTGTCATCCATCCAGGAACGATGGCGAAACTCGAAAACGTGACATGTATCCTTTGGGAGTAACTTAAGGAATGCCTCCAGCCTCGATGCGTCGCGTTTCATCTGCGGCGGAAGTTGATATAGCAAAGGCCCCAGCTTTTTACCAAGGAGATACGCCCGACCCAGAAACGTTTCGAGCGGCTGAGCAGGCTCTCGCAGACGTTTGATGTGGGTAATAAAGCGGCTGACCTTGACCGAGTAGACGAAATCTGCCGGCACCGCTTCGCGCCAATTGACAAAAGCTCTCTCAGAAGGGAGACGATAAAAGCTATTATTAAGCTCTACGGTGGAGAAATTCTGTGCGTAAAATCCCAGCCATGCCGACTTTGATAGATTGGCCGGATAGAACTGCTCAATCCAGTGCTGATAATGCCAGCCCGATGTACCAATACGGTACTCCACCACCGTCGACCCCTCCCGGTCTTGAGTGATGCAACTGTAGTATAGTAGTGTATTTGTAACTGGTATGCAGCAGCGATTACTTACTCACCATGCAAAGAAGAAGCGCCTGATATGTCAACATCAACCAGAGTGGCGTCACCCAAGTAGGTCAGACTTGAAGCACCGCTTAGTTCGACATCAAGCCGACCATCTACATGCACTGTCCCACTGCTAGCCCCGCTAAAATCGACATCGGCACTATTTACCGGGAATTCAACCATTTCCACATGACTGGCACCGGACAAGTCGAGTACAATATCATCCGCCGAACCCCGCAAACGAACAGTGCTCGCCCCAGATATGTCGAATCTAGTATCTCCAGCGGTCACCTCTCCGACAACAGTACTCGCCCCAGAGATATCAAACGCCATGTCACCGGCTACCATATCCTCTATGTCCAGCGAGCTTGCCCCCGACACCTCAATATCCAGGTCTTCTACAGACTCGAATCCCGAAACAGTCCCCTCCGTCGCCCCGGATAGCTCCAGGCTACAAAGCTGGGGCATGGTTATTTCTGCCCGATATGTCGCTGACCTGAACATCACTGTGGGCCGCACACCTATCTTCAATGTCGAACCCTGCTGTGAGACCCGAATATATTCAAAGAGATTGTCATCTGCGGTAATACTGACACTATATTGGTCAGACTGTACAATCTCAACTTCAAAGGCATGGCCAACCTCAACCCGGGTGAAATCACTGAAGTCCATATCCTCAGTTACTAATATCCCTGAACCTGTAACAATGGTACAACCTGTGAGCAGTCCTGCAGTTATTACCACTACCACTGCCAACGTTATCATTCTCTTCATGGAATATCTTTCCTCCAACAAGCTTTACGATTGAGTATATAAATAACAGTATGCTCGCTAAATATTAGCGTCTGATTATTGCGTTGCCGTCGCGCTTCCATTTACTACTTAACAGCTCGCTGGCATCAAGCAGGGTCTGCAGTGTCCGGTAGCGCGAGTCGCTCAGTTTGTGGACACCGAGGAACTTGGCAGCATCAGCAGCCGCATTGGGACCGGGAATAGACTTTCCTGATGTTCCTGCCCGTTTCGACCAGGCGGCGTCAACCCTGGTATCCCAACCTGTCAAATCCTGCGGCTCTGTCGCCACGGCCGACCCCTGTTCAGCAAGTTCAACGGTGACATCACCAGCCCCCCTCGGACGGATAACCTTTACTCCGGGAGAAGCCTCCAGATATTTGGCAAAGGTAGCATAACCCAGAGCACGAAAATCAAAGCTGGGGTCTAGGCGCTGAATTGTCTGGTGAAGCTTACTCCCCACAACCCGCCCCTCTTCATCAATTGACGCCTCGACAGCACGTATCAGTAGGGCATCCCTTTTCTTTCTCTTACTAGGACGTATCTTTGTCCGCTGACGGCCAGTCTTCTCCAAATAGTAATAACGATCGCATGATATTACCAGTGAATGCGGCGCTGTTTCCTCACGCCCAGCCCCAATAACCGCCTTCCCGGCAGCCCGCAGGCGGTTCACCAGCGAGACAAAATCACTATCAGAAGAGACTATTACGAAGGTATCTACCGGCGACTGGTACAGTAATTCTATAGCATCAATGGCAAGCCTGATATCACTGGAGTTCTTGGATTGAGCAGCGTGAAACAACTGGATTGGCTCAATTCCTAATTGAAGAAGCTGGTCCCGCCGGCTGCCAGCCGTCGACCAGTCACCATAAGCCCTCTTCACAATAATTCGCCCGACATGTGATAGCTGGTCGAATAGCCATTGTATTGAGTCCAGGCCGACATTCTCAAAATCAATCAGAACGGCAAGTTGCCGGTCGGCTATCGGTTCGCCTGTTGTCATCTTAGACCTCCCCGTTCACTTTCAGAGTCCGTATAGACTATTATCATGTTCCACTCCAATGTAGTGCCTTAAAGGGATATTGTCAATCCTGAGGCTTTGACAAACGCTATCCTGCTGCCTAAGATATCCTCAGAGGGCTTTCAGGTATATAACATGCCAGTAATTGAACTGATACCAGACCTATCCAGTTGCATCGAGACCGTAGCCAAGCGTGAATACGAGAAGGTCAGCAAGGCGCTACTCACGGCTGCCAAACGGGACGAAGAACTCGAACAGAAAGTGGAAACATTGAGACTCTTCCTCGAAAACATGGACTTCAGGAAGCTGCGCTCAGAGTCAGAGAAGCATATCCTGAATGGTAAAATTGTGAAATTCATTATTTCCCTGGATAATGGACGGCCCAAGTACGAAATGCAAGTATCCTGACAAGCTACCTCCCACTGCTACCGACCAGTCCAAAGCAAGCCCGCTATTAGTATTCAAAGGCAAAATTAGACTGTCATGCTCACATTATCAAGTGTGGTACAATTGAGCAATCAGGGGCTGTCATAGCATGAGCCAACCAGAATGGGTTCCGACTAGAAAACCGGGTGACAGGGTATTACGTATACCTAGGGTCAGGTCCTGGCGTGTCCCTATTCCGCTTGTCGCAAAGCCAAGAACGGGTGGGGCTTCATCCCTGATTCTGATCTATGGTTTTGCCGGTGTAATCATACTGGGCACTCTTCTGCTGATGTTGCCGGTCGCAAGCAAAACAGGACAATCTACCTCTTTTGTGGACGCCCTCTTTACATCTACTTCAGCGGTCTGTGTTACCGGTCTGGTGGTGGTGGATACTGCTGACCATTGGAACTATTTCGGCCAGGGGGTGATTCTTACCCTGATCCAGATAGGCGGATTCGGCTTCATGACGAGCGCGACGCTTTTCTTGCTGATGTTTGGACGGAGAATTGGTCTTCAGGAGCGACTGCTTATCGGAGAATCAATGGGACTAGCCAGACCGGGAGGCGTGGTCAGACTTATCAGGCGAATGGCAATATTCACCATCTCTGTAGAGATTGTTGGTGCTGCGGTTTTCTACGTGAGACTATCAATGGAAGACCCTGAGGGTATGTCATTATGGCGGTCCGTCTTTCAATCTGTCTCCGCTTTCAATAATGCTGGCTTCGATGTGTTCGGAGGCTTCCGCAGCCTGTCCGGTTTTATAGAAGACCCTTTGATGCTGCTGGCAACAGCAGTCCTGATTATCCTCGGAGGTATTAGCTTTCTGGTATTAGCTGACCTGTTCCGTACCCATAGATTCGGTCGACTGTCTCTGGACAGTAAACTGGTCCTTTCCACCACAGTCCTGCTTCTGGTCTTCGGAACGCTGGTTATACTGCTTACAGAGTTCGCCGACCCGGATACGCTCGGGGGTCTCTCCCTACCACAAAAAGTACTCAATGCTTTCTTCCAATCCGTTACTGCTCGAACCGCCGGCTTTAGTACAATCAGCATGGCGAATTTGGCTAACTATGCACTATTCTTCACAATGCTTCTTATGTACATCGGTGGTGCAGCTGGCTCCACTGCCGGCGGAATCAAGGTCAATACCTTCGGCATGCTGACGGCCACCATGTGGAGCACCTTGAGGGGGAGGGAACGCCCCGGGGTATTTGGTCGAGCATTTAACCCCCAGCAGATATATCGCGCACTGGTTGTGGTAATGCTCTCTATCGGGATGCTCGCAATAGTGGTCTTGCTGCTTACGGTTACAGAGGAATTTCGATTCCTTGACGTGCTCTTTGAAGCTTTTTCTGCCTTCGGAACGGTCGGGCTGACCACAGGTATAACTTCTCAACTTTCAGTGGCTGGCCGACTGATCATAGTTGCTACCATGTTCATCGGCCGGCTGGGACCCCTTACTCTAGGGCTGTCCTTGATTCAGCGACAAAAGCCAACCAGCTACCGGTACCCAACAGATAACGTAAGGATTGGATAGGAGGCAAACATGACAAAACAAATTGCCGTAATAGGACTGGGACGATTTGGCGTCAGCGTTGCCAGCACTCTTTGTGCTTTAGGAAACGACGTGCTGGTGATAGACAGAAGTGAGAGCAAGATTCAAAACATATCACAAGATGTAACCCACGCCGTTCAGGCTGACGCAACTAACGAAACGGTCCTCAAGGAACTGGGCCTTTCTAACTTCGAAATGGCAATAGTGGCGATTGGTACTGACATCAAGAGCAGTGTTCTGTCTACTATTTTGCTCAAAAAACTCGGTATTCCACATGTCATCGCCCGGGCAAATGATGACCTGCATGGCAGCATTCTAGAGAGAATCGGAGCGGACATCGTTACCTATCCAGAACGTGAGATGGGTATCAAAATCGCACAGGGGGTAACGCTAGCAGAGGTATCTGACTATATGTCAGTCGTGGCGGGATACGGTGTTGCCAAGCTCGCTGCCCCACCCTACCTCGTTGGGGAGAAGCTGTCCGACCTGGGATTTGGCTACAAAGAGAGATGGGAAGTGGCGGTATTCCTGATACAGCGTGGTGATGAGGTAATTGTTACTCCGACACCAGGCCAGAAGATCGAAGCTGGCGATATCCTGGTGCTGGCGGGCAGCAATGAAAAGCTGGAGAAACTGCTGGCCGAGGCCAGGAAAAACAAGAAGGAAGAATAAAGGACATCTCTGCACTTTGAGTATGCATCGACTTTCACCCGACGGGTCTTATCACCCGTGGCTCAAACTCGAAAGTCCTCAGATAATCGGCTACTGTTTCCTCTCTCCTTATCAGCTTGACCTGTCCATCACGGCACAGCAGGAGCTCTTTGGGACGCAGCCGACCGTTATAGTTGAATCCCATGGCGTAGCCATGGGCGCCGGTATCATGAATCAGCAGGATGTCGCCTTCATCTACTTTCGGCAGGGACCGCCCGATGGCGAATTTGTCATTGTTTTCACACAGCGAGCCGGAAACATCGACCGTCTCCACCGCTCTGCTCTCACCATTGAGCACCGTAATGTGATGATAGGCCCCGTATAGTGCTGGACGTATCAGCGATGACATGCAGGCGTCAACACCGACATATTCACGGTACTTCGACATTCTATTTGTTACCGAAACAACCAATGCCCCGTGAGGTCCAGTTATAGCCCGACCGGCCTCCATGTAAAACCTAGGAGTGTAGCCAGCCCTTTGTTCGAACTGTTCAAGCAGGGTTCTAGATTCCCCAGCAAAGGCAGTCATGTTAAAAGGCCTGTCATCCGGCTTATATGGAATACCTATCCCACCTCCGACATTGATGAACTGGAAGGTAATACCCAGCTGCATGGAAACCATTTCAGTCACTTCAAGGAGCATTTTCACGGTCTCGACCATGTACCGATAGTCCAGCTGGTTGGAGCATATCATAGTATGCAGACCAAAAGTCTTTGCTCCCCTCTCTATTGCACGTCGGTAAGCTTCAACAATTTGCTCGTGCCGTACGCCATATTTCGATTCAACCGGGTCGCCAATCATCCTGTTACCGGTACGCCTCGGGCCAGGGTTATATCTGAAGCAAATCAGCTCGGGAAATACAGGCACTTTGTCGATGAGAGTGATATCATCGAGGTTCAATATACACCCACCATCAGCGCCGGCTACCTTGAATTCTTCAACCGTCGTATTGTTGGAGGTGAACATTATATCCAGGCCAGAGGCACTGATACTACGGCTCATTATAAGCTCAGCGATAGAACTACAGTCGAATCCAAAACCCAGTTTCTGCACAATCTTTAGTATTTCAAGATTGGGGGTGGCTTTAACCGCAAAATACTCCCTAAAACCGTAGACATCTCTGAAAGTTTCTTTTAAGAGCTCGCCGGTATCAATGATGCCCTCTTCGTCGTAAATATGAAAGGGGGTACCAAATTCCCTTACCACTTCGCGCAAAATCGGATGTAACCTTTGCTCAAACATATGTGACATGGGCATGAGTCTATTCCCTTATTGGTCGTATTTTCTCACATCCCACCCTACTGGCCGATGTTCCAGACCAATTATTATACCAAAATAATCGTGATGTTGTTTGCCTTAAGAAGAGCACTAATTGAGTAGCTACCATTCTACGCAAGCTAACTACTAGGACTATAGGCGAGTGCTCTTTATGCCTAAAACTGCTGGTACCGTCATCTATTGTTGCATTGCCTTCAATTCTTCCACGGTAATGTGACAATAGATAACGTGGTCATGCGAGTCTGGACCGACGCGTTCAGGTGGTGGGGTCTGGTCACAAATAGGACCAAGCTTGCGGGGACAACGCCCGGCGAAGAAACAGCCTTGAAAGCGCTCGAGAAGGGTGGGCACTGCACCAGGGAGCCGTATAGTAGTCGGTTTAGCGTCCGGATCAGGTACAGGCGCAGCTGAAAGCAACGCCTCTGTGTAGGGATGCATCGGCGGTTTTAATACACTATCCGCAGGTCCCGATTCAGCTACATGCCCGGCGTAGAGTACCATAATATCATCAGAGACATAGCGCACCACGCCTAAATCGTGCGATATAAAGATATAGGAAGTGCCTTCTTCTCTTTGGTGTTTTCCCAGCAGGTCGAGCACCTGAGCCTGGACGGAAACATCCAATGATGAGACCGCTTCGTCAGCTATAATTATTTCAGCATTACCCGCGAATGCACCTGCCAGCGCAACCCGCTGCTGCTCACCGCCACTCAACTCACCAGGCAGACGCCCCAGATATGCGGGGTCGAGACCGACGGCCTGTAACAACTCTGCGGCGCGCTCACGACTTTCCTTTCGGTTTAGCCCCGCTAATTTCCGTAGAGAACGAAGGATGGTATGGCTGATAGGAAGCTG
Organism: Dehalococcoidia bacterium; assembly: GCA_011170375.1. Taxonomy (GTDB): domain Bacteria; phylum Chloroflexota; class Dehalococcoidia; order Dehalococcoidales; family Fen-1064; genus W589. Next base: position 67,647 of record DUEV01000002.1, read on the forward strand.
CGGGTTTAGAGAAGCCGTCGGGTTCTGAAATACCATCCTCAGTGCATCACGCTGTTGCCGATTTCTCTCTTCCACCTCAGGAGCGAGGTCTTCTCCCCGCAATTTAAGCTCACCGCGGTTTCGCGGGGTAAGGCCGGCCACTGTCCGTGCCATTGTGGTCTTGCCAGAGCCACTCTCGCCAACAACACCAAGTGTTCGACCTGACCTGACATCGAAATCAGCGTCCACGAGTGCCCGTACGGGTGGTTTTACCCGAGGGCCAAAAAACAGGTACTTCCGTTGCCACCTACCATAGAACTTTCGTAAATTTTCAGCCGTAAGTACTAATGAGCCTTCGTGGTCAATTTCCTCACGTGGTATCTCTTTTTCCCAGAGTCCTTTTTGGACATCATTCCAGAAAAAACAACCTGACTCATGCTCATTACCTGCGTTGAACATCTCAGGTGCTTCTTCCTGACATTGGTCTTGCACCATCGGGCACCGCGAGGCGAACAGGCATGCATCAATATCGTCCCTTGACGCTTCATAGACCACCCCTGGAATACTGATGAGTTTGGTAGTTACTTCGTCCTCAGAGATTGGACGTGGCACACATGACAACAGCCCAGCCGTATAGGGATGGTGAGTATTCTTAAACAACTCACGTACCGGTGCCTGTTCAATCACCTGACCAGCATACATCACAGCGACACGGTCAGCGACACGTGCAATAACACCCAGGTTGTGACTCACAAACAGGATGCCAGCCCGAACACGTCTCTTGAGATCAACCACCAGGTCCAAAATGGTTGCCTCCGTGGTGACGTCAAGACCTGTTGTGGGTTCGTCCATTATCAGTAAGTCCGGGTCGCACGCCAGTGCCAGAGCAATGACGATTCGCTGCTGCATTCCGCCGCTTAACTCATGTGGATAGCGCCTGCCGATATTCGCCGGGTCGGCCAGTCCAACACTTTCAAACAGTCTGACAGTACGCTCATGAGCCTGTTGAGAGCTTAAGTTAAGATTGGTCTGCAGGGACTCTTCAACCTGAGGCCCAACCCGCATCGAGGGATTTAGAGACGTAGCCGGGTCCTGGTAAACCATAGCAATACGGTTGCCACGCAGCTCACGTACTTCAGAGGCCGACATTTCGGTTATATCTCTGCCCTCAAAGCTAATATGCCCTTCGACACGGTGTATTCCCGGAAGATAGCCCATGATTGCGAAAGCAGCCGTGGACTTCCCACATCCTGATTCGCCAACGAGACCGAGTACTTGGCCACGCATAATCTCAAAGGAAGCGTCTCGAACTGCATGAACCACCCCCGTCGGTGTATAAAAGGTGACGGCAAGTTGGTCCACCTGTACCAGTGGAGCTATTCCCTGTTGCTTTTCATTCATGGATGTGTACCTTTCAGCGGAAGTCTACGGGCCTGCCGGACACCATCGGTCAGAAGATTAACACCAATGATAAGCGTAGCGACAGCAAAGGCCGGAGCCAGTGCCACCCACGGCGCCGCCACGAGGTATCTCCTACTTTCACTTATCATCAAACCCCAATCAGGTGACGGCGGCTGCACACCGAGACCAAGAAATCCAAGCGAGGACGCCAATAGAATCGCATAGCTCAGGCGTACTGACAACTCTACAGCCAAAACAGACCATGTGTTGGGCAGTATCTCCCTGAAGATGATATAGGGAACAGGCTCCCCCCGCATGCGTGCGCTCTGGACAAACTCCTGCGTCTTCAACGCCAGCGTGGTACTTCTCATCACCCGGGAAATCGGTGGCATAAAGACGACGCCGATGGTCAGTATAATATAAACCGCACTTTTACCCAGGCTCGTCAGCACGAGAAGGGCCATTAGTAAAGACGGGAATGACATCACGCCGTCCATAATACGCATGACGACCTCGTCTGTCTTACCACCCTTGTAACCGCTACCCATACCAACTATGGTACCCAGGGCTATACCCAGCAGCGCCCCCGCGGCCGATATTCCGATTATGGAACCTGCCCCGCTCATCACACGGCTCAGTATGTCTCGTCCGAATACGTCAGTACCCATCAAAAATTGCCACGATGGCGCTTCCAGTTGATGCTCTAGGTGGTGCTCGAGTGCATCATAGGGCGCTAACCAGGTGCCCAAAAGGGCAAGTATGAGGTGTATCAATACTATTGGCAGGCCAATGCGCCCTGCCGGGGTACGCAGTGCCAGCGTGAATATATTTCTAACAGTTCGCACGATGGCAACTATTCCCGAACCACCGGCACGGAATACCGCAGTCCAATCTGTTCTTGTGATAGTGTAATTTGTCATCATGATATCCGAATCCGTGGATTAAGGAGTCCATAACTCAGGTCTGCAAACAGGTTACTGACGGCATAGGTCATGGCAATTATTAGTGACAGTGCCTGCAACATGGGAACATCACGACTCACGATGGCAACCAGCAGCAAACTCCCTATACCGGGATAGGCAAAGACGTTCTCTACGATGATTAACCCCCCTAACATCCAGCCAATATTGACAGCAATGACGCTGATTGTCGGTAGCATGGCATTCGGGATGATATGTCTGAAAATAATGCGTCGCATCGGCAGGCCCTTAAGAATCGCCGTGCGTACATAGTCTGTCTCCATCACGTCAATCACGTTCGCCCGGGTCATTCGCATAATATAGGCGAACAGGACACCGGTCATGGTGAGTGTCGGTAAAACCAGGATTGAAGGCCTCGTCAACGGGCTGGTCCCGGGGAGTAAAATACTGGATGAGGGTAACCAGTCAAGCCAGGAAGCAAAGATAACGATGAACAGTATCCCGGTCACGAACTCCGGCAGTGATATCCCCACCAGACTCATGATACTGACAAACTGGTCCCCGAACGAGTTGCGACGCACTCCTGCCCATACACCCGTAATCACCGCTGTCGGTACCGATATCACGAATGCAAATATAAGCAGGATGACCGAGTTATACAGTCTCGGCCCGATAACCTCGGCAACCGGTTTTTTGTATTTAAGGGATTCGCCTAAATCACCCTGCAGGGCGCTCCCGATCCAATCGAAATAGCGGACATAGGCGGGGCGGTCCAATCCCATCGAGGCGCGTAATGCCGCCAGGCTTTCGGGAGTTGCAGATTGGCCCAGCTGTTGCTGAGCAGCATCACCCGGCAGTACTTCGGTAACCATAAAGATAATTACTGAGACTACCAGGAGAGTAAGAATTATGAGGCTTAAGCGTACCGCCAGAAACCGCACCATGGTAGTATAACCAGCCTTGGTCTAAGCTTCATTTTATAAGACATCACAGGCAAAACGGCGTACCCGGAACTATTATTCATCCGGGTCGCCGTTCGCCCATGAAATACAGCTTTCTTATGTTATTACGAGTCTCTAGTCCGTTAACCACGCCTCGGTCAGGTACAGCCAGTTATTGGGATGGGCGCTGACCCCACGGACATTATCAAGCAATCCCAGGAAAACTGGCCTGAATACGGCGATAATACGGGACGCATCGTCAATCAGAATCTCCTGGACTTCTGCATAGGTCGCCTGACGTTCCTCAAGCGTAGTTTCACCACGTGCTCTCACGATTAAATCATCCAGTTCTGGGATACACATGTACGTCTCATTCCACGCAGTACCGCAGAGGTAGACAAGACTGAGGGCCTGATCCGGTGGGCGGTAGTTCCAGTTGACCACCGTAAAAGGTTCAACCAGCCATACCGAACCCCAGTAGACGTCCTCGGGGTCCTGCTGGATAGTGATATTTATGCCAGCAGGTTCAGCCGATTCTTTTAATGCAACGGCAGCTTCGACCATACCCGGCCCGATAGTGCTGGTGTGCAATGTTAGTTCCAAGGGTAGTTCGACTCCGGCCTGCTCCAGTAAGTCCCTTGCATGGTCAGGGTCATAGGCCGGACTGTCGACAAAGAGGGCACTATGGGGGTCAGTGGGGGGAATGGGTATGTCATTTGCGACCACTCCATGCCCTAACAGGGCTACCTCCAATATAGCCTCGCGGTCGGTCGCCGCCTGGACAGCCTGACGTACCAGCTCGTTATCGAAGGGCGGTTCTGTCACAATCATGGCGAAGTTGATGTAAGTGCCACTGGCTACCTCCGACACCACCACTCCAGCGGTGGCTTCGACGGAGTCGACAGAGATGGCATCAAGCTCATGATATACATCAACGCTCTTGTCTTTAATCGCTTCCGCCCGGGTCTCCGGCTGAGTCATGTAGTAGAAGATTACCTCATCGAGGTAGGGCAAGCTATTTCCTTCAGCATCCTCCATCCAGTAATCGGGATTACGCTCGAAAACGGCGCGCTCACCCGGCAGGTACTCCGTGTTGATAAATGGTCCCGTACCGAACTCCTCGTTATCGAATCTGTCGGGGTCAATATCCGACGGCATTATCCGTGCCTGAACGATACAGAAAGCTTCTGGCAAGAAGGCGTTAGAACTATCGGTCTCAAATTGGACGGTGTAGTCATCAATCTTGGTGACTTCGGTGATGGATGCCAGTGATGCTGCAGCAACAGAACCCACATCCGGGTCAAGTAGCCGGTTGATAGTGAAGACGACGTCATCAGCGTTGAAAACCTTGCCATGATGGAACGTCACGCCCTCGCGTAGTTCTAATGTCCAGACTGTAGCATCCTCATTTGGTTCCCAGGACGTTGCCAGCATCGGTTGTAGCGTGCCGTCATGCGAACGCCAGATTAGATTATCGTAGCAGGCCTGGCCAAATGCGTAGTCCATACTCGATGCGACATAGGCAGGGTCCAATGTGCTGGTGTCCGAACCCATAACGACACGCAGGGTCCCCCCGTATTTAGATTCCTCTTCTTCTTCCTCTTCCTGCTCTCCTTCTTCCCCTCCACATGACCACGCCACCAGAGTCAGTGCCATGATACAGCTGAGGAATAACCATAAAAATTTTCGCTTCATTTTTCCTCCTAATTCTTTTTATTGAATAGCTTTCTCTGTAAGAATCACTCCTTTCTATAAATTTATTTGGGAGAATTCAAGCAGGTGATATATAACCAGAGGTGCGTAGCGCTATATTGAGCTAAAAATCTGGGGGGTAAAAGGCAGAGGATAAAAAAGTACAGCTTAAGTAAAATATAACTAGACTTTCAAATAAAAGGTCTCTTCACAGTTCTATCTTCTCTATCTCCCTAAACTCACGTAATAATATACTGGCCAGTAAACTAAATGTGGGTTTAATGACGTTTGATATTGTAAATAGTCTGTCTTTACTTGTCAATGCGGCTGAGAGTTATGACACTCTAGTGACCAGAGGCACTGAATGCAGTTCTCGGCAGTTTACGCAGCTTCTTTAGACTAATCTACACGTGGAAAATCTCAATAACGACAGTATACGGACACCGCTAACCTCCACCACGCACAAAAAAGTGATTCGCCAAAGCTACGCCCGGATGATTATCCCACCGGCTACGGGCGCAGGGCAGCACTATTAAGCCTATTGCTTATCAAGAAAATATACGGCGTCAAATTCAATCTTTGCATCGTCGAGCACCAGCTTAATTTTCTCGCGGCAATCCCAATCAAAACGCAAGGCAATTCCGCAATCGCTGGAAAATTGACGCGGCGTTGGTACCAGCTTGATAGAACAACCTTCTGTCTTTAACAGCTTTTCTGCCTGCATAACCGATGAGGTCGTATAAAACAGGACTACGCCATATTGTGTCATGATTCGATAACCTTTGCGATTGCCTGTATTGCTTCTTGAACGTCTTCTAGTGTCGTGAAAACTCCGGGTGCTAACCGGACTGTCCCTTCAGGAAATGACACAATTGTTTTGTGCGCTGCCGGAGCACAATGCAAACCTACTCGGGACAGTATTCCGTACTCCTCATCCAATCTTAATCCTATTTCAGAAACACTCTTTCCGGCAACTGTGAAAGAGACAATAGCCACCGCGCGTTCGGTATCAAGAGTCCCGTATATCCTCACCTGTGGAAGGGTGGATAGGCCGTCAAGCAAAGCCTGACTTAGCTTTTTCAAATGGTCCCTTATTTCGTCAACTCCCCTATCCTTCACCCACTTCAAGCCAGCACCAAGACCGGCAATTCCAGCCAGATTAGCCGTGCCACTTTCGAACTTATCAGGCAGGTCATCGGGTTGCTCATCCGATTCCGAGCGGCTTCCAGTACCTCCGCGCATTAGCGGCTCAATCTGTGAGACTTCAACATCATCAGCAATAACAAGTCCTCCGATACCCGGAGGCCCCTGTAGCTCCTTATGTCCGGTGAATGCCATCAGGTCAATCCCCATTGCCGGTACATCTATGGGAAGTGCTCCAGCCGTCTGAGCGGCATCCACCAGCAGCAAAGCACCAGCCCGGTGAGCGATAGAGGCAATCTCAGTAATCGGCAACAGCGTTCCCGTCACATTACTGGCATGGGTCATTACGATAAGTTTCGTAGTGGAGCCCGTCGCTCGTTCAAACTTGCTTATGTCAAGAGTACCGTGAGCAGCGCAGGGTACAATGGTCAGGTGGATACCCTGTCTTTCCAGGCTGCGTAACGGGCGCATGACCGCGTTGTGCTCTATAGAACTGATTACAACATGGTCTCCCGGTTTTAATATACCCCTGAGAACCAGATTGATGGCATGGGTAGCATTACTGGTGAAAATTATCCGCTGCGGGTCAGAGATATTGAAAAACTGGGCGATTTCTTCCCTGGTGTCATATACTACCCGTGCCGCCGCGATAGACAGGCGGTGTCCGGAGCGACCGGGATTGCCCCCGGCATGCTCCAGCACGTCGGTCATGGCTTTTAATACTTCTGGCGGTTTCGGCCAGGACGTTGCCGCATTATCCAAATAAATCATTTTCTCATCATGAGATGGACTTCGTCCTCAGACCGCTCATCTATGTCTATTTCCCAACCCAGGTTTTTAGCAATGCGCGATACATTCTCTCGAGCTGTGTTATTATCAACAACGACTTCGAGGGTCCCCTTCGAAAGTTTCTGCAACGCCTGGCGGGCCAGCATTGCTGGTTGGGGACAGGAAAGCCCGCGGGCATCGACCATGTTTGATTCACCCATAAAACTACCTCCTAAGTTCTAGCTTCCCGCATCGTAAGCCCAATGACAATGCAGATAACCAGTCCGACTATTACTGTTGCTGGGCCAAAAGCGGCGACACCAGATGGCGAGCTGGCAACCGAGAAGGTGTGAGAAAAGCCACCGCCGACGAGCATCCCGGCAAAGAACATGACGGCATCGCCGTCACCTTCACCAGCCAGGAAAAGCTGTCGTCCGGGGCAACCGCCCGCCAGGGTAAAGGCAAGTCCCGCCAGCACCATACCACCGAAGTTCCAGAGACCGTTGGTATGGGCTACCGGCTGACCCTCAAAGCCAGCGGCAAACTGGCCCAGGATAAGATTGGTGACAAAAGCAACAACAATCAGCACCAGTACGCCATTGAGCAAATGATTATCGCGGAGAAGTATCATATCGCGAATAGCACCAACTGTGCAGAAACGACTGCGTTGTGCCAGGAATCCGATGGCAAGACCAAATACTAAGGATACCGCCAGAGGAGCGTACATGGCGCCGGGGCCTGTTTCAGAGAAAAAAATAGGACCGGTAAGGTTGCCGGAAGTATCCCGGCCGAATTGGGGTTCGACCAGCAGGAAGACCAGTAAGAGTATCATGAATGCCGGCATTATCCAGCCGAGCGCTTTTGGTGCCGGGCGATTTCTGCCCAGACTGAACCCCATACGCAGGAAAACAATACCTAAACCAACACCGACTACCAGACCGAGAATGCCCAGGATAGCGTTCCAGTCACCCCCGGCAAGACGCAGATAAGCACGCCAGGGGCAACCTAAAAATACCAGGGCACCAAACATAGCGAACATGCCGAGAAGAAAGCGAACAAGAGGTGCTGAGCCGGTACGGGGTTTAAACTCGCGGAAAAGGAGTGCTGCAATAAAAGCACCCAAAAAGCCGCCAATAATCTCAGGGCGGATATATTGCACAACGCCGGTATTGTGCAGACCCAGGGCACCAGCAATGTCACGGGCAAAACACGCCATGCAGATACCCATGTTGCCGGGATTGCCCAGCTTGACCAGCACCGGCGCGAGGACACCTATAACAGCACCGGTGATAATCGGTCCCCAGCGGGAGGTAAGAAAGCGCAGAATTGAGGTCATAAAAAGGCTCCTTCCATCATGAATATCATCCAGCTACACGGAGAAACTCAGGACGAAGGAGCTTCGCGGCTATTCAGTGATAACAAGCTTCGAGGCAACGCCATGAGCATCCCACGCAGCTAGAAGTAAGTAATGCGACACGCGCATTACGCTAACACTGATTCAAACTCAGCGGTAAGGCAGCATCACAGCGTTACCTCCTTTCTAAATTGAAATAGACAACAGTCAGCTTATAAACATTATACAGGAAGCAGATTCTACGTTCAATACTTACGAAGCTAACTTAAGTACCTGCTACCATCTGCCTAAATAGTAATACCCTTGTACCAAGCCACTAGTTTTTTCTTCCCCATTACCTCGGTAACCTTGCTTACATCTCCGAAGTAGATGCAATGACTGGGACACGCATCCATACAGGCCGGCTGTCGCCCTATGTCTATTCTAGCGGCACACATGTCACATTTCTGCGCTACTGCTTTATCCTCGTCGAACTGCATTACTCCAAGGGGGCAGGCATCAATGCAGTCTTTACAGCCGATACAAAGCTCGTCATTAACCAGAACGATGCCATCCTCTCTTTTGCTTATGGCATCCACCGGACAGACGTCTTTACAGGAAGGTCGGCTACAGTGCATGCAATGGGTAACGATATATCTCAGCTGCAGTTTCCCCTCTATCTCACGAGGGGTATCGGGATACACCCGAATCCACCGTGGGCCGACGGAGATGTTATGTTCCTGCTTACAGGCAACCTCACAGGCATTACAGCCAACACAATCCGCACTATTGACCACAAGGGTGTATTCCGTTGCCATTAATCCTCCTCCTCGGCCGGGTAGATATTACAAAGCAGGACCCTCAGGTTGGTCGAGCCCATAGGCGGGTCATAGCCTGCCGGGTCATTATCGGTAATGATATTTATGTTAGACCTGTCCCAGCCGTGGCCTGGTGTTGTTACCTCAGGGAACCACCAGCCATGCTGAGCAGCGATCACCCGGGGGTTAATACCAGTGGTCAGCCTTGCCCGTTGCTTAACTCTACCTCTGGGACTCTGGATAAATACCCAATCACCATCCCTGATGCCATGTCTTTCGGCTGTCTCAGGGTGAATCTCTACGATAGGGTCAGGATGGATTTCGCGCAGCCAAGGAATCATGCGGTTTTCAGAATGAAAGAATACAGGGAGCCTGGCCCCGGCTGTCAGGATATATGGGTATTCACTGGCCATATCTGGTCGATTGACCGGACTTTCCGGTATCTCACGATATTGAGGCAACGGGTCATAGCCCCAGTTTTCAAAGGTAGTAGAGTAAAGCTCAACCTTTCTGGTAGGGGTAGAGAAGCCCTTCTTTTCATGCTTTCTGTATTCCATTTCCCCCCTGAGGTAAGGCATATCTTCTACCTTCTCCCACGTCAGACCGGTCGGCTCCAGGATGTAGTCGAAAGCGTCTTCCACGGTATCAAACCAGTATTCCTTTTGCCCCAGTCGTTTACCCAATTCCATGAAAATCTTATGGTCCTGCCAGCATTCGCCAATCTGCACGATTTTACGTCTCGGAAATATATACCCACCGCGACACCAGTATTGACCGAGATAATTCATCTCGAGCCAAGTCGCTGCTGGCAGGAAAATATCGGCCAGCTCAGCCGTGGGCGTCAGGAAGAAATCAGCAACCACCAGAAAATCAACCTGGCTTAACGCCCGGTATACCTCTCTAGCATTGGCCCGGGTTATCACCGGATTAGAGCCATGAAGCTGCACTGCCTTCACCGGATACGGCTCACCGGTCAGAATGGCATCCCAGACTACCTTTGGCGTGACCAACGCCACTCGCTGCGCCAGCTTGTAGGTGTTGCCACCCAGTTGCTTCTCTCTCTGTTCAGGAGGTAGTTCTCGATGCATCCCGAACTGGCTTACTGTCCGCATCGGTGGTGGTACGAAGAAGGCATTCCCACCAGGAATATCCAGATTCCCGGTTATGGCCATGAGGTCGGTAAGTATACGATTATTGTCTGTGCAATTAATAGTCTGCTCAATAGCCACCCCCCACTGGATGCAGGCAGGCCTGGTTTGAGCATAGAGTCGGGCAGCTTCTCTTATTTTATCGGCTGGTACCCAGGTGATATCCTCCACCTTATCCAGCGGGTATTCCTTCACCCTTTCGACGAACTCGTCCCAACCGTGAACATGCTTCTCCACGAACTCCTTGTCATAGAGGTCTTCGTTGATTATGACGTTGGCCATGCCCAAGGCCAGGGCGGTGTCAGTACCCGGCCTGAGCTGTAACCAGATGTCCGCCCGTCCTGCCAGATAGGTCAATTTCGGGTCTATGACAATGAGTTTCGCTCCTTCGGAGAGCACTCTAGACAGGTTCTCTCCGGTATACTCGTCTGGATTAGTCCAGACCACGTTACAACCCCACACCATGACGCATTTCGGGTCTTTATCATAGTCGCATACTGGCAGACCACCACAGGTTATTAATGTAGCCCCTACTCTGGAGACATAGCACATATGTCCTGCCGTAAGCACGTTTGGTGTCCCCAGCAGGTTAGCAAGGCGGTACAAAAACGCTTCGTAGTCGCGGCCAGTCCCCTGTCCCAAGACAATGGACTCGGCACCATATTTTGCTATTATCTCTTCATATTTCGTGGCTATGGTATCCAGAGCTTCGTCCCAAGATATGCGCTGCCACTTCCCCTCCCTCTTTTTACCAGTTCGCTTGAGAGGGTATGTAACACGGTCGGGGTGGTATACCAGCTCTTTAAAGGCCAGACCCCTACTACACATGGTGCCGTGATTGGTGGGGCACTCCGGGTCACCTTCAATATTGGTAATGCGGCCTCCTCTGACGTGCACGAGCACGCCGCAACCGCCATGGCACCCACGACAATTACTCCTGATTATCTGTTCTTGAACGGCCTCCATACAGTGGCTATCCCCTTTCTACAATTCCAGATATTAGATGATATTAGATAATGTCAGCTAAATCACTTACGTTTATCTCAAGCACCCTGATACTTGCCAACATACGCTCAACGTTTCTGTCAATGGCCTGGACTTCACCTGACATTTCTTTGAGTTCAGTAACCTGTTTTTTAATAGCCTCAATTGTTTGGGCCATTTTCTTTATGTCGTCTTTCTTTATCTCTATTTCTCCCCTCCCCTACGTAAATCCTTAAACCTCTTGGCTTTTACATCATATCTCGGTAAGGTGCCATACTCATGAAACTCTATATTATATCCCAGATTAGTCTTCACCCTGAGCTGGTCGACCAAATTACTCTTGATTGTGCCAGCAGTATTTTCCTGCCCTGGAATCAGCTCTACCTTCAGTGTTATGTCATCCAGGTCACCCTGTTTGGCCACAGTTACTTCATATTCGTCACCCAGTTCCGGAACTCCTCTAACTACTTCCTCAATTGATGTGGGTGCAAGTAGTACTCCTTTGACCTTAGTAATATCATCTGTTCGGTTTATGATGCCGCCCTGCAGTAACCGGAAGGTCCGACCACATTCACATTCTGCCACACCCAGCTGTGCCAGGTCCTTTGAATCAAACCTGATACACGGTTGAGCTGTACGGTCAAGGGCAGTTATTATCAGCCTGCCGGGCCTTCCGGGCTCAGTAATGAATTCACCAGTTTGGTCGTCCTCTATCTCAACCAAAAACAAGGCTTCATTGATATGCAAGCCAGATTGGTAGGTGCATTCATAGCCCCAGGCACCTATCTCCGTAGCACCAACATGACCGTAAACCCTGGCTCCCCAAGTTTCTTCCATCCTTTTTCTGGTTGCCGGTATGCTACCCCCAGGTTCACCAGCAACAGTTATGGTTTTTATCTGTAAATCTCTAGCCGGGTCTATACCTAATCTCCCTCTTGCGATATCGCCCATGCCCAATACATAGGTTGGTGTTGCCATAAAGGCAGTGGCTCTGACCTCTTGCATTTTTAGTATCCTTGCCTCGGTGTTTAACACTCCTCCAGGGATCACTTCACAGCCTAATTTCTCTGCCCCATAGTGTGCCGCCCAGAAGGCAATAAACACATTGTAACCAAAGGGGAAGAAGACCCGGTCAGAGTCACGATATCCCTGGGCATATAAGATATAAGCCCAAGCCTCTGACCACCACTCCCAGTCCTGCCATGTGTCGGCCTGATATACTGGCTGCCCCGTTGTACCACTGGTCTGATGGTATTCGACGACCTGTTCTATAGGCACAGACAAAATATCGCCGTAAGGGTAAGGCGTTTTTCCTTGCACTTCCCTCAGCATCGATTTCTCTATCTTAGGAACCTTCCGTATGTCATCGAATGTCTTGATGTCTCCTGGCTCAAGACCAGCGTCATGATACAATCTGCGATAAAATGGTGAATTCTCATAAGACCATTTTAAAATTCGCTGGAATTTCTTTAACTGTAGTGCCCTGAGTTTTTCCTGAGGCAATGTCTCAAGAATTGGGTTCCAGTATTTATCGGTACCAGTTGTTACCATCATAGAATTCTTTCGTTTTGCCAATTATGCCATAAATGGGACTAGCAAGCTACAAGCGATAATTTTATGGGCAACTTCTGTATGACCTTAAAGGAGAGGAGGTAAATCTGCAAAGGTTATAATACACGGGTGGATATGAGCCACAGTTTCAATTGACAACCCCGATTCAAATAGATAGAATCAGACGGGTTTCATCTTAGCATTGTCATACAATCCCATGTCGGTCGAATTGATATAAGGAATGATGTCGGTGAAGGAGGGAAGATGGCAAAGGTGCCTGACAAAATCGAAACATGGCAGATGGTAGAACCAGGAAAGCTGGCCAGAGCCAGCCTCGACGTCCCTGAGATGACACCCGGTGAGGTCCTGGTTGAAATTGCTGGCTGCGGGGTATGCCATACTGACCTCGGCTATTTTTATGATGGCGTGCCTACGGTGAATCCGCCGCCACTAACCCTGGGGCACGAAATCAGCGGAAAAGTAGTGGCCGGCGACAATGCTTGGCTGGACAAAGAGGTAATCATACCGGCAGTGATGCCTTGCAATAATTGTCCCATTTGCGCTGCTGGCAAAGGTAATCGCTGCTTGGCCCAGAAGATGCCCGGCAACAGCATGGGGATCTATGGTGGTTTCTCCAGTCATATTGTCGTCCCCTCGCAGGATTTGTGTCCGGTTGATAACAGAGGCGACACTCCCCTTGAGCATCTGGCGGTGGTCGCCGATGCGGTAACCTCACCTTACCAGGCTGCCATGAGAGCGGAACTCCAACCCGGTGACCTGACTGTCGTGATTGGCACGGGTGGAGGTCTCGGCTCCTACATGACACAGATTTGCGCTGCCCTAGGAGCAAAAGAAATAATCGGAATCGACATCGCCCCTGCAAAGCTGGAGAGGGCCCTGAAATACGGGGCAACTCACACTATCAACTCGATGGGTAAGAGTGCCAGAGAAGTCAGAGATGAATTCCGGAACTACTGCCGGGAGAAAGGTCTGCCATACAATTATGGGTGGAAGGTCTTTGAGTGGACCGGCACCGAGCCCGGACAGGAGATTGCCCTGGAGCTACTGTCCTTCCTTTACACACTGATTATTGGTGGCTACGGTATGCAGAAGAATCAATATCAGCTGTCAAGGTTAATGGCCTTTAACGCTGATATCAGGGGCACGTGGGGCTGTTTACCAAAATATTACCCCGAAGCCCTTAGCCTGGTCGTGGAAAAGAAGATAGAGATAGAACCTTTCATAGAAATCAGGCCGATGTCCCAGATTGAGCAAGCGTTTGAAGACGCTCACCAAGGGAAATCGGAAAAGAGGATAATACTGACCCCCGATTTTTAAATTAACAAACGATTCAAAGTGGAGGTATAAAATGGCTTTAGACTGGGTGCCGAGAGACAACGAACTGAAAGACCATCAGGTTTTTGGTGATGAGCACTTTGGCACCGAACCACCTTGTACCATGTTCGAGAAGAGACCACTGGTTAACCCTGATACTGGGGAGACGATTGATGGCCTTTACACTGCCTGGATTACCCTCAACAATCCTACCCAGTATGGTTCCTACACCACCGAGATGGTAAAGGGAGTTACCGCCGGTATGCACAAGGCGTCAGTGGACCGGAGTATCGTCGCTACCATATTTACCAGTGTCGGTGACAGGGCATTCTGTACTGGCGGTAATACCAAAGAATATGCCGAGTACTACACCAGAAGACCAAAAGAATATGCTGACTACATGGACCTTTTTTCAGGTATGGTGGACGGTATCCTGAAGAGCCGTGTCCCGGTAATCTGCCGGTGCAATGGCATGCGGGTCGCTGGCGGTCAGGAGATTGGTCAGGCCTGTGACCTGACAGTCGCGGCCGACACTGCGCAGTTCGGTCAGGCAGGGACGAGGCATGGTTCTACGCCGACCGGCGGTTCCAGCGACTTTTTGCCGTGGCAGTTGCCGACTACGGAGCTGGCGATGTGGAACTGCTTCTCCAACGAGATGTGGAGCGCCTACAAGATGGAGAGGCTAGGCTTTATTACCAAGGCTGTCCCGATTAAGAAGAATGACAAAGGTGAGTGGGTAAGAGACCCGAGGGTCATTACTGATAAATACGTGGAGAACGGAGAGATAGTCTACGGCGAATTCAAGAAAGGAGAAGAATTCAGGCAAGGCACCGACATCTTGAAGGGACTTCAAACTGACTGGTCATTGCTTGACGGCCACATCAATAGAATGGTCTGGACGATAGCCAATCTTATGCCACTCTGTGTAATGATGACTATCGAGTCTATAAGGATGAAGAAAAAGTACTTCTGGGACGAGACCAAGGTGCATGCCATATACTGGCTGGCAGCTAATATGAATACCGAGGCCTGGCTCGGCTTCAATGCCTTCAACACGGCGAACCTTACCGGCCAGCGTGAGATAGATTTCATCAAATACCGCCAGCTTGTAGCCCAAGGACACCAGTATGATGAGGAACTGATGGAACTGGTGATGCCCAAACCCAAGCAAGAATAGTTGGAATCACCAGCTAAGAGGTAGAGACATGGAGTTTCAAAATATTACCCTGGAGAAAGAGGGGGGGATAGCCAGACTCACTATTAATCGGCCTCCGGTCAACGTAATAAACCATGAGACCTTAACGGAAATCAATTCCGCTCTGGAAGAACTAAAAGAGGATGAAGAGACAAAGGTCGTGCTGGTTCGCGGAAGCGGAAACCGGGCTTTCTGTGCCGGGGTAGAGGTAAAAGACCACCTTGGGGAAATGATGCCCAAGATGATGGCGGAATTCGAGAGGATGTTCCGGCTCCTGAGAAGTCTCGGCAAACCGAGTATTGCTGTGGTGAACGGCGTGGCTTTAGGGGGAGGGTGTGAACTCGTCGCGGGCTGTGATATGGCCATCGCTTCTGAGAAAGCTGAGCTTGGTCAGCCAGAAATACGATTGGGTGGTCTGGCACCGGCCGCTGCGGGACTGTTTTCCAGGATAATGGGAGAGAAGAAGGCCTTCGAGCTTATCCTCGTAGGGGAGAATATCAGTGCCAGAGAAGCCGAGCGAATCGGCCTGGTAAACAAAGTTGCACCGGAAGAAGAATTAGAGAGCGCTGCCGAGGAGCTTGCCGGGAAATTCCTGGAGAAAAGCAGCCTCAGTATAAAACTCGTCAGAGACGCTTTCTATCAATGCGCCGATGTCGCCGAATTTGATGGGGCTATGCAAAAGGGAACGGAACTGGGAATCGAGACCTGGGAAACAGAAGACGGCCAGGAGGGACTAAATTCCTTCCTGGAGAAGAGGCCCCCTGTCTGGAAAAACAGGTAACGTAATAGAATACGACAACGCCTCTATAAACATCAAAGGGTTCTGACTGGCGAATATAATCAGGTCTTGGTCGATACCACAATAATTCTTCTTGAATCGTCCTGGAGGCTCACGGCTTCATCATAGCCTCCGAAGAATCTCATTTGACCAAACCCCGTTTTGCTTAGGGCTTCTTTGATGTTTTCCTCGGTCTTGCCATAGCTGGTCATATTAATAGTGATGTCACCAGCCGACCATGAAGTAATGTACTGCTCCCCTCTAACTTTACCGTGAGGAGTATCCATGAGCATTATTCCCCCGCGCTGTAAAACTCGGGACAATTCAAGCAATAACATTTCCATCTCAAGGTTGTTCTGGCAGTAACCAAAACCTCCGTGCAGGCTATAGATGGCCTCAAAACAACTGTCGGGAAACGGCAAGTGATAAGCGCTTGCCTGGATCACTTTTAACCCTTGGTTTCCAGCCAGTTCTACCATCTTTCTGGATATATCTACCCCGAAAAGTTCTCTTTTGCCGTCATAAAGGAGCTTCATGGTGCGCCCTGTACCACAACCCACATCCAGAACAGTTCTTGGTCTTTGGATGAACGTTACGATGAATTTCTCCTCTGCCTCTAACGAAAGAAAGCTAAACCTAGTACTCTCGATGAAACTCTCATAGTACGGAGCCATAATATCGTAGAATTCCCGCGGGCTCAGCATCTCATTTTCATTCATGCTGGTATTCCAGACCTAATCCTGTGGTAGTTGTCAGGACTGTAGCACATTCTTGATGACAAGTAAATGCCCTTGAAATCCGTCTCTACCACCGCCGATTGGCCTCTGTTTTCTCGACGATTTTCATTGTCTTGTGTCTCCGAAGACATTCAATATTTTGCCCAAAATAGGCATTTTTGCGCATTGACAGACTAGTTCGTATGTGATAATATTTATATGTCGTAAGATTTACGCCCTATGTTTGGAATGACATAGCAATGTTTGGGCCAAGGTCGGCAATGCTAACCCTATACGGTGACTATGTTCGCCATAAAGGTGGCGAAATTGGCATTGGTAGCCTGATTAAGCTGTTAGGTAACTTCAATCTTTCCCAGCAGTCCATAAGATCGGCCGTATCGAGAATGTGTCGAGCCGATTTGCTCAAAGTACGACACGACGGCACGAAGAGTTACTATTCATTGACAAGAGATGGCTTTGAGCTATTGGACAAAGGGGCCCAACGCATCTTCGAGCGAGACAAGAGCAAGTGGGACGGAATCTGGAGCATTGTTGTTTACTTCATCCCCGAAGAGAAGCGACAGGCCAGAGACCGGCTGCGGCAGGAACTGAGCTGGATGGGATACGGACCCCTGAGCGAAGCTACCTGGATCTCACCCCATGATTTAAACAGGGAAGTATTGAATATCGCCGAAGAGCTTAAAATCAGAAAATACGTACAGGTCTTTCAATCCAAACACCAGGGTTTCGCCGATGCCCAGAGCATAGTATCCCGTTGCTGGGACCTTGACCGGGTTCATAAGAAATACGCCAGCTTTATTGCCAAATACCGACCCAAGCTGGATAGCCATTTGATGTTCCTTCAGGCTGGGAATTCTATCGAACCGAGCCAGTGCTTTGTCGAGAGGTTCAACCTCATTGACGAATACCGGAGGTTGCCTTACTTTGACCCTGACCTGCCCGAGGAGCTCCTCCCTCGAAACTGGCTACGCTCCCAGGCTGACAACTTGTTTCATGAGTATCATGACTTGCTCACTGAGAAAGCCAATGAATACTTTAACGCGGTACTAGAGGAATACTAAATCGGGAGCTAAGTAGCAGGATGGAACCAATCGAAAAATTTCTCGAAGTATGGCGACACCGCCACGATTACGCCAGAGACTGGAAAGCCAGAACGGGGGGAAAGGTAGTGGGGTACTTCTGCACCTATGTCCCGGAGGAGATATTATATACCGCGGATATCCTCCCCGTCAGAATCCTGGGAGGACACGAGCCGCCAAACCTGGCATCTCCTCACGTATTCGATATGTGGTGCCCTTTCTGTCGCGACTGCCTGAGCCAGGGCCTGGCAGAGAAATACGACTATCTCGATGGCATTATGATAGCCCAATCATGTCTACATGTGCGCCAGGCTTTTGGCGCGTGGGAAATCCATATACCCACGCCATGGAAATACTATCTTTGTATGCCTAATGCTGTACGGAGCCCGAGAGCAAAGCCCTTCCTCGCCGGAGAATTAGCCAGTTTTAAAGAAGCGGTAGAGGAATGGACCGGCAAGCCCATCACTGACGAGGCCCTCGACAAAGGCATAGAAATCATGAATACCAACCGCCGGCTGATGAAACAAGTCTATGAGTTCCGGAAAGAGGACATTCCCCCCGTCATCGGTACTGAAGCTATGATGATGGTCTGGGCCAGCCAGCTTATGGATAAGCGAGAGCATAACGAGCTTCTGAAGCAGTTTGTAGAAGAACTCCCCAACCGAAAACTTGAGCGAGACCCGGGTATCAGGCTGATGATTGTCGGCAGTGAGAACGACGACCGACCATTTATGGAGATGGTAGAATCGATTGGCGGTATTTTTGTCATCGAAGACCACTGTACTGGTTCAAGGTATTTCTGGGATGAAGTCGTCCCCGGCGAAGACCGGATTTCAGCAATTGCGAACCGGTATTGTGACCGGATACCATGCCCCAGCAAGGACTGGGGAGCCACTGACTGGCAGCGAAAGCGGTTTCCCCACATCTTGAATCTGGCACGAGAATACCGGGCTGAAGGTGTCATTCTAACTCAACAAAAGTTCTGCGACCCCCATGAGTGTGATATCCCCAGCTTAAGGCGGTATCTTGAGGACAATGGTCTCCCCTGCTATTTCCTCGAGTTTGAGGTTACTGTGCCCGTAGGGCAGTTTCGCATCCGGGTGGAAGCTTTCCTAGAGCAGATAAGGGCGGAGGAACTATTCGTTTAGTCCGAGAAGAGTCTCACTAGGCAGGAGCACAAAAAGATGGCTGAAACGAAGTATCACACCAAAGGTCTGGAGTGCTGGGATAAGGCCAAAGAGCTGAGGACGAAATATTATAAGGACTATGCCAAGGCCCATGATAGAGGAGCCCTTCGCTGGGAGGGTGGGGCCTGGTCATTCGACGCCCTTCCCCAGGCACTCGAGGGGGAGGTCCATCCTCTCACTGAGGAGCCCTACGGGGCCAGTGTAGGCGCTGACCCCGAGACCCAGGTCAGGTACCAAGAAGCAGCCGAGGGCAAATGGGGATGCGCCCGTGACCTCTGTGCCTACCTGCGCAGCTATTGGGGCTCCATTATACTCGATGAATACTTCTTCGGCGGAAAGTGGCCAAAGGCAGATTTCATCTTTCAGAACCACATATGCTGCAGCCACGGCAAATGGCTTCAAGTGGTTGCCGAACTTGAGGGTGGTCAGATTCCCTACTTCTGCTTTGATGTCGGTGCAGGACCTTATGACAAAATAGGCGAGCGACAGATTAACTATGTAGTAGAGCAGCTCTACGATGGAATAGAGTTTCTTGAAAAGACCACCGGCAGAAAAATAGTTGACGAGAAGCTGATTCAGAACGTCTACAATACCTACCGTTCCGCCTGTTACTGGTCAAAGGTATGCGAGCTAAACCAAGCCATTCCTGCCCCTCTGGACGAAAAAAGCATGTACTCTCTATATGTCCTGGGAACCTTACAGAAATCTTCACAGGAAATAGCCGATTTTTACGTAGAGTTATACGAAGAGGTAAAGGAGCGCGTGGCTAATCAGATTGCCGCAGTGGGTAATGAACGGTGCCGGGTGCTGGGTGACAGCCAGCCCCCCTGGGGTTTCCTGAGAATCCTTCGGTACATGGAGGAGTATGGCATAGTCTCCATCGGTAGTCTTTACACTTTTTCGCTTATTGGCTGGTGGCAGATAGACGATGATGGAAACCTGGTACCATACCCCACGCTTGAGGATCAGGGTATAACCATCAAGGATAGAGAGCATGCCCTGCGGCTTCTGGCAGAGGGAGAACTCAGAGGCAAACTCATGTGGGCGCCATTCTATGGGGCCAAGTTTAAGAATGAACTGGTGAAAAAGATAGCCCGGCAGTGGAAATGTGACGCAGCCATGATTCACCTAAACCGCGGTTGTGAAGGAACCGCCATGCATCAGATGGAGCTAAAAATAGCCCTGGCGGAGACGGGGCTACCCGTTATGACCTATGAGGGAAATATGGCCGATGAGAGGGAATTTGACGAGGCCCGAGATATGAGGCTTATCGACCTCTTCCTTACTGAGACTATGGGCTTGAAGAAATTAGCCGATTAGGAGAGGAGATGTTAGTTGCCGGTATAGACGTTGGTGGCAAGAATGTGCATATCGTTCTCATGAAGGACGGCACGATGCTGGAGAAAGGTGCAGCACCAACCGGAATAAAGAAAGCAGAAGCAGTCGAGCAATTATACGATAAAGTGCTCCGGCAGGCAGGTTTGAAACGGGAGGATGTCGAGCACGTTGTCGCTACTGGTAGCTCTGGCCGCAGGGTTACTTTCGCTCAGGGAGTAATCCCCGAGGCTGCTGCTGATGCCCGTGCGGTAGTCCGACTTATTCCTTCGGCAAGGACTATCATCGATGTGGGAGCGGAAGAAGGCCGAGCGATAAAGATCAACTCCGAGGGTAGAGTGCTGGACTTTGCTATCAATGAGAAATGCGCTGCTGGGACCGGCACCTTTGTTGACACCATGGCCCGGGCTCTGGAGATAACGGTGGAGGAGATGGCCAAGGCCTCACTCCAGTCGACCCAATCTATCCCGATGAATGCCCAGTGTGCCGTTTTTGGTGAATCCGAGGTGGTCTCGCTGATTCATGCCAAGACACCGAAGCACGATATCGCCCGGGCAGTACATGATGCGATAGCGGGACGGATTGGCTCGGTAGCCCGGATAGTAGGACTCGAAAAGGACGTTGTGATGATTGGCGGTGTAGCTAAAAATACCGGCTTTGTTGAGTCGTTAAAAAGAGAGCTGGCTACGGACGTGCTAATACCGGACGAGCCAGATTTTGTGGGGGCTCTGGGGGCAGCAGTGGCGGCAGAGACCGGAGTAATCGAGGAAAAGGTCGAGACTCGAGTGGTGGAGCGGCAGGACTATGAAGAAAGCAGCAATTAAGCAAACGCTTAATAATGGAGGTTCACCCCGATGGCTGAGGAAGTGAGAGAATTCTGGAGGTGGCCGGAGTCCCACTGGGCAAATCCGGACATTGACTGGAAACAGGGTAAGATAATCACTTCTGGGGTTGATGTCGGTTCGGTAAGCACCCAGGCAGTAATTATGGTTGACGGGGAACTGTATGCTTTCAGCAGTACCCGTACTGGCTCAGACAGCCCAGACAGTGCCCTTAAGGGACTGAGCATCGCCCTGGAAGGGACCAGCATGACAGCGGACAACATCGACTACTGCATCGGCACTGGCTACGGAAGGGTGAATGTACCCATGGCACAGCAGACGATAACTGAGATTGCCTGTCATGCCCGTGGGGCCAATTTTGTGTATGGCTCTGCCGTAAGGACAGTGATGGACATGGGTGGGCAGGACTGCAAAGCTATTCGTTGCGACGAGCGAGGCAAGGTTATCAAGTTCATGATGAACGATAAGTGTGCCGCTGGGACCGGTCGGGGTATGGAGGTGTTTGCTGACCTTATAGGGGTACCTGTTTGGGAGATTGGCCCGCGCTCATTTCAGGTGGAAAAAGAGCCTCCCATGATAAGCAGTACCTGCGTCGTGTTCGCCAAGTCGGAAGTCGTCGGACTTCTCGAAGAAGGCGAGCCTGAGAATGATATTATCGCTGCTTACTGCGCCGCCATGGCCCACCGGATTGTCGAGCTACTGAATCGTCTGGGAGTAGAGAAGGAGTTTGCCATCACCGGAGGCATAGCCAAAAACGAGGGGGTAGTGAAGCGACTGGAGAAGGAGATAGATGTTAAGACCATGGAGAAGGTCTGGCACAACCCCGAATATAACTCCCGAAACTACCCATTCGACACACAGATTATTGGTGCCCTGGGGGCAGCCCTCTTCGCCATGGCCCTGCTGGAAAGAGGCAGAGTGAAGAGTGCCAGAAAGGCCTGAGGTAAAGGTTGTTAGCCAATTACGGTTTCAAAGACGGGTCGGGAGATTGGTTCCTGGTAATCGACACCGACAAATGTGATGGTTGCGGTAAGTGCGAAGCGGCCTGCCCGGCAAACGTGCTTGAAGTGGGCCCCGATGAGTATGATCCCTTTCGGGAAGAACCTGTGGCGAAGGTAAGAGAAGAGGAGCGTAAGAAGATTAGATATAGCTGTGCCAGTTGCCGACCTGGCTACGGTGAGGAACCCACCCCATGTGTTATTGCCTGTGAATCAGGGGCTATTTATCACTCAGAGGGATGGAAGTTTTTATACGGCAAACAATAACTCTGATTCATAATTAGGATTTTTTGACCTGCTCAGTGAAACCCAAGGACGAGCATGATTAGTCTTACTATCGACGAAGTCAAGGTTACTGCTCCCGAGGGAATGACAATTCTGGAGGCCGCCCTACAGGCAGGCATTTATATCCCCCACATTTGCTCCCACCCCTTTCTGCCTGCGGTTGACGGTTTAAAACCAGCAGAATTCATCTATCAGGGTGAATTACGCCTTGAGAATAAGAAGCCACACCTGGAATACGAGGGCTGCCAGCTCTGCGTGGTGGATATCGAGGGGGGTGAGGGCCTGCAGCGAGCCTGTAATGCCCCGGTGGTAGAAGGAATGGTGGTCTACACCGATACATTAGAGATTCAGGAATTCCGACGCGACCGTCTGATGGATATCTTGAGCAGGCATCCTCATGCCTGCCTCACCTGTGCCCAGAAGGAAGGCTGTGCCCGGTTTCCTTGCTCCACAAACGTGCCAGAGGAGGAGAGGTGCTGCCCTTTATTCGGCAAATGTGAGTTGCAGCGGGTAGCCGAGTATATCGGAATTAAGCCGGAGACCTCACGTTACGTCTTCAGAGACCTGCCTGTCATAGAGGACGAGCCTTTATTTAAGCACGACTACAACCTCTGCATCGGATGTACCCGCTGTATCCGGGTCTGTCGGGATGTACTGGGAGTGGGGGCCCTCGATTTCGTCTTCGATGAGGATGGACAAGTAACTGTAGGCACGGTGTGTCCCGCCCTCAGAGAGTCTGCTTGCCGGTTCTGTACTGCCTGTGTGGAGGTCTGCCCCACTGGTGCCTTGCTGGATAAAGAGGAATTCACAGAAGCTCCTTGCCAGACCTCTTGCCCTGCTGGAGTAGATGTCCCCCGCTACGTGAATCTTCTAAGTGAGGGGGAATTCGCTGAAGCTGCCGCCGTCATACGCGAGGCCGTGCCCTTCCCCCGGGTGCTGGGATACATTTGCCTCCATGACTGTGAGCTAAAGTGCCGCCGTGGAGATTTGAATGAGCCGATTGCCATCAGGGCCTTGAAGAGATTCGCCGCCGAACACGACGACAGGCGTTGGAAAGAGAAGCTCAAACCAGTCACTGCTACGGGTAAGAAGGTGGCCGTAGTGGGGTCGGGGCCGGCGGGGCTAAGCGTCGCTTACTATCTAAACAGACTAGGACACGCGGTTACAATATTTGAAGCTGCGTCAAAGCCTGGCGGGATGATGCAGACCGCCATTCCCCGGTTCCTGCTGCCTCAAGAAGTACTCGATGAGGAAATCAAGGAGATTATCAGTTCTGGCATCGAGCTCAGACTGAGCAGTCCGGTGGAGAGTATTAGCAGCCTTCTTGAAGAGGGGTACGATGCCGCCCTATTGGCCATTGGTTTACAGGAAGGAAGTAAAGTATCCATCCCGGGCAGCGATCTGGAAAATGTCCTCATCGGTCTTGATTTCCTGAGGGATGTCAGCGAGGGGAAAAAGGTCAGCCTAGGTCAAAAGGTGCTGGTTCTTGGGGGTGGTGGAGTGGCTTGCGATGTGGCACGGACTGCCAAACGTCTTGGAGCTCCACTGGTATCCATGGTCTGCCTGGAGTCTCGAGAAACCATACCTGCCCCTTCGCATGATATCAGTCAGACAGAGGACGAAAGGATAGAGATTATCCCCTTTCGCTCCTTTAAGCAAATTCTTGGCGAAGACAATCGGGTTAAGGGCGTGGAATGTCTCCAGGTAAAACGGGTGGAGTTCGATGAAAACGGAAAGCTCCACCTGGAGACGGTGCCTGATTCGGAGCACACCCTAGAAGCCGATACAGTCATCTTTGCCATTGGTCAAGCACTTGACTGCCAGTTTGCCGAGAAAAATGGACTCGAGCTCAGCCGCTGGGGCACAGTAAAGGCCTCTCCAGAATATCCAGAGACCAGCCTGAAAGAGGTATTCGTCAGTGGTGACGCTTTAACTGGTCCTGCTTCAGTTATCGAAGCTGTTGCTACCGGCAGGAGAGCAGCCATCTCAATCGACCAATACCTTGGTGGGGGAGGTATCCTGAAAGAAGACCTGAGCGACAAAGAAGTCCCATCCTATTTGGGTCGGATAGAGAGCTTTGCAGAAAAAGCCAGAATAAATCCTCCTCTTCTCCCTGCTGAAGAGCGAGCGTGTTCTTTTGAGACAGTGGAGCTTTCTCTGGATGCCGAGCAGGCAGTGGCTGAGAGTAATCGTTGCCTCAGGTGTAACCTGAGAGCCAGTATTTCCAAACCCGTTTTACCCCCGCAGCAAAAGCTATGGGTAGAGTTCAACCTTGAAAACGTAAATCAGGCGCCTGAGTCGGAGGGAGTCTATCGGCTGCTGGATGAACAGGAGAACGTCATTTATATAAAAGGAGCCATGAACCTGCGTCAGGAGCTTGAGGAACAGCTAGAGCTACGTGAAACGGCCTGCTACTTCGCCTACGAAGAGGAGCCAATGTACACCCAGCGAGAGAGCCAGCTCTTGCAGCAATACATTGCCGAGCATGGCCAAATGCCCGAAGGAAATCAGGAGCTAGATGACCTCTTTTGATTCAGTAAATTCTTACTATGGGAGGTAAAAATGACCGAAAGGAACGCCTGTATTGTCGGAGGTGGCATGTGCAAGTGGGGTGTCAGGGAGGCAAGCTATATAGACATGGTTCAGGAAGCAGCCAAGGAATGCCTCGATGATATCCCCGGGCTGAAGCCAAAAGATATCGACGGCCTGCTTTTTGCCTCTGCCTTCGTGGGAAGACGGTCGGTCCAGGCCAACACGGCTCCTGTTGTTGCTGAGAGACTGGGACTAAAACCCACATCAATCTGTGCCAGGGTAGATGTCCTGTGTGCCAGTGGAAGCACCGGAATTCTCCTAGCAACAGGACTCGTAGAGAGCGGGATGTCCGACATAGTGATGGTAGTAGGCGGCGAAAAGCTTTATACCCCCGAGAGATGGCAGGTGCAGTATGACGAAATTGCTGCCATAGACCATGATTGGGACTCTCCGCAGGGCATCGGTCCTCCTCCGATATGGTTTGCCCTGACTGCCAAGGAGCATATGAAATACTACGGCACCAGAAGGGAACAGTTTGGGACAGTATCGATAATTAATTACGACTATGGTTTCAGCAATCTAAAAGGTCACTTCCAGAGGCAACTGACGATGGATGACGTCCTTAATGCTGCTGAAATAGCCGCACCTCTTAATCTGTACGATTGCTGTCCGCTGAGCGACGGCTCGGCAACCGTAATTATTGCCTCCGAGGAAAAAGCAAAAGAGCTCAGCGATAGACCCCCCGTTTATATCCTGGGAGGGGCCCAAACATCACTGCACAGCGTAACTGCCAACTGGCCGGGGGACCACCTGGGAGACTGGCCACACCTGAGACTGGCAGCCGAAAAGGCCTATGAGAGAGCCAAGATAGACTCTAAAGAAGTCGATGTCGCTCAAGTACATGATTGTTTCAGCATTTCTGAGATTATCGAATTAGAAGAACTGGGGTTCTGTCCAAAGGGTGAAGGCGGGCCTTTCGTGGAATCAGGTCAGACGAAGATCGGGGGCAGTATTCCCGCGAACACCGATGGTGGTCTGATATCCTGCGGGCATCCCTTTGGTGCAACCGGGATTCGTCAGGCTATGGAGATTCTGAAGCAACTCCAGGGAAGAGCCACCAATCAGATTGAAGATGCTGCGGTTGGCCTTACTCACAACCTGAGCGGCGTCAACGTGGAGCATACAATTGTCATCTACAGCAGAGAACCGAGGAAATAGAGGAGGCAGGCAATGGCGGTATCAGGGATACCTTTTTTAGAGGGACGATATTCCCCTACTTTCGACCTGTGGCCGATAGAGGCCAAGGAGTTCAACCGGATTCATACATTCTATGAGAACCTTCGTGAAGGTAAGTTCACCACAACCAAATGCAAGCAATGCGGACGGGAGTCATATCCACCTCGCGTGATATGCCCGGAGTGTTACTCTGATGAGCTTCAGTGGATCGAGCTACCGAAGAAGGGGAAGGTGAAAGCCGTCGTGGAGAAGCTGGGAGGCGTCCCGATATGCTTCGAGCCACCACTAATTGATGCCTGGATTGACCTGGGTGAGGGGAGTCCTGTCAGACACGTGCTCAGCCGGGTAATAAACTGCCCCCCAGAAAGCCTCAAAGAAGGTGACGAAGTCCAGCTGGTGGTATTTGAGGTTCCCTCCCATCCTATTGAAATCAGGCGGGAGACCATAATGGCCGAGAGGGTATTCTTCGCCTTTGAGCCTGCAAAGAAATAGGTTGGAAATAGCGCTCAGGGTAATATCCCCTCCGCTTCTGCCTTCTTCATGTAGAATGGTATTCCATCCGGGATATGATATCATCCTGAATTGCCTTGGTTAGCTGTACAAAGTAAGCACTATAACCAGCCACTCTTACAATTAAGTCACGATATTTCTCCGGGTTATTTTGAGCTTCCACCAATGTCTCCCTGCTGATAACATTGAACTGAATATGCTTGCCATTCATGCTGAAATAGGTCTTTATCAAGTCGGACAGCTTTCTCAAGTCTTCAGTCCCCTGCAACGCCGATGGATGGAACTTCACGTTCAGCAATGTTGACTGGAAGGGTGTCTGGTCTACTGCGGCACAACTTCTAATCAGTGCCGTCGGGCCATGAGTATCTTTACCCTGCGCGGCCGATACTGTACCATCAGCCAGGTTTTCTCCAGCATATCTACCATCGGGAGTAGCACCAACCAGGGAACCACCTGGCCCATGCGCTGTGATCGAGACGCCCGCTGGCTTTATTGTCCCTCCCCAAACTGTATGAAAACTTACCGCTGTATCAGTCCAAAACTTATAAAGTTCTCCGGCAATCAAATCTACATACTCATCGCCATTTCCAAACTTGGGTGCTGCCAGAAACAGCTTTCTCATTTCTCCGTATCCATCTCCCTGCCAGTCTGCCGCGAGGGCAGCCTTCAGCTCCCTCATGGGTACCCTCTTTTCATCAAAGACAAGCTTATTGACGGCCGCCATTGAGTCCGCGACGTTTATCATGCCAACCGCATTCAAGCATGCCCCATTCTCAAGCGGTAAAGTGCGGTTAAAGATATCTTTCCCTTCCTTGATGGCATCGGCAAAAAGTATAGAGGCGATGGGAGAAGCCTGGAGGTAACTCAGGTGTTTCAACAGAATATTGTGTTCCTCTGCCGCCATACTCATAAAATAGCCAAGCTGTTTCTTAAATGCTCCCATGAAGTCATCAAATGACTCGAAGCTCTCAGGGTCACCAGTCTTGAGGCCGACCTGGTCCCCGGTATTCGGGTCAATGCCATTGTGCATAAAAACGTCAAAGACCAGAGGCACAATGAACATGCCGTAGGCCATAGTACTACCTGATTTGCCCGGTACATTACCTTCAAGGCATCCACCCAAAGCGTAATTACGCGCCTCTTCAAGCGGGACGCCCTGGTTAACAAAATACTCGATATAAGACTTGTCACCAACGAAGGCAGGCATCCCAACACCAGTCCTTACCACCTCAAGTGCTTTGAGCATAAGCTCATCAGGTGTCCCTTCATGGACCCTGACTGTTACAGTATGGTGAGGGGTCTGGCAGTCCTTGGCCGCTTCGAGAATCAAGTAGGACAGCTCATTGGTAGCATCTTTGCCATCGGGCGTTACCCCACCGATTACCCAGTTGTTCCACCTGGCCATTCCTGCCCACTTATCACGCTGCATCTGGCCGCCCGCAATACCGTTTACTTGCATAACCTTAATTCGAAGACACTCCAGTAACTCCAGCACTTCTTCGTCGGTGATTCTGCCCTCTTCTTTATCCTTCTTGTAGTACGGGTACATATACTGGTCAAACCTGCCGCCGGCTGTAGTTCCTCCAGCAATCGTTACCCAGATAAACCAGAAGGACTGCATCGCCTCGTAAAACGTCCTTGGTGGATTAGCCGGTACCCAACTGCACGTTTCCGCTATCCTCTCCAGCTCTTTCTTTCGTACCGGGTCTTTTTCTTTAGCTGCCATTTTTGCCGCCAGGTCAGCGAATCTTCCGGCGATGCGAACAAGAGCAATGCTGGCAATGATTACCGCATTTAGAAAATATGCCTTCTCTATAGATTCAGCACCCATAAATCTCAGGTTTCGCAGCTCTTCTTCCGCATCCCCTATTACTTTATTGAGACCATTATCGATTGCTATCGCAAAGTCCGGAACGTCCAAGCCTCGCGCAGCGCCGACACCGGACGACGCACCCCAACCACTTCCAGCAGCACCATATCCGCGTGCTTCTTCTCTCTTTTTCCATGGTGGGAGGAGAATTCCCGATTTGATGAAAGGCCACAACCTTTCGTCGTCGTACAAGGATCCCCTTCTGAAATTGAGATTCGCCGCTCTGGTCTTCCAGTAATCATCCAACGACCTTAGTTCAGCTTCATCCTCGTCAGAAAGTACTAACCCTTGTTTTCTAAGCCCGACCATTTCTTCCTCAGGCCATGTTGGGCAGGCAGCCTCAAGGCCCCATGGTTTGGCTGCCACGTTACCTACAATGAGTTCGCCGTCGTCGATGAAGATGGTCCTCTTGTCCAGGTAGTTGGCGAACGCTTTCGCTGACCTTAGAATTCGCGGCAGTTCCTCTGTCTCTTTCCACGACTCTGTAATTAACCGAACCCTTTCAATACAGATTGGATATTTC
Organism: Dehalococcoidia bacterium; assembly: GCA_011170375.1. Lineage (GTDB taxonomy): Bacteria > Chloroflexota > Dehalococcoidia > Dehalococcoidales > Fen-1064 > W589. The sequence goes on from DUEV01000002.1 coordinate 96,767, forward strand.
TCCAAGTCAATACATTCCTTCAGTTTCTTTACTCTGTCGTTCATTGCTACCTCCCGGCTACAATCGCGAAATCTTTGTTCAGCTCAGTCACCACATATCTACTCAGAGTATACCACTCTACCACTTTTAAAAGCACATCGTACGGTGTTTATTGATGCGAGCAAGGCATGCTCCTCCGTGTTATACTTATATTATCAAGTGAGGTTATGCTCGTCGACCGAGGCGACGACCAGTGGAAATGAGACTATTATCATCCTGGTCAGGAGGCAATGGTGAACCCGAGGATAGCGAAACTCAGAGAGGGACTTCAGGTAGAAAGCTTGCCAATCTCTTCCGAAAAAGCCCGACTCCTCACAGAATCATTTAAACAGACGGAGGGCGAACCTCAAATAATCAGGAGAGCCAAGGCCTTAGCTAACACATTGGATAAGATATCGATTTTCATTGAAGACGGTGAGCTTATCGTCGGTAATGCCTCCAGCAGACCGATGGGACTGGAAATTGATTACGACTACGGTATCTGGTCTCAGGAAGAAATAGACTCGATTAAGCAAGAGGGCTACACAATTTCCGTCGAGGATGAATCAGCGATAATATCGATGAACGAGTACTGGAAGGCGAGAACCCTTGTCGGCAGGTCAGGAGAAATGTTCGACGAAGATAGGTTGTGGCCATTCAAGCAATCGGGAGTAGCCCTTCCGCCATGGAAAAGTCGGGAAGAGGGAAGTGGAGGAGGCTATGCCCAGGGTGGCATGGGGCTGGGACCGGGTTTTTACTTATTTGGAGTGGACTTCGCCAAGGTACTCAATGAAGGTCTCAGTAAAATAGTAAAAGATGCAGAGGCAGAGCTAAAGAACGTAAGATTTACCAGTACCGATGCCTTTAAAAAGGCGGATTTCCTCAAATCTGTAGTTATTGCTAACGAGGCTATTATTCATTTCGCTAACAGGTTTGCTGGCCTGGCGGCAGAAATGGCAGCCAAAGAAAAAGACCCGACACGAAAGAAGGAACTGGAACGGATAGCGGAAACGTGCCGCCGGGTGCCAGCCAACCCGGCCAGGACTTTCTATGAAGCCATACAGTCGTTCTGGTTCACTTTCCTGCTGATAAATCCGTCCACCACTGCTGCGGCAGGCAGGTTTGACCAGTATATGTACCCGTTCTATAAGAAAGACAAAGAAGGGGGAAGAATTACTGACGAAGAAGTTCTTGAGTTACTGCAATGCCTGCGGATAAAAGATATGCAGATAAACCGGACTTCGGGTAGATTTAATCGACAGAAAAATGCGGGGATAGCCAAATGGCACAACTTCACCATTGGTGGGGTAACGCCTGAGGGCAAGGACGCTACCAATGAGCTTTCATACCTCATTCTTGAGGCAGCGCTAAGGTGTCAGACCCCCCACCACACCATAACAGTCAGGGTCCATGAGGAAACCCCCGAACCTCTCATGTTGAAAGCCCTGGAAGTAGTCAGGACAGGGATTGGCATGCCGGCATTTATCGGAGACAAGTCTTACATCGAGTACTTGCTTAGCGAAGGTGTTCCCCTTGAGACAGCACGGGACTATATAATGACGGGATGTCTTGATGTGAATATTGTTGGGCAATCTCGTATTGGGGCCTACGACATGTTTATTGTTCCGCTGGTCTTTGATATTTTCATGCACAACGGCATCGACCCGAACACGGGCAAACAGGTCGGACTCAAGACCGGAGACCCTGAAAGCTTCGAGTCATTTGATGATGTGATGCAAGCATTTAAGAAGCAGCTTGCCCATTTTATGAGTATGGCGGCGGAAGGGAACAATATCCACCTGCGAGTAAACGCTGAACTATTCCCGGACCCGTTCCGTTCCTCACTGATGATTGACGCTATCGAGGAAGGTAAGGACATCCTTGACCGCACCCTGCCCCTTGAGAATGCGGCCGTGCTCAATGCAGTTGGCATGATAAACGTCGCGGACTCGCTGGCATCGATAAAAAAGCTCGTCTTCGATGATAAGAAGGTTACCATGAAAGAGCTGAAGTCCGCCCTCGCCGCAGACTGGCAGGGAGATAGATACCAGGAAATCCGGAGGATGTGCCTGGCAGCGCCTAAATACGGGAACGACGATAGTTATGTCGACTCAATAGCCAGAGAACTCTACCGGTTCTGGGCGGATACGGCAGTCACATTTGACACTATCTTCGGTGGGAAAAACAAACCGACCGGCATCTCAATTTCGGCACAGTGGCCTGGAGGAGCACTAACCGGTGCTACACCCGATGGTAGGTATGCCGGTGAGTGCCTGGCAGACGGTACCATGTCACCCATGCGAGGCCGGGATACTCACGGACCTACGGCGGTGATTAGAAGCGCAGTAAAGATAGACCAGGCACCCTACCAGGCTACCCTGCTGAACATGAAGTTCCACCCTTCAGCACTACAGACGACAGAAGACTTGAAGAAATTGGCTGACCTGATAAAGATCTACTTCAGCCTGGGTGGGAAGCACATTCAGTTCAATGTTGTCAGCAAGGAGACACTAATAGAGGCGCAAGAGCATCCAGAGGACTACCGCGACCTGGTTGTCAGAGTGGCCGGCTATAGTGCCTACTTCGTGCAACTGGGTAAAGTAATACAGGATGAGATTATCGCGCGGACAGAGTACCAGGGGGCCTCATAAATAATGGATGAGTCTCTAGTACTGGCAAAGCACATTTCCAACATCCGTTACGACGACATTCCTCATAGTGCTGTAAACATCACAAAAAAGAGCCTTCTTGATGGACTGGGCGTGACACTGGCTGCTGGTACTATGGGTGAAGGTTGCCGACAATTTGTCGACCTGGCTGTAGCCGAAGGCGATAAAAAAGAAAGCACAATCATTGGATTTGATGCCAAGGTAACAGCGTCTATGGCCGCATTTGCCAATGGTTCCATGGCACATGCGCTGGACTTTGAAGACGCTCATGATAAAGCACTTACCCATCCCAACGCCGCCGCGATACCGGCTGCCCTTGCAATAGCTGAATCTATCGGGAACGTAAGCGGGAAAGAGCTCATCACGGCGCTCGCTCTCGGAAGCGATATTACCTGCCGGCTCGGTCTTGCCCTGACAGAGGACCCCATTCAATATGGCTGGTATACGCCCCCAATTCTCGGTGCCTTCGGAGCTACCGCCGCAACCTGTAAGCTGCTGGGGTTGAGCCCGGAGCAGATACTGGATGCCCTTTCTCTGACCCTCTGTCAGGCAACGTGTAGTGCCGAACTCACCCACAGTGACCGTTCGCTGGTCAGGTCTATTAGGGATGCCTTCTCCGCCAAGGCAGGTGTGTTATCGGCACAGCTCGCCGAAAGAGGCGTCATTGGCTTTGAGAAACCGATAGAAGGCGAAGCCGGTCTTTTCCGGCTATATGCGAGAGAAAACTACGACCTCATGGCACTGACAGATGGACTCGGCGAAATATTCGAGGGCGCCAATGTCAGCTTCAAGCCGTGGCCGAGTTGCCGCGGTACTCATTACTTCCTAGAAGCGACACTCCAGATTATGAATACCCATGATATTAAGCCGGCTGACATCGAGTATATAAAACTTGGTATTGGCCCAAGCCCGCTTGCCAGGGCTCTCTGCGAACCTCTGGAAACCAAGCAGTGTCCGAAAACAGCCATCGATGCCAAGTTCAGTATACCCTTCGTGGTAGCTCTGGCCTCGGTCTGCAGGGAAGTTGCCCTGAAACATTTCACCCCGGAAGCTATAGCAGACCCGGAGGTGCTCGAGGTCGCCCGGAAGACAACTTACGAGCAAGACAGTAATCTGGAAGCTAAAGAGGGCATGGTCGAGCTAAAGTCCAAACAGGGGGTGTTCCGCCTGAAAACACCAGAATTCGCCTACGGCCACCCCAACAATCCGATAAGCGAAGAGCTACTGGTCAAGAAGTTTATGGATTGCGCTGCACATTCGGCAAAACAAATTTCGAGTGAACACCTCAGCAAGCTAGTGGAAATGATTCTGCACCTGGAGAATGTCGGGAACATCGGAGAGATTACAGCGTATCTCTAGCCTGTGTTTCTACATCGTCTCTACCTTAACTAGAGTCCCCGGTCAGGCTTTTTCAAAATATGTCACACAATACACACCACGGTACTCACTACGCCTTAGCGGTAACACTGTACCACAAACCCGTGGAAAGCGGAACGTGGTCGGCTGTAATAGTCAATGCATCCGTCTTAAGAATCAATTCGTGATACTTTAGCTCGGTAATTTTCATCTACCCACAGTACCCATATAGAACCTTCACCAAATGCGATATCTATAGGATCACCAGGAATATCTATTGTATAAATGAGTGCTTTAGTACGAGAGTCAATCACTGACACTGTTCCATCCATACGGTTTGCTACCCACACTGCACTTTTACCAAAAGCAATTCCGAAAGGATTATTTCCGACCTGGATTGTCTGTACAACTTGGTTAGTTTCAATATTAATCTCTGATATCGCATTATCGTCGGAATTTGAAACCCATACCGAGTTGTCACCAAATGTTAAGCGAACAGGGCTTGCACCCACACGAATTGCTTCTCCTTCAACTTGATTCGTCTGGGGGTCAATCCTGTATACACAGTTTCCAGTAAATGTAGTCACCCAGACGGCTCCCTCAGTAACTAAAACATCAAATAAGCCACTGCAACCAATATAAATGTCTTCTACAACTTCATTTATTTCAATGTCAATCCTTGAAATAGTGCCATCATCGCTATTGGCTACCCAGACGGAATTCTCACCAACAGCTACTCCAGCAGGGGCGTTACCAACATCTATTTGTTCGCATGTATTTTCACCTAAATCACAGCGTGCAAGATAATTCCCATCGACGCACGTAAACCAGACAGAGCCATATCCTACTGCAACATCAAAAGCACCAAGGCGAGCCGATTGTTTCACGGCCTCGTTCCATTCAGGGTCTATCATCACAACATAGCTTAAATTATTGGCTACCCAAATACCCTCTTGCCCAACTGTTATTGCCGTGGGATTACTATAGTCGCCACCAACATCAATGTGACAACTATTAATGGCTCCTTTTCTATTACTTCTTCTTCCTCCTCTTCCTCTTCCTCTTCCTGTTGACCATCTACAGGTTTCGTCCCGCCGCAAGACCACGCTACCAGAGTCAATGCAACAAGACAGCTAAGAAATAACGACAGGGTTTTGCTTTTCATCACCCACCTCCCGAGTCGATTTCGGGTGGAGTGCGCCAATGATAGCACTGTGAACGGGAGAAATCAAAGGGGAAAAAGGAAGGTTTTTAAACGAACGGCAGGTTGCTAACAAGAGCGTATTTCGTCAATTGTATCAAGCTTCTTGAATGAGTACTTCATCACCCTCGATAACATATTTGGCGTTGAGCCCCTGGTCCCGCGTAATCTCCTCCATGTAACCGACCACTTCATCGAACCGCTCATCCTGCGAACTTAGAATCTCCGGCTGAGACTGTTTGTTTATATAGGTGGGTAGAAAAGAAACGCTCTTTATCTCTTTATTAGAGATAACGCATTTGGCAATCATCGTTTTCCTCGAATCAGGGGGGAGGAAATAGGTGGGGTACTCGGGGTCTGGCTGCCAGTTAACGTTAAGTACACTTATTTCTTTATGCCCCGGACTTTCCAGGATTTCCTTGGTTGGAGACAGGTCCAGAGCAAAATTGCAGAGGCTATAAAAGATTACCTTACCAGCATAGACCTCGATACCCTTGAGGATGTGAGCATGATGTCCCAGTATCAGGTCAGCCCCGGCGTCAATCGCCACTCGGGTAACCTCCCTCTGGTAGTCGGCTATCACGGCCGGGATGAAATGAATTCCCCAATGCATGGATAGGATGACTAAGTCGGCCTGAGACTTTGCCTGCCTGATATCATTCACCATCGCCTTCAGGTCATCCTTGTGAGGGAAGGTATGTGTTCGACTCGGTGTCCCTGGCTGGTCGTGCTCAATCTGCTCGTATAGGGTGAAACCCCTCATGGGAGCGCAACCCGGACGGTTTATCTCAGCCCAATACCCCTGTGGCAGGATAGTGTTGTAAGCCAGAAAGGCTATTCTCGTTCCCTTACATTCAACAAATGCCGGCTTCCGAGCCTCCTCAATATTGCTGCCCACACCTATGACCGTAAGGCCCTGCTCTCTAAGGGCATTGATGGTATCAAAAAAGGCTTCACGGCCCCAGTCCATGCAATGATTGCTCGCAAAAGATACGATATTAAAACCAGCCTCTTTAATTGCCTGAGCGGTTATCGGGTCAGCCCGCATGGCAAGCCTGGCTTGCGGCAGAGGTGTCCCACGGTGAGTCAGATTGATTTCGAGCTGACAGAAAGCAATGTCAGCCTGTCCGAGAGTAGCCGCAACACGCTGAAATATAGAGCTGGGGTCTTCCCTGTAGGGAGCTACATCACCAACAGCATACAGCACCAAATCGTCAGCCTTATTTACCATGTGATTCCCCTTTCCCACGTATGTCTGGAGTCAACCCAGTATAAGATAAATTGAGTATCTTTGTCACAATTGGACACAGACCACTTTGTGCATTATATTATAGTAGATATTTTCCCTGGCCTTGTACTTAATTAACATGCAAATTGAAGCCACGGTGTCATACTATCTCCCGCATTATCCACTACTATAGGAGGTGATGACCTTTGTCAGAAGGGCTATTATTGAAAGAACTGTCCCGTTATAACGCCGGCACTTTCGCAGATATTATCTACAGAAATGCACTGCTTTATCCAAACCAAGAAGCCTTCGTATATGGCGATACTAGAATAACCTTCTCTGAGTTCAATACGAGACTGAACAAGCTGGTTCATGCCTTACATGAGATGGGCGTGAGGAAAGGGGATGTACTCGGCATCCTGTCCTGGAATTGTCTCGACTGTGTCGAGGTATACGGGGCAGCGATGAAGGGAGGATTCATTGCCTCACGTTTTAACCCCCGCCTAACGGGAGATGAGCTGGATTACACCATCAACTATTCAGAATCCAACACTCTCTTTGCGGGACCTGAATTAGCAGAAGTGGTCAGTTCTATCAGGTCGCGCGTGTCTAAGGTCAGGAATTTCGTCTCTTTCGGAAGTGCTGCTCCCAATATGATAGCCCACCATAACCTGCTGGCATCACATGAGGGCAACGAGCCCGATGTCCAGGTGCACGAGGACGATCCCGTCAGTATCATTTACACTAGCGGCACTACCGGTTTGCCCCGTGGCGCCCTGTACACTCACCGCTGTATCGTAGAAGACGCCAAAACGCTGGTCATTAACATGGGCCTGCAAAGCGACGACCGTCACATCCAGATATCACCTCTCTTTCACATCGCCGGGGACACCATCCTGCGTGCCTTCCTTTACGTTGGCGGATGCAACGTTATCCTGAAATCCTTTGACCCGGCAACTACACTGCAGACCATCCAGGATGAGAAGGCAACCCACATGATGATGGTACCGACCCATGTTGTAGCTATGCTCGGGCTGCCTGATGCGAGTAAGTACGATATCAGCTCTATGAAGCTCATGTGGTACGGCGGTTCACCTATGCCTCTTGAGGTATTGAAGCAAGGCATGAAGATTTTCGGCCCTGTTTTTGCACAGGGGTATGGCCAGAGTGAAAGCGGACCAGCCATTTCCCACCTGTCGAGAGAAGACCACAATGCCATGTATGGGTCGGAGGAGGAACAGAAGAAACTCCTGTCGGCTGGCCGACCAGATGTCGGGGTCCAGGTCAGAATCGTGGATGACGAAGGTAATGATGTTGGGCTGGGTGAATTGGGTGAGATAATAGTAAAGAGCAAGCATATCATGGTCGAATACTGGCACAAGCCAGACGATACCCGCGCCAGCATTATCGACGGTTGGCTTCATACCGGAGATGTGGGCTACTATGATGAAGAGGGCTATATCTATATTGTCGACCGGAAAAAGGACCTGATTATTTCCGGTGGGGAGAACGTCTATCCGAGAGAAGTGGAAGAGGTCCTATACCAGCACCCTGCGGTTCTGGAGGCGACTGTTATCGGTATTCCCGACCCGTACTGGGTAGAGAAGGTTCACGCCATAGTAGCCACGAAGAGGGGAACAACTACCAGCGCTGAAGAGCTAATTGCTTTCTGCAAAGAGCGAATCGCTGGCTATAAAACGCCAAAGTCGGTGGAGTTCATGGATTCCCTGCCCAAGAATCCTACCGGTAAGATCCTAAAACGCGAGCTAAGGGAGAAGTACTGGAAGGGGTGATGAAGGAGGCTTTGTATCTGACGTTTCTGTGAACGTAACGGTATCAAAACAAGCTGCTGTCACTCCACAGAAGGCGTCTTTTGTGTTACAGACTGAAGACAATATAATGGATAACAATGAAACAGCAGCCACCAAAGGCGTGATTTTCAATATACAAACTTACTCCATTCATGATGGTCCCGGAATCAGGACCACCGTTTTCTTGAAAGGGTGCCCGTTACGTTGCCTCTGGTGCCAGAACCCTGAGTCGCAGGTATTGCAGCCGGAAATTTTCTTTGATAGCGAGAAATGCACCGGATGTGGGAAATGTGTTCAGGCTTGCCCCAATGGGGCCATCGAAATCTGTGAGGGGCGTTCGAGTACGAACCGGGAGCTCTGCCAGGGTACCGGAAAGTGTACCGAGGTATGTCCCAATGAGGCCAGAAATCTCATAGGGAGATATGTCACCGCCGGGGAGGTCTTTAAAGAAGTGGCCGCAGACTCGATATTCTACCAGAGGTCGGGGGGCGGCGTCACTCTCAGCGGCGGTGAACCATTAGCCCAACCCCAGTTCGCTATTAACCTGCTCAAGCTCTGTAAGGATGGCGGTATACATACCGCCATCGATACCTGTGGCTATGCCAGGTGGGAAACCGTGAAGCAGGTGCTGGAACATGTTGACCTAGTGCTGTACGATTTCAAACATATGGACCCGGTAGAACACGAGAAATATACCGGGGTATCAAACGATTTGATACTGGATAATGTTAAAAAAATCCATCATGACCTGTCCATCCCCATTATTGCCCGGATACCTATAATACCGGGCTACAACGATTCTGTTGAAAACATAGAGGCAACAGCCAGGTTCATAACGACTGAACTGGGGGATGCGATAAGTGTTCATCTCCTGCCTTATCATAAGCTCGGTGAGAGTAAATATGACAGCCTGGAAAAGGTGGGTAATCCGGTATCCATTACACCTTCCAGCGAAGAACACATGGCAGAATTAAAGAAGATTGTCGAGTCTTTCGGGCTAGTGGTGCATACCGGAGGATAAGAGCTCATATACCCGGCCGTATTGATGCCAGACGACTTTTATCGTAGAATCAAACAGGATTAACGGGGAAACATGAGGGATGGCTGACAAGACACTAACACTGCTGGCGGTAGGTGATTTAATCCTCGACCAACCAGAGGCAGAGACCTATTTCGAGTTTGTAGCGCCAGTATTAAGGTCGGCGGATGTCGTGGTTGGGCAGGGGGAAGTCGTCTTTACCGACCGTAGTGTCTGCTCAACGACTGACGTACCTTCTCCACCCTGTGACCCGAAAAACATGAGCGCTCTGCCCTTTGCCGGCTTCAACGTGATTACCCTGGCCGGCAACCACATCTGGGACTCAGGTGCGCCGGGAATAGAGGATACGATAGCTGGGCTACGTAATTATGGTATCGCCTATACCGGCGCCGGAATGAACATCGACGAGGCCAGACAACCAGCCATCATCGAGCGTAATGGAACGACTTTTGGTTTTCTATCTTATAATTGCGTTGGGCCCAAGGAGTCCTGGGCAACCAATAAAAAGGCGGGGTGTGCCTACGTAAGAATCATCACGCATTACGAACTGGACCACGCCACCCCCGGCGGTCCTCCGACGATATACTCCTTTGCTGAGCCTAAAAGCCTGGAATTAATGGTACAGGATATCCAGAAGCTAAGGCCCCTTTGTGATGTTCTGGTTGTCGCTCTGCACAAGGGCATCGGGCATGTACCAAGCAAGCTGGCCATGTACGAACAACAGGTCTCGTATGCCGCTATCGATGCCGGGGCCGACCTGATTCTGGGACATCATGCTCACATACTCAGGGGAATTGAGCAGTACAAAGGCAAAACGATATTTCACGGCCTGTGCAATTTTGTTACCGTTACTCTGGCTCTCTCAGCCGATAAGGCCCAGAGCTCCGATGAGTGGGCCATAAGAAGAAAGGAATTATTCGGTTTTGCTCCGGACCCTGAGTACCCAACGTATCCCTTTCACCCTGAAGCAAAGCAGACAATTATCGCCAAGTGCACCATAGGTGATGGTAAAATATCTCAGACAAGTTACCTTCCCTGTTTTATAAACAAACGGGGACAACCTGAGATACTTAAGAATGACGAAATGGGACAACAGGCCTTCGAATATATGGACAAGATAACCCGAGCGGCCGGTCTAAACGCTCGGTATAAATGGGATGGCAATGAAGTATTAGTCCATTAATAAGGAGTCCGGTTAAAGAAAATAGAGTGGGTATTAGTATAAATATTCATCCCAGCTTACGTCATCTAACCAACGAACAGGAGGTAGTACAGACCAGTGGGAGCACCGTCGGTCAGTGCCTCGAGCAACTGGTCGCTCAGTTCCCCGATATTAAAGAGGGGCTGTTTGCCAAAGACGGTAAATTACTCGATTATGTCACAGTGTATGTGAATGGAGAGAGCGCCTATCCAGAAGAGCTGGCTAAGTCGGTTCACGACGGTGACGAGCTTTATATAGTGATGATGATTGCTGGAGGGTAGGAAAGGAGACTGCATTTTGAGCGAAGAAACAACGTCAGAGAGCGTAGCCAAAGGGAGGACTTACGGAGCGTTTAGATGTCTAAATTGCTTTGAAAGGGTCACCGTACCAACACGGACGAAAACACACAAGTGCCCTCATTGTGGTTTCGAGTGGCGTATTTCATGGATAGCCCCTGACTTTCCTAGAATAAGAGGCCCGGTCTGGGATGTAAACCGGCGGCTAGCTGAAGAAGCTACGGCCAAGGAGAAAGATGGGAGGGAATAGACATGGCTCTAAATAGGCAGATAGCTTACATTGACCTGACCACAGGCGATGTCAAGATGAAACCAATCCCCATCGAAATACGGAAGCTGTTTCTTGGTGGCCGAGGGCTTGACATGTATTTGATGTACAACCATATAGAGCCTGGCATTGACCCTCTGGGACCGGATAATGTGGTGTTTGTCAGTGCCGGGATTCTGGGCGGTACCCTGGCCTCAGCCTCGTCCAGAACCCATATCGGTGGTAAGTCCCCACTTACCGGATTTATTGGTAGTGCTAACATGGGCGGTTTCTTTGCTCCGGAGCTAAGGTGGGCTGGTTTTGACCATATCGTAATAAAGGGCAGAGCAGAAAAGCCTTCCTATCTATGGATTAATAACGGGGAAATTGCGATAAGGGATGCAGGAAGCATCTGGGGGCAGACAGTCCATGATACCCAGCAGATTATACGAGAAGAACTGGGTGACCGGGATATCAAGGTGCTCACCATAGGTCTGGCCGGCGAAAAGCTGGTCAGGTTTGCTAACGTTATGACCGGCATGAAAGATGCCGGCGGCAGGTCAGGAATGGGTGCCCTTCTCGGCTCTAAGAACCTCAAGGCAATAGCTGTCAGGGGCACTATGGACATAAAGATAGAGCACCCCGAAGAAGCTCTAGAGTACAACAGGAAAATAATCAGTCAGATTACGTCAGCCAAAGTATCTCAAACACAGGGGAAACTGGGGACGCCCTTCATCTGGGGAGCGACCAATACTCAAGGTCTTATCAGGGTCAGAAATTTCCAGCTCAACCAGCTTGAGAACGCCGATGAAGTCGAACCTGAGGCTCTGGAAGAACTCGCTACCGGTATGGCCGGATGCTTCGGCTGCCAGGTCCATTGTCGTTCAAAATATATCATACCCGAAGGTCCCTACGCCGGCGTCTACGATGAAGGGCCCGAGTACACTTCACAGGGAGCCTTTGCCGGGGAACCCGGCTGCAGAAGCGCCAACACCATCCTGGTAGGTAATCACCTGGTGAACATTTACGGCTTAGACAATCTGGAAACAGGTAGTATGATTGCCTGGGCAATGGAGCTCTATGAAAAAGGAATCCTGACCATCAAGGATACCGATGGTTTGGAACTGAGGTTTGGTAATGACGAGGCTCTCATCGAGATGGTGCACCGTATTGCCAAAAGGCAGGGACTGGGCGACATCTTAGCCGAAGGACCGCTTAGGGCAGCGGAGAAGATTGGCAAGGACTCTATAAAATACCTTATCCATGTCAAGGGAATGAGCAACCTCCACTCGGACGAGAGGGCGACACCAGCCCTGGCACTGGGAATAGCCACCGGCTCCAGGGGAGCCGATCACCTGAGAAGTCGACCTGCCATTGACCTGTATCACCTGCCGGAATCGGTATTACGCAGCATATACAGTCAGCCAGTCCCATATGATGGTCCCCTGAGCTCGGACTATCACGACTACGAAGGTAAACCATGGCAGGTCCGATGGCAGGAGATGTGCTATGAGGCTGTAGATTGCCTTGGGATATGCAAGTACCACACCGTCTTCCTCGGTGCTACCCTACCCAGCTTTGAAGAATGGTCCGAACTGCTTTATTACAATACCGGCCTGGAGCTATCACCACTTGATATCTGGAACGTGGCCGACAGGGCTTATAACATAGAAAGGCTATTTAATATCCGCGAAGGAATGACCAGAGAGCATGACTGGCTGGTTGACCGCTACTTCGACGAGCCTACCAAGCTTGGTATCCCCAATATCCAAGGTAGGACGATAGACAGAGACAAGTTCAAAAGGATGATAGATGAATATTACCAACATCACGGCTGGGACGAGAATGGAGTCCCTCGTCCAGAGACTCTGCAAAAGCTGGGCATAGAAAATGAGCCATCCCACATGCTTTAACATCCGTAACTCACTCTAAGGAGGACTATTTCATGGCTAAGGTTCTGGTAATAGATTACGAGAAGTGCACCGGCTGCCGACTATGCGAGCTGGTCTGTTCGGTAAAACACGAAGGTGTCAGCAATCCTGCCCGGAGCAGAATAAAAATAGTTAAGTGGGAGATGGAGGGACGCTACGTCCCGATGAGTTGCCAACAGTGCGAGTCGGCCCCGTGTCAGGCGGTGTGCCCGGTAAATGCTCTCTCCAGAGACGAGACGCTGAACAGAGTGGTGGTTGACTATGATACGTGCATTGGCTGCCGGATGTGTGTTGCTGTCTGTCCCTTCGGGGCCATGTCATTCGACGTTCTGGCCAAAAGGATAATTAAGTGCGACCTGTGCGATGGTGCTCCCTTATGCGCCGACTTCTGCGAGGTGGACGCGATACAATATGTGGATGCCAGTCAGCAGAGTACCACTAAGCAGGTAACTGCGGCAGATAAGCTATCAGAAATCATGCAAAAGGTTGCCCAGGCAATATCGACTGTCTAGTACCAGACTCGGCTAAGAATGGAACGACCTGGTTATACTTACCCGTCACCTAGCAGTGTGAGAAAATGGACAAAGATTTACCTATCTGGATACTTGAACCCGAACTGACGGAAAAGAGGGACTCATCGGCGCGGAAGCTATTCGAGGGAGGACAGAGGACACCCCACATCCCGGAAACTATCAGTATATATGACATCAAGCGGCGAATAAGAGCGGTAAGGGAATACGCTCGTAACAATCTGGACATGTTCGTTGCAGAGCTCAAGAATAATCTGAAACAGAAATACCCGCAGGTAAAAGTAAAATCAGCCCAAGATAGTACCGAAGCGGTAGAATATATCACCCGAGTCTCAGACGGACTTAATGTTGTCTCTATCAACAACTCCAGTATTGTTGCCCAGGAATTGAGGCCGGAACTGACAGCCACTGGCTTTACAGTAGTCAACTCGTACCTTAACGAATTCGATGTCGAGAAAAGAAGCATACTTGATTACTGGGACCTTCCTCGTTTATCGGACAAAAATCTTTTAGGCACATTCGAAGTATCGATAAAGACGGCTGGCCTTGACCCTACCAATGACACTAAGAAATATCTGGCCGTGTTGGGAGTCAACGCCATTTCAGCCGAGGACTGTACCGTCTTCTTCCTCGAGCATTTCTCCAATATACACAATGACCTGAGACAGGCCGAAAAGGTTCTTCTGGTCGTAGGCCTGGACAAGATAGTCAAAGACAGAAAGGATGCCATCTTCCAGACTAAATGCATGGGTATCTTCGGTATGGAAAGCGCCCTGCTTGGTATCGGACCGAAATCAGAGGGAACGCTGTCTCTCGACGAACTGGGGCTCCTGCCATCCGATAAGAGCAGAGAACTACACGTAATTATCCTGGATAACGGCAGAAGCAACCTGCTGCAAGTCAAATATGAGGACCTGTTCTTATGTATTGGCTGCCGGGCATGTAATCAACATTGCCCAATCCAGCACTCCTTTACCAACGTTGATTATATCTGGACCCCGCGGAACTTCTTAAACCAGTTCCTCAGTGGTAGGAGCGACTCTATTGACGTGTGCCTGCACTGCGAGGCCTGCCGCATGGAGTGTCCGTTGGATATCGACCTCCCTCACCTGATGTGGCAGGCGAAGATGGATTATGTCAACAAGCGCAGCCCGTCGTTTTACCACCGTATACTGGGAAGGCCGGAGCTACTGGCCAGGCTCGGTACCCCCCTTGCCCCGCTGGCCAACCTTCTCATGAATAATGGCCTGATAAGAAGCCCCATGGAGATAATCACCGGCATCGACAGGAAAGCCACCCTACCCAAGTTCCATTCCCGCACATTTAAAAAATGGTTTAGAAAAAATGCCTGAGAAACTGATTGGCGATAAAAAAGTAGTCTTCTATACGGGGTGTTTTGCCAACTACTATTACCCCGAGGCAGGACAAGCTACAGTAAAGGTATTACGAAAAAATGGGGTACAGGTTATCGTTCCCGACCAGGTATGCTGCGGTCTACCAATGATAGCCAAGGGGAACACCAAAGGGGCATACAAGAACCTAGAATACAACGTCAAAACACTCAGTCAGGCAGTTGCCGACGGGTATGCAATAGTAACCACCTGCTCCAGTTGCGGTCGAATGATAAAGCGAGACTATCCGCTATTACTATACAGCGAACAAGCGAGTCTTGTAGCAGAGAACATTTACCATATCACTGAGTACCTGCTGAAGCTGCACAGAATGGGCCAGCTAGATACGGGGTTCAAATCTCTCCCCCAGACCGTCTTCTATCATACCCCGTGCCATCTGATGGCCCAACAGATAGGCGATGTGAGCGTTGAGGTGCTAAAGTTAGTCCCGGGCATAACCATAAACCATGTCGGTCGCGAGTGCTGCGGAATGGCCGGTGCTTATGGATATGAGAAAAAAAACTACAAACTGTCTCGAGAAATAGCCGATAAGCTATACAGCGAAATAGAAGAAAATCCCACCGACCGAATAGTAACCGACTGTGGCGGTTGCAAGCTGCAGATAGAGGCTGGCACAGGGCAAAAGGCAGACCACCCCATCATCCTGCTCCAGGAGTCCTACGGAATATGAAAATGGAGGACAAAAAGCCCTCGCTGGAAGAGGTATTCTCCCCGTGTGGTGTGGCTGTTGTCGGCGCCTCCCCGACGGGGAACACCGCTTTTGTTAGAGGCCTTCAGGAAGCAGGATTCCCTGCTATCTACCCCGTTAATCCCAATCATACCGAGGTCCTTGGACTACCATGCTATCCCAGCCTCCAAGCCATCCCCGGAGTAGTGGACCACGTCGTGGTTAGCATCCCTGCGGAGTCGGCCCTGGCCTTGCTGGATGACTGTGCCGCCAAGGGCGTCAGGTCGGTACACTTCTTCACCGCTGGCTTTGGCGAGACAGGACAGAAGGAACGCACCGAGCTAGAAAGATTGATGCTAGAAAAGGCCAGAGCGGGTGGCTTTCGTATCATTGGCCCCAACTGTATGGGCTTGTTCGTCCCTAAAAGCCACCTGTCCAATGCCGCCTTTGGAAAGCCTCTGGAACCGGGAACGATTGCTTTCATCTCTCAGAGTGGTGGCAATGCCCACGACCTTCCTTTCCACGCCCGCCCCAGGGGGCTACGCTTCAGCAAGATAGTTAGCTACGGAAATGCGCTCGACGTGGACGAGAGCGAGTTGCTCCAATATCTCGCGCAGGACCCTGAGACCGATATCATCGGTGCCTACATAGAGGGCATTAAAGATGGCAGGCACTTTCTAGAGGCGTTGAAGAAGGCGGCTGCCCGAAAGCCGGTGGTAATCTATAAAGGCGGCACAACTGAGGCCGGAAGAAGGGCTGCCTATGGTCATACGGCCAGTCTGACCAGTTCAGCGGCTGTCTTCGATGCTCTGTGTCGACAGTTGAATATAATCCAGATAGATGACATGGAGGAGCTGGTAGACGTAGTGGTGACACTTCGCTTCGCCAGTCCTCTCCCACGCGGCACCGGTGTTGCCGTCGTAGGTACCGGCGGTGGTGCCACTGTTCTGGCTGGTGACGAAATTGAAAAAGCGGGGCTCCGCTTACCACCCCTTCCCCAGGAGATAGGAACAGAACTGAGGGAGTTTCTACCTCTGGCTGGTAGTATCTTCGGTAACCCCCTTGATGCCAGGTCTCTTATGTCAGTGGAAGGTGTCTCGGCAATACTGAACAGGCTTGGCAAGCTTCCAGAGATCCACATGTTTGTCTATCACCTTGGCTTTCATCCTGCCAGCCACTGGAGCAGTGGTAGACTCTCATCAAACTTACTGCAACTAACTAACGCCCTGCTGGAGGCGAAGCGGTCAACCGGCAAGCCTGTCCTGCTAGCGCTGCGGCGCCCTCCTGACATTGTCGGCACGCAAAATTTCCTAGCTGCTCAAGAGGCATTCTCCGGAGCCGGACTCCCCGTTTTCTATTCAGCACGTCAGCTAGCCAAGGCTATGGCCCGTGTCGTGACCTGGCATCAGGCAAGAAATAGTGGGGGTGGGGAAACAGCAGACTAAAATCAACAGGGGGGCTATTTTGACAAGCTGTCTTGGAGTGGTTATATTACTAAACGGAAAGGGCCACTTAGCTGACCAGAGCACTTCTGTTGGAAATGGTGGCCCTTTGACATACTACCTGTAGTCTTAAAAGAGGTGATGGACTGATGAATACGGTCATTAACCCGAGAGGCCAACTCCCTGCGACGCAACAAACACCTATGGCACTTCGTCTCGATTCTCTGGGTGGAAAAACAATATATATTTTGGACGTACGTTGGCCATATACGCACCAGTTTATCGAAGAGATGCGCAATGTGCTTTCTGAGAGATATCCCGATACACAGTTCGTAATCAGGGACAAAGCCGGGTCTTATGGCGAAGATGACCCGAAGCTGTGGGCCGAGATACAGGGACATGGTGATGCTGCAATTGTGGCGGTCGGACACTGAAGCACCTGTGCGCCGGCGGTCGTCGCGCATTGCACAACGCTAGAAAAGCGAGGAGTTCCTACTGCGCCTGTTGTTACCGAAGTGTTTGCCCCCCTCGCCAAAATGCATGCCAAGCTGGTAGGAAAGCCCCGTCTCCGAATTACCTGTGTCCCCCATCCAATTTCGCGAGTGCCCTCTCCAGTATGTCGGGAATATATAGAGGGTACTGACCCGATAAGCAGCCGGCTGGTTATCGATGAGATTATCGAAGCACTGACAGACACATTATCGGAGGATGATAAGCGTACCGATCTTGAAGAAAGGCCAGTACCGAGGCTGATAGGGCCGGACTCCGAGGAAAACCTGCAACGCTTCTTCCTTGAAAATGGGATGACTGACTATCTCCCAATAGTGCTTCCTACCGAAGAAAGAGTGGCCGAGATGCTCAAGGGAACCAGCCACAAAGCTGATGAGTTGGTTGGCGAATTACGCGCCGGGTATGAAGCGGGGAGTTTTACCGTAGAGCAGGTTGCCGCTAATGCGGTAATGGCAGGGGCCAAACCTGAATATATGCCGGTTATTCTGGCAATGGCAGCATCCGGGGTGGCGGCCATTTCCACCTCCACGCAGTCTTTCGCCAGGATGATAGTGGTCAACGGCCCAATAAGGAACGAGATTGGGATGAATTCGGGATGCGGTGCGCTGAGTCCTTTCAATCAGGCCAATGCCGTCATTGGCCGGGTGGCTACATTGATGTCCATTAACCTGGGCAGGGGAGGAGTACCGAACCTGACATACTGGGGTTCTCAGGGTAACACCCTCAACTACAACCATGCTACCTTTGCTGAGAATGAGGAGGGTTTGCCCACCGGTTGGCAACCTTTCCATGTGCAAAAAGGGTTCAGGCCAGAGGAGAGCGTGGTCAGTTTCTTCCACGGGTACAGTCTCTGGCACTGGAAAAATACCTATGAGAAAGAAAAGCACGAGGCAATTCTCCATATGGCGAATTGGGTCTTGCCCTCCGGTGGTTACAAGAGCGGATTTGGCCTGTTATTGGACCCAATAGTAGCCGAAGACCTGGTAAGAGAAGGTTATCCCACCAAGGAATCCCTCAGCCAGTACTGCTACGATAATACCCTGCTGACTCTTGGGGAGTTCTGGCAATATCACCTCGTGGAAGGTTTCAGTCTTCCAGCAGCCCAGAAGGACATTGAACCGTATGCCTCGTGGTTAAAACAACCGGAGGACACGCTGATAAACAGGTACCGAAGTCCCGATGAAATCAGCGTACTGGTAGTAGGTGGCAAAACGAACGACTTCTGGCAGGCTGGAGACTGGCGCTACATAAGCAGTTTTTCCATAGATGATTGGAGGTAGAGAGGCCGATAACACGAAGGGAGAATGGAGACGAGAAAGAGCATGACCAACACTCCTGTTAATAACCAAAATCCGGTACCAGGCAGCTTTCACCTCAGCGCAGTCCCGGTCGGGGTGAGTATAAAGACCACCATCGAACGTGGTGATGCCTATTCGGCACCGGCAATCTATGACGTAGAAATCACTCTTCTGGAAATTGTACGTGGGGAAGATGCCTGGGAACGTATCAAGGTACAGGGCGTTTCCACTGAGCCACCGAAGGTCGGTTTCGAGTATATTCTTGCTCGTATTAGATTCGGGTATTCCCGTCGGGGAAGAGGGTTAGATGACGAGGCTTATAAACTAACGGAAGGCCAGTTTGCTGCTGTCTCTGCAGACGGCCAGACGGAATACATGATTCCCACTGTCCTGCAACAGCCACAACTGGTCGATACAATATTTCACTCAGGCGAATCTCGTGAGGGCTGGATTATATTACAGGTGCCAGAGGATGAGAAGAAACCACTGCTAGTCTATAAACGCGAGCATGTCGAGGGTGTATACGGGATATGGAGGCATGTGTGGTTTCAACTCTATCAGCAGGCATAACGACACAAATCTGGTAATCCATAGCTGATAGAGTTCTTATTTTGACTTCCAATACAGAGGGAGGACAGAGACATGAATAATAAGACAGTGACCATGCTGGCTGTCGGCGATATAATTCTGGGTCCAGACGCCGAATCATTCTTTACGTTAACAATACCGACACTCAAAGAAGGCGATGTGGTGATCGGACAGCTGGAGGTCCCTTATACCACAAGGGACGCCAACGCTATGGCCTTGGGTCGCGACCCGAGTACTCTGAACGCATTAGTATCTGCCGGCTTTGATTTGGTCACACTCGCCGGTAATCATATCTATGATGCGGGTGATGCCGGGGTAGAGGATACCATTAACTGGCTACGAGGGCATAACATTGCCTTTGTAGGGGCCGGTATGGACTGGACCGAAGCTACAAGCCCCACTATTCTTAAGCAGAACGGTACGCGATTTGGTTTCCTGTCTTACAATACCGTCGGGCCGAGGTCTACGTGGGTTGCCAGACGAGAGGCTGTTGATAAGCCGGGATGTGCCTACATAGATGTCGCTACCTATTATGAACTGGCTCACGCCAACCCCGGAGGCCCACCCGCGGTTTACACCTTCGCCAAGCCCCAAAGCATAAGAGCTATGCGTGATGATATAAGCAGACTCAGGGAACTCTGCGATGTCCTCGTAGTCTCTTTCCATAAGGGAATCGTCCACACGCCGATAAAGCTGGTAGATTATGAGCAGGAGATATCTTATGCGGCTATCGACGCCGGGGCTGACCTTATATTGGGACATCATCATCATATACTAAAAGGTATTGAGCTATACAAAGGCAAAGCAATCTTCCACGGACTGTGTAATTTTGTATGTTGGCTGCCAAGCCTGGCTCCCAAACCTGACCAGGACCCTCAGTCCTGGGCGAGGAGGAGGAGAGAGCTATTTGGTTTTGAGCCTGACCCCGAGTATCCGACCTACCCTTTTCATCCTGAGGCCAAGCACACTATCATTGCCAAGTGCACCGTAGATAACGGCAAAATTTCCCGGGTCGGTTATCTGCCCTGCCTGGTCAACAAGCAGGGACAACCTGAGGTAGTCAAGAATGACGAGAGACGGCAGCAGGTATTCGACTACATGGATAAAATCACACGAGGTGCAGGTCTAAATGCACGGTTCCGTTGGGAAGGAAACGAAGTGGTTATCGAAGCGCCATGACTCTCGCGGGCCTGGCTTAGTGAAATATTATCCAAGGTATTGATTTGGTAGTGGTGAAAAGAGTAAAATCACACAAGATTACGTAGTAAAACTGGTTATTGACACACCCGCCCCTGTTGCCTGAATGCGGCAGTTTCAACCTAAAAACACGGATAAATAAACATGGGCAGGTTATTGTATGCGTGGGGGTGAAAGATTGACTAGCGAGTCAGCGTTTGAGGAAATACAAAGACATTATCAGCAGCGTGACCTGGCTGCCAGGGAATGGAAGGGGAACGGAGGGAAGGTAGTAGGTTATTTCTGTGACGCCGTCCCAGCGGAAATAATACTGGCGGCTGGCCTATTCCCCATCAGGCTCAGCGGCGACCCGCATGGTAGGACAGACGTAGCCAGACAGAACGTTATACCAAGATTCACTGCCCGCGAGGACTTCGTACATTCCATACTCAACATGTTATTGACCGGCGAATATGATTTCCTGGACTACCTGGTTATTCCACATACTAGGGACTCCATTCATCGCCTATACCAGCTCATAGCTATGCTGAAGGATTCTGACCCCTCCCTGCATCTCCCGGAAATTTTCTTCCTTGACAGTATTCATACCACCTTCTTTTCGGGTGGGCTTTACAATCGTGACCGAATGCTCGAGCTTAAGGAGAGGCTAGAAGAGTGGTCGGGGAAAAAGATTACCAGCGAAGCATTGTCTCGAGTAATAGCTATCACCAACGAAAATAAGGTGCTGCTGAAAAAAGTAGCTGCCCTGAGAGCCGCCGAACCACCCTGCGTCTCGGGTGTAGAAGCACTCCAGATAATCGGCTCATCCATGTTTATGCTTAAAGAGGAGCACAACAAACTGCTCAAGGAATATCTGGATGGTACTGATAAGCTACCTGCTCGAAATGGTACCAGACTATTTGTCTCAGGCAGCCCCCTGGACAGTCTTCAACTATTTGAAATCATCGAGTCCTGTGGGGCCACGGTTGTGGCCGATGATAACTGCTGGGGCAACCGATACTCTGATGTCCTGATTGATACATCCCTCGACCCGTTTGAGGCCATTGCTGACAGGTATCACAATAGGTCACCGTGCTCCCGGATGTATCCTATGAGCCGGAGATTAGAGTATTGCTTGCAGAATGTTGTGGAGGCAAAAGCACAAGGGGTGGTTTTCAACGTCTTCAGACACGATGCCGCTGAAATCTGGGAAATCCCTGGCAAGACAAAGGCATTGGAAGAGAAGGGAATACCTTCCGTCTATTTCAGGAATCAACCATACCTGATATCTGAACCAGAGCCATTAAAAGCCAGCATCGAGGAATTGATTGAAAAAATCCAGGATAGCCAGTGAGTCTACTAGAGATATCGAAGATATGAGGTAATGCTATGACCAGTGATAGAGGTGCCGCACAGCTAGAATCCGCTAACGCGATAAGGGCTTACCAGAGAGAATGGCTCGAGGATACGAGGCAGAGAGTAAAACAGGGTGAACCTTTCGCAATATGCAATGGTGATGAGTTCGAGGAAGTATTCAATATCATGGATATTCCGGTCATAGTCATTAATTACTGGAACTCGATTATTGCGACCAAGCGGATGACTGAATACTACGGTGATGTACTCACTAAGCGGGGTTACCCGGCTAATTACTTTGCGATGGGACTGGCTTCCACCATAGACAACGACCCGGAGACTGCACCCTGGGGAGGACTGCCCAAACCTGCCCTCATAATAGGGGGCACTAAGAGTGATACAGAGATGAAAGTGCTGGAAATCTGGGCCCGTGAGTATGGTTGTCCTTTCTTCCCGTTAGACTTCGGCTTGGATGCTGTCCCCGAGCTGCCAAAGTATCCACCGCCACCCCGATGGTGGGAAATGATGGCAGAGCACTGGGACGGATTAATCGACTCCCGCAGACTGGATTTAAGGGTCGAAGAAGAAAAAGCACTGATAAACTTCATTGAGGTCACAACCGGTAGAAAACTCAGCATGGCCAAGCTGGAACAGGGTCTGGAGCTACTAAACGAACAGGAAATGCTATGGGGAAAAGCGCGTGATTTGATAGCCGAGACAATCCCCTGCCCTGTAAGCCTGCGTGACCAGCTTGCTGTGTATCAGGCACAGTGGCACCGGGGCACGGTCAGAGGACGCGATTTTATCAAAGCATACTACGAAGAGGTGAAAGAGAGGGTTGAAAACGGCGTAGCGGCCTGCCCAAATGAAAAGCTCAGGCTGCTGTGGATGGCAGGGACGCCGCCCAGTTGGGCCAAGTGGGCCGAGGAAGAATACGGCGCTGTTTGTGTTGCTTCCCTGTTTAGCTCCATTCCGATAGACTCCTATTATCGGGCTACTATCAATGGTGACGTGATGAGGGCCTTAGCCAGTCGTCATATGGTACTGTTCTTGGAAACCCCCGACTGGCGGTTGAAGGATGCTAAAATACACCAGTGCAACGGCGTTGTTGAAACGGCCAATCCTTCTGTACCATCGTTTAATAAGAAATTGTTCGAAGAAGCTGGCATGCCATTATGTCAAATTCCCAGGGACAGGGACGACGAAGAGGTTAGGTCTGTCCTTTCCAACTTTATTGAGACGCGTTTACTGTCCTGACACACAGTTTTCAATCAAAGGCAGTGTGAAATTTATAGTTTGAGAGGTTTTTTGATGAGTGAATCGAATACCAAAGATAATCCCGGAGCCCTGAACGGGGTTAAGGTGGTGGACCTGACCCGTGCTCTGGCAGGCCCCATCTGCACGATGATTCTGGCGGATATGGGTGCCGAAGTAATTAAAGTCGAGGAGCCCCCTCGAGGTGGTGGTGAGGGTATAAACCGGTTATCAACAGGCGCCGGACCCCAACCATTTATCAGGAATAAAAAAAGCGTTACCCTCAACCTGCGAACAGATAAAGCAAAGGACATTTTGCGTCGCTTTGTTCAGTGGGGGGATGTGCTGGTAGAGAACTACCGACCCGGCTTTATGAAGCGAATAGGTTTCGACTATCCGGCAGTACAGAAACTCAATCCCCGTATAATCATGACCTCTATTTCCGGTTATGGCCAGACTGGCCCTTATTCTCAGCGGGCAGCGTTCGAGCCGGTAGGCCAGGCAATGGGCGGGCTTATGAGTGTCACCGGTCCCGCTGACATGCCCCCGATGGATGCAGGGGCGGCCGTCGCCGACATAGGCACGGGCGTATTCGGGGCACTCGGAACGCTGCTGGCCCTCTACCATCAGCAGGCTACGGGACTGGGACAACATGTTGATGCCTCTCTGGTGGAGAGTATCGTGTTTCTGATGGGTCTAAACCTGTCGTTCTATGCTACGGGGCAGCCTATTGCGAAGGGGGGCCTGTTCGGTGGAGCGCGGACGCCCGGGGGTGGCATTTTTCTGACTAAAGACGGTCACTACATTATCATTATGGCTCAGGCTGACCAGCATTGGGCTTTAATGGCGCGTATTATGGGCCGGGACGACCTGGCGACCGACCCCGATTACGTGGCCCGCGCCGACAGGGCCAAGCACGGGGTTGAAATAAACGACATGATGGCGGAATGGGTCCGTCCTCGCACTATTGATGAGGTCGAGGAAATCATGGACAAGGCAGGTATTCCCTTCGGCAGAGTCCAGACGGTAGAAGACATGCTGAAAGACCCGCACCTAAAAGCCCGAGAGCGATTTTACTACTTCGATTTTCAGGGCAAGATGGTGCCTATGATTGCTCCCTATCCTGTTTTATCAGGCACGCCTGGCTCTGTTCGTACCCTCTGGCCAGTGACAGGCCAGCATAACGAAGAGATATATCAAAACCTCCTGGGATTCTCTCCTGAGGAATTGACCACCTTCAAAAGCGAAGGCGTTATTTAGCCAACGAAATAGACAGGGGCCGATATGTCAAGTTCGATTCTCATTGATAGCAATGTACCTATGGAAATGCGGGACGGCATGGTGCTCCGGGCTGACATATATCGTCCGGACGATGATGAGAAACACCCCGCCATATTTATGCGCGCTTATCGCAAGGTCTTCGGTCGTGTCGGTCATCTGGACATCTTCGCAGCTACCCGTGCTGGTTATGCTCTGGTTACCCAAGTTATTAGAGGGAGAGGTAGCTCGGAGGGCGAGTGGCACCCGGAAGAAGCGAGCACAGTTGAAAGCCAGGACGGCTACGACTCTGTGGAATGGATAGCCGAGCAACGCTGGTGCGACGGTAATGTTGGCATGATGGGTTACTCTCATGCCGGAGGTATGGCGGCACAGACCGCCATGATGAATCCCCCTCACCTCAAGGCCATAGCCCCCTGGTCATCCGGTGTTGGACAGCGACAGGGCGGGCCTGGAGGTTTCAGACCACCGAATACAGGTGGGGCAATATCGTTTATTACGGCACTGCTCTGGCTACCAAATGAGGCTGCCGACGTCGTTAACAGACTGGAGCGACAGGGGCAGGATGTCACCGAGATGCGTCGCAGTCTCGAGTGGGCACGTACCAACCCGGAGGAATACTACAACTTCTTACCACTCAAAGACGTACCCTTTGCCCAGTTTGAACGTATTGGCCAGTTGTGGCAATTCCGTCTACGCGGTGTACCTCAGACTGAGGAAGCAAAAGAAGTCAAGACCTATGAAAGGGTAATGGTGCCATGCTCCCACCTCACCGGGTGGTATGATGGGGTTTCCTCAGCCTCGTTCGAGAGCTTTATGAATATGCGGACACGAGGTGGGTCACAGCTTGCCCGCGAAGGCCAGCATATTATCTCGGGCCCATGGGCACACCTCCTCGAACTGGGAAATCACCTGGGTGCCATGAACTACGGTGCCGGACTGGGCAGGCCACCGAGTAACCATCTCATTGATTTCTTTAATCGGTATCTACGTGGAGAAGAGGTCAGGATACCACCTGTCATGTATTTCCTGATGGGCAGGAACGAGTGGCACGAAGCTGACAGCTGGCCACTCTCCCAAACCCAATGGCAGAGGTTCTATCTCCACAGTCAGGGAAGTGCTAACACCTCCTCGGGCGACGGTTTGCTGAGTCGTGACGAACCGAGTTCAGAGCAACCTGATACCTTTACCTATGACCCCCATAATCCTGTGCCGACCGTTGGCGGGGGTCTGGTAGGTTCTCCAGCCGGGCTTGGTTTTACACCGGGTCCCCTGGAGCAGTCCGCTATTGAAAGGCGTAACGATGTTCTGTGTTACACCACACCGGAGCTCAAGGAGGACATCGAAATAACCGGTCCGATAGAGGTGCACGTCTTTGCGGCTACATCGGCCCGAGATACTGACTTTACCGCTAAGCTGGTTGACGTATATCCCGATGGCAGGTCGCTTAATCTGGTTGACGGTATTAAGCGCGCTCGTGGTCTGAAATCGGAATACCAGCCGGAACTGATTAGTCCCGACGAAATCAAAGAATACGTTATCACCCTGGGCCCTACCAGCCAGCTATTCCGCAGGGATCATCGTATCCGTGTCGATATCTCGAGTAGTAACTTTCCGCTGTACGACCGCAACATGAATACGGGCAATCATATTGGCGAGGATAGCGTCGGCATTCCGGCAAAGCAAACAGTCTATCACGAAGCGGACTATGCCTCTTATATAGACCTACCAGTTATACCCGATAAGTGAGACGGCCTTACTGTCCGGTAAACTTTGGCGGTCGGCGCTCCCGAAACGAAACCCCAGATTCCTGCAGGTCATGCGGAGCTCTACGGGCTTGAGTAAGACCCCAGTGCTCGTTCACCAGTTGTTGTTCAAAGGCAGATTCCATACTCTGTTGTAGGACGCGCCGCGTTGACTGCATAGCTACCGGCGGCCAGAATGCAATTTGGTTAGCCAGTTCTAATGCTTCATCAATAAGTCTGTCAGCCGGAACCAGGCGGTCAAGCAGTCCGATTCGGTAGGCCTCATCGGCCTCAACAAAGCGGCTGGTATAGATTAAATCACAAGCACGACTGTAGCCCACGATACGGGGCAGGAAGAACGACATGCCGGTATCGGGACTCAGACTGCGCTCAATGAACACCACTTTGAAACGCGTATTCTCTGTGCCTATCCGTATATCACAGGCAAGAGCCACCGACATACCAGCGCCAGCAGCCACACCATTCACAGCCGCGATTACAGGCTTGTCCAGTGTGCGATAGACTGCCATAGATAGTCTGCCCACCCAGCCATAAACATCCAGACGCTCCTGCCGAGGGGGTTGTTCATCTCTAGCTGGTGGGCGAGCACCGCCTAAATCAACGCCGGAACTGAATCCACGCCCGGTACCAGTTAATATCACGGACCAGACATCGTCGTCATTGCGTATCTCCTGACAGGCCTCTATAATGCAATCCTGCAACTCTTTGTTTAAGGCGTTTAGCCTCTCCGGCCTGTTCATGATCAATATCGCTACCCGTTCCCGCCGCTCTATTAACAAAGGACTCTCAGACATTTTTCACTCCTCTACTATGTTTTGCCATTACAACAACATAGAAGGGGTGAGTAAACAGGTAAGTCCCACCCCTTCTGATACCGTGAATACTAAGAATTAGCGACGTATTTCGATACCCTGCCAGGCATCGAGTTCTTCACGTAACGGGTCAACTTCCGCTTTACACGGGACATCGAAAAGCATCGTGGCACGGTGCTCAGCAGAATAAGGCTCCCATTTCGGAATTCCCGGATGATTGGGGTCGCCACTGCGTGCAAAGGATGCCCAGGCATCTCTCATCTGTGCCGCCAGTTCGTGTTTATCAGGACGGTCACCGGCCATGCCCACGTCGTCGGTAATATCAAACACGAACGGAATCTCAAGACCATGGCCTGCCTTAAAAAGACCCCCGAGGAAATCGGACTGCCAGTTAAACAGGTACATATATACCGGGGCAGGGCCACCGGCTGCCTTACGTTCAGCGAGCTGGATAGAGCGTATCCGCGCTCCCTCACTCTGAATCGCTATTAACAGGTCCCAGGGGGTAGCATCCGGCCGTGTCTTCTTGTAGACACCAATTACGCTATCCACTTTGTCACCGAGCATAGGTGTCAGGCGCTGGCGTAACTCTTCGTCGGTAAGCCGTCGACGTCTGGGATCTGCAGCCAGGAAAGTTGCACTCTCGTCACGGTTGGTGCCGATGATGAGCGGCACCTCTGCTGCCGTCGGGGCTGCCACCGGGTCGAATGGGTGGACAGGATAATAATTCCCCTCTACCACAGGGGAAAACCGCATGATGGCACCCCTCGGTGTCCCCATCATACCTGTATCAGGCCGCTGTGGTAACTGGTCTAAGGCATCCAGTAGCTGCTGAGCCGGTACTTCCTGAAGTTTCTCTATTTCATTTTTCTTGATGTTCAGCACGGCCAGCAGGCGTTCAGCCAAGTCCGAGGCTTCACTGGCATCGACACCTCGTATTCCCGCACCACTCTGAATAGAGGCCCGGTTGAACAGGCCTTTTGCTGAGGGTAGGGCCAGCATCGTACTGACCTTGGCACCACCACCGGACTCACCGAATATCATTACCCGGCCGGGGTCACCGCCGAACGTCTCAATGTTGTTCTTGACCCACTCAAAAGCCAGTACCATGTCCAGCGCTCCTGCCACACCTGAGCCGGCATACTCTTCACCGATAATATCCGCCAGGTGCAGGTGACCGAAGACGTTCAGCCGGTGGTTAATGGTAACGACGACCACGTCGCCACGTTTGGCCAGGTTAGCGCCATTATACTGCGTCTCCGAACCGGCACCCTGGGCAAAACCACGACCGTGTAGCCACACCATCACCGGGCGCTTGCCGCCGTCCTTTACAGCCGGCGTCCACACGTTCAGCACCAGGCAGTTCTCACTCTGAGGGAGCAATATGGTATGCCCTTCGGTGCGGGTAATTGACCAGAGCCTGGCCTCATCGACCAGCGAACTCGTCTGCGGACAGATCGGGCCGAAGGAGCCGGCGTACCGTACACCCGCCCAGGGCTCAACCGGAACTGGTGGCAGGAAACGGCGTTTGCCACCGGTCGGAGCACCATAGGGAACACCCTTGAAGGTGTGAACTTCCCGCTCCATTATTCCGGCAATATTTCCCCCCGTAGTTTCGACAATTGTCACGTCCATTTCTCTTTCCTTCCTATTCTCCTACAGCAACATTCATACCATGACCATTGTCTGTCTTTTACCAAATCTTTGTCAAGATATTCTCCGAGAAGTCGAATTATTTAAGCTAGGGAATTACCTCCATACCTTTCCAGGCATCAAGCTCCTCACGGGCCGGGTCAATCTCTAGACGACACGGCACATCCAGGAGCATGGTAGCGCGGTTGTCAATAGTATATGGCTCCCACTTCGGTATCCCCGGATGGCTGGGGTCTCCGTTGCGTGCGAAAGCTGCCCAGGCCCCACTAACGGCTGCCGCCAGTTCTTGCTTATCGGGGCGGTCACCAGTCATGCCCACATCATCAGCAACATCAAACGCGAAGGGAATCTCGAGGCCATGTCCTGCTTTGAAGAGGCCACCAAGGAAATCGGATTGCCATGTCAAAAGGTACATGTAGACAGGAGCAGGACCACCAGCCAGCTTACGTTCTACCATATTGATACAACCTATTCGCCTGTCTTCACTGGTAATACCGACTAAAAGGTCCCAGGGCGTATCGCTTGGCCGTGCTTTCCTGTAGACACTGAGGATACTCTCCGCCTTATCACCAAGCAGTCTTGCCAGGCGTTCGTGCAATTCCTCCTCAGTAAGCCGGCGACGACGAGGGTCGCGAGCTAGGAATGTGGCAGACTCATCCCGGTTAGTGCCAATCATAAGCGCCACATCTGCTGCTGATGGTGCCGCTACTGGGTCGAAGGGGTTGGCAGGAAGATAATGACCATCCACTACCGGGGCCAGACTCATAATAGCTCTACTAACCATCACACTCTCAGGTGCATCTGGCGCAATACTACCCATGGCATTCAGTAGCTGCTGTGCCGGTAGCTCCTGTAGCCTTTCTATTTCATTCTTCTTGATGTTTAACTTCGCCAGGAAGCGTTCGGCCACATCCGTGGCTGCTTTAGAGTCTCTGCCCCGAAGACCCGGGCTGCTCTGGACAATACCCTTATGAAAAAGGCCTTTAGCCGACGGCATGGCCATCATCACGCTGACTTTCCGGCCACCACCTGACTCACCAAAGATAGTAACGTTACCGGGGTCACCGCCGAATGTCTCAATGTTTTCTCGAACCCACTTAAGAGCGAGTTCAGCGTCCAGCATTCCGTTGATGCCTGATGAAGCATACTCCTCCCCGGCGATTTCTTTCAGATATAGATAACCAAATAGATTTAGGCGGTGGTTAATGGTAATGACAACGACATCACCACGTTTTGCTAGGTTGGCCCCGTTGTACTGTGTCTCCGAACCGGCACCCTGGGCAAAACCTCGACCGTGCAGCCATACCATCACCGGACGCTTGCCACCATCCTTTACCCCAGGTGTCCACACGTTCAGCACCAGGCAGTTTTCACTTTGAGGAAGTAAAATAGTATGCCCTTCAGTGCGGGTGATAGAGTAAATCCGGGATTCATCTACCAGTGACCCCGTCTGCGGGCAGATTGGCCCGTAGGCACCAGCGTAACGCACACCCATCCACGGCTCAACTGGTAGTGGCGGCAGGAAACGACGTTTGCCACCGGTCGGGGCACCGTAGGGAACACCCTTGAAGGCATAAACGTCTCGCTCTGTGATGCCAGCAATATTTCCCGTGGTTGTCTCTACAATTGTCACATCCATTATTTCTTGCTCCTTTAATGCATCCAATATTTTGTCAGCTACCGGCGCAATGGTATTCCTTCCCAGGCGTCAAGCTCCTCGTGGTACGGGTCGATTTCCGCCCGACTGGGTACATCGAAAAGCATGGTGGCACGGTTGTCAGCGGTAAAAGGCTCCCACTTCGGAATCCCTGAGTGATTAGGGTCCCCCTTACGCGCGAAGGCGGCCCATGTTTCACTCATCTGCGCTGCCAAGTCATGCTTGTCAGGTCGTTCACCGACCCAGCCTACATCGTCGGTATTGTCAAATACGAAGGCAATTTCAAGGCCGTGACCTGCCTTGAAGAGGCCTCCAAGGAAATCGGATTCGTAGGTGAACAAATACACGTATACCGGGGCCGGGCCACTAGCTGCCTTGCGTTCGGCAAGCTGGATGACCGTTCGCCGTTCGCGCTCACTCATAATCCCGATTAGCAGGTCCCAAGGCGTGGCATCAGGCCGTGTCTTCTTATAGACGCTGAGTATTTTATCCATCTTGTCACCGAGCACAGGCTCCAGACGCTGGTGTAGCTCTTCTTCTGTCAGTCGACGGCGACGGGGGTCAGGGGCCAGGAAGGTCGCTGATTCATCCCTATTTGACCCAACCATAAGTGGTACATCGGCGGCTGTTGGCGCTGCCACTGGCTCGAACGGATGGACAGGGAGATAGTAACCATCGACTGATGGCGAAAGCTGCATCACTTCCCCGGCAGGAGCACCTATCATGCCCGTCCGGGCTCGTGCCGGCATTAACGCATCCACAGAATCCAATAGCTGCGGTGCCGGTACTGCCTGGAGCTTCTCGATTTCATTTTTCTTGATATTCAGCCCCGCTATCAAGCGCTCCGCCAGGTTGGTGGCAGCTTTGGCCTCTACCGCCCACGTCCCCATCGAGCCGCTCTGAATAACGGCACGGTGGAACAACCCTTTCGCCACGGGCATAGTCAGGAGTGTGCAGACCTTCACACCGCCACCGGACTCACCGAAAATCGTCACGTTAGATGGGTCACCACCGAATGTCTCGATGTTATCACGGACCCACTCAAGAGCAAGTACCATGTCCAGCGCTCCGGCTACCCCCGAAGCAGCATATTCCTTGCCGAATATGTCTGCCAGATACAGGTAGCCAAAAACGTTTAGCCGATGGTTAATGGTAACTACAACGACATCACCACGTTTGGCAAGGTTAGCACCATGGTACATCGTCTCCGAACCGGCACCGGAGGTAAATCCACGACCATGCAGCCACACCATAACCGGACGCTTGCCGCCGTCCTTTATCCCCGGTGTCCACACGTTCAACACCAGGCAGTTCTCACTCTGAGGCAAGAGTCTGGTATGCCCCTCGGCACGGGTGATTGCGTAAGGTCGAGCCTCGTCCACCAGTGAGCCCCGCTGTGGGCTGATTGGTCCGAAGCCACCGGCGTATCGCACACCTGCCCAAGGCTCAACCGGAAGCGGTGGCAGAAAACGACGCTTACCACCGGTGGGAGAACCATAAGGGACGCCCTTAAAAGCAAAGACGTCCCGTTCCATTATGCCTGCAATGTTCCCTGCGGTAGTTTCTACAATTGTTACATCCATTCCTCAGTCCTTTCCATTAATGCTGAAAAATATTATAGCAGATGTTAAGCTATCAGATTTCGTCCTGCTTTAGAACTCCATCTCCCGCACGTCAGGAGCAATAGTCAGGGTAGCTTCGGTCTGCTCCTGAATCTCTTCGGGCGTCCAGCCCGGCGCAAATTCCTTTAGCACCAGGCCACTACTGGTAACCTCTATCACAGCCATGTCAGTCACAATCAGGTTAACACGACCCCTGGTGGTAACCGGCATGGTCAGTTCACGGACAATCTTGGGGCTGCCGTCCTTGGAGCAGTGGGTCATGGTAACGATAAGTCGTTTGGCTCCCCAAGAAAGGTCCATGGAACCACCAATCTTCGAAGCAATGTCGTCCTTACTTGTGCTATGTATAGCTGCATCGCCTTTTTCAGAGACCTGGAGCCCGCCGAGGATACTGATAAGCCGGCCACTCCTGATCATGGCAAACGAAGTCAGCATGTCGAAGAATGACATCCCTGGCACATATTCTAGATATCTCATACCAGCATCCGCAATATCCCAATCTACCCGTTCTATATTCTCATCCAGGCTCTCCCGGTCATGCACAGGGCCATAGCCCAATACACCGTTCTCACTTTCTAGCAGCACACCTTCTGCAGCATAGGCAGCGCAGTTCAGGGGAATACCAATACCCAGATTGCAGTAATCACCTGGTACCAGTTCTTTGGCAGCCCTCATTGCCACCAGCTCTTCTGTCAGCTTTTCTTTCATGCTCCGCCTCCCTGGGCAGCCTCAGCCTCGGCCTCGGCCATCTTTTCTA
This sequence comes from Dehalococcoidia bacterium, assembly GCA_011170375.1. Classification (GTDB taxonomy): domain Bacteria; phylum Chloroflexota; class Dehalococcoidia; order Dehalococcoidales; family Fen-1064; genus W589. Next base: position 129,542 of record DUEV01000002.1, read on the forward strand.
ACCTGTACTTGACACTGCGCAAGGTCTGCTCGACCCGCCGTTCCCTGCTGTATGGGTCATCGTCGGGAATACGTACAATCCTGTCCACAAATGATGCCGGGATAACAATGGTATCCGGGTCCAGCCCACCCGGCTCGACTACCTCAAAGACCTCGGCAACCGTATACCGGGACGCCATTGCGATAACGGGATTGGCTGCCCTCGCCGTACCGTGACAGACAAGGTTACCAAGCGTATCCGCCTTCGCTGCGTTGATCAGACCGAGGTCCGGTACAATCGGCTCCTGGAAGAGATATTCGACACCATTGATAACACGTTTCTCTTTGCCGTTCTCAAGGCTGGTACCGATACCTATTGGACTGTAGATTCCACCGAGATGCATCGCCCCGGCATGGAGACGTTCAATGAAAAGACCATGAGATACATTCTCAATCTCAAGTGTGCCTTCTTGAACACGCCGAGCTATCTCCACAGAAGCCGAGGAATCCTCCTGTTGAACACCGCTGAAGGCAACGATGATTTTCCTTGTCTGAGGGAGCAATATCGCTGCGTCTACCGCTCCTTGCTCCCTGAGCACATCTGCTCTCAGTGTGTAATTGTTGGTGCATATTGTCAGGTCCTTTACACCCCGCTCCTGTAACGCTCGCATAAGATGGAGTGGCGTGCCGGGACCCCAGAAATTGAAGGCGACTAGAGCCCCGTCCCGAACTTCAGCCAGTGCTTCGGCAGCAGTTACAACCTTGTCTCTCATAAATCTCCTCCATTCTCCCCGCGCTATACATCGTATTGTCCAGTTGTCTATACCTTACTCACACGTGCGATATTAATCTGCTTTCTTATCGTTGTAAGTTTTTTATTATTACATCGCCAGATATATTCTGCAAGATATAGCCATAACCACCCACTTGACATCAACACAACCATACTCATAGACTGAGGATATTCCAATGATATGATACAGCTGACTTATTCAGCCTTATATTAAAACTATGTTACTTTTAGAACCGCTACCACGTAAGCACAAGAAAGGACAATCAAATGAATCCCGTAGTAGAGACAACCGACGGTAAAATCGAGGGTTTCGAAAAAGACGGCCTTAAGGTTTTTCTGGGAATACCCTTTGCCGCTCCTCCTACTGGGGAGAGGCGCTGGCTTCCTCCCCAGCCGGCTGAGCCCTGGACGGGAGTGAAAGAAACGAGGTCGTTTGTTGCCACCGCCCCGCAGAATATATACATACCGGGTCCTGATAGCCCAGCCCGGCCCAGTCCCAAGCTCGACCTGAGCCTGGGTACGCAGCCAGCCATAAACGAGGACTGCCTTCAACTAAACATCTGGACACCGGGTGTAGATAATGCCCACCGACCTGTTATGGTCTGGATTCACGGTGGTGCTTTCATCCGTGGTACCGGCGCATCGGCGGTATCAAATGGTGGGATGCTGGCCAGTCGCGGTGATGTCGTTGTAGTGACAATTAATTACAGGCTCAATGTTTTCGGTTTCTTGAGGCTGAAGGACATCACCAATGGCAGGATTCCTTCAACTGGAAACGAGGGAATGCTGGACCAGGTGGCTGCCCTGCAATGGGTACATGATAACATCGAGTCCTTTGGCGGCGATCCTAGCAACGTCACTATCTTCGGGGTGTCGGCCGGAGGGGCCAGCGTTGCCGCATTACTGGCCATGAAGGAGGCCAGAGGTCTCTTTCACAAGGCAATTTGCCAGAGCGGCTCCGCACACTTCTTGACCGACCTTGACGAAGCCAACAACTACGCAGAGTATTTCCTTCATGTGCTTGGAAATGGAGGCAATGTAAATTCGCTGCAGACACTAACCATGGAGCAGGTACTCAAAAATTACGTAAAGGCGCTCCCGGCGCCGAAAGGGGCCCGCGGGCCTATGCTGGTAATTGACGGTGAGGTATTCCCCAGACTACCGATTGACAGCATCAGGGCAGGCTCGGCTGATGGGATTCCTCTGATTGCAGGCACCACCGCCGATGAGTGGCGTACCTGGCAGGTAATGGATCCAGCAATACAGGACCTGGTCGAGGGACGCATGTTCGGGCGGTTCAGGAGGATGATTCCGAACCGGGATATGACAGACACGGTGGAAGCGTATCGCCAGTTACTTACCAAGAGAGGTATCACTCCTACCCCCTCCGAAATCTACCTTGCCGTGATGACAGCGCGCATGTTCTGGATACCCACCACCCAGATGCTTGAAGCCCATGGGACTCGCGGTAATCCAACATACGGCTATATGTTCACCTGGAAAACGCCCTTTAGAGGCGGCATGTTTGGTGCCTATCATGGTATCGACAGCCGATTTCTGTGGGGTATATTTGATCCGGAGGTTGTGGGCACCGACCCCGCCGCCGACACCCTCTCCCGCAATACGCAGGATGCCTGGATAAACTTTGCCCGTACCGGTAGTCCCGACGGTACAGGTCTGGGCGAATGGCCGGTCTACGGCGCGCACCGGAAGACAATGCTGCTCGGCCAGCAGTCCGGTATTGAGGAAGCTCCCTTTGAAGAAGAACGGCGCATCTGGGACAAGGCTCCCTCCAATATATATAAATGGTAGTGACTAAATAGGACAATCCAGACCCGATTGATATTGAAACGCTGCATAAGAAGGAGGTAAGTAGTATGACTCAGGAATCCCTGATAACCGATGAGGTAAGGGCTATCATCGGGGTTGAGACGGTTAGCCCTCCCGAGTTAATCGAGATGAAGGCAATCAAAGACTACGCCAGAGCCATCAACTGGCCCGACCCACCCAACCCGCTGCACGTCGATGAGGAGTACGCCAAGAAGACCCGGTTCGGTGGTATCATAGCACCGTGGTGCTTCTATACCACCCTGGGTCGTAGCGCACCGCGTCAAAGAGTGCCCCTACCACCGCCACGTGTCGGCATGAATGGGGGTAACGACTACGAATACTTCCTGCCAATTCGTCCCGGCGATATGATTACCACCACGAGCAAGACTGTCGACATCGTCGAGCGAGAAGGCCGGGCAGGGAAATTAATCATCACGACATCCGAGAGAAAATTCACCAATCAAAATGGCGAGGTCGTCGGTATCGCTCGAAGTACCGGTCTCAGCCAATATTAAGACGACGTAAGGAGATAGAGAAATGGCTCAGCTCTTTTGGGATGACGTTGAAGTAGGCATGGAGATACCTCCCTACAAGAAAGCGGTAACGCTGATGGAACTGAATCGGTACGCCGGAGCCAACGAGGAGTTTGTACTTATCCACATGGACAGGGACTACTCACAGAAGGTTGCCCGCCTTCCGGATGTCATTGTCATGGGAAATCTGAAATATGCCTATCTGTCAAATATGATGATTAACTGGATAGGTGAGGAAGGTACCCTGAAAAGACTCAGCGCTCAGTATCGAGGCATGGACATCCCTGGACCAGCCCTCAGCACCGAGCCCACCATGATTTGTGAAGGCAAGGTAACCAAAAAGTATGTCCAGGACGGTGACCACTGCATTGAATGCGAGGTCTGGACAGAGACCAAGGAAGGACAGGTAACAACACCGGGGTCAGCCATAGCCATCCTTCCTGCCAAGAGCTAAAAGCCCGGCGGCAATAAGGTGCGAAATAGCACCAAAGGTCACAGATACGAGCAAAATCATTCTGGTGGGAATGGATATCTACGTACCGGTGATTTAAGGAAGGCAATATCGTAGTTTGAGGTGACGTATGATTGAATTGCCGGAAGCCGAATGCCTGTCAAGGCAACTAACAGGGACAATCGGCGGTAAAAAGATTGCGGGAGTGGTCGCCGGTCTATCTCCACATAAGTTCGCCTGGTACCATGGCGACCCCAAGGACTACGATGCTCTATTGCGTAGCAAAATCATTAACACAGCCGTAGCCCGCGGAGGTATGGTGGAAGTAAGGATCGGTGATGCTGTGGCACTTTTTAGCGACGGTACCGCACTAAGGTTTCATACCAGAGACGAACAGCGTCCCAAGAAGCACCAATTGCTAATCGAATTCGAGGACGGCACTGCCATCAGTGCCTCCGTTCAGATGTATGGCGGCCTGTGGTGCTTCAAGGAGGGTGAATTTCACAATCCCTACTACGACTCCGCTAGAGGCAAGCCTTCACCTTTGTCAGATGAGTTCGATGAGGCATACTTCGATAGCCTCATCTCTTCTGGCGAAGTCCAGAAGCTGAGTGCTAAGGCATTCCTGGCCACCGAGCAGAGAATGCCGGGCCTGGGGAATGGTGTCTTGCAGGACATCCTCCACAACGCCAGGATTCATCCGAGGCGGACGATAGCTACCCTCACTGACGACGAGAGGAAAGCTCTTTTCCAATCTGTAAAATCTACTCTCAAGGAGATGACCGCACAGGGAGGCAGGGACACGACAAGCGACCTGTTCGGTAAACCGGGAGGATATGTAACTAAGCTCAGTCAGAATACCGTTGATAAACCCTGCCCGATATGCGGCGGAACGATTATCAAACAGTCGTACATGGGCGGCAGTATATACTTCTGCGACGGGTGTCAAAAAGTTTAGTGCCGACACCGTGCTTGTTACTCTGTAGAAAAGGAGTGTAATGTGGACAAAAAAGAGATATGGGAGTTCATAAACGCGAATAGGACCAGTCATTTGGCGACAGTAGAAGAGGGTGCACCACGAGTTCGGGCCATGGGGATAATAAAGGCCGACGAGGATGGCATCTTATTCCAGACATGGAGAGACAAGGACGTAGGTAAACAATTGGAACAAAACCCGGACGTGGAGTTCTGTTTCAATAATTATGAGCAGCGTATCCAAGTTAGAGTCAGGGGTAAGGTGGAGCCAGTCGAAGACACCGCTATGAAGGAGAAATTTCTGGAACAGCGACCAAACTTCCAGAAATTGGTGGAGGAAGGTTATGAACTGGTCCTTTACAGGCTAAAGAACGGCCTTGCTCACGTATGGACTTTTGACAAGAACTTTGAACCGAAAAGTTTCGTCAGCTTATAAACCGGAATTCAGGCCCGACAATATCGAGGGGAGTATTTTACTCCCCTTTTATGTGACAAAATACTGAAAAATCAAATACGCTTTACGTCCATGCAAACATCCCGATGTTTACTCAATAGCTCCGCTCTCCCTTTGACTTCGCACGTTCACCCTATTGACAACAACTCTCCAAGACATTACAATCAACTACCCCTTACAATACTGATGCGTACGCCAAACCCGACCTCTAGACCAGCGATATTCTGGTTGATGGGCGGGAGAGGAAGGTAGAAGAGGCACTGGAATCGCTACTATGAGGCAGCCAGTGCCTTATCTTTTAGAAATAGAAGAGTGGGGTAATCAAGAAATGAAGAGGAAATTGCTATGGCTGTTTCTTAGTTGTCTTGTGGTTCTAACTCTAGTAGCGTGGTCTTGCGGTGGGACAACGTCTGTGAATGGGGAAGAGGAAGAAGAGGAGGAAGAACTGAAACCGTCGGAGGTTGGTGAGTGCACTTTTGAAATAGATGTTGTAGGCCAGGGTAATACCAATCCCAGTCTAGGTAGTCATACATATGTCGGAGGTCATGAGTTAACCATCACAGCAGAACCTGAACAGGGTTATCATTTCGTCGGTTGGGGTGGTGATATCCAGAGTACCTCGGATATTGTTCTTATTATCGTCGACAGGGACATAAGTGTGACCGCGTATTTCGAGCTAGAAGAACCCGATCTTGTAACACTTGTGATCAACATTATTGGGCCTGGAACTACTGAACCTGAACCAGATGCATACACCTATGACAAAAACGCAAGCGTAACCATCACTGCAAAACCTGATACCTATGCTCACTTTATGGGATGGAGCGGAAATATTTCAGGTACCTCTCTCGAAATAACCATCACGATGGACAGTGATAAGGCTATTACAGCTAACTTCGAACGAGACCAGGTAACACTCGACTTAGCCATGACAGGAGAGGGAGGAGGGATCATTCCCACTGTGGGAGTGTATACCTATGATAAGGGAACTCTGGTGACTGTTGAAGTGGATTACGTCGATGAGGATACTGCATATTTCGATGGCTGGTATAACCTGCAAGGAGCTCAGGTGAGTGATGAGTACAACTATAGCTTCGATATCAAGAATGACACTTATCTTGAGGCTCGTTTCGTACGGCTGTTTTATTTCAGCTATAGCTGGCAAGGTCCAGGGAGTGTGGAAAGTAGCCAATCTGCAGGTATCTATGGTGAGGGCACCGAGATAACTGCAACGAGTTATCCCGATTCAGGAGCATGTTTTGTTGGTTGGTTTTACAATAATGGATATCTAGTAAGTCAGCAGAATCCATATCAGGTTATCATGAGTGGTGATATTCAACTCGAGGCTCGTTTCGCTACAGCAATATCACTCGTGATTAACGTTGATGGACCAGGTAGCAGCAATCCTACTGAAGGCATACATTGGTATTGCCAAGGAAGTCAGGAATCAATCACTGTCACGCCTGATCCGGGTGCTCATCTCGTAAGTTGGACCGTGGATAGTTATACAATTTTCTCCTCGGATTGGTCCGTTCATTTAGACTTCGGGTCACATATATTTCGGGTCTATAATAGTGCTGGCATCCTAATGGCTATATTTACTTCTAACGAAGACGTGCATGTTAATATTGTGTTTGATTCATAATAGGATAATCAAACATCTGAATACGTATGCGGTAAAATTCTATTTGTAGATTTAGTCGCCCACGTTTGCGGTGGTATTGTTTGTGAACGATGGACGCACTTCACCCGACCACTGCACAAGGGAATCATTGATGGAGGTGATTGAAATGGCAGAGACATTGGTGATATGCACACATTGTAAGGCTATGTTTCCTTCTCCAATAGTGTTTGGAGATAGAAAATCCTTTCAAACCTCTACTCTAAAAGGAAATACAGTAACATGCCCAGAATGTGGTACTATCGTGCCCTGCAATAAGGAGAACATGATATTCAAGGAGTGACACCCACTAATATGAGGGATAGAATGAGTGTACGATAGTATATAAGAGGAAATAGCAGATGAAGGCCAAAACACTCACAATAGTAGTGGTTCTGGCTATACTGGCCTGTTCTATTACAACGTGTACACCCAACGACAGCTACTTGGTACAGGTAATGAAGCTGGCGCCTGAAGATACCAACGTGGTTTTGTGTATAGACGCCGAAGCAATAGCGGAAGATCCCGATTTCGGTTATATATATGACGCCACTGTTAGCAGCTTGGGTCACGAGACGGCCAATATAGACCGTTCGGCCATCTCCACTCTCGCCAGTATTTCCACTGATTCGTATTACGTACTTGTATTTGTAGGGGACTTTGGCCTCAAAGATGTCCGCGGTACCCTGATTGAGGAAGACTATGTGGAAGGCGAATACCTGGGGGTAGAAATCTGGACGGGTGACTTTGAACACACTGTAGCCTTTATAGATAACATGATTGTCTCTAGCTATACGACAGACTCAGTTAAGGCCTGCATCCGCATCCATAAGAACGAGGAGCCCTCAATGTATGACAATGAAGACATGAAATCCGTGGTGGACAAACTGCCCGCCAGCGTCGTCAGCGTGGTATTCGGGCCAGACTATATGTCTGATATTGAAATTTTAGCTGGTGGAATATGCGTGCAAAACCAGAATCGTGAAGATGAAGTCCTGGATTATACAGGCTGGTACAGATTTGATAGTGAGGTAAGTGCCGAAGACGCCATGGAAGACTTCGAAGATTATATGAGAATCGAATTAGATGCCATAAGTATTAACGCTCATTTGAGTGGTCAATTTATAGAAATAGCCGCCGAGGTGGAGTTACCTGAATATTGATAGATTATGACTAGCATATCTTCAACGGTCTACTAGTCTTCTTCTTTGACTTCCCATGTTATGTATTGACAACACCCTACCAAGGGACTAAAATCGACTCCCCAGTACAATATTCATACGTATACCACTAATACCCAACCATATTCGACCTCTTGTGAAATAAGTCGGGAGGTGGGTAGTGGAAGAGGTAAGAGCACCAGAATCGTCAGAACGAATGGTGGTGACTGGTGCTTTTTAACAATTGATTGAAAAGGAGCGATAAATGAGAATAGAGAATTCTATAGAGATTGCCGCAACAGCGGAAAAATTTTGGCATTTTTTGATCGAGCCTGAGAGGGTCTTAAGGTGGTCTCCTTTCAGCAAGTATGAGTATACAAGTGAGCAACGTAGCGGAGTGGGCACGACAATACACGTTGAAGAGAAAGTCCCCCTTCTAATACCATCGCTAGAGGTCGACTTTACAGTTACAGAATGGATTGAGAACGAGAAAATTGTTGCTGAGATGCAATCTGGTCCTGGATTCCTTAAGGAAGTCGAAGAAAAATGGTTGATAGAAGCTATTCCATCTGGGAGTCGAGTTACCTATATAGAAAACGCCGAATTTTCTCGTAGTATCATTGGTAAGCTTTTCGGATTTTTTACCCAGCTTACTGCTGATAAGAATACAAGAAAGATGTTATTAAAGTTGAAAGGGCAGGTAGAGGCATGAAGGATATGATGTCTATAGTATATTTAACGCCAGCAGGTCTTCAATGGTCTGCTAGCCTTCTTTGTAATTAGGCATTAATTACAGTTTTTTTATCCCTAATAATCGTTTGGCTAATTCCCACTTAGGGCGTATAGTCCAGTCAACTCTTACCCCTGGGGGGCGAGTATGGATATTGAATCTATTCGATAGTAGAAATACATAGCATTCTGGAGGGCTACAAGTTAATCTGTCTCCAACTGTATGCCTTCAAAATGAATCTGCCCTGTATAATCATTATCCTCATCACTGTAAAGGTCAACATCCCCTGTAAATGCACTACCTAAACTAGTCTTAAAGAACTCACCTGTGTAATAAATCCAATCACCATCCTCTTGACCATTATATGTCCTAATTTCTTCTGCCCACCAGTTGCTTTGGTTAGCATAGAAATAGATATTTAATCGCATTTCCACTCCGTTTTCCTGCCATTCGGCTTCCAGTGTAAAATCGTCAGTCCCTGGGTCAGAGTGGAGGTCAACGTCTTCAACATCAGCATAGAAGCATTCCCCATCAGCTATTATGTAGAAGTCATCAGCTTTAAGTGAAATCTGGCCTGTCTCCCAGCTAATACTGTTCTTATTGTCACCGCCGCTGTCACAATTCGCTGACAGAACAGTGACAAGCATTAGAATAACTACCAGACAGATTACTACTATTCTTTTCATTCTCACCCATCCTTTCGTTTATACGTTATAAACGAATTATAACAGAAACACAGAATACGCTTACGTCGACATCCCGATGTTTGTTTAATGGTGAGTAGCCACTGAATGACTAATCCCTAGCGGCTATATCTGTGATTAATAAAGTTAATGATTAAACCTTTGATACAGTTGAAGGTACACCGGGCAAAGGCACGTTTTGCCTGGTCAGACTATCCTGCAAGGCCCTGATATCCACATCCCTCACATTCACATCGTTCTTGACGGCGAGTGCCGCCGCCGTACCGGCGGCCTGCCCCATGGCAATGCAATGGGGTATAAGGTTGACCATGTTGTTAGCCGCCATGTCCGACGAGAAGCTTCGGCCAGCCACGAGCAGACCATCCACCTTAACTGGCACCAAGCAACGGTAAGGAATTTGAACGTGAGCAGTATCTCCCAAGGCATCGAAACGTGGAATCACGGCTATGGCGTCATCATATTCTTTACCGGCCTGTAAATCCTCCCTGGTTACTACGCACTCTCCGACTAACCGCCGTCCACCACGTGTTCCGGTCTGGGAAGCCGTATCAATAATAAAGCTATTTTCAAAAGTGGGGATATTCTTCTTCATGAAGTCGTGGCCCCGCAGCATCATCTTACGCATCTCGACCTCCAGTGTAGTGAGGTCTTCCACATTCATGCAGTTCAGGTCGGGTATCCAGTTGTTTACCCACAGGACATCATTACGGGGTGACGGGAGGGGCACGAGACGGGTACCGGCAACCTTAGCAAGCTCTGCCATCAGTTCCTGATACCGCTCTTGCTCTCTTTCCCTGAAATCACAGAGCTTCTGGTAATCACAGTTACCCAATCGGAATACTAAAGCCAGCATTGAGCTTCTTATCTTAGGGTCGAGCGTGCCATCGAACTCTGCTCCGGCCAATGGCAACAGGTCGCCATCCCCGGTACCGTCGATTACGACCTTGCCCAGTATCGCCTGTCTTCCCGACTTGCTCTCAAAGATGACACCCCGAACCTTATTTTTATCAACAATGACCTGTGCACCCCAGGAATGTAGAAATAGCTTTACCTCCGATTCTTCCACCATGTTATTCAGGACGCATTTCAACAGCTCGGGGTCTACCCACGCCGTTTGTTTTATCCGGCCCCTGACCGTGTTGCCCATAAAGCGCCGCCAGTATGAAACCAGCTTTTCATCACTCGAGCCGATTTCGTCTCTCTTTGGGTGGAGACACCCGCCTATCTCATCCAACCTATCAAGCCATTCCTGCGTAAGACCGATTATTTGCTGCTCTTCAGTGCCGTCACTCATGTGCGGGATCTGTATCACGATACCGCCGGTCGCCATGCCTCCAAGGTGCCCGTACCTCTCCACAAGCACTGTTCTGGCACCACTCCGTGCCGCCGCTATCGCCGCCGAATGACCCCCGGGACCACCACCCACCACCACAACATCGGCCTCACGGCATACTTTTACTTCTCTGGCAGCTTCCTGAATCGTCTTGGTAGTTGATGTTTTCTCTTCCATAGCTATTTCCTTCTTCAGTGATATCCTTTTATGTCTATTCGTAGTTATTGATTATATCGCATTATTACAAAGCACGCTAATTATGCCAGTCAATCCTGTGGTTCTCCAAAGGCAATAGTATACCAGCAATATGTTGAGATTGATATTTTGTTATCACACTTTTTAATATGACAAACCGATGTCTTATTTATGATGTATAATCTTGGGAGGTGGGGCCAAAGTGAAAATAAATCGACTCCTGGAAATAGTTTTAATATTACTGAACAAAGAAACTACTACGGCGAAGGAACTGGCTGACAGGTTCGGTGTCTCGACAAGAACAATATATCGGGACATAGATGTACTTTCTACTGCCGGTATCCCGGTATACATGAACAAGGGAAGCGGTGGTGGTATCTGTCTTCTGGAAAACTATGCTCTCAACAGGGCTCTGATAACCGAACACGAGCGAGATAATATTCTTCTGGCCCTTCGAACCTTGCAGGCTACGAAATATCCTGAGGTTGAGGCGATTCTTGGCAAAATCGGAGCGCTATTTAAGAATACTACCCCTTCTAATTGGGTTCGTATCGAGCTTTCACCTCTGGGTAGTGGCCCTAATGCAGAGAATAAAATCGTGGACATCAAGAAAGCGATCCTTGAATGCAAGGTAATTGACTTCGACTATATAGATGCTAATGGAATCAGAAGCCACCGGAATATAGAACCAATGCAGCTCCTGTTTAAGAACCAGGCGTGGTACCTGAATGGATATTGCCGAACGAGGTATGATACTCGTGCTTTCCGTATTTCGAGTATAAAAAACCTGGTAACTACAGATGAAGTATTTATACGAAGACCGTTGGAAGACGTAAAGGAGGAAGAACCTGCGGCGGTATCCAAAAAATACATTACCCTGAAACTAAGGTTTCAACCCGAGGATTTATACCGGGTCTACGACGACTACGAAGAGGAGAGTATTATTCGCAACGCAGACGGAACCTATGATGTTACGGTCACTCTTCCGGAAGACGAGTGGGTGTACGGCTATATCATGTCCTTTGGCTGCTATGTAGAGGTGCTTGAACCGCAATACATCCGGGAGATTGTCCAAGAGAGAATGAAAAAAGCGCTGGAACTTTATCAAAAATGATTTTTAACCTGACATTTGTATGTCAGGTTAATTACTCTAAGATAGAGTCAAATAGTAAAAGGAGAAGCCGAAATAATGGAACCGAAGATATTTACAAGAGAGGCCCTCTTGATTGCAGGCGTTACTGGAAGTGGCGATGAGACCGGCAAAGCATGGGACGCTTTTATGAAGCTTGACAAACTTAACCCTTTGAAGAATAGAATCACTGACGATGGGTACGAAATCCGTCTGTATTCCGGCGAAGGAGCTGGCGAAGTCCATGTAGGCGCTTGTGTCAAAGACGTTCATGTGCCGGTGGAGTATAAGGTTATCTCGCTTCCCTCCTCTCTGTACGCCGAGTTTGAAATTTACCCGTCAAAGGGTTATACCAGCGGTAATGCGGAAATGAATAAATGGTTATCGGATAACGCCAGTGTTTACAGGCAGGGTCGTCTAGATGATAAGTATTTTGCGGTGGAGGTATACGATAACAGATATAAAGGTGAGAAAGACCCGACATCAGTGGTCGGAATCATGGTACCAATAGTGCCCATCGATTAGAAAAGACAGGTTATTCTTCGACTCAAAGATTTCTACGTAATATAATTGTATTTCATTCCCGAATCACTTCATAGCGAAACCACACGTGTCCTTCATCGTAACTTTGTACGGAAATCAAATTGAGCTTCGTCGGCCAGTCATCTATTTTTAAATCAGGAGAATCGAATAATGACGGTGTTTCCATTCCACCTATCACCACCGGGCAGACGAGAATATTGATTTCATCTACAAGTCCCGCACGCAAAAGCGCTCCGTTGATTTTGCCCCCACCCGCTGAGCATATACATGTAACGCCAAGCTGAGTTCTTAATTTCTCCAACGCTAAAGGCAGATTGACACGTTCTTCACCGGCGACCAGATAAGGATATTCCTTACGCTGGAGGTCGGCGAGATACTCGGGTGACGTCTGTTTAGCGACCAAAATAAGACCATGTATTCCCTCATCTACCCACGCCAACAGGTTCCGGCACAGTCCTTTGCTATCAACCAACACACCCCACCCCTGCAACTTGGGGTCCTTAAGGACGGAGTCAGGTAAGAAGTCCCCGTAAAGCTGCTGGGTGTCGCCATGGAATAAGGGAAGGTCGTCTAGCTTACAGTCTTTCCGCACAAATGTGCCGCTACCCTCGAGGAAAGCCTGGGGGTGGTGGGTAGACTTAATCCACTCCATTAACTCTGGATAGAGCGTGCTATCCCCCATCATGCCACGCCACTTGCCAAAAACATATAGCATTGAGACATCTGGTGTATACGCTACCCTACCGTCAACCGAAGCCTCCTGATAAACGACAACCTTTGGCCTATCCACAAGTATTCCCCCTTAACGTTGAATACTGTCCGTAAGTGTCACAGTAGTAGGTTTTATAGTTCTTCGTGCCCAAGAGCCTTCTCAGTGATTTCCCTGCATAGTGCCGCTTTGCCTTCCATGTAGGCCTCGCGGTCATTATTGAATTTCTCAGCCAATGACCACTTTAACTCGCTTAGACGTTCGGCATACTCTTTACTCTGCCAGAGGAAATCGCGAAATGCCGTCTCCTTCTTCAATTCAACACTATGCTTTGGGCAGACATAGAGGTGATGATTCGGTAGTGGGCTATGCATGGACATATCTCTGAGCTTGAAGACTTCCCGGTCCTTGATTCCCAGGTCTCCTTGATGATAGTATCCACGTTCTGCTAAGAGTTCTTTAATCCTCTCGAAATCCTGAGGCTCGATAACCAGAATCAGGTCAATAATCGGCTTCGCGGTCATTCCAGGGATGGAAGTGCTGCCGACATGCTCAATGCAGATACAAGCCTGGGATACCTTCTCTCCCAGATATGCCTTGGTTTCCTCGAACCATTTCGGCCATTCAGGACTGTATCTCTCAACAAGCGTAACAGCCATTCTGTCGTCTCCAAGATTTCGAACTGGCTTAGCGTCCTGTATTATATATCAAAATCTCCTATTTGCGCTCTCCAACCTGAGCGGGATATAATCGGGACTGGCAAGGGGAGTCCTCATGACGAAAGGTAAAAACCGTCAGATTGTGCGTACCACCACCTGGTCAGCCGGGCCTGGCTGCCACGGTGGCTGCGGTGTGCTGGCACACATCGAAGACGGCAAACTGGTCAAGATTGAAGGTGACCCGGAGCACCCCTGGAACCAGGGGCGTCTCTGTTCTCGATGTCTGGCCATGACACAATATATCAATCACCCCGACCGACTGACCCGCCCCCTTAAGAGAATCGGAGAGCGGGGGGAGGGGAAGTGGCAGGAGATTTCCTGGGACGAGGCTTTCGACCTGATAGAGAACAAGCTGGGTAAGATTCGGGAAGACTACGGTCCGGAGAGTGTCATTTTCTCGATGGGTACCGGGCGGGATATCGGGGCCTGGATATGCATGCTCGCCTACGCCTACGGCAGCCCCAACGTCATGTTTGCCCTGAGTGGGATAGCCTGTTACAGCCCTAGAATCTCCGCTGTTGAAACTGTCCAGGGAGACTACTGCATCCTCGATGCCGCCCAGTGGTTTCCCAAGCGCTACGAGGACCCGAGGTATCAAGTGCCGGAGTGTATCGTGGTATGGGGTTACAACATCCCAGCCTCCTGTCCCGACAATGTCTTCGGCCACTGGATAATCGATCTGATGAAGAAGGGCACCAAGATTATTACCATCGACCCGAGGTTGTCCTGGTTCGCTTCAAGAGCAGAGAAATGGCTAAGGCTCCGCCCCGGGACGGATGGTGCCCTGGCGATGGGTTTTCTCAACGTGATTATCAACGAGGGCCTGTACGATAAAGAATTCGTCGAGAAGTGGACCAATGCCGCTCACCTAGTAAGGAGCGATACCGGCAAACTACTCCGGGAGAGCGACTGGGTGGAGGGTGGCTCTCCGGTGAACTTCGTCGTCTGGGACACAGCCAGACAGGCACCGGCAATCTGGGACTCCCAGCAGTTAGAGTATAAATCAGCCAATGTAAGACCAGCCCTCGAGGGAGAATATGAAGTCAGCCTTGCTGATGGAACAAGAGTTTCCGCCAAGACAGTCTGCGACGTGTTTGTTGAGCAGGTCAACCAGTATCCGGTAGAGCGGGTATCCGAAATAACCTGGGTGCCTCCAAAAGACATCATTGAAGCAGCACGCCTTTACGCCAGAAGCAAGCCCGCCGCTATACACTGGGGGGTGCCTATCGATATGACGCCGGCGATTACTCCCACAGTCCAGGCGATTACCGACCTGTGGTGCCTCACCGGCAACCTGGATGTGCCCGGTGGCAACGTAATCTCCCGTTATGCCTTTGATGCCGTTGCCTACGCTTTACCCGGAGCAAAAGGGGTAATCAAGCTGAAGTCCAAAGAGGACGATGAAAAGAGGATAGGCGCTGACCAGTATGGGCCATTGAGAAAATTCATCTGGCGGGCCCAGACGGACGTTACCCTGGAGCAAATCTTCACCGAAGACCCCTATCCCATCAAAGGCATGTGGCTGCAGGCCTGTAACCCGGTGGCCGGCATTGGTCTCGACCCGAAGAGGTGGGTTGAGGCCTTGAAAAAGCTCGACTTTGTAGTAGCGGTTGACCTTTTTATGAATCCAACTACCCAGCTGGCTGACGTCGTCCTGCCGGCAACCACTTTCCTTGAGAAAGACAGTATCCGGAGCTGGTGGATACCCCTCCAGAGCATCAACAAGGCCATTACGGTCGGCGAGTGCAAACCCGATATTGAAATCAATTTTGAACTGGCGAAGAGATTCGACCCGGACTTTCGCTGGAACAATATTCATGAGCTTTTTGACGAAATCCTTAAGCCCTCCGGCCTGACCTTTAGGGAGTTGCAGCAGCAGGGCTGGGCCTTTCCGCCGGAAGGGCACCCCAGCCACCCCTACCACCGCTTTGAAAAAGGCCTACTACGTCCTGACGTAAAGCCCGGCTTCCAGACTCCATCAGGTAAGGTCGAGCTATACTCCGTCCTGCGAGAAGAGTGGGGACTGGAACCTGTAGCCCACTATGAAGAACCGCCTTTCACACCCATCAGTCAGCCTGAATTATGTAAAGAATATCCCCTCATCTTGTCCACCGGGAGAAGGTCTCCGGTCTATTTTCATGCCGAGCATCGAAATATCCCCTGGCTACGAGAGATTGACCCCGACCCCGTGATTGAAATCCATCCTAAGACCGCCAAATCACTCAACATCGCTAACGGAGAATGGGTATGGGTTGAGAACTGGCTTGGTCGGTGCAAATTCAGGGCTAAAGTCACCCTGGTTGTGCCTGAGTGGATGGTGATGACGGCTCATGGCTGGTGGTTCCCCGAGGAGCCTGGCGAAGAGCCTTCTCTATTCGGCGTGTGGAAATCAAATGTCAACCAGCTTATTCCCATGGGCTTCCAAGGGGAAGACGGCCTGGGTGCCCCTATAAAGCACCTGCTTTGTAAGATATACAGAGTCGATGAGCAAGAGGAGGCCCGAGATGCCCGATAAATGCGAGTACGGCCTGTTGATAGACTACGAATACTGCACTGGCTGCTATGCCTGTCAGGTCGCCTGTGCCCAGGAATACGGGTGGCCTGAGGGGATGGGGGGAATACGTGTCATTGAAGTAGAGCAGAGACTGCCCAATGACAGGGCATATCTTTCATACATTCCTTTTCCTACCGAGCTGTGCATCCTGTGTGCACCCCGCACCCGGCAGGGGCTTGAACCCGCCTGCGTAAAGCACTGCATGGCAGCCTGTATGAAATACGGCAAAATTGAGGACCTGGCCAGGGAAATGAGCCAGAAACCTCGCATGGTACTCTGGGTACCACGTTCGTGATTATCGCAGCCTAACTTCGAGGAAGTCCAACACTGGAGTGTAATGGCATGAACCACTCCGCAGATGAAAAGCACTACTACCTAGCTCAAAAACCAGAAATCATGCTGCAATTTGATACCCACGCTAAGGCCTGGAGACCATTCCTTGCCGAACGCTACGGTGATAAATTTGCTGACACGGCCTTGGAAGATACCCGCCAGCAGTATGAAGCCCTAATCCCCACAATCCCTTACATCGGTGGTGACGAAAATCCGATGACCCGCCATCTCGTCCGCTCAACTACGAGTCTGGTGCTCTACAAGGTTATGAAGGCACGGGGAAAGACAGCCGAAGAAGTTGGCAAGATAGTCTACGATGCAGTTGAGACCAGTGTTAACCAGATGCCTCCCCTCCCCAGCCCGGAGTTCAATACGGAGTTTACAGTCGAAGAAAAAGAGCAAGCAAGGAAATCCCAAGAACGGCGCTATTCTGGGGATTGGGTGTGGGAGTTTGTTAAAGGGGATGGGGTGGAATTCGACTATGGTCGTGATTTTCTGGAGTGCAGTACCAAAAAGCTCTATTATGCCCACGGTGCCGATGAGTTCTTACCCTTTTACTGCTACCTCGACTTCGTGACCCACCGGACTATCGGCTGGGGATTTACCAGAACAAAAACCCTGGCTGAGGGCGATGAGCGATGCGACTTTCGGTGGAAGAAGGGGGGAGAGACAAAAAAGGGATGGCCGCCGCCATTTCTGAAACGGAAATAAATATACATTGTGTTGAGCAGGTACAATAACAAGCTCCGTAATCGTTGGATACACGAGGTTTAGACAGGAAGACATCGTACCACGAGAGTCCCGGCCGATTGTCTTATAGGGACACCGGAGATGTTAAGCCGGATAGAGTTATTTTACTCCATATATAAGCTAAATAGTTTGCACTAACTTGGCGAACCCTCCTATAATGCTGTCATCCAGCAGCTTCGGAGGCATGAATTGGAATATGAAACACTGATTTTAGAAAAACAAGAAGGGGTGGGCATTATTACGCTCAACCGTCCAGAACAACTTAATGCTCTTAACGCTACCCTGACTACAGAATTGGACAAAGCCCTCAGCTATTTTGAGGGCGAAGATGAGGTTAAGGCGATAATCATCACCGGTGCTGGTGATAAGGCATTCTCAGCCGGGGGAGACATTCATGAAATGGCCCAGCAGTCTGAGGCTGGGCTCAAACGGCGGGGCTCTCGTAGAGTCGATCAGAACTGGCATCTGGCTACGTGTAAGAAACCCACCATTGGCGCTATCAACGGTTTAGCTTATGGTGGTGCTGCCCTGATGTCCTCTACCTTCGACATTCGCATTGGCTGTGAGCGTACAAGTTTTCGTTTCGTTGGCGTTATCTACGGTCGGGTGAATTCCACCTGGACACTTCCGTTAATAGTAGGCTGGCCGATAGCCAAGGAGCTTCTCTTCACCGGACGGGTGGTTGAGGCTGAGGAAGCCCTACGCATCGGGCTACTCAACAAGCTGGTACCTTCATCAGAGCTTATGAAAGCTGCAATAGATATGGGACAGGCCATCGCTGCGAACAATCCAACAAGCGTTCAAGGAATTAAGGAGATACTGACAAAGAATATAGGGATGAGCTGGCGTAAGATGCTGCTCAACGAAGCCCAAATGGTGTCCCAAGCTCTAAAGCCACCCCCGGCTGAAGAAAGTTTCCGAGATTTTCTGGAACGTAAGCGAAGCCAATAGCTTTAAGGCATATCTATAAAACAGCCTGAGACGTCAGATCGACCGTGTTCTGGGTGAAAGCACTCCTTCATCCTTCAGAGATGCAATCTCCGATTGACTCATGCCAAGCAGCGATGACAGCACCTCCTCAGTGTACTGGCCAAGGTCTGGGGCACCTCTCTCAATCTCTGGCGGTGTTCGTGATAGTCTGATTGGCGTATTGGACACTTTCAAACTACCTGGCTTTGTACCTGGGCAGGGCAAATAAATAAACATATTCCGGTGGAGTAACTGAGGGTTTTCGGCTGCCTGGGCAATGTTGTTTACTGGACCACACGGCATGCCAATAGCCTCGAACTTTTCAAGCCATTCAGCGCTCGTTCCATGCTTTAGTGCCTCAATTATAATAGGCTCCAGCTCCTTGATATTTTGTGCTCGGGAATATCTGCTGTGGTACTTCTCCTCAGAAAGAATGTCGAGCCGGCCAATTATCTCAAGGAAGGCAGTCCACTGCTCAAAACCTCCGACGGTAAAGGCTATATATCCATCCTTTGTGGGGAAGGCCTGATGAATTGCTGTCACCGGGTGTTTAGAGCCCTTTCTCTGAGCCACCTCTCCCGTGGCAAAATATCGTACGAAGGCATTCTCCAGAATTGCCGCCTGGCAATCTAGCATCGAGAGGTCGAGCATCTGCCCCTGTCCACTCCGGCTTCGCTCTGCAAGGGCAGACAGCATTCCGACGGCAAAGAAAAGACCATCACCAATATCCCCAATAGACGCTCCTGCCCTTACCGGCTCACCGCCCTCGGATCCGGTAATACTCATAAGACCTCCCATAGCCTGAACGACTATATCTAGGGCCGGTTTCTCACGGTAGGGGCCAGTCTGGCCAAACCCTGACAGGGCTGCATAAATCAACCCGGGATTATGCTGTCTAAGTACCTGATAATCAAGACCCAGCCTTTCCATCGTCCCCGGAGTAAAATTTTCAGCCACTATATCAACCAGTTTCACCAACTCCAGAGCAATCTGCCTGCCTCTATCAGTACGAAGGTCAATAACCACACTCTTCTTTCCCCTATTGATGCTGAAGAAGTAGGTGCTTACCCCGTCAACTCTCGGTCCCTGCCTCCTTGCCCCATCACCGAAAGGTGCCTCGATCTTGATAATATCCGCTCCCAGGTCTCCCAGTATCATAATTCCATAGGAACCGGCCAGCGCCCAGGTGAAATCCAGAATCCTGATGCCTTCCAAGGGACCTGCCATTTCAAACCCTCCTGTATCAATAGACTTATTTCTAAGGCAGTAATATATTTAGTTAGCCACCTCTCAGTCAGGTTATATTACACTGGGCAAAGTGTCAATGTCTTTCTATAATGGTAGCCTGTGTACCCAGGTCACTCTTATATATCCTGCAAGTAACAGTTCTGTAGAATGTTACTTCAAAATGTTACTTAAAGAGGTAGCTTGCTGGGCAACGATATACTGGTACACGACAATGATTACAGCTCACGAACCCGAATTCGAGGAAATCCCTGCTGCTTTTGAAGTTAATAAGTAAACCAGCTACCTCCCGCGTGTAAAGAAAGTGCTAAACTGTCATTCGCGGTTATAATTTGGTCAGAATTCCCTGAACAAACAGACACACTGGTGGGCAGTAGAGGACTCGAACCTCTGACCTCTCGGATGTGAACCGAACGCTCTGACCAACTGAGCTAACTGCCCCTGCGTGCAGTGTACCTAGATTCTACGTAAAAACCCCGTCAAAATCAAGTTCGAGAATACCTTATTTAAAGAGGGGTGCGATTCAGGTGCAATTTAGTATATCCCCCAAGCCGAGTCTCCAATATCTATTTGTGCCCATTAGTATACTACTATATACGAGACCATTGACATGGTAACGAGGACGAACTACCATTTATCCAACGTGTTAAATCAAAGGAGGAGAGAAAGTGGTGGAGCAAAATAAACCCAAGCCAATGGAAATAAAGGTTAAAGTGCCCGATAGTCTTATGGGTGGCGTTTATGCTAATAATGCAATTATCTCGCACACGAAAGAAGAGTTTATCATGACCTTCCTGATGGTTACACCCCCTCAAGGAATTGTTACTTCCCGTGTAGTAATGAGTCCAAGTCACACCAAAAGGCTGGCAAATGCTCTCCAGGAGAATATTAAGAGATATGAAGCGAATATCGCTAAGATTGAGCCGGCCGCTGAGCCGAAAGGTAAACTGGGTTTCCATACCAGCTAAAACTATTAAGACGAGTTTGTTGAAACCCGCTACCGCGGAGGAATAAAGCAACACAGATAGCGTGTTAAATACTGCGTTGCCTACCACAGAACCCAAGAAAACTATCTGGATAAGTGAAGGATGACACTCAAGTGTAAGCCGGGGGAGTAGTAAGGAGGCTATCTAGGAGAAGAGGGAGAACCTGTAAATGATATCATCCAGTTGGGCAGCATAGGTTGAGAAGATTGATTCCTCCGTAACACCTCGAATCGAGTACTTCCACCCATCATGTGAGAGGCATATCTCGTGGCACTGCAGTACTTCGCTCGTTCTACTCACCTGTCCTACCCACGTTATCTCTTGTGCCTCAAATCCGTGCCAGATAATCTCCTCGTTCGTGAGAACCTCGTAGGAATACCATTCGTCTTCTCTGGTATTGTTGTTTTCATCGACCCACTGGTCCAGTCGATACCCGGGGCGTTTCTGGATTTCGACTATTACCATAGCCTCACCAGTGGGGTCCTCTATCGTCAGCAACGACTCCAGAGAGGTGCCCTCTTCGGTCACAGTCCAATCAACCGGGTGCGTTATGGCATACTCCCAGACCTCATTGGCATAAGTCTGCATAGGGATAAGGTTTACATTAGCTTCATGGGTAACGATAACACTACCTGCACTGTCTTGAAGTTCAACGTCTACCTCGACCGGGAAAATGCTGGAAGGATTAGAGCCGGTATACAATTCAATGAATACCGCAGTGGTCTCGCCCGGTAAGACGCCGACCCGGTCTACGGCGACCCACGGGTGCGAGTCCTCAATCCAAAGGTCGGCAATTGCAGCATAGGCAGGGAGTCCACCTTTATTCTCGATATCAACCACCACCGCCTCGATTGGAGTACTCACCCCACCGACAAATAAGACATTCTTTACAGTCAGCTCCGGCTCCTGAGAAACGACCAAATCCACCGTCGT
Source organism: Dehalococcoidia bacterium (assembly GCA_011170375.1). GTDB lineage: Bacteria > Chloroflexota > Dehalococcoidia > Dehalococcoidales > Fen-1064 > W589. The sequence goes on from DUEV01000002.1 coordinate 151,208, forward strand.
CACCGGCTCACCCAGCAAAGTGTGGACGATAACAGAATACGTCCCGGACGCCGGTGTCTCATAGGGTGAGGATGTCATCGGTAGCTCGATGGACGATTCGCCCGCTTCAACCTGCTGGAAGTAACTTGTCTTGACACCGTTGGTGTCAGCCACAGCCAGGCTTAGTTGCGTGTTGCAGGAGAAATCTACAGCCAGGTATGCCCTGTCGGCCTCGCTGAGTACCTCCCAGCCCTCTAGCTCAAATGAAACCAATACCCCCTCATCGTCAGGAGGGTCTTCAATAACATCATCATCCTCACCAAGAGTAGCCTCGTCAGCAGCAGTCTCACTGTCTCCATTATCAGATTGCTGTGTCTGTCCCGACTCAAGTGTGTCTGCATTTTTGCAAGCCGACAGACTGCCTGCCAGAAGCAAAACGACGAGGAAAACCGCGAGAACGACCGAAATACTCCGCGCACGAGTCACAGCATGGACAACATTATGCATTGCCCCGCATGATTTCGGCAGGACACGTAAAGCAGTGCCGACCTTTATACCAGGTAAGCCCATATAACCATTTTAAGCCTGAACGTATGGGTTTTGAATAGTACTTTGAGTACTTTAGAACTGGTACTAAATGGTCAACTGACAGCAGTCCAAAACATACTAGCCGAACAGGAGTCCAGCTCCTTGTACCGGTTAACGACCTCTGATAGACTGGAATCATCAGAACTAGAGTAAGGAGTAGACTTATGCATCTGCTCGAGCCAATAACAATCAGAGGAGTTGAGTTCAAAAACCGCATGGTTATGGCACCGATGCTGGTAGCAATAGGCATCAGGAGCACCAGGGCAAGGGCCTACTACATGGAACGTGCCAAAGGAGGTGTCGGCACCATAATAATGGCAGGGACATCAGTAGATGTCTTCGCTACGGATGACGTCTGGAGACAGGCTGGGGGCCTCGATGCATTCTTGGAAGGAACAAGGCATGTCACCGATGATATCCACCAGACCGGAACGAAGGTAGGTATACAGTTCTGGCACGGTAATGTCTTTCCGGCCGGAACGGGTAATCCCCAAGATACACGTGGTGAGCCAGTTGCGCCATCAGTGACTAATGAGAGGCGCGAACTCACTATCCCTGAGATTGAAACGATAATATACCGATTCGCTCAGGCATCTGCCAACGCTCGGAAGGCAGGCTTCGACTTTATTGAGGTGCACGGTGCACATGGCTACCTCACCTGCCAATTCTTCTCCCCGGCCACCAACCGACGCCGTGACCGGTACGGAGGTGACCTGAGCGGGCGCATGAGGTTCGGTACGGAGTGTGTCGCCAAGATACGGGCAGCGGTAGGTGATGACTTCCCTATCTTCTATCGTTTGGGGGCTTGGGAAGACATCCCAGATGGCATCACCACAAACGATAGCGCCCAATTCGCTGTCGAGCTGGAGAAGGCAGGAGCCGATGTCATTGATGTCTCTCTCGGAGCGATGACCAGAAAGGGGCTCACATCAAGCCCCGGACCGGAACATCCCGAAGGCACCCTCGTTCCCTTTGCTGAGACCATTAAACACAGGGTAAAAATACCTGTAATAGCCGTTGGTCGTTTCCGGACAGCGGAGGCAGCTGAGGCAGTGCTGGCACAGGGCAACGCCGACATGATCGCTATCGGGCGACAGCTTATCGCCGATCCCCACTGGCCAGAAAAAGTAACCACCGGCAGAGCCGAAGACATCGTGCCGTGCATCAGTTGTGACACCTGCTTCGAACCCGTACGGGTAGGCACCAGTCTAAGGTGCTCCGTGAATGCCCTGGCCGGTAGAGAGGCAGAACTGAAGATTGAACCTGCCCTGAAACCGAAGAGGATCATGGTGGTGGGTGGAGGTCCTGGCGGTATGGAAGCAGCCCGGGTGGCTGCCCAGCGAGGTCATCAGGTTACGCTATATGAAAGGCAAAATGAACTGGGCGGACAGCTTATACCAGCATCAATACCTCCATATAAATACGAACTGGCCCACCTGAAGCAGTATTTAGCCCGCCAGCTTGAAAAAAGCGGGGTCCAGATTAGGCTCGGTGTAGAGGTTACACCAGAGCTCGTGGAAAAGGAACGGCCCGATGCCTTTATCAGCGCCATCGGACCAATATCCCTGACACCGGAAATCCCGGGAATAGAGAAAAAAAAGGTTGTCACCGACCTCGATGTCCTCTCGGGTGAAGCCGATGTCGGAGACAGGGTAGTTATCATCGGCGGCGAGCTGTCTGGCTGCGAGACGGCCGATTTCCTCTCGGAACATGGCAAACAGGTGGTAGTAGTCCGCCGAGGCCCTGAAATGGCCACCGGTATTTTCCCCAGCGCACGTCAAGCCCTGCTGAACCGGCTTGAGGAGAAGGGTGTAATCCTCATGCCAGGTATCAGGGAGTACCTGGAGATAACCCAAGAAGGGCTATATATACTTAATAAGGAAGGGAAAAGGCAATTGCTTGATGCCGACAGCATTGTCCTCGCCACCGGGGTCACTGCCAATGACCAGCTGGCTAAGGCTGTCCAGGGTAAAGTCGGCGAAGTCCATCTGGTGGGTGACTGCGCTGAGCCGGGGCGTATCCTCGATGCCATCCGCGACGGCTCACGCGTGGGACGTGATATATAGATAAATATATATAAAGGAAATCTCCTTATCCAGCGCTTTGGGGCCTAGACCACTATAGGGCTGACTGCATAGTCACAGTCGTACTACCAGCTACTACCTTGAACAATTCCCACCACCACATCTGATACAAGGACACTCCCCTCGAACATCTCGAGCATAATTTCAGGGAATCGTTTGACTCTTATTCCCCTTGGGCAGACTCTTGTACCCTTCCCGGTGCATTTATCAGACCTCCCAATCCAAATCCTGAACTAAGTGGCTCTGACAACCTGCCCCATTAATTAGCAATATTTGTCCGCTGGGGTCTTATTTATGGTTCGTTTTGCCCTTAAAGCAAAACGGGCACCGTGATAATCTCTTTTGTAAAGGGGCAGAATCACAAACGAAAGGAGGTAGTAGATGCTCAAAGTAATCAGGAAGAAATTCCGCTACGGGGAGAAAGGTTTTACCCTGATCGAGCTGCTGGTAGTGGTGGCTGTCCTCGGCGCACTGGCTGCCGTGGCTATTCCCAATGTCGGTAAGTTCATCGGCCAGGGCGAACAGGAATCCTACGAGACAGAACTGCACAACGTCCAGACGGCGGTTATGGCCATGCTGGTTGACAGTGCAGCCGGCATTCTTGACTGTGGCGCCGCCGGCTATAACGGTGTCAGTGACATGTCCACCGTCCTTGCGACCGACCAGGCAGCTGGTGACCTCAACCTCGCTATGTACATGACAGGATTGAGTGGGACATCAGTGAGATCGGGCTGCACCTACGACTTTACCGAAGATGGCACTGTGACTCAACATACCCCGTAGTACCCAAAACCTCCTATTACTCCCCTCATAAAGAAGCCTGTAACTTGGGATGGTTACAGGCTTCTTTTGTTTTACCAACCCCCATTCTTGCCCGATGACCAGTCCTTAACCCTTTGCCCTCTCAACATATGCATAATAATTTGCCCTCCTGATACCGTCAGCAGTATACTTTATTATAGTAGTGTCTGAACGATTTACCCGCGTTTAGCGCCATGTGCTATTCCGGCCGGCAATCATTCATGTGTAGCATACGGTGCTTTTTAAATTCAGGGAATTACATTGCAGAAAGAAGTCGGTTGATTAAACGAAGAAAATTCCCGAAGATATTCTTCGGCTGGTGGACAGTAATAGCCGGCGGTTTTCTCGCTCTCTGGGGACACGGCTTTCACACCTACGGGTTCTCGGCACTTTTCAAACACATTTCAGAGGACCTGCATTTCGACCGGGCAGTCACGTCGGTGGCTGCCGGTATCGGCAGGTTCGAGGGTGGGTTCGAAGCCCCGATAACAGGCTGGATAACTGACAGATTCGGACCCAGGTGGATTGTACTTCTTGGCGTCTCCCTCATCAGCATCAGCCTAATACTGATGCGATTCATTGATTCCCTCTGGGCCTTTTACGCCGTCTGGGGCGTCATGCTGGGTACAGGAGTCAATATTGCCCTCACCCTGCCCATGGACGTGGCAATCACGAACTGGTTCATTAAGAAGCGTGGCAAGGCGCTAAGTGTCAGGATGGTATTCTCCGGCCTTTCCGGAGTCATCGTGATGCCTCTTGTGGCTGCCCTGATTGGAGCAGTGGAATGGCGTATGACCTGCTTCATCGGCGGCGTGGTTATGGCCGCCGTCGGTATACCCCTGGTCTGGTTCTTCGTGAAACAGCACCGTCCTGAGTATTACGGAATGCTACCGGATGGCGCCACATTTGAGGGCGACGCCACAGATATGGAGCAGATGCTGGAGAGGGGTAGAGCCTACGCCGCCGAAGTACAGGAAGTAGAATTCACGGTGAAACAGGCGATGAAGACCCGTGTCTACTGGTTGATGATACTAACACAGGCCGTTCACAGCCTGATAATGCCGGTGATGAGCATTCACTGCATCCCTTTTCTGACCGATATGGAATGGTTAAATATCGACGACGTTCAGGCCGCCGGTATGATGACCATCTGGATTGCCGCCAGCCTTCCGGCCAGATTCGCTGGCGGTGTCATCGCCGACCGTATCAAGGCACGCAACCTGCGCCTAATAACAGGTGGCTCTTACTTCCTACAGGCCCTTGGTGTATCTATCTTTCTCATGAACCGTAGTATGCCTGCCATAATCATCTGGTTCATTCTTTATGGTATCGGACAAGGCGGTGGTATGGCAGCAAACCCCATCGTCAGGGCACGCTTTTTCGGCCGCAAGAGCTTCGGCTCGATTGCAGGACTTTCGAGATTCTTCATGACACCTATAGGCGTACTGGGGCCTATCTATGCCGGCTGGATATATGACACCACCGGGAGTTATGACAACGCTTTTATCCAGATGGCAATAATGGTGGGGGTCTCCGCAGTCCTTGCACTTTTCATTCTTCCCCCCAAACCCCCCACCGAGAGTACAGAAATTCTCAGCACAGCCTAATCAACCTTATCTCAGCAATTTTTGCCAGTAACGTAGTTTGCGGCTGCATCAGCACCGCCCCATCTGACTAACCCGCACTCAACTTTCATATTCCCCCACACAGGCACTTGACAAACATTCTCATGTCTATTATATTTGTGTAACTTGAGCAAGCAAATTACCAGCATCCTGCGCCATGCAGGTGGTCAAAATATATCATAATGATGCATGAAAAGGGGGGCTTTCGAGGGAAATCAGAGTGCTGGGGAAACATTGTACTTATCCACCAGCTTGAATCAGTATTACCCTTGCCTCGAAAGATAGCTTTGGAAGCAACCGGACCTAGTAATATAAAACATCTGACGGACAGATATCGGTATGAGAAGGCTGTGAGAGAAATCGTAAAATAGCCTCCTCAGGGTAGCGAGCGTTTATATACTGAAAGGAACGAGATGCGCGCCTATCTAATCAGAAGAATCTTTCTAATCATACCCACCCTCGTCTTGGTGACTATTATCGTCTTTCTCACCGTCCGTTTCATTCCTGGCTCGGTGATAGAACAGATGGCAGGCATGAACCTCGGCGAAGGGGATACGGATCTCGATGAAATCGTCGCACAAATCAGGCATGACCTGGGCATGGACGTGCCAATCTGGGAGGAGTACCTGCGCTGGATGGGAGCATGGCCAAAACACGAATGGGGGTGGAGTGCAGAAGCATCAGTCAGCGACCTATCAGTGACGCCGGGTGGAGCAGGAACTGTCACTGTAAGGGCCTTAGTCACTAACACGGGTGATACCGTCAGCGATTATAAAGTAAAACTCAAGCTCAATGACGAAACGTTAGAAACTAAAAAAATCGTCATAAATGTTGATAACCCCGATACTACAGCAATTGAGACTAACAGCACGACAGTCTATTTCACCGCATCAAGCAGTAATGTGGGGACTTATTCCATAGAGGCCAGCGGATACTCCAATTTTACCGGTGTCCTCCAGGGCAGCCTCGGTAACTCAATCTGGACAGGCCGTGCAATACTCCCTGATATTATAAGTAGAGTTCCAATTTCTCTGGAGCTCGGCATCATTGCGATAGTAACCGGGTTACTGATAGCCTTCCCTGTCGGCATATACTCGGCGATACGGCAAGATTCAATTGGTGACTACGTAGGACGAAGTTTTGCTATATTCTGCATGGCCGTCCCCGGTTTCTGGCTGGGAACAATGGTATGGGCCTTCCCCTCGGTCTGGTGGGACTGGACACCCGCCACAGTTTATATCCCCATCGAGAAGGATTTTCTCGGAAACATCACACAGTTCATCATCCCCGGGGTACTCATGGGGATGGTCATGTCCGGGGTAACCATGAGGATGACGCGCACCATGATGCTGGAGGTGCTGCGACAGGACTACATCAGGACTGCCTGGTCAAAAGGGCTCAGGGAAAGAGTGGTTGTTATCAGGCATGCCCTGAAGAACGCCATGATTCCGGTGATAACTATCATCGGACTCCAGCTACCCGTTTTAATCGGGGGCACGGTTATCATGGAATCGATATTTAACCTGCCGGGGATGGGACGATACATGCTTTATCAAGGCATTACTCTGAGAGACTACCCGATAGTCTCTGGTACAAACCTAATGATGGGCAGCGTCATCCTGGTAGCCAACTTGCTAGTCGACATGACCTATGGCTGGCTTGACCCCAGGGTTCGCTACAGATAGAGGGAGAAAAAATGGCTGAGGAAACAACCAGCATATATGCCGGGGAGTTATCGGCAAAGAAGCCCCGCCGGTTCCTGACTGACCTGGCCGTCAGGCTTGTCAAGGAGAAACCTCTGGGTACTTTCGGCGCAGCCATCGTCCTGATATTTCTTATTGTCGGTATCTTTGCCGGCCTTCTGGCCCCATACGGATACAACGATACAATGGTGGGGCCTGCACTATCTAGCCCAACATGGGACTACTGGATGGGCACAGACCGTACAGGGCGGGACGAACTCAGCCGTATCATCTACGGAGCCCAAATCTCCATGTTCGTCGGCCTGGGCGTAAGCGCTTTGTCCACCATTATAAGCGGTCTCATCGGTCTTATTTCAGGCTATCTTGGTGGCAAAACCGACCTGATAATTCAGAGATTTGTTGATGCCTGGATGTGTTTTCCCGCTCTTTTCATCATGATAACACTGATGTCTATCGTCGGGCAGGGTATTATGCCGGTGATAATAGTACTCGGAATACTCTACGGTATTACTGGTTCCAGGACAGTGAGAAGTGCCGTCGTCTCCATTAAGGGAAACGTCTACCTTGAAGCGGCCAGGGCTATTGGCGCTCCAACCAGGACAATACTCTGGAAGCATGTCCTCCCCAATATCATGGCACCCCTCATTATCGTATTCACTTCACGAATGGGGGCAGCCATTCTTGCTGAGGCGAGTATCAGCTTCCTCGGCTACGGAATCCCGGAGCCATTTCCCAGCTGGGGTGGCATGCTCCAACGCTCAACCGGGTCTATGCTTCAGGCATTACATCTGGCAGTATTCCCGGGCTTATGCCTGTCCATCGTCGTCTGGGGAATAAACATGTTCGGAGACGCTCTGAGAGACCTGCTGGACCCCAGGCTGAGAGGTGGACTGGGGCGCTACTCCGGAACAAAGAAGAAGTTATCCAAACGGCTTACCAAGGTACAAACCGAGCGTGAGCAGACAGAGGAGTCAGGTTAGAAAAAAAGTCGTTCGAAAACGACTACCGCAAGCAAGGGAGGTGCGAGATGTGAGATTTTTAAAAACAGGAGTGATAGCACTCATCGCTCACCCAAGTGACACAAGTGAAAGGAGATGAGAGGAATTGAAGAAGAAGTTTTTATGGATTTTCCTGAGCTGTATCATGGCCCTGACTCTGGTGGCATGGTCCTGTGACGGCGGGGCCGGTGAGCAGGAAGAGGAAGAGGAGGAGGAGGAAGAGGAGGAGGAAGAAGAGGAGGAAGAAGAAGAAGAAGAGGAGGAGGAGGAAGAGGGCGACGACGTGCCACAGTATGGGGGGATAAGACATAGTGCTGTCGAAAACAGCCCCAGCTGGTTTGACGAATTGGTCGGCTCTCCCGGAGGCCATGCCTACGTCGCCTCTTTGCACCTATGCATGGACGAGCTAGTGCAGAATGACTGGACGAAGGGACCGGCCGGTACCGGTGAGATTCAGATGGTTAATGGCGGCGACAACCGCTGGGATATAAAGGCACCTTCTCTGGCAGATAGCTGGGAGATACCCCAACTCGGGACAATCATCTTCCACATCCGCGAGGGCGTCAACTTCTGGGACAAGGAGCCGGTAAACGGCCGGGAGATGACCGTCGATGACGTTAAGTACTCCCTGGACCGGGTAATGAGCGGCGGTTACCTGGCATACGCTTACCCCGGCATGTGCGCCACCGCCGTGGTAACGGCCGATGCGGTTGCCAATACGGTTACCATAGAGGTACCCGTGTCCGAGTGGACCAACATGCTAAGCCTGCTTCCTGACTATTGCTCAATAATCCCGAGGGAAGTAATTGACGAATACGGCGACATGACTAACTGGGAGGTCATGGTCGGTACCGGTCCGTTTATGCTCACCGAATTTGTCTACGATAGCTATACCCTGTACGAAGCGAACCCGGACTACTGGATGACCGACCCCATCGGGCCGGGAATGGGTAACCAGCTACCCTATATTGACGCATGGGAGATAGCCATCATACCCAACGAGGCCGCGAGATACGCAGCATTTCGTACCGGGCAGGTGGATTCGATACGCGGCTCATACTGGACCCCATCCCAGGCAAAGGGCATCCTCACTGACCCCGCCCTGGAGGATAAGATAGAGTATCTAGAATATATCCGCGACGCCACTTTCGCCCTGTTCTTCAGGCTGGACAAGCCGGAGTCACCCTTCAGTAGTATCGAGGTCCGAAAGGCGATGATGCTGGCCATAGACCAGCCGGGCATAATCGAGGATTACTGGGATGGCCGCGCCGAGTTACTGGGCTGGCCGGTGACACCCTCTATAGGCTACGAAGACGCCTTTTGCCCACTGGAGGATATGCCCGAGGAAACCCAGCAACTCTACACCCACGATGTGGCTGCAGCCCAGGCTATGCTGGCATCGAGTCCCTATCCCAATGGTTTCGATTGCTCGGTCCTCTGCTATGACACGCCCATCATGATAGACATCCTCTCCATGATCCAGGACAATCTGGATGACATCGGCATCGATATGGAACTCGACGTCCTCGAATACAGCACCTGGCAGCAACGGAGCCGCTACAAGAACAACGGGCCGTTTGAGATTATGTACAACGGTCCTTCCGGCAACGGTACCTACATGAAGATGATCAATTTCAGAGGAGGGGGCGCTTACAACTGCGGCTACGTTAACTACGACTACAGTGACGCCACTATCGAAGCGGCCTATGCTGAGGTACAACAGTGGGTGGGTATCGATGAATCGGAAATGATGAGAATCAACCGTGAACTGATGCCGTATGTCGTCGGTCAGGCCTTCTGCTGTCCATCGCCGACTTCCAGAGGGTACAATATGTGGTGGCCGTGGCTAAAGAACGAGTATGGTACAGTCTATGGCGGCTACTACAACATCTCCAGCACGGCTAAGTATTGCTGGCTTGACCAAGACCTCAAGGAAGAGATGGGATACTAAGCTGCGGTAGCGGGTTGCTAAGCTAGAATTACCATTACGATATCGATCTATAGCAGCAAAGGGGCCAGAGGTTTGACCCTCTGGTCCCTTTGCGCGTGAAGTCATCCGCTGACTTGTTGACTAGCATCAATGCCTGGTTTATACTCACAACCGTATGGGGTATTGCGCTTTGACAGACATGCAGGTGGTAATACTGGCCGGAGGGCTGGCCACGAGGTTGGGCCATGTGACCAAAGACCGCCCCAAGTCTCTGGTCAGAGTCCAGGGGAAACCCTTCCTAGAATACCAGCTGGACTTGTTACGCAGGGCGGGTATCAGGAATATAGTCCTGTGTGTTGGACATCTCGGGAGGCAAATCGAAAGATACTTCGGTGATGGGAAAGAGCATGGGTTGGATCCGCTACAGCTATGAGGACACGCCTCTGGGCACTGCCGGGGGCACTCAAGCACGCTGCACCCTTACTCAATGACACCTTCTGCTGCGTGTACGGCGACTCCTACCCGTTGGCTGATTTATCCACAGTGATGCGCTATTTCGAGGCGCAGAAAAAGCTTGCCCTGATGACCGTCTTTAAAAATAACGACCATTTCGACAAAAGCAACACTGTGGCGGCTTTAACACCCTCACAATGGCACACTATTACACAAGCGGAAACAGAACAACAGCACTACTAGGAACAAACTGGGGTGCTATCAGGGACGAGAGAGTAACTACTCTTATTCACCCCGGAATAATGGCTCCCGCTTCTCTACAAAGGCTGTGGCCCCTTCTTGATGGTCCCTTGTCTGGTTGAGGCCCTGCATCACGCCACTAATATACTTCAAAGTCTCCTCAAGGTCCATCATCAGGCCTTCATAGATGGCTTTTTTCGTCTTCTGAATTGCCAGTGTTGGTCCTTTGGCTAGCTTCTCTGCCAGTTCCATGGTGGCGATTTCAAGCTCATCATGGGGAACGATCATCGTAACCAGTCCGATACGCTCTGCTTCCCTGGCATCAATCATGTCACCCGTCATCGCCATGAAAAGAGCTTTATCGATGCCGACAAGTCTCGGCAGAAAGTAGGTACCGCCGGCGGCCGGCAGCATACCACGCCTGATGAATACCTCAGCAAAACGCGCCTTATCGGAGGCAATACGGATATCGCAGGCACAGGCAAAATCAAGACCGCCACCGACCGCTACCCCATTAATCGCTCCGATAATCGGTTTCGGGCATTTTTGCATCAGGAGGTGAAGTGAAATACGCTCTGAACTCCTTGCTATCATTGCACCCTGAGCACCAGGTTGTCTAAGACGCTCCGCCATCGCCTTAACATCGGCACCAGAACAGAAGGCCCGGCCCTCTCCAGTAATTACCAATACCTTCACATCGTCGTCATTCATGCTGTCTTCTACCGCCCGGTAAAGGCTGTCTGACATCTCAGGAGTAAAGGCATTCATCTTATCCGGCCGATTCATCTTGATAGTGGCAATACCATTTTCCTTAGCATATATAATATCCGGATACCCTTTCAGCACCTTTCCTTTTTTCGCCATCAGATATGCACTCCTTTCAAGCAGACAGACCCTTAACAGGCAAGCTCTTCCGGGAAATAAATTGCCGTTTCATAGTCCTCAATAGCCCTCCGCAATGCATCCAGACTTATTGACTCCATCCAAACACACAGCGGACGTCGGCCGATTTCGTCCAAGCTATGAGCATCAGAGCTTTGAGTACAGGCACGCTTTTTAGGATAACCACGCATTGCCCCGGCGTTCCACTGAGCCTTATTCTGAGGAATAGTAATCTCCAGGGCACTCAGATAGTCGCTGGCATGGATTGCTGCTTTGACATGGCGCGGCTGATTCGTCTCGAGGAAACCACTGGGCCAGCGCTCAACATGGGCAGCAATGGCCAGCCCGCCCCACTCGTCTATCTTCTGAAGCACCTCTTCTGTGTCTCCGTTAGCTACGTGAATAGCATCGCCCCACTGAGGCCGGTCAAGGCCAACGTAGATGAGAAAACTCTGCAATTTCTCCATCGGGGTATCGAGAGCAAACAGGGCCAAGATATGTCCACCGACCGTGGACAACTCGATACCTGGGAAAATGCTGAGGCCTCCCCCACTGGCTACCTGTCGCATATCCTCAACTGCCTCCACGGAATTATGGTCGGTGATAGCGATCGCTTCAAGACCAGCAGCCAGAGCAGCATCAGTTATCTGCTCTGGAGTAGCGGATATATCACTGTAGCAGACTGATTTGGGGGTATGTATATGGAGGTCAACCCTCCTTAATGCCAGCTCTTTGAGTCCACTCACTGCACTATAAAATAGGTTAGCAAGCTCTAGTCACTTTGTCAAAGCCAGCATACCTTAGGTCCTGATTGACTCCGAATTGACAAAGCGACCATGGAAATACTATTATTCTGAGAAGACTTGTCACGAGAAAAAGCCTTCGGTATTGCTGGAAAATGCACATTATTCCTTTTTAATACGTGACTGCGCCAGCACGGAGAACCCTCCGGTGAAGGTCTGGGCCTTTATCGGAAAGCGTGAATCTGAGTTCAACACTAGATAACAATTGCGGAGGTGGTGGAATGACTGTTTCCCGAAGAATTGTGCTGCATTTTCCTCATAGACTGGTGGACCGGCCAATCGTCTACCGGTTGATTAAAGACTACGACCTGGAGTTCAATATCCTGAAGGCCTCGGTCACCCCGGAGGAGGAAGGGCTGATGGTACTGGAGCTCAAGGGGGAACAGAAGGACTATGACCGGGGCATCAATTACCTGGGTGAGGCCGGTGTCCAGATACAATCGCTCAGCCAGAATGTAACCCGCAATGAGGAACGCTGTACCCACTGTGGTGCCTGCATCACCATCTGCCCCACTATGGCTTTTAAACTGGACAGAAAAACCCGGATGGTCGCTTTTGATAACGACAAATGTATCGCCTGCGGCCTGTGTATCAAGGCCTGCCCCCCGAGAGCGATGGAACTGCATTTCTGACTCAAATGTGACCCGGCGATATTGAGAATTGCGAAAGGAAGCGGAATAAGTACACCATGAGTGTCAAGATAAACATCCCTTCTTATTTACAGCCCTATACTGGCGGCTCTGAGGTGATTGAGGTCACCGGTAGCACTATCGCCGAATGTCTAAACCAGCTCATCGGACAGTTCCCTGATATCAGTAAGACAATTTTTACCGAGGAGGGTAAATTATTAGACTACGCCAGTGTCTATCTCAACGGAGAGTTCGCCGACGCAGCCGAATTGACCAGACCAGTCAATAATAATGACGAACTGCACATACTGTACCTTCTCGGTGGTGGCTGATACTGACAGTACGTACCTGATATAGATAAATCTGGGGCAGAATACTGAAAGGAGAAAGAAAACCCAATGTTCAAGAACAGGATTACGGAGATGCTCGGTATAGAGTACCCGATTCTTGCCGGACCGATGGCCTACATGTCAGGACCGGAACTGATATCGGCAGTTTCCAACGCCGGCGGACTCGGCATCATGGCCTCCCTGGGCTACCAGACGACGGATGAGCTCCGAGAAGCCATCAGGAAGACCAAGCAATTGACGGACAAGCCTTTTGCGGTCAACATCACACTACTGCCTTCGGCGCGACAGGTCAAATATGAGGACTACTTCCTCACTGCTGTAGAGGAAGGGGCAAATATTATCGAGACATCGGGGCGAAGTCCCGAACCTTACATGAAGCTGCTCAAGGACGCCGGTGCGACAGTGTTGCACCGGGCGACCAGAACTAAGGACATCCAGACGGCGGAGCGCGTTGGCGTGGACGCGGTTACCATCCTCGGTATGGAAGCAGCCGGACATCCTGGACAGGAAGAAGTAGGTTCGATGGTCAGAATCCCGATAGCGGTTGATGCGGTAAAGGTACCCGTTATCGCTGGAGGAGGCATCGGTGATGCCCGGGGATTTGTCGCTGCCCTGGCGATGGGAGCCGAAGGCGTGCTCATGGGCACGCGTTTCATGGCAAGCAAGGACTGCCTTATCCACGCTAATGTTAAAGACTGGTTGTTGACTCTTGGCGAAATGGACACCATCCTCATCCAGAAGTCAATCAAGAATGCCTCCCGCGTCGTCAGGACGGAACACTCAGAAAAAATCCTAGAGATGGAGAATCGTGGTGCTAGCCTAGAAGAGCTAATGCCGATGATTAGTGGGCAGCGTGGGAGGAATGTCTACGCTACTGGTGACGTTGGCTCTGGAGCAGCGATATCAGTGGGGCAGGTCGTCGGGATGATACATAATATCCCCACAGTGAAGGAAATCATCGACGGCATGATCAGTGAGGCCAGCGTCATAATGCAGCGTCTGCAAAAGATGGGGCTGGCTGACTGAGCCAAGCAGATTAAGCAGGAGGTGACCTATATTTAGTTGGTGCTGAACTGGTTGGTGGAGAGAAGGGCGGATGGGTATTGACTCAGGAATACAATAGAAGGAGATAATGTGCTATGAAAACAAGAATGACTGAGCTATTCGGAATCAAGTATCCCATCATGCTGGCAGGAATGAACTGGTTGACTACACCCAAGCTGGTCGCAGCCGTCTCCAATGCCGGTGGTCTCGGTGTCCTAGCCGGAAACCACCAGACCCCCGACGAGCTCAGGGAGGCGATTAAGGAAATCAGGAGTCTTACTGACAAGCCCTTTGGTGTAAACCTGACCCTGGGAGTCGGCTCTGCACAGCGTGCCCCGATAGTTATCGAAGAGAAGGTGCCGGTATTGAACTATGCTCTGGGCAGGCCTCCGGAGATTGCCCCTCTCATTGAAGCGGTGCATGGTTATGGCGGTAAGGTAATCGGGACAATCGCCCTGCTGAGACACGCCCTTCGGTCCGAGCAACTCGGCGCGGATGCATTGATTATCACCGGGTATGAAGCCGCCTCACATTCCGGTAACGTCGGTGCGCTCGTGCTGGTACCAACCATCTCTGAGGCAGTAAAGGTCCCCTGCATCGGTGCTGGTGGCTACGCTGACGGTCGAGGTCTGGCTGCCGCACTGGCACTCGGGGCCGAGGGTATATCGATGGGCAGTCGTCTGGCAGCCACTCAGGATGCCGAAGTTGTTGATGCTGTCAAGGAAACCTGGGTCAACGCCAGCGAAGAAGACACGGTAATCGACCCGGCCTTCGACGGGATAAATTGTCGAGTATTAAGAAATAAGGCCGCCGAAGACCTGCTCGAGAAGAAGGCATTCCCGTTGTTCGATGCCATCTCCGCCGGCCTGCATATGAAGAGAGTATTGAAAATATCCTGGGGAGAGTTATTCCGCACGGCCAATAACATGCGAAAAATGCCGTCGGGTATCGGAGGTGGCCAGCGTGGTCTGGGTTCATCAATGCGTTTCGCCGTTGGCAGCCGACTGTTTAGAGTCGCTCTCGAGGACCCTGTAAATGGTATTCTGATGATGGGGCAGACTGCCGGTAGAATCAAAGACGTCCCCACGGTGGCTGAACTAATCGAACGCACCGTCAAGGAAGCCGAAGAGATACTGCAGAACATGAACAAGCAGTTCGCCAACTGAGAGCGAGCAAGCTAATATCAAAGTGAAATTCGACGAGAGGCGGGTACTAACATGAGGTAATTCCTGGTAGTGCCCGCCTTTACTATAGATTGCAACACAAAGCCCAACAGGGGATTCCGTTTGTTCTCGCTCTAGAATATAATAAGACTAACAGACCATTAAAGACCTGCTATGCCCCATTCTAATTACCATTCAAAGGTATAGTATCCCAACGCCGTATCAAGGAGACGACGCTGCGGGCCACCCAGCCAAAGTTGAAGAATCTTCGCATCACGTAAATATTTCTCTATATGGTAGTCATAAGAATATCCGTATGAGCCCATAAGCTCCATCGCCTTATGAGCAACCCAGATAGCCGTTTCGCAGCCGAAGTTCTGTGCAGCAGAGCACTTTGAGAGGAGAAACGGTTCGCCACTCCGACCAAACTGCCTCGAGCGAGTCATCTCGGCCACCTTCTGTTGATAAGCCCTAGCGCAGTCAATTCTTAGGGCCATTTCTCCAATAATGCTGGCATGAAGCGAACGTGACCTCACAGGTCTCCCAGCAATCTCTCTATCCTTGGTATAGTTCACTACTATCTCAAAACAGGCTTGAGCAACACCTGTTGCCCAAACGCATGTTCCAGACCGACCCCCAGCAACTATGTTGTGCAAGAGTGCTGCATCTCCGCCTGGTCCAAGTAACCGGTTTTCCTTAGGCACTCTGACGTCATCATAGAATATCTCAGCATTTATATCTGTCCAGCACATGCCCATTTTCTCAAAGGGTTTACTAAATGACAGCCCCTCTGCATCGGGTGGAACGAGGATGAGAGCAATCCCATCGTCTCCCTGCTCCGGGTCAGTCGTGCACACCGTGAGATATGCAGTATCCGACATTCCAGCACCGCTTGGCCATACCTTGTGACCACTAATAACCCATTCCTCACCGTCAAGCTTGGCAATTGTCCTTATGGTACGGCCATGCTGGGTTGGGTCCTCCACATTTGCACCACCTGCAGGCTCTGTGAGGGCCATACATGAAGCATGTGGTTTATCATCGCATACCTTTTTTACAAGCGGTTCTGCTATATCCCACCGCCCAGCCCCGACAATAGCCCCCATCACCCATCCTATGATTCCGATGTGAGTCGCCAGACCACAATCACCCCTGGCTATCTCTTCAAAAACCATGCTTCCTAATCCAGGAGCCACCCCCAATCCGCCGACTGATTCGGGATAGGCCATTCTTTGTACCCCAATATCTACCAATCCCTGGTGAACCTTCTCAATTGTATCCTTAGCGAGCTTTTCGTCGTGATGCCAGCCTCCATCAAGATCTTTACGTCTGGGCATGATTTCTTTGTCCACATACTCGTGAACGGTCCTGACAACTTCCAGATCCTCATCGGAGTAGCCTGGTGCTCCTAAGTACTTTCTTCTGATCTCTTCAATGGTTATCATTAATATACCTCCCTAAACAATTAGAAAAACACCAATCACCACCATTCATCCGTCGATTCTGCCACTCTTACCTCAGACGCCTCGTTATCCAAGAGCGAATAGCGCTGGGTTTTTCGGCGCTCTGAGGTTCGCTTGATCTATCTACCACTTCCTTTTCGAGAAAAGCACCTATCGCTCTTGCGAGGCTATATATATCCTCTTCATTCCTCTGCCCCTGATTTAGGCTTTCGAGTTTAATATCCTCTTCACCAGTATCAAGAGAGCATTCCCAATGAAAAGAATCCTCCCAGGAAGGTCCACCAAACCAATCCTTATTTATGACGACCTTTTTTGCCTTGGATATTGGGATGGAACGTTGCCTTTTAATCAGCAGTGGGTCCCTAAATTCAAAGACAATAGTCCCACTGTACTTGCTAATAATGATTTTCTTACTAGTAATATAAATTAGATAAAGCCAACCCACGACAGTAAAGAATAGACCAATTATAGCCAACAATATAAAAGGGAAACTCCATCGAATAATGGAAATGACTATCATGGAGATTCCAGACCCCAAAATCATAGTCATTAGAAGGAAATCGAAGTAATTCGATCTAAGACGCTGGACAAAACCCGGTGCTATCACCAAGGTCTGCCAGTCCCACACCTTAATTCTCCTGCTATATTTCCACGGTTCGCGCCGCTCTTCCTTATGTTGATGCCGCTCGTCTGTATACTGTTGTTGGTCTCTTTCCGCCCTTTCTTTCCACCTTTGAATTATTTCATCTCTGTCAGGTTCTCTTGATTTATCGCTATTCATCTTCCCTTACTCCTACCATCAACTACAAACCAAAAAGAGCGCCACTCACAACTATTCATCTGACGATTCTGGTAATCTTGACTATCTTCCACCGCCCACCCCTACCAAGGATTCCCTTGTATCGGGGTTCTACATGATACGATAATCCATGCTGCATAGCCCCGAACTGAATCCGACGACCAAGAGTATGACTACAATAATCACCAGTACTATTACGCACCCTCTCATCACAATACCGCACTCCATGCGGGCGGTTAATAACCTATATAAATCCCTATTATCTTCCAAGCGCCTTGTCAGTTGCTATCGAGTGGAGGGGACGTATCGTGTGCCAAGGATATCACCGTGAACGTAGAAAATCAAATCAGGTTCTTGTCGCCCCTGTCACTTAAATCACCTAACTGCTATACTATAGGTGCTAAAAACTATGTCTTGCTTTTGAAGGGGGTGAGCACCATTGTTTAAGACCAGGATTACCGAACTATTCGGCATCGACTACCCCATAATTCAGGGGGCGTTGGGGGGAGGACTGTCACGGGCCGGTCTGGTATCGGCAGTATCCAACGCTTGTGGCCTGGGGATGATAACCTCTCTCAATTACGCAACCGCCGAAGGACTCCGCGAGGAAATCAGGGAGACAAAACGTCTTACTGACAAGCCCTTTGCAGTCAACGTCACCCTGCTACCGACGATGCGGCCGGTAAACTACGAGGAATACTTTGCAGCCGCCCTTGATGAAGGGGTACGTATCATCGAAACTTCGGGGCGTAGCCCGGAACCATACATGAAGATGATAAAAGATGCCGGTGCTATCATCATGCACAAGGTTGGGGGGGCCAGACATGCTAAATCAGCCGAGCGGGTGGGGGTTGATGCCGTCAGTGTCGTCAGCTTCGAGGCTGCAGGGCATCCCCTCCCGGATGATGTCGCCTCGTCGGTGCTTATTCCAGCCTGTGTCAATGCCGTCAAGATACCGGTCATTGCTGCTGGTGGTATCGCCGACGCCCGTGGATTCGTCTCAGCACTGGCCCTCGGGGCGGAGGGAGTCCTGATGGGGACACGCTTTACCATCAGCAAGGAGTGCTCTCTGCATGACAAAGCCAAAGAATGGCTGCTCCAGCTCAGCGAAGCCGACACGATGCTCATCCACAAGGCCATCAACAACACGGAGAGGGTGGTCAAAACAGAGTTCGCCCAGAAGATACTTGAAATGGAGGAAAAGGGCACACCTGTTGAAGAGATACTCCCCCTGATAAGCGGTGAAAACGTCAGAAATGCTTACAGCACGGGAGACATAAGTGATGCCCTGTTCACCGTGGGTCAGGTGGTTGGTCTGGTACATGACATTCCCAGCGTCAAGGAGATTATCGACAGTATCGTCAGTGAGGCCAGTGCCATTGTCCAGCGCCTTCAGGATGTCACTGGCACTAAATAGCATACTAGCTACTGGTATTTCGTGACTGGAACCACTTTTGCTTCTGGTCGAGCCGCGTTACCTCATCGGTGGTCTGGTAGTTTGCCAGGAAGTCGTCGCGAAACGAGTTAAACGTGCCATCAAGGATAGTCTCACGCATCCGACGTATCAGGTTACTGATGAAGGTCAGGTTGTGGATGGTGGCCAGTCGGTAGGCAAGCAACTCCCTGGCCTTGAAGAGGTGATGCAGGTAGGCGGCTGAAAAGGTACGGCAGTTATAGCAACCACACGTAGCATCAATCGGTTGCAGCATCTCACTGAAGCCCGCATTGAGAATATTCACCCGCCCCGAAGGCGTGTACAGAGCACCGTTCCGGGCAACACGGGTAGGCAGGGCGCTATCAAAGACATCGATACCACGGGAGACGCACTCGACCAGGTCTTCCGGCGAGCCGACTCCCATCAAGTAGCGTGGTTTGTCTTCAGGTAATAGGGCCGCCGTCTCCCCTGC
Source organism: Dehalococcoidia bacterium (assembly GCA_011170375.1). GTDB lineage: Bacteria > Chloroflexota > Dehalococcoidia > Dehalococcoidales > Fen-1064 > W589. The sequence goes on from DUEV01000002.1 coordinate 170,649, forward strand.
CACATCATAAGTCGATTGTTTTGGCTCACCGACACTCAAACCTCCGATGGCATAGCCGGGGAAATCCAACGAGGTCAGGAACTCGACCGACCGCCTTCGTAGCTCGGAGAAAACCCCGCCCTGGACAATCCCGTAGAGCGCCTGGTCCTTACGTCGCTGTGCTTTTAAGCACCTCTCTGCCCAGCGGTGTGTCCGCTGCAGCGCCTGTTCCACCCTAGCACGACTACTATCGGCAGCGCTGCATTCATCGAAGACCATAATGATATCGGCCCCAAGCGACTCCTGGTACTGCACTGCCAGCTCAGGGGTGAAGGTATGCTCACTACCGTCGATGTGAGAGCGGAAGACAACACCCTCATCACTCACACGCCTCAGTCCCGCCAGGCTGAAGACCTGATATCCCCCACTGTCAGTTAGAATAGGCCCATCCCAGACCATGAACTTATGTAAACCACCTGCCTTCTCAACCACCGAAATGCCTGGTCGAAGATAGAGATGATAGGTATTGGCCAATACCATACTCATGCCGGTATCACGGACTTCGCCAGGTGTCAACGTCTTCACCGAGCCCTGACTACCCACCGGCATGAATATCGGCGTAGGCACAGCACCGTGGGGCGTAACTAGCTCTCCGGCACGCGCCTGGCTACTAGGGCATGTCTTTATCAGGCTGAAACTAGCATGACTGGCTGACATCTCAGTTAAAAAATCCTTTTACAGCAAGATGCGGACAAAACTACGTCTGACGCTGCTCTTCCAGATAGGTTTGAAGGATAATGGCCGCGGCAGCGGCATCGTATCGTGGCTTCCTCTTTGTTTTTCGGCCGCTGCTCTGTACAAGGCGTTTAGCAGATACAGTACTGAGACGCTCGTCCCGAAGCTTTATCGGAGTTCGGGTATGACCGCGCAGCCGCTCTACAAATGCCTCTACCTTAGCCGACTGTTGTCCGGTCGTACCATCCATTAAGCGTGGCAAGCCAACGATAATCACGCCGACATCATTCTGGATTATTATGTCAATAATAGCCTTGATATCGTCTTCTTCGTGGTTACGTTCGATGATGGTAAATGGGCTGGCCAGCACGCCTCCGGGGTCACTGAGGGCTACCCCGATTCTCTTATCACCAATATCCAGTCCCATAATACGCATTATAAATTACTACCTCACCCCATGTGTCCCCTTCTCCTTCAAAGGAGAGGGGGAAGCGTGGGACTAGAGGGGCTGCGCCCCTCTATAACTCCCCTCATGCGAATTACTCTCGGACTGCAGGGGCTTACCCAGCACAGGTTGCTGAAAGATATGCTTCTACTCTATGTCTAAATCAGGTCTTTGACCAGACGCAGGGCTTCTTCCAGCTTGGTCTTATCACGGCCACCAGCCTGGGCAAGGGTAGCCCTTCCCCCACCGCCACCACCAGTCACCTCCGCTACCTGCTTAACAATATCCCCAGCATTATAGCCGCGATCCACCAGGTCAGATGTTACTGCTGCGAGGAAGAAAGGCCTGTCTCCATGAACCATCCCCAATACCACAATAGCACTCTTCAATTTGTCCCGCAGAAAGTCGCTCATCTCCCGCAGCACCTGCTGAGGGAAAGGTCGTACGGCGGCTACCAGTACCTTTACCCCTTTAATTTCCTCCACCTTGTCAAGCAGGTCTTCAGCCACCATCCGAGACATCTCCCGCTCCAGGGCCAGCATCTGCTTCTGCTCGGCATTCAGTTCAGAGACCAGACTGGAGACTTTCTCCTCAGCTTCGATTAACGAAGAACTCGCTGCCCGAGCAACATTTTCGAGGGTGGAAAAACGCTCCTCGACCAATCGTTCGGCACCCCTGCCAGTGACGGCTTCAATCCGCCGCATCCCGGAACCGATACTACCCTCGCTGGTAATCACGAAAAGGCCAATTTCACCAGTGGCAGTAACGTGGGTACCGCCACACAGCTCGGCGCTGACCACTGGCTCACCACTCTTCACCACCCGAACGGTATCTCCGTATTTCTCATCAAACAGGGCAATTGCCCCTTGGTCAATTGCCTCCCGGTAGGCCATATCTTCTGCCTTAACAGGAAGGTTCTGACGGATGCGCTCATTGACAATCTCCTGCACCCGTTGCACCTCTTCCGGCATCATCGAGGTGAGGTAGGAGAAGTCAAAGCGGAGCCGGTCCGGGGCCACCATTGACCCCCGCTGCTGCACCTCATCGCCGAGTACCTGCCGTAGAGCTGCCTGAAGCAGGTGGGTAGCCGTATGGTTACGGGCGATATCAAGTCGGCGCTCCTTATCGACAACCGCCACCACCTCATCACCCACTTCTAAACTGCCCTCGTCCAGATTGCCCTGATGGGCAATCGTGTCCGGGGTGGGGCGTATCGTATCAGTTACCAGAAAACGCCCCGATGCTCCTTCTATCTCGCCGGTATCACCCACCTGACCACCCATCTCCCCATAGAAGGGGGTTGTTTCAAGGACGACGCTGGCCTCCTGACCAACCTCTATTTTTTCCACAGACTGTCCATCAACCAGTAGCCCAATCACCCGCGATGGACAGTCTATATTCTCATAGCCCACAAAAGGCGTATTCCTGATGCCAACCAACTGCTCAAATCCGTTTGCCAAATCAGCGGAAACCCCGAACTTCTGAGCATCTTTAGCCCGCTGCCGCTGCGCCTCCATCTCCCGCTCAAAGCCATCCATATCCACAGAAAAGCCCCTTTCGGCAGCAACCTCTTTAGTGAGCTCCACCGGCAGGCCATAGGTATCGTACAGACGGAAAGCTTCCTCGCCAGAGATTTCCTTTGACTTGCTTCCTTCAATAATATCCTCAAGAATTTCAAGACCGGACTTCAAAGTCTCGTTAAACCGGGTCTCCTCAAGCTCAATGACGCGTGTAACGAAGCCCTCCCGCTCTTTGATCTCAGGATAGATATGCCCCATTTTCTCCAAAGTGGCCCGGGCAATCTCGGCAAGGAAGGGCTTGTCCAGTCCCAGCCTCAGTCCAAATAAGGTAGCCCGACGCAGCAGCCGCCGCAGCACATAGCCCCTCCCCTCGTTGCTGGGCATAACACCATCGGCAATAAGGAACGTAACCGCCCGGCCATGCTCCGCTACCACCCGCATAGCGTGGTCCGCCTCTTTGTCAAGGCCATACTCTTTACCGCTCAATCCCACGATTCGCTCAATCAGAGGGGCAAAAAGGTCTGTTTCGTATACCGTCGTCTTACCCTGCATGACCACGGCCATCCTCTCTATTCCCATACCGGTATCAATACTAGGCTTGGGTAATAGAGTACGGTTCCCTTCCTTGTCCTGGTCATATTGCATAAAAACAAGGGTACCGATTTCATTAAAGCGACCGCAGGCGCAATTTGGTGCGCAGGAAGGTTTGCCACAACCAAACTCTTCGCCGAAATCATAGAAGATTTCGGTATCCGGCCCGCAAGGCCCAGAATCGCCGACCGGACCCCAGAAGTTGTCCCCTTCGCCAAACCTTGATATTCTTTCCTCAGGAAGTCCTATCTCTCGCCAATATTTAAAAGCTTCGTCGTCGTCGAGGAAAATAGTCGCCCAAAGCCGTTCGGGGGTGATTCGCAGGTACTTTGTGACAAACTCCCACGCCCAGGCAATGGCTTCCTTCTTGAAGTAGTCACCGACACTGAAGTTTCCCAGCATCTCAAAGAAGGTAAGGTGAGTGGCATCCCCCACTGACTCTATATCGGTCGTACGGAAGCACTTCTGGCACGATGCCAGTCGGGGGCCGGGAGGAACAACTTCACCCAGGAAGTAGGGCTTCATCTGTACCATGCCGGCACTGGTAAGCAGCAGGGTCGGGTCGCCGTGCGGTATCAGTGAAGAGCTTGGAATAATCTTATGATCCTTGTCCTCAAAGAACTTCAGAAACGCTGCCCGTATTTCGTCACTATTCAACTATTACTCCAGGTTTTTAATAAGGGGAATTATGTCTGATTTTAGTGCACCAGCCGCCACCTGTCAACGAGGCTGGAAATCTTAGACTATACCCAGCCACTGATGACTTAATTGACAACCCACCCACAGTCCCTTAAACTGGTTCCTTGTATGGTAGATATTGTAACCGCCAGTCAGCAGCTGGCCGAAGCTTTCAAAGGACAGGACGCCGATTATGTCGAGGCCCGGCTGACCGAGGGGGAGACAAGCCACATCACCTACCGCGGCAGGCAACTGGAGTCCATCGGGCGGTCGAGCGCTATCGGTGGCAACGTACGGGCACTGGTGAAGGGTGGTTGGGGTTTCGTTTGTTTCAATGACCTCAGCGAGCTACCGGATAAGGTAGCACTGGCAGTAAAGCAGGCCCAGTTCGTCGGCAAGGAAGAAAGCCAGCTTGCCCCGGCAGAGCCAGCAGTCGAAACCGTCCCCTCAACAATCGCTGAAGACCCTGCGAACGTGTCCCTCGCCGAAAAGAAGCAACTTCTCGATGAATATAACGACATTATCTGCCGCTATCCCAAGATACAGACCTCAATGATAAACTACAGCGACAGCCAGAGAAGGACTATATTTCTGAACTCAGCGGGCAGCCGGATTGAGCAGGAACGCAGGGACGTTGCTCTGAGACTGGCGGCTGTAGCTGCCAGCAATAGTGAGGTCCAACAGGCAGGTATAAGCCTGGGTGGGCTGAATGATTTCGGTGCTGTTCGCGGGTTACATTCAGAGGCCGAGCAACTTGCCAAGCGGGCGGTAGACCTGCTCTCAGCACCCCATGTGAAAGGGGGAGAGTACACCGTTGTCCTTGACCCGATACTGGCTGGTGTCTTCACTCACGAGGCCTTCGGGCACCTGTCCGAGGCCGATTTCGTCTACGAAAATGAGCAGTTCCGCCAGATAATGACACTGGGCAAGACCTTCGGCGAGCCCCATCTTAACATTGTTGATACAGCCACCTTACCCGGCCTGCGCGGCAGTTACAAGTACGATGACGAAGGCGTCCTCGCCACCAAGACCTATCTCATCAGGGAGGGTAAACTGGTCGGCCGTCTGCACTCTCGTGAAACAGCCGCCAAGATGAAAGAGGCCCCCACCGGCAACGCCCGCGCCATCAGCTATCGCTTCCCGCCAATCGTGCGCATGACCAATACCTACATCGAGCCGGGGTTGGCCTCTCTCGACGATATTATCAGCGAGATTAAAGAGGGTGTCTACGCCAAAAACTGGTACGGTGGCGTCACCAGCATGGAGATGTTCACCTTCTCCGCCGGTGAAGCCTACATGATACGTGACGGCAAGGTCGCCGAGCTGCTGAGGCCAGTAGTCCTTACCGGCAATGTTTTCAACACCCTGAAGAATATAGACGCCATAGGTAATGACCTCGACATGAACCAGGGTGGCGGCTGCGGTAAGGGGGGCCAGTCCCCGTTGCCGTGCAGTAACGGCAGCCCTCACATCAGAATTCGGAACTGCCTGGTCGGAGGTAGATAGGTGGAGGAAATCCTTAACCGTGCCAGTAAAGTAGCCGAGGAAGCCGAAGTATTTATGGTCTCCTCGGAGGAGACACCGGTTGAATTTGAAACCAACCGCCTCAAACATATCCAGAGCAAACAGAGCACCAACGTCGCACTCCGCATTGTCAAAAACGGTAGGATTGGCTATGCCACCACCACGCGGGTAGACGACATCGAAAACCTGATTGCTAACGCTGTGGCAACCGCCGAGTTCGGCACCACCGCCCACTTTACGCTGCCATCGTTAACCTCCTACCCGAACATTGAAGTCTTCGACCCTGATGTCGAGAAGGTAACCCAGGAGCGAATGGCGGAACTCGGCCAGGGGATGATTGACGCACTAACAAAACACACACCAGAGCTTATTTGTGAAGCGGCAGTGACCCGCATAATCGCGTACGTCAGCATCATAAATTCCCGCGGGGGACAGGCCAGATACCGGCAGAGTGCCTTCACCACAGCCATTGAAGGCCAGCTAATCCGGGATACCGACATGCTGTTTGTCGGTGAGCACTGGAGTTCCTGCCACCCCCTGTTAGAACCTGGAGATATCATCAGAGCAGTGCTCCAACAACTTGAGTGGGCGCGGGAGCAGGCATCGGTACCCACGAGGTCACTGCCGGTCATCTTCACCCCTCACGGGATAGCCAGTGCCTTCGCCGGACCAATTATAGCCGCCTTTAACGGCAAGACCGTCCTCGAAGGGGCCTCACCGATAGCTAAAAAGCTGGGGAAGGGAGTCTTTGACAAAAGGCTATCGCTCCGTGACGACCCAACAATTGACTACCGACCCGGCAGCAGCCCCTGCGATGCCGAGGCTGTTCCCAGCGAGGCCACACCACTTATCACCGAGGGGACTGTCAGCAGTTTCTATTACGACCTGCAGACGGCTGCTCTGGCCAAGACCCGTAGCACCGGCAACGGCCACCGAAGCCAGGGAGGACAACCCAGCCCTCTACCCAGCGCCCTTGTTGTTACCCCGGGTGATGCTACTTTTGACGACATGTTGCACGATATCAAGGAAGGGCTGGTGGTCGAGCAGCTGATGGGTGCTACCCAGGGTAACATCCTGGGTGGCGACTTCAGTGGTAACGTCCTGCTGGGATACAAGGTGGAAGGTGGGCAGATTGTCGGGCGGGTCAAAGACACCATGGTCGCAGGTAATGTCTACGAGCTTCTCAAGCAGGTAGCCGCCATCGGCAGCGACGCCAGATGGGTAGGCAGCTTCCTCAACACCCCCTCGATATACTGCCCCTCAGTGTCTGTGGCCAGTAAGTAGGCAATTCTCAAATTGGTTGAAATGACGCCCTATATCTATTGACCTGTTCTTCACAACCTGTTCTTCGAGAAGTCCCACATCATATTCTTTACCATCAGTTGAGCCAGCATTTTTTTGAAGAAACTGGGTTTTCTGTCAGAAGCAAATTCAGTCTTATCCTTATAATATTGATAGTCTGCTTGATAATGCTCTTTATTGTACTCGGATATTGTTTTGAAAAGGTAAAAATGTAATATCTGCCTCAGTGTTGGCGTACTTTTCTGTCCTTGTTTTATTCTGTCAATTAGCGTGTTAAATGCCTTCGTGACTTTTTCTTGATTCCATGCAATCTCTTTTTTTGTCTTTGTCGCAACTCCGAGTTCAGCACATGAGACAACATCAAAACCAAACGTGGTGAATATACCTTTCATATATTCATTCGCTTGTTTTGCTCCAAACATGGCACATACTGCCATCACCATGGCATATTTACCATAAAAAGGTGGTCTATGCGACATGAAACCCAGCCTGCCCATGAAATCCTTCATTAGTGCCGGAATATGATTAACATTTATTGAAGATGCAAATATGACTCCATCAGCATCCATTATCTCTTGGATAATCATATCCCTGTCATCTTTCAGTGGACAGTGCTCTTCCCCGTAGAGGACACAGCCATAACATCCTATACACTTCTGTAAATTCAGCTCACCAAGCATCAGTAATTTGTAGTCAATATCGGGGTAATCTTCCTCTATTTTGCTAAGCACTTCATAAGTATTACCTCGATGCGGGCTACCACAGATTGCGAGTATTTTCACTCCATACCTCCGATCTTAATTCCTTGACAAAGTATACTGCTCTCTAATCCCTTCCTGTGCCCCATAGTATATTCATAGTGTCGGGCTGTCAACCCTCTGCAACGACTATACTAGTGCTATCAATCATCGTCCTTAGCCCCCTCTCCTTGACCGTCCTCACCGGACGTTGTACCATTTAACTAGAACCCATTATTAAGGCTGTCTATTACAGTGAGTAATCTCGCCAAAATCAGGGCCCGACCAAAGCTCGAATCGCCAGTTATGCTGGCTGCCTGGCCTGGTGTCGGTAACGTATCGATGATTTTAGCCAGCTATCTACTGAAGAAGCTGGAATTCAAGACGTTGGGTGAGATTGAAGCCTCCTATTTCTTCGACCCGATTGGAGTTGTCGCCAGTAACAACGTGGTAGAAGCCCCCCAGTTCCCCCAGAGCCGTTTCTACTATCGCAAGGGCACTAACGAAGCAGAACGCGACCTGATACTTTTCATTGGTGATGACCAGCCAGCCACCAAAGTGTATGAGCTAGCCAGAGCTGTCCTCGATGTCGGTGCCGCATTTCAGATTGAAAAAGTAATCACCTGTGCCGCAGCCCTGACACGAATTCACTTCACGGAGCAGCCCCGGGTCTGGGGAGTAGCCACCGGCCAGGAAATGACCACAGAATTGCAGGAATATGACCTGGTACATCGTGGCAACCTCCAGATTGCCGGGTTGAATGGCCTGCTCCTTGGAGCAGCCAAGGAAAGGGGAATCAACGGTATCTGCTTGCTGGGTGAGGTACCGGCACACGCGTCACGAGTCGAGAACCCGATGGCTGCCCTGGCAATTCTGGAAGTTCTGTCCAGGATGCTCGGCATCGAAGTAGATACTACCGAACTTTCCGAAACAGCTAGCGAAACAAAGGAGCAAATCAAGCAGGCAACAGCCGTCGCCATGGGCGAGTACATTGAGCATTTTACCCAGCCTATCTGGCAACAGGGAGATAATGGTGAAGAGTTCGATGACGAAGAAGACGATGAGGAAGATTGAGCTACGGTCAATCTCTCCTTCAGGGGATGTTTAGGTGTCAGTCGAGGAAGCGATAGCTAAGCTAAAAGATAACGACCTGTCAGACTCCAACCTGGCCGAATTATCAGGTCTTGATACACAGCAAATGACACTGTTCGAGCAGACCTGGACAAATATTGAAACGGAACAGAGGCGTCGGATAGTCGACCATCTGGTCAGATTGGCCGAAAAGAATTTCGGGCTCAGCTTTGACAGCATCTTCAAAACCCTCCTGAAAGACCCAAGTGCTGAGATAAGGAGCCAGGCAATTGAGGGGCTATGGGAACACGAGGAGCCCTCACTGGTTCCACTGCTTATCAGCCTGCTCGAGGAAGACGATTCGGTGAAGGTCCAGACCAAAGCAGCGGTTGCTCTGGGCAGGTTTGCCATGCTCGCTGCATATGGTAAGCTCGATGAAGACGATGTCACAAAAATAGGCCAGGCCCTGCTGTCCGTGATTAATGAAGAAACCAAGCCAGTAGATGTTAGATGTGTTGCCCTGGAGGCAGCCGCCCCGCTCCCTCTGCCCGGAGTCAGCAAGGCAATTAAGGAAAACTACGACAGCAGTGATGACAGGCTATTAATAAGCTCCATACGTGCCATGGGTACAAACTGCGACCCATCGTGGCTGCCAATATTACTCGGTGAGTTGGAAAGCACCGATGCGGAGAGACGCCGTGCTGCGGCCACCGCCCTCGGTGAACTCGAAGAAGAATTGGCAGTTCCCCAGCTTGCCGAGCTGCTCTATGACCCCGATATTGATGTGCAGATGGCATCCATCGAGGCACTGAGTGACATTGGTGGTGCTGAAGCCAAGGAATACCTGGAGCTATGCTTGCAGGACGCCGACGAAGATATCAGTCTTGCAGCCGAGGAAGCCCTCATTGACATGGAAGACGAAGAGGACATGGAATCTTTCTTCGGCTGAAGTAATTACAGGACAATATGACTGACAGCAGTAAGATAGCACTACGTAGTAAGAGACTCTCCGATGTCAGAAATGACTACGACTGGCAGAGGGACCACGAATTGGCCCGACTGGATGCCACCACTCCGATAACCTGTTCTTTCGAAGAGTACCTGGCAGACTATGCCAACGAACTGCGATACCCCTCCCCATCCCGATGTTCCTTCGCCGTAGAAACGCATGACGGCCAGCACATCGGTAACTGCGTCTACTACAACACCAACGAAGGCAAGAGCGAGACCGAGTTAGGTATCATAATCGGCGACCGCGAATATTGGAATAAAGGCTATGGCACCGACGCCGTATCTGCCCTGATAGACCATATATTCCGGCAGACTAAGCTAGACCGTATCCACCTGAAGACCCTGACCTCCAACCTCCGAGCCCATAAGTGCTTTCAGAAATGCAACCTGAAGCCCTGCGGCTATCTGGAGAGGGATGGGTATGAGTTCCTGCTTATGGAAATCTACCGTACAGAGTGGCAAAAACTGCAGTTGAAGACATCATCTGCTCTATAAAGACTCAGATGATAAGGTTGTTGTATCTTCTACGCCCCCAGAATCTCCTTGTGTCTCAGCGCCCTCTCCAGTGAGGGCTGCATATCCATCTCGCGGAATCCGTTGATGGCGAAGTCCAGGTGCTCCAGTTCCTCTGGCTTCTCATCGGGGTAGTGCTCCAGGAGCAGCTCGGCAAGCTGCAGGCGGGTGAGAGCGAGCTCCGGGCGGAACCGCATCTCTGTGCAGACCCTGATGGCTTCCCGGTAGTGTTTACGGGCTTCGTCGGGTCTTCCGAGAAGAACAGCAGCTGCCCCGAGATGGCGATCCACACATGTACCCCAGTATAGACCTGTTGTATGGATTCCGCTGCCCGAAAACCTTCTAAGCAACAAATCAGCGACCTTGCGATTCTCGACGATGACCGCCACCTCTAACAGCATTGTATCTTCCCAGGCTTGAGTCTTGTCTTGAACTAAGCCAAGTTGGGGGCGCGCTTCGTGAATTTGTTGCAGCATTAGTGCGGCTTCTTCCATGTGACCCAAACAGGCCATGGAGAAAGCCTCTAACGCCCATTCGCCATACGCTTCGGCCATTTCGCTATTACGCTGTAGAGCGCTGAGGCCCCTGCCTGTGTAGATACGGGGCCTCAGCCCGGCCATGCTCGCCGCTATAGCTGCGCCTTCAACAAGACCCTTCTCCTGAGATAGAGTCACAATTCGGCGAGTAATATCAATCGCCTCTTCCAATCGGCCATCCATAGCAGTTAGATGGGCATCTACAAGCAATCGCCCGATGTGGTCACCGATTCGCTCGAAAATGTCTCTCCGCTCGTCCAGTACCTTCTCAGCTCCTTTACGCTGCCCGAGATGGAGGAGGGCATTGCCTACTGCTCTCAGGCCATCGACTACCAACTGCAGAGGGATACCGGAGCGCGAACCTCGCGTCAGTTCCTCAACCAAGGCCTCCAGTTCCAGGATATGCTGCGGCGTCAAAGAAAAGGTAATGCACCGTTCAGCAACTGACCAGAATATTGCCCGGTCGTCAAGTTGACGGCTGAGTTCGAGAGCCCTGTAGAGACGAGGTATACCTTCTTCTAAACGATCGACCTGACACAAGACCTGGCCTTGCATAAAATCGGCACACACCTGTTCACGGATACCGGCGGACGCGTGGCATTGGGCACGCTCAGCCCACTCCGCTGCTTCAGCAGTAGCCCACGCTGGCATAGCCATATACGCATATAGCGCTCGGTGGGCAAGCCAGCAGGCATCGGATGCCCGTGAGTCGTCGCCAATAGCTTCGGCCAAGGTGTAGACCTCGAGTAATTCGTCATCAAGAACACGCCGCGGTTCACCGGAGCACAACAAGGCTTCACTCAGTCTAATTAGTAAGTCGCACCGCTTAGCCTTGTCCTCCGGGTCTAGTACTTCCTGCACCTTGAGCGCCTGCTCCAGCAGCCGAACCTCCTCACCATAGGCATAAACACTGGCAGCCCTCTGTGCTGCCATCTCACCGTAACTGACTGCCCTGGTAAGGTCATCTGGGTCAGACGAATATGAGAAGTGCTCGGCCAGCTCGGCGGCACGTTCCTCGAGTCGCTTTTCGTCGACCTCTTCCAGCGCTCTTCCTACATGCTGGTGGAGTCGTATCCGCCACGGGGCGAGTATTTCCTCGTATAGGGTCTGCCTGATAAGGGCATGAGTAAAACGATAAGAGACAGTTCCCCCAACCGAGGCGTGCTCTTCGATGATTGCCGAAGCCTTAGCTTCTTCCAGGGCAGCAAATACCTCGTTATCGCGAACACCGGCTACGCGGCGTAGTATTTCCAGTGGGAATTCCCTGCCGATGACGGCAGCAGTGGACAGTACCCGGTTGCATTCCTCGCTCAAGCGTGAAAGGCGCCTACCAATGACATCCCGCAGCCCCTCGGGTATGCTCAGCTTAAGAGGTGTTTCCCTGGCTAAAAGCCAGTGGCCTTTCTCCCGGCTGATGACACCTGCCTCAATCAAATAGCGTACGACCTCCTGTACAAAGAGAGGGTTGCCCTCTGTCTGGTGGTGCACTGCCTCGGCCAGACCCTGAGGGACAGCCTCCCCTGCGATGTTCTCGAGCATACGGCTGACTTCGCCAATGTCCAAACCATGCAGGAGCACGCGGTCAAAGGTGGTGATACGTCGCAGCTCAGCCAGAGCGGCGGACAGGGGATGCACACGGTCTACCTCGACATCGCGGTAGGTACCAATAATTAGAAGTCGCGTACCACTGAGATTGCGGACAATATATATGAGCATCTCCAGGGTATCCTTATCGGCGTTGTGCAGGTCCTCAAGCACGACCAACAGCGGGCGGGTGATAGCAGCATTACTCACAAAGCCGGTGACGGCATGAAACAGACGGTAGCGGTCTTCTTCAGGACTTGCGGGAGGTCTTGGTCTTATCGCCAGTTTTTCCGTGACCTCGGAAACAATCCTTGCCACGTCAGCCGCACCCGAACCAAGCTCCTTTCTGAGAGCAGATGGGTCACTGGTGAGAATATAAGAACACATTGCCTCGATGAGCGCCAGGTATGGCAGTTTCAGCGACCCCTCTTCATAGCAGTGCCCCACCACGGTCTTGCCACCGCGTGTTGTCACGTAGGCGGATAATTGCTCCCAGAGAGAGGTCTTGCCGATGCCCGGCTCTCCCACCACCATCACGATTGAGCCGTTACCAAACATCGCATTATCAAAGGTCGACTGAAGCAGTTTAAGCTCCGCTTCGCGGCCGACAAACACCCTGTGGTAGATGAAACCTTACTCCACAAGCTCAGTAGTTGAAATGTCTCTCCGTTGCTTGATTTCAACCGCTTACTCGATAGACTCCAGGAGGTCTTTCTCCGGTGTCTCAGGGAATAACTCACCGCATTCGGAGAGAGACAGCGGTTTGCCACGGTGTCTCAGAGAGAGCCGATGGCTCTCGGCCAGGTCGATGATTTGTAGCTGAACGAATGGTTTGAGAAGACTGGCATAGAGTCCACCCGGTCGCCGGTCTGGCATGGTTCGCAGTTGCGAGATGTACTTGTAACTGACCCCACACTCGTCGGCGTACTGGCGGAGGTTGAATTTCCCTGCCTGATTTAGTAAGGAATCCAGGTCCTTTCCGAAGGCAGTCAGTGTTCTGGAACGTTTAACCATTGCCGTACAACCTCTTCACTCAGCCCTAGTCACAGATACAGATCACGACTCTGGAACCAGAGAGGTCGCCCGTATTATACAGCATTGCTTGACTCTCAACAACGGCAGGGACACTATCCAGCACCCCAGCTAACCACTGTTCCTGTTTCCGCTAACCACCTGCTTGTTGAGGTTCATTCTGTAGCTGGTAGCATGAGAACTGATAGTTGTAGACACGGGATTTTTGTAAAGGAGGACTCTGATGATTAAATGGGTTGCCATTGCTAACAAGCCGCCCACCATGAGCATGGACGAACTGAAGACATGGTGGCTGGATGTCCACGCCCCTAATGTTAAAAAGCTCCCCGGCCTGAGGAAATACGTAGTAAGCCTCACTTTTGGCACGCCGGAAGAAGCACCTACTCACGACGGTATTGCCGAGCTCTGGTTCGATGACATGGCGGCTCTTCAGAAAGCCATGGAATCCCCCGAAGCAGCAGAAGGGGTCAAAGATTTACAGTCAAGCAAGGTTGGTTTTACCCACCTGTTCACAGAAGAGCATGCCATCGTCTAGACCGGTGACTGAAGGATAGTAAAGGCCTTAACTAGCCGTAGCATAGCTAACAATAGAAACGTAAGACAAGGGAGGTGATGCCTACTAAAGTAATCTTATACCCGAATGTAAGTCCGATAATATTTTAGAAAGGAGATAAAAAAGTGAAAAGGAATACAATCAGAATCGTATTGGCTCTCGTGATGGTACTGAGCATCTGTTTCGCCACAGCTGTGCCGGCAACCGCAGATGATGACAATGGTGGTCGTGCTGCCGGTTTTGCCAGCGGCGCTGGTGAGTGGACTTTCGACGGAGGGGACTACCCGTATCCATGGAACCTGCCCTGGTACGGTGATTTTATATTTCACGTCCAGGAAGCTCATCACGGGCAACCATCAAAAGGTTTCCAATACAGCACCTGGATTACGGATGACATTGATCCTGTTACGCCAGGTGACCAGCCATACAAAATGTGGATACTGGACAGTATAACAGACGTAACAGTTGTGAATCGTGGTGATGGTACTAGTGAGGTATGGGTTCTTTCTGAGATAGTGGCTTGCAGCGATCCTAATTATGTGGGTACGATGCACATCTTCGCTTACCTTGACGGCGGAACGCCAGGGCGGAATGGCGACAAGATTTTCGCGGCACTAGCACCCTACGACTGGTACCCCGGCATGACTCCACAGGACATCTACGAGGCTGGAATTGCGGGAGCACCGCCTCCATTTGATAATCCGTGGTTGTCACCGGTGACCAAGGGTAATGTTGTCGTGAAACCGTAGTGATTGCTCTCATCTTCACTATTCAAGGAGGCCAGCAAATCTTTAATAGCCTGCTGGCCTTCCTCTTCTCGGTAAAGAGCCGAACCAGAGTTAATTTCACCCCTGTCGGAACCGGTAGTAGTCCAGAGCATTCCTCAGTGCCAGGGCCCCTCTCTCCAGGCTGGTAAACGCTGGAACTCCAGCGTCTTGGAGCTTTTTAACGATAGTTCGCGCATCCGCAATAACACGTGGCAACATGGTAAGTTGAAGACATACCATCACCGGTTTAGCAGTCCGGTCTCGCATCTGGGCCACCGCCTTGACTTCTTCATCCCGCTGGTCTTCCATACCCGCTGGACCAGCACCACTGGCATTCATCAGCATCACGATATTGTCCGTGTTCGTATCTTGCTCGATAATATTCATGATGCGCTGCATCTCAAGACGGTTTGGGTTACCGGTATCTATCGGGTTGCGATAGCTGCCACCAATCACACTGAAGAACTCATCGAATTTATCAAATGACTCCTGGCTGAGTGGAGGCACCTCCAGCCCGGCCTCGGTGAAAGCATCGGTAATCGCCACCGACTGGCCTCCCGAACCCCCCGCCAGGACCACCCGGTCTCCATACACCGGTTTCAAATAAAGCAGAGCCTTCAGGGTATCAATCAGCTCATCCATCCCCAGGACCGGAATCGCCCCGCCCTGTCTCATCGCTGCCGTCCAGATGTCCTGAGAGACCGCCAGCGAGCCCGTATGTGAGGCAACCGCCCGGCTGCCACTCTCAGTACGGCCACCCTTCCATATCACCACAGGCTTCTTTCTGGAGACCTCCCGCAATACCTCGAGGAGCCGCCTGCCATCCCGCGTTCCTTCCAGATACATGCCAATCACTTTGGTACTCTCATCACGACCGAGGTACTCCAGGTACTCAGCCGAGTCAAGCACTGTTCCGTTACCGAAGCTGACCGATTTACTGATATCAACCCCCTGCAGGTGGGCTTCGAGACTGAAGTTCATAGCGTGGGTGCCGCTCTGCGAGATGAAACCCAGCGGGCCCGTCGTTCCAACATACTGCCCCATGTTCTGCTTCAGGCCAATAGCCGGGTTGAATATCCCCATACAGTTAGGGCCGATAAGATGGAAGCCAGCCTCTATGGCGCGCTCAGTCAGGGCACGTTCCAGGTCAGCCCCGTCTTCGGTATCGGTCTCGGTAAAGCCTGCTGTAAAGAAGTGGGCCGCCGCCACATCCTTCCGAATACAGTCCTCTAGTATCTGGAGAACATACTTCCGACCGACCGTGACAATCGCCAGGTCTATAGGCTCCGGAATATCCAGCAGGCTGGTGTAGTTCTTCACCCCCATCTCTTCGATTTGCTTGATGGTCTTTGGATTGACCTGTACGGAATAAAGCTTACCCTTGAAATTTTCGCTGGCACGAAGCCACTGAAAGAACCCTGAATCTCCCACCACAGCCAGAACCTTGGCATTAAAAGCCCTGTCCAACTTGGCCAAATCTGCTTTCAACTCGTCACCTCTGGTTACTCCTGATTGAGGTCAGCCCACCGCAAGCCTGTGGACTACTCCCTATTCTATCTCACGAAGCCTGTTTCGACAAGCCTAGTACCATGTTATGTCAATATCCCAAAGTAATGATATAATGGGGGAAATACTAATATCTTGAATTCTACACCCATGTTGTCATGCCGATGTTTGTTTGCTAAAAACGTTCCTTCCTGCACGTTCGCCCTATTGACAACAACCACACAGAGGAATACAATCAACTCCCTATAATATGCATACAACTAACCATAACCAAGTTTTACAGGGGCTCTCATGTTGGGAGGTCTGAACATGGAAGGATGGGCCGAAGAGGAGATTAGAAACAAGGATTTAATGGCACCCTGCGGATTATATTGCGGTTTATGTGGTGTTTACATAGCAACAAGGGATGGTAATGAAAAATTCAGGGCACTCATGGCGAACCTCTTCGGAACACAACCTGAAGAGACAGAATGCCTAGGTTGTATGCAACCTGATCCACCGAAAAAGATGCTTGGTTATTGCAGGATATGTGAAATAAGGGATTGTGTTAAATCAAAAGGATATTACTCTTGCCATCAATGTGAAGAATGACCGTGTGATATGACAAAAGCCTTCCCTATTCCAACTGGTGCAAGAGTAATGAAAAGAACGATTCCTATATGGCGCTCGAAAGTAGTTGAGCACGGTGATGAAAGGGGTAGCGTGGAATGGGCTCGTGCGGAATGTGAGCGTTATCATTGTTCTTCGTGTGGCAAACCGCTTTTCCGAGGGGCACAACGTTGTAGGGCCTGTAAAAAACCAGTAGCCGACGAGCTGGATGGAACTCCTGAGGATCGTCGAAGCATTTGGTAGCTTAGCTAACTCCTATGTTGAAAGAAGAGTGAAACATTTTTAAAAATTTGGAGTCGTGTGGCTTAGGTATAATACTCACAGCTTCATCCCCACTCGGCCAATCTTGCGTGCAGAGAAACGTACATCCCGATGTTCGTTCAGTGGTAACTCAGTGGTCAGGCCTCCCACTTTCTCGTCCACAGGTTGATACCGAAGAGCTTTCTGAATCCCATAGACAGATAGAATGGCTGCTCCGACCCAACGAAGGCAACTGTTGCGCCTTCCTGTCCGCACCTCCTGATGCCTTCAAGCACCACGGCCGTGCCCACACCGATACGACGGTAGTCAGGGTCGGTGCAGACCGGCTCAACTATGGCGACTCGGTTGGCCGTATCATGCCACATGCCGCAGTAGGAGGCATAACTACCATTGGGAGCCACCGTTACTATATTCAGGTCTTTCCGGTAGTTGGGCGCCGATTGCATCTTCTCCCTTTGTATCAGCCAGTCTTGCGGTGGTTCTCCGGGGTGGTTGAAGCCACGATGGACCACCCGGCTGAGTTTCCAGAGGTCATTCTCATCCTCTAGGCTTTGCAGCCTGAAACCATCCGGTAAGTTAATTGGCTGGAAGGGGTGAGTTATCTCGAATACTGACCAGCAGTCCGAAATATCCTCAACTCTCCGGTAGCCGCGGGACCTAACGATAGACTCAAACTCTGTATCGAAATCATTAACAAAGACATTGAGGTGCTGTTGCCCACCGTCCACTTCGGCGCTGAGGTGGGTCTCTGCGTACTCCAGCATCTCGTGCTTGAGGTACGCAAAATCCGGATGTATCTGAAAGTAGACCTCGCCCATCCTGTGCTCGAAGTGTACCACGGCAACAATTTCCCCATCGGATTCCCATACTCCTATCTTTGCCAGTGCCGATTTACCCAGCTTATCGAGTTCCGGATGGTAATGCATGTACTCCCAGCGTGGTTGCAGCCAGTTATCATGTCGGTAACCGGGCTGGTACGTGTCAACCAGAAACTGCCCCACGTGGTCAAAATCAGCGGGATGCTGATAGTTTCGCAGCCTGACGCTCACGTTGTCTTCCTAACTGTCTTGTCATCGTTGGTCTGGGACAGTATATCAGGCTGCTGCTTGTGGAGCAACAGGATAGCCGCTCACAGTCTGTAACCTCATTATTAGAAATATTAATCAGACGGTGGCAGGTCACAATCGACACAGAGCATTTCTACCGGGAGGCCGATAGCCTCAGCTAGTTCTTCAATTGTGGGGTGTTCTGCACTGTCAACGCCGAGAAAGGCAGCCCTTTCTTTGAAATCAGGAATCCGAGCAGCCAGAAGTTCCCCTTTTTTAACGCTTTTGCCCCAGGGGCAATAAGAAAGAGAGTCTGGATTGGAGACCCTGAGATGAATCTCGGTGAAGCCCATGTTTCTTATCTTCGGAATAGTGGTCCGTTGGGTCTGAGTGCCACGCCTGATCGAATCATCACAGACCACCAATACTTTCCCGCTGTAGTCTTCTCCGCTGACCAGTTGCTTGGTGTGAGCGTAAGTTTCTCTCTTTTCCTGGGTTAACTGGATGTAGCTCCTGCCAGCATATGGGTATTTAAGCAGAACCTCATCATACTGAGGAGCCCTCTCAACTTTCCCCTCATTCATCTGGCGGACAAACTCCTGAGCATATCCTATAGCACAGAACCTGCCAGAATCCGGAATTGGAGCAACGATGTCCGGAATAAATCCCTTCTCAATATCCCGACGAGCCAGAATAGCCCCCAGTCTCTTTCGGACCGCAGTAACCGGAATGTTTCTAAAAACTGCTCCCGGGAAATTCGTATAGACCCACACAAAAGAGCAGATCTGCGTCCTGGTAGTCAGCATCTGTTCTTTCGTTTCCAGTCTGCCGTTTTTCAACAGTACAATCTCACCTGGTTCCAAGTCACGAAGAGGAGTGAAACCACAGTTGTGAAAACCGCTTGGGTCACTGGCAATAGCTACTGCTCCCTTCTTTTCACCAATTACCAGTGGCCAGTGGCCAGTGGGACAACAGGCAGCATATATGCCTTCATGAGTAAGAAGCAGGAGGGAGTAGGCTCCTTCTATCTTATCCGTCATTCTTTTTATGCCGTCAACCAGTCCATCGCCCTGAGCGATCAACTTAACAATTATCTCAATACATTTCCCTTCCCAGGCAAAGGGCTGACCAGCCGCTTTATATTCTTCTACCAAGTCATCCCGATTTATGAGATTACCGGAAAAACAAGCCGCAAATTCACCAAGTTTCGAATCTACCAGGACTGGTTCTCTGTTATCGCCGCAATAACCAATCCCCTCTGTTCCTTCGAGACCAGCCATGTCTTCACTAAAGGTTGGCCTGAAGAGTCCTCGGTGTGTACGTATTTTGATTTCTTCTCCAGCGTAAGTAGCTAGCCCAGCATATTCTTCACCCAGATGTTGCTGGTAAAATGTCTCCCAAAAAAGGTCCTGCAGGAAGTCGTCACTGTATTCTTTAGGATCTACACTCAAGCCAAACAGCCCTGGCATTTTCCCCCCTTTTTCGGTTTATTTGTTGTTACTACATCAATCTACGGATGAACTTCGCCCCGATACAGTCAATAGCACAGCTCTCCAAACAGCAGCATAGTCGTCATTGATACAACACGGACAAAGCGGTAGTGTGCTGCCGCATAACATAAGCTATAATATTTTCCACCAAATGTCAACACCATCATGCAGTATCTAACTAAGTAACTTCCTCAGCCGGGTGTGTGTACACAGGATGAAAATATAAGAATAACGGACTAAGTTTGATTGGTAGATACGGAAGAAAAGACTTATGTATTACCGCAAACAGACTGTCCATGGTCATAAGACAAAGAAAAGAGGCCCACTGGAGGCGGTACGTGGCGTTGATGACAGTGCCTTTATAGAGAATGGCGATACCGGCACTTTTCTGGGCACGGCGCTGTAAAGCAAATAAAGCGAAGTAAGTAAGGCGGGCTACGTCTCCACCGGGGTAACAGATGCCAAAAACTCCGCAACTTTCGCGCAAGTTTGCCTCTCTTCTTCGCTTGGCTGGTCTAACTGGCCTGTCCAGCTTGATTATATAACACCAACCAGGCAGGGTCAATCAACGGACAGTAGCTGGATACACCACTCCAAATATTGAAGTTTGTTGGTCAGAGTGCTAGACTGCCATCACAAAACATTGGGAGTGAAAAACATTGAGGCGCTTCCTGCTGGTTATATCCGCGTTTATATTAGCTGAGGTGGCTGTGGTGACCCTGGCAGTGAGCTTTGTGGACATTATCTGGTTGCGGGCAGTCCTGATAGCCATTGTCCCGATTATCTTTGTTATTGCCGCGATACGCAGCGACGACGAATAAAAAGCTGGAATCCACAATACGATGATTGGACAATAACCATGAAAGCGACAGGATGGGAGCGGATATACAGGCAGCAGGGTGACCTTCAGTTTGATATCCTACCAAAAATAAGAAGGGCATCCAGACTTTTCAAGAAAAGGGGTTATGAAAAGGTCCTAGATCTCGGATGTGGTACCGGTAAGCATAGTATCTTTCTGGGACAAGAAGGGTTCTCTGTATATGCCACCGACATGTCCCAAACAGGCATCGATATCGCGAAAAGGAAAGCAGCATCACTGGGGATAAGTAGCATTCAATTCAAGCAGCACGACATGATAAGTATTCCCTTCGCAGGCAAATCCTTCGATGCCGTTATATGTATCTGGACTATCTATCACGGGACACTGGGCAGGATTCGGGAGACCGTGAACGAAATACATCGGGTATTGAAGCCAGGCGGGATGGTGCTTACAGACTTTCTATCAGTCGATGACTGTACATATAGAGTAGGCAAGGAAATCGAGAACAATACCTTTCTCGGAGAGAAGAAAACAGAGGAAGACGTCCCACACCACTACTCAACGAGAGAAGAGCTAAAGCAACTATTCTCGGCATTTAAGCAACTCAGTGTCCGGGCTTCCTCCGACTCCTACACGGATGAGACTGGGAAGCAGTACGACAGACGTTATTATGATGTTGAGGCTACCAGATAGACACTCAGGTTCGTCAGACTGAAATGATGTCTACTTGATAGAACTAACTAAGGAGGTGCGCTGTGGCATGCAAGGCCTATTATCTAAACCCCGAAGGACAACTTTATCAAGACATCAGCCGGGAAGAGATTAAGAACGCTTATGAGTCGAAGGAGGGCCTGCTCTGGATAGACATTTCCGAGACCACGCAGGAAGATGGCGAGTTTCTAGAACAGGACCTGGGCCTGCACCATCTCGCTGTTGAAGACTGTGTCAGCCCCGATATCCACTCACCGAAGATTGATGACTTCGGTGACTACCTGTTCATTGTGGTTCACGGTATTAATCACTCCGTGGAAACAGAGATAGTAGAGACGGCTGAACTGGCGGTCTTCCTTGGCCCCCATTTCGTCGCGAGCAATCATAACTACCACCTCTATAGTGTCGGGGCTATCCAACAACTGGTCGCTGCAGATGGGCGCCCGATGAGGCGCGGTGCTGATTTCCTTGCCTATGCCCTGATTGATGCATTAATCGACAACGTCATGCCGACAATCGACAGGATGAGCGATGTCGCCGAGGAGATTGAGGAAGAGACAATTCGTAATCCCCAGCAGACGACCCTGGAAGCAATCCTCAAACTCAAACGCTCGACTCTTAGAGTACACCGGGTCATGGCTCCCCAACGTGAGGTCTTGAACAGAATCAGCCGCGGTGGATTTCCACAGATAAAAGCAGAAGCGCTGATGTATTATCGCGATATCTACGACCACTTGGTAAGGATAGAAGACCTGAACCAGACAATACGGGACAGGGCTGACAATGCACTGAATACATACCTGTCATCGGTAGCCAACCGACAGAACGAAGTGATGAAGACTCTGGCTGTTGTGGCGACCATCTTCATGCCACTTACCCTCCTGGCAGGAATCTATGGTATGAATTTTGAAAATATGCCAGAGCTAAAGTGGTCATGGGGATATTTCGCCGTGCTGGGAATAATGGGAGTAGCCGTTGTTATCGCCCTGTGGCGGTTCTGGGCGAGTAACTGGTTTAGCTGGGGCAGGCGACGCATCAGCCGTGTCAAACTCTTTACTGTGGAGCCCGAGAAGCTCCTCGGGAATGTGAGCCGCCTGGCAGGGTGGCCCCGCCGTCGTATGCAATAGCTATTACAGGCAATCAGCAGCCACCAAAAAGGGGAGCGTTACTGCTCCCCTTGGATATTAATATAGGATGGTTTATAGCTTTCCGTTAATCAAAGAAACCCTTGTC
This sequence comes from Dehalococcoidia bacterium, assembly GCA_011170375.1. GTDB lineage: Bacteria > Chloroflexota > Dehalococcoidia > Dehalococcoidales > Fen-1064 > W589. The sequence continues at coordinate 192,903 of DUEV01000002.1, forward strand.
TAAATCACCGCTGTTGGAAAACCCCCGGCTCTCCCAGAAACCCTCGTAGTCTTCATCATCAGACAACTCAATCCTGGTTATCCACTTTATCCATTTATAGCCCCACTTGCTTTCGGCCACCAGTTGAAAGGGAAATCCCCTTTCGGAGGGGAGGGTGATATCGTTCATCTTGTAAGCCATGATGATGTCGTTGTCCATTATGTAGTCAATCGGGAAAGAGGTCGTGTAGCCATCATAGGCGTGGAAGATTATCGTATTGGCATCCGACAGCGGGACAGCCTTTTCCAGTAAATCTCTGACCAGCAGGCCTTCCCACAGGATAGTGGCGTCCCACCCCTCGACGCAGTTCAGCGTAACCACCTTTTTATAGTTCTGATAGCTGCTGATAACCTCGTCGTAGGAGTAAGTCCTGGGATTCTCGACCAGGCCGATGATTTCCAGTTGGTAGCCTTCTTCATCTATGTACTGTGGACCTTTGATGGAGTTCTCCCTGAAATCGTTCACCGAAGAAAGGTTCTCACCCTGATACTCCCGGATTTCCTGGGGTTCCAGCTCATTTGTACCATCAAGACCCGTATCTGACGTACAGCTATTTATGGATATCAGCACAATCGAAAAGGTGACCGCAACAGCAACGGCAATAAAAACTCGCTTCCTCACACTCCCTCCTCCTCATCTCTTCTCATGCGTGACGTGAGCCGCTTCGTACAGTCATATTGTGGCTTACTGCAGAAGATGAATATATGACTTTTATCGCATTGGGAAAGTATCGAACAGATTTGCAAAGAAAAATTGTCAGAGGGAAGTCAAAAATGTGCTGAAATGGAAGGGTTGATGATATCTGGCTAAATGGCGACAAAGGCTAATGTGGACGTATTAATGCTGCTCTACCTCATATCCCGCTTCAATTAGTAGATTCACTAATCCATTCTCGCCGATAAGATGCGCCGCCCCGACGATAACGAAATAGACTTCATCATCTTCAAGATAGCCCTCTAGTTTCTCCACCATCAGGAAATTACGTTCATCAATGAGCGCCTCGTTGATGAGCTGGTACTGAGGATACCCTTCAACACCACCGAAAACCATTTGTTCCATCTCGGTAACATCACCGGCGCGCCATACCTCAAACATACTCTCTATCTGTTCCTCAAATTCAACCAGCGGATTGTAAACGGTATCCTCAAGCAATAGTATCTGCAAATCATACGGGAGACTATCCAGAACGTCTAGCTGAAACTCCATCGATTCCAACTCGAGAACACCCTTGCCGTCCTCTGCAGCTTTATTAAGAAAATATGTCTCAATGCCGTATTCTGCTCCATAGCCGAGTTCCAGGTACTCCAGGTCGACAATCATCGTATAGACTACCCAGGGCTCAAATGCGTCTATCATGGAGAGGAAAAGACCTGCTTCCAATTCCTCTAATTTATTGATTAAGCGGGAGTAGAGGTCGGCGGGTATGTTGCTCTGGAGGTTATCGCCCGGCGGGTACATACCCTTTTCCATAAGAAGCTCGACTGAATCAAATAGGCCAGCGCTACCAACGTCGACCTCAACGACGACATACTGAGAGTCATCGTAGGCATCTTCGATAGCAGGACTCAAGGGGTACAAATCGGCCTTCCCTATATGGACGGAACCTAGAAGATAGACCGTAGTATTGTCAGATGTAACTTCCCAGAGGAAAGACTTCGAAGGTGAATCAGTCGATGAATCAGTCGACGGACAGGAGGCGGAGAGTATGAGGGTAAACACCAGTATGGTAAATACGGCAGCAGTGGTGACTTTCTTTAATATCAACTGTAGTTCCCCCAATCACTCAGGCGTACATTTTAATTTGTCAGAGGGAGGGTGTCAATGACCTGCCCAAACCATGACATTATACCCTGTAGCGGAACTGAAGCGCCAGACAAGACGAAACTATGAGGCCGGTTGCATAACGTAGTGTGTCGTGCCACCAGTAACTGTCTCACTACGAAGCAACAGGATGATGTATACCAGGTTCCAGGAGTCAACCCCGGTCGGCAGGTCCAGCTGCGCCGAAGTGGCACCCGGGTCAAGCAGTCCGTCTGACCACTTGATTTCGAAGGTGTCGATATCCACACCGTCTTCGCTCATACCGTAAGACTGAGAATTCCAGACATTGTTCCAGGGATTTTGCCCGTTGTAAAGAGAGCCCCCGTTGAAATAAATCGAGTCACCCCACCAGACCGAGTCACCTTCACCAACAAAAACGGTCAGCTTGGCGGCATTCCCATCTACCTCTTCACCCCCGATTGGTTCGGGCACGATGAAACCGGTAATGTTACCACCAGCCTCACCATCACCATCGAAATCTATGTTTGTATCATTGTGAGCATACATAAAGGTATCGTAGAGATAGAGCTGATGACCCTCGGTCTCAGCACTGCTGTAAATTATCAGGAGAGACCACCCGGCATATGACCACTGGTTGCCGGTATCGCCGTCGACGCCTCCCACAGTGTAAGTGCCATTACCGGTGTAGTTGGTAGCGGGGTCGGGGGCCTTGGCACCAAACGTCCGGACCAGTGCTGTTACATCTTTGAAGCAGGCATAGGAGAAACCATTGGGGTCACCACTGGAATAGAAGTTTGGCAGTACCTGGCTACCACTGGCTTCTAACTCCTGTGAGCCCTGTGCAGGCCGACCGCTCCCATCGAAATAGACCTGGTTACCATCTATCTCGAAATTAATACTGGTGTCAGGAGTCTATTCGGCAGAGGTAATCGAGAAATTGTCGATATAGCAATATTCGCCGTCGCCACCGAAATTGTCCAGGTAGAATCGCATCTTGAATTCATCGGCCAAGAACTCGGTGGGGATAATATAGCTGAAGGTCTGTGGTGAACTACCGATGTTGCCAGCGAAGGCGGTAATCAGGCTCCCCCAGGTATCACCGTCATCTCCTGAGAACTGGAACCGGAGGGCGTCAGATGGTTCCAGGTCTCCCGATTCGCTTTGCTGCCACTGGATACGGACTGTTCCCGGCTCATACGAGCTCAGGTCATCAACAACGCCGCTTTTAAGGGCTAAGTACCTGTGTCAGTAAGGAGCTTCACTGATGTGGTGTCCCCTGAATCTACCTGATGAAATCACCCAGTCATTTGCCGGATTGTCCCAGTGGCCGAAGTTATAACAGCTATTTTGATATATTGTGTCAACGCTACAATCAAGCCAGGCAGACCAGTAAAGGTAGGCAGCCACCACATCTCCATCGGCAGGGATGTCACTAACCGCTGTGGTGCTCTCCGCAAGGAGCAGGTTACGGATGCCATTCGAGTCGCCATTCGTGTCTATCATCAGGGAGTTACCAATGGCACGATAGTCTCCTTCTATGGCTGAGCCAAGCTTACGAAGCTCAGACCTAGCGAAGTAGGACTCTATCTCGGTTCCTCCGGCAACAGAAACAACCCGGAAAACCTTGGTATCAGCATCCCAGGAAAGAGGGACGTCGCTGACTCCGCTTGTAGTTGTCCAGGCCACAGCCACCGGGCTAGTCCCTGCGTCAGCAGGAGTATACTCGAAGGTTATATCCGTAATCATCGGTGAGCCAGTCGGCTCAACGCCGGGAAAAGATGAGAACGGGACCGATATGAAGTCCCAGATGATTGCCTGGCCGCCACAGTGAGACTCACATCCGGTACGGAGTAGTAAGGGTCAGAAGGGTCCTCTTCCAGATTACTGGAGCCAGACACGTAGGTGAAGCCTAGAGGAAGCCATACTCCGATACTCTCTATCATCAGAGCGTCCTCTTCGCCCACTTCGGGGTAAAAAGTGATTTTAATCTGATAGGTCGAGGTATCGGGAGTGTTGCTCGTCACCACCAGCTTACCAGACTCGATGATGCTCCTTCCTTCAGCCGCACCCAGGAAGGGAACATCTTTGGGAATCCAGATATTTTCAACACTGACGGTGGTGTCTTTCCCATTGATTTGCTCGCTGAGGTCGTAGCTCCAGGTCGTGCCGAAATCATAAGGGTCATAGGGAGGCGTGGTTAGCAATGACTCCAGGCATTCATTATTAATCTGCCAGAGAACATCCTCAATACCGGAGTCAGCAGCATAAAGTTCGTCTGTCTTCTTTTCGTATGTTCGGCTAGATTTGACTGATGTCTGCATGTAGGACAGAAGGGGTGGGAGAGTAAGACACCCCAGAAGAAACAGGATGAGAACCAGAATCAATGCCTGGCCCCGTTCTTCGCGTAGTAGTATTCTACTGAGCGTATTTCGTATCTTTCTGCTCATAATATCCCACATCTGGTTATAGCCCGGGTCTAGGCGTTATCTCACGAACCTTGCTCACGCTCTCGGCATGCGAGCCCTCGCCCACAGTAGTGGTTATCTTCAGTGTAAGCACTCCGTCAGAGAATTCGCAGCTGGTCATTTCAACATCCGGGTCAATGTACTGCGCTACCACAACTTCACTCTCCAGTTCCCCATCGGCAGAATACGACCGCCTGAGTGTACCGTCATCAATAGTGTAGACAACCTCGTAGCCGGTATTGTCCCAGCCTACCCACTGTAATGTAAGGGGGAAACCTGAGGCCCCCTCCGGAGACACGGTCTGGGCCATCTGGACATCACGGCTTATCCAGTGGACAGCGTTCAAGGCGTGCTGACTCGCCGAGGTATGGTCGTTGTTACTGGCACTCTGATTAAGAACGTGGTAGGAAGCCGCCGCTGCGCCAACACCGATGATACTGGTAATAGCGAGAGTCACCATCATCTCGATTAAGGTGAACCCATTCTTGCCGTGTACCAGCCGCTTACATTTCATCTGTGCACCTTGTAGCTTTCCAGCCAGGCCACTTCTTTGTTGCGATGCCTGATTGTCACCGTTACTTTCTGGATACTGCCATTTCGGAAGGGGTCTACGTCTATCTGGGCAGAGTAACCGGCATACTCGTCTGGAATCGGAACAGGGTCATACGAAAGGGCATAATCCTGCTTCCGCACGTTCTCCATTTGGCTTTCTGCCAGAATCCTGCCAGTAACAGCCTCATCAGCAATGAGACGAGAATTCGTAGCAGTAGTAACACCGCTAAGAAAGGTGACTCCGACAATGCCGAGGAGAGCCAGGGCTACCAGTGTCTCGACCAGTAAATTGCCTCTCTCGCCGCTCATATACGTGAACGCTCCATCAGGCTCTTTATGTCCCCGAAATCCGTTTATAGAAAGGGTATAACAGGCGCTATACGTACGTGCTTGAAGCCCCTTCTAAGTACTTATATGTATCTATTATTATCGCTGGAGTGAAGCACGAGCAGCAATCATCCGTTGGCCATGCTCAGCGTGGTATTTTCGTACCACCTGACGTGGACTGGTTTGTATCCGGTTCTGCAGATTTGATGACAGCCTAAGATTTGACGAGGTCTCAAGTGACCGGTATACTTCCCAAAGGACAGAATTCAGTTGGAGGTCTAGCATGAATGTAGAGGAATTAGAAGCGAGGCTTGAAGCCCTGGAGAAACAGGTCCAAACACTACAGGACATCGAAGAGATAAAAACTCTGCAGAAGGCGTACGGCTACTACATCGAGCACTGGATGTCGCAGGAGATAATAGACCTGTTTGCCGATGGTCCCGATGTTTCCTTAACGCTGGCGGCGGGTACTTATCTGGGCAAGGAAGGGATCAGGAGGTATTTTGAGAACGTCAAACCCACTGCTGACTTTCTGCATCAGGTGATGCAGCTTTCGGGTATCGTCAATGTAGACCCGGACGGCAAAACGGCCAAGGGGAGGTGGTACGGTTACGGGGCGATTGCTGTCCCTTCAGCTGCAGGCGTAAGGGAGTCCTTTATGGGCGGAATATACGGAAGCGAGTATATCAAAGAGGACGGTACCTGGAAGATAAAAAAACTCCGGTTCGACCTCAATTACACCGGCACCCCGGCACGAGGATGGGTGAGACCGGAGCAGGCTGCCGCAGTAGACCCTCAATATACTCCGACAAGGCTTGAAGCCGATATCCCCCGCACCTTTAACCCGCGCTACCCTTCGGGTTATATCTTCCCCTTCCACTACAAACACCCCGTCACCGGCAAGGAGACCTCGGAAGGAGTGCGTAATTCCTCTATAGAGGGTGTGGACAAATGGGAGTATAGTTAAGTCACTTGTGACACAGCTTCTGGAAAATATCGTTAAATGATAATAAAAGTGGGGGGCAAAGATGCTCCCTGCTTTTTATTCAAACTAAACTGACCAGCTACCACTGGACGAACACAGGCATTACTGTAGTTTTATATTGAGAGCGAGCTTCTAAAGAGAGGTTTTTATCGGTTTAATGTAATATGTACTTGACAAATAGTAATTTTAGTGTTACAATATGTCTGTTATAGAATACTATAAGAAGAGGAGGAAGCAATGGCACCACTGCAGAGACGGGCACTATACGGTCTAGTATTTGGTATTGTGTGGGCGGCCGCTATGGCTGTGGTTTTCGTATTGAAGGGAGGAGTGAGCACTTTTACCGAAGACCAAGGGTTCCGGCTGATAATAGACGGACTGTGGATAGGAGGTCTGGTCGTATACTTAGTATTATTCGTTACGATTACACGCCAACCAGCGAAATTCGATGAACGAGACAAGTCTATTATGGATAGATCAGCCAAGGTACAATGGTGTGCAGTGATATTATCGCTGGTTGGCTGGGTTATAGGGCTGACTGAAAGTTACTGGGACCAGGGAATTCCACCGATATTCATGTATATTGTCTTCATGTCCACTCTTATTGTTAGCACTGTAGCCCAATCTGCAGGCATCCTGATCGGCTACTGGAGAATGAACCGAAATGGTTAATATAAAGAACCGTATAAGAAGACTGCGTTTCGATAATGATGAGATGACGCAAGAAGAGCTAGCCAACCGTGCCGGTTGCACTCGGCAGACCATTATCGCCCTTGAACAGGGTAAATATGTGCCGTCTATAGAGCTTGCCTTCAAACTGGCGAGAGTATTTGGTGTAGCGCTGGAGGATGTCTTTCAATATGAAGAGGATACGTAAGTGCGATATTGAACCAGACAAACAGCGGGATATCTGACTTCTTTGCACATCCGATTGGCCGAGCGGGAAAGAGGCTTTAGGTATCACGCCTCAAACTCAATCTTGATAACGACTTCAGGCTGACTGCAATTCAGAAGTACAGTTCGGACATCGAGTAGCCTTAATTGAGATATTCGTATAGCAATAAGGGCATTCTCTGGTATCAGGCGGCGGTGCCTCCTCTTGGGCCTTCTGGCGAGCATGCATTTTAGCGATTGGACGGACTATGAAGAAAAAGATTGCAGCCGCGAGAATGATAAAGCTAACTATGGCATTGATAAATATGCCATAATTTATGGTAACGGCACCGGCTTCTTGAGCGGCGGCAAGAGAGGCATAAGGCCCGGCTACGGTACCCTCTTTCAGGACTACAAACAGGTTAGTGAAATCCACATCACCAAGTGCTAATCCAATTGGTGGCATAATAACATCTTTTACCAGCGAATTAACAATTGCAGCAAAAGCGACGCCAATTACTATACCAACCGCCAGGTCAACAACACTCCCCCGCATTATGAATGCCCTGAAATCCTTTAACATGGTACCCCTCCACATTTATTGAACCGAATATTCACATAAATAATTCAGTTTGTCAATAGAGATTTTTCTGTCACAGACTTATACCGGAAACATCATGTGAAATGGTATTACTAAAAAGAAAAAGGAGGGCATTTGAGCTCCTCCGCAATCGTTTGAAAAGCGGTACCTCATCAACAACCGGACACTATTTCAAGTCTGAGAGTGGCTACTATCAGGTGTATTATTCGCCGGGCAAGATTGACCGGTTTCCCTCTTATCATCTGTTATGCGGACATGTAATAATTCCACACCACGGGAAGGAAGGTAGTTTTCTTCGATTAAAAGCTGGGCCCCACAGGAGCCACACCGTTGGTGGCACGGGTTTGCGAGTGCCCAGCCAAAATGCTCAGTTCCGCACGAGGGACAAACCCCTCTTGGTAGGTTCATTTCAACTGAATCCCTTTAGTTTCGGCAATATCAGCCAGTTGCTTCAGTAATAGTGACGTTTCTTCCAATTGATGCACATCAGGCACGGGAAAAGGCTCCTGTCTTTTTTCCTCATGTATTTGTTTCAACTTCCGCGATAACTCGAAGCCCTGCTCCAGCCCTCTTGTATAGGCGGCACTGATATCGCTATGGTATTTTTCTCTTTTTATAAACATTGTAGCGTCTCGTGTAACACTAGCCAGTAACAGCTAGTTTCCGTATTTTGCTAAAAAACCGAGATTTTCTCCTTAAGGGACTCCATCTTGGCAAGCTGATATTTCGCGTCGAGCTTACGCGCTGCCCAGAACCCATCTTGATAACCCTGACCGTAATCCGAGCCGACGGCACAAGCCTTATCAAACATCTCGTATATCTCCATCGTCTGCGACGCCATCGAAAGATAGTCCTCTAGCTCTACTTGGACCAAAACCTGGTCCAGTTCTTCATTAATAGCAGCGGTTGACTCCATTCTATCTCCTGTCACGATAATCTCTCCTTTTAAATAGTAACTCTCGTCCAAGAACAGTACTTACGTATATACTCTGTATGATAGTAAAGTAATGGTACTTTAGTAATGATGATTATCCTACGTAGGCGAAATTTAGAAAAGGGTCTAATGACCTAGGATTGGAACCTATGCGGTTAAACTTAGCTTGCCTGAAGTGTCTAAATATTTGAATCCGGGGGTCAGGAATGTTCCAAGCCACTCTCTGGTAACCACTCCAAGTAAGATGCTGGCCTTAGGGTTATAAGAAGCGGGAGTGTCTCCAGTACTTATAGCTATCTACAAGCAGCCCAAAGTACTATTCCTCTCTGAGGCATCTGAAAGTAGAATAAAGATGTAATCAACATGTATGTTAGAAGATAACTGCTCCTGCTCGAGAGCTAGATTGTGGAGGGTAGAGATGGCTGAATATAAAGAATTGCTTGGGAAAAAATTCCAGGTTGTCCAGAACGGGCTTGACCCAAACGAGGTAACTGAATATCTCATGAGAGAAGTCGGTTCAAGCGATACCGTCTTCAGACAACTGGAGCAGTTCTCAGCTTTACAGGCGGCAACCAAAACCATAGATGATGCGATAAAGCAGGCGAGGGACCTGGCAGAGCATGCCAAGGTTAAAGCTACGGCAGAGGCAGAGCAGAGGAAAGCACAAGCAGTCGAAGAGGGGAAAAAGCTTGCTGCAAAGATAATAAATGAGGCCGGAACTAGTGTTCTTGCCTACTTCGATAACGCTTCTTCCATCATGATGGAAGCCATGAATGAAGCCTTTAAGAAAACCAAAGATCAGGTTTCTGGAGACCGTGCCAAGACTCGTGAAAAAATTGAAAAGGCAGTTGGGGCAGGGATTAGCCAGGTAATGACAGACATGGAGAACCCTGCTAAAGAATCATCCGACACCCAGCCTGAGTCGACCAATCCCAGCCCGACAAACAAAGCTGCGAGTGTGGCATCATCGGCTTCGTCTGATCCCTGGGAAGACTCTCGCTAAATACAAGAACACAGTCCTGTGCTATCTGATAGACCCTATCTACGGCTACCCGGTGATGGCAGCGAAGTATAACTGGGCCAACTCACCGCCACTTTCGGTATTTCTACTTAGCCTTTCGCCTAGCTTGTAGCCTCAGCCCGTTCCTCCTGGGACATTTCAGCCAGCTTTTTTACCTCTTTCACATCAAGCCCCAGCCCCTCAGCCACGCGTCTGCCATATTCCTCATCAGCTTTATACAAGATAGCCGTCTGTCGCAGCTGAATCTGCTTCTGCGCATTACACAGATGCGTGGTGATATTGCCAATCAGGTGCTCCCGGTCCTCATCAGTCATTACCCGCCGGTAGAGTTCTCCCGCCTGGAAGAAGTCATCATTGGGATGGGTATAGGGTTGACGTGCCGCCTGCCCGGAGACATCAAACGGAGGTTCAGCCACATTTAGCTGAGGTTCCGGGCCACCGAAACTGTTAGGATAATAGTTCGGCGCATCTCCACTGTTATCACCTAAAGCCATGAAGCCATCACGCTGGTAGTAGTTGACCTGAGCAGCCTTTGGCCGATTGATAGGAAGCAGATGATAGTTAGGCCCCAAACGGTGGAGATGGGTATCGTGATACGAGAACAAACGCCCCTGCAGCAATTTATCGGGTGAAGCAGCGATGCCGGGCACGAAATTGGCCGGCGAAAAAGCAGCCTGTTCCACCTCAGCAAAGTAGTTCTTCGGGTTCCGATTCAGTACCATCCGGCCTATCGTCATTGGTGGATAATCAGCGTGGAACCAGACTTTGGTGATATCAAACGGGTCAAAACGGTATTCCCTGGCCTCTTCAGGAGTCATAATCTGGACTTCCACTCGCCAGGACGGATATTCACCCCGCTCAATGGCGTCATGGAGGTCACGGGTGGCGTGGTCAGGGTCATTACCCTTCATTTCAGTGGCTTCATCACGGGTGAGGTTTTGAATTCCCTGCTCTGTCTTGAAATGGTACTGCACCCAGTAGTAGTCACCCTTTTCGTTGTACCACTTAAACGTATGGCTGCTATATCCGTTCATATTGCGATATGTCCTCGGTGTGCCGCGGTCGGAAAACAGGATGGTAACCTGATGTACCGATTCCGGAGTAAGGGACAGGAAGTCCCAGAACATGTCGGCATTTTTCAGGTTAGTACCCGGATGACGTTTCTGCGTGTGAATAAAATCGGGGAACTTCAGCGGGTCTCGAATGAAGAAGACGGGGGTATTATTACCCGTCATATCATAGTTGCCTTCTTCGGTATAGAACTTGATGGCGAAGCCACGGGGGTCTCTTTCGGCATCCGCCGACCCCTTCTCCCCTCCCACCGTAGAAAAACGAGCAAAGACATCGGTACGCTTACCAATTTCGGAAAGGAACTTGGCCCTGGTGTACTTGGTTACATCGGCAGTAACCTCGAAGTAGCCATGTGCCCCGGCGCCTTTAGCGTGAACAACACGCTCCGGGATACGTTCCCGGTCGAAATGGCCGAGCTTCTCCAGTAGATGGGTGTCCTGCATGAGAATGGGGCCGGGGACTCCGGCAGTCTTGCTGTTCTGGTCATTATCAACTGGTGCACCGAAACCGGTTGTGTAGGTTTTCTTTTCTTCCGACATTCTGACCCTCCTTACTCCTATAAAGGAAGTCCGATAATTCTAGAGAGTCAGATTATATTCCTGTTTTAGCAGCACGTCAATACCTTAAAATTGTTGCGCCGAGGATTTAAAACTAGAAAAGGAGGGAAAGTTCTAACCCTCCCTTTTAACTCTAATTAACTGCTACCACTGTGTAAAAATTAGACTACCTTACAGGGAAGACCAAACCTGAAATTCATAAGCATGACGGCTAATTCTCCTGGGAAGCAAGATTGACACGGGAGTCCTTTCTGCCACCAACATAGTAAACCTCATCCACTTTTACGATAACAGCGCCTTTGGGCTGAAATGAGGCTCCGCGACTTTGGACCCACTCTACGGCGCTATCAAAGACCTCTCCGGACGTCTCATAACGGGCCTTGCCTTTGAATTGATATCCATAATGGACTTCATTACTCCAGCAGGTGACAGCAGCAACCGGATTTTCAATAATATTCTGCTGAGTCTTTTGCATGAAGTTATCCACCAGCATGAACTCATCATCAGATAGTATTCTGACAAAACCAATTGGAACGCCATTAGGCTTACCATCCTTACTGGCGGTAGCAAAAAGGAAAGGCCGAACCGCCGTAGCCACTACATTCTTCATGTCTTCGGTAAATTGAAACATACTACACTCCTCGCCGATTCCGTATTATTAACATCATAACTTATCATACCCGGGACTTATATCTTTTTGCCCCTCAAATACAAGGCTTTCATTTTATCCCCCAAAAGTTGAACCTCTTCCACCTTGAAGCCGGCGCTTTCTACCAGAGAACAAAGCTCATCAGGCGAGAGCCTGCCTCGGAAATAGCCCGGTGGCTTACCCGCCTTACCCCATTTCCTGAGATATCGGATAACCATCTTCATTATTTCAAACCGCTTCATACCGTATCCTGTATAATCTACGATAAGCAATAGTCCCCCACCCTTTAGAATCCGGCAACTTTCCTGGAGAACTGTTGAGGGACTTTCTATCACATGAACCAGGTTGGCCATAAATACACTGTCAAATTTTTCATCCGTGAAATTCGTTCTTTCACAATCGGTTTTTTCTACTACTACATTTTGACAATCTTTCAACTGTGTTCTGGCTACTGCCAGCATCTCATCTGAAAGGTCTGTAGCCATAACGTGGCTTGCATTTTCAGCTAATGCCTTAGTGAAAAAGCCGGCGCCGCATCCGAATTCTAAGAGTTCCCCAAGGCCACTTTCACCAGATAATCTCTCAAAGATTGCCTGCTGGACAGCCTCTCCGACAACATACGTCTGGTCATCATTAAAGTTGTTTGCGAACCTGCTCCAGTATTCTTCTTTCCTGTAATCTGCCATAGACATTCCTTCCTCCGTGTAGATAACACATAATGTCAACGTGCGAACTCACACTTCTCATAATCAGCTTACTCATGAGAGGAAAATAGCACCTGCTCCTGTGCATGTCAAGAACTCAGCATCTTCATCTCATATGTAGTATGTCCCTAACAATGATATTTAGTAACATTCTGTCGAAAGCAGGAACCATATCCTGCTCAGCGAAATGAGACTTTTGCTTTGCTCACGCCAAGCCTATATAATACCGCATATTATTACACCTCAGAGATAAAGGGGGAAGAAAGCATGCCTTCAAGTGTCTATCCCACTGGTACGACCATCTATGACCCGCAGAAATGCTGGAACGGCTATACCGTATTTCAGAGCAGGATGCCTCGATTCCCTCGAGGCATAGCTGTCCTGATTGACATGAACGGTAATACGGTCAACCAGTGGAAGGGACTACATGGCTTTCCCAACAAGATGTTGCCCGGGGGGCATATCATGGGAAGTACTAGTATAAGAAACACCAGATACGGTTACCAGGATATGCTCGACCTCGTACAGGTGGATTGGGACGGGAATATCGTCTGGAGGTTTAACAAGTACGAGCGCATCAAAGACCCACGGCAGAAACCGACATGGATGACAAGACAGCACCATGACTACCAGAGGGAAGGTAATACCGTGGGATACTACGTCCCGGGCATGGAGCCCTCAGTTGATAAAGGGAACACGATTATCCTTTGCCACAAGAATCTAAAGAACTCCCAAATAAGCGAGAAGTTGCTTCAGGATGACACCATTATCGAGGTAACTTGGGACGGCAACATAGTCTGGGAATGGGTATGTAGCCAGCATTTCGATGATCTGGGTTTCGATGAGACGGCCAGGAACACAATGGCCCGAAACCCGATGGTGATGCGTCTCAGTAAGTGGGAAGTGGGAGATTGGATGCACATGAACTCGGTATCCGTCCTAGGGCCCAACAAATGGTATGAGCAGGGGGACGAACGCTTTCACCCAGACAACCTCATCTGGAGTGGCCGGCAAACAAATATCCTGGGGATTACCGACAAGAAAACAGGTAATATAGTCTGGAAGCTGGGACCAGACTATACTGCTACCCCGGCACTGGTAAAACTGGGCTGGATCATCGGTCCGCATCATGCCCACATGATTCCCCGGGGCCTCCCCGGTGAAGGGAATATCCTGGTCTATGATAATGGAGGGGCAGCCGGATATGGCGCCCCAAATCCAGGCTCCCGCAATGGTGTCAGTAATGCTCTCAGGGATTATTCGCGGGTATTAGAGATTGACCCAACGACACTTGAAGTAGTATGGAAATGCGGCTCTGGCGGTATGCCAGACAGAGCCGGGGGTCGCCCAATGCAGACTGTCAGAATATACAGCAGCTTCATCAGTTCAGTCCAGCGTTTGCCCAATGGTAATACACTGATAACAGAGGGGCGCAGCGGACGTCTTATCGAGGTAACCCCCGCGTTTGAGATCGTCTGGGAGTACGTCAGTCCGTATCTTGACAGGAGATTAGGAACGTCCGCAGTCTATCGCGCTTACAGGTTGCCCTACCAATGGGTCCCTCAGGTGGGAAAACCGTTGGAAAAGGCCATTCCACGTCTTGATAACAGCGAATTCAGAGTTCCCGGCTCCGTGACAAAGAGCGCGCTCAAAACATCAACTGTAAAGCAGCCTTAACGAAACCTTTGTTAATCACTGCACAAACATCGGCTTGTCTGTCCAGCCATGCGTATAAATATTTGATACCGTTCGTATTTCAGTATAGTTATCACGAATAAATAGATATCAGATGAATTATCGTACAGTACTAGCCATAAAGGCTGCACCTATTGACAGTACCATCGTTTGCTCTGAATCATGACCTTTTCGGTATTTACTATATTAACTAATCATAGTTAAATAAGAAGGCGACCTGGCGAGAGGTCGCCCATTGAAGGCTTTAGAAACAAACTGACTGGCTGGCCAGTTATTCCGTTGCCTTCGTGTTTATTATGAAGCAAAAAGAAAGACTTTTCAATACTACAAGCCAAAGGGGGTGATAGTTTTCGAACATCATAGATTCTGTAATTCAAGTTTCATACAAGCACTTAAGAAAGAGGTGATAAAGAAATGAAAAAACTATTAGCTATTGGACTGTCTCTGGTTATGTTATTAACGATAGCCGCAACCCCGGCCTTTGCTAAGAAACCAGGCACGGATTTTAATGGTCCTCACTACAACCTGAACCTGATCGGCAAAGATAAGGTAATGCCAGGTGATTACGACAACCCTGACAGGCATACCATGTTCGTGCCCCTGGATACAACCGGCATGACGATTGATCTGGAGGAGCCGAACAATCTGGGAGAAGAGGAATTGCCCGGTATCAAGATTGAAATGACCCAGGGCAATGAATTTGCCATGATTGACGGTAACGCTACGGATGGGTACGGTGCCTTCCAGCTTGGAGCAGGTAAATACCACGTATATATCGCCGTTAAAGCCAAGTCGCCCAAATATGATGAACCCTATACGGACATCACTGGATGGGTCGAGGCTTACGATAACCTTGATCAATTGTGGTACTACATAGATGTGGGCTATGTTCAGGTTAAAAAGGGGAAGAATAGCTGGGAGGATGCCACTGACCTGTTCTTTGTTTCCTCACTGGAGGACGACCTTGGCTTTGTGACAGGGGAGGAAGCAGACTACCTCGAAGGACTGGGCATATGGGTGTTTGATTACATGGCTGGTCTTGATACCTGGTATGAAGATTCGGGATATACGGCAGGATATGACCTTTCAGATTTCGCCTACTTCTGGCAGCTGGACAACCACGGCAATAAACTGATTCAAGTCCGCTTTTATCCCATGTAATTGACACACTTCGTTTTAGCAACACGAAGAGGGGGCTGTCGAAAATCGCCAGCCCCCTCTTGTTTCTCAAGATTGACGTGAATTTTTTACACTGAACAAACATCGGGATGTTTGTTGGATAAAAACCTGCATTTTTCAAGTCTGACCGTCAAGCTTGTTTCAGCTTCATTTATCAGCTTTTCCAACTTTTTAGGGCTGAAAGGTGCTGTCCCTTCATCAGCAATATTTCGAACCCTGCTATTCGTCATTGCACGGTGGTAGATTTGCATTTATGAGCCTGATTATACCTAAAAAATATCCATTTAGTCCTTACATATGGCAATACTCCATGAAATAATGGACTCAACTGATACCAAAAGCGCTTTAAAAGTACACAAACGGCTTGTATGTTTGTAAGCATCGAAGTGATTTAAGAAGCAATCAGAGGTATAGATGTGTCAAGAGAACGTCTCGCTAGTAATCCAACAGAGATATCGTCGCGAAGGAATGAAGAGAGATACCGTAACTTAGTAGAAAATCTGGGTGATATAGTTTATGTCGTTGACATGAATGGCATAGCAACCTATATCAGCCCTATCGTTAAATCAGTATTAGGGTATAGTCCTTCTGAGATTACCGGGCGATCTTTCGCTAGCTTCATATATCAGGAGGACTTACCGCGTAGCCTTGAGTATTTTCAGAGAACACTCTCTGGTCAAGCGACAGTAGGTGAGTATCGGCTCATAGATAAGACGGGCGAAATCCGCTGGGTTCGTAGTTCCAACAGGCCAATACTTGATGGAAACAATGTGATTGGTGCCACTGGAGTCCTCTCAGACATTACCGAGCGTAGGCAGGCAGAAGAAAGATCAAAAGTATCTGAGGCAAAATATTCTGCCGTAGTTGAGAACTCTAGAGATGGAATCGTAGTATTGCAGGAAGGACTAGTGCAATTTGTCAACAAAATATCTCTTGAGCTTGCAGGTTATAAGCCTGAAGAACTAGTCGGGGTTGATTTTCTTGAAATGATTGTGCCCGAGGATCGTGAAGTGGTTGCTCAAAGATATTTCGATCGGTTAGCAGGGAAAGAAGTTCCAAACATAAACGAGACCATAATAATTCGGAAGGATGGCACGAAATTACCGGTAGAACTGAATGCTACGGTCATAGACTACGAAGAAAAACCCGCAGACCTAGTGTTTATCCGAGACATCACCGACCGTAAACAGGCAGAGGAATTACTACGGAAGTCAGAGGCGAAATTCAGGAATCTCGCTGAACAGTCGCCCAATATGATCTTTATAAACAAAAACGGCAGTGTAGTGTATGCTAATCAGAAGTGTGAAGATGTTACCGGGTATAAGAAAGAGGAGATAACTGCTCCTACTTTCAACTTTATGGATTTAATAGCGCCGGAATGGGTAGACACTGTAAGGGCCAACTTTGACAGACATTTACGAGGTGAAGAAGTTCCCCCATATGAGTACGCGATCGTCAGAAAAGATGGAGAACGAATCGACTCCTTGATCTTCACGAAGCTGATAGACTATGAAGGAGAAGTCGCTATTCTAGGAACAGTGGTTGATATCAGTAAACGTAAGTGGGCAGAAGAAGAACTCAGGCAGAGCTTTGATAAGTTGTTAAGGACCTCAGAAGGGACAATTCAAGCAATGGCGGCTACTATTGAATCTAGGGATCCTTACACTGCTGGCCATCAGCGTCGTGTTGCTGAACTCAGTTATGCTATAGCTAGAGAAATAGGGCTTCAGGAAGATCAGGCGAAGGGAACCCGTATGGCGGCGATTATTCATGATATTGGTAAGATCTATGTGCCTACCGAGATTCTAAGCAAACCGGGTAAGCTAAGTGATGTCGAATTTGACTTGATTAAGATGCATCCTCAGGCAGGCTACGACATACTAAAGAAGATTGACTTTCCTTGGCCCGTAGCTGATATTGTGTTAGCGCATCATGAAAGGCTTGACGGCTCAGGCTATCCATTAGGTCTCATTGGTGGTAACATACCTCTCGAGGCCAAAATCTTAGGTGTCGCTGACGTGGTTGAGGCAATTAGCTCTCACCGTCCCTATAGACCAGCCATAGGTATAGACAAAGCATTGAATGAGATTTCAAGACAGAGTGGAATTCTCTACGATCCTGTCGTAGTAAACGCCTGCCTGAAGCTTTTCGCCAAGAAAGGATTCAGATTTAGTGACGAAATCACGTCTGAAACCCCACTAGGGAGACGAAATCAGTACATCGGCGCCACAACAATAAACTGAGTAGACGTAAGTAAGAAAGTCTACGAAGCCTGATCATCACATCTCATTGAGTACTGTTATACCTAGTTATCAAGGTTCTATTTTTCTCGCTTTCCATCCAACAGAAAAAGCAAAAGGTATCAAATAGTTATACGCATGGCTGAACAAACATCAGGATGTTTGTCCTTTGGCGTATATAGCAGAAGACTCTTGCTACTTCAACGGAACAACGGTATTACTTCGGCCTTATCATCAGTAAAGGTAAGACTGATTCTCTCACAACATACTCGGCTACACTACCGAAAAGAAACTTCCTCAAGCCACCATGTCCGTGTGAAGCAATTGCTATCAGGTCTGCATTAATCTCGCCTGCGTAGCTAATAATGGTAGGTCCGGGCGGCCCTATCAATGTCTTGCTCGTCACCATAATTCCCTGCTCACGAAGGGGCTGAGCGACCTTCCTCAGATAGGCCTTTGCAGTATTATCTTCCTTTTTGAGCTGTTCTGGCATTGATGACCTGGTAAAAGGGACTGCTGGAAACCCGGGTATGTCCAAGGTCAGGTTACTGGGGATACTCACCACTCGTAGTAGAATGACTCTACTTCCGATAGCCAGGACCTCGTCTCTTACAAAAGGGATGATTCTCTCAGCAATTTCGGAACCGTCCAGACACACCAGTATTTTCTTGAACATATTAGCTCCCCCCGAGTCGATGCCGTTTTCTTTCAGGTATTCTAACACTGATAAGCAGAAGTTACGAATTGCATCATCTCTCTCAAACTAAGAGGGAGTTAAAACGTGATTGGGTACGGCAATTACCGCTGGACGAACATCGGGATGTTTGTCCAGCGATGCGTACAAATATTTGATACCGTTTAGCTTTTCTATAAAGTGGAAATAATCGATGTAAAAAAGGCCAGGATGCATGTGTTTCTATCATAACGTCTTTGCTGAGTAGCAGGATGGGTCTTCGGGTGTCCCCGAAATTCGTTTTGTGCCGTTGTTTGCGGCTTGCTCTGAATGCTGAGGAATAGTTGTGTTACTAGGAATTGTCCAATATAATCCGGATATGGGGGTAAAACAACATGAAAGAAAAAGAATACGAATGTGTCGAAGTAAAACAGCACAAGGATGTCGGCAAAACAATCGCTGAATATCAGAAGAATGGCTGGCACCTCCACACCTACCAAGCCGCTGGCTTGTCGGGAGGACCAATAAGATCATTCGTTAATCACTACCTGCTATTCGAGAAAGACAAATAGTGCTGGCCCACGTAATTGTCGGCATAACCACATGCTATGAATGATATAATACTTCAAGTATTGAGAATAACAAAAATTTAGAAGAAAGTCTCGAGGTAATAAAGCGTGTAGCAGATAATCCATCGTGGTTCGGAGAATACGCTCATCGTTGGCCACAGGCTGTTATAGTACCACATACTAAGACAAGGGATAACAAAGTAATGATGACACCCTTATACATTACTCTCCCCCTTTATGGATCGTAAGTAAAGTATTTATAGTGCGCTAATAATAGCACCGCAAACGTGTGAGGTCAAGAGGGTATGAATCATCAACAAACATCGGGATATTTGTCCAGCCATGCGTAAGATTAGATAATTCTGTTTAACTATGTAGTCTATTAATGAAAGATTATTGAGAATTGAGCGATGATTGGATTATCTATCTTCGAGGAGCCTTGCCAAGTCCTGGGGATCATCCTCAATACGCATATAAAAAGCATAGACTGCGTCTTTCCCAGTATCCCCATCCGGCGCTTCGAACGATACAACACGCCCTTCCGACGATTTGTTAAGTGAGGCAATAAATGGCAAGAGAATCAGCCAGAGGCCGTTTCTAGCCCAACCACGACCTACCTTGACGCGCTTGACGGCATTTAATGGGAATGAGGTGCTCTGGTAGCCTCCACTGTCAAATGACATGAAATTTTGAAATTCCCAGAGGGCAACCGCTCCAACTGCGCTAAAGACCCAGTAAAAGAACAACAGCGCCAGCGCGGTAACCAAATACCTCCAATCCCAAAGGACAACCGCCACAATGAGCATCGGCACTGTTAGAGCAAGGAGGACTGCCTGTAAGGCCATCCACAGGCGATAAACGGTGACTCCTACACGTGGACCGGTGACCGATACTACCTGGTCATCAACTGAGACTTTGAGGTGGCTAGCGAAACGGGAGCTTGTCCGGAACCCAAATACTTCGAAGCTCGTATTGTCTGTCATTTTTCAATCAACTCGAGTTGTTTATCGTATTCTATATTATTATGATAAACAACCTTAATACCTCTGTTAATAGGTTGTCAATATACTGAAAAGGATATCTTTTTCCCTAATACGGTAGGAACACCGGGATGTTTAATTCAGTTGTACTATAATAATTTTGACAATAAAAAATCGCTGAGGATATTGTAACACTAGCACTGATTAACAAGTATTTTATAATATAGTTTTCGTTAACTTAGCGACGCCATCTATCAGTTCAGTAACCTCGTCCTTTGTTGGTTCTCGCTCTTTATTATGATCACACAGATTTCGCAGGTCGCCTAGCCTTTGTATGAACCGCCATTCTGGAACCTCGTATACGTTTTCCTTTTTGAGTGTATCATTTAGAATAGCAATAGTAGGATTTTTGGCTGCAATTTTGACACCACGACTTTTACATACTTGTACCAAGTGTTTCTCAGCGACTACACCGGCTACCGCACCTGCCGGACGAAGAAACCCCTTTTTTAACAGCTCCCTAGCGGATTCAAGCTCTGAATCAAAAAGATCAGCTTATAAGATCTGTCTGACTTCAAATAGCGAACTCTCAAAGCGTAATTTCGCAGAGTTAAGTATTTCAACCTGCGTCTGAAAACGCATATAGGTCGCACCAACATCATCAAAATACTTCTCCCCACGTATGTCTACCTTAGCCCCGATGCCTAATAACCAATCTTTGATAGCATATGTAATGACGTTCAATTCCTTTCGTTTATCACTCCCATAGTATAGCGTCTCAAACTCTTGTAGACGGGTAGGAAGGATCTGGCGAATTACTTCGTGAGCTTCTGAATACCATCGTTGATAAGATACGCGGAACATTAACCCTGGTTTAGGGTCTCCCGTTTTGACCTTTTTACCTGTAGCTTCATCAGCAAGGTCGGCGAGAATTGTATCAGATAATTTGGAAAGTCTCTCCAAATCCACTTTAAAACGCCCAAGGTTTCCTTCCATAACTGCCCCCCTAAGAGAATTTGTGACTACCTAGACATATAATTGAGGACTTTAAAATACTCACTGTATTTATTAAACACCGCAGCACTTCTTATACTTCTTCCCCTTTCCACACTGACAGGGCTCATTCCAGCCTATCTCTGGTGATGTACGCTAACATTATATAACAGCTCATGAAGGTTAAACAATTAAGGCGCCCGGTTACTACCAGACGCCTTATATCTTCTGCGATACAGGGTTATTTAGCTGCTACCATTGGACAAACATCGGCATTACCACGTGCGTATAGTTGTCCACACCTACCGGGCGGATGACGCCGGGGCTGGAGGGGTTGGTCGTCTCCAGGGTCACCTGCGGTTCGCGGAGCACACTGAGGACGTCGGTCAGGTATTTGCCATTGAAGGCAATCTTGGCCTCCTCCCCTTCTACGGTGGCATCAATCTCACCGACATCATCACCAAGCTCCTCAGAGCGTGCGGATACAGTTATCTTCCCAGCAGCCAGTTCGCCGCTGCCAGGGGTTGCCACCAGGCGCACGATGCCGCTGCCGTCGCGGGCAAAGATGGAGGCCGTTCTGGTTGCCCTCAAGAACTCGGCGACATCAACCATCACCTTGGTGTTATAGCTCTGCGGAATTAGCTGGGAGTACTGAGGGAAGGTCCCCTGAACAAGCTGTGAGACCAGCTGGGTATTCTTCATCTGGAAAAGTATCTGACTCTTGTTGGGGTTAACCGTTATGTCAATTACCTCTTCGTCATCCCCTATTAAGCGGCTCAGTTCCGCCAGGGTCCGCCCCGGAATAATCACCTCAATCTTCTCGTCTACCGGGGTGGAGAGGGGCAGCTTGTATACCGCCAGCCGAAAGCCATCGGCAGCCGCCAGCGTCAGCAGGTCGTCTTCAAACTGGGCATCAACACCCGTCAGTACCGGGCGGGACTCCTCAGAAGCAACCGCAAAGACCACCTGGTTAATAGCCTGACGGAGGCTCTCGACCTCTACCTTGGTATTTATTCCCTCATCGACCTTGGGTATCGGCGGAAAGTCCTTGGCATCCACGCCGCTGATGCGGGCCTCAAAACGGGCACAGCTTAATTCGACAACCTTGCTCCCGGACGCCAGGCTGAGGTCAACCCGGTCACTGGGTAAAGAGGCAACAAACTCAGTGAGGAGACGGGCGGGGACTGTAATTTCACCCTCCGTCTCCACCTTGGCCCCAATCCAGTGACTGATAGCCATCTCCAGATTAGTGGCAACCAGTTTGAGACGAGACTCATCGGTGGCAAGGAAGACATTGTTGGTGATTGGCAGAGTTGTTCTGGTAGCAACCGCCCTCCCGACAACACTAAGTCCGCGATTCAAATTCTCCTGAAGACATGATAACCTCATTATTACCCCCCGAAAGTCGTACTATGGCGTGTAATCAAGTAGTATATACCAATCGTCCTCAATAAACAACCGTTAATTTGACCTCTCAATATCCGGTTATTCCGCCAGACTATTTTTCAACCTGACGAGCACCTGATAGGCCTCGCGGGCGGCTATCCCACGATGACTGACCCGGTTCTTCTCCTCCAGAGACAGCTCCGCCATCGTTTTACCAAGTTCCGGTAGATAGAATATCGGGTCGTAACCAAAACCCTGCTCACCACATGGCTCAAAGGTTATTATCCCGGGACACTCACCATGACAGAACTCGATATCACCACCGGGCCGGGCTAAAGCGATGACACAGCGAAAGCGAGCCGTTCTCTCGGCCCAGGGCACCTCTTTCAATCGTGACAGCAGATAGCTGACCCGGTCCTCATCCGAAGCCCCCTCACCGGCGTAACGGTGTGAGAGTGGGCCGGGCTCACCACCGAGGGCATCAACTTCCAGCCCGGAATCATCCGCCAGGGTCAGCAGATGGCTCTCAGCAGCCAGAGCGGTTGCCTTCAGCCTGGCATTCTCCTCCAGGTTACTCCCCACCTCGTCAACTTCAGTAGTGATTTCCTGCTCGGCAAGGGTAACCACGTCATAGGGAAGGTCTTGAAACAGGCTCCTATATTCACGCACCTTGCCCGGATTATTGGTCGCCAGGAGCAATCTTAACATGTGCTCCTTCTCTATATGCCTAAAAAATTAGCCCCTGCCGGGCTCAATGTCAGTGAACCTGCCCTCCAGCTTCTTCATGACCTCGGGCATGGTAGTATACTCCATTTCTTCAAGCGGGAGACGATGTGGCTCAAACGGCCCGTGTTGTCGCATAAAATCGGCAATATCAATTGCCTTCTGTCTAGCGTTGTCATACGATTTATCAGCGAACATGTCACGTGGTCCCACCAGTTTACCATCCTGAATCTGGAAACCAGCCGCAGTCACCCGGGGCGGACCATCAAAGCGTGTTGGCGTACTGTCGGGAATCGAGACTGGCATCAGGGGGCCGTGGTGGGAACCCCTCATCCAGCCTTCGACCAGTATCGGCACAGCAAACGGCTCCAGGACTTCCCCGACTGCCGGAAAGTTACCCTGAGCGCGGACGATACATACCGGATCGTCCTTGCCCACATACCGGCCGGCAATCAAAGCCAAGCGTTGCGTCGACGATACCGCCGCAATGTCGTTGGTCTTCCGATGTCGAACTGTCCTTATCATAAAACGCGACGGCGCACCAATAAATATCAATAAGTCGTAGATTTCTTCAGGGGTATTAAACGTTATTTTTTTGCCCTCTTTGATATCATGCACCTCAAAGTAAAAACCGTCGTGCATATTGGGAGCGATAACAAGGCCAATTGTATTGAAGGGGTCAGCAAACATCCTGTAGAGAGGCAGGTTCCATGCCCCGGACGATGTCTTGTCAGCCATGAAAACAATAACGGGTTCTGAGCCCCGTTCCTCAAACTCCATCTCGGCACAACCCGGCCCCATTCCCCTCACATTTCCAGAAAATGCATCGGCCAACAGGTCCTGGCCGGCACCATGCAATCCCAGCTTTTTCGCCACCTCAGTTCCTTCGATGAAGGTGTCCCACGCCAGCTGGTGGATTTTCTCGTTGTCCTCTCCCTGCTCATGGGTCATGATTAGCTGTACATCATCGCCACACTTCGTGACGTGATAGTCAATCAGAAGGCCGTCTTGCTTGGCCTTAGCCAGGCACTCGTCAGCCTTAGCCATGACCTCCGGATGAGAATCAGAATGCCCTGCATAGCCCCCGATGTCAGCTTTGATTACACTGAAAGTAATACGCACCTTTTTTCCTCCTCAGCCGTGTTTAGCTAGTACTCAATACCTCTGCGGGCCGCAGTCCCTTCATCATAGGGATGCTTGATATTGAGCATCTCAGTAACCAGGTCTGCCACCCTCACTATCTCTTTATCAGCACCCCGACCGGTGAGAATCAGTTCAACGTCAGTCGGCTTTTCTCCAATCAAACTGATAACATCCTCCAGTTCAATAAGCTTCCAGGCCACGGCGACATTCACCTCATCCAGCACCACCAAATCATATTCGCCGCTAAGCATTGCCTGATGCGCTGCCACCAATGCCCTCGCCGCCTCTTCCCTGTCCTGCGGCTTAATGTTGGCCGGGTCCACGAAAGACCCGGCACCAAACCTGGCCACACCGACGTTCTGTAATTTAGAGAGGACATCCCATTCCCCGGACGGGTGTCCTGCCTTCATGAATACGACAATAAATACCCTTAGACCATTACCAAGGGCGCGAATAACGGTTCCCAGTGCTGCGGAAGTCTTGCCCCTACCTTCACCTGTGAAAACTTGAACAAGACCTTTTTCTAGGGGTGGGGGAGAGGACACATCAGACGGTGGTGTCTTTTCAGTCAATGAAGCTCCCAATCAGACTGTGTTGCCAGACAATCAGAGGCTAACTAAGGTTGGACTAATCCAGTTTAGCAACTCACCCTGCCAGTGTCAAGACGAAGACCCTATACTGTTTTCTTCGTTGCAGTGAATCTTGCGGGAATCCCCTTCGTGATGGTAGAATGCAAGGCAACCGTGGGAATATACCCCCTTTTCCCTCGGCCAATGGAACACGAATAAACTAAGGAGTCTGGAGTGATTATTCGGAAACTTGAACTCGGACCATTCGCAGCCAATTGCTATATTGTCGGCTCAGAATCCACCAGAGAAGGCATGATAATTGACCCCGGCACCATGCCTGAAGAGATACTTAATAACGTGGAGGAACTCGGCCTCAAGATTAAAATCATCGTGCTGACCCACCACCACATGGACCACGTGGGTGCTCTGGCAGCAGTTAAAGAGGCAACTGGTGCCGAGGTGGCCATCCATGCTGATGACGCCCGCCATCTCCGTGGAGGAGGTCCAATGGCACAACTTTTCGGCCTGTCACGGGAAGCACCCACGCCGGACCGCCTTCTAAAAGAAGGTGACGTTATCGACATCGGCGAGCTGCACTTCCAGGTCCTTCACACGCCGGGGCACAGCCCCGGAGGTATCTGCCTTCTGGAGAAGGACGAAGGGGTGGTATTCAGCGGCGACACACTGTTCCAATTTAGCATTGGCCGAACTGACTTTCCTGGAGGCAGCCATGAGGGGCTCATCAAGAACATCAAGGACAAGCTTATGGTCTTGCCGGATAACACCACTGTTTATACCGGCCATGGCCCGGATACCACAATCGGAATCGAGCGCAGGGTTAATCCGTTCCTTTAGACAGCAAATATTCCCCAAAAACAAAAGGGGCTCTCTACAGTAATAGAGAGCCCCTACGTATTTCCAGGTCAGTTAGCCTATCCAGCGGGCAAACAGAAGACTGGCGCTACCAGCAACTCCAGCAAAGACAATCGAGACCATCGCCATGAGCTTAATCAGGATGTTCAGTGACGGCCCAGAAGCATCTTTAAGCGGGTCACCAACGGTGTCACCGACAACACCAGCTTTATGAGCATCGGAGCCCTTGCCGCCGTGAGCACCGGCCTCAATGTACTTCTTGGCGTTGTCCCAGGCACCACCGGCATTGGCGAGCATGATGGCAAGCACAAAGCCCGTAGTCAGGCCGCCAAAGAGCACCCCCATCACCGCCCCCGGACCAAGGATAATACCGACCAGTATGGGAACAATAATGGCCAGCATCGCCGGCAGAATCATCTCCTTCTGGGCAGCCCTAGTGGCGATATAAACACACCGGGCATAGTCCGGCTTGGTCTGTCCTTCCATCAGTCCCGGTATATCATGCCACTGCCGCCTCACTTCCTCTACCACCTTACCGGCATTACGACCGACCGCCATGTTAATCAGGGCGCAGAAGACAAAGGCGAGCATGGCCCCGATAAAGACACCGGCCAGGACCTTCGGATTCATCAGATTGATATCATACCAGCTGACAAACTGAGCAATAGTTGCTTCTCTCAACTGGTCTACGGTGGCAAAGACACCAGGCACTATCTCGGCCATCCCATCAGCGGCGTGCTCGGCAATACGGATAAGGCCAATCCTCACCTCCTCTATGTAAGAGGCTACCAGGGCAAGCCCGGTAAGTGCCGCCGAACCAATAGCGAAACCCTTACCAGTAGCAGCGGTGGTGTTTCCGATGGAATCGAGCTTATCGGTGCGTTCTCTCACCTCCGGGTCAAGCCCGCTCATGGTGGCGTTGCCCGAGGCATTGTCGGCAATCGGGCCGTAGGCATCTGTTGCCAGAGTAATACCCAGGGTGGAAAGCATACCGACCGCCGCCAGACCAATGCCATATAGTCCCTGTATCGGCACTTCGAAACCTCCAGCGAGACCGTAGCTGAGCAGGATACCAACGGCAATACTCACTACCGGAACACCGGTGGAGAGCTGACCGATAGACAGACCGGCAATAACAACGGTCGCCGGGCCGGTCTCGGCTTGAGCGGCAATTCCCTGGGTCGGTTTGTAATCATACGAGGTGTAATATTCAGCAGCTTTCCCGATAATAATACCCACCAGTAGTCCTACCAGAATAGCCACCCAGATACGTATCGCCATGCCTGTATCCAGCCCCGCCTGGTTACCCAGCAGATAAACCACCAGCCCACCGGAGGCGAGGGCAATCAGTACGGCGCTGACGTTTACCCCTAAGCCCAACGACTTCAACAAACTGGAGGTAGAGGCACCCTCCTTGGTGCGTACCAGATATATCCCAAGAATAGAGAAAATTACACCCAGAGCAGCAATCACCATCGGCAAAACAATGCCGTAAATACCGAAACCGGCAGCCACACCCAGCGCCGCCGCCGCCAGAATAGAGCCGGCGTACGACTCATATAGGTCGGCACCCATGCCGGCAACATCACCGACGTTATCACCAACGTTGTCTGCCAGGACCGCCGGGTTTCTCGGGTCATCTTCGGGTATACCGGCCTCTACCTTACCAACCAGGTCAGAGCCGACATCGGCAGCCTTGGTGTAGATACCACCACCGACACGGGCAAAGAGAGCCTGGGTGCTGGCACCCATACCAAATGTCAACATGGTGACAGTCAACTCGGTGAGCTCCATATGTGCGATATTGTTCAGAACCACGAACCATATACATATGTCCAGCAGAGCAAAGCCAACGACCACCAGCCCCATAACAGCACCACTGCGGAAAGCAACCTGCAATGACTTGTTTAAGGACGTCCGTGCAGCATGGGTAGTCCGGGCACTGGCATAGGTAGCCGTCTTCATACCCAACCAGCCGCACAAGCCGGAGAAGAATCCACCGGTGAGAAAGGCGAAAGGTACCCATCCATTCTGCAACGGTGGTTTCACTACGAATGCCAGCACCGCCAACAGTATTGCCAGAACAACGAGGAAAATAGCCACTACTGAGAACTGCCTCTTTAAATAGGCATTGGCACCTTCACGGACACCCTGGGCAATGGACTTCATCTCGTCGGTGCCTTCAGACTCACGCTTCATTCCCTTATAAAAAATAAAGGCGAAGGCCAGGGCAAGGACAGACCCAACTGGGGCCAGATACCAGAGCCCAGGAATACTCTCTCCCCCACCGTTGCCGATACCTTCACCGTTCTGGGCAATAGCCACGCCTCCTCCGGTTAAGAAGGAAACGACCAGCACCACGCCAACGATGAGGCCGCAGCCCAGTATCAGCAGCGTTTTCTTGTTGTGTATCGGGAAAAATCTCACTATTTCTCCTCCTTCTCAGTATCATATTTCCGCAACCGATTCTCCAGTTCACCCTGTCTGATAGTCAGGGTAAGGTCACTGCGTGTTCTTTCGAGAATCCCACGGACTACATCAGTCGCCCGACGCAGACCCCCGGTCAGGGCGTCAGGAAAGTCCATGGTAACCAAGATATTATAAATATCATCCATGGCCGCTAAGAATTCTTCACCACGCGACAGGTCACCTTTCCTCATGCTGTCCAGTAAATAACGCCGCAGCTCCCCAACGGCATCACTCAATCCATGCAGATAGGCCACCGGCTCCACACCTAGCTCCTCGGGGCCAGGGGGCTGCTTTCCATTGACCAGAGCCAGAACAACGTTTCCTTCAACATATTCCTTCTGCGCATCCCTGACTATATTCATACGGCCAAGGTCACTCTCGGCCGCAACAATTTTCTCAGCTTCGTCAATCAGGTCACGCGCCGACTTTAATTGGCTCCTGGCCTCATCCATCTCCTGACGGTGTATGGCACGGATGGCATTGCTACAATTGCGAATGGCGTCACGGCACAGAGGTAGCAGCTTTTCCCTGGCAGCATCCCTAGCCGAAAGGGTCACCCGGATACGTTCAGCGAATTCGTCAAGGTTGTCAGTCAGCCTAGCCATTCTTCACCTCGAGCTCAGCTACTATCTGCCGGGCGGCTTCCTCGGGCAATTCGGCGCTGACCACTGCTCTTATCACCGCCACGGCGTCAGCCCCGCCAGCAATAACTCCGGCAGCATTGTCTCTGGTAATACCACCAATAGCGACCAATGGCCGGGAGGTCGCCTGCCTGACCTGACGAAGCGTTTCCAGGCCAACCACCACTGCCGTCTCTTTGGATGGGGTGGGATACATCGAACCGACAGCAATATAGTCAGCACCATCTGCTTCAGCAGCAACCGCCTTTTCGACACTGGTCACCGAGCAACCGAGAACTATATCCATCGGCAGTAACTTGCGTGCTTCAGCGCAAGGCAGGTCTCCCTGACCAATGTGCAATCCGTCCGCTCCAGCAGCTATTGTCAGGTCAAGATAATCGTTCATGATGAAGAGCACACCGGCTTTGTGGCAGAGTGTTGCCAGTTCGCGGGCCAGTGACAACAACTCCCCCTTGGACATGGTCTTATCACGTAGCTGGATGATACTGGCACCACCACTGATTGCCTGTCGGGTTACCTCAACGTGACTCCGCCCGGCGAGCGAGGCAGTATCAACAATGACATAGAGTCCACGGATGCACTTTGTCTTATCCTGACGCAGCAGACGAGCGAATAGCTCACGTTCGATTGTATATAGCTGGAAACGGGCGTGCTTGAATTTCTCTGAATCCAAATAGGAAGCGACCTCCGGTAGCTTTGCCAGTTCTTCAAGCGTCCTCAGCGACTCCTGTACCCTCCTGGCATTAGCCACGACAGTGGTCGGCAGGTCACGCTGCTTGTCTTCCCCAGGAACATCGATATCAACACCGACATCACCGACCGAGTCCCGCGACTCGAGGAGTTGTTGGTGTAATGGCCCCTCTACTCTTATCAATTCGTGGCGCATCACCTTGAGTTGCTCAGTCAGGCCAGCGTCACCCATCAGTAAACGGGCTACGTCCTCAAGAAGGCGCAGCCCTTCGCCAATCCGATTCATGCTGGCGTCAATAATTCGAAATACGCGCGATATCGCGTCCGAAGGAGTCATGTCCCAAACTCGCAACGATTCATTCTAACACGACTGGCGAAACAGGGCAAGGCTATTTTTATTCGTCACCGACGGCGTTCTCGATGAGCTCGATTCTGGCTGGTTTCCCCCGGCTCATCTCAACGACGACGACATCAATCCGCCATTGTTCCGGCAGGTCATCATGTTCATCGCGGTAGCGTGATGCCACCAGCCTCAATCTCTCCTTCTTGACAGGTGTAATCGATTCCTCCGGGCTACCGAATTGCTTACTCCGCTTTGTCCTGACTTCAACGAACACAAGAAAATCCCCATACCGCGTTACGATGTCAACCTCACCCTCAGGACAGCGATAGTTGGTCTCAACAATTTGGTAGCCCCGCCTCTGCAAGAATTCTGCGGCCAGTTTCTCCCCGAGGATGCCGGTTTCTCTTCTGCTCATCGTCCTCTCATACCATGCTTTTGACCGGCTCGAAGGAACGACGGTGGATGAGGCACGGTCCCAGCCGCTTCAGGTGAGTAAAGTGCTCCGGGGTGCCGTAGCCCTTGTGCTTTCGGAACCCATACCCTGGATAGATATCATCGAACTTGACCATCAGGTGGTCACGGGTGACCTTGGCCACTATCGAGGCACAGGCTATCGACAAACAGAGGCCATCGCCGTGAGTAATCGGTTTCTGGGGCAACTTAACCTCGGGCAACGTCAGGTAGTCTATTAGCAAAGATTCCGCCGGAGGCTGAAGCTGGTCTACGGCGGATTTCATGGCCAGTCGCGTCGCTGTAACAATACCACGCCGGTCAATTATCTGCGAATCACACACACCCACACCGACACCTGATGCCGTCTCAAGAATGCGCTGATAGAGAAACTCGCGGGCAGGGCTGGTCAACTGCTTGCTATCCCTTACCAGTCCCAGCCAGGGAGCCTCAAAATCCGGGGGCAGGACTACAGCCGCCGCCACCACAGGACCAGCCAGCGGCCCCCGCCCAGCCTCATCAATCCCGGCAACACGGCCATATCCTTGCGCTGCAAGCATTCTTTCCTCGACGAAGGTTGGTGCCCTTTTTAGATAGGTCAATCTTCTGCCTACCGGAATCAAGTTCTAACCTAAGCACCACCCATACCAACACCACCTAATAGCTGGCTTACTCTAGCCCAGACAATCTGTGCTATCTTTTTGCGAGACTGGCAGCCATCAATAACCAGCCAGCGCTCCGGCTCAGCTTGAGCCAGCCTGAGATAGCCTTCCCTCACCCGCTGGTGGAAGACAACTCCTTCCTGTTCAAAGCGGTCCCGTGCCCTGGCCCCCTTACGGGCAAACCCCTCCTCTACCGACACGTCCAGCAGCACCGTCAGATCCGGGGTAAGTCCGTCGGTAGCAGCACCATTAATTATCCGGACAAGCTCCATGTCAAGACCACGTCCATATCCCTGATAAATAACTGTGGAATCGGTATACCTATCGCAGATGACAATCTTGTCGTTCAGCAGACCTGGACGGATGACCTCAGCAACCAGTTGGGCACGAGAAGCGTTAAAGAGGAGAAGCTCACTAAGGGGTGACATCTCTGAGCCTTGTGCCCACTTCAGCCACCGAGCAATTCTCCTGCCGAGGGAGGTCCCTCCCGGCTCATAGACAAACACTACCGGCAAATTCAGACGAACCAACTTACGGTGCAAGGCACGGGCCTGCACTGTCTTACCGCTACCCTCTCCTCCCTCGAAAGTGATAAACAGGGCCACTTAACCCCCGCCTGAAAGTGTTAGCCACAGTTTATCACGATGGAATCGCTGGGGCAAAGGGTAAACGGCTTTAGCATCTGCAATTTCATGCCTTGACCGCCACCCATTCGCTTTGATTCCAATCATGCCGAAGAATAAATCGGGGTTGACAACTAACGATATTTTCGTTAATATAAACCTCATTATGAATAATAAAAAGAACTCCGCAGAGCAAATCATACAACGTTTCGGTGGCCAGTCCGCACTGGCAAGCCTTCTGGACAGGCGCCAGAGCACGGTACAGTACTGGGCAAAGACCGGCAGAATCCCATCTCAGTGGCACGAGCCATTGCTGGAACTTGCCCATGAGAAAGGAATTGCTCTCGAACCCAAGGACTTTGTCACAGAGGAAACGCCAATAATTGAGCCGGCTGATGGTAGACTCGGTGTGCTACTTGTAGGCCTGGGGGCAGTCAGTTCTACCTTTATTGCAGGTGTCGAGCATATTCGACGGGGCACGGGTAGACCATTCGGCTCGGTTACCCAGATGTCAACAATACGGCTTGGCAAGCGGACAGAGAAAAAGACTCCCCTGATACGGGACTTTGTCCCGCTGGCAGGTCTCGATCAGCTCGTGTTCGGAGCTTGGGACCCGATTCCAGACAACGGATATGAAGCTGCCATAAAGTGCGGAGTCCTGGACCGACACGAAAATATCGAGCCTGTTGCGGACTTTCTGAAGACCACTAAACCTATGCCGGCCGTGTTCGACAGCCAGTATGTAAAGCGAATCAAGGGGACAAATGTCAAGAAGGCACGAACTAAGCTCGAACTCGTCGACATGGTCCGTGACGACATACGCCGCTTCAAGGCTACCAATAACTGCGACCGACTAGTGATGATATGGTGTGCTTCTACCGAAAAATTCATTACCGAATCGGATATACATCAGGATCTCGAGAGTTTCACAAGTGGACTCAAAAAAAACGATGAGTGGATAGCTCCGTCCATGATATATGCCTACGCAGCTTTAATGGAAGGCATCCCTTTCGCAAACGGCGCACCGAATCTGACAGTCGACATACCAGCTCTTGAGAAACTGGCAAATGATGAAAATATCCCAATTTGCGGGAAGGACTTTAAAACCGGGCAGACCCTTGTTAAGACGGTTATCGCTCCAATGCTGAAGGCAAGGATGCTCGGTATGGATGGCTGGTTTTCGACGAACATACTGGGGAACCGAGATGGTGAGGTCCTTGATGAGCCTGAGAACTTTCAGACGAAAGAGGAATCAAAGCTCGGTTCTCTGGAGTATATTCTACAGCCCAATTTATACCCTGAACTCTATGCCGATGCGTACCACAAAGTCCGTATTAACTACTACCCGCCTCGTGGAGATAGTAAAGAGGGCTGGGACAACATAGATATCTTCGGTTGGCTGGGTCGACGCATGCAGATCAAGGTTAACTTCCTGTGCTCAGATTCCTCTCTGGCCGCCCCATTAGTGCTCGACCTAGCCCTCTTTATTGACCTTGCAAAACGGGCCGGGATGGGTGGCATCCAGGAGTGGCTGTCTTTCTACTTCAAGAGCCCTCAGCACGCACCCACCGTATATCCCGAGCACGACCTGTTCATACAACAAACAAAGCTCAAGAATACGCTCAGATGGTTGATGGGTGCTGAGCAGATCACACACCTCGGTCTGGAGTACTACCTTCAAGACTGATTAACCGTGATTTCACGCCTCAGATAAGACAATCTACTAAAACGCGCCGCGTGAGACAGAACAGCCTGGTATCGAAGAAAAAGCCACCTAGACCTGGCATCCTGCAAGTCGGGTTGTCGCGGTTTCAGGCGAACAAGCGGCTATACCAGCTTTTTCCAGGCAATAATAGACTGAAACAAGAAGGGGAAAGGAGTCTTTATTCTGTAGTTTGTGATGCCAATCCTGTGAAAAATATCCTTGATTTCAGCCGGTGTATAGGCAGCCCTCATCGAGTCTATCTCGCCCCCTTTAAGAGGTAAGGAGCACAACCACCCAATTCTCTTAAAGTCATAGATATACAGCACACCGTTATCTTCGACAGCGTTCCAGAGATTGCGGATTGAATTCTCAGGCGTTTCCCAGTGGTGCAGTGAATAGGTAGAATAGACAAAATTGAATTTCCCCAATTCTTGCAGCATTCCTTCATCGCCTACATCACCTACCAGATAACGTATCCGGTTTTCGAGTTTATTCTGGCTAATATACTCACTAGCTATGGTCGCCATGTCAGGTGAGATGTCAATTGCAGTAATGTTTATTTCGGGGTTCTGCTGGGTTATCATAATGGCCAACAAACCAGGTCCAGCTCCTGCTTCCAGGCAACTCCCTGATATATTATTGGCCTTTATATCATTCAGTACGCCCCTAAACATGAGTTTCGCATATTTCTTATGTCCTTCAGCATATTTACGCGCGCTATCTATCCCTAAGATTTCTTCTTCCATTTGCTCTGCTTTGCTCACCATGTTTTCCTCCTTTGGCAAAAATACCCAAACCAATTGCTCTTGATTTTGATCTGACCATAGTTTCAATACCGAAATGTGCTGCCGCTCGCAGGTCGTCCAGGACTGCCTGCTCTGTTTTGCCCATGCCGATAGCGACTAAAGGTCGCCAGACTACAAAGTAGCTTTGACTGTCATCATCATATTCGGTTCTTATCTCATCAGAGAGTAGCAGGCTCATAGCCTCGCTCCAATCATTACCTTCTTTTTCTACCTGAAACCGCTGCCAGCGGTGCTATAGCTATCCACAACGTGATGGTTATCAGCATAGATGTGGCATAGCTTATATCCTCCATCCCCAGTTTCGGGGCAATAACACCCCAGAGAAGCATAAAGAAGAGTGAACTCAGGAAGAAACCCGGTATCGCCGCCATTATTCTGAAATAACCCATTTGAACAAACCTCCTTCTCTATTCCTCTATTATTGACTCGATATTATCATAGGCCTGGATGAGAACTTCACGAATCCGCTGTGTTTTGTCGGCATCCAGACTGCGAAACCCTCGACTGAGCAGGTGTTCCAGAGCGTGGTATTCCTTCATCACCATAGCCATCCTGCCAATATTCCGAAAGCTCCACCTTTTTTTCATCTGACTCCGAACACCATCGGCGATGTCCTTCTGCTTTGCCAGGAACTGCAGGCCATCTTCTGTGATTGAATATACTTTCTTGCCTTCTTGTTCAGTAGACTGGGCATACCCCATCTCCTCAAGCATCTGGAGAGTAGGATAGATAACACCCGGGCTCGGTTTATAAGAACCGTAGGATTGCTCCTCAAGCTCTCGGATAATATCATAGCCGTGTCGTGGTTTATCTTTTATCAGGTCCAGAATAATATACTTGAGGTCACCTTTCTGAAATGAGCTTCTCCGCCGCGAGCCACGGAAAAATCGTTCTTCATTAAATCTCTCTCTACTAAACATGTTGCCCTCCCTGGCTATATTGTAATATCTAATAATATCTCGATATATCTAGATACTATTATACACTCTATCGCCATTTTGTCAAGAGGGTATTAAGAAAATTGTGGTTAAGACCCCGGGGGGCGAGCAACATGTTTGGATGCTATCAAGGCACTTCCCAGTTGAATGCGTACCAGTCTCTGGATGGGGATTACTTGATAGTCGACTTCAGTTTCAAATCCCTGAACCTGCCGCGTAAAAGCATCGTTGACATTCGAATATGTCGACGAAAGAATTGATGATTTACCTCTAGCTTCCATTTCACTTTCAAGAAGGCGAATGAACAGGCTTAAGGGAAACAACTGATAAAATCTTCGAATCCGCATGTTGTCGAATTCTTCGGCAACTGTAGCTTTTTCGGCGGCTCCCAACTCGGTACGCGCCCAATTCTCTTCAGCGGAAAGATGGTATTCAAAAAACCTTACATACTCTTCAATCGCCTCCCGGAATGGCGATATTACTGTTAGTACCTCTTTGACATTATTATATTGCTCTTTCAAGAAATTTAGCTCTTCCCTCTCACTCTCTATTGAGTTTAGGATAGCTTCTCTACGCGGCATATCCGAGACAGAATTATCTTCGATTGCCGGATGGTAGAAATACGGCACCTCACACACAAGCCCAAAAGGATGGCAGAATCTTGAAGCATACGCAAAGCTATCCGTGCCTGCTTTATAGATATCAGCAGGGTCTTCACGCGTGTGTTGTTCTAGGTAATCATATTCCTCCTGAGCACCTGTTATCTTGAATATGGCTTCGGCATACTTAGGAATATGGGGCGCTTCTGGCTCGCCTAGATGTAAAGGTAAGCCCTGGCTGGCGACTAACTGGTGAAAACCATTGTACAAAGACGGGGCTTCTTCCGAGATATAGAAGTAGGCCCCGCCGAAACCCGAGTTATGTATCGAGTAGAGGAAGTCAGGACTCACCTTGCGTATTAAAGACATTAACGCCTGAGTTTCCGGTAAGGGACTGTTAAAATGAAGAGTCTTATAATCGATAGGAAATGTCCACTCTATCTGCTGATAAGAAGCAGGGCGATAATAATGGCGAGCGTAGTGCCCGACCGTAAACGGTCCTTTAAACCAGCCTTCATTCAAGCGGGCACCATCCGGGTCAATACATTTTATCAGGTACCAGGTATGATTAAGAGACTGGAGAAGTGAATCATCCTCTACTAATCTCGACGACAAGTATTCTAAAGCCATACTACCGATAGGTTCATTCGGATGCGGCATGGCAAACAATATTGCCTGTTTTGGTCCAGTGCCTATTTTAAGCGCCTCAATCGGATCGTCCAGCCTTGAATGACCGATGTTCAGAACCTCTACACGATCAGAATATCTATGGGCAAGCTTTTCAGAGCTCGCCTTCAATTCATCGACCGTGAAAAAGGTCTTATAATCTGGTACGTCCTCAATCACGTTGAGAACATCTTTCATAGGATAAATACTTTCTCCTACCACATTCTTGCTCCTATTACATTCGCGTGCCTAGTCAGTTTGCGGAATTGTATCATAAATCGAGCTTGACCGTGTAACAATCCTTCCAAATTGTTGGGTGGTCTTGCTTTGTGCTATTCTTTCTCAGGCAGCCAGAGTGAAGATAGTATCATGACTCGGTTGCCCTAATCCAAAGAGGAGGTGAATCAAGAATGGTACAAATGCCGCCCGACATGGTTGACCGAACCCCGTACCAGAATATCATCTACGAAAAGGACCCGGAAGATGTCAGGCTTGTGAGAATCACACTCAACCGGCCGGATGATATGAATCCTCTCAGCTACCCGATGTTAATGGACATCCGCCACGCCGTCGTCTCTGCGGAACGTGACCCCGAGGTGAAGGTAGTTATTATCAAAGGTGCCGGACGTGGTTTCTCCGCCGGGTACGACCTCGAAGCCAGCTACGACGTGCAAGAACTGTCTCCCCTGATAGCACGGCAAGACCACATCAAGTACTACCACCACGATGTCTGGTTCACTATCTGGAACCTGCAGAAGCCTGTCATCGCCCAGGTACACGGGTACGCCATGGCCGGTGCCAGCGAGCTCATGACCTGGTGTGACTTCACCATAATGGCTGATGATGCCGTTACCGGCTATCCACCGGCGAGAGCGATGTCTGTACCAGACACCATCTACTGGCCCTGGCTCTGCGGACTGAAGAAGGCGAAGTACCTCTGCATGACTGGTGACCCTATCACCGGGAAAGAAGCGGCCGAGATTGGATTGGCTACCATGTCCGTGCCGGCAGAGAAACTTGAAGAAACGGTTACAATGGTTGCCAAGAGACTGGCCATGATACCCAGTGAACTCCTTTTTTTCAATAAATTCGCCTGCAACAAGAGCATGGAGATAATGGGCATGAGGGTAGCGGTAGAGCTTAACGGGCAGTTGCATGATTATTCTCACACCTATCCCGCCGTTCAGGAGTTTGGCAAGATGAACCGGGAAAAGGGGCTGAGAGCCGCCCTGGAATGGAGAGATAACAAATTCGGAAACGACCTGAGGACCTTGAGAAAAACGGCCCAGGAGAAGGGTACGGATTTCACATTCCCACAGGTCCTGTCAATGCCCGAGGTAAAAGAAGCTCTACAGAAGTATGAGTCCGAGAGAAGAGCAGCCTCCTAATCAGAGCGCTCTGAGAACGTACTCAATTTATTCTTTGCTAGCTTTTGATACCGACATAGCGTCCGCAGCCGAAGCTCTCACCCAGCTTGCACCACACGCAGTGGTCCGGTGTCTCGTCGGCCAGCATGAGTTGCGATTCGCACTTACGGCAGAGGTATTCCTCGCCGGGTTTCATAGGACCGTCACAGGGAGGGATGGTCATTGGGCAAAGCTGGACGCAGCTACCGCACTGCTTGCAGAAATCGGGCCGGATGCCGAACGGGTAGTCCACATGACGCTCTTTGCCCCGCCCGACAAAGCCAATCGCCCGGGCTTTCCAGACCTCCGTGCACATTTGCACACAGCGTCCGCACAAAACACAGTCATCGTTCCGAAATGGATACCTGACCTCCTTAACCCCACAGCGCAGGGCAATATCCTGAATGGCACGGGAGTTAGGGGCCTGGGCCACCAGCAGCTCCGCGAGGTTACGACGCAGCCTACGGATTTTGTCCGTATTTGTCAATATCACCATCCCCTCTTCTACGTTCAAGGTGCAGGAAGCAGTAACATTGGAGCGTCCATTGACTACATGCTCAACAATGCACAGTCGGCACGCACTGATACTAGAGAGATAGGGTACGTGACACAGATGGGGAATGCAGATACCGTATTCAATCGCCGCATCGAGAACGGTGGTCCCCCTGGTCGCCCGAATATTGGCTCCGTCTATATTAACATTGACCTGCTGTAGCATCTTAATACCTCGTTTTCTCAGGTAATTAGAATCGCGTCAAACTTACACTCACTCCGGCATATCCCGCATTTCTGACAAAGCCGGATGTCAATGACATGTGCCTCTTTTTTCCCGCCAGTGATAGCCTGGTGTACGCACCCCTTTATACAGACTCCGCAGCCGGTACACTTGTCGGGGTCAATCCAGTATGTAATCAGAGCCTTACAGACTCCTGCCGGACATTTCTTCTCGTTGATATGCGCTTCATATTCCGAACGGAAGTAACGTAAAGTAGACAGCACAGGGTTGGGCGCAGTCTTGCCCAGCCCACACAGGGCGGTCTGGGAAACCGTATCAGCCAGCTCCTCAAGAAGGTCGAGTTGCTCTGGTCTCCCACGGCCCTCAGTGATATCCGTGATTATCTCGAGCATGCGGTCTATCCCCACCCGGCAGGGCAGACACTTACCGCACGACTCGTCCTGCAAAAAGGTCAGGAAATATTTGGCCACGTCTACCATGCACGAGCTCTCATCCATCACCACCATACCACCCGAGCCGACCATGGAACCTGCTTCGTACAGCACATCGAAGTCAACTGGAAGGTCAAACTTATCCAGAGGCAGACACCCGCCCGATGGCCCACCGGTCTGGACTGCCTTAATCTTATTACCATCAACTGCACCGCCACCGATGTCAAATACTACCGTACTGATGGGCGTTCCCATGGCCACCTCAACTAGGCCGGTGTTCTTGATGCGACCGGTAAGAGCTAAAATCTTCGTGCCCTTACTCTCCTTAGTCCCCTTTGAAGCAAACCATGATGAACCATCAAGGATAATAGACGGGACGTTGGCCCAGGTCTCGACGTTATTCAGAGTCGTAGGTTTGTGGTAAAGACCATCAACCACAGTATGGACATCCTTAGCTCGTGGCTCACCAACTTTACCTTCTATGGAAGCCATGAGGGCTGTTGATTCTCCACAGACGAACGCCCCACCACCCCTGGCGATATCCACGTCGAATGAGAAAGACGAACCAAGAATGTTGTCACCGAGGAGGCCGAGTTCGCGGGCTTGCTCAACCGCGAGCCGGGAATGCTCGACCGCAAGTGGATATTCGTTACGGACGTAGACGTATCCCTTGCCAGCACCGATGGCCCAAGCGCCAATCATCATACCTTCTAAAACCAGATGCGGGTTGCCCTCCAGCACGCACCGATCCATATAAGCCCCCGGGTCGCCCTCGTCCGCGTTACAGATAACGTACTTTTCGTCCCCCGGCGCTTCCCGACACTCGCTCCATTTACGCCCCGTCGAGAAGCCACCGCCACCACGTCCCCGCAGACCCGAGGACTTAATCTCACTGATAATCTCCTCGGGGGCCATATTATAGAGTACTTTGGTCAGAGCAGAATATCCGCCGACCACGATGTAGTCCTCAATCGAACATGGGTCAACCATGAGGTTCTGAGACAGTAGCTGCCGGTCCTGCGAGCGATAAAAGGGAATTTCCGACTCTGTCCGAAATTTCTCTCTTGAAACCGGATCCGTGTAAAGTAACCTCTCGATTACCTCGCCCCTCACCACGGTCTGCGAAACGATCTCAAAAGCATCGTCTGGAGAAACAGAGCAGTAGAATACATTACCTGGTTCAACTATCATGACAGGGCCTTGTTCGCAAAAACCGTGGCATCCGGTAACACAAAGACGTACGCTCTGGCTCAGTCCCTGCGTTGATAGCTCGTCCCTGACAGCATCAATGACTGCTCGTGATTGGGAAGCCTGACAACCGGTCCCTCCGCACACCATCACCGTTGTAGTTATAGCCTGTCGTTGCCCACGGAGTGACTCACGCAGATGTTCCAGTTCTCGAAAACTATTAAGCCTAGGCATTTTACTAATCCTCCGCTTTCTGGCGGCTGAGAGTATCGATCAGTTTACGGAGCTTACTGGGCGTCATATGATGATGATAGGTCCCGTTTTCCGTAACAATCGGCCCTAAGGCGCAGGCCCCAAGACAGTTGACATGGTCGACGGAGAAAAGACCATCAGGGGTCACTTCCCGTGGCTTAACTCCGAGTTGACCGGTGGCCTGGTCCATGAGAAGACGGGCACCTCGGACGTGACAGGCCGTACCCATGCACATGGTGAGAACATTCTTACCGGATGGTTTTAATCGAAAGGCCGTGTAGAAAGAGGCCACCCGGTATACTTCCATAATCGGTACCCCGAGACCTTGCGACACGGCCTGCATGGCTTCTTCAGAAATATAGCCATGGCTTGCCTGAACGTCCTGGAGTACTTCAATAAGCTGATTTGGTTGACTGCGACGTCCTTCCAATATTTGCTCGAGTGTCCGGGACGGCATGTTAACCTCCTTTATATCCAAATCTACTTGATAATAGTCAGGGTACGTGATAACATCAGTGATGTGAATACGGAAATAATGCACATAGAGTACCTATAAAAAATAGGCAGTATTTACGCCTATTCATACAAGAGAGGGACCTAAATGGATAACAATGAAGATTCTATGTATGGAGATAGCAATCGACATCCGCCGTTTCCTTCGAAGGATTTGGCCCTGCTGTGGCGAATACCACTTCCTGCCACAACCGAACCGAGTAGGATTGAGTTAGCCTTACGGGAACGTATAAAAGAATTGAACTGCTTATATGGTATTTCCCAATTGGCCGAGCGCCATCTATATTCTCTAGAAAGCCTTCTCCAGGAACTCGTGAATTTCTTACCTCATTCATGGCAATATCCGGAACTCACCTGTGCCCGGATACTCTTTCAGGACAAAACCTACACGAGCGATAGATTCAAAGTGACCAACTGGAGACAGTCGTCGCGAATATACATATACCATGAAGCAGTAGGCGAGGTTGGTATCTTTTATCTAGAAGAATGCCCTCCAGCCGACGAAGGTCCTTTTCTAAAAGAGGAACGTGCTCTGCTGGATGCCGTAGCCGAGCAGATCGGTACCATAGCTACGCGAATATCGGCAGACCTGGAATTACAGGAGACCAATCTACAACTAACCCTAGAGCGTAAAGCCTTGCAGGAGGCTAACACGGCTCTGCATGCAGTCCTGGCCCGGATAGAGCAGGAGAAACAGGAAATCCACCGGGACATAAAAATGAATGTCGATAAAATCCTGATGCCGATACTGTATGCCCTCGCATTGCAACTAACTCCGGCTCAAGTAAAATATGTGGATATGCTCCGGACCAACCTTGAGGAAATCACCTCGCCGTTCATCAGCCAATTGTCTACTTCCTACCATTCGATGACACCGACTGAAATCGCTATTTGTAACATGATACGGAATGGAATGCGTACCAAGGAAATCGCCGAGATGCGTGGTGTATCCGAAGCCACTATCAACCGCCACCGCGAAAAAATCCGGCGCAAGCTTAAGATAACTAATCAGGATGTTAATTTAGCAACTTTCCTCCAATCGAGCGTGTGGGAGAAAACAGAAAGTAACAGATTAAAATAAAAGCTAGGCCGTGATAGAATCGCGGCCTAGCTTAATACCAATAATATCTACCCTCGATTATTCACCCAACCCCCTCAGGAAGGAAACATCATTCAGCCGGCTCAGTACTACCCCCCGGGGAGATGTCATCATGATGCTCAGGGAGCCGTTATTAAGTCTGAACTTTCGCCAGTGGTCATCGCCAATCTCCAACAGGCGGCACAGCAGTATTTTCAATGGGCCATCATGCGACGAAATCAGCACCGTCTCCGATGGCCCGTACTCCTCGAGCCTCTCAATAAAGCGGCTGGTGCGCTCAAAGAAGTCCGTAAAGCACTCCCCCTCCGGGAACTCAAGCTCAAGGGTAAAATTGATGCACTTTTCGGCCACATCGGGGTAATTATCATTAATTTCTCCAAATGTCAGCCCTTCACAGGTGCCGTAATTGCACTCCCGTAGTTCGGGACAGGTAATAATATCAAGACCACGCCCTTCACATATAACCTCGGCCATCTCCACTGCCCGTTTCAGGTCGCTGGAGTAGACAGCGTCAATCTTCTCGTCAGCCAGGTAGTCACGCAGCCTCTCTGCCTGCCGGCGTCCAGCAGCACTCAGCTCGATATCGCTGTGCCCCATAAAGCGTCGGTCTTCATTGAATTCGGTGAGACCGTGTCTCACCAGCAGCAACTTGGCCAAGTCTCCCTCCTGAACAGATATACTACCTCAATCGAAGAGCTCCGGATGAATTATACTAGCCATCTCCTCCAGACCCTCTACAACCCGAGGTCCGGGACGACTCACCAGGTCGCCATCAATTATATAGACATCGCCCTGCTGTACGGCACTCAACTGTTGCCAGATGATATGCTCCTCCATTTCCTCAGCCGTAATGGTGGGAATACCACCCTCCATTGTCATTATAATAATAATGTCCGGTTCGGCGTCAACAACTTCCTCGATGCTCAGCTGTGCCCACTCGAGAAGTGCATCAGCGGCGATATTCTCACCGCCGACCAGATTAATTATGTCATCTATAAAGCTCCCGGAACCAGCCGTGAAAGGATTATTAGGGTCATAAATAGCATCAATAATGAAGTAAACCTTCGGCCTGCTGCCACC
Organism: Dehalococcoidia bacterium; assembly: GCA_011170375.1. Taxonomy (GTDB): domain Bacteria; phylum Chloroflexota; class Dehalococcoidia; order Dehalococcoidales; family Fen-1064; genus W589. Next base: position 235,783 of record DUEV01000002.1, read on the forward strand.
CTCTACCTGCCCGGTGACATCAGCTATCACCTGCTCCATGTCCCTGGCTAGTCGCTCACCCTCAGCCGCCTTGCCGGTGACTTCTCCGACCAGTCGGATATTCTCTATGATACCGTAAATACCATCCGGATCAAGGACAAGATACGTGTATCCTAAGCCCTCAAGCTCACTGATAAGCTGTACGGAATCAAGCGTCAGGACCAAATCCGGGTCGAGCTCAACCACTGTTTCAATTGAAGGAGTCCAGGCACCTCCGACTTTCGGCTTTACTTGGGCCTCCTCAGGATAATCAGAGCCGTCGTCAACCCCAACCACCTTATCCCCCAACCCCAGGGCAAAGAGTATCTCGGTAATACCCGGCCCGAAAGAGACAATCCTCTCAGGTTCCTCTGTGATATCCACCTGCCTGTCGGCATCATCGGTGTAAGTCCCTGGCTGGAACGGTAGCTCTGTTTCTTCTTCCTCCTCTTCCTCTTCTTCCTCCTGCTCTCCCGGTTCCAGCCCATCACAAGAACACGCCACCAGGGCCAATGCCATGATACAACTAAGAAACAGCAATAAAAATCTTCGCTTCAGTTTCACGAAACGTAACCTCCAACTTAAGAGTTGATTTTACCAAACAAATTGCCCAAATTATCATCCCCCTTACGCTGTACGCAAGGGGGATTCAGCTCAGGTCTTACTCATTATCCCACCCCCTTCTCCGCGAAGGTTTAAGGATATCTGGCGGTCCGGCGTCCTGGCTTCTCGCTCTGGGCGAGTCACAGTAGGCGGGACTGCGTTGGATTCGCACCAACTTGCTCTCCGGTTACGCCTGGCATTTTAACAGGCGACCGCCATCTATCTTTTATCAGAGACATCATACATCAACATAATGACGCCGCGCAAGTCTGACTGAGAAGGGTTGCGCCGGAATCTGGTTATGGGGACGGATGAACAACCCACACTTAGGATGTATTGACAAACGAAAGCCGATAAAGCAGAATGGTCATACTTCAAGACAGATAAAGTGCGCCTGTTTTGATGCCGGTGATAGCATGACAGTACCATTCTCCTTGTACTGGGACGTCACTGGGAGCCATACAGTCACTATTGCAGGTCTATCCGGGACGTTTACCATAGAGGCAGGCGAACCAACGACACCGGATACGGTCATCACCACAAACAGAGTGCCGGTGACACCTGTCGAGATTGCCGATGGGGAGAGTGTTGGAATCCGTGTACTGGTAACGAACATCAGCGAAAACCAGGATACATGCCGGGTATCATTGAATAAAGACAATATCCTGACAGAGACCAAGGAAACCACTTTGGCGGGTGGGGCCAGTCAATCCGTAATCTTCACAGTACTGAAGGAGACAGCAGCAAGCTATACGGTGGAAATCCGGGGACCTGCCAGGGTCTTCAATGCTGAGGACATGCCAATCTCCATCCCAGAGACACCCACCCCCACACCACCAGCGGCGACACTCAACTGGTGGCTAATCGGCGGCAGCATCGCCATCGGTACTACCATCGGCCTGATAGTCGCCGTGATAGTAGCCCGCAGAAAAACACAAGCAAACAGAAGCACCTAGATAACTTCTTCGTTCCAGTCCAGCATCATCACCTTGACGATGTCTCCCGGTCTTGCCTCAGCCCAATCTTCGGGGACAATCGCCAGTCCGTTAGCCTGGCTCATCGAGGTCAACACTCCAGAGCCCTGGGGACCAGTCAGCCGGGCAAAGTAGCGCCCTTCCCGTTTCTCGACAACGGCACGGGTAAAGACACGGCGCCCACCGGTGTTGACAATTCCGTCTTCCAGCACCGCCTCGACCGTGGGTTTAGTCCAGTCCTTCTTACCCATCATCTTGAAAACAGCCGGGCGAGCAAAAACTTCAAAAGTAACCATGGAGCTGACCGGATTACCAGGCAATCCAAGATGGGGTATTCGCCTGGGGACTCCCCGCCGGTCACTACCTCTGATAGTACCAAAGGCAAGCGGCTTCCCCGGCTTCATCCGGACAGTCCAGAAACCTATCTCACCCTCTTTGGCAAGAACATCCTTGACAACGTCGTAGTCCCCGACAGAAACTCCACCGCTGGTTATCAGCATGTCAGCATCCAGCCCCCGTCGAAGCGCTGTCACTAGGGAGTCCTCACTATCTAACGCAATCCCCAGCATTCTGGGAACAGCACCGTAGCGTCTCACCAGAGCAGCCACACTGTAGGAATTACTGTTGTAAATCTTTCCCGCCGGCAATGGCTGGCCAACCTCCACCAGCTCATCACCAGTCGACAAAATAGCTACTACTGGACGTGAAATGACTGTTACCTGACTCCTGCCCAGTGAGGCAAGCACACCAACTTCAGCAGGCCTGATGACCGTCCCTGCAGCCAGTATCCTAGAGCCACGACTGATGTCCTCCCCAGCCCGCCGGATATTCAGACCGACCTCAGCCTCACAGAGAATACCTATCTCCGTAATAGTTTGCCCACCAGAGATTTCCCGCCGACTGACCTCGTCGGTATCCTCGAATCTGATCACGGTGTCAGCGCCCTTCGGCACCGGTGCCCCGGTCATAATACGGACTGCTATACCTGCCGTTACTTCACTCTCAGAGATAGAACCAGCCGCTACGGTATCAATTACGTGGAGTAACCTTGGCGAATGGGGTCCGGCACCCAGGGTATCGCTCGACTGCACAGCATAGCCATCCATAGCCGAATTGTCCAGCGGAGGGACATCGACGTCAGAATAGATGTCGTCGGCGAGAACCTGCCCCAGAGAGTCGAGGATAGCCACCTCCTCCTTCGCCAGGACATCCACGTTACTGAGAAGCTTCTCCAGCGCCTCTTCAACACTAATCATTGTCCCCACTCCTGCTGGCCATTTCCCTCGCTACCTCTAAGTCACTCTCGGTATTAACATTGAAAAAGCTGAGCTGTGTCGGGTCGAACCGCTTGATTTCGTCCTCATCGACATACCTGACATTGACCCGGGGGAAAAGCCTGTGGACACCGAGCTCACCTTCGGAAAGCATCTGTTCTATCTGGGCAAGGCAGCTCCGGGTATAGACAGCGTGAAGCGGCTCTACCTGATCTCCTATCCTCGGCGCCACCAGGTCAACGCCATTAGCCAGCCCAAGCATATAGCGTAGCAATGCCTTGTTCAAGAAGGGCATATCAGCAGCAACAACGAGATTGCGGAAAGCAGCCGACACCTTCAGACCAGTATAAATACCACCCAACGGCCCCTTGCCTGGATAGATATCTGTCACCACCCTCAAATTCGGATAACCTGTAAGTGGGAGCACTAGCCGTTCCTCAGCGGCTACAATGACAATTTCATCACTGAGGGAAACGACGCAGGACACAACCTGCTCCAGCAGACTTTTGCTGCCGACCGTTTTCATAACCTTGTTATCACCCAAGCGCCGGCTTCGCCCACCGGCTAGAACGATAGCGCTCGTTTCCAAGTATTCCCGTTTCCCTCTCTCTTCCGCTACTCAGACTATTTAATTCTATCACACAGGTTATCCGCTTCCAAACGGGGGACTTAACCAGCAAGAAGACCGACACGGCCTCTCTAAGCGAAGGGGGTACAGACGGATACCTGAAAGCAGGTGTGGCTGTTCACGTGTGGCAAATCTACAGCAAAAGAGTATCAGGATAGCATAAAACTCGGTGGGAAAGCAGAACACTGGCTAGAAGCAGAGAGAAGGGGATAAATTCCTCAGCCAATCACTCTTGGGAAGAACAACAGGGCGATTATAGAGCCTAGAAAAGGTACCACCTGCGTGGCATTTCTGGCACCTTGACAACAGGTGATTCCGTGATTTCCTTCAGAGGCTCTCTCTTAGGAGCAGATTTGTGGCGGCGAACCGGAACCAGTTCTCTTATCTTCTCTTTCTGTCGCTCCACGGTGCACCCCCTAAGAACATCCGCTCAGGCTCGATCAGATAACCTGCTGATAATCGCCTACTAAAAAGTTAGCACACCATTGGAGATACAGGCATAAAAAAGATAAAGATACCATAAAGATTTCGTTAAGATTTCATAAGAAATTGCAGAGTGACATCATATGGCTAAAGAGCTGCTGGTCAACGGCAAGGATGCAAAAACAGAGAACATTCAGAACAAAGGGGGGACTCTGTTGGGGGAGATTTCTACCTGGCATTACACACGAAACGGAGGCCCTGTTCAACTCGAGTAAAAGCTAGAGTATGTTACTGTCGCTCAGTGAAACACTAAAATCGACCGACCGGCTGTCTCTTCGACTCAGAAACAGTGCTTACTACCTTCTTTGGTTTGGATACGTCACGAGAGTAACCACAAAGAAGACAACGCTCAATCAAGCCGTCGACGTCTCTCTCGATAAACATGTCACCAGCGCATCGCGGGCAGTTCTTGAATCTCCAAGTAGTCATTTCACCCCTCCTCCACCAACACAGTTAAGAGCCGAGCACATGTGAACTACTAAAACACCCACACCCCCCCTTATGTCAGTTAAGACAGTGTAACGACTCGAAGTTACACCGAGATTACAATTCACCGCATGGGGTTACAAAGATGTTACAAAAGGTTACAGAAATGTGATAGCTGTGGTAATCAGGCGATTACCACAACCCGAAGCCATACAGGACAATGACAGTAACAATGACCCCCAGGACTGAGCCTGTAACCATCTGACCGAGGGTATGCTCTCGAAGCAGGTATCTGGCCCAGACTATCATGGGGATGCTGACTGCTGTGGCAGCAAGCAATGGTTCCCATATCACCGCCACCATGATAATAAGACAGGTGATGCCGGCGAGGTGATAGCTCACCTTGTACAACTCCCGGACCAGCGCAATTAACAATGAACAGATTAGCAGGGAAGTCAGTGTTGCTATCAGAAACGACGGGGCATCAAGAAAAACCAGCAACACAGTGCACGGTAGCCCGAAGACTATACCTAGAGCACCGACATCCTTGGGGTGTTCTTTGAGAAAGTCTACCAAATCTCCAAGCCGCTCAGCCCGGCTCCCTCTTCTCGCCATCCTAATGAGAACGTATGAAATCGGCAGCAGAACCAGACCCAGAGCGATCACGGCGACATGGCTGACCGTGGACCAAATCTCAGTAGAATTGGTATATGCTATCAGAACTAAGACTACGACACTGAGAAAGCAGGGATTTGTTACCCTGGAGATTGCCTTGGCGACATTGATTGAGCGGCTCAACTTGCTTGCCTGCCTCCTGTGAACCTGGTGCGGTGCGAGCGGTGGCAGCTTATCCAGCCACATCAGTCATATCCTATACTTATTTTCAACAGCCGTCAATTTACTCACCTGAACAGCCACCGAGTCATTAATTATCAGAAAATCACGCATAGAATAAACCCAAAGTCTAACCAAGCTCTAACCGTATTTTCCTTGAATAACTACTATTCTGGGTGTATCTTTTCACAGGAGTCTTGTTGCAATATAGCCAATGAAATACCTTCTGAGCTTACTTATCCTGCTTAATATCGCCGACGGTGTGATAACCCACTTCGTCGTAAAACTCGGCCTCGGAAGTGAGGGCAATCCTTTCCTGCTCGGACTTGTCGGTGAGCCTGGTTTCATTATCCTTAAAGTAGTCGGAGCACTTGTTTCTGCGTTTATTCTATGGGACATTCACCGGCGGCATCCTCGATTAGCCTTCTTTTCCACATCTATCTGCGTGGCTTTTTATGTTGGTGTCGTGACCTGGAACTCGACTGTATTTCTACTCTAGACATCCTCGGTAACACCGACACAACACAGGCTCTCCCTTATGCCGTTCAATCAACAACCGCGCTTTACGACGTGTCCTTACCGAACACGGCACTTAAGAGGTAATCCGAAATGACCGTACACTTCATTGCCAGCCACTATTGACAAACAATTGCATAAGGGTTTATCATGCGCAGACAAACCACGAGGAAGGATCACATGGCGCCGAAGTTCCAGATAGGACAGAAAGTTGTGGTTAAACCAACCCGTGAGCAGAGCGTCTCCCTGCGGGACTCCAGTATCGAGCCTTACATCGGCCAGGCTGGCGAGGTCACTGACTACTATTGGATCAGCCCGAGCGCGAGCGAATCCTTCTATCTCTACACGGTGCGTATCGGTAACACAGGCCGCAAGACGGTTGTTCTGCACGAGGATGAGATAGAGGCCTGAAGCAGGAAGACTATGCCACATCCACCCGGACAGGAACTACGCGACATCGGCGTGTCTCTGCTGGAACTGATGGTACCCAATGAAGCGTGAGAGGGCCCTTGAGGCACTCTGCTGAGATATATAGGTTGGGACTCCGGCCAGGGCAAATTTCCGCCACAACCTAGCTATGGAGGTAGCGGAGTCTGGGGCGTTGAAACGCCCGTTCAAAGCCAGGACAACCGGTTTACCAAATCGGTTATTCTTGGCGAAATCAATTATAAAGTCACCCACCTTCTCAGCTTTCTGACCATTCTCAGGACTCTCGTAATCATCTGTATCCGAGGTGTACTGATCCAGTATCACCAGGTCGATGACCGGGTCGCCAGCCGCCAATTCCAAGGCGCGCTGAAACAGTTCAACATTGTTCTGAAGCATCCAGGCATCCACCGGATTTCGAGCACTGTTACCAGCCAGGCTGATAAAAGTATTAAGTTTCTGCCTCGTTTCTTCAGCAAGGCGGGGCACCTCGAGCCCCTCCTGACTACAGATATCGGCCATGGCTACTGAGTTGCCACCGCCACCACCAATCAGGAGAGTACGCCGTCCTCGCGGCGGTTGCAGGTATAAAAACGCCATGACTACGTCTACTATCTCCTGAAGTGAATCTACCCTCACTGCCCCAGTCTGGGTAAAGAAGGCATCCCACACCCTTTCCTCGCCAGCGAGTGAACCAGTATGAGAGGCGACCGCCCTGGAACCAGACTCAGTCAGTCCACCCTTCCAAATGATAACCGGCTTGGTGCGATTTATTGATTTGATGAGCTGGGCGAAACGGTTGCCTTCTCTGATTCCTTCAAGGTACATCGTAATTATGCTGGTCTCCGGGTCCTGGGCCAGGTATTCAAGGAAATCAACCGCCTGAAGACCACGAGCATTCCCGAAGCTGACTATCTTACTGAAGTAAACACCGAGGTCCTGAGCATATTCACTCAGCCACTCAGCATGACCACCGCTCTGTGAGAGAAAGGCCACCGGACCACTCCCGGTCGGCTCCGCACCCCAATAGGCCAGTTTACTCTTGGGGATATATAAGCCCATGCAGTTTGGCCCGACAACCCGCAAGCCACCCTGCTGAATAATCTCTGTAATCTCCTCGTCAAGCCGACGTCCCTCTTCCAGCCCGGTCTCAGCAAAGCCGGAGGAGAAGATATGCACGTTCCTTACTCCGGTGGCAACACAGTCCTTGAGCACCTGGGGCACCACTGACGCCGGAATGGCAATAATAACCAGTTCCGGTGGATTGGGAATAGACTTTACACTCGGGTAGGCCTTGAGGCCCAGAATCTCAGTATCCCTGGGATTGACCGGATAAAGCTCGCCGGAAAACCCGAGCTTTTGCAGACGGGACAGAAAGTTTGTCCCACCCCATGACGCCGGATTCGCTGAGGCACCAACGACAGCTACCGAACGTGGATAGAACATGGTGTCAAGCTCATGTTGCTCAGGCATTAGTCAAGTCTCCCTTCCAGAACCCAAATTCCATGCTACCACAGTCTCAAACTGAAGGACAAACTGGAGACATAGTACGGTGGTAGTCTAAACATAAAATGAGGGAGCCCCAAAGAGTTTACCACAAACTCGAAGGGCTGAAACAGCTGTGGTCTCAGTGGGGGATTCTAGGAATTCCAGGTTCCGTCCCCTCTGGTGGGGCTGTGGTTTCAATGGGTGAGGAGTCTCAGACCAGATATTTCTGGCCTGCATGTTTGGTCGGGCTAATATCTCCTCTGCCTCACCCCACCAGTTCTGCCACCTCTACCACCGGAAAAGCCGCCACCCCTCCTGTCACCATAGAACCCGCCGCTCCTGTTGTCAGGGCGAGGGCGAGCTTCATTAACTACAATAGTCCGCTCTCTCAGTATTTTCCCGTTCAAGCCCGCGATTGCAGCTTCAGCCTCAGACTTTGATGCCATTTCTACAAAGCCAAATCCTTTTGGCCGTCCACTGTACTTATCCGTGATAATGCTTACAGACTCAACCTCTCCAAAAGCCAGGAACTCCTGGCGCAACTCCACCTCAGTGATATCGTAAGATAGGTTCCCCGCATATATCTTCATATTAGGACCCCTTTGTTAAATTACCCGGCCTCACAGCTTGTTGGTCGCTATTGTGGCCGACTATTACCTGTTACCCTGGCGTCGTCTCCGCCTGGCGTTATTCTTCGCCTTTATCCGGGCAGCATCCCTCTTGGATACGAAGTGACGATGCGTTTTCGCTTCACGCAACACGCCCTCTATCTGCACCATCCTCTGAAAACGCCGCAACAATGCCTCCTGAGATTCACCTTCACGTATCCAAACTTCTAATGCCATAACACTCCCATCACATTACGACATACCCAGGCCAGAAATCTCCGGCCCAGGTATGTCTAAGGTCTTAAACCAGACTATCTAGCTGGTCTTACTTTGCGATAGCAATCGCTACAGTACACCGGTCTATCGCCGCGGGGTTCAAAAGGTACTTCGGTATCTTTGCCACACTCGGCACAGACAACGGGAAACATCTGACGTCGGGCACCAAAGCTGTTGTTTCCGTAGCGCCCTGCTTTCCTCGCCTGGCGGCACTCCAGACAGCGCTTGGGCTCGTTGGTATAGCCTCTGGATTGGAAAAGCTCTTGTTCGTCAGCGCTGAAGGTGAAGGTTGTCCCGCAATCGGAGCACGTGAGTATCTTGTCCTCAAAACTCATTGGATGACCTCCTCTCTCTTAGATTTTAGCTAGAGTCCGGGTCATCCAATGCTTATGTAAACTAATGATAATAAAAAGCCTGTAATAACCTAAACCGACACTAATTACCCATATTATACACTAAAACAGCCTTACCTACAAGAAGCCAGACGACTGCACTAACGCATGAAAGTAGAGAGGGACAAGAACACCCTGTTACTGACCGCACCCGATGAGCCTTATCTTTTCCAGTTGTTCGTTTGCCAGAGAGAAGACAGTACGTTCGGTGCCATCCAACCGGCGCCTCCCCTGGCGGTCCCTTGCCCAATCGTCAAATGAGGCCAAGATGAGCGGTCCGGGGACGTCAGTCGACGATACCGGCTTTAACTCCAGAGGGATTCCTAGTTTCTTGAGTCCTTCCTCGTATGGAGTATCACGTGATGTATCGAAGACTTCCCAGCCATCAACGTACACCTCCGCAAGGACATGGTCCTGCTCTTGATATGGTTCACCCATCTGAAGTGCAATCCGTTCATCCTGTCCGGTTATCCACTCGAAGAGCATCAATTCTGCTTCGACTTTAAAAACCCGGTATCTGGCTGGTATTCCAACAGACCTCGACATAGCCACGAGAAGATTGGTTTTACTCGAGCACATGCCCACTTTTTCCCGGAGCGTATCCGAGGCCTTAACGTACCAGTCGTCGTATACGTAGCTGAATTCTTTGACAAACCTGTATATCGCATCAAGTTTCTGGCGCCCGTCTATCAGTCCGGCAGTCAGACTAAAAGCAACAGATTTTATCTCAGGCGATTTATCAAAATCGCAGAGCTCAGTTGGTCGGAGATATTCTTGAAAAGAATTCATAGTACAATACCGGACCTCGCCTTTAAGCTAACAAAGGCCGTACTTCTGGGCGACCTTGCGGAAGCCGTCGAAGGAGCCTTCGATGGTGTGGTCATCCACGCAGAACGAAACGCGGAAATAGCCGGGGGTACCAAAGCCACTCCCCGGGACAACAAGCACTAGTTGCTCCTGCAGTTCCCTGACAAAAGCAACGTCGTCATCGACAGGTGTCTTCGGGAAGACATAGAACGCCCCCCGCGGCTTCACCATCGAGTAACCCATCCCCACAAGGCCGTTGTAAAGCAGGTCGCGCCTTTTCTCATAGTCGGCAATTGAGACGGTGACACCCTGCAGATGGCCCACTATATTCTGCATCAGGGCGGGGGCATTGACAAACCCCAGTATCCGGTTGCAGAAGACCAGTCCATCGACGACGTCTTGCTTGTCGTCGCAATCGGGGTGCACTGCCACGAAACCGATACGCTCGCCGGGCAGGGCCAAGTCCTTGGAGTAAGACCGAATCGCGAAGCTCCGGGGGTGGTGTATGAGCAACACCGGAAACTCCATCCCGTCGTATATGAGCCGACAGTACGCCTCGTCACTCAGGAGATAGACCTGTGTCCCGTACTCCCTCTCCTTCCGCTGTACTGCTTCCGCCAGTCCATGCAGCAGGTCATCTCTATAGACGACACCGGTGGGGTTGTTGGGAGAGTTCAGGATAACGGCCTTGGTCTTCGGGCTGAGCGCCGCTTCCAGCTTATCGAGCGAGGGCAGGAAATCATCGCTCGTCTGGACCACCTTAGCCACACCGCCGTGGTTCTCGATATAGTTGAGGAACTCCACAAAGTACGGCGCCAGGACAATGACCTCATCGCCGGGGTCCAGTATCGTTTTGAGCACCACATTTAGACCCCCCGCCGCCCCGCAGGTCATAACGATGTCACCGGCAGCGAAACCGAGGCCCGTCTCCTGACTTAGTTGTGCGGCGACCGCTGTCCGGGTTTCTTCATAGCCGGCGTTGGACATGTAGCGGTGCATTCCCGGTTGCGGCTGGCTGGCTAACTTCTCAAGCTCATGGCGGAACTTGGCGGGCGGCTCCATGACCGGGTTCCCCAGGGAGAGGTCAAAGACGTTCTCATCGCCGTGGCGCTGCATGAGCAGGATACCTTCCTCAAACATCCGCCGAACCCAGGAACCCCGGAGCATGTTTTCTCGCACCTGACTGGACATTCCCATGGCGGTCCTCCTTTCTGTTCATACCTGAGGGAGTAAGGTTGGCCCTGGGCAGACAGGACAATCAACCAGGAATTCGTTTTTCCATCGCGATGTGTTTGATGCCAGCCTCCCAGAATGGCGAGCCTGTTGAGCTATAGCCGCAGGACTCGTAGAAGGGTATTACGATGTATTGCGCGTGCAAGACTACGTGCCTGATATATCGCGCCTCAAGCTCACTGGTCAAAAACGACATCATGCCACTACCGATTCCTCTTCGGCGGAAGGATTTCAGCACGGCCATCCGTTCAATCTTGGCCTTATCCTCGCCCAAGAACCGGACCCGGGCAGTACCAATAATCTCGTCGTTTCTCTTGGCGACCATTTGTAGTGCCTCGTGGTCCAGGCCATCATACTCCTCATCTTCATCGATATCCTGTTCCTCAACGAATACCACCCGTCGAACCTCAAAAGCCCCTTCGAGTTCGGAGTCATTTTCGACCAGCTTGAAAGTAATTCCGTCCATTACCTGGATTATAACGGAACAGCACTATGAAACGCTACAGTATAATGAGCAGGGTCAGCGTGTTGAGAGCAGAACTCACCTTAGCCATTTATCTTGCGACTATAGATTGGTTTGTGCAAACGCGTTACAATACGTTTGTGGACATTATGCGGTAAATATGCTAGAATCCCATGAAATTCTGAAGAGAGGTGTGAGTATGAAAAGATATCTTTTGCTTGTCCTGGTTGGGTTGGTGATTCTCAGCCTGGTAATCAGTGGTTGTGATAACAAGACAACGGTGATCCGCATCGCCACTGATGCCACCTGGCCGCCCTTTGAATACGTTGACGAGGATACTAAAGAGATTGTCGGATTCGACATCGACCTGATAAATGCCATCGCCGAGAAGGAGGGCCTCGAAATAGAGATTGTCAACGTGGCGTGGGACCCGCTTCTGGCTGGTATGGCGCAGTGCACGTATGATGCGGCAATATCAGCCATGACCATCACCGAAGAGCGTGCGGAGCAATTCCTTTTCTCGGACCCATACTTCTTTGCAGGGCAGATTATCACCGTACATATCGACAACACCGACATCAACAGCAAACATGACCTATCTGGTAAAGTAGTCGGGGCTCAAATCGGCACAACCGGCGCCATTGAGGTGGGAAATATCGGAGGGGCACAGCTCAGGACATACGACGATATCGGTCTGGCTATGCAGGACCTGATGAACGGGCAGATCGATGCCGTTGTTGCTGATAATCCACTGGCTCTAAGCTATGTTGGTGAGAATCCAGATGATTTGAAGACAGTTGGTGATGTCTTTACCGACGAAAATTACGGGATAGCGATTTGCAAGGACAATACAGAGCTGCAGGCTCAAATCAACTCGGGCCTGGAAGCCGTTATGGAAGAAGGCCTGATTGACGACCTGGTTGACAAGTGGCTTGTGGGCGACTAGGCCAATAAGGTAGCGGCAGGCCTGTCAAGGGGCCTGCCGCTTTACTCCGAAGTTTTATGGCTGAACAACCGGAGCCCAGTTCCAACGGCAGCAAGCTGTTACGCACTCTTGGTGTCGAGTCCACCATGCGTATTGACCCATGGTGGGGTCTGGTGGTCTTGGTAATCATCCTGATTGTGGTACTGTGCGTAGTTAGTGCCGACCCCTTCTGGAATATGCTACGCTTCGTAAGTGATGGTATCCTCATTACCGTCATTATTACGGTATCGTCGTTCGTTCTTGTGCTGGTGCTGGGCCTGTTCGGCGGCCTTGGTCGACTCTCACAGAACCGCTTCATCTATGCACTGGCCACAGTCTACGTTGAGATTGTTCGGGGTATTCCTCTTCTGGTACAGCTAATCTGGTGGTACTATGCCTTTCCTGCCGTCATAAAAGAAGTAGGTAACTCGCTGGGCATCCAGGTCCTGGCTGACTATCAGGCAAACCCTATTGCCATGGCTATCGTGGGTATGACGGTCTGCTACGGTGCCTATATGAGCGAGATATACCGCGCCGGTATCCAGAGTATCCCCAGGGGCCAGATGGAGGCCGCCCGCAGCCTGGGAATGACACGTTTCCAGGCTATGCGTCACATTATCCTGCCACAGGCGATACGCGTTGTCCTACCGCCAGTGGGTAATGAGTTTATTGCCCTGCTCAAGGACTCTTCCCTGGTTAGTGTAGTGGCCGTAACCGATTTAACACGGCGGGGGCGCGAGTATATGTCCACGCATTTCAATCCTATCGAGACGTGGACAATGGTGGCTTTAGTATATCTGGTGATGACCTTGCTATCAGCTCGCGGCGTAGCCTGGATTGAGAAGAGGAGCAAATTCGAAAGATGAACTCAGGTGAGCCAATCATCCAGATTAAAGACGTTCACAAGCACTTTGGTAGAGTACACGCGCTGCGAGGGGTAAGCCTGGATGTGCGGAAGGGCGAAGTGGTCGTCATTATCGGTCCCTCCGGGTCAGGCAAGTCCACCCTGCTGCGCTGCATCAACCGTCTGGAGGAATACGATGCCGGCAACATCGTCGTGGACGGTATCTCACTGGACAACGCCAAGAATATCAATATTGTCCGTCAAGAGATAGGGATGGTGTTCCAGTCGTTCAACCTGTTTGCTCACTTGACAGTACTGAAAAACCTGGTCCTGACGCAGCGTGTGGTGCGTAAACGCTCCAATGAAGAATCAGAGAGGATTGCTCTGGAACTCCTGAATAAGGTTGGTATTCCAGACAAGGCCGAGGCCTTCCCCATCCAGCTTTCCGGCGGACAGCAGCAGCGCGTAGCTATCGCACGGGCTTTGGCCATGAACCCAAAAATCATGCTCTTCGACGAACCAACCAGTGCGCTCGACCCCGAGATGATTAAGGAGGTCCTGGACGTCATGCTGGACCTGGCCAAGGAAGGTATGACGATGGTTGTTGTTTCACACGAGATGGGGTTTGCCCGCGCCGCCGCCGACCGCATGATACTCGTAGACGAGGGCCAGATAGTCGAAGAGGCCGTGCCCGATAAGTTTTTTGCCTCTACCAACGAGCGCACCAAGCTATTCCTCAGCAAAGTGCTGCACATGTAATAATCGCGGCTGACACGCCAGACCCGAACAGGCATAAGGAACAATAGTGTTGGTATACCCTTTTTTCATGGCCGGGGAATATCGTCAGCGGAAACGTTGGCCATTTTAGTTTTTGGTATTAATATATGAGGATGAACTCCGGGTTATGGTCAGCCGCAGACGGTACTCACTGCACTTAATCGGCTTCTCGGCTTCTTCAGGATAAGGCTCGACATTGAATGTGAAAAAATAGCCCTGATAGAATTGCCGGGCAGACTGGTCGGTAAGCCCCGGCTGTGTCAGTGTTATCTCCTCTGAAACCCCACCCCTCCTTACCTCCAGAAGACATACCACCTGCCCCTCCCACACACAAACGACGTCGCGGGCACAGCGACTGTCCTCACTGACCTCCCTGAAGCGTATCTCGAGGTCCTCGCCGGTAATTATGGCTTTCTGACCGATAGCCAGAGAGAACTCTTCGCCGAGTCCAGCTTCAATATTCGGATGCCCGCAGGCAGGGCCGACCGACAGCAATACCACCAAAACCACCAGAAGCAGCGCACACTTTTTCATAAGCATAGACTTTCCCCCCAATTTATCAGAGGGTCAACAACGACTTTGTGTGAATCCTGGTACCTATTGTACCATCTTTTGATTTGGAGTGGTGAGGTAGTTAACTAATTAGCTCGAAGACACCGGCCCCGACGAAGCCTATTAGCGGGGGGAGGAAGAGACAGACGATATAGCGGGTCAGGGCTATCTTTGCCCCCAGGAAAGGAATTGCCCAGGTTAGAAGACCCGGCAGGCTGAGCAGGTTCATCGACGTCAGCAGGGCGATTACCGGACCAGGTCCCGCCCCGGCCGCATAGATTGAGGCGACTATCGGTAAGCTGACATACGGCCCGCCGGTCATAACAACGCCAGCGTAGGAAGCAATCAGGATTCCCTTTATCCCGGAAGTCGGCCCGAGCCACTCTGCAATCAGGTCGCCGGGTATCAACACCTGAATCAGTCCGCCGAGCGTAAAGCCCAGGATGAGGCGGAACCAGACCGTCTTGAAGGTGAGGACGGCCTCCTTAAGACCGGCCAGTATCTGCCGCCACCCCCCTCTCCAGAAGGCCAGGCCTATGGCAACAGCCACCATTCCTATCAGTATTGCCAGTGACAGGTCCATGCCTCTACCTACACCTCATTCTCCGAATCACTGGAAGCATCATCGGTCGTGTCCGACGGCGGGTCGGCATCGGTGGTTTGCCCCCCTATCTCCCCCACCACCGGAGGTGGTCCGAAGACGAGCTTATATATAGCTGCCCCGACCATACCGGCAATCGGTGGGAGTACCAGGCAGGCAATATAGCGGGCCATTGATATCTCCACGCCGAGGAAGGGAATCTGCCAGACGATGAGCATCTGAAGTCCCAGCAGCGCCCGGCCTGTCAGCAGCGCAATAATCGGGCCGATACCCGCGCCGGCGCTGTAGATAGCGGCGATCACGGGCATCGTAATATAGGGGCCACCGGGCATAATGATGGCAATGTATGAGCCGATGAGGAGGCCCCTGATTCCCGACGTATGCCCCAGCCATCTGGCTATCAGGGCGCTGGGAATCAGCAAACGTATCATCCCCCCCAGGATGAAGCCGAGGATTAGCCGCAACCACACCGACTCGAAAAGGCTACCGGCCCTCTCCAGACCGTCAAGGACTTTGTCCCCGCCCCCGATTGCCTGGGCGGCAATGACCGCCACCAGCACCAGCGCGCCGAGGAATATCAAAGTCCCGTCTATCTTCTTCAGCAGGCTTTTAATCCCGGTAAGCATGTGTCAGGAAATATGTCCGCACCCTTCTTTAGAATTGGAATAACAGAAAGCGGTAAACAACGACTTTGAGTAAACTATGGTAACCTATTGTACCATCTTTTGTTTTGGGGCGGGGACATTACGGAAAGAGCATTTGCAGAATGATTATATGTAAATAACTATTCAAGCCTGTTCCAACGCTTGATAGCACCACATAGTTCATCTAATCTGTTTGCCAAAGCAGTATCGGCTTGTAGTTGCTCTTTCGTAAGTATATCGCATATGTCCGCTGCGAGTTCAACCTTCGTTGATTTGAATTTATCACCTATACCTGGGCCAACATTTCTATCGAGATAATCAGATATTTTCTCGAATCTACCTAGAGCGGGTAGGTTTGGTTTCGAATAGTAATGTGATAATACCTCAGATGGTATGTAATTCTCTATCTCTTTACCGTCGGTTATCCAGGTTATTCCGTCAATTTGTATAATCTCTTCGACAATACGCTCTTTAGTTGCATTTATACTATCTTGTAGGGTATCTTTATCGCTATCAATTATGACGGCAGCATTTCTATTTATGCTGAGTATTGCTACGGCAGGTTCCACAGCTTCTTCTGGCGAATCCGCAGAAATGTGAGCAAGCAAACGCCCACCGTAAAACATGCATTGATAATGAATACCCTCTTTAATTTTGCCATCTGTCCATAGTTCTATCCACTTATTTATGTAGAGCCTGTCAGAAGGCCCTTCAACCCATACAATAGAATTCGCCTGAAGTAAGTCACTTGCCCTGACGTCCAAATCATCCAGTATTCCTCTGTTGTCAAAATAGGTTTAACTCTTCTAGTAATTGTACGATTCTCATCGCGTGTAATATGTATAATCTGTGAATATTCGTCACGACTAAATAAATCTATCACCACATTTGAATGGGTAGTAATAAATAAAGTACATCCATTCTTTAGGGCAAAGTCTCGCAAATACAGCAAGAGCCTACGTTGTACTGCTGGATGGAGGTTATTTTCTAATTCTTCAAAAGCGAAGACGTAATTTTGCACATTCACATTGTTAATGGTAGGAATCAAGTATAGATATACCAAAGCTAGAAGAATAGTCTTGAAACCACTGCCTGTTTGAGAAAGCGCAATTGGCACTTTGCTGAAATCCTCAATTAAATAGACTTCCCAAGGGGCTGAGCCACTTGGGGCAATCCTTTGTGGTAACATACGTGAAAAACTAGAATCAGGCCGATAAACTTGATTTAGTGCATCCAAAAGTACTTCTTCAACCAGATTTGTTGGTAAGGTGGAATTTGTGAAAAATGATTGTATTGCATTAGTAGCACCATCACCATTGAATCGTATTTCAAGTGGCCAGTTGTCAGTCTCAGGTTTAATGTCTCTTTCAGAGCGAAGTCTTTTGAATATCTTACCTACAGTAGCTCTAGTTATTATTGAAGACAGCTCACCGGTAAATCTCTGACACTTATCCCTATAGCTTCCTTCATCGGTTACGATATCTAAGAATGATAATTGATTATTGTATTCAATTCTAAGTTTTGTCCTCAACCCAATTAATTTGGAGCCGAAATCCCAATGATTACCGGGTAAAGGTCCTCCTGATACACTATCTCGAAACACACGACGGAGTTCTTCTTCCTTCAAGGGTTGAGTAATAATTATTTCCGGAATAGTATCACCGTTATGTCCTAGCTTAGATATATCGGCTGGAGTTATGGCGTATTCAATGGCATCAATTAAAGTAGATTTCCCTGAGTTATTCCGACCAACTAATATATTGACGGGAAGTATATCTTCAAATCCTTGTTCTTCATCGCCAAAGCATTTTAAGTTTCGAACTTTCAGGGAAATACCGTTGAATTGTCCCGATACTTCTTGGTCCATATTTTCCATAATTATTTATTACAATCTACACCTAATTATTATGTTATGCAATATACTGGTGAAAATTCCAGCCTTTGCCATTAATTACAGAATAGGAATAATAGAAAGCAGTCAAGAAATGATAAGGGTCGGGTTTTATACTTATCACCGCTGGTAGTTGCAACTACCCCTAACTGAAAATCTTGCCGGGGTTCATGATGCCGTTAGGGTCGAAGGCCTGCTTTATCCGCTGCATCAGCTCCATCTTGCCCCCGCCAGCCACCATCGGGAGGTAGTCCGTCTTGGTAAAGCCGAGGCCGTGCTCCCCGGATATCGTGCCCCCCATCGCCACGCCCTCCCGGCAAATCCTGCCGAGAAGCTCTTTCACCTTTTTCTGCATCTCGTCGGTTGCCTCGCCCAGAATGGCCAGGTGCACATTTCCGTCCCCGGCATGCCCCACGGCGATGACAGGTATCCCGTACTCCTCCCCTGTCCGGTGTGACATCTCGACGAACTCGGCGATGCGGCTCCGCGGCACGACCACGTCGGCAAAGTCGAGCATACCCGCCCGTTTCAGGGCATAGTAGAACTTCTCCCTGACATCCAGTAAATTACGCTTGGCCCTTTCGGTGGCGGGGCTGTAGACATCAACGGCGCCGTTGCTCAGGCAAATCGGGCCGATTTCTCCGGCCTGCCGGTGAATCTCCTCCTCGTTATCGCCCTCCAGGAAAATCATGAGAAAGGCCTCATAGTCGTGCAGGGGGACTTCCTTGCCGGCGTACTCCTCGGCCATGTGGATAATGTCCTTCTCCATGAACTCGATGCCGACGGGGAGTATGCCTCGCTGCAGTATCGCCGGGACAGAGCTGATGGCGTCGTGCAGACTGTTGAAGGGGATAAAGAGCAGCTCCATCTTTCCGGGGGGAGGTATCAATCTGAGCAATACTCTGGTAACGACCGCCAGTGTCCCCTCCGAGCCGATAAGCAGCTGGGTCAGGTCATAGGCGGTGGAGTTTTTGACGAACTTGCCCCCCGTCTGGATAATCTCTCCGGTGGGCAGCACTGCTTCCAACCCCAGCACGAAATGCCTGGTCACGCCGTATTTCACGGCCCGCATTCCGCCGGCATTGGTCGCCACGTTCCCGCCGATGGCGGCACTGGCCTCACCGGGGTAGAGGGGATAATGGAGTCCGTGCTCGGCCACAGCCTGAAAAATGTCGGAAAGGAGAACGCCCGCCTCGACCGTGGCCACAAAGTTGGCCCTGTCTATCTCGATTATCCGGTTCATCCTCTCCAGGGAGAGGACAATGCCCCCGTGAGTGGGTATCGCCCCACCAGAAAGACCGGTGCCTCCACCCCTGGGAGTAACCGGGATGAGCCTCTGATTAGCCAGCTTCAGTATCTCGGAGACCTGGGTGCTGTTATCAGGCTTGACCACCACCTCGGGGAGGAACGGTTTGGGCATGGGCATCTCGTCGTGGGAGTAGTTCTCCAGCCCTTCTCCCGTCACGACGTTCTTCTCACCGGCTATCCCAGCCAGCAGGGCTAAGACCTCATCGGTGACCCTGCCATAGCGACTCTGCGTCTCCAACTGTCCTCCTTGAGACAAGGCACGTTAGCCAGCCGACTGGCGGGCAAAGAGGGCGGCACCATAGGCCCCGGTCAACTGGGGGAGGGGGGGAACGATTATCTCGCCCTTAATACGCTCCCGGAAAATATCGGCAACAATGGGGAAGTACTGCACCACCCCACCACACAGCAGCAGGGGGTCGGCGAGGGGAATCATCTCCATGACACGGTCTACCACCGACTCGAACACCCCCCTTACCAGGTCCTCGGAGGCGACCCCTGCCCTGATATGGGACAGTATCTCGGTGGAGGCGAACACGGTGCAGTAGCTCCCGATTTTGACCCGCTTCTCCGCCTTCCTCGCCATATCGTCCAGCCGCTCGAGGGGGATATCCATCCGGGCGGCAATCTCCTCGATGAAGGTACCGGTGCCAGCAGCACACTTCCGGTTCATCTTGAAATCGAGCCTGTGACCGTTATCATCGATTTTGATTACCTTGTTGTCCTGCCCCCCGATATCAACCAGCGTCAGCGCCCTTGAGACATGGTGGTAGCCACCTTTGGCATGGCAGGCTATCTCCGTCTTTACCTCTTGGGCAAAGTCAATGGTGTGCCTGCCGTAGCCGGTGGCCACGATGGGGATGTTGTCCCATGCCCTGCCTTCCAGGGCGGTGTCCAGTACTTCCCGGGCAACGCTCTGGTAGTCGACCCCGGAGCGGCGTACATGGCTCCCAACTATGTTATCTTCCTGGTCAATCACCACCGCCTTGGTAGTACAGCTGCCGATGTCAATACCGGCATATATCGTCACTGTTACTCCTCTAATTGCTCGATGAAGGCTTCGACATTGGTAATGGTCTGCTCCTCGGAAAAACAACGGAGGTCGTTGAGATCGCCATAGATTATCAGATAGGGTACACCCAGTCGCTCGCTCAGGCGGTCGGGCATGCCATAGCGACTGTTGGTATTATTGGGACAGGTCTTGGAATCATGGTAAAGGATTCCATCGACGTTAAAACGCTCCACCTTCTCGGCAATGTAGTCCTCTTTCCAGTTGTCGTCCTGACCGATGAAGATAGAACTGTATGCCCTGGCCATACTCTTGAAGGGGTCCTTTGGGTCGAGAGCAGAGAAGACCCAGCTGTTGCAGTAGGTGCTGACCAGGATGCAGGAATTCAATCGGGCGAAGAGCTCGCTCATCATCCGCAGCTTTCCCCAGATGGGCATCCCCTCCCAGTAGAGGCGATGGCGCTCTCCCTCCACGGCCGCCACCCCCTGCTCGACACGCTCCTTTAGCTCCGCCAGAAGGATTTTATAGTAGTCGTTGGCCTCTTTCCTCCCCCGCATAACCACCGCCGGGCCCATGTGGATGCAGTCATCGAAGAACGTCATCGGGGAAGGCATGGCCTCCGCCGTGTCCAGACATTCCTCCCATAGTTGAGAGCATTCACGGGAAGTGGCGACTACCTCACGAAACTCGTCGATATCGAAGCGACGCCCGGCCACCTCTTCCAGCCCGGGTACCATCTCCTCAATCTGAGCAGCCACCGACTCTACGACGTCCTCTCGCGACTGGCGCTGCGTGCGAGGTGTATTTACACCGTATAGAGGCACCTTGAGCTCCCGCGAATACCAGCTCATCCAGTCGTATACCTCGCGGCACTGATTGGTATTGTAAAGCAATACGTCGGGTTTGGGGACCCGCTCTATGCCATAGGCCCTCATCAGAGGCGTTTCACCCCTGAGGTAGGCACCGATGTCACTGGTGAGATAAGAGCATATATCAGGGGAATACCCGACTGCATTGGTAACCGGAATGTAATCAGTGGCCGTTCGGGTCGAGCCCAGCATGGCACCGTGGTTTTCGTAGAAATAAACCAGGAATCCCATGGAGATTGCCAGCTCCGCCGGCCCCACACTGCTGCACCAGGCAATCTTTCTGTTTCCGGTCTTGGCCGCCTCATCCAGCTCCCTGAAGTGCTGTTCCATAACGGCCCTTACCTGCGCGGATGCCTTGATTTCCACACGTCTACTTTCTGCCATTGTCCACCTCTTTTTGAATTATCTTTTTTAACCACACCACATGTTGTGCATCATGGGATGACAAACAGGTTCTCCTTATCGGCAGCTTGCTGAGAGCGCCTGATTAAGAGCTTGGTCAAGTTGTGCATTGATGCGAAAGGCTGAAGGTTGGTGAGCAGGTACACCCACTTTGTCTTGTCCATAGCAATCTTATCGGGGTCCTCCCCCTTACCCAACCTCTCAAGTATATCCATATGAAAGGCCTCGGTAGCTTTCATAGCCTTTGCAAAGTATTTGTCCATCTGTCCATCAACCATCCCATTGTGACCCAGAGCACCCCTCTTGGCTGCTATAGCGGAAAGCTTCCGAATGCTGTTGCAGTAGGTCTCGAGAGACTGGAAGTAGTTGGGCCAGAAGGCGTCCTTTTCGGGGATAAAAAATCCAGTTACGTCCCCTATGGCCAGGGTACCCTCTTTTTCTTCATATAGAGAGATGTGGCACGGTGCATGGCCGGGGGTCTCATAGACATTCCACACGATGCCTGAACCGAGGTCGAGCTTATCTCCTTCTCCAACAACCATATCTACCTCAAAATCTACCTCAAAGGCGGGGTTCTCGAACTCAGCAGGCCATTCCAAAATATCACCTTTTATGATTAGAATCTCAGTGATACTGCTGTCTATCTGGAGAAATTCACCAACAGCCTCTTCTCTTTGCAACATCTTTTCGGCTACCGCGCTGGCCACGACTTTCAGATGAGGCCATAGCTTTCTCAGCTTTGGAATTGCTCCAATGTGGTCGGGATGGGTGTGAGTCAGGGCAAGGTACTTGATACGCTCCGGATTAATACCCAACTCCTTAATCTGCTCTACGATAATATCGAAGGTGGCCCCGGTACCGCCTTCAATGAGCATGCCATCATCTCCCATAGATAGATAAGCGGGATAAGAATGCATACCCAGTTGATAGAAGTTTGGCGTTATGGTTGTGGGTCCATACCTTTTTTCACTCATATAATGTTCCTCCTCGTCATTGGCATAAGTACCTGATTGAAATAAAACCCCGGGAAGGTAAGCCTTCTCAGGGTCTTGAAATCAACGGATGTCTATAGCGTTCTTTTTTGGATGTGTCTGTGTGGGGCCCTGAGGGCACCTTGGAAGAGTCCGCCAAGAGTCCCCGCTTTAGCGGGAAATCCGAGCGGACTTTCTATACTCGTACACTAATATTGGGGTAAAGAAATCAGGTGATACTTGGTCGAGTTCTCTCATAGCCATCTATTAAATCATCCTAAGGAAACGAGTCTTGCTTGAGATTATCAAATAATACTCTGCCTGTCAAACTATACCATGATTTATGGCCGGGGTAAAAAGGATACTATAACTACAAAGAAGGGGCTTGTGGAGCTGAGGGGACTCGAACCCCTGACCTCTTCGTTTACGATACGATAGGGAATTGAACAGTAGAAGTCTTCCTAATGACCTACAAGCCCAGTAATCTTGAAGCGTTGTCGCCAAGCCATTTATCTCTGACCTCATTCTTTAGAGGCAGTGCTCGCAGCTCGTCAACGCAACGCCTGTGCGGTAGCATGCTGTCTGTGGCAAAGAGCACCTGGTTCTGAAGCAGACTGTTGCCATACTGCATCAGTGGCTCCCATCCAGAACCTGGCGTGCCAAAGTACTTTGGAGAAACGCCACCGAGTTCTATATATACGTTTGAATGTTTCCAGGCGACTGCTATCATCTCGAGAACCCAAGGCCAGCCGCCGTGATTGGCCACCAATTTCAGTTCGGGAAAGTCGCAGGCAATCTTGTCAAGGTGACTTACATGAGAATAGTCCAGTACACGATCCACGTTGAAGCTGATTGACGAGTGAACAGTTACAATCAAACCCAACTCCTGACACTTGGCATACACCGGCCAGAAGCGGCTGTCTGTGCTGCTGACCCGCACCGCCCAGGCCTGGATGTTAACTCCACGGAATCCCTGTTCTTTTGCACCACGCTCGAGTACTTTGACCATATCTTCGTCAACAAGCGGGTTGAGGCACATGAAGGCTGCCGGGAACCTGTCTGCATGGTCGTGAGCAATCTTGGCGGCGGCATCGTTAAGAGCATGATAGTCGCCGCTGCCACCATACTCTGCTTGGATAACAGATCTGTCTATACCTGCCTCGTCCAAACTCGCTAGCATGTTCTCGACCGTGGATCTCCAGTCGCCCTGGAGGTTCTCGCGGTAAACACGACTATATCCCCGGCTCGTACCCTCTCCTGCTCGCCTGGTCGAACCTTCATGTCTAGATCTTTCACCGTACTCCGCGTATGGGACAGTGACACGGAAATCAATGATCATTGGCTTCACCTCTTCTTGTCCTGCAGGCGCTGCATGGCAGCCCTGCCATACTCTTGCTGGGACGGACTAAGGGCGTTGAGCTGCGAGTCACGTGTCTCCATCTGCAGCGTCTCTTCAATCGACATGCTCAGCGCCCGGTTGACAGCCTGCTTGGTCAGCATCAATGACAGACCGGAGTTCTGGTCGATCCTCTTAGCCATCTCCATGCTGGCACTTTCCAGCTTATCAGGAGGAACGAGCTTGTTGACGTAGCCGAGGCGGTGTGCTTCCTCAGCATCCATGAACTCATTGGTGAAGTAAAGCTCCTTCGCCTTGGACAGTCCGATGTGGTGTGTCAGCAGCTTAGTACCCGCATTAGTCACCGTCTGCCCGACGTTCGTCTCGGTGGCGCCGAACTGTGTTCCCTCGGCGACAACCCGCAAGTCAGCACCCATGGTCCACTCCAGTCCGGCACCGATGGCATAGCCATGCACGGCGGCAATGACAATCTTGGGCATTCGCATCATTGCCCGGGTGATGTTTTGCCCGGTGTCGCGTTGGTACTCAAGAGGTACCTGCCTTTCTGGTGAGCCGGACTGGGAAAGGTCAAAGCCGGCACAGAAGGCTCTTCCCTCGCCTCGAATGATGACCACCTTAGCCTCAGTGTCAGCCTCAGCCTCCATAAGCGCTGCCAAGAAATCTCTACTGAGCTGCCCGTCTATAGCATTGAGCTTTTCGGGACGGTTAAGGCTAATAACGATGATGCCATCTTGCTTCTTATAGAGCACCGTTTTATATTCCATTAGAACCTCCTACATGCCGGTTAATGCTAGTGACCGAGGCACCTCTTACAGTATCGTGCCCTGTTCCTTCATTTGGGTTAAATCGTCCCAATTGTAGCCTAACTCCAGCAGAACCTCCTCGGTATGCTGACCAAACTCCGGCGCTGGCGTTCTGGGAGCAATCGGTGTATTACTGAACTGGAACGGAAGGCGGAGTAGTTGCATAATTTCACCCGAGGAATGGGGGAGTTCGGCCACAAGGTCGTTTGCGGTAACTTGTGGGTCTGCTACAACCTCGGCGATTGTTGTCTCGGCTTCCCAGACAAGGCTATACTCTTCGAAACGTTCTGCCCACTCATCCAGTGTCCGGGTTACTAAAACCTCATCTAAGAGTGCGATTATCTCACGGTGGTTCTGCATGCGTTTCTGATGGCAGTCAAAGCGAGGGTCATCTACCAGGTCTTCCCGCCCGATTGCTCGACAGACGGCCGGCCAATAGCGGTCAGTCTGCAACATCATGAAGAACACCCACTTACCGTCGGCAGTCTGATACGTGTTACGGAGTGGGTTTGGAGCTTCCTTACGACCATACTTACGGTTACCGCCACGCTCTCGCCAGGTTAGGCGGCGCTGCATATCTTCCCCAGCTACCCACATGCCCGTAGAGAGTAACGAGATGTCTATCTTCTGCCCAAGACCAGAGCGGTCCCGTGCATATAAAGCTGCTACTATTGCGCCTGCAAGGAAGACGGCACTGGTCAGGTCTCCCATAGCACCGCGTAGCGGCACTGGCGGTGCGTCAGGCTCGCCGAGGGTGGACATGATACCGGCACGTATCCAGAAGACTGTATCATCGAAGGCCGCTCGATCCCGGTCTGGTCCCATGGAACCAAAACCAGTCGCCTGCGCATAGATAATCTTCGGGTTCAGGCTGGAGATACTCTGGTAGTCTAGGCCAAGCCGATCTATAACCTTGGGGCGGTAGTTCGTTACAAAGACATCGGCCTGGCTTAACAGCTTAAGAGCAACTTCTTTACCAGTTTCCTTCGAGAGGTCAATGACAATAGCGCGCTTACTGCCATTCCATTGCTCCCAGAAAGGATTTATTACCCCCAGGCCTCGTTCGGTCATCGCGTTCGGCGGTAATAAACCCCGCACTGGGTCTCCGCCCTTCGGGTCCTCTATCTTGATGACATCGGCGCCCATCTCGCCAAGTGCACGGCAACAAGTTGGACCGAGCACCCAGTGACACAACTCGATAACCCTGATACCTTCGAGCGGTAGCATGTTTACTCCTCACTACCGTATTCTCATGTTAGTGCCCATGATATGCTCCAAATACTTGGCTGTCAAACAAGATCAGGATTGCGTTGACTGTCTACTTCACTCGTTCTTAACGCCATGACAACCTCGCAAGCCTCCAGCATACTAAACAAATAACGTAAGCTTATTTGAGGTGAGAGCTACTTATCGGGAAACCGAGCTGTTTAGTCAACCTGTTGTTTGATGGTGGCGAACAAACGCCGTGCATTCCCATCGAGAAGAGCACCTATCTCTTCCTCGCTGAACGCCACTCCCTTTGGGGAATCGTGAGGAAGGCGCTTCACCATCTCGACCCATTCCTTGCTCGACATTGCCAGCTCTACCAGTGGGGCGTCTGTGCCAAACATGACACGGTCACTACCGAACTGGTCAAGGAACCTCCTTAGAATGTGGCAGAACTGGTCGTAGCTCCGCTGGGCAATACGTTGCCAGGCACAGAAATCCGCCATGACATTATCACAGACCTTACCTAAGGTAATTAGGTCACGCCAGTACTCAAAACTAAGGTGGGCCACCACTACAGTCAGCCCGGAGAAGTCTACCAGTACCCGTAACAGCCCGGATGGGTGGGCGTTGCCCTCGTTCTTGTATGGTGGGGCCTCTGGTCCCATGTGGAAGTAGACAGGCACTTGTTTCGATACTGCAACCTCGTAAAGAGGGTAACACTCTTTGTCTGCCGGCAAGAAGCCGGTCGTTGGGTAGAGCTTGATTCCGCTAGCTCCCCACTGACTAATGCACTTTTCGGAAAGCTCAGCTGCTTCTTTTCGGCGTGGGTCAACACCACAAAACCAGGTGAATTGGTCTTTGTGTTTCCGAACTACCTCACTAATGTGATGGTTCTGTTGCTCTATTGCTAACGCACCCTCACCAAAGAGGACCCCCATATCAATGTGTAGTATATTGCACCGATCGATACCCGCCTCATTCATACGTTGGATATGACCGGAGCCATCCGGATCGAGGCTGTGCCAGCCAGAAGTCCCTCCGAGCTCTGTATTGATTGCCGTTGGCCCGACAAATGACTCATTGTAGAATCCCTCTGCATAAAGGTGGCAATGGACATCAATTGTCATTCAGATTACCTCCTTATCTCAACCAAGATCCGAGGCCTCAGGGATGGTTGCCAGCAACCGGCTGGCGTTACCATCCATTAGGTCAGCGATTTCCTGCTCGGTAAAACGGCAGTCCTCTGGAGCGTTCTGTGGAAGACCTCTAACGATGTCGACCCATTCACTGCTGGATGCCGCCCTTTCCAGCAGGGGAGCATCGGTACCGAACAATACTCGCTCCTTGCCGAATTCGTCTAGGTACCGTCTCAGGATGTGGCAGAATTGTCCGAAGTTCTCTTTAGCAACGATCTGCTTGGCGGAGATATCACAATATACGTTCTCTCGTACTCTACCAAGGGCTAACAAGTCACGCCAGTACTCATTGGCAAGGTGTGCGACGACTACAGTAAGCTCCGGAAAATCAACTAATACTCGCAATAGAAGTGATGGGTGGGTATTACCCTCATTCTTATATGGCGGGCTCTGAGGGCCCATATGAAAGTAGACCGGTAACCCCCAGGCAGCTGCTCTCTCATATAGAGGATAAACCTCCTTGTCAGCAGGCAGGAAACCAGTGCTAGGATACAGTTTTAGTCCACGGGCACCAAACTCGGTGAAACACTTCTCAAAAAGGTCAACGGCATCGTCTCTTCTTGGGTCAATCCCGCAAAAGTAAATCAAGCGGTCCGGATGTTTACTGACTACCTCACTGATGTAGCGGTTCTGTTCTACAACCGATGGTGCTCCCTCGCGTGGAAATAGAAAACCGAAATCAATATAGAGCAAAATACATTTCTCGATGCCCGCCTCGTCCATGCGCCAGACATGTTCCAAACCATCGCGGTCCTCCCACCACGAGGGCAGGACGGTATTCCGTACCTCTTCCTCAGCCTCCTCTTGCGTTACCGTGGCGGGCCGCCAGCTAGCGTTGAGGCGAGTGTAGCCATTCCACAGGCCTTCCCCATAGAACTCCCGAATGAACAGGTGAGCATGGGTGTCAATCGTCATCTTGTGGCTCTTCTGCTTAGAATTCTATTACGTCCAGACTACTGTTCGATACCTTTGGTGGAGCTGAGGGGACTCGAACCCCTGACCTCCTCCGTGCAAAGGAGGCGCTCTCCCAGCTGAGCTACAGCCCCGTAGTGAAAACATTATAGCAACAATGACCGCCCTTCTCAATTTGACGCATGTTATAAAATAAGGCCATCAGGGTAAGGCCAAGATAGTTTACAGTCTGGCGCTCAATCGGCAGAAGATTTATAATGGGAAATCACCCCTAATTGGAGTAGGTAGCAAAGACTGGTTAATATGACAATTGCCCACATAGTTATCCTGCTGGCAACCGGCGCCGTTACTGGTTTTGCCGGCAGTCTCCTGGGTCTGGGCGGCGCTTTCATTATGACCCCGGTGCAATATGCCATCTATTCCGATATGGGTATCCCAACAGATATAGCCATCAAGCTGGCCTTCGGGACTAATATGCTGGTCATTTTCCCCACCGCCATAAGCGGTACCTGGAGATATCACAGACAGGGAGCCGTGTTCTGGCAGGCTGCGGTTATCATGGGTGGTTGCAGTCTGGCCGGCAGCCTGGCCGGTGCAACCCTGGCCACTAATCTCCCCGGAGAAGCCCTAAAGATAACCTTTGGTGCTATCATCATCGTTAGTGGCATCAGGATGCTCACCGCCAAACAGCCTGATATTGAAGAGGCACCTGTGACTAATCGCTGGCTGTGGGGCGTCTGGGCGCTGTTTATGAGCTTTGCTGCCGGGCTTCTGGGAATGGGAGGGGGAGTACTGGCTATCCCTATTATGACACTGATACTCCGTTTTAAGATACACAACGCCGTGGCCACGTCATTGGCCATGATGATACTCACCAGCATCGGTGGTATTATCGGCTACATCAGCAACGGTATCGGGGCCCCGGACCTGCCTGTCTATTCATTTGGTTATGTCAACCTACAAGCATGGCTGTTACTGGCTGTCCCCAGCATAGTCATGGCGCAGATCGGGGCAACGATAGCTCGCCGTACACCTGACAGGCGGCTAGCCTACATCTTTATCCTCATCACCTTCTATTTGGGACTAAGGATGATTGGTCTCTTTGAATGGCTGGGCTGGCCGCTATAGGCACTCTGACGCTAAATGCTAAACAGGAAGGTAATCACATCGCCGTCTTGTACTGTATAACTCTTACCCTCCGTCCTGAGCAGTCCCCTCTTACGGGCTTCGGCGAGACTGCCGCATTTGACGAGGTCATTGAAGCTGATGACCTCAGCCCGGATAAAACCACGCTCCATATCCGAATGAATCTTCCCGGCAGCCACCGGAGCTACCGTTCCACTCGGCACCGACCAGGCTCTGACCTCAGCCGAAGCGATGGTGAAAAATGAGACCAGCCCGAGTAGCTCATATGAGACCCGGATAATCCGGGCAAACCCGGACTCGGTCAGGCCAAATTCGGCCTGCCAGGTGGCAGCCGTCTCGCTATCAAGCTGGGACAGTTCCATCTCCAGCTTGCCACATAGCGCAACAACACGACACTTCGGCCGCGCGTAAGTAGCATTCAATTCAGTCTCCAGTGTCTCCGCCTCCGGCAGACGGTCTTCACCGATATTAACAACAATCAGAAGTGGCTTGGCAGTGAGAAACTGGAAATTGTTGATGGCCTTTATCTCCTCCCCGGTCAACTCCTGCTCCCGGATAGGTACCTCTTCTTCCAGACCGGTCTTTACCTTCGCCAGTAGTTCCTTCTCATGGAGGAAAGGCTGGCGCTCAGCCGGCTTGGCCCCTTTCAGAGACTCCTCGATTCTGCCCAGCCTGCGCTCGATAATAATCAGGTCAGAAAAAGCCATCTCCAGGTTCATCGCCGCTATATCCCGGGCCACATCCAGGCTACCTTCACTATGAGGTATGCTATCATTCTGAAATTCGCGGACGACGTTAATCAGGGCATCGACTTTGCTCAACTGGGCCAGTAACTGGCCACCGATGCCCTTGCCTTCAACCAGTCCCTTAACCGATGCGCCGATATCTACGTATGATACCGTTATAGGTATGGTTTTATTGGGCTTGAGGATATCGGTCAATGTGTCAAGTCGCGGGTCGGCGAAACTGGCCACCCCCACGTGTGCTGCACCTGCCTGAGTGTGCTTGGCCGTGTCTGCTTCGCCTCTAGTCAGGGCATTAAAAAATGTCGTCCGACCACTCTGAGGCAACCCGATAATACCTATCTCAATATTCATCGTCAGGCCAGCGTTACCACGCAGTTACCTGTGGCTATTTTACTCTCATCAGGACCATGTCTCAAGGCCGTGCTCTCATTCACATGATTCAGGAGGGTGAGAAAACGGATTATCCTGGGATTCACCTCTATTTGATTGTGTCGACCCCATCCCCTGCCCGCTTGCCTTCGCTGAAGCTTTAGCGCAAGCAGGCCGTCCCTTCGGCCTGCTCGCCGTACGACTTCGGCAGGCGAGGACTATGGCAGGCGGGCCTGTATCCCCTTCAGGGAGAACCACTCGTTCGACTGAGCTCACGACGAAGTCAGGGTGAACCCTTCCCCAGAGGGGAAGGGGGAGAAAAAATTAGAGGGGCTACACCCCTCTTCGACTCCCCTTAACTTGTCTGCCTCATAGGAACCCTTACTGCCACTTAACATCTTCACGGATAAGAGGAGAGTGAAACCGCCGCCGGTTAGCTTTCTCTAAGATAGCGAATTATCTCACGTGGACTCGGTGTCTTACCATACATCAACAGGAAAATGCGGAAAGCCTTCGACACCAATAAAAGACTACCGATAATCCCGGCTATCATCAATCCTATACCGACAAGCAGCTCCCATAAAGGAATTTCGGAAAGGCCAAGGCGAACAAAGACCGACATCGGGGCAGTGATTGGAATCAGTGTCAGTACTGTTCCAACAACATGGTCCGGATTGTCCCGGAGAAAGAAGATAAAGATGTACAAAGGCAAGACTGCGGGTAGCATCAGCGCCACCACCATCTGCTGGCTGTCCTTGGCGTTGGCTCCAACAGCTCCCATACCTGCCTGGATGACAGCAAAGAGGAGGTAACCAAGGATGAAATAAACGATTCCCAGTATTAGCATACTGCCCGATACCTGAAGCCCTTCCAGAACCCCACCAACAACATTTGAAGCCAACTGTGTCAGTATAACAAGTGAGCCCAGCCAGACAAGTACCTGCAACAATCCACCAGCACCGAGCCCGAGGACCTTCCCAGTCAGCAACTGTTGAGGAGAGACGGACGAGAGCAGGACCTCCATGACCCGGTTCTCCTTCTCCTCACCCAGACCCTGAAGAAGGTAGCCTGAAGAGCTACCGATGGCCATGACCAGTAGAAAGGCAAATATCGTCGGGACAACGAAGGCCGCAACTCCGCCCTGGTCTTCGGCAATGTTACCGCTCTCGTCAAGCCTGACACTCGCCAGCAGCATCGGCGACTTCACTCGCTCGGTTATCTCAGGGTTTATCTGCCCTTCGAGGAGATTGCTCTGCAAGAAGCTTATCATAGCCGAGCGGGTCTCACCCGGGACGTCCAGTTCTTTTTCGAGGACATACCTGTAAACTACCCCCTGCACCAGATAGTCCTCCGGAATAACAAAAAACTCGTCAATGTCCTCAATGAGCATGGCATCGGTGGCTTCCTCCTGTGAATTAAAGGGAATGAAGATAAGCTCTCCCTGTACTGTGTATTCACCGAATCCACCAAACTCGTCCACGTAGCCAATAACGGGCAAATCCCGGTCGCCAGTACCAATACCCTGAACAATCATGTAAATACCGATAGCGCTGAAACCAATCACCGGAAACGCCACCAGCCAGATGATAAAGCCCTTCCGCCTTATAAGATTAAAGAATTCGTGCCTAAAAATCAGGAGCGTCTTATTCACTGGTACTTACCCATGAATAGTATCTAAGATTATTTCGTGGTAGTCAAGAAATTTGTCTGTACCACTCACTAAGCTCCACTGCTTTATTACATACATATATTTTGTAACAATGAGTGTGAGTGTAAAGAGCTATTGGCAGGGGATTACGGCGGGTGGCTTAACTGGACAAAAGAAGGCCAGCAGACCATTGGAGACCTGTTAGTACAACGGATTGTGACTATGAATTCAATGTATAGGCTCGGCTGATTCTCGACAGTGGGTCAGTGTTATCATGATCAACAAATTCAAATCCCTTTCCAATAAAATTACTGATTCCTCTTCCCAAGGCAAGCAGATTATTAGTCTTGGGATTAGTATGTTCTTCAATTCTGATTTTCTCACTACCTGTATCAAGGTAGACGGACATTCCTGCAATACTAGTATTGGGCCCAGAGCCACTTTCTGGGAAATATTCTACGACTACCCTCTGAATGGCTGAAAACGGTATAACCTGCTGTGTCTTAAACGAGATGAAGATTCGCCTCTCAGTTGTAATACTCTCAGTGGGCTTATCTACACTAATAGTCGTTCCATGTAGCCAAAGTAACCGCCATAAGAGAAACCCCGAGTCGTAAGGAGGTACAATAACCAAATGGAACGGGTTGTGTTCCTTAATTCTTTTAGTAGTCTTCCAGAATTCCTGCTCCAGCGACTCCAGCCGAGCTTTTTCTTCTTCCTGCTCTGCTTTCAACTCAGAACGTTCTTCTTGCGCTCGTTCGCTCCACCTGGCTACCACTTCTTCCCTTGTTGGTTCACGGGCTTCATTGTTTCGCATTCTTATAACCTCCTAACTACGCAAAAGAGTACCAGTCACCGCCATTTATCTGACGATTCTATCTACGCTGTCTCCTTTCACGTTCCTTCATCAACCCTTCTACGAATTCCTCCGTTGCCTCTTCACGAGTCTCTTCTTTTACTAACCCTGTTACTGGTTTCCTGAGGACATCAGCGACCTCTTGGCTGAGATTACGTATTCTCAGCATATCTGTATCATGGTCGAGGAATATCGCCTCGTCGCCTGTGTCAATGTTTGCTACCCAGCATTCGACACGTTGGTATCCAATGCCACCAGCGACCCATTTTTTTCGCGAACCGCGTACACGCCCTTGACAACGGAAAACAGAATCTCACGCTTCCTGTGCACCAATAAGAACGGTCGTTTTGTGAATGTAACGGTCTGACTGATTTTGTCTATGGTTATCTTGCTACCGATGAATCTACCCAATATCCACAGTAGTACCGACAAACCAACCAGTCCAACCAACACGAAAAGTAACAGGAACAATATAGAGAGCCCCGGGATTTCTAACTCGCCGAGAATGGATATTACCAAAATTATTAGCACAACAGATACAAGGATGCAGACTAGTGCAATCACCAAGTAGATAATCTCCCTAACCACCTCGCTGCGACTAGGTGCAACTACCATCCTTTGTTCATTCTGTTCTTTAATTTCCATTACTCCCTCCAAACCAAAAAGGCACTGTCCGCCTCATAGTAGCGATTCCAGTGCCTCTTCTGCCTTCCTCTCCCGCCTATCAACCAGAATCTTGCTAGTGTGGAGGTCGGGTTGGGTGGTACGTATCAGTATTGTACTGAAAGGTTGATTGTAATGTTTCGAAAAGTTGTTGTCAATGGAGTCCTAGAAGAAGGCCAGCAAACTATTAGAGACTAACCAAAAAATTACACGCGTACAGACATACTGATGATGTCAGTTATGACTGAGTTGCCCTATCGCTTGCATCAATTCTTCAAACTGCTGAGGATAAAGAGATTGTGGCCCGTCAGAAAGTGCCTGTGATGGGTCATTATGGACTTCTACCAGCAGACCATCGGCACCCACGGCGATAGCGCCCTTTGATAAAGGTATTACATACTCTCTCTTCCCGGCAGCATGGCTGGGGTCAACAATGATAGGAAGATGACTTGCTTCTTTAATTGCAGGTATAGCACTCAAATCCAGAGTGTTTCTTGTGTTATCGGCAAAGGTTCGTATTCCTCTTTCACATAAAATGATCTGGCTATTCCCTTCTGACATGATATACTCAGCCGCCATTAGCAGCTCATCAATGGTAGCTGCGAAGCTTCTTTTTAATAAGACCGGCTTCGAGACATGACCGGCAAGTTTAAGCAAAGAATAGTTTTGCATATTCCTTGCGCCAATTTGAATAATATCAGTGTATTCTTCGACGATTTTAAGATTTTCACTATCGGTAGCCTCAGTGACGATGTATAGACCCGTTTCTCTCCGGACTTTGTCCAATATTCTCAAACCTTTTTCGCCCAGCCCCTGGAAGCTATAAGGAGACGTCCTTGGTTTGAAGGCACCACCCCGGAAAATCGTGGCACCATGCTCCTTAACATGCCTCGCAATACTTAATGCCTGGTCTTCGCTTTCAACAGCACATGGGCCAGCCATGATTACTGGCTTTCCTGCCCCTATTTTTATGTCACCTACGGATATTACTGTTGAATCTAGTCTTGTCTCCCTGCTAACCAGCTTATATTGCCTGGTAACTCTGATAGTCTCCTTCACCCCATCCAGTGACAGAAGTCGTGAATCTTCAACTGGCCCTTCATTTCCAACGATACAAACAGCGGTCCTCTGAGCACCCGGCATTGGAACTCCACGGTAACCCATCTTCTCGATTTCCTGGATAACCGCCTGAACCTGTTCTTCGGTAGCGTCAGCTTTCATCACGACTAGCATAGGTGCTTTACTCCTTAACCATCTTTCGTATTACCTTAGCTGTTAATCACACCCGTATAGTGTAACACGTAGTAGACATTCCCGTCTTTGTTTTTATGTCAACGGTATTTACTGGCGCTCACCGACAACCTGAAGGAAAATATCGTGGAGGGGAGGGGTAGCCACCTCGAAACGATTAACCGTCACACCCTGACCAAGCAGTTGTGCCAATACCTGCTGGGGCGTCGTTTCGCTATCCAGAAAGAGCTCAGTACGGCCATCGTGGTCCTGTCTCCGGATAACGCCGCTCACCTCTCCCAGTTCGCCCTCATGCTCCAGCAGAACCGAGTTGCTCCGGTAGCGCGATTTAATCTCAGCCAGGTCACCGTAAAGGACAGTACGCCCTTCGTTTATCATCAGGATGCGGTCGCACAGCTCCTCCACCTCGTTCATCCGATGTGTGCTGAGAATGATGGCCGTACCCTGATTTCGCAGCTCAAACACCATATCTTTGATTAACTCGGTATTAACAGGATCCAGGTTAGCAAAGGGCTCGTCAAGGATAATGACTCTGGGTTCATGGATGATGGTGACGAGGAACTGGACAAACTGCCCCATGCCACGGCTCAGCTCCTTTATTTTCTTCTGCTTGTGAGGCAGCAGGTCTACCCGAGCGAGCAACTCATCAGCCCTAGTGGCCGCCCGATGAGCCTCCATACGTTTCAGGGAGGCGAAATAGGTGAGGGACTCGACCACAGTCAGATTGAGGTAGAGACCCCTTTCTTCAGGCAGATAGCCAATGTCGTTTTTGGTGGCCTCACCAAGACGTTGGCCAAGGATTAACACATCTCCCGAGTCGGGCTTGATAAGGTCCATCATTATCCTGATGGTCGTCGTCTTACCGGCGCCATTCGGGCCTATCAGACCGAATATCTCACCACCATTGACATCAAAGGAGAGGTCATTGACCACCGTCCTGTCACCGTAGGTCTTCGAAACGTGATTGACTTCGATAAAAGGCATGGATTGCTACCTTCGGAGCGGTTTTAATTATATATCAGGAGTTGTACAGTCGCAAGGAACACCGAAAAGAACTCTGGGGCTTATAAAATCAAGCAAACCTTTCCGGAGAAGGCCATTATACTCCCCGGCATCGGGTATATTAGCCCGTTTAAGGCACGCCTACAGGCCTGCATAGATGGGGGGTTTTTGCAGTATTTGGTTCCCACAAGGACAGGTATTAAAAACGATTGCAGCTACCATTATGAATGCTAATGTATATATAGAAAAAGGGCAAGGATAAAAAAGAAATTAACCGGGGTTTTGAAAATACATAAGGAGGTGAAATCAATGGAGACCGCACTAACAATCTTAATGGCACTGGGAATCTACGTAGTCGCCCCCCTGCTGATCGCCGCCGCTGTGTGTGGCATTGCAGTCTGGAGGGCCGGGAAAGCCAGAGCCCGGGCGGAAACCAAGATCCAGGAAGCAGCCCATCAGCCCGCCAAGACGTAGTACCGATGACAGAACAAGAGATCAGCAACCAGAAGAAGCATTACTGGCTATCAAAAGAGTACAAAACCAAGGAGATAGCCAGTAATACTTTATTCAGCCATACATATATTAACAAAACGACCCGCTACTGATTAGTGTCTGACACAAGCATGTTTCACTTGGTACCACATAATTGTCGGCAAATGTAATTTGAACCCTTCGAACCCAACAAGAGATTGATTTATTACCTCTTCATACTATCTTGTGTCTTGCGCAATCAACACTACGCTCAGGATATGTGTTGACAGAGCTCCAGCACAGGGCTATGCTTAGTATTCTGTAGATAAACAGCGCGGGTAAAAAGAGGTACAACAGAAAATGAAGGCGAAATTTTTGTGGCTACTTGTGTGCTGTCTTGTGGCACTGACTGTGGTGGTATGGTCTTGCGGTGGAACACAACCAGGTGAGCAGGAAGAAGAAGAGGAAGAAGAAGAGGAAGAAACACCAACCTACTCAGTGACATGGGAGAGCGAAGTACAAATCACAGCTACAGGCGCTCCGTCATTCTATCCTACTTTAGGGGTTAATGGCGGCACGATACACCTCGCCTGGGTTGACCAGCGGCTTGGAGGTGAGAATCGCGAAATCTTCTATAACCGTAGCAATGATAGCGGGGTAACCTGGCAGGTTTCAGACACAATGATTTCAAACGACCCTCTTTATTCCATAAGGGCAGACTTTGCCGTAAACGGGGACACTGTGTACCTGTTCTGGCGCGACAATCGTGACGGTAACTTTGAGGACTATTTTTCCAAGAGTACAAATGGAGGTGCTGACTGGGGACCTGAGACCAGAATCACTTACAACCCTGGCCTGTCGGGATGCCCGTTCCCCGTGGTAAATGGCAGCACTCTGAATCTTTTCTTTCGGGACAATCGCATGGGAACCTTTAAAATCTACCAGAAACACTCAGTTGACGCTGGTGTCACCTGGAGCGAGGATATTCTCCTAACGCCAGACGGCATCGATGCCGAATTTCCTTTCCCGGCTGTTAGCGGCAACACAATCCACCTAGTCTGGCAGGATGCTCGTGATGGGAATCTGGAGATTTACTATAAACGCAGCGTGGATGTTGGCGTCAGCTGGGCACCAGCTGAGCGGCTGACCAACAACCCTGGGGAATCAAAACACCCTAAAATCGTTGTGCAGAACGGCAACTTACACCTGGTATGGCGGGACAACAGGGATGGGAGCAATGAAGTCTACTACAAGAAAAGTACCGATGGTGGACAGAACTGGTCGCAGGACCGGAGATTAACGCAGAATCCGGGGCAATCATTCTGGCCTGTTCTGGCAGCGAGTGACGAGCTTGTCCACCTAGTCTGGTGTGACGAACGTGATGGCAACCAATCCCTCTACTATATGTTCTCCTCGGATAACGGCGACACCTGGAGTGAAGAACACGTGCTCTCCGATTGTGTTCTCGCCCTTGGTGCTGACGTCATGGCCGCACACCCGATTATAGCAACAGGCCAGTATATCCACGTTGTTTACAATGACGAACACATCGGCGAAAATGAAATCTACTATAAGCGCGGAATTATATCTGAGCAGTAGATCGTTTTTTGCTGATAAACAGAAGTCCTCATAAAGACGACCCTCCAGATACCGTCTAGCACTAACTGCTTCCGGCAGTTAGTATTTCTGCCATTTGCTTCGCCATAGTCTTAGCTTGCTCAATTAGCTCCGTTTGTGTCTTTGGGTCAATATCGGGCGAACCAGAATTTCCGCTCAGAGTCAGTATTTCTGATCCGGCCAGTCTGACAAGTTTTCTCAACTCCTCTACGGTCGCATCAGCGCCACGGCGTCCCGCAACCGCAATCAGACCAGCACATTTAAAGTTCAGTGCCATACCATGACTGAAAAGGAAAAAACTCCTGTCCATGAAGGCTTTCATCTGCGCCGAGATAGAACCGAAATAGACCGGACTGGCCAGAATAACCCCATCTGCCTGACTGAACTTTTCCAGTATCCACTGACCATCATCTTTCTGCTGGCACTCTGAAAATGAAGCACAGTTCTCATGGGCCTGGCAGGGCCCAACTTTGTACTCGTTCAATACAATCTTCTCGGTCTCAATTCCATGAGAAGCCAACTCATCAAGAGCCTGGTCAATCAGGTAGTTGGTGTTACCGTGTAATCTTGGACTGCCTCCGATGGCAACGACCTTCATCTCAACCTCCGTATTATTCTCCACATCATTTAAGCAGAACAGGCTTTATTGACCCGTTCTATGTGATTATAAGAAACACACGTCTTCATAATCAAATTATAACTTCTTCAATATCACTAGGTCTTGACAAAATATAGTTTAGGTACTATACTATATCTGTCATGACAGATATAAATACAATCTACGAGGAAATTCTGCAGAAACTTGAGCAGGTGATTACAAAGATGGAGTCGATGCACACGCCATCACTCAGTTTTGGTACCGGTGTATTAATGCACACGAAGGAAATACATACAGTTCAAGCTATTGGCAGGCACCCAGGAATTAATGTTACCAAACTAGCAGAGCATACAGGTGTCACCAAGGGAGCCGTATCACAGACTATCAATAAATTATTAAGAAAAGACCTGGTAAAAAAAACACACGCACCGGGTAACAATAAGGAGGTTGTACCAAAACTTACTGCGCTCGGTTGGACCGGCTTTCACAACCATGAAAAGTTCCATATGGATACTCTGGACATGGCCCGCGAATACTATGGAGACCAGCTTAGAAGTAAGCTCGAAAGAATAAATTCAGCAGTGGATGACATCTATCAAATGCTAGACGAATACGAGAAAAGAAGAAGAAAGGAGTAATTTTTTTGATGATTTATTGTTTAGTAGCTAAACTTTAAAGGAGATATGACATGAAAATCGAACATATTGACAGTTCAATTATCGAGAGGAAAAAGCTTGTTTGCCCATGGCAGCTGGCACCCATAATTGATAATCGCCTGCGTCCCCTTGTCCACAACCCTCAAAAAATCTTTGCCCCCTACGTGGAAACCGGAATGACTGTACTAGACGTAGGTTGCGGCGCCGGTTTCACATCCTTAGGGCTTGCCAAACTTGTTGGCGAGGAAGGTCTGGTTATCGCTGCTGACCTGCAGCCCAAGATGCTCAGCATCGTAAAAGAGAGAGCGGTGAGGGCAGGGTTATCGAACCGCATTCGCATCCACCTCTGCAGCCCCGAGCGTATCGGTCTGCAAGAAGAAGTGGACTTTGCGGTAGCCTTCTTCATGGTACATGAAGTACCAGATGTGAGGACTTTCCTCGAAGAGATTTATGAGCTACTTAAAAACGGAGGGCAATTTTTCGTTACGGAGCCGATAATTCATGTAGGCTTAAGAGCATTCCGGCAATTAATGCGAGAAGCTCGAGATGTTGGCTTTGAAATAACAGGAAGACCGAGCGTACGATTTGGTCGAACGGTGTTATTGGTCAAGCTTGAATAGTCCTATTAGACTCCCCTATTGCTACGGAGAAGCCTTTATCATAGAATGGGTTCACGCTGGTAACATTGATGTATTATGGCAGGACAACCAAGACTCTTAACCAATTTCGCTAGGTGCAATTAGTTGCCGAGGCACTTCTTGTCACGACTGGAAGTAATATATAACGGAGGTTGGAAAGGCTATGAAAGCGAACCCAGAGACAGAAGCTGCCGTGATTAATGTCGTGAACAGGTTTGCTGACGCATTCGCCAAGCAAGATCTAAATGCAATGCTGGAGCTGTATGCCCCAGACCCTGATGTGGTTGTCATTGGGACAGGAAGCGATGAGAAGCGCATCGGGCTGGTCGAGATAAAGGACCTTTTCAAACGTGATTTTGCCCAATTCAGGGATGCATCCTTACAGGTTGATTGTCATACCGTTTCAGCTGCGGGTTCAGTAGCATGGGCGGCAGCCGATGCTACTGTTAACGCCAACACCGGCGACCAGGAACTCCTTTTGCAGGTACGATTGACTTTCGTGCTGGAGCGACGGGGAGACAAGTGGCTCATTGTACAATTCCACGGGTCCGCACCAGCTGCCGGGCAAGAAGAAGGCGAAGCATTCCCAAAACAGTAGTATAAATAGTAGTATAATGGGGACGCCGAATCAGGCCAGTAAAGGAGGGTTATCCGATGGAATGGGGAATGGCAAACCGATTGGCACAGTTGATTCAAAAGGACGGACATGTCCTTGTCCTGCCGGTAGACCACGGCTACTTCCAGGGCCCCACCCGTAAGCTGGAAGAGCCCCGCAAGACAATCGAGCCACTCCTCCCCTACGCCGATGGTCTCTTCATCACCCGCGGCGTACTGCGCTCATCGGTTGACCCTGACAACTCGAAACCCGTCATCCTCAGGGTATCCGGCGGCACCAGCATGGCTGGCGGGGACCTAGCCAACGAGGGCATCACCACCAGCATGGAGGAGGCAATGCGCCTTAACGTCTCAGCGGTGGGTCTCTCCATCTTCGTCGGCAGTGATTACGAGAAGGACTCACTGCTCAACCTGTCACAGCTCGTCAACGAGGGCGAGAGGTACGGCATCCCAGTGATGGCCGTCACCGCCGTGGGACGAGAACTGGAAAAGCGCGATGCCCGTTACCTGGCGATGGCCTGCCGCATCGCCGCCGAGCTGGGGGCGCGGGTTGTCAAGACATACTGGTGCGAGGACTTCGAAAAGGTAACTACGGGCTGTCCTGTCCCCGTCATCCTGGCTGGCGGCCCTCAGGTCGATACCGAGCGCGAGGTTTTCGACTTCGTCTATGACGGGCTGCAAAAAGGAGCCATCGGCGTCAATCTGGGTCGGAATATCTGGCAAAACGACCACCCGATAGCCATGATTAAGGCGATACGGGCGGTCGTCCATGAGAAGTCAACCCCACAGGAGGCCGAAGAACTATTCAATAAAGAAAAGCAGGGGAACTAAGACAATATGAGCGAGACGATGCGGGTAGCAATGTGGTACAACAACCGGGACGTTCGCATCGAGGAGATGCCTGTCCCGGAAATTGGCCCCGGAGAGCTACTGGTACGAATCGAGGCCAGTGGTATCTGCGGTAGCGACGTCATGGAGTGGTACCGTCTTGACCGCGCCCCTCTAGTGCTGGGTCATGAGATTGGCGGGCAGATTGTCGAGGTGGGAGAGGGGGTATACAGCTACCAAGTGGGCGATCGCGTCACAGCCGCCCATCACGTCCCCTGCAATGTCTGTCATTACTGCCTCACCGGCCACCATACCGCCTGCGAGACCCTGCGTCAAACGAACTTCTACCCCGGAGGTTTTAGCGAATACGTCCTCCTGCCGGAAATCAATGTCGACCGTGGCGTGTTCCTGCTACCCGATAACGTGTCCTACGAAGAGGCCGCCTTCGTGGAGCCGCTGGCCTGCGTCCTGCGCGGGCAACGAATAGCGAATGTAATGCCGGGCAGCAACGTGCTGGTCATCGGCAGTGGGATTACCGGACTGCTCCACGTGATGCTGGCCCGCAGCCTGGGGGTGGGGCGGATAATAGCCACCGACATCAGCCAATATCGGCTGGAAGCAGCCAAGAGATTGGGGGCTGACGTCGCTATTCACTCTAGGGAGGACGTACCAACACGACTCCGTGAGGCCAATTCCGGACGCCTGGCCGACACGGTAATTGTCTGCACCGGCGCCATTTCCGCCATTGACCAAGCCTTGAAATCGGTTGACCGGGGAGGGACCGTCCTCCTCTTTGCCCCCACCGACCCCGGAGTGACCATTCCGCTCTCAATAAACGACCTGCTCTTCCGCAACGACATTACCCTCACCACCTCTTACGCCGGAAGCCCGACCGACTACCAGACGGCCCTAGATCTGATTGTGGCCGGTACCGTACCAGTACGACAGATGATAACCAACCGTCTCGGGCTCGCCGAGACAGGGGAAGGGTTCAAGCTGGTCGTCGAAGCGGATGAGTCGATAAAGGTCATTATCGAGCCGCAGAGGTAGTTAACCAGAGCGGCGGTGCCTTCTCAGGAAGTACGTGATTACATTATTAGCTTCTTCGGCTGCCTCAATAAAAAACCCATGCCCCATGCCTTCAAGGATGACAAGTTCGGCATCAGGTATTCTGGAGGCGAGTATCTTTGAGTTCTCCGCCGGGACTATCCGGTCGGCATCCCCGGTTATAACCAGGGTGGGTACCTTGATATCAGGCAGACGGTCATAGGTGTCATGACCCATGATTGCCTCGGCCTGCCTTGAATAACTCTGAAGCGGCGTGACGTATTCCATCGAATTTTCTGTGAACTGCTTAATAACATCCGGGTTGTTATCAATAAACTCCTGGCTGCAAAGGAACGGCATTGTCTCCTTTATCATCTCTTCCGGTGTCAACTGCTGCATGCGTTCCATATCGAAAAGGAGAGTCATCGCCTCAGCATCGGGTGCGACACTATGCTGTTCACCACCACACAGAGTGCAGCCCAGAACGAGACCGATTACCTTCTCCTGATAGTTAAGCGCAACATGCTGAGCAATCATACCACCCATGGAAACACCATAGACATGAGCAGCGCCGATATCGAGAGCATCGAGTAACCCGGCAACATCACCGGCCATCATATCCATCGTGTAAGGTATATCCGACTTATCGCTTCGGCCAGTACCGCGATTGTCAAAGACAATAACTCGATACTCTTGTGAAAGACCAGGGATTTGCCGGAACCACTGTCCGGAGTTACCACCATAACCCATAATCAGAACCAGCGGCTCCCCCTCTCCGTGAACCTCATAGTAGATGTTGATGTCACCAACCTTTGTTGTGGGCATTTCACCCTCCTTATAATACAAGTGGAAAGAGTCTATGTCACCAGTTTAGCACTGTCAAGACTACAATATATGTAAAAAATATACAAAAATGGGGTGATTTTACGGCATTTACTCTTGACATCAGCTTGAAGATGACTTACTCTAAGGAAGATTATCTCAGTTAGGGGGGAGCACCGATGGAAGCATACTGCATGAAGTGTCGCAACAAGAGAGAGATGAAAGACACCAAAGCCATCACCATGAAGAATGGCAAACCAGCCACCCAGGGAGTCTGCCCGGTCTGCGGCACAAAGATGTTCCGCATTGGCAAAGGCTAAAGCGAGAACAGCATCAGCATATCGCTGATTACGATTGCAGCGCCGGTATCCCGCCGGCGCTGTCGATTCCCCGGAAAAACAACCTCGGATAGACGCTATCTACTCTGGCTCCTTCTCCTCTTCACTAAAGTCGAGCGCCAGCGAGTTCATGCAATAGCGCCGCCCTTCCGGTAGCGGGCCGTCATCGAAAACATGACCCAGGTGAGCACCACACCGGGCACATCTGACCTCGGTGCGGGTCATGCCGAGGCTATTGTCCGGCGCTGTTTCAACCGACTCCTCTGAAATCGGCGACCGGAAGCTCGGCCAACCGGTGCCGGAATCATATTTGGCCTCAGAGCTGAACAGCTGGTTGCCACAGCAGACACAGTAGTAGCCACCCCTGCCTTTGAAATTATAGTACTTGCCGGAGAACGCCGGCTCGGTACCTCCGCGGCGGGCAACCTCATACTGCTCCGGCGTTAGCTGCCGACGCCATTCCTCGTCGCTTTTTACTACTTTCTCCCCCATTATACCTACAAACCTCTTTCAGCCAACAGGCAACAGGTACAACTTGCCGCCTTCACCAACCCCCCTGACGTACCTTATTCATTTTACCATCATTAGAACCAGAACTGATACAATGCTGAGCACGCGTACGACTTAACTACTTTCATCTTCCTACTCATGGATTTGCATTTTAGCGCCCTTAGTAGTATTATTTATCCGCTTCATTGCCTATTCGGACGGCTGGCGGTACATTGATACTCCATGTACCAGCATACACCAGGAAAACGGAAAGAGCGGATATAATTGAGAATCTGTCTTTTATCCTACAGGGGCAATCCGTATAGTGGTGGGCAGGGAATCTATGTCTATTACCTCTCCAGGGAACTCCAGAACCTGG
Organism: Dehalococcoidia bacterium; assembly: GCA_011170375.1. Taxonomy (GTDB): domain Bacteria; phylum Chloroflexota; class Dehalococcoidia; order Dehalococcoidales; family Fen-1064; genus W589. Next base: position 279,717 of record DUEV01000002.1, read on the forward strand.
GGCACGAGGTTCATGTGCTGTCAGGACCGCCTTACCCCGAGGTCATTGACGGCGTAACGATACACAAGCTGGAAAGTCTAAACCTCTATGAATCAACAAACTCCGTCTGGCAGGAGTTGCCGCGCCTCCGCAACCCGCTCCGCTTTTACGAATTCTTAGCAGTGTCCCTCGGCACATTTCCCGAGCCCTTTACCTTCAGCATCCGGGCTTTCAACCGTCTTCGGGCCCTCCAGTCTGAAATTAAGTTCGATGTCATTCACGACAACCAGTCTCTCGGCTGGGGACTGCTCCTGATGAAACGCCTCAAGGTTCCGGTGGTCGCTACCATCCACCACCCGATTCCTGTTGACCGACAACTGGCCCTGGCCCAGGCAGAAGGCCTCCGGGAGCAGTTCCGCTTGAGGAAGTTCTACTCATTCATCGGCATGCAAAAACAGGTGGCACAGAGGCTGGACCGGGTAATAACCGTCTCTGAGAACTCCGCGCAAGATATCAATCGCATTCTCAACGTCCGGTGTGATGCAATCAGGATTGTACTTAACGGTGTCGATACCGATTACTTCGATGGCAACGGGCATATCCCCAAAGAGGCTAACAGCCTGATTATGGTCAGCAGTGGCAACGGGCATATCAAAGGTCTACCCTTCCTGCTGGAAGCACTCCATATAGTGAGGCAGGAAACCCCGGCAAAGCTAACCGTGGTTGGCAACGGAACATCGGACGATCAACCAAACCACCTCGTACAAAAATACGGCCTCGAGGACGCGGTTACCTTTACCGGTAAGATAGAGAAGGATGAGCTGGCCAAGCTATACGCCAGCTCTGAAATTGCCGTTGTCCCATCACTCTACGAAGGCTTTGGGCTTCCTGCAGCCGAGGCAATGTCCTGCGGTCTACCAATCGTGTCAACAAGCGCCGGTGCCCTACCAGAGGTAGTAGGGGAAGACGGCAAAGCCGGCTTCCTGGTACCGCCGGCGGACCCGGACAACCTGGCGGTTGCCCTCAAGCGTCTACTCAGTGACAAACAACTGGGGAAAAGCATGGGTGATGCTGGTAGGAAGCGAGTCCTGGAGAATTTCTCCTGGCAGCAGACAGCTTTAAATACCGTCCGGGTGTACGAGGAGCTCCTAGATGCTCACGGTAGACTATGACCTCCTGGCTATCAACAAAGGCGAGCGGGTGCTCGATGTTGGTTGCGGCGAGGGAAGGCATACTACACAGGCATGCAAGGAGATCGAGTGCACGGTCTACGCCGTAGACATCGACCCGGAAAACGTGAACAAGACGAGCTACATGCTTGGCCTTATGGAGCAGGCAGGCGAGTCCCGGGCCAGCTGGGCGGTATTCAGGGGAGATGTCCTGCGGCTTCCCTTCAAAGATACCCATTTCGATAAAGTGATCTGCTCCGAGGTCCTAGAACACATCCCTGACGATAACCAGGCAGTACGGGAACTGACCCGTGTTCTCAAGGACGACGGTACACTGGCTATCAGCGTACCTACCTACTTCAGCGAAGCCATTTACTGGAAAATTTCACGGGACTACCGCCACCAACCAGGAGGACACGTCCGCAAATACCGACTCCGGGAGCTCGTCTCCCTGTTACAACAGAATGGGCTCCATGTTTACACCACCCGCCGCAAGCATGGCCTTCACTTTTTCTACTGGCTGCTCCGTTGCCTCTTCGGGATAAACCGGCAAGAGGCACGGGTTCCGGCCCTCTATCACCGATTCCTCGTGTGGGACATCATGACCAATACAAGACCGATTCGTCTGCTCGAAAACCTGCTCAATCCCATTGTAGCCAAGAGTGTAGTCCTATACGCTCGCAAGAACAGCCAGGGGGCACACTGATGCTTAGCTCCAAAATGACGGACTCACAATTGCGGCGCCTCGTCGATAAAATAGGAGGGTTCATCGCTGCTCATCAGTTACCCTCCGGTGCCATTCCCTATTACCAGGACGGTGTTACCGACCCCTGGGACCATGTCGAGTGCGCCATCGCCCTCGACCTGTGCGGGATGAACGACTCCGCGGTAAAAGCTTACCGCTGGCTGGCCAAAATACAAAATCCTGATGGGAGCTGGTGGTACACTTATCAGGACGGCCAAAGAAAAGAGGCAGCCAAAGATACCAATCATAGCGCCTACGTGGCCACCGGTGTATGGCTCCATCACTTAGTAACCAGAGAAAAGCGTTTTCTCCGTGAGATGTGGCCGGTCGTGGAGAAGGGTATTGGTTTTAGTCTTAGCTTGCAACAACCGACCGGTGAGATCTACTGGTCGCTCGATTATAAAGACGACCCCTGGACAAGTGCCCCACTATCAGGGTCAAGCTGCGTCTACCAGAGCATCACCAGCGGGGTGAAAATTGCGCAAACTCTGGGTCTTGACCGACCGGACTGGGAGAAGGCCGCCACGAAATTGGCAGAGGCTGTCAGGGGACAGCCAGAGCTTTTCGACGGTCACGGCGACAATCATCGGGGCTACGCGATGAACTGGTACTATCCTGTTCTTACCGGGGTGGTCTCTGGAAAAGAAGCCGGAGAACGTCTCGCTGAACAGTGGCCGGAGTTCGTCGTCGATGGCTGGGGGTGCAAGTGCTCCCTTGACCAGCCCTGGGTAACCGTCGCCGAGACCTGTGAACTGGCAATGGCCCTGGTAGGCATCGGTGAAATAAAAGCCGCCGATACCCTGCTTGAGTGGGTGCTCCCATTGCAGGATTCCGACGGTGGCTTCTGGACTGGCATCAGGCTGCCAGAGGAAATAATCTACCCCCCGGACGAGAAGACTACCTGGACCGCGGCCGGCGTGATACTGGCACTACTTGCTGACTCGGAACTGGCCCTAACTAATCTCCCCTAAGGCAGGCTTGATGCAGACTCTAAGGCGATTTCTAAGAAGCCTCTGGCTACAGAAACCTCTCACCACTGATTTCGTCGGCTACGAGGTCTTGCTTGATTTTATCAAGGCACGTGCTCTGCACAGGCTGGAGGGGGACCTGATTGAAATCGGCTGCTTTATGGGCGGCGGCACTGTCAAGCTGGCCAGGTATGCCAGTAAGTACGGCAAACGTGTTTTCGCCATCGATGTTTTCGACCCAACTGCTGATGTAACTGCCACCCCCGACGGCACTAGGATGTGCGATATCTACCTGGCATTCCTCGAGGGACGTTCCCAGCTTGAGGTCTATGAGCAAGCAGTCCGCGGTCTGGACAACGTGGTGACCATCAAGCAGGACTCGAAGACAGTCTCCTTCCCCGCAGAGCAAAAATTCATCTTCGGCTTTATCGATGGTAACCATCAGCCAGACTACGTCCGTAACGACTTCAACATCATCTGGCCTAATCTCGTCGCCAGTGGTGTCCTTGGCTTCCATGACTATAACACAGAGCTGCCCGAGGTGACCGACTGTATCGATGCTTTGATAGCCGAGCACACCGACGAGATAAGTGAGACAAAGGAGATAAAACCACAGCACATCATCCTGATGGTGAAGGGACAGGGAGTAGGCAAGGTCTAAAGGCTATCGGAAACACAACGGCGGCAGACCTCGCAGCTGCTGAGTATCCCACGGCTGATGTCGTCGCGCAGACTCCTGTATTCCGTAGAGTTCCAGATAGACTGCAGCGAGTTTATGTTCACGTCACCAAGCACGGTATAGCCCGCCCAGTCCTTGCAGCAGGCAACCACCGAGCCGTCTGAGAGGATGTACGTGCTCTCAGTTGCCTGAAAACAACCCAGTTTCTGCGCATCCTTGAAGGCCGGTAGCCGCCCTTCCCCTCCCCGACCATCACAAGGTAATATGTCCACGGTATCAACCAACCCCTCCCAGAACTGGCGAAAGGCTGGAACCTCGCCTTCATTATCAGGCGTCATAGTGAAGACCACCCGCGTGCCCACCTTCACAGTATGGTTTTCGAGATGGGCAAGGAATCCCTTGACATTGGCGATTACCCTTTCATAGATCAGTCCGCGGCGGTGCTGCTCATAGACCTGCTTGGAGAACCCGTCGATAGAGAAGTGGACCTCGCACACGTTATACCGAAGCAGCATCTCGGTGGTTGAGTCATCAAGGAGATAACCATTGGTGTAGATATGAATGGCTGCTTCAGGTAGAGTCCGGGAAATGTAGGCAAGGGCATCCTCAAGGCAAGGACTGGCCAGTGGCTCCCCGTTGATAAAGGGATGGAATCCGGCTACTCCTTTTCCACGGCAATCATCGACTATCTTGATGAATAGCTCCCAGGGCATGTCGATGGGACGACCGCTAATCTTCTTGTTGGGGCAGAAGATACAATCGGCCGGGCACCGCAGGGTAGTCTCTACCAAAACGCTTCTGGGAAAACTCAGCGGGGGCATAACATCTAACCTCACGCTCATTATACGTCTCTTGATTTGGGCACGCAACACTGCTCTAATTGACAGGATAGCAAGGGTATGCAATAATAGTTGGCTAAGTGAACTATTATCAAAAGCAACTATTTGCTTCAGATACACACCTCGCCTACAGGAACAATCTTAAATGAAAACTGAAATCCTGGACATCATCGCTGAAGACCTGTTCACCATTCCACCTCTCATCGGCAGGAGTATCCGTAGGAAATTATTAAGGACGGCACTGGCACATATCAGGGAAGATATTTCACCACCTCACTTTGAGATTATGAGGACGCTGGATGAAACCGGGACGCTGCACGTTACCGAAATCGGGGAGCGGCTACAGATACCCAAGCCACAGATGACCCACCTGATAGACAAACTGGTGAGTCTGGAGATGGTTGAAAGGCAAACGGATGTCAGGGACAGGAGAATAATCAATATAGCCCTTACCAGCAAGAGCAAAACTCTCCTCAAAAAACACAAAAGGATAATGGAGAGTGCCATAAAAGAGACCTTATCATCTCTGACCGATAAAGAGTTGGAAGAGCTATCGACTTCACTGAGAAAACTGAGAGACATACTCCAAAAGCTACAATAGAAATTCATCTACAGCATATTCAATAGGTGGGGTAATATGGACAACGGGACAAACATCATAGAAATACATGATTTGACGAAGAAATTCGGCCAGATAACGGCAGTTGATTCCATTTCTTTCAATGTATATAAAGGGGAGATATTCGGTTTTCTCGGTCCTAACGGGGCCGGCAAGACAACCACCATAAACATGCTGTGCACACTGCTAACACCCACCAGCGGCAGAGCGACTGTCAGCGGATACGACACATCGAAGCAACGCCGGCAGGTACAGCGAATCATCGGCCTAGTATTCCAGGACCCTACTCTGGATGACTATCTGACGGCTGAACAAAACCTGCGTTTCCATGCCTATGCTTACGGTGTCCCCAAGAACATACGAGAGGAACGCCTGGACCAGCTACTGGAACTAGTAGAGCTTTCTGACCGCCGTAAGGGTAAAGTAAGCACCTACTCAGGCGGTATGAAAAGACGCCTTGAGATTGCGCGGGGCCTGCTGCATCACCCGCAGATTCTGTTTCTGGACGAGCCCACCCTCGGACTGGATCCTCAGACACGACACTATGTCTGGGAGCATATTCATGCCTTACGGAAGCAGGAAGACCTCACCATCTTCATGACCACTCACTACATGGACGAAGCGGAGAACTGCGACCGCATCGCTGTTATTGACCAGGGTAAGATAATAGCCCTGGATACCCCCGACAACCTTAAAGACTCTCTGGGTGGCGACGTCGTAATCCTGGAAGCGGAAGACTCTCAAAAGGCCATGCTTGAACTGGAGGGAAAATACAACCTGTCACCTCAGCTTCAAGACCAGACGATTACCTTCAGTGTCCCGCATGGCGAGACCTTTTTACCCGAGTTAATGCGCAGCTTCCAGAGTAAAATAGTTTCTATTAGCGTACACGGCCCGACCCTGGATGACGTGTTCCTGAAACTGACCGGGCATGCCATTCGAGACCAGGAAGCCGATGCCTGGGCACAATTCAGAAGGATGATGCCGCACTGAGGAAACGATGGAAACAGTATTAAGAGCAACATGGGTTATCGCCTACCGGGACCTGCTTCGGTTTATACAGGACCGCCCCCGTCTATTTGGCTCGTTCGCCATGCCACTATTATTCCTGATTATCTTTGGGGCAGGTTTTAACCGTATTATCGGTTCCCTGGCACCCGGAGTCGACTTCGTACAATTCATGTATCCCGGTATTATCGCCATGACGGTACTCATGAACTCCCTGATGTCAGGGCTTTCAATAGTCTGGGACCGCGAGTTCGGATTCCTGAGAGAGGTCCTGGTAGCGCCGCTGAGCCGGACCGGTATCGTACTGGGTAAGGTAGCCGGCAACAGTGTGATAGCCATTGGTCAAGGGCTCATCATGCTGGCACTGGCACCAATCATCGGGGTCAAGATTGACTTCATTCTGGTACTCAAGCTGATACCTTTACTTTTTGTAATATCAATCTCCCTTTCGGGGCTGGGTATCCTGATGGCCTCACGGATGCGCTCCCAGCAGGGATTTCAGGTGCTGATGCAGATAATCATCATGCCCCTTATCTTCCTGTCCGGCGTATTCTTCCCGGTCAACAATGTGCCGGTATGGCTGGAGGTTGTCTCCAAGTTCAATCCTCTAACCTATGGTGTGGATACCATCCGGCAGGTTTTTCTAAATGGTAATTTATCGGCTGTGGCCGATGCTTCCAGCGACAGCAGCTATGCTCTTGGCGTAACGGTATTCGGTCACACGATGGGCATAATCGAGGATACGCTTGTCATGGCAGTCCTGGGCATCATACTCCTGTCACTGGCGATATGGTCTTTCAGCCGACAGGAATGAACCGCCTACCGCAAGAACACAGATTAAATAACAAGATGAGACCACACAAACCTGAAAGGACACGCTCCCAGGCTCATGGATAGACGCCGTGCCAGCGCACTTGACGACGACCGGGTCGGCCGATTGATGCTGAGATTATCAGCTCCTGCCTTTTTCGGCATGTTCGTCATGACCCTGTACAATGTAATAGATACCATTTTTATTGGCCATTACGTCGGCCCCCTTGGTATCGCCGGACTTTCCATCGTTTTCCCGTTTCAAATGCTGTCGATGGGTCTCGGGCAAATGTTCGGCATGGGTGGTGCGTCGGTAATCTCGAGACTAATCGGGAGTGGCGATGTCCCCAGGGCAGAGCGTGCCCTTGGTAACGCTATTACCTCAATCGTGGTACTATCGGCCATACTCACCATAGCTGGCCTGTCCAATGCAAATTTCTGGCTCAGGCTTATGGGAGCCTCGGAGAATATCCTACCCTACGCCAGAGATTACATGACAATTATTCTTATCGGCACCGTTCTCCGTACCCTCGCCATGGCCTCAAATGCCCTGATAAGGTCCGAAGGGAATGCCCGTGTCCCCATGATAGGCATGATTATGGGGGCAGTAGCCAACATCATACTTGACGCGATATTTATCATACCGCTGGACATGGGTATAAAGGGAGCAGCACTGGCTACCGTGTTAGCCCAGCTGCTTCCGACTGCTTACTTCATCAGGTATTTCTTCTCTGGAAAGAGCTATCTCAAAATCCATTTGCAGAACCTGATTCTTGAATTCAGTATTATGCGAGCGATTCTTGCCATAGGAGTTGCGTCGTTTGCCAGGACGGTGGCTACCAGTCTGTCCGCAATTTTCGTAAACAGGGTACTTGTTAGCTATGGTGGCGACCTTGCCGTATCTGCCTATGGCGTCATTAACCGGATAATGATGTTTGCCATGATGCCGGGCATGGTTACCGGCCAGGGTCTTCAGCCGGTGCTGGGTTTCAACTACGGGGCGAAGCATTATGATAGAGCACTGAGAGCTATGAAACTCGCTTTTATTGCCTCAACAGGCCTTTGCCTTATATCGTTCATGGTTCTCTATTTCGCTCCGGAACCCATAATCCGTATTTTCACCAACGACAGTGAGCTTATTGCCCTGGCTTCTCATGCTGCAAAACGCATCTTCCTGGCTCTGTACCTGATGGGTTTTATCATGGTTGGCTCACTGATATTCCAATCAGTCGGGAAAGCTACACAGTCATTTGTTACCGCTATATCAAGGCCTTTTCTGTTCTTGATCCCCCTGATATTTACATTGCCCCGATATTTAGATGTAGACGGAGTTTGGCTGGCATTCCCGATATCTGACGGGCTCACTTTCATACTGACAGTCATATTGCTTATCCCCCAGATACGTGAACTGAGAAAAGCAGACGTGTCAGCGATATTGCAGTAAAGACAGTGCGCCTCTCTATAGCTCGCAGTATACCTACGTTATCCTTCTCCTGTCCTCACGGCGTGGCCACCAAACTCCTTACGCATCGCTGCCATCAACCGACCGCTAAAGGGACTTTCCTGACGGGAGCGAAACCGTACCTGGACCGAGTCGATGATGGCCGGGATTGGTACCCCCAGATTTACTGCCTCCTCAACGGTCCACCGCCCCTCACCGGTATCTTCCACGTAGGCCTGAATATTATGTAAATCAGGGTCTTCCTGTAAAATAGCAGATGTTAAATCCAGCAGCCATGAACGAACCACACTGCCGTACCGCCATATCTGAGATATCTGGGCAAGATTCAGGGAGAAGTCCTGCTTGGCTCGCATCAGTTCAAGGCCCTCAGCATAGGCCTCCATCAGCGCATATTCGACGCCGTTATGGACCATTTTTACAAAATGACCGGCCCCGCTTGGCCCGACATGGCCGTACCCATCCTGAGGTGAAGGCGCCAGCGTTTGAAAGATAGGCTCCAGGCGCTGATAGACCCCAGAATCACCGCCGACCATCAGACAGTAACCCCCCTCAAGTCCCCAGATGCCTCCGCTGGTACCAACATCAAGAAAGTGAATCCCACGCTCTGCCACAGCGGTTCCCCGCCGCATGCTGTCCTTATAGTTGGAATTCCCGCCGTCAATAATCGTGTCCCCGGCAGTCAGTTCTGCTGCCAGGGTATTGATGGCGTTCTCAGCAGCTTCACCAGCCGGCACCATCACCCAGACAACGCGAGGGGCCGATAGCTTGCCCACCAATTCAGCCACAGAGCCAGCTCCACTGGCACCCTCTTTGGCAAGATATTTCACCGATTCTTCTATTGGGTCATAAACGACGACTTCATGGCCACCTCGCAGCAGACGAAGTGTCATGTTGCTGCCCATACGGCCAAGACCAATCATCCCGAGTTCCATACTATGCTCCTCCTTCTTTGCCCTTGTCTCTTGAAAGCGCCTGCTTCTCAATTGACAACGTCTTATCAAGGCGACGGCGATAACGTTCATCACCGAAAAAACGCGCTTCGAGGAAGGCGGTCACCAATTCCGCAGCCAGTTCGGTACCGATGACACTTGCTCCCAGGCAGAGGACATTCATATCATCATGCTCAACACCCTGGTGTGCCGAGTAAACATCGTGGCAGATAGCAGCACGGATGCCAGGTATCTTGTTAGCGACAACACAGGCACCAACACCGCTACCACAAATAATGACACCACGTTGTGCCCTGCCAGAGACAACAGCCTCGGCAACCGGCACCACGAAATCAGGATAGTCATCATCCGGCTCAAACGAATCGGCACCGACATCCAGTATCTCATAGCTGTCCTTCAGCCTGGCGACCATCTCCTGTTTCAGGTAAAATCCACCGTGGTCGGCCCCAAAAGCTACTCGCAGTTTTCTTTCCTCAGAAGGACTCATGTCTTCCTCCGCAATCGTCTTGCTGTCAAACTCTAACCCGTTTCCACAAGGCTGTCAAGATAAGAGGACATCACTTTCTGTGTCCAAATACAGGCTTCACAACCTGAAGGTTCATCAATATCTGTATCTCGCTTGACATCACTTTAGTTTACACGTAGATTTTGGACAGGCAACCAGAAGAGAAAAGGGAGCCTTAATAAAGGCTCCCTATATCGTGGGGGTGGGTCACAATATTAATCAGTAGTCAAAACACCCCACGAGATTATTAGGAGGTCTAAGGATTATACCAATCCCAGTCCATGTCTACTTCAAAATATTCTTCAGGTGCCCCAGTCTCATAAACAACATCCCCGCCTACTATAAGCCAAACCCCGGGATAAGCGGGCGCCATGGAAGTCTTAGTATACCAAGTATTCTCTTCTATGAATAACACCCTAAAGTGCAGAGTAGGCTCGGGGTAGACATTCCTCCCCACAACATCCGGAGAAAACTTGACGTGAAGGTTTCCGTTGCCATTCTTATCGGTTTGAATAATCTCGCCTTCGTTATACACTGTGTATGGGTATATTGCTCCCATTTCGAGAATCTCCCAACAGATATAATACGTAGTGTTAGGTTCGGCTCCATTCAGGATGTATGACATCAATAAATAATTGACCGGACCTTCGGTATGAGTTCTTATCACCATGCCATTCCTCAGTTCATGACCTTCTGTCGGGCTTAGAGGCAGGCGTATGGTGTGGAAGTCCTTGTCAGCCAAGGCAGCTCCCACCGGGATAACAAGTATAGAGATAAGAACTGCAGTCAAGATAAGAGCTAGAATCTTTTTCATTTTGTCCTCCTTATGTTTTTTGTGACCCAGTCCTAGCTTAACAGGCATAGATTTTCGTTCAACACGCACGGAGGTTAGCAAAGGATGCTCAAAAGGTAGCAGAAGACCAGCACATGAGGTAGCTGGATACCTTGAAAACACGTCTTGCCCGTTATATACTTGTTGCGACCTGAGATAGCTATTTTCACAACATTTCTATAGCTACCTCACACAATGGAGGAGCCACGATTGGCGAAGCCGTCCAGGACCCTAACAGCCTTCGGTAAGGATCTTGATGCCCTGCTTAAACGGTCAGGAAACCTCAGCATCCGTGAATACGCTGACCAAGCCAACGTAAGCTACAAGTATGTGCTTCAGTTGCGAACAATGTCGGCCAGACAGCCAGGGAGGCTATACCCAAACCTCTTGAAACCATTTGTCCAGCTTAAGGTCATTGATCTGGTCGACAGCCATCGACTCTCCCTTCGCCACCGTAACAGACCTTTGTCCATTGCCGAGTGCCAGGAGCTATTTCCCGACATTCCGGAGCAAGAGCTCACAGAGTCAATCAGACAGGCACTTGAATCTGATGACAGCCACGACACGATTCTTAAAACAGTAGCCTCTCCACCAATTACCTATAGTCCGCTTAACCACCGTGTTTTCATCGGCCGTGAAGCAGAACTGGACATACTACAGTCCGCGTTTGATAATGCTGTATCGGGCAAGGGCAGTCTTGTGATGGTAGTCGGTGAACCAGGCATCGGTAAAACTGCGCTTTGTGAAAGGCTCTCTACTTACGTTTCATCACGTGGTGGAAAAACTCTTGTCGGACACTGCTATTCAGAGAAGTCGCTGTCTCTCCCTTACCTTGCTTTTATGGAAGTCTTACGCTCTGATATCCAGATGGAAAATATAAGCGAGTTAAGAGAAGAACTCGGCAATACTGCTATGGTTTTAGGGCGCATCGTCCCTGAAATTGCAGAGAAGTTGAAAATTTACCCGAGGCGTGAAGCAGACTCCGAAGAAGATAGATACAGGCTGATGGAGGCTGTTACCAATTTTCTAAGTAGAATTGCTACCGTACAGCCCCTGCTGGTTATCCTGGAGGACCTGCACAACGCCGATAAGGATACCCTGGAGATGCTGACCCACATCTCCCGGTACCTGGAAGAAAAGCTTCTCTTACTAGTTGGTACCTACCGGGATGTGGAAGTCGACAGGACCCACCCACTATCGGCTACCCTGGCGGAATTGAGAAGGTTACCCAACTTCGGGAGAATCCTTGTTAAGGGTCTCAATGCTGATGAGGTGAGGCAGATGATATCAAGTATCACCAGCCAGGACGTGCCTCGTAGACTTTCTGAGTTAATCCACCACCAGACAGAAGGGAACCCCCTTTTCATACAGGAAGTAACCCGGTACTTGGTTGAAGAGGGGCTCTTCAGTCTACAGGGTGAAACCCAGCAATCAGCCAAAGATGTATCTGTTGAGATGAGATTACCGGACGGACTGAGGGATGTCATCGGTAAACGTCTTTCCGGTCTTAGTGAACCATGCAACAAGGTGCTAGCGGTAGCTGCGGTCATTGGTAGGGACTTCTCATTGGAGGTATTGCAGAAGGTTGCAGGGATGACCGACGAAGAAATATTTAAAGCACTTGAAGAAGCCAGAAAGGCAGCAGTAATCGAGGAGAGGACGGATGTAGGAGCGACTGTAGACTATCATTTTACCCATGCCTTCTTCCGACAGATTCTTTATGAAGAGATTATTGCCCCAAGAAGAAACAGACTGCACCAGCAGGTGGCGCAGGCACTGGAGGAGGTATACAAGACTCGATTGGATGAACATGCAGCAGAGCTCGCAGAGCACTTTTCCTATTCCTCCGATGCAGCCGACCTAAGGAAAGCGGTGAGTTATGGTGAGATGGCTGCTCAACGAGCGATGGATATCTACGCCTATAGAGAGGCAGTGAGGTTACTGGAGCAAGCGCTCAAGGTACAGGGCGTGCTTGACCCCGACGACAGGAGTAAGCGGTGTGATATACTTCTGGCGCTCAGTGAAGCACATATACTAGCTGGCGAAGCACGGCGTGCTCTTGATGCGGAGTTACCCGAAGCTTTCTCGCTCGCCGAGGCTATACAGGATAGCTCACGTGCAACACAAGCCAGTTCGCGGGCTATCAGGGCGCTTTATGCATACGGAGCTGCGACCGCGTATGCGGCACCTGAAGCGTCTGAATGGGCTGAGCGTTTCAACCGATACGCGTCTCCTGAAACGTCGGATCGAGTTCTCGCTGACACTGCACTTGGGAGTGTCAGGTGTCAGACTGGTCATCCAGAGGAGGGCATCCCATTGCTTCAGAGAGCATTGGAGCTTAGTCGCCATTTGAGTGATCATCAGGCATTTCGGCGGGCAGCAATAGGATGGCTGGGCAACGCGATGACACCTCGGCACACCGACGAATGGATGCCCGTAGTTGAGGAATTGATACATACACCACGGTTTGGCTTAAGTCCGGAAGCACTCGCGATGGACTTGTTCATTCAAGGAAATGTGTTTCTGCATCTCGGTGAACGTGAGCGGGCCGAAGAGGTCTGGGGTGAAATAACGGACATAGCTGAACGCACCAGACAACCTGCCGTGCAACTTATGGCGATGGCTACCGAAGCCCGTATCTGCGCTATGGACGGGCGATTGGAAGAGGCTATTCAGATAACACACCGCCTGACAGTAACTGGTCGGGAATTTGGAATGCCTGAGCGTGCAGGTACAATGGTAGCTACTACCGGGCTAAGACCACGTCTACAGCTCGGTGGCGGTAGTAACGCGCTTCGACGTAATGCGGAGTTTGCTGAGATGGTCTCTGATAAGCCATTGAAGACTTTCTGCTTGGCGCACCTCGGACATGCCGCTGAAGTTATGGAAGAACTGTGGCTGATGACCACAATGCGCTCCAATATCGATCCCGATCAGGATGAGACCTCGGCATCTCAAGATGTCCTTATGCTGGAAGCAGCCGTCTTAGTGAATCATCAAGAGGCTGCTGATTTTTTACTAAAGCGACTTTCCGGAAGTAGAATTCATACAACTGGTATTTGGCATAACACATGCATGGATCGCCACCTGGGAGCCGCTGCTGCACTCCTCGGTAGACCTGATGATGCTCTCAAACACTACCAAGAAGCAATCAAGGTATGTACAGATATGAGGTTCCGTCCCGAGCTGGCCCTCACCCGCCTCCAGCTTGCGGAGCTGCTCCTAGAGCACTACCCGGATGAAGAGTCTGAGGCGCTGGAACACCTAGACTTCGCCATCAACGAATTCCGAGAGATGAAGATGCAGCCCTCGCTGGAAAGGGCACTGAGGCATAAGGAGATTCTGGGGGCGTAGATGAATTAATGGAACTCACTTAACATTTTACCATGTCGAGTCTTAAAGCCATACACGTGCCAAAAACACGCCCACGTAAGTTCTACACCAGATACCAATAGATGGAAAGAGCAAGGAGGAAATTATGAATTGTGTCTATGCAAAGACTATATACACAGGTAAATCAGTCGTGAGGAATGCCTATCTTGTTATCGATGGTCAGAATGTCGTCAGGGTCTCCAAATCGGAAGAGGGAGCGTTACTGGGAACATTCGCCGTATTGACACCTGCCTTCATCGATGCACACAGTCACATCGGGATGAATCGTGCGGGAGAACCTACAGCGGAAGCGGAGGGAAATGAGCACATGGCCCCAATTCTTGCTCTTACTGATGCACTTGATTCGGTGCAAATAGACGATGCTGCTCTCCGTGAGGCAGTCGAAATGGGGGTACTGTACTCGTGTGTTGTTCCTGGCAGTGGAAACATCATTGGCGGACTCTCAGCGGTGATCAGGAATTATGCAAAAAACAGCACTGAGGCTTTAATTGCCCGCGCAGGTGTTAAGGCTGCCTTCGGTTTTAACCCTATGTCGACACAAAGCTGGAAAGGTGAGCGTCCATCTACACGAATGGGGGCGATAGCTATGCTCCGTTCGAAGCTCGATGAAGTGCAACAGAAGGTTGAGAGATTTCGGAAAGCGAAGGGTGAAAAAAAGCAGGAAATCACCTTTTCGGCTGCAGAGGTCGTGCTACGAGACGTACTAGCCGGCAAGCATATCCTGCGTGTTCATGCTCATAAGATCGACGATATTGCGGCACTGCTGCGTTTGGTAGATGAATTCAAGCTGAAGGTCACAGTCGAGCACGCTATGGATGTGCACCAACCGGAGATTTTTCTGGAACTGAGGAAACGAGGAATCCCAGTCACTTATGGTCCGGTTGATGCATTTGCCTATAAGGTGGAGCTCAAGCACGAGAGTTGGCGAAATATTCATCATCTCCTGGAATCTGGAGTCGAGTATGGCCTCATGAGTGATCATCCGGTTACTCCATCCAGGCAACTACTCCTGCAGACTCGCTGGTTCCTACGGGCAGGACTCTCGAAACAGCAGGCTATCGAGTTGCTTTCACGCAAGAACGCTGAGATTCTTGGTATCAATAAAATACTCGGCACACTCGAAGAAGGCAAATGGGCTTCGTTTACTTGCTGGAACGGAGACCCGTTCGATCTCACGGCATACCCTGTCGCCGTGTATGGAGAGGGAGAATTACTCTTCTCCGAGTGAGGCAGGCACCCTTTAGCTAAAAGACCATGAAGATGCAGCCCTCGCTGGAGAGGGCACTGAGGCATAAAGAGATACTGGGGGTGTAGTCAGCCACCCACCAGGGAATGAACAAAACGCCATTGTGTGAAGTCTATTCCATCTTGTTATGCAGTGGCTCAGCATACAGCCCAGAGCGCCTGAGTATTTATTCTGCAAGTGCGCTTCTATGGATGCAATCATTGCCCCGTTGCAGCCGGGACAATCACTGGCCTGGGGTTCACTACTTTATGGTCAAAAAATAGTGTCATCAACTGCACACATAGTTTGGCAAACTCAGGTAATGCATCAAAGGCGTGAGGTGCACCGTCAAACACATGCAATTCAACGCTGGCGCCGGCTTTATTCAGCGCATGATACATGTTAAAGCTTTCACTGTTTGGGACAACCTGGTCGGCATTTCCATGAATCAAAATCGTTGGCGGAAAACTACTATTTGCGTAACTAATCGGGCTTGCTTTGGTAGCGATTTCGTCACTCCCAGCTGCACCCAGCAGACTGTTTTCCGCATCATTTTTATTGAAACGTAGCGTTGTTGGTGGGTAGATTGCTGAAATGGCGGCACACTTCGAACTTACGTTTATGTTGCCACCTTCTCCCTCAAACGCATCTGTATCACAACCCATCATCAGGGCCAGATGGGCGCCTGCTGAGTTTCCGGTTACACATATTTTCCCCTCATCGATACCCAATTTGTTTGCGTTTGCACGCATCCACCTAAGAGCCGCTTTAGCATCATGAATCTGCGCAGGCCAATGTGCCTCACCTGACAAACGATACTCGCAGGCTACCCCGACAAAATCATACCTGGCAAGCTGGATGCCGTAATACCTTAGCTGGCTCCGGTCTCCGGACCGCCAGGCGCCACCGTGAACAATCAGCACACCAGGACGACGACCTCCATCTGATGGTGGATGATAAATATCGCACTTTAAGTCACGATTTCCAGTAGTTCCAAACACCACGTCATTTTCAACAGTAACCCTACCTGGTAACAGCTGTAGCATAATTTCTCCTTCTAGATTGTATTCCGAACGTTATGATTTGGGCACAAAATGGGTGCCCTCTAGTGTGCTTATTCTACACCTGATTATGGTTTGTCAACAAGGAAGGAAATTCTGGGAGCGTAGGCTACTGCTGCTATGTATCGTTAAGTATTTGGATACCCGGCAATCTATATCACCCAGTCTTGACAAAACCCATTCAGCCCCTAGAGCATCATCTAGACCAGTACATTTACTACAGTCATTCCTTTCAGGTGAAAAGGTGCACGCTGACATCATGGCTGAGCATATTTACATATTGTAATCGCTATCGAAATTATGATATTATAATGGTAAGGCACAAGTAATCCTCCCTAAGGAACATTTTTTGAGCATGATACGGCGCATGATAACTAAAATAACCTTTTCCTGCGGAATAGTAGGCAGTGTCTGGACTATTCTGTGTACCACACTGATAATATCATTCATCCCTGGACAGGGAGAGGTAATCGTGATAGAAATTACCGAAGGGCAAACAGTGCGACAGGTATCCAGTGCGATAGTATCAACTATGAATATTGGTGACCTTACACTGCTTGTTCTGGCAGGCTTATCTCTCGTGATGGGCGTGCTGGCACTTGTGGCCGTACTATCACTGAAAAAGAGGCCTTACCTGAGAAACGCTCTTATGTGGTTTAGCACTTCTGTCATACTGGTAGTCGGACTCTTTGGCATAGGCATACTACTCCCCGCTGCGATTTTGCTGGTAATAGCAGCTATAGGAATGCGAGAAGGTAGTGAAGTTCCGGGTGAGATAGCGGCAATAGAAGGGTGAATTCAGCAGAAGATACTCAAGCCGGTCTTCTACCATCGAATAGCTTTTAAAACCTCTCCAGTTACTACCTCTCAGACTGCCTGATGGCTTATGTCACCCATAATCTCACCAGCTTGACAAAACCCTTTCAGCCTCCTAGAGTATCCTTATACCGGTACCTGTACTAAAGCTCTTTCTTTCAGGTGGCGAGATGTTTGCAGGCATTGTGGGGCGGCTTTTACTGACGACGGTCATTGGATTGTGCCTTCAGACTACCCTACCCGCATCAGCACAGTCCGCAGCGGAAGTCCTCACTCAGGTCAAGGAACTGAACTTCCTTTTTCTGCACGGTATGGGCGGCAGCAGCTGCTCCATGCAGCTCCTGTCTGACCACATTACTGAGCAGCTGCCAGCCTTCGCTGCCATCTACGAACGAGACAACCCTGACATCGAAATCAGGATGAATAAGCTAATAAGATGCTATCCGGGTTATGAAGACATTGAAACCTGGGCCCAGAATATCACCGGTAGCATCGACGAGCATTTCGGTGACAAGCAAGACCTCATCATTGTTGGACATAGTATGGGAGGCAAAGCGGCGCTCTATGCAGTAGCCCAGAACATCAATAATCTCGCTGACAAGACGGCCGCAGTCATCACTATAAACAGTCCTATAAAGAGTCTGGGTGAGTACTATATCCCTGGTGGCGGAGAGGTAGTGGATTACTGTCGGACCGTTATGCTGGGTACTGACGAAGGAATCTGTGAGTCTGTAACCTTACGGGACAGCTCTCAAGACGGGGAATGGGTAAGCCAGAACAAACACTGGCTGGCCTTCATAGCAGCGGAAGGCGCCCCACTCAGCGAGCAATTTGACCGCGCTGGTGTCGACATATGGCCGAGAGATATGGACGATGGCGCGATACCACTCTCCGCGCAGTATTCTGACGCAGCCGATGTCTTCTACTATGGACAGCACGGCCACAGTGACTTCGGTAGCATCGACGAGGTGGCTGCATTGATTGCCGACCGGACTCTCCGTTATATCTTCGGGATGCCCATCGAATATTCCGTTCTTTACAAAGAAGGCAACCTCGAGCACAAAGCTGACTGGCTACTGGGCACTGACCACTGGACTGATGTCGTCGGCGAAGTTGTCATCAGCAGTGGCCGGCTTGAGCACAGCAACAAGTATTGGACCAGGTGGCTACAGTGGGAAGATGTGCTTGGGGAATGCCCTCCTCAGAGTCAGCGGAGCAGCATACTGGTTACTCGATTGTCCATACCAATTTTAACAAGCATCAAGGAAGTGCGCTGGTACAACCCTGACGACCCTGAAGACTGTCGGCTCTATATACGAACGGGGGCCGCACCAAGAACCACAGTCCGGCTGGACTGGACTATCTATCAGCAGGACCTGCTACCCGAGGAAACACCACGCTCCCATTATGAAGTCGAAATAACAGATGGCACCCCTCTGGCTGCCATCAGGCAGGTTTCATGGATGACTGTGGACCCTAGTGATATCAGACTACGAATATGGTCTGAAGCACAAAGTCCCTTCCGCTGGTTCAAGGCGGCATTGAGAACTTACCACAGAGAAAGTCGCCAGAGGCAGGTCATCGATGAGATTTCAACAAAGGTGATAATAGAGAGCATACCAGGCAACTAACTGCCCGGCATCTGTACATCCGAGACAAGGCTCTCCTGGCCCCGTCGGCGGCTGTAGGTAGCTGCGTTCTGTAAGAGGATCCCGGTAACTACAAGTAATATCCCGGCAAACAACTCTCGTGTCATGACCAGTAACACGATGGCACCAGCCGTGGTAGCCAAACCGATAGCCCAGCCAGTCCAGCCAGCGATGCGCGTTGCCTTCTCATAGCCGATGTGTAATCTCCACAGCACTGCCCGCAACACCCTGCCCCCATCCAAGGGCAGACCGGGGACAAAGTGCAGTATCGCCAGCATAAACCAGATAAACGCCAGCCATTGCATGAGCACCTGCACCATAATATGCTCGGTGTCCTTCAGGACAAAGTAGATCACAGAGAAGACCCCGGCGACCATTACATTGAATAACTGTCCGGAGACGGCGAGCAGCAGTTCAACGGAGGGGGAAGTCGTTTCCTTGTCAGCTTGAGACAACCCCCCAAAGACAAACAGGGTAACATTGTCCACTTTGACACCTCTCCTGACAGCGATGAAGTTGATGACGAGTTCACGAAGAGTAATCGCCACGAAGAACAGAAAGCTGGCAAACACTCCAAGAACTGCCCTCTGCCACAGGGGGTAAGTTGCAGAAAACTGAGTTATCACGGCAACGGGTATCAGGATAATGGCAAAAAGCCAGGTATAGTGTATCCGGAAACGAATCCTGAAAAGTCTGACCAAAGCAGCGATGCTTCTCATCCTTCTCTCGGCGATAACAGTCCATCCATAGCGACTCAACAGTCAGACACAATCATGGACGGGCAGTTAAGAATCCCCCGTTGCTACTACTAACCTCACTAGTCAGCCACTGCTATCCATGTAAAGCAAAGTATACAATTTCCAGTCTACTTAGATAACCACCCTATAATCATGTGCTGATCTGAAGTATCCTGACTCTCTGACCGATACCCCGATTTATGAGACCAAACCAGAACGTCTCCGCTACATTGGTCCCGTGCAACATAACCTTCACGGTGTATAGCCCTTGTCCTAGCTTTCTCTTCTCGTCTCTCCAGTCAGCCGGGGCACGAACAGCGGTATCATTATTGATACCGTAGCACTCTTCATCTACATCATACTTCAGCACCAGATTCAGGTAATACGGCGTGGCATCAGACGAGATATCAATCTGACTCACAGCTATAGTATCAGTTTCTCCTTCCACATCACTCGACCATTGACCCACCATCCCGAAAAAAAAGCTATCGCGAGAAGCATCGTAAAACTCGACATGACCAGCCACTTTGTGAGCCATCAGGTCAGACGTCGGCAGGTCAGGCTCATTGGCAAAGGTCAGCCGTGTCAGCCAGGGTCGCTCTGTGATCTGCATCTCTCTACCTTGAGGTGAAATCAGCGGGGCTTCTGTTGCCTCCCATCCCAAAAAACGGATACACGGTCTGGCACCGCTCGGTAACCCGGAGGCCACTCTTGTTACCCCAGATCCACGTTCATCTTGTGATAGCAGAGAGTAAGTCGCGTAGCAGAAACCGACAATGGCAGACGTAACAAGTATTGTCAGAGGCACCATCCACACCAAGAGCTTAGCTGCACCACTCAACTCAAAGTACCAGGAGACTATCCAGCCAACAAGTACCAGTACGGCGGCCACTAGTTCAACGTATACCAAAGGACTGGTGAAAGCCAGCGACAACCACTTAGAAAAAGCTGACCCTTTCATCGTACCTAATTCTAGCACTTTTACAGCCACCATCCAATTGTCTTTATGATTAATAACCACAGTATTAAATGACGGCAGCACTTACTTTATGAAAACTTAATGCCTTCTTTACAGAATCTTTACGTTCTTTATCCTTCCCTTTACACTAGCATGGTACATTTCAACTATAGCGAGATAACCGGGAAGGAAAACACCGATGGAGTACACCACGTGGTATGAGTTCAAAAAGGAATGTGAAAAGCGACTGGGCCACAGTTTACTTAACAGCACCTGGTTGAAGGTGAAACCAATCGATCACCTTCCCTGGGATGAAGCCGATGCCGAGACAGTCATCTCCACAATAGCCAACCTCAGAGCAGCCGCCCAGCATGCTGAAATGGAAGCCGTGGAAAGACGCTAGTCTGCCAGCGGTTGATACTTCCCTATCCCGAATACAACATCGTCACCCACAGTGTACGCCCGCGCATTGACAACCAGAGCTCTTATTCCGACCATTATGACGTCTATAACCGTCTGCGGCCAGACCAAAGGCGATAAAAATACTCCATATTTCCCACCCTCTATCCAACTCCCACGACTGGTGTTATCGTAAGGACTGCGATATACTCTAGACAACAACAGGACACCTCTTCCTGTAATTAAAAAAACATCATGCTTAAGTTACCTAGAATTCCACTGGGTCAGACCCCTGATTCCGTGGGACTGGCTTATGAGAATGTCTGTTTTCCGAGCCGTATTGATGGCACCCTCTTGAAAGGCTGGTACATCCCCGGGAAACGAGCCTTCACGCTAGTTATCGTTAATGGTGGCGCGCAGAACCGGGTCGACCTCGAGACAGGGACACTGGAGATTAGTCAAGACCTGGTGGAGAAGGGCTACAATACACTGCTGTTCGACCTCCGTGGTCGGGGAGAGTCGGAAGGGCAAGGGTACCACCTGGTCCACTCCGAAAGAGACCTGGGCGGTGCAGTTGACTACCTGAAGCAGAGGTTTCCGTCGAGTAACATCGGCCTCATGGGATTTTCGACAGGTGCCGCTGCTGCTATTATCTTCGCCAGCCGGGAGAAAGTCGCGGCAGTGATATCAGACAATTGCTTTGCCAGCGTTACTGACAGTCTGACAACCAAGCTCGCCACAGACTGGGGGGTGCCCCGCCTCATTGTCAGAATGATTGCCCCCATGCTGTTCCTGACAGCCAGGATACTACATGGTTACAAGAAGGTTGACCCGGTTGGTAGGGTAGCCGATATTACATGCCCCATACTCTTCATCCAGGGAGATGCCGATGACCTGGTACCTATATCTGAAGCTTATGAGTTGCATAAGGCATCGGGTAATGCCCTCGATGACCTGTGGATAGTGCCCAACACCGGCCACACTCAGGCTTATCATACCAACCCTGCCCTATACATCGAGAGAGTAACCGGATTCCTCGAAAAGACTGAGGTCAAGTCTGGTTAGGCACTTCCCTCTGGTAGCAAAATACACCCGTCCTGAGCTATATTGGTAGAGGGTGATACCGTTTGCCACAGCCAGTCCTGCTTATCAATACCAACTTAGCACGACCTCCAGTTAGTCCAGTAGGTCTGGAGTATGTCGGCGAGGCCCTCGTAGAAGCCGGTCTGCCAGTCCGCATCCTCGACCTAGCGCTAGAAAACGACTGGCAGACAGCGCTAGCCAGAGAATTAGCACGAGAAGAGCCTCTTCTGGTGGGACTAACAGTACGAAACACCGACGATTGCTCCTTTGCTACCAGAAAATCCTTCCTGCCATGGATTACTGAAATCACCGCCGAAGCAAAGCATCTCACCAGTGCGCCCGTTCTCCTCGGTGGTGTCGGGTTCTCCATAATGTCTGAAGCTGTCCTCAGGCTCACGGGAGCGGATATCGGTATCGCTGGTGATGGAGAAGAGGTCGTACCAGCCCTGCTCAAATGCCTGATAAATAATGAAGACATCAGACACCTGCCCAACCTTGTTTACCGGCAGAATGAAAAAATCATCTGTAACAGAAGAATAGACGTCAACCCCGAACTCTTCCCGATACCACGCCGCCGTCTCTTTGACAACCGGAGATATGAGGAACTGGGAGCGCTAGTAGGCATAGAGACGAAACGGGGCTGCCCCCAGCAGTGCATTTACTGCGCCGACCCCGTGGCGAAGGGGGCCAATGCACGACTCCGGCCACCTGGCAGGGTGGTACAGGAGTTCCGAGACCTGCTAACCAGCGGAGTATCATGGTTTCACCTGTGCGACAGTGAATTTAACCAGCCGCTTAACCACGCCAAGGCGATATGCCGTGCTATCATAGAAGCCAACCTGGGAGACAGGTTGCACTGGTACACCTACTGCTCGCCGGTGCCATTCGACCTCGAACTAGCCATGCTGATGAAACAGGCTGGCTGCAACGGCATCAACTTTGGAGTTGACTCCCTTTGTGACGAGCAGCTATCGAGGCTGGGGCGCAGCTACTCCGTGGATAACATCCGGCAGCTAACACGCATCCTGGAGCAGACTGGACTGGACTATATTTTCGACCTGCTTATCGGCGGCCCCGGTGAGACACAGACCACCGTCACAACAACCATCGAGACCGCAAAAAAGCTCGATGTCCCTCTGGTTGGAATAGCCGCCGGTGTACGATTATACCCCGGGACACCGCTCAGCCGTGATATAGCCAGTGGCATTATCAGAGAAGGACTGCACCCTGAGGGGGCTTCTGAGTTCCACGAACCAGCATTTTATCTGTCCCCTCATCTCGGTAATGACCCTTTCCAGCTAGTTCATGAGCTTGTAGGTAGTGACCCCCGCTTCCTATTGCTCGTATCTCCCGATGAAGAAGAGAGCTACAACTACACGGATGACCAGGCACTTTGCCGGATGATAGATGAGGGTGCCAGAGGCGCCTACTGGCACATCCTCAGTAAGAACCGAGGGCAGACAGAAGCTACGCCATAGCTCATCTCAATCATATATTTAATGGCACCACGACTACCCTGCCCGAATCTACGAAGAATACCAGCAAAATATAGAAAATTCTCTCTTTCTGTGATTACACTGGAGCTAGTCACAACCCCCGTCTGATAGCCCGTTCTCATTGGTTGAGGAGGGATTATATGGGACAAAAGGGGTTCAGTGACAAATACCATAAACCCCATAATAGGGGCAGGTATATAGTTCAGCATTGGACAAAGGGGGCCAAACATGGTAACCTGCATCCAGTAATTCTAGGAGGAGGCTTAGCCATGACGAATAGAATTACCAATTGGGGGGAGTACTTCTCACACACAATGTCCTTTATCCGCAAGCTCCTATTCGAGTGAGGGAGTTCACTCACAATCATCGGAGCTAGTTAGGAAGTATCCTCCCCTAGAAACCAACTCCTGACTAGGCACAAGTACCTGACCTGCGTATTCCGTAGCTTTTCTCACGCTTTTCCAGTCAATTACGTAGATACCCCAAGACCTAGCTCATTTCCGATGAATGACAAGACGTCTGTGAAGGCGTATGAAGAGGGGAATCTCTTGTTATAAACAATAGCATATGTGAATATGAGTCTGGAGCGAAGGAAGAAGTTGATATGACGACTATAGGTGAGCAGATTCTGATTAATATAGATGAGAAACAGGTCTTACGCGATGTCGGGTACTGTGCTACTTGTAAACCGCCGGCTCGCGTAACAGCACTAGCACGTGACTACGCAGCAAACGTAAATCAGCTGATTAATCCCGCATTTTCATATGTCATCAAAGATATTGACTTCGTCATTAATTCAAGTGTTTTTATTGAAGGCGGAGCTATTTTCCAAAGCCAGGTTATCTCTGAATTACTCAAAAAGTGTGAGAAAGTGGCCGTATTTGCCCTGACTATAGATGGTTATCTTGAGGACACTGTTGCCCAGCTTGCAGAAGATGGGCTCATCGTACAGGCCAGGTTACTTGACGCCATAGGCTCAAACGCGGTTGAGCGGGTGGCTGACTATGTGCAGTATATAATAAAACAGAGGGTTAGCACTCAGGGGCTTCAAATTAGTCGGCGCTTTAGCCCAGGTTATTGCGATTGGGAAGTAAACCAACAGCAGACGCTTTTCCGTACCCTTAATGGCAGTATCATCAGTATTCAATTGACTGAAGAGAACCTGATGATTCCCCGCAAATCAATATCGGGCATCATTGGTATCGGAACCCTTGCAAGCGAGATAGTGAGCTACAATCCGTGTTTATCCTGCCAAAAGCACGATTGTGTCGGCAGGAGATAGACATTAATGAAACCTATTCGTAAAGGTGTTATTGGAGGTAGATACAAGCCACTTTCCGAGGAGTCAGTAAAAAAAGTTCATGAGACCGCCATGCGGTTGATTGAGGAAGTAGGCTTCCAGGTAAACTCAGAAACAGCCTTGGGGCTTTTTCAGAAAGCTGGAGCCCAGGTAGACAGAGAAAGGCGGCTGGTACGTCTACCTCATGAAAAAGTAATAGAACTGATAAATACAGCTCCCTCCGAAGTCAGGTTTTGCGGGCAAGAAGAAGAGCATGACATACTCCTTGGAGGGAGCCGTGTATATGCCGGTACCGGTGGAACCGCCCTCAATATCTATGAGCCAGACACAGGCCAAAGACGCCTCGCCACTCTGGAAGATATAAGGCGAATTGCCAAACTGGTCAATAGTCTAGACAATATCCATCTTTTTATGTTAGCTACCTATCCCAATGAACTACCTGTGGAGCAAGTAGACGTAAACCGCTTTTTTGCCGGGCTGGACAACAGCACCAAGCACATCATGGGTGGTGTCTACACAGCCGAGGGAGTGAAACAGGTAGTACGCATGGCCGAGATAGTGGCTGGCTCCGCAGAAGCTCTCCGGGAACGCCCAATTATCTCGATGATAGCCTGTAGCATGAGTCCCATGAAGCTGGATGCTCACTACGGTGACCTGGTGGTTGTCATTGCCGAGAGCGGTATCCCGCTTGTATGCCCGGCCGAGCCTCTATGCGGGGCTACTTCACCGGTTACGCTGGCCGGTAATCTAGTAATACAGACAGTTGATTCACTGATGGGTGTTATGCTCGCCCAGATTGTAAACCCGGGAACACCGACTATCTTCGGCTCAGTAGCCACCAGCACGGACTTGTCTAACCTTGGCTATCTGGCCGGTTCAATTGAGATGGGACTGATTAATGCCGCCGGTGCTCAGATGGCGCAATTTTACAAGCTCCCCTTTTATGCCACTGGCGGTATGACAGACTCCAAGGTACTGGATGCCCAGAGCGGTTATGAATCAGCCCTGACCGGTCTGCTCTGTGCACTGGCAGGCTCCAATTTTATCCACGACGCCGCCGGGCTCATGGAATTCGCCATGACAGTATGCTATGAGAAGCTCGTTATCGACAATGAAATACTGGGAATGGTGATGAGAGCAGTCGAAGGCATCAGAGTGGACGACGAGACGCTGGCATTCGACCTCATCAAAGAGGTGGGGCCGGGGGGTAATTTTGCCACCGCCAAGCACACCAGGCGTTTCATGCGCACTGAGCACTACCTGCCTACTCTGACTGACAGAGACAGCCGGGCTGACTGGGAAACGAAGGGGAGCAAGGCCACCTGGCAGCGAGCCGGAGAAATCGCAAGGCAGCTTATAGCCGATAGTAACTACCATCTCCCTGAGACAGTCAGACAGCAAATACTCTCTGAAATGAAAGGTATAGTAGAATAAATATATGCTGGTAATCGGAGAAAAAATTAACGCTTCCAACAGGCTCGTTGCTGAGGCTATTATTGCTAGGAACGAAGGGTACATAGCGGGACTAGCCAAAGCGCAGGCTGACGCCGGGGCCGATTTCATTGACGTGAATGTTGGCACAGCCAAACAGACCAGGCAGGAACAGATGGCAGCCATGGAGTGGGCGGTAGAAGCTGTACAAACGGCCACTGACAAGCCACTGGCAATTGATAGTGATATCCCTGAAGTCATAGAAACAGGTATGCGAAAATATGGCAAGGAAGAACTGGTAATTAACTCCGTCAATGCCGAACCAGAAAAGTTGGAAGCAATAGGTCACCTTGCTGGCGGGCGTCAGGTGCGGCTGGTAGCACTGGCAATGAGTGCCGAGGGAATACCCCCCACCGCAGAAGAGAGACTGGCAACCTGCGAAACAATAATGACATACCTGACACGGCTCGGTGTTAGTGAAGAGCAGGTCTATTTTGACCCGCTGGTGCTTCCTGTAAGTGTCGATTCAGGACAAGCACTGACAACACTGAAGACTCTTGAACGAATCAAAGTGCGGTATCCACAAGCAAAAACAGTAATGGGCCTGAGCAACGTCTCCTATGGTCTACCCAACCGAAAGCTAATAAACCGGGCATTCCTGCTAATGGCAGCCTATGTCGGACTGGATGCTGCCATACTCGACCCTCTCGACGCCAAAGCAATGAGCCTCATTAAAGCCGCTGACATTCTCGTTGCAAAGGACCCGCAATGCCGGCGGTACATCAGAGCCTACCGAAACGGCACTCTGATGGCTTAGGAGAGATACGATGGGAAGAAACGGAGTGCTCGTAGAGCCATACCAACGACTGAATGAAGTGCAGATAGAGAAGATACATCAGGCTTCACTGAGTATCCTACTTGATCCAGGTATTATCTGCTTTAACAAAGACGCAGCTCAGGTCTTTGGTGATAACGGCGCTGAGGTTGAGCCGGGCGCTCAGGAAGATAGCTGGCTAGTCAGGATACCCGAAAAAATCATATCAGAAGCAGTATCAGCGGCACCGAAGGTAGTGAAACTGGGAGCCCGCGACGAGGACAACTGCCTTGTTCTTGACGGGAGTGAGCCTAGGATACACTTTGCCTCTGGCTCCGAGGCCAATAATTGGCTCGACGTGGATATAGAGCCGTTTATCAGCAAACGAGACCCCAGTAAAGAGATGGCTTTTCCTGTGTTCACTATCCGGAAGGGCACGGTGGATAGACTGGCGCAAGCAGCACACCTCTGCGAGCACCTGGACTCGTGGGACAGCTTCCTGCGCACAGTCAATATCCAAGACGACGATATTGACGATACCAACAAGGATGTCAACAAGTTCTTTGCCTCTCTGAACAATACCACCAAGCACGTCATGTCCGGACTGACCGACCTCAGCCAGCTCGAAAACGTGCTCAAGATGGCGGAGATTATTGCGGGGGGTCAAGACAAGCTCAGAGATAATCCCATTATTTCTTTTATCACCTGCACAATTAAGAGCCCTCTTCAGCTTGTAGACGATACTTCACAGAAAGCCATAGAAGTAGCCAGGAGAAAGATTCCGCTAGTAATTTCGAGTTCCCCTCAGGGTGGCTCGACTGCCCCAATAACGGAAGAAGGTATGGTATCCCAGATAAACGCCGAGATTCTGGTGGGAATAGCCCTGGCCCAGCTGGTTAGTAAAGGGGCACCGGTGCTATATGGCAGCGTGCCTGTTAGAACCCGCCTGGATGACCTTAATGACTCCTACGGAGTCCCCGAGTTCAGCCAGTACAACATAGACTGCGTCCAAATGGCACGTTACTATGGCCTGCCGTGCTATTCTACAGCCGGCGTCTCTGATGTGGAGGTACCCGGCATACAGGCCCTGGTGGAGAGGCTATTCTCGCACATCCTGGTAGCTCTATCTGGTGCACAATACATCCACTATGCCTTCGGTTTACTGGAACGGACGAATACCTTTTGCCCCGTTCAAGCCATACTCGACAATACACACATCGAAATGGTCAAGAGATTTGTTCAAAAGTCGGATTTTACAGACGACTCGATTACGGAATGTCTGGAGCAGGTACGGAGAGTCATGGGTACGTCACACAAGCTGTATATGCGCTTTGTTCGTAAAGCCCTGCGCTCCGGTGAGATAGCCCCCCCTTATCCCTTCGAAAGCAAAGGAATGACAGACGAGACCATGCTACGTGCCAGGGAACGGATGGACGAAATACTATCATTGCCATCCTGCCATATGGACAAAGCAACGGTAGATATGATATATCAACAAGTACCTGGCCTGTTACCTAGGCTGCGCAGCTAGGAGCTGTACTAGAGAGGAAAAGCGAAATGACTGA
The DNA here is from genome assembly GCA_011170375.1 of Dehalococcoidia bacterium. GTDB lineage: Bacteria > Chloroflexota > Dehalococcoidia > Dehalococcoidales > Fen-1064 > W589. The sequence goes on from DUEV01000002.1 coordinate 308,209, forward strand.
AGATATTATCGCACTAATAAAGGAAAACGTTATCCAGGGAAGGGTAACTGCAGATGACGAAGGTATGGATGAAGGATGGGTGGGCAAACCGGGAGTTACCGAACTGGTGGAACAGGCCCTCGCCGAGAATGTCAGTGTGGCAGATATTATCAACAAGGGCCTTACCGACGGCATGAGCGTGGTCGGTGAGAAATTCGAGTCCAAGGAGTACTTTATTCCCGACATGCTCGCTTCGGCGGAAGCGGTTGGTAGTGCCATGGAAATACTAGAGCCGCACCTGAGCAAGAGTGGCATAGAAGCCAAAGGTAAAATCATTGTGGCCACTGTAAAAGGTGACCTCCATGACATTGGCAAGAATATCGTGTCGATACTACTTCGAGGTTCCGGTTACATAGTAAAAGACCTCGGGAACGATGTTGAGCCTCAGGCTATCGTGGATGCGGTGAAAAAAGAAAATCCACAGTTTGTCGGCCTATCAGCGCTACTTACCAGCACCATGGTGAATATGGGTGAGACGATACAGGCCCTCAAGGACAACGGGCTGAGAGACAAGGTGAAAGTAATCATCGGTGGCGCGCCAGTCTCGGAAGAGTTTGCCCAGAGTATTGGCGCTGATGGCTACGGCGCCGACGGATTCCAAGCAGTAGCCATAGTCGAGTCCCTGGCCTCAGGCAGCGGTGGGAACAGCTAATGGCTCAGGAAATAGACGCATATAATGAGGCACTGAGCAGTGGCCAGTATGAGAAGCCCGGCGGCCTCATTGGCAAATACGACAACGCACGCCGCTTCTGGGAGGACGAGCAACTCGGCCTTTACCTGCGTCCATACCTGGAACGGATGGTAGCCCGCAAACAGAACCGCCGGGAAAAGCTGCATATCATGGATATTGGCTGCGGTAGCGGGGACGGCTTTGAGTTTATCACCAGCATTGACAAAAGCCAGTCTCCAATTTCGCAGCACGACAGTCGACTTATCACGCCATCCACAGTTGAGCTCTACACAGGGGTTGACATCAACGATGGACTGGTAAAACAGGCACAGGGCACATACGGGAACCGGGACAATATGGAATTCATCGTTTCGGACTTCAACGACTACCCGTTTACTGAGGGACCACCCTATGATGTCTATCTTGCCAACTATGGCACCTTTTCCCACAACACGGATGAACAAACGACAAAAATCCTGAATAAACTCGCCAGACATTCCGATAACGGTGCCATAATCGCTATCGACTGGTTGGGGCGCTATTCATACGAGTGGCAGTCGCTATGGACCAGGGACTTGAAGAATAACCAGTGGATGGATTATGTCATCTCCTACATTTATACTGAAGACGAGAGGGAGACACAGGACCTGACCGCCTTTGCACTAAGAATAGTCGGGCGGGCAGAGGTGCAGCACATCTACCATCAGGCGAAAAAGATGGGAGGAGGGGCTCTCGTGCTACGCAAGCTGGTTGACCGCTCCTCATTTGTCGGCCGGCACATGGACACGAAACAATATAATCCTCATGCCCAACCCCTCCGTGGGTTAGTAAACTCGCTCTTCGAACCCAACGTTTCCACCAATCTGGATGAACTAATGATAGACTATGTCCCTATGGAAGGCTTTGATGAAGTAAACGCCTACCACCGTGAACTGACCAGGTGGTGGAACTACCTCATAGCTTGCATCAAGGCACTGCTGGAGAAAAAGGCTACCCCGGAAGCCCCGGCAAGGACACCCGGTGTTGTCACGAGGGCACTCAGCGCTATGAAGAAAACAATCAGAAGTGCTGACAGAATCAAAATTGGCAACCCACGGAGCAGCCTGATTGAGCCACAGCTTGGCTACTGTCTCAGGGAGCTCGAGATAGGCCTACAAAAAGGACTCGGCTGCGGTCACGGACTGGTAGCCATTTTCGAGATTGTGAAATAGGTCCCGCACAGGCCAAGACTTCAGGAGGACCCCCATTAGATGAGCGGACTGGCTGTTGCCTTTGGCGACTCAGGTCGAAATGAAATAAACGCCATCATGCGCAAGATTGCCCACCGAGGTCCGTATACCTCAGGGGTATACGAAAACGGTCGTATTATCATGGCCCAGAACTACCTCCAGGCGGACGGCACCACTGCCGATGGCAGCAATATCCCCGTCCGGAGTAGCCACAATACAGACCTGGCAATCTGTTACGATGGACAAATCGGCAACTGGCCCGAGCTTACCCAACGATATGACATACCAGATGGTGCCTATAAAGAAGAACGATTACTGCTAGCCCTTTATGAAAAATACGGTCTGGATATGCTCCGGCATCTGAATGATGCCATTTTTACCTTTGTTATTTCTGATGGAAAAGACCTTTTTGCCGCTCGTGACCTGCTCGGTATAAAAACCATGTTCTACGGCCGTAAAGACGATACCCTGTATCTTGCCTCGGAACTCAAGGCCATATTAGCAGTAACCGATGAGGTCTACGAGTTCCCCAACGGGCACTACCTTGACCAGAGCGAGCGGTTTACCCGATTCGCTGGGCTGCCACAAAGTCCGCCCAGGTTCTGGGACTACGACGTCGAGAAGATGGCGGCGGACATCCGCGAAATCATCGAGCGCAGCTTCCGAAACCGGATTGATTTCTCAGTACCCACCGGGGGTCTGCTCAGTGGTGGGATGGACAGCAGCGTCATCAACTATCTCGCCAGCAAAGCCTATAAGAAGAAGCATGGGCAGACAGCCAGACTAAAGACATTTGCTCTCGGCGTCGGAGAGAGTAGCGACATCCTGTCTGCCCGCATCATGGCCGAACATATAGATTCCGAGCACCATGAATTACTTGTTGACCTCAAGCAGATACTGGAAGTCCTTCCCGAGGTAATCTACTACCTGGAGAGCTTCGACCCGTCGCTGGTCAGAAGTGCCGTGTCCAACTACCTCATCTCACGATATGCCAGGGACCACGGTATCCAGATACTACTCTCTGGAGAGGGCGGGGACGAGATATTCTGCGGGTATAAGTACCTGGAAAATTACCCTGCCGATGAACTGTTTGCCAAGCAGATGGAATGCCTCGGTTTCCTGCACAATAATGCTTCACTTCGGCTCGACCGCATGAATATGTGCAATTCTGTCCGTGTTGTCGCCCCGTTGATATCGGGAGAGCTGCTGCAGTACGCCATGTCGATACCCCCACAGTACAAGCAGAAGCCTGAGGGAAGCGGGAAGATGGAGAAATGGATTTTCCGCAAGGCCTACGAAGCCCTGCTGCCCGAATCTATCTTATGGCGGGGCAAGCAGGAATTCTCCCAGGGCTCAGGCTCTGCCGGTGTCCTGCCAGCCCACTTTGAAAAACAGTTCTCCGACCAGGAACTTACCGAGGCCCAGGCCAGATATCCCATAATCCGCAGCAAAGAAGAGCTCTACTATTTCAATGTCTTCACCGAGCACTTCGGGACAGACCATACTGTGGCAACCGTGGGACAGTGGATATCTCTTTAACGTGCGACGCGTGTCATCAGTTATCGGGCACCGGATACCTTCAAAATTAGCTTGACAAACGGCAGGTAACGGCATAATGTTTGTGGTATAGGGAACTCACCAGAATGACCTGGCTAAAGGAGACAGTCATGGTTATTGCAGAAAAACCGAAATTGAAGGAAGACCGGATAACTAAGGAGATGAGGAAAGACCTTGCCTACCAGAGCAAGAGCGGACGGGGGGCGGGGAGAATTGAGGCATCCGAAGGAAAGGTTGAGAGAGTTATCGAAGAAGGACGGATGCCTTATCGCCCGGAAATAAGACTCTGCATTGAGCGGGCCCGGTTAATAACCGAAGGCTATAAGCAGGCGGAAGAAGACCCCATAATCCTGAGACGGGCCAAGGCCCTGGCACATTATCTGGACAACCGGACGCTGTATATCCTTCCCCACCAGAGAATCGTGGGCAATAGCGCCAGTGAGCCCTGCTCACTGATTACCTTCCCGGAGAAGTGGAGCAACTGGCTGGAAAAGGCCGTCGATGGTGAGTATCAGATGCTCTTGCCCGATGAGAAAGACAGGCAGGAGTTGCATGAGATTCACAAGTACTGGCGTAACAGATCTGTCCACGGCATGGAGCGACGCCTGCTCCCTGAGGATGTACTGGAATACTGGTACTACAACAACCAGGGGGTATTTATGTGGCTTCATGGCGGCCATGTCGGCACACCGAACTATGAAAGGATGTTTAAGACGGGGCTGAGAGGGGTGGTGGAGGAGGCTAAGGCCAAACTGGAAGAAACATCCTCGGATCCGGAGCTCTACCTCCATCCCGGAGACTACCTCAACAAAAAGCGCTTCTATGAGGCTGTAATAATAATCACGGAGGCGGTCATTAACCAGGGCAAGAGGTTCTCCCAGCTATGCCAGCAGGAGGCAGCCGCGGAAAAGGATGAAAAGAGGAAGGCCGAACTGGTGGAGATGGCCGAGATATGCGAATGGGTGCCAGAGAACCCACCCCGCACCCTCCACGAGGCGTTGCAGTCCTTCTGGTTCATCAACTTGATTGCCAGAGTGCTCGACCTGCAGACTTCGGGAAATGGTGAGAGAATCGACCAGATATTCTATCCCTTCTACAAGAAGGATAAGGAGGAGGGGAGGCTTACCTATGAGGAGGCCGAGGAACTGGTAGAGCACCTGGTGCTCATGTTCAACGAGGAAGGGGCACTGATTCCCCCGTCCCAACCAAAGGCCGGTCCCCTGATCACGCGCGTCACTACCATTGGCGGCGTGACCCGTGAGGGGGCAGACGCTACCAACGAGATGACTTTCATGTTCATGGACGCCAAAAACGAAATGGGGCTTAATCAGCCGGCGCTGGCGGTCAGGCTACACCCCCAGACCCCCCAGGCACTATACGAAAAGATATTGGAGTCTGTGCTGAAGCAGCCAGGCGTCTATTCTTTCTTCAACGATAGCATGATGATTCCCTTCCTGATGAACCTGGGCATACCTCTGGAGGATGCCCGTGATTACACCACTGATGGCTGCATGAGGTGGATTATCCCGGGCAAAGCCATGAGCCAGCGGGCCCTCGGTGGCAGGGTCGCTCTGCCAAAGTGCCTGGAATATGCCCTATACCAGGGAGTGGACAAGTTCAGCGGCAAGCAGGTGGGACCCCGCACCTCCGACCCCCTGACCTGGACATCCGTTGAGGACGCGATGCAAGGATACGAGGAACAGCTAAGATTCTTCATGCACAAGCTGTTCACCATATACAATCTGGTGGACATGCTTGACGGAGAATGGCTGCCGCAGCCTTTCCTTTCTGCCGTGGTGGATGACTGTATTGAGCAGGGGAAGGATGTCCGCGAATATAAATATTACCCCAACACCATCATTCAGCCGGTCGGTCAGGTGACCATAATCAACTCCTTGGCAGCCATGAGAAAGCTGGTATTCGACGATAAGAAAGTGTCCATGGCAGAGCTGCTCGATGCCCTCAGGAACAACTGGGAAGGCAAGGAAGACCTGCGTCAGATGTTCCTCAATGAGCCCCCCAAGTGGGGTAACGATGATGACTACGTCGACCTCATCGGACGTGACTTCTACACGAGGACGAACAGGGTGGTAAAGAGCTTTAAGAACATCTGGGGCGTCTCCCATAACGAGGACGGGACCGGAGCCTCAACCTACTTCGACTACAGCGGGATGACCGGCGCCACGCCTGACGGCAGAAAAGACCTCGACCTGTTCAATGACGGCACGGTATCCCCAGCCGTCGGTACAGATTTGAAGGGGCCGCTGGCAACCATGAAGTCGGTGAGTAAAATTGACCATGCCGGCACCTTCACCCACCTGTTCAATCAGAAGTTTACCCCGGCTGAGGTGAAGAGGAACGACGGGGCCAACTTCATTGCCCTGCTCAGGACGTTCGTTGACCTCGGCATCCATCATACCCAGTTTAACGTGAGTGACCGGGAGACACTGCTGGATGCCCAGAAGCACCCAGAGAAGTACGGTGACCTGGTGGTCAGGGTGGCTGGACTGGCCGCCTACTTCGTCGACCTGACCAAACCGGTGCAGGACCAGATTATCGCCCGGACGGAGCTGAGCTTCGGTTGAACGGCATAGGGTTATCGTACTGTCTCGGCCTGTGAGCGGCATGGAAGAAGAGCGCGGTCTGGTATTCCTCATCCAGAGGTACAGCGTCCAGGACGGCCCCGGCCTGAGGACTACCATATTCATGAAGGGGTGCCCGCTGCGGTGTCAGTGGTGCCAGAACCCCGAGTCTCTTAGTCTTCACCCCGACCTCATGACCCACGACACGAAGTGTATGCTGCTCGGTAAATGCGCTGATGCTTGTCCCCTGGGGGCGATTACTATCGACCGGAAGAGCCGGAAGATTGACCGTGCCAAGTGCGACCTCTGCTTTCACTGTGTCGACACCTGCCCCACTAAAGCCCTGAGCAAGGTGGGGGAATACATGACAGTGGCAGAGGTAATGGCGGAAATCGAGCGGGACGAGCTCTTCTATCGTCGGTCGGGTGGGGGGGTAACAGTCTCGGGTGGCGAGCCGCTGCTTCAATGGCAATTCGTCCATAGGCTATTAGAGGCGTGCAAGCAGAGACACCTGCACACTGCTCTGGACACCTGCGGATACGCCCAATGGCCCATACTGGAAAAAGTCTTAGAGCATGTCGACCTCGTTCTCTACGACATCAAGCACATTGACCCGGAGCTTCACAAGAAAGCCACCGGCAAGAGCAACCAGCGCATTCTGCGTAATCTGCACCTGATACCTCCCCACAAAAAGGTTTGGCTCAGGCTCCCCCTCATCCCCGGATTCAACGATTCCAGAGAGAATCTAACGGAACTCGGCAAACTGGGGCAGGAAATCGGGGTGGAGAAGGTGAGTATCCTCCCCTATCACAAGCTGGCGGAGGAGAAATACCGGCAACTAGGCATGCAGCGTAAGATGTCCCCCCTCAAGCCCCCGACCAAAAGGCAGCTCCAGAAGGTGCAGCCACTTATCGAGAGCTTTGGCCTGCAGGTGACTATTGGGAGTTAGGGGTTATATATAGTAGCCTCAGGAGTATATCGGTACGGGTGTTCATCTGTGGGAGCCACTCAAGCACTTGGCACAATTGTCATATCCCTGACTGTGGGCTTCAAATAATATATCAGGTTCGAAGGTCACGGCATGACCAGCCCTGATAATCTCGTCGATTTGACACCCACTCCCTGAGGTATCTTCGTTATCCAGGTCATGCACTTCTTTCGACTTGATGTTGCCGAGGAATCTTTTACCAGGATACTGAGGTCTACGCATAACGTCACCTCCCTTGGCCGAATGTGGTCGGCCAGTGCAGGGATTATGACATAAAAGAAGGGTAAAGTAAATGACCCAAACGAACGTTGACCATGCTTGGGGTTTCAGTGAAGGGCAAAATGGTGTATACTTACCTCTTTAAAAGGCCTAAATATTCACTCGCCTGAGCTATATTCTTAGGCTATCCGGCGAAGAAAAATGGACTGTTTGATACTTGACGGGTAGAGTCTTTGTGATATGATAGGGCTGAAGGTGGGGGAGGGGATGATAGTCTAGGTGGACCTTCAGAAAGGAGATGAGCCTATGTATGATGATAAATGGAGGTCTTCTGCCTAGATAGAAGACCTTCGCATTAAGAGCGGGGCCATCGTTTGGTGGTCCCGTTCTTATTTATGCTTCCCAGCAAGCAGGAAATCTACCTGGTAGATACCACGAGTATCGCTATGGCAGAGAAAAGTATTACAATAGCAGCCAATGCCAGTGCCAGAAGTCCCCACCATGTTTTGTACCAATTGTGCATTGGTCGTCCCCCCAATAACAGGCAGGTCAAGCGGCGGGTATCAGCTAGCAGGAGAAAGACCCGAGTCTCATTTATCAGCGTAGTGCAAGAAAGCTAACCAGGCGTTGCGGTATCTGGTCCATGCCTTGTCCAAATTCTCCAAACGCTCCACGAACTGACGCGATGTAAGGGGCGCGATAACTGCCTGAAGGGATTTGCCTTCTATGATAGCCTCAGGCAGAGATTCTATCGTCTTAAGTTCATCCAGTGCCGCAGTGTATGTTTTAGCTGCTTCTATCAACTCCCAACGAGCTTCATCTTTTGTGACCATTGTCTCCTCCACGATGCCCGGGTTCTTGCAGTAATTGTATCACAGTATCGGTATTCCTAGTAGGAAAAAGCAGATAGAAAGCGCTAGCAGAAATGTTAGCAATAACAATGTAAAGATGAGTATAATAATCTGATAGGAATGTGGTATCGACAACCTCACACTCTCCTAAAGGAAAAATCGGTCAACCCTCTGTTAATCTTGAAAATTGTCATCTTAAAGTATATATGTTACATTCATAAGATAGAATGTGCACGCACTCATCAACAACAATAACCACCTGCTACCAGCCCACGAGATGGCATGCTATTACCATTGATTCGGGATAACTATATTACGTGATGATGGTGGTCAACAAATAGCAATTGCAGCCAGATGGCCGCTGAGATTAAGGCAGAAAATTCAATAATACCTGAAAGGAGTTTGGCATGGTCTCAAGTGAACCAGAAAAATTGGAGGCACTAAGAGAGGAAGTCCGGGCTTTTCTACGTGAGAACCTTCCCGAGAAATGGGGAACACCGGCGTATGAGCCGCTAGAAGCAGGTAGCGAGGAACAAGTTGCACTGAGCAAATCGTTCACGAAGAAGCTATACGACGCCGGCTATACCGCATTCGGTGTTCCCGCTGAGTATGGCGGCATAGAACGCCCACGGGAGGAGATAGCCGTCATCCGTGAAGAGCTCAGGCGCCAGGGAACACCGATGCCATTCGTCGGTCTGGGACGATTGGTTGTCGACACACTACTGCAGTGGGGTACGGAAGAGCAAAAGAAACGCTTCCTTCCCCCGATACTGAGAGGTGAAGTCTACTGGATTGAGGGCTTCTCCGAACCCAATGCCGGTTCGGACCTGGCTGGTGTCCAGACCACCGCCGTCAGGGACGGCGATGAATGGGTAATTAACGGGCAGAAATGCTGGACCAGTGGCTGGGACTATGGCGAATGGGGCTTCCTGCTGTGCCGAACGGACGTGAATGCCCCGCGGCACCGCAACCTAGGCTTCTTTCTCTTCGACTGCAACACACCCGGCTTCAGTCGAAGACCGTTGTACCAGATAACTGCCGAAGCCCATGCCCAATATGGTGAACTCTTCTTCGACGATATGCGCGTCCCCCACGAGAACCTGGTAGGTGAAGAAGGCAGAGGCTGGTATATCGCCATGACGACGCTGATTGCCGAGAGGGGTGGAGGCCAGGTATCCGCAGCCAGCGGTGAGACCGGTGGAATGGGCCTGGGCCTGTTTGGTACAAGGACCATAGGCGGTGTTGACAGTCTGATTGAACTCGCCAGGAAGACCAAGCACTATGGTCAGACCGCCTGGGACGATAGTAGTTTCCGCAGGAGAATAGCCCAGATTGCCATTGAGAACGAGGCAATGAGGGCTTACGGCATGCGCCTCGGCAAGATGATTATGAGTGGGTCTGCCTCCGGAAATGAAGCCTCGATGGCGAAATTGACCTGGACCGAACAGGGCAAACGACGGGGAGACATGGTGTGTGAAATGATTGGGGCCTACTCCCAGCTGATGAGGGGTGACCCAAGGGCAGTAGATAATGGTGACCTTGTTTTCAGTATGCTCATGTCACGAGGTACCACTATATTTATGGGTACCTCGGAGATATGCCGCAACATTCTCTCCGAAAGGATACTGGGACTGCCCAGGGGATAGTCCGACGAGAAAACAGCACAGCATATTAGTTAAGAAGGAATATAAGGAGCATTAGTCATGGCGATAGAACTCGGTCTCAATGAAGAACAGTCGATGTTAAAGACGATGGCAAGGGATTTTCTAGCCACTGAAGCCCCGAAGACGTTTGTCCGGCAGATGATGGATGACGAGGTAGGGCATTCCCCGGAACTGTGGCAGAAGATGGCCGAACTCGGGTGGCAAGGGCTCGTTTTCCCCGAGGAGTACGGCGGAGCGGCAATGAATTTCAGAGACCTGACGATACTCTGTGAGGAGATGGGGCGGGCTGTAATGCCCGGTCCCTTCTACTCGACCGTTATTCTCGTCGGGCTACCTATTCTCGATTTCGGTACTGACGAACAAAAAGCGGAATTCCTCCCCAAAATAGCTAATGGCGAGATTGTCTGCACTCTCGCCGCCCTCGAGGAAAGTGGTGACCTGTGGGCAGATGATTTGCATTTCAGGGCATTACCGCGTGGCGATGGTTATGCCCTCAGTGGCACCAAAATGTTTGTCACCGATGCCAAGGCAGCCGATTACATGCTCGTCGCTGCCCGCACTAGGCGTACCCAGGACCCTGAAGACGGAGTCACTCTTTTTATGGTCAATGCCAATGATTTCGGAATATACATAGATAATATGACTGTCATGGACCTGACCCGGAAGCAATATGAAGTGCGGTTCACCGATGTGCCGGTATCTGCCAGCAATATTATCGGTGAATTACATGGAGGCTGGCCTATCCTGCAGCAGATTGCCCTCAAAGCATCAGCGGTACTTAGCGCCGAGATGGTCGGAGCAGGTGAGATGGCAATGGAAATGACCGTAGCCTACCTGAAGGACAGGATGCAGTTCGGCGTGGTCATCGGTACGTTCCAGGCACTAAAGCACAAGGCAGCCGACATGTACGCTGCCATGGAGTATTCCCGCTCACTCATGGAATGGGCAGCCGAGTGTGTCAAGGAAGACGACCGCGATGCCCCTATGGCTGTCGCTATGGCCAAGAGCTACTGCGGTGACGCCGTCAAGTTCGTCACGGATGCGGGGATCCAGTTGCATGGTGGCATTGGCTTCACATGGGACCACGATATGCACCTGTACTTCAAGAGGGGCAGGTACAACGACACCACCTTCGGTGACAGCAACTACCAGAAAGAGTGGATAACCAGGAAACTTGAAGCCAACCTTATGTAAACAGCATCAATAGTTCCACGCAGGTAGCGTAAGTAGAAAATTCTGCAGGTCTACAGTGGGAAAGCGAATTCAGAATAGTCCTGCAGGAGGGATGAATGCTCGAGGTTAAGAACTTATCAGCCAAGCGAGAGGAATTTTATCTCAAGGATGTATCCTTCGCTGTTCAGGATGGGGAGTACTTTGTGCTCTTGGGGCCTACAGGTGCCGGTAAGACCGTTCTACTGGAGTCTATTGCCGGCATAACCGGGATTCGCGGCGGCCAGGTATGGATTAATGGCAAAGACGTGACTTCACTCACGGTCCTGGAAAGACAAATAGGCTTTGCCTATCAAAAATATGCTCTCTATCGCCACCTGCCAGTCCGTGACAACATATCATTCGGGCTGACGTGGAGATTCAAATCACAGAAAGAGATCAACAAAGCCGTCGACCAGGTGATTGAGCTACTCAATCTTCAGAACCTAATCGATAAGAGGCCCTGGGCCCTGAGCGGAGGCGAAAGCCAGAAGATATGCCTGGCTAGAGCAATCGCAGTAAGACCTGACCTTCTTATTCTTGACGAGCCGTTGGGTTCCGTTGATCCCGAATCAAGGGAAAGTACTGAGCGAGAGCTGAAGGATACGCATAGGCGTCTTGGCCTGACGACCATTCATGTCACACATGACTTTGAAGAAGCGATTGCTTTGGGCGACCGCATAGCGGTAATGATTAATGGCAGCATTATGCAGATAGGCACCCCCGATGAAGTGTTTCGCCACCCGAATTCGGAGGCCGTGGCCCGATTTTTGATGACGAGAAACATATTCGACGGAGAAGTAGAAGACGGCCCTGATGGCCAGAGTGTCTTTTGCCTTGACGGAACGAAGTTAAATGTGGCTACGACCCTACGGGGCAGGCGACATGCCTCAGTTAGGCCAGAAGACATTACGATTCTGGTTGATGCGCCTGACTCCGGCACTGATAATACATTTCAGGGTACCATCACACGCATATCCGACCGTGGTGCAATCGCTCATGTATGGGTAGATGTACCACCGGAATTCACCTGTCTTGTACTTCACCCCGTACTTGAGAAGATGGGCCTGAAGGAAGGACAGCAGATAAGCATCAGGTTCAACGCCTCAGCAGTTAATATTTTCTGAAGAGGCCAGAAGCAGCGGTGACCAGACAATTTGAGATGGTGGGGCATTCTACTGTCGAACCAGCTGCTACCTGAAGTTAAGAAGCTGGCGATAGTGACCAACGGGGGTGGATCTGGCATAATTGCCGCCGTTGCTTCAGCACGTAATAGTCTACTGCTCCCGGAGTTCTCAGAAGACGCTATCGATAAACTGAAATATATCTCGAAACGGGACGTTCGCCTTAATGATCCCCTCGATAGACCGTCGGCGTACGCAGTAGCAGTACTGAATACGCCTCCCTAGTTCGTTTTCCCCACGCAGAATGCAGGTACCACGAAGTCGCACATCCACCAATTTCACCGCATAGAGAGGTTACTAATTAAAGTTAAGTAAAGTATAATGTAACCGCATATAAGTACCCAACATCAGGAAGAATTACTTGTATGGATATCTATGATGGAGTGTGAAAGAAGAACGACTCGAATAATCATTGAGGGAGTAACCCCTGAGATTGATGGTGGTCGCTTCCCTATCAAACGGATCATCGGCGACAGGGTGATTATAGAGGCCGATATATTCGCCGATGGTCATGACGCTCTGTCTGCTGTGCTCCTTCACCGCACGGAAGACAACCCGAATTGGAGCGAAGTGCCCATGGAGTCTCTGGTCAATGACCGCTGGCGCGGCTCCTTTGTGGTCACCAAACTAGGGCGCTATCGGTATACATGCGTGGCCTGGGTTGACCGCTTCAGGACCTGGCAGCAGGACATGTTGAAGAGGGTCGAGGCGAAGCAAGATGTTTCTGTTGATTTCCTGATAGGTGCCCAACTGATTGAGGAAGCAATCCAGCGTGCCGGAAAAACTGATGCGGGCAATATGAAGAAATGGGTAGAGTCACTACGTTCGAGTCAGGTGTCGCCCTCGGCAAAAGCCAGGCTGGTACTAGGTAAAAAGGTGGCCGCAGTCATGGCCAAGTACTCAGATAGAAGATTTTCTGTTACTTATCCCGAAGAACTTGTCGTGGTCGTTGACCGCGAGAAGGCACGTTTTAGCACCTGGTATGAGATGTTCCCCCGTTCCTGCATGTCTGAGCCTGGTCGTCACAGCACCTTCAAGGATTGCGAGACGCGCCTTCCCTACATCTCAGAGATGGGCTTTGATGTGCTGTATTTCCCCCCAATCCACCCCATCGGCCACACCAGCCGGAAGGGTAAGAATAACAATCCCACGGCCAAAGCGGGTGACCCTGGCACCCCCTGGGCTATCGGGTCACAAGAAGGGGGGCACAAATCAGTCCATCCTCAGCTCGGTACTTTAGAAGACTTCCGAGGCTTCATTAATAAGGCGCGAGAGTATGGAATTGAGATAGCCCTTGACCTGGCTTTCCAGTGCTCACCCGACCATCCCTACGTTAAAGAACACCCGGAATGGTTCAGGTGGCGTCCGGATGGGACGGTGCAGTATGCCGAAAACCCACCCAAGAAGTATCAGGATATTTACCCGCTGGAATTCGAGACCGATAACCAGCAGGAACTCTGGGAGGAGCTTAAGAGCATTATCCTTTTCTGGATAGAGCAGGGAGTACGCATCTTCCGGGTGGATAATCCCCATACCAAGCCCTTCGTTTTTTGGGAGTGGTTGATTAACGAGGTCAAAAGGGACTACCCCGAAGTCATCTTCCTGTCCGAGGCCTTTACCCGGCCCAAGATAATGTACCGTCTGGCCAAGCTGGGTTTCACCCAGTCTTATACCTATTTCACCTGGCGCAATGTCAAGTGGGAGCTCACCGAGTACTTCACCGAGCTCACTCAGACCGATGTTCAGGAGTTCTTCCACCCTAACCTCTGGCCAAATACCCCTGACATTCTGAGCGACTACCTTTGTGACGGCGGGTGGCCGGCATTCATGACACGGCTTGTGCTGGCGGCGACTCTGGGAGCTAGTTACGGGATTTATGGTCCTGCCTTTGAGCTCTGCGAAAACCGCCGAAAAGACAAGGAAAGTGAAGAGTATCTGGACTCAGAAAAATACGAGCTCAAGCAGTGGGATATCAAGAGCCCCGACAGCCTCAAGGATTTCATTGCCCGGGTAAATAGCATCCGCAGGCAAAATCCAGCCCTGCAGAGTGACCTTAGTCTGTGTTTTCACTCAGTAGATAACGACCAGCTTATTTGCTATAGCAAGCATACGGAAGACCTTTCTAACGTAATACTGGTTGTTGTGAATCTGGATTATCGGTATAAGCAGTTGGGGTGGGTAGACCTTTCCCTTGATGAACTGGGGATTGACCTCAGCAAGCCGTATAAAGTACGTGATCTGTTAACGGATGCTACCTATCAGTGGCAAGGCTCTCGAAACTACGTGGAACTGGATCCTGGAAAGATACCTGCCCATATCTTTCGGATAGACCAGGGGATTACTGAGAGCAAGAATTAGCGTATAATGCATGAGAGAGGTTGACTAATATGGCAACCAGTGATAGGACGTACTTCTGGCGGGATAGTGATCCCCTCTGGTACAAGGATGCCGTAATCTACGAGCTTCACGTCCGGGCCTTCCACGACAGTGATGGTGACGGAATGGGCGATTTCCCGGGACTGACGGAAAAACTGGACTACCTTCAGGACTTGGGAGTTACTGCGATTTGGCTTCTCCCCTTCTACCCTTCTCCATTCAGGGACGACGGCTACGATGTTTCAGACTACACCGCTGTCCATCCCACATACGGGACGCTTCGTGACCTCCGGGTCCTACTTAGGGAAGCTAATTATAGAGGTCTCCGCGTTATTACTGAGATGATTCTTAACCACACGTCAGACCAGCATTCGTGGTTCCAGCGGGCACGGCGGGCCGAGGCGGGAAGTCCAGGGCGGAATTTCTATGTCTGGAGTAATACCGCAGAAGAATTTAAAGAGGCCCGTATAATTTTCAAGGATTTCGAGTCATCGAACTGGACATGGGACACTGCGGCCAGAGCCTATTACTGGCACCGTTTCTACTCGCACCAGCCTGACCTCAACTTTCACAATCCACTAGTACGACAGGCTGTACTTCGGGCCATTGATTTCTGGCTTTCCATGGGAGTGTCTGGGCTTCGCCTGGATGCAGTGCCCTATCTCTACGAGCGAGCAGGTACAAACTGCGAGAACCTGCCGGAGACGCACAGCTTTCTGAGGGAACTGCGTCGCCATGTAGATGAACGGTTTACAAACCGTATGCTTCTGGCAGAGGCAAATCAGTGGTCTGAGGACGCCGTCGCTTACTTTGGCGAAGGCGATGAGTGCCACATGGCCTATCACTTTCCTCTTATGCCACGCATGTTTATGGCTATTCGTATGGAGGACCGCTTCCCCATTAATGATATCCTCCAGCATACACCTCTGATTCCTGAGAATTCCCAGTGGGCTCTTTTCCTCCGTAACCACGATGAGCTTACTCTGGAAATGGTCACTGATGAAGAAAGAGACTATATGTACCGGGTGTATGCCTATGATACTCAAGCCCGGCTTAACCTCGGCATCCGTCGTCGCCTAGCCCCACTCCTCAACAATGACCGCAAGAAAATCGAGCTTATGAACGGGCTGCTGTTTTCGCTCCCCGGAACGCCGGTTATTTACTATGGTGATGAGATTGGCATGGGCGACAATTTCTATCTGGGCGACCGTAACGGCGTGCGCACCCCAATGCAGTGGAGTGCTGACCGTAACGCGGGCTTTTCTCGCACCAATCCACAGCGTCTATACCTGCCTGTTAATATTGACCCTGAGTACCACTATGAAGCCGTCAACGTGGAAGCCCAGCAGAACAACTCGGACTCTCTCCTCTGGTGGATGAAACGCCTTATCGCTATGAGAAAGCGCTTCAAAGCCTTTGGTCGCGGGAGCCTTGAGTTCCTTTACCCGGAGAATCGGAAGGTACTGGCTTTCGTCCGCCGCTACGAGGACGAGACCATCTTGGTGGTGGCCAACCTTTCGCGTTCAGTACAGCATACCAGCCTTAATCTAGCTGAATTTGATGGGAGGGTACCCGTCGAGGCTTTTGGGCAGGCTGAGTTCCCTCGAATCGGAGAAGCACCGTACTTTTTTACTCTCAGCCCCTACGCTTTCTACTGGTTTTCCTTGAAATCCAGGCAACCGGAGCTGATTGATTTGCAGACCAGACCAGTAGAGGTTTCAGTACCAACTCTTACGCTCACCAGCGAATGGAAGGACCTGTATAATCGCAGGACGAGACCAGCTTTAGAAGCGGCGCTATCAGACTATATCAGGCAACGCCGTTGGTTTGGTAGCAAAGCACGACACACCCGTTCAGTGGAGATAGAGGACACTATCGCTATGCCCTACAATACTTCAGTGGCTCATCTGGTGCTGGTCAGGATAGAGTACACCGAAGGTGAACCCGAGACTTACCTTCTCCCCATCACCTTTGCTACGGGGGAGTGGGCGGTTCAGGTCCTTGATAACTCGCCTCAAGCTATCATCGCCCGTCTGAAACTGGGGCGAAAGGGTAGTGAGAAGGAGGGGGTCATTTACGATGCCATGATAGAGCAGGGTTTTCGCGATACCCTACTCAAGGCCATGACTCGGCGCCGCCGCTTCAAGGGAGAACAAGGAGAACTCGTAACCTCTAATATCCCTGCCGTATTTCGCAAGATAGGTGAATCATCACAACAAACCCTGGAATCTGCAGTCCTGCCAGGAGAGCAGAGTAACACTTCGGTAGTCTACGACGATAAATTCAAGCTTAAGCTGTTTCGTCGCCTAGAGGAAGGGATCAGCTCCGAACTGGAGATTGGACGCTTTCTCACAGAGAAAGAGCCCTTTCCAAATGCCCCTCCGGTAGCCGGATTTCTCGAGTACCGCAGTCATAGGTTGCGTGAGCCAGTAACACTGGGCATCCTTCACGGGTATGTGGACAACGAGGGCAATGGCTGGGATTACTCACTGGATTCTCTCAAACATTACTTCGAAAGGGTCCTAACGCATCCAGGAGTAGAAGCACCGCTACCGCAGGGAGATTCTTTTGTGGATATGAGTGACGATAGTCTCCCAACGATAGCCGAAGAGACTATCGGTCCATACCTGGTCTCGGCTGAGCTTTTAGGCCAACGTACCGCCGAACTCCATATGACACTTGCTTCAGCTATTGACGACCCGAACTTCGTTCCTGAGCCGTTCTCAGTAACCTACCAGCGTTCTCTTTATCATGGGATGAGGGGCTTCGCTTTTCAAGTCCTTCAATTGCTACGCCAGCGCCTGAACCAGTTGCCAGAGGAGGTAAAAGCAGACGCACGTAAGGTACTCAGCCTGGAGGATGCCATCATGGGGCGTTTCCAGGATTTAACTGGCCGAAGAATTACGGGGATGCGTGTACGCTGCCACGGTGACTACCATCTGGGACAGGTACTCTATACCGGTAACGACTTTGTCATCATCGACTTTGAGGGGGAACCAGCACGGCACCTGGGAGAGCGAAGGATAAAGCGCTCACCCCTCAGGGACGTTGCCGGCATGATACGTTCGTTTCAATACGCTGCCTATGCTGCCCTGCGTGGTCAGGTATCGACCGCACTGAGGCCTGAGGACCTCCCGGTGCTGGAAGAGTGGGCACGGTTCTGGCACCTCTGGGTCTCCACCACCTACTTGAAGTCCTACCTGCAATTCATGGCAGATATCCCCGTATTGCCCCAGAGCCGAGAAGGTATGAAAGTTATTCTGGACGCCTATCTCCTTGACAAGGCCATATACGAAGTGAACTACGAACTCAACAATCGTCCGGACTGGGTCGGATTACCGCTTCAGGGGATACTGCAGATGCTGGAGACCCAGGCAAAGCCTGAGGAGATGGCGGAAGAGGGTCGGGCAAAAGCCGAGCAGAAGGCCGAAAAATGAGTCCTCCTTCGAGTGTTCGCCTCCGTCAACTGGCCCGCCTCTACGGTGTTCAGACGGCTTACTACGATGTGAATCGCCATCGGCAACAGGCCTCTGAGGAGTCTTTATTGGCGGTACTCCACTCACTGGGAGCTTCAGTGGCGAGCCTTCAGGATGTACTCTCGGCATGGCGCGAACGAAAACAGGCGCTGTGGCAACGAGTGATGGAGCCGGTTATTGTGGCCTGGACAGGTGAACTGCCGTTGGTAGTAGTTAGACTTCCCCACAGTAAAGCCAATACCGTCATGAATTGCCATTTGAAGCTGGAAAATGGCGAAGAAAAGCAGTGGCAATGGTTTGGTTCTGAGGGGAAATTGCTTGAGACGGATGATGTGGAGGGGACAAGGCACGTTGTAAAACAAATGCGGCTGCCAGATGGCCTGCCCCTGGGATATCACCGGCTCACCGTGGAACTACGAGGTAGACAGGAAGAGAGTCTGGTAATTTCAGCGCCAGTAAAGGCGTATGGTTCATCGACGGGGCTGCGAGAGCGGCAGTGGGGTGTCTTTATACCTCTGTATGCACTGCACAGCCAAAGAAGCTGGGGGGCCGGCGATTACTCAGACTTAATAGAGCTAACGGAATGGACGGCGGATATGCGAGGACAGGTGATAGCTACGTTACCTCTGTTACCTACCTTCGTTGACAATATCTCTGGACCCAGCCCTTATCTCCCGGTGAGCCGCCTGTTATGGAACGAATTCTTTCTGGATATAAACAGGGTCCCAGAGTTGCAGGATTGTCCTCCTGCACAGGCCCTCTTGAAGTCAGCGCCATTTCGAGATGATATTGGAGTGCTGCGCAATTCAGCATTGGTAGACTACCAGCGACAGATGGTATTGAAGCGTAAAGTCTTGGAGGATCTCAGCCGCCATTTCTTTAGAGAGGAATCCAGGCGACGGGAGAACCTTCAGCAGTTTATCGAAGACAATCCAGTAGTTGAGGATTACGCCCGCTTCCGTGCTACCTGTGAAAAACAGGACATCTCCTGGCAGTCATGGCCCCAGCTAATTAGGGAAGGCCTCTTGCGGGAAGGTGATTACGACAAGAACGACAGGCGCTATCACCTTTATGTGCAGTGGCTGGCTCACCAGCAGATGACTGATGTCTCAGATACAGCCAGAGGCAGGGGATTGCAGCTCTATCTTGATTTGCCGGTGGGAGTCCATCCCGACGGTTATGATGCGTGGCGTGAGCATGAAATCTTTGTCCCAGATGCTTCAGTCGGTGCCCCTCCCGACACCGTTTTCCTGAAGGGGCAGAACTGGGCGTTCCAACCACTGCATCCGGAGAGAATCCGGGAGCAAGGTTACCGCTACGTGATTGCCTGCCTTCGTCATCACCTTCAACATGCTGGCATTCTTCGTGTTGACCATGTCATGGGGCTTCATCGGCTTTTCTGTATCCCAAACGGCATGGAATCCAGGCATGGAGTCTATCTGCGTTACCGGGCAGAGGAGTTATACGCCATACTGGCCCTTGAGTCACAACGTCATAAGGCTATCATTGTCGGCGAAGATCTAGGCACGGTACCCTCGTACGTAAGACTAGCTATGAGGAGGCATGATTTCCAGCGCATGTACGTGGTGCATTACGAACTCGCTTCTGACCTGCAAAAAGGCGTGCCTCCGATCTCTTCTAAATCTGTGGCCAGCCTCAACACCCATGATATGCCGCCATTTGCGGCATTCTGGCAGGGTCTGGACATTGAGGAACGGAGGAGAATTGGCCTCCTAGATAAGAAAGGTGCAAAAGAAGAAAAGGCTAGGCTCCAGAGTATGAAAAAGGCTTTGATAGCTTTGCTGCGGGACAGGGATTGGCTGCAGGGAGCAGAAAATGATACCAGCGCTGTTCTCAGGGGATGTTTATCATTTCTGGCTGCCAGCCGGGCGCGGACGGTGCTCATCAACCTGGAAGACCTCTGGCTTGAGACAGAGCCACATAATATACCGAGCACCCGGGAAGAAGAATATCCAAACTGGCGACGCCGGGCACAATACACTTTCGAACAGTTTTGCCAGTTGCCTCAGATGGCTGATACACTACAGAAAGTAAACAAACTTCGTAAACAGAGTAAGGAAAGTTAATGGCAAAAAGAAGAGGTCAAGATAGACCTAGTCGCAGCTATAGTACAACAGAGCCCAGAGACAAGCCCATGTCGACAGAAGTGACCCGGTTGACCGATGACGACCTTTACCTCTTCAATGAAGGCTCTCACTTCCGACTGTATGAGAAACTGGGGGTGCATCCGATGACAGTAAATAGTCAGAGTGGCACCTACTTCGCTGTGTGGGCACCGGATGCCAGGCAGGTGTCTGTTACTGGTGACTTTAATGGTTGGGACAGAAGCAGCCACCCCTTACAGCCAAAGGGACAGTCAGGAATCTGGGAAGGATTTTTTCAGGGGGTAGGTAAGGGTGCCCTTTATAAATATCACGTGGCTTCCCGTTACAAGGGCTATAAAGCGGATAAAGCTGATCCGTTCGCCACCTATAATGAAATATCACCCAAGACTGCATCCATAGTCTGGGATCTCGAATACAACTGGGGTGACCAGGAATGGATGGAGAAACGACGGGAACGCAACGGCCTCAATGCCCCGATGGCTATTTATGAGGTACATCTGGGCTCCTGGAAAAGAGTGCCCGAGGAAGGCTATCGCTCCCTCTCCTACCGCGAGCTCGCTCCTCAACTCACCAAGCACGTGCAGCAGATGGGATTCACGCACGTGGAATTCCTCCCGGTCATGGAGCACCCGTTTTTCGGCTCCTGGGGCTATCAGATAACGGGCTATTTCGCACCCACCAGCCGCTACGGTAGCCCGCAGGACTTTATGTACTTGATTAACTATTTGCACCAGCATGGAATCGGGGTAATTCTGGACTGGGTACCCTCACATTTCCCCACTGATGAGCACGGACTGGGCTTCTTCGACGGGACTCATTTATACGAGCATGCTCACCCCAAAAGGGGCTTTCACCCTGACTGGACGAGCTACATTTTTAACTATGGACGGGCTGAAATACAGAGCTTCCTCCTGAGCAGCGCTCTATTCTGGCTCGACAAGTATCATGCCGATGGTCTCCGTGTTGATGGAGTCGCCTCCATGCTCTATCTGGACTACTCCCGGAAAGAAGGGGAGTGGATTCCCAACAAGTACGGTGGCCGGGAAAACCTCGAAGCGATTACTTTCCTGAGGAAATTCAACGAGGAGGTCTACAAGAACTATCCCGATGTGCAGACAGTTGCTGAGGAGTCTACGGCATGGCCCATGGTCTCACGGCCAACATATCTGGGAGGTCTGGGGTTCGGTTTGAAATGGGACATGGGCTGGATGCACGATACATTACTATATATGTCTCGCAACCCTATCCACCGAAAATTTCACCACAACGATTTGACCTTTCGCATGCTCTACGCCTTCAACGAAAACTTTATTTTGCCACTCTCCCATGATGAAGTGGTTCACGGAAAAGGCTCTCTGCTGGGAAAGATGCCGGGCGACGACTGGCAGAAGTTCGCCAATCTGAGGTTGCTTCTGGGATATATGTACAGCCAGCCCGGTAAAAAGCTACTTTTCATGGGAGCAGAACTAGGCCAGTGGCACGAGTGGAATCATGACGGGAGCCCGGACTGGCATTTCCTTGAATACGAGCGTCATACTGACATTTACAAGTGGCTTAAGGCTTTGAACCAGCTCTACCGGAATGAGCCGGCACTTTATGAGCTGGACTGTGAGCCGGCCGGGTTTGAATGGCTTGATACCAGTGATGCTCTACAGAGTATCATCAGCTTTATCCGCAAGGGTAAATCGACTGATGATATGGTACTCGCCATCTGCAACTTCACTCCTACGACCCACTCCAAATACAGGGTAGGCGTTCCTCGTGGTGGTTTCTGGAGAGAAATCCTAAATAGCGGCACCACCGAGTACGGAGGCAGTGGTCAGGATAACCCGGCGAGACTGAGGGCGTACAAAAAGTCGGAACATGGCCGCCCATACTCGCTTGAAATCACACTGCCACCTCTGGCAATCGTCTTTTTCAGGAGTCGGAGACGTAAGAAATGAGCAAGGAAAGCCGCCTGGGGGCTACGTATTTGGGCAATGGCCGATGCCAGTTCACCGTGTGGGCACCCATTATCCAAAAGGTAGAAGTGCACATTGTTTCGCCTGAAGAGCGGATAGTGCCCCTGGTAATGAGTGACCGGGGTTATCATCACTCAGTGGTTGAGGGTGTGGAGCCGAGTTGCCGGTACTTTTACCGTTTGGACTCGGAGAAAGAACGCCCTGACCCAGCGTCTCGCTTCCAGCCCGAGGGCGTTCATGGTCTGTCTCAGGTAGTGGACTCACATTTTCCCTGGACAGACCAGAAGTGGACCGGGTTACCTCTAGAGGAATACATTATCTATGAGCTGCACGTAGGGACTTTCACAACGGACGGCACCTTTGATGCTGTTATTCCCCACCTTGATAGGCTAAAGGACTTGGGAATTACCGCCGTGGAGCTAATGCCTGCTGCCCAGTTCCCTGGAAACCGTAACTGGGGCTATGACGGCGTCTTCCCCTTTGCGGTACAGGACTCTTACGGAGGGCCGGATAAACTGAAGTGTCTAGTCAATGCCTGTCACCTGAGAAAACTGGCAGTAATTCTGGACGTGGTTTACAACCACCTGGGTCCGGAGGGTAACTGCCTGGCTGATTTCGGCCCTTACTTCAATGACCGCTATAAGACCCCCTGGGGAGCGGCGCTTAACTTAGATGGGCCTCACAGCGATGAGGTACGACGCTTTTTTATTGAAAACGCCATCCACTGGCTTACCGAGTTTCACATTGACGCTCTCCGGCTGGATGCGCTACATGCCATACTGGACATTTCGTCCTATCCTTTCATAGAAGAGCTGGCTGAGTCATTCCACAAGCAGGTAGAGAAGCTAGGACGAAAGGCATATCTCATCGGTGAGAGCACTGCCAACGACGCGCGACTTATTAAGTCAAAGGAATCAGGCGGCTATGGTCTGGATGCCCAGTGGAACGATGAGTTTCATCATTCACTCCATGTGTTGTTGACTGGTGAAAAAACTGGCTATTACCAAGACTTCGGCCAGCTTCAGCACATGGCTAAGGCATTCCAAGAAGGTTTTGTCTATTCCGGGCAGTATTCCTCATACCGCGATAGGAGGCACGGCGTCTCCTCTAAAGATATTCCATCTCATCAGCTGGTTGTTTTTGCCCAGAACCATGACCAGGTGGGTAACCGGGCGAACAGTGAGCGCTTGAGTCAACTCGTCAACTTTGAGGCGCTCAAGCTGGCGGCTGGCGTTGTCCTGCTATCGCCCTATGTTCCTCTGCTCTTCATGGGTGAGGAATACGGAGAAACGGCTCCTTTTCCGTACTTCATCAGCCACTCTGAACCCGACCTGATAGAGGCAGTCCGTAAAGGACGCCGGGATGAGTTTGCTGCCTTCCAGTGGGAGGGCGAATTTCCAGACCCTCAGGACAAAGTCACTTTTCTCCGTGCTAAACTAAATCACCAACTGCGCAGCGATGGGCAGCACCATATCCTGTTGGAGCTCTATAGAGTACTGATTGGACTCCGTAAGGAGACTCCCGCTTTGGCTCATTTAAGCAAGGACAATATGGACGTACGAATCATCAAAAACCATAAGCTGCTATTCCTCCGTCGCTGGAATGGAGATAGCGAGGTCATGGCTGTATTTAGTTTCAATGATAGCCAAGTAACGGTAACACTGCCGGTTCTGGCTGGACACTGGAGAAAGAGTTTTGACTCGGCGGGAGAGCGGTGGCAGGGAGGGGGGAGTGTTGTACCTGAGGAGCTTGGCTCGAAGAGGGAAGTTACTGTCACGCTTGGTCCATGGGCATTTGCCCTGTTTGTCAAGGAGACCTAGATGGAACGTTATATTTGTATTCATGGCCATTTCTATCAGCCACCACGAGAAAATGCCTGGCTGGAAGGCATCGAGATGCAAGACTCGGCCTATCCCTACCATGACTGGAATGAAAGGGTAGCCGCCGAATGTTATGCCCCCAATAATGCTTCGCGCATTCTGGACAGTGAGGGCTATATTACCCAGATAGCCAACAACTACAACAAAATGAGCTTTGACTTCGGGCCAACCCTTCTCGCTTGGCTGGAGGAGAAGGCGCCTGACGTCTATCAGGCTATCTTGGAAACCGACCGAGAAACTCAGCAAACCTTCTCCGGACATGGCTCAGCCCTGGCCCAGGCCTATAACCATATGATCATGCCTCTGGCTAACCGCCGGGACAAATATACTCAGGTGCTCTGGGGACTCCGGGACTTTAAACACCGCTTTGGGCGAAAACCAGAAGGCATGTGGCTCCCGGAAACTGCTGTAGACCTGGAGACCCTGGATATCCTCGCGGAACTGGGCATCAGGTTCACTATCCTCGCTCCCCATCAGGCCAGCCGAATTCGTCACATTGGTACCGACACCTGGCAAGATGTCGACAACGCCACTATCGACCCCACGACGGCTTATACCATTAAGCTGCCGTCAGGCCGGGAAATAGCCCTCTTTTTCTATAATGGCCCTATCGCCCTCAATGTCGCCTTCGAAGACCTGCTCAATAGCGGTGACAACTTTGCCCATCGTCTGGCTGATTCCTTCTCTGAAGAACGGGCCTGGCCTCAGCTTGTCAACATTGCCACTGATGGAGAGACCTACGGGCACCATCATCGCTTCGGGGACATGGCGCTGGCGTTTGCCCTCCACCACATCGAGACCAGTGGTTTAGCGCAAATCACCAATTACAGTGAATATCTGGAAAAACACCCACCTACCCACGAGGTCGAAATCATTGAAAACACCTCCTGGAGTTGCACGCATGGGGTTAAGCGATGGTGGAGTGACTGCGGATGTAATGCCGGCAGGAACCCAAAATGGAACCAGGCCTGGCGTACGCCTTTACGTGAAGCGATGGACTGGCTCCGCGACACCCTATCTCCCAGGTACGAAGAAAAGGCCCGACAATTCCTGAATGACCCTTGGGCAGCCCGTGATGACTACATCGAGGTCATCCTTGACCGTTCGTCAGAGAACATACGGAGGTTCCTGGACCGGCACCAAACCCACGAGTTAAGTGAAGCAGAAATAGTAACCGTGCTTAAACTCTTAGAGTTACAGCGACACGCTATGCTGATGTATACCAGTTGTGGCTGGTTTTTCGACGAACTATCCGGCATTGAGACGGTACAGGTGATTCAATATGCAGGGCGGGCAGTCCAGCTGGCACAGGAACTATTCGGCGACGACATCGAGCCCCATTTCCTAGAACTCCTCGAGTTGGCCAAGAGCAACCTCAAGGCATATGGGAGTGGTCGCCGCATTTACAATGAATTCGTAAAACCGGCCATGGTAGACCTGACCAAGGTCACTGCCCACTTTGCCATCAGTTCCCTGTTTGAAGAATATGGAGAACAAGCTGAGATTTATTGCTACCACTTTGATGCCAAAGAATACCAGACCGCTGAGTGTGGTAGAGCTAGACTGGCAACTGGTAAAGCTAGGGTTACGTCCATCATAACTCGAGAATCAGCCACTATAAGCTTCGGTGTTCTGCACTTTGGCGACCAAAATGTCAATGCCGGTGTCCGCGAGTACCAAGGAGAAGAACCTTACCAGGTGATGCTTCAGGAAATGACTCAGACCTTTGCCGGGGCAGATTTTGCCGAGGTGGTCAGGCTCCTGGATAAGCACTTTGGTACTTCCACATACTCTCTCAAGTCCCTCTTCCATGACGAACAGCATAAAGTGCTGGACAGCATCCTGGAATCGGCCCTTTCGGAGATTGAAGCAGCCTATTACCAGGTTTACGAGCATCATTATCCACCAATGCGCTTCCTTGCCGAACTGGGCTACCCGATACCTAAAAGCTACCAGTCTGCTGCCGAGTTCATCCTGAACGCCGGACTGCGCAGGGCACTCAGTAGTGACCTGATTGAACTGGAACGCATCAGGAGTCTGCTGGACGAGGTGCAGACATGGCAGGTGGAGCTTGATACGGAGGGGCTCAGCTATCTTTTGCAGCATAGCCTTGAGAAAATGATGGCAAACTTGCTAGCCACGCCTGAGGATGTCGACCTGTTGAAGGAACTTTTAGCTGTCACCCAATTGTCCCGCTTAGCACCGTTCCCTGTTGACCTCTGGAGAGTACAGAACCTATACCACCAATTGCTCCACTCCACTTACTCTGAATTTGAAATAAGGGCGCGGCAGGGAAACAAAGTAGCTGAAGAGTGGCTTGACCATTTTGTCTCTCTGGGGCAACTATTGTCCATACGAGTCGGCTAAATGTCAGACTTAAGAATACCTGTCGCCACTTACAGACTTCAGTTAAATGGACAGTTCCGCTTCGAAGATGCCCGTGTCCTGATACCTTATCTGCACCAGCTGGGTATCTCCGACCTTTATGCCTCTCCCATATTGAAAGCACGCCAGGGAAGCTCGCACGGCTATGATGTCACTGACCCAACATGCCTGAACCCGGAGCTAGGTACCGAGGCAGATTTTAACGCACTGGCACAGGAGCTCAAATATCGCCAGATGGGACTGCTTCTCGACATTGTCCCAAATCACATGGCAGCCAGTCCCGAGAATCCGTGGTGGCAGGATTTTTTAGATAAGGGACAGAGGTCTCCCTATGCCGGTTTCTTTGATACGGACTGGCTTTCTTTCGGAGAAGCGGAAAATAAAACCACGGGCCACAGGCGTTTCTTCGATATTGGTGACCTTGTAGGTATCCGCGTGGAGAGCCCTGAAGTGTTTGAGGTGGTACACTCCCTGGTCTTACATCTAATTGCTGAAGACAAGATTACCGGACTGCGGATTGACCACATTGATGGTTTGTATGACCCTCCAACATACCTTTCGCAACTACAACGCCGAATTAACCCCAGGGCAGGTAAAATAGGCTTCTACGTAGTGGTAGAGAAGATACTTTCGGGGAATGAATCCCTTCCCGAAGGGTGGCCTGTCTCCGGTACCACAGGTTATGACTTTGCCAATACCCTTAACACTCTGTTCGTTGATGGAGACGGGCTCGGGTCTCTGGATGAGATATATTCCCGCTTCACCGGGAAGCAGGTAAAATTTGCAGCTATTGTCTATGAAAAGAAGAAACAGGTTATGGACGAGCTGTTCTCCGAAGAAATGAAGGCACTGGGAGGTCGTCTGGCCCATCTGGCCAATAAACCGGGACACACACTCCCACTATCACCGGGAAAAGCAACTGAATTACTGAGCGAGATAACCGCCTGTTTACCTGTCTACCGCACTTACATACAAAACCTGGAAATATCTGCTCACGACAGAGAATATCTTGAGCATGCATTTTGGGAAGCTAAGCAGAGTGCTGGCGTGGCTGACAGTGGTGCACTGGATTTTTTGAGGAGGTTGTTTCTTCTGGATTTTCCAGCTGATTTTACTGCTGAGGACAAGGAATCCTGGCTCCAATTTATGTTGCGGTGGCAGCAGTTGACCGGTGCTGTCATGGCCAAAGGATACGAGGATACAGCCCTCTATTGTTACCACCGTCTGGTCTCTCTTAACGACGTAGGAAGCGAACCCGATTCGCTTAGCTTATCGGTTGACGACTTCCACCGCCGTGTTCTGGCACGGCAAAAAAGCTGGCCTTACACATTGAACGCTACCTCAACGCATGATGCCAAGCGGAGCGAGGATGTCAGGACCAGAATCAACGTGCTCTCCGAGATTCCCAGGGAGTGGGAGAACTACCTGACCCAATGGAGACGGTGGAATGAACCTAAAAAACAGCTGGTGAAGGGACTACCTGTTCCTGAGCCCAACACAGAGATACTTCTCTACCAGACATTAGTCGGTGCCTGGCCTCTCCACGAGAATGACGTACCCGATTTCAAGCAGCGACTTAAAACATACATGGTAAAGGCAGCGAGAGAAGCTAAGGTCTTCACCAACTGGTTATCACCCAATTTAGACTACGAGAGTGCCCTCACGAGATTTCTGGAGTCCATTCTGGATGACACCATACAGAATGGTTTTTTAGAAGACTTCCTTACGTTTCAGAAAAAGATAGCATATTATGGAGCCCTCAACTCGCTAGCACAGGTCTTGCTTAAGATTACCTCTCCTGGAATACCGGATTTTTATCAGGGGACGGAGCTATGGGACTTCAGCCTCGTAGACCCCGACAATCGGCGTTCGGTTGACTTTAAAACACGTACCACGCTGTTGGATGAGCTCGCCAAACTTGAAGGGCAAGGGCAAGAGCTACTGATTCAGCAAATCTTAAGCTCGTGGGAGGATGGCCGGGTGAAGCTCTACGTGACATATAAAGGACTGAATGCCCGCAAATCCTACAGCAGACTATTCCAGGGTGGGGAATATGTCCCGCTGCACGTTACGGGACACAGGCAGGAACATGTTTGTGCCTTTACACGATGTAGAGGGGGGAAATACGCTCTGATAATAATCCCCCGACTGTTGACTAAGCTGGTTCGTGTCGGTGCTATGCCGGTGGGTCAGGACGTGTGGGAGGAAGACCTGTTGCTATTGCCTGATAACTTACCGGAGCACTGGTTTAACGTTTTCACTAGTGAGAAACTCAAAACATCTGGTGCGAAAAGAAGTCTCAGGCTTTCTGATGTACTGGCTAAATTCGCTGTGGCTCTCCTTATAAATGTCTAGCTTCGCTCAATTCCTGATGTTGACTGAGCGGCTACACGGTACATTTTTTCAGTGTATTCTTTTAGCATTCGCCGTGTGCCATACACAGGCACAACCGAACGAATCGACTCCTTAACCATGCGAATCCAGCCATGGGGTACGCCGCCCCGACCGCGGGTATAGTAGAGAGGTGCAATCTCCTCTTCCAACAGGCGATATAGTGCTTCAGCATCTGCCCTGTCTTCCTCCTCTGGTCTGGGTGCATCTAGGTCGCTATTAATGGCCCAACCGTTAGTGCCATCATAGGCCTCATGCCACCATCCGTCACGCACGCTCAAATGAAGCACACCGTTTAATGAAGCTTTCATACCGCTGGTGCCGCAGGCCTCCTGTGAACGGCGGGGGGTATTGAGCCATACATCTACCCCCTGAACTAAATAGCGAGCCATATGCATATCATAGTCCTCGACAAAGGCTATCCGCCCCCGAAAGTCACGGTCGGCTGCCAGCATATACACCCGGTGAAGAAGATGCTTGGATGAAAAATCAGCAGGGTGAGATTTACCAGCAAAGACAATTTGTACGGGGCGCCGCTGATTATTGATGATGCGTTTAAGACGGTCGACATCCTGGAATATCAGTGTTGGTCGTTTATACTCAGCGAAGCGGCGGGCAAAGCCGATAGTCAGTGTTTCAGGATTGAGTAATCCACCCAGGGCGAGCACCTGTTTGGGTTCCACACCATCCTCCACCCAGCGGTTTCGCGCACCTTCCCGCATAGCGCCGATTAGTTTGCGCTTCAGCAGTTGATGCACTGCCCACCATTCGTCATCCGGAATATCCAATACCCACTCCCACAAACTGCTATTATCGTGCTTGTCTATCCAGTCTTCTCCCATATATCTTTCGAAGAGATGATACACTTCCGGGGCAACCCATGAAGGCACGTGTATCCCATTAGTTATATGAGCTACAGGTACGTCATCTTCTGAGGCCTGAGGCCAGAGGCTATGCCACATGCTTCGGGTAACTCTACCGTGAAGTTGGCTCACGGCACAGCGCTGATTAGCCATCCTCAAGGCAAAGGTGGTCATGTTGAAGGTCTGAGTTGTATCATTATCCTGCCGCCCGAGTTGAAAGAACGCCTCTCGGTCAATCCCTGATGCTTTCCAGTAAACGTCAAAGTATTTCTCCATTAGTTGAGAGGAAAAGGTGTCATGACCAGCCATCACGGGTGTATGGGTAGTAAAAACGGTTGTTGCCCGCACCCTGCTTAAAGCTTCAGCGGAAGGTAACCCTGCTGCCACCAGTTCCCGGGCGCGTTCCAGCATCATGAAAGCAGTATGTCCCTCGTTAGCATGCCACACGGCTGGGTGGATGTTTAATGCCCGCAGGACACGCACGCCACCAATTCCAAGTACAATTTCTTGCTGTAAACGTTGTTCGCGGTCAGCGACATAGAGGCGCGCTGATAGCTGTCGGTGCTGCTGGGGATTTTCTTCAAGATTCGTATCCAATAAATAGATGCTCGTGCGACCCACCTGTACCTTCCACACCCCGATAGCCAGAGTAATATCACCCAGTTGGACCTCAGCTACGGTGTTCTCGCCTGTTGGAGAAAGGACCCGATTAATGGGCGCTGTCCCAAAATCAAGCTGTCGATAGACCTCCTCCTGCCAACCCTCCGCGGAGATACGCTGGTGGAAATACCCTTGGGGATACATAAATCCGACCGCCACCAGTGGTAGACCGAGTTCGCTCGCTTCCTTACAAATATCACCGGCTAGTGCTCCCAGGCCACCAGCATAGATGGGAAGAGAGTTATGAATAGCGTACTCCATTGAGAAAAAGGCGATAGGTCCTTGCAGTAACTCACTATATTCGCTGGCAAACCATGTTTTTGAAGATGACATGTCAGCATCAAACTCTAGCATTACAGAGTCGTACAAATTGAGGAAAGCGTGGTCTTTGGCAGCTGCTTCTAGTGTATCCTGAGCAACCTCGTTTAGCTGTTTGACTGGGTTATGCACAGTCATTCTCCAGAGTCGATTATCGAGGATGCGAAATA
The DNA here is from genome assembly GCA_011170375.1 of Dehalococcoidia bacterium. Taxonomy (GTDB): domain Bacteria; phylum Chloroflexota; class Dehalococcoidia; order Dehalococcoidales; family Fen-1064; genus W589. Next base: position 339,007 of record DUEV01000002.1, read on the forward strand.
ACCTGCGGGCCTTTTCATGCCAACTCCACCACAGATTATTAGCTAGTTCATCAAGCCTGCTAATACGTCCCGGTACTTTCGGAGCAACCATTAGACTATTTCTTCACGTAATTTCTTACTTGCCAAGATTATACTGATTATACTCCATCTTGAGACAGCAAGACTAACCTACAGGAGCTAGAGCTGTGCTGAATCAGCAAAAAAAAGACCGGTTAGCACTCAATTATCCACAAAGATTTGGCCAGATTTACATCTCAATGATTCGGACACCTTCTCTAAAAATGTTTATGTCATGTATGTTGATGGAGGCAAACGAAAGCGGTAATGACGCCTGATAGGGTCTGCTATTAGCAGCTATGCCAACATTCTCGAATCAATTGCGTCGGTCTTTACTTTATCTGAAGCTATCGCTTTTACTTTCAAAGGATGAGTCAACTTTTTTGCTTTGATTTCTCCCGTCTCTGTGTCAATTAAGGTTACATGGTCATATTGCTCGTGACAGTATCACATTACATGTACCAAAAGAACAATTGCCCGGCTCTTCACTGAGCCGGGCAATCCTAGGGGTACTTAGATACCCGAACCGAAGGCAATACCTTACTAGGGTATTGTATAACATATAATCTTTCGTCTGTCAAGTCCCAGGGGGGCGTTTTTTAGTTATCCTGATAATTTTATAGCATACACGTTGGTACATACTGCTGATGCTCGTTATGGTAATCTGGGTCGTTTTTAGTTATACTGTAATATAAAAAATATGAAGACAGGCAGAGGATAAAATGGCTACAGAAACAAAGGTTCCAAAAGAAGTAATACTGAAAAGGCTGAAAAGGATTGAAGGGCAGGTGAGGGGTATCCAGAAGATGCTCATTGAAGACCGGGAGTGTGAGAGTCTAGTAACTCAGTTAGCAGCAATCCGCTCGGCTGTTGAAAGTGTGGGACAACTGGTACTGACTAATTATATGGACCTTTGTTTTCGCAAAAATGTTGATACTGAAGAGTCTGCGGTCGAGTCACTGACACGCGTCGTCGCTATTTGGGGCAGAGTCCGTGTTGGTGATAGTAAATAGGACCTGCTGAGCCTACTACTCTGCTTCGACCTTCTTCTTCCGCTTGAAGATGAGCCAGAACGGTAAGAAGGCAACCAAGCCACCAGTAAGAAGACCACCAAGCCACTGGAAAGGCAGCTTTGAAGTTGCCACCTTTGGTTCTTCGGGGAGGCCGTAGGCTTCAGGAGTATCGTCGAGCACGTAGAGGACCCGCAAACCACCCAGTTCATTTTCGCCATACAGATTGGCCTTGGGAGTCCCGTTATCTATCAGGCTTTGAACACGTGCTCTGGCTGTGGTCAGCAGGTCAGTGCGCTTTCCGTATTGAATTGCACCGGTTGGGCAGGCATCAGCACAGGCAGTTGGCAAGCCACTATTTACCCGGTCAATACAGAAGGTGCATTTTCGGGCAGTTCCCAGGTGCTCGTCTTTATGGGGAACACCGAAGGGGCAGGCCTGAACACAGTAACCGCAGCCTATGCACCACTCCTGGTCAATAACTACAATTCCCCCCTCGTGTGTAATGGCTCCTGTAGGGCACACCTCTTCACAACTGGCCTCAGTGCAGTGCATGCAGGCGTGCTTTCGATGGCTCCATTCATCACCCTTTTTTAAGGGGAACAGGGTGGACCAGCAATCTGCTTCTAGCTCGGGAGGGTCTTCTGGAGTGGGTCTGGCAGTCTCTGGGTTGTTATTGTAGTTCTTGCAGGCAGCGTAGCACCACCAGCAGCCGATGCATTTGGTAACGTCTACCAACATACCTGCGTCCGTCTCAGAGGGTGCCGCTTCCGCCACCTTATTGAATTTAAAGGTTTTAAGTAAGACGAGTCCTGCCGCTGTTCCCAAGGAGGCCTTCAAAAAATTTCTTCGCCCTAGTTCCATGTCAGCTCCCCGATATTCGGTTTACTATCGCGGTCAATTACTGAGGGTCCGGGATATCTATTACTATAACCCCCCGGTTTGCTTCCCTTTCCGCGGCATTGACATCACCCTCAGTCAGGAATATATCCTCGTTGCCGTGGCAGGAATTGCAACTCTCATTCTGTGGTGTATGTAACTGGATGTTGTGTGGTGTGGCGTATTTCCAAGTCGATACGGCATCGAAATCAGGCATTAGGTTTGAGCCGTAGTAGTCGCAGGTCCCGGTACACGTCGGGACGTGTCTCAACACCACGTATGTGTAAGGTCTGTCCTCTGACTGTATCGGATTGTATCCTATCTTGAACGTCATTACCGACGGACTGCTGGTACGACAGGGCAGACCTTCTGCATCAAGTGCTACATGGCAGTCATAGCAGTTTTTGTAATCTACAGAGTGACAGACCTGGCATTGAAGGTCATCAATATGCTGCTCGTGCTGCGGGTTGTCAGAGGTATCTGTCAGGACATCCTCGTGACAATCCACACACTGAACAGATACCATGTTACTGTACCGGTCATCGGTGACCTCTCCTGAGCCATGGAGTTCCTCACCGTGGCATTTTGTACATGTCATCAGTTCCTGTGTCCAGTGGACATCGGCTGAAACCCCGGCGTTATTCCCGAGGTACTCGTCACCAACCCGGGAACCATGGCAAGCAACGCAGTTGTATTGCATTGACGGAGTTTCCTTAATAACGTGGCTTGATATCAGACCGCCACCCAGCTCATCCGGACGGCTGATGTGACACTGGCCGCATGTGGTATGACACTGTTCGCAATGATTTCCGTAGGCCTCATCGAGGGCTGTCCCTTCAGTTAGGTCACCGCCCCGCGCTTCGAGCTTGGTCGTGAAGCCGCTGAGTGTGGCGTGCAGGCTGGTATCATGAAGAACCGCGATGTCACTATGACAGATAGCACAGCTCTCTTCCGATGGGTCGGCTACTATTCCGACATGGGCAGAGTCTTTCTCTTCGGCGCTACTATCACCGCCGTGACACACCACGCAGCCTACCTTGCCATGAACATCTTCTGAAAAGTCGGTATTCTTCAGGTAGACCTTTTCCCATTCCTCCAACGGAGGCAATTCACCCCCTCAGCCTTCACCGGAGGTTTCTTCGGATACCGCCTCCTCTACCTCTGACACTGTTTCCTGAAGGAGGTCTTCGTCAGTATGGCAAATAACACAGGAGCTTACCTCCTCACCTACCGGTGGTGGGGGAGCGGGTTCGCAGCCTGCTAAGATAAGCACACTGAGTAAGACTAAGCTAACAACGATAAACAATACGCGCTTCATCTGCTACTCCGATATCCCATCTCTTCGGACAACCCCAATGGCAATATCCATATAAGTGTCCTCTTCCGTTACCCGCGGGAAGTGGCCCCCTGGAAGAAACAGTTTCTTCCAGGGGGTTGTCTCTCCAATCTAATCTACTTCGTAGTCACCCTGGTCTTCACTGGCATCATAGCAGTAGAGCGCATTATCCGAAGACCACGAGCAATAGCCGTACTTCAGGCTGTAAGCATCATACCCCAGCATACACAGTATTGCCACTGCCTGGCCTGCGTTATGGCCAGTATAGCAGTACAGGTAGACCGGTGCGTCGGGGTCAATCTGGTCGAGACTATCAAGCAGGTCATCCATCGCGATGTTGATAGCACCGGGGATATGGCCGTCGGCGTAAACATCCGCACTGCGAACGCTGATGATGGTCATGTCCCTGTCCTCGGCAACCGCCGCTGCGAGGTCAGACGCTAAGATGTAATTATCCGTAACGGCGGCTACGGCAGCCGCGATGATATCATCCTCATCGTTTGAAGTGGTGTTGTCCAGCTCAGGGTAAGCATAAGTGGTAGTAACAGTGTTGGCAGTAGTTTCCACGGCGTAGCTACCCTGGTGTGTACTGGTGTCGAAGCACCCGGTCCCGGTAACTGCCGGGTCGCTTGACCAAGAGCACATGCCGTTTCGTAGGTTCTCGGCATCATAGCCCAGGATACCAAGTAATGCCATCGCCTTCATGCCTGTCTGGCCGGTATAGCAATAGACCAGGACCTCCTCGCCATCAGGAATTTCGTCCCAGTCACCCCAACTTACGTTAACCGCTCCGGGGATATGGCCTACAGCATAAAAGGCTGCGCTACGCAAGCTGACGATGTAGGGAGCATCGTCTCCAGCAATCGCCATAGCCAACTCATCAGCGGTAATGTTCGCGCCCCTGTCAGCCCAATATTCCTGGGCAGCCTCCAAAACTATTTCAAACTCTGATACTTCCTCTTCCTCCTCTTCTTCCTCCTCCTCTTCTTCTTCCTCCTGTTCACCATCTCCGCCGCCACAGGCACTAAGCATTGGCAAGGTAAACAGCAAGAGCATCACGCTGAAAACCAGCAGGATTCTCAACCAATCCTTTATTATGCGCATCCCATACTCCTCCTTCATTGACTGTTCTTTATGTTAACACTGGCATAAAAATAGGCATACATATTCATTGCCATGCATGCCAATGGTTGTGAAGTGTTTGCCTTACGGTGTTCAATGAGCATAATTCGCTACGTTGTCATCCAACTGAATATGTTACCACTCTGTGCTAATCGAGTCAATACCCTATCAGGGTTTGGTATGGTTTTTACCTCATCCCTTCTAACCAGCACCCCTGAGCTTTGACACTATATTCTCGGTGGTAGTAGACTGGTTACGGGTTATGGAGCGGGAAGAGATATGAGGAAGAGGTATTTTATTGGTGGGGGTATCCTTGCCGTGGCAGTCGGCCTTCTGGTATACGCTAGCCTGGGTAGTGCGGTCAGCTACTACCTGACGGTTAGTGAACTCCTAGATAAAGGCAGCGAGTTATACGGAGAACGGGTACGGGTGGCTGGAAAGGTGGCCAACAACTCCATCGAGTGGGATGCCGATACCCTTGAGCTAGGTTTTGTTATTACCGAGGGCGGTGAGGACCTGCTGGTTGTATATGAAGGTGCCCGGCCCAGCGGTCTCAAGGAGGATTCCAATGTCCTCGTGGAGGGTGAGTATCGCTCAGATAACACGTTTCAGGCGAGTACAATCATTCTGAAATGTCCCTCGAAATATGAACCAGAAGAGTGATTATTGGGTACAGCAGAAATAGGGCAGGGCGCCATAATACTGGCATTTCTGGCGGCAATCGTATCGGTGGTAGTCGCTGGGATTGGTGCTTACACAAGTTCTCGCCGGCTCATATCAATCACCCGAATTTCTGTTATCAGTATTGCCGCATTTTATAGTCTGGCTCTGGCCACGGCTGTATTTGCCTTTCTTACCAGAGACTACAGCCTCCGCATCGTATCCGCACACGTTGACAGCAACTTACCTGCCTCCTATGCCTTGAGCGCTTTGTATGCTGATAAAGCTGGCTCAATGTTGCTCTGGGGATGGCTGATTTCACTTTTCTCTGCTCTTATAGCCTTTCGAAAGCACGAGTACGATAATTCAATCTTACCTCACATGCTCTGTATCCTAGCGGCGATACAGGTGTTCTTTCTGGCAATGGTGACCTTCGTGGGCAACGTCTTTGAGCAGAACCCGACCCCGGTCACCGAAGGAATTGGTCTGAATCCTTGGCTTCAGAATATTGCCATGCTGGTACATCCGCCGGTGCTCTATATATCCTTTGCTGCGGTGTCCGTCGTCTTTGCCATGATAATAGCTTCGCTCATCACCCGTACCCCCGATGACCAGTGGGTGAGGTGGGTCAGACGCTGGACGCTGTTTGGCTGGTGTACGCTGGGAATAGGTAATCTGATAGGAATGTGGTGGTCATATAATGAGCTGGGGTGGGGAGGTTACTGGGCCTGGGACCCGGTGGAGAACGCCGGTCTTATGCCGTGGTTTTTGATAACAGCCTTCATCCACTCAATTTCGGTCCAGAGACAGCGGAATCGTCTGCGGAGATGGAGTCTAGTGCTCGCTATCTTTACTTTTGAATTTACCCTGCTCATTCCCTTCATTACACACGGAGGCATTGAGTCACCGTTACACGGCTTTATACACTCGTATTTTCCGCCCTATATACTGGCGGCAATATTGATTACGCTGGCCGGTTCTCTGGGGCTACTTTATATTCGCCGTAAAGACTTGCAGAGGGATGAGAGGTCTTTTTCACTCGTCTCCAGAGAAGGGGCGTTTCTGGCTACCAATATCATTCTGGTACTGCTGACAGTGGTTGTCCTTATTGGAACAGTCCTCCCGAGGATAGTCGAGCTATTTAGCGGGACAAGGATAGCCATCGACCGCAGTTTCTATGACCGGGTAGCCGGGCCGATTATGCTCGTGCTGGTGTTTTTCATGGGTGTCTGTCCCTTACTAGGCTGGGCTAAAACTTCGTGGAAATCCGCAAAGAGTAGTTTCCTGTTTAGTTTACTGGCCGCGCTGCTCGTTGCGGTAGTTGTTCTGATTGTTGGCGGTGGTAAGTGGTACGTTATCTCAGCGATAGTATGCTGCTTTCCTTTTTTTGTTATCTTGCTGGAATGGTTCCGGGGGGCGAGAGCCCGGCACCAGGGCCGGAAAGAGAATTACTTCAGGGCATCGCTGGCCCTGCTCGACAGTAATCGCCCGAAGTACGGTGGTTTTCTGGTTCATATCGGTATTATTCTGATAGCCCTCGGTATCGTGGTCTCGTCTTTCTACAGTGTGGAGAAGGTGTCGACCCTGGACATCGGCCAGTCAATGAAGGTTGGTGATTATGACTTGACCTACGATGAGCTACTCTTAAAACAGGACAACGTGAAGATAAGCACTATCGCTACGATATCCATGAGCAAGCAAGGCCGCCTGATTGGTGAGGTATATCCAGAGAACAATTATTGGTTCTACTATAGTCCCATATTGAATGAAACCTTTCGTGAGGTAGCTGTTCGTACCACACCTGCTGAGGATGTTTTCGTTTATCTGTGGTGGACCAGTTTTGACCAGCAGGATAAATCCGCTACAATCATTGCTATGGTAAACCCTCTGGTTGTCTGGATATGGGCGGGAGGCGGATTTCTATTGCTGGGTGGAGCCATTGCTTTTTCTCACCAGGACAAACGTGAGTCTCAGCATAAGGATAGACGATGAAGAAGCTGATATATCTATCGGTGATTCTGCTTGCTCTGGTATTACCGGGGAATGTTAGTGCTCAGGGCATAGAGCAAGGGGTGATTGAGGGACAGGTGGTCAATGAGACTGAGGGTGGAGGTAGCGTCGCCGACTTGGATGTTGCCCTGATTGCCCTCGTTGATGGCGAAGCAAGGGAGATTCTGACCGATATAACGGATGGCGAGGGTAAGTTCCGTTTTACAGATATTTCGGTAGCAGAGACTTATCTGGTAAGGGTCTGCTATATGCAGATTGACTACTACTACCCGATTGAATTCAGTGCCGACGAGACGGAAAAATCTATCGAAGTCCCGGTTTGTGACACAACTACAAGCGACCAATCGATAAGGGCCTATTTTTTAAAGGTAATCCTACACGCTGAGGATGGCTATTTCTCAGTGACGGAAGTAATATGGCTGCTTAACGATGGTGATAAGACCTACATTGGCTCGGAGGAGACCAGTTTCGGGGAAATACAGGGGACACTAGTATTCACGCTACCAGAGGGTGCCACTGATTTCGAGGTACTGGAAGAGTCGGTAGGAGACTACTTCCTTATCGACAATACCACTGTTACCAATACATTGATTTTTCCGCCGGGTGAGAAGGAAATTATCTTCTCTTACAATTTAGATACCCCGAGCTCTGGCGATTTGGTCATTGAACTGTTTACGGATTATCCCACTGATGCCCTCCACGTTATGGTTCAAGGAGAGGATATCGAAGTTGCCAGTACCCGATTAAACCCGGCCGACCCAATAATGATGGACACTGGCGAGCAGTTCATACACTTCGTGGGGGATAGTCTTAGTCGAGGTGATACCGTAGATATCCGTCTTTCGAGTTTAGCGGGGGATACTAACTCGACACCCATCATCCTTGGGGCTATTGCGGCTGTGGTGATTATTGGTTTTGGCACTTACTATTTGATGAGAAAGAGAGCACAGGCTTCGTCACCGACCAAATAAGACCGCCTGAGGCCGTAGATATAAATAATGAATAAAACGGAACCTGAATTGACCACATGGGCTATTGAGGTCGAGGCACTTAGTAAGTCATTCGGGAATAATCGTGCCCTGAGCGATATTGACCTGAAGGTTGGCCGGGGTGAACATGTGACTGTCTTTGGTCCAAATGGTGCCGGGAAGACTACTCTGGTCAGGATTCTGTCTACACTCAGCAAGCCATCTACCGGTATGGTGCGCATGGACGGTGAGGATATCCGTAGTGACCCTGCTAAAATCAGACGGCGGATAGGTATGGTCAGTCATGAGACCTTCCTTTATGACGACCTGACCGTATATGAGAACCTCAAATTCTACGGGAAGATGTATGGCATCCCTTCTCTGGAAGAACACATCCACGAGGTTGTGTCCCAGGTAAAGCTGGAATCTCGTCTGTACGACCGGGTGGGCATACTATCGCATGGTATGCAGCAACGGGTTTCCATTGCGCGGGCAATGATTCATAGTCCGTCAGTAATGTTTCTGGATGAGCCGGAAGTGGGGCTTGACCCGCGGGCTGTTATTATGCTGAGGGACGTGCTGGAATCAATTAACACACCAGAGCGCACGGTAGTGATGACCACCCATAATCTGAAGCAGGGGCTTGAGATGGGAGACAGGGTGGTTATTCTCAACAGAGGTAAAATCGTGTATCAGGCCTCCAAGGGCGATATTGATATGGCGAATTTCCCGGAGGTCTACGAGCATTATACAGGGACGGCTGAATGAAAGGTTCAGTAGGCAAGATATTTACCATCTTCTGGAAGGACATCCTGCTGGAAATCAGGACTAAAGAGATTATTACCTCCGTATTGGTCTTTGCACTGCTGGTGCTGGTGATTTTTAATTTCGCCTTTGAGCCTGAAACGGCTACCATGGGTCTGGTGGCTCCGGGGATTCTGTGGGTGGCCTTTACTTTTGCCGGTGTACTTGGCCTTAACCGGGTCTTTGCGATAGAAAGGGGGAATTCTCGCCTGGCAGGACTATTACTCTGTCCTGTAGACCATATGGTCATCTACTGGGGAAAGCTGCTGGGTAGTTTTACTTTTATGCTGGCTATTGAAATTGTTGTTACGCCAATATTCCTGGCCCTGTTGAATTTGCCACTCCTTCTGCCGAGACTGATTTTAATCATTGTGCTGGCAACGCTGGGATTCACTTCGGTGGGCACGCTGTTCTCGGCCTTGGCCATTAATATCAGGGCACGGGATATCATGCTGCCGATTCTCTTCTTACCCATCGTGGTTCCGGTCGTCATTGCCGCAGTGGAAGCAACGGTGGTGGTATTGCAGGGTGACCCCTGGGGAGACATGTTGACCTGGCTGCAAATAATGATAGCTTTCGATATAATCTACCTGGTGGTGTCAACCCTGGTCTTCCAATACGTGGTTGAGGCATAAAACACTTCAAAACCTAGGAGATATGTATATGGACGGTAGAGGTGCTCTGAGGCATTATATCCTAGTCGGTCTGGGCTTTGCTCTGATGGTAGCCGCCCTCTACATGGTTTTCATATATGTGCCGACCGATAAGAACACTGGAGCCGTGCAGAGAATATTCTACTTCCACGTCCCTCTGGCCTGGATTGGTTTCCTGGCGTTCTTCGTTGTCTTCGTATGCAGTATTCTCTACCTAACGAAGCGAGATATAAAATGGGATGTGATTGCCACTGCTTCGGCGGAGGTCGGTGTCGTTTTCACATCCTTAGTTTTGCTTACCGGGAGTATTTGGGCAAAGGCAGCCTGGGGTATATGGTGGACCTGGGACGCGCGGCTGACAGCCACTCTGGTTCTATGGTTTACTTATGTGGCCTATCTGCTGGTACGACACTATGTTACTGAAGACAGCCAGCGTGCCAGGCTCAGTGCCGTGCTTGGTATTGTTGGTTTCATCGATGTACCAATCGTGGCTCTGGCGGTGATGCTATGGCGTACTCAACATCCAGGTGCAATGATATTCGAGGGTGGGCTTGCTCCTTCCATGCTTGCTACGTTGATTGTGTGCATTGCTGCATTCACTGTTTTCTATATCATTCTGGTTACTCAGAGCACTCGTCTCAAGAACATGGAAACGGATATCAGGGATATAAAAAATAGCAAGATAGATTAGGAGAGTAATGAACATGGACAATTTGGGCTATCTTTTTGCGGCTTATACTATTATCTGGGCGTTTGTCTTCGGGTACGTATTTTTTCTGTACTACAAGCAGAGAAAACTGCGACAACAGATGGACTTACTTAAAGACTCAATAGGTGAGCAGCCGAATAAGGACGTGGCCAAAGTAAATACCGATGACAATGCCGGCTGATTGAGTTAGTAACAAAATCGACATTGGTATCGAAAAGGAGGGAAAGAAATGTGGGATGCTTCTAAATGCGACCTTTGTGGAGATTGCCTGACAAAGTGCCTCTATATCGACTATGACAGGGAAAAGGCCGTATCGGACATTAAAGCACTCATGGAGGGCAAGGAGTCTGAGATAGTAAGCAGGTGCATTACCTGTTGTGCCTGTCGTGAATATTGCCCTACTGGGGCTGACCCGCTTAGTCTTATTATAAGCGCGGTGGAAAAGGCGGGAGTTTTTCCGATCAGTGAAGAAGAGCTGACTAAAACCAGCTTTGAAGCCCCCACTGAGGTAATACCTGGTGACGCGACCCGACCGGCCCTTTCGATATGCACGATGGAGCGCTATATCTCCGAAGGGGCGCTTGATGGCCAACTGTTCGAGGGGATGACTCTGGTAAAGGGAGGAGACTACTACTGTCTTATTGGCTGGGAGCATTTCGGTAAGGAAAGCTCCATTGAGAAGTATGCCCGCCGGTTTATTGATAACCTGGCGAGCCTGAACAAAGACATTGTCTTTCTCCATGATGACTGCTATGCCATGGTGCACGCCAAAGTCAAGGACTATGGCATCGAAGTGCCCTTCAAATACATGCATATTTTTGAATACCTGCGCAACTACCTCAGGGACCACCGGAGCAGCATCAGCAGTCTGGGTAAGAAGATAGCCTATCAGCAGCCCTGCGCGTCACGATATACGCCTGAGAAGAATGTCTTTCTCGATGAGATCCTTGAATTGATAGGGGTGGAGCGTCCACCCCGTAAATATGAGCGTGAGACTGCCCTCTGCTGTACGGCTCCTATCATTGCTAGCAGGCTGGAGATGGCAGTCGAGTTCCAGGAAAAGAATGTCAGAGACGCTATTGAATGCGGGGCCGATGCTCTGGTGACCCTGTGTCCCGTATGCGACCGCGTCATGCGACGACCCACCGGCCAGCTTGGACTGACGAAAATCTATATTACCGACTTATGCCGTATTGCCCTCGGAGAGAAGCCCTGGCCGGCAGAAGCTAGCTGAAAGGACTGGATTAGGGAGGTTCTAAATGCAGATAAGGCCACCGTTCATGGTTTCCTACAGCATCACTACGAAGTGCAATCTGAAGTGTAAACACTGCTACAGCAGCTCGGTTGAGGAGGCAGCCCCCGACGAGCTTTCAACTGAAGAGGCATTTAAGCTCGTAGATGATTTGTCTGAATGGGGCATAGGTCTACTAATTATCGATGGCGGTGAGCCACTGTGTCGTGAGGACCTTCTGGAAATATTGAAATACGCCTCGTCTAAAGGGATACGAACCACAATCGGGAGTAACGGTACTCTTATTACCGAGGAGATGGCCAGAAAATTGGTAGAGGTTGGTGTTATGGCAGTGGCTGTATCGGTCGATGGAGCCGACGCCCGGACACACGACTCCTTCAGAGGCATAGACGGTGCTTTTGAGGAGACCTTCAAGGGATTAAAGGCGTGCCGTAATGCTAACCTTCCCTTTCAGCTCAATATGGTCATAAGGAAGGATACTTTGTCGCAGCTTGAGGATATGCTTCGCCTGGCAGTCGAGTGTGGTGCTAATGCTGCTGAACTCTTCGACCTGGTGGCGGCTGGAAGAGCTCAGGAAGAGTCCAGGGATCAGGTACTAAGTCTGGATGAGAGAAGGCAAGCAATGGAGTTTCTGGCTGACGCTCAGGCAGATTACCCCCTGATAATAAGGGTTCCTGCCTGCCCCATGTATCCCCTTCTCCTTCAGCAGAAAAACGTAAAGCCTAAACACTTCCCCGCCGAAATGTTGCAAAGGGTACCTTATTATAGCAGGGGTTGTGCTGCCGGTATGCCGATGGGCTATGTTATGGTTCAATCAAATGGTGAAGTGAACCCCTGTATGTTGCTCCAGATTAACCTCGGTAATATCAGAGAGCAGAGCATTACTACTATCTGGGAGACTTCGCCACAGTTAGCTCAACTCAGGCAAAGAGAGTTGCTCAAAGGTGAGTGTGGTGTTTGTGACTGTAAACTCACCTGCTCTGGTTGCCGGGGCAGGGCCTATGAAGAGACCGGTGATGTGATGGCCACCGATCCCGGTTGCTGGATTGCACCCGAGTTGACTGGAGGGAAAGGGAATAAGTAGTGATAAGCTTATCGCTACTTGGAAGTTTATTGATTAGTTACTATATTAGGAGTAGGATGTGTTTGGCCGTGGTGGCCTTCGGCATATAGTAGTGCTAGTCGGAGGGTAAAGCATGTATGAACTGAAATTTAATGAGAGCGAATGCTTGAGTTGCGCAACCCAGGACTGCCTTACCAGGTGTCAATATATGGATATAGACAGGGATACCGCCAAGGCAGAAATACTGAAGATAGCCCGTGGGGAGGACTCGTTTGTCCTGCATGACTGCGTGACCTGCTATGCCTGCGAGGAATATTGCCCGGTTAATAATCACCCGTTCTATTTAATCGTCGAGAAACAGGAAGAGCTTGATGTACCTCCCCTGCCCCGACCCCTTATCCGACGGGGCATACAGATGGGCATTCCTTTCCGGGGAGAACCAGTAATCGACGAGATAAACGGGCAGACGCTGGACATGGGTGCCTTCGCTGACCTGATGTATCTGATACAGGGGAAGCTCTTTGAGGGTCTTCCTGTAATTTCGACAGACCCCCGTAAGATGTTCCATTACTTCTGCCAGCTTATGTACCTGCATTATGGGAGAGCGTCCGTAATCAAGGAGAGACTACCGGGAATTATACAGACTATCGCCAAGCACAACGTTACCGAGGTAATATGTTTCCATGATGAGTGTTATGGCACCTATACCTCATATTGCCCGGCAGTCGGGATTGAAGTCCCCTTTAAGTCAATTCATTTCTTTGAGTTTCTCTATAACAGGTTGAACGAGCTAAAGGGCGAGATAACGCCGGTAAACCTGAAAGTTGCTTATCAACGTCCCTGTTCCTCCCGACTTTCCTCAGACAAGCATCACTTTGTCCGCGACATCTTTGACCTGATAGGTGCCGAGTATGTTGAGCGGGAGTATGTCGACGAGAATGCCCTGTGCTGTGGCGGCACAATTCAGGGACAGAGGCGGGAGGGTAGCCGTAAGCGTACCGCTGATGTCCAAAAAAGGAACATCGAAGATATTAAGAACGCCGGCGCTGAAATCTGTGTCTTTAATTGCCCTGCCTGTTATACCACCATGGGTAGACTGGTTGCCCAGAACGGAATAAGACCTGTCTTTATGAGTGACCTATGTCGGTTGGCCATAGGCGAGAAACCGGCAGGATGGAGGTGATTTGATGGACCCTATATACCAGGCGTTGGTTGACATCGTTGGGCAGGAACATGTCTCCAACCAGCCAGAAGAGCTTTTCATCTATTCCTACGACCTAGGAACAACCGAACCTCACCGACCTGATTATGCAGTGACGCCGAGATCGACCGAGGAAATACAGGAAATCGTAAAGCTGGCAAACAGAGAGAAGGTACCGGTGGTCCCGCTCGGCGGAGGGCTATCACTGGCTGGCCTAGCCGTCCCTTTCAGGGGCGGGATTGCCCTTGACCTGAAGAGGATGGACAGCATCCTAGAGGTGAATGAAAAGGCGAGGTACGCCGTCGTCGAGTGTGGGGTTTCCCAAGGACAACTGACCTCTTATCTAGAAAGGAATTATCCACATTTAACCCACTCGGAGCCGGGGGCACCACCGACAGCGACCATTGCCGGCAATGTAGCCATTCATGGGCAGGGCGACCTTGCCCAGCCTTACGGGTTCAACTCGGACATGGTTAACGGGCTGGAAATCGTATTGCCTACCGGTGAAGTATGTAAATTCGGTTCCTGCTCAATCGGCTCCGGCTGGTTTACCCAGCATCCTCTACCTGATGTCGGACTGTTTCTCGGCTGGTCAGGAACGACGGGCATCATCACCAAGGTGTCAATACGACTCTTCCCAAGCAAAAAAATCAGGGGCGTGGGACAGTTTGTCGTGGAGGATGAAGAGCTTGTCCCGGAAATTATGTATAAGTTGACCCATACCCAGATGACAGAAGACATTGTAGCCTTCAGTCAGGCAGTGCCGCCTTTTGCCAGCGGGCTCCAGCATTTTACCATTAACATTGCCGCAGATTCGGAAAAGGAGCTTGAATTCAAACAGGAAATAATCTGGGACGATACTCTGGGCGAGTATATTCGTAGTGGGGCCGGCGGGTTCCTAGGCTTTCGTAGCGGGTTGCAGAGACCGCAGGTCTCGAAAACATCCGACTGGAGAAAGGGTGGCGGTTTTGAATACGTGGGTAGCATCATGCCGGTAGATACGTATCCTGAATGTTACCGGCGTGGTCGTGAGATATCGGAAAGGCATGACATTCCCTATACCGTGCTGGGCCGGTGCGTCGGGACAGCCCACGCCATGATGTTTTCCTGGACATATGCGTTTAATCGGGCAGACCCGGAAACCGTTAGGCAGGCCAGGGAAGCCCTGCACGAGACGGATGACCTTGTCCTGGAACTGGGTGGGACTATCTGGAAGCCGGGGCTCTATGGACAGAAGCTGGTTATGGAGAGGTTAGACCCGAATACTCTCAACCTGATGAAGAAGATTAAACAAATGCTCGACCCCAACGGGATTATGAATCCGGGTAATTGGGAGGTAAGCTAATGACCCTGACTAATTTCAGATACGGCGATGTTATACATCGGTGCTTCCGGTGTGGTTACTGTAAATTCCCTATTAACTGGATGGATGTTAATAACTGTCCTGCCTATGCCCGGTTTCGTATGGAGACCTACTCATGTGGAGGGCGTCTGTGGCTGACGAGGGCCTGGTTGGAGGGCGAGATTGAATGGTCGGACCACCTCGCTGACATCCTGTACTCGTGCACGGCCTGTAAAAACTGCGAGGTCAAGTGCCCGCTCAGCTTTAATATTGACATATTGAATATGATGATAGCCGCCAAGAGTGAGATGGTTGAAAGGGGGGAAATACCCTCCGCAGCAAAGGAGTTCCTGGAGAATATACAGCGGCAGGGGAACCCGTACGGTACCTCCAGAGAGAAAAGAGACGAGTGGATGGAGGGAACCGGTATAGAGGCATATCAGGGACAGGAATACCTTTACTACGTTGGCTGTGTCGGCTCTTATGACACCAGAGGGCAGGAGACAGCACGGCTACTGGGTAAGGTCCTGCAAAAGGCGGGGGTCTCCTTTGGGGTGCTGGGTAATGATGAAAACTGCGATGGTAACGAGGTAAGAAACCTCGGTGAAGAGACGTTATTTGAAATGCTGGCCGAGGATAATGTTGCCCAGTTCCAGGGTCTTGGTGTGCAGAAGATTGTTACCCTGTCGCCACACTCATACAATGCCATGAAAAATGACTATCCGGGCTTTAACGGCGTATTTGACGTGCTCCACTATACACAACTCCTGCAGGAGCTCATTCGTAACGGTGGTCTGGATGTTTCGGGCGGGTATAATGCTAAAGTGACTTACCACGACCCGTGTTTCCTCGGTCGATGGAATGAGGAGTATGATGCTCCCAGAGCGATCCTGAGAGCCATTCCGGGCGTCCAATTTGTAGAGATGGCGAGAAACAGAAACGGCGCCCTCTGCTGTGGCGGGGGCGGTGGCAACTTCTATCTCGATTTGCTGGGTGGTAGTGAGGACAGTCCGGCGCGGCGCCGTGTCAGGGAGGCCTGCGAGACCGGGGCAAACGTTCTGGCAGTCGCCTGCCCGAACTGCCTGACCATGCTTGAGGATGCTGTCAAGGCAGAGGGGCTTGAAAATAAGCTCACCGTCAGGGATATTTCTGAGATTGTCGGAGAGGCCTGCGTTATAAAGTAGTATGGATATCATCGCTTGCATCAAGCGCGTCCCCGATACCTCAGAAGCGGACGTCGTTAAAATAGACCCTTCTCAAAAAGATATAGAGAAGGACAGGCTGGCTTTCAAGATAAATGACTGGGACGAATATGTCCTCGAAGCAGCGGTACAGCTCAAGGAAAAGCTGGGTGGAACGCTGACCGCCGTCACGATAGGGCCCAAGGAGTGGGATGAAGTCCTGCGGAGAGCCCTCGCCATGGGGGCTGATAGTGCCATTCGCATTGACCAGGACGTAAGCGCTGACGACCCTCATATTGTGGCAATTATCCTGGATAAAGTCATTCGTAGGTTGCCGTATGACCTGGTGCTGTTCGGTGCTCAGTCCGAGGACTTCGGCAGCGGACATCTCGGGGCGATGGTCGCCGAGATACTCGGCATTCCTCATGCCACCTTAGTCATCAATCTGGAAGCGGAAGAGAAAAAGATTCACGTGCAGAGAGAGCTGGAAGCAGGTACTTTACAGTCATACACCATCGATTTGCCGGCACTGCTGACCATCCACACCGGGATTAACCAGCCGAGATATATCTCAATGGGTGGTATCAGGAGGGCAATGCAGAAGGAACTACAGGTGATGTCCCTCAGCGACCTGGGTCTATCTCTGGATGCACTGACCCCAATGGTTAAGTTAGAGGAAATGAGACTGCCGCCTAAAGGCAAGGAGGCAGAGTTAATCACCGGTGCACCGGAGGAGACCGCCGGACAACTGGCAAAGATATTGAAAGACGCAGGTATTTTCTGATGTCCAGCATACTGGTCGTGGCCGAACACAGGAACCAGACTCTGGCTGACGTATCTTATCAGGTGCTCAGCAAAGGAAGACAGCTGGCAGACCAGGCACAGATGGAATTGCTGGCCGCGGTTGCTGGCGTGGATATTGATGCTTATGCTAAGGAGCTTACCCGATGGGCAGACAGGGTGATTATCGTTAATAACGACCAGCTTGAAGAGCCATTAGCTGAGCCCTACCAGAAATTAATAGCCCACCTGATAAGAGAGATAAGACCAGGAATTGTGCTGATGGGGCATAGTTCATTTGCCATGGACCTGGTACCTTCATTATCGGTGGAACTGGGGATTCCCCTGGTTACCGATTGTGTTGATATATTCTGGCAGAACGGTGACATTCTGGTTACGCGGTCAATTTATAATGGCAAGGCAAACGCTTCATATTCGTTTGCTCAGAGCGAGACAATTCTGATAACCGGGCGGGTTGGTGAATTCCCTGTAGAAGAAGGGCAGAGACAGGGATGGATTGAAGAGATTGAGTTCGCTTTTGAGGAAGAGTGTGACTATAAGAAATTCGAGGGATACCTGGAGGTAGAAGCTGCTGGTGTCGATATAACACAGGCAGAGGTCCTGGTCTCTGTCGGCAGGGGCATAAAAGAAAAGAAGAACCTGGAGATAGTCGAGGAGCTGGCCAGAGTGCTTGGCGGAGTGGTCTCCTGCTCCCGGCCGGTAGTAGATTATGGATGGTTACCATCAGAGCGCCAGGTAGGACTATCCGGTAAGACCGTGCAGCCGAAGCTATATCTCGGTCTTGGCATTAGCGGTGCTTTCCAGCATGTGGTCGGTATGAAGGGTGCCAGGATGACAGTTGCTATTAACAAGGATGCTAAAGCGCCCATTTTCAGCGTGGCCAACTATGGAATAGTGGACGACGTGCTCAAGGTCGTACCAGCGCTGGTTAATAAGATATCTGAGCTAAAAGGCAGGACAGAATAAATTATCCTGGTAATTATGAACAACCTCTTAAGCCTGTTCATAGAGAACGGCAGGGCAAACTCAGGGCACGGAAAGAAGAACTATGCATATTCCTTGTGGGGCAGATAAGGGTTGGATTCTTGGTATTGTACCCTGTGGTGGGCCATTCTGGACTCGAACCAGAGACCTCAGTCTTATCAGGACTGCGCTCTAACCAACTGAGCTAATGGCCCAATAAATGTGGCTTTTTCATTCTAAAATAAAGTTCGATGAGAATCAAGCGGTAGCATAAGTAAATAATAAAAGAAATCTGCCAAGAGATTACTATATCTACCCATCCCCCTGACCCCCTTCCCTTCAAAGGGAAGGGGGAAAATAAAAAAGGGAGGCTTCGCCTCCCTAAAACCCTCCTTCTAAAGACCTGAGACAACAGTCTTATCAGGGCTACGGTTCTAACCAACTGAGCTAATGGGCCGATTATGTGACTCGTACACTCGAGACATACCACGTCAATGCGAAGGCGATCCGGCAGATGCACCGAGAGCACAGTCCTTTAACCAATAATCAGAATACGCGTATTACTGACTAGGCTAATCCTCTATTAGCCTGCAACCTTCAAGTTGAACGTTGAATATAAGACCGTCGCACCTACCGCGAATAGTCACTAGCATATCCTTACGCAGGTTCGACAATGTCTGCTCGTCTTCCGCACTACGAGTAAACATGCATTGAACACCCCACATTGTCCACTCACCGCCGTCAGTTAGAATTACATACGGTGTATTTGTAATGTCTCTACCGATGCTGTATATGTAGCCTGTCACGTCAATGACCTCGCCCTTGTATTTTGCATCAGCGGCGACTTCATTGTCGTTATATTCGGCGTACAGTTCTGCCGCAGTCATACTAAAGGAAGGTTGTTCAGTCTCACTTACGGTCGAGGACTTACAGGCTCCTAGTAGAAGAATCGTAGTGGCTAAGAAAGCTATCACGAGATTCTTCATTGTCTCACGACCCCTTTACTATGATACCTTGTTTTAGAAGATAGACTCGGCAAGACATAGAAGAATGTTTAAAAAGAATAAGGTAACGTGGTACGAGATTCTGGAGTCGAACCAGAGACCTCAGTCTTATCAGAATAGTGCTCTAACCAACTGAGCTAATGGCCCGCGTGACCAGTCTATTTTAGGGCAAAGTGGTGAGGGAATCAAGCACTTCTGCAGATATTCACTTACGAATCCACTAAAGAGATTATTTTATCAACCCATCCCCCTGACCCCCTTCCCTTCAAAGGGAAGGGGGGAAATAAAAAAGGGAGGCTTCGCCTCCCTAAAACCCTCGTTTTTGAAGTTAAACGTGATGGCGCCCCTCTTTCAATCTCCTCACCCCCTTAAGTGGAGGGTGGCAGCAAACTACGGACCCCCGGATACTTCTTTCAATGTTTTCTCGAACTGATTCAGATGGTCTCCTATGTGTCTCAGGTAATCTGTCATCAAGAACTTCAGGGTTATTCTTTCTCCGTTCAATAACCAGTAGTTATCGAGTTTGCTGCTATCGACTCCCTTAATTATGTTTGCGATTACAAGGTTATACTGCCTCCAGAGCGATAAGATATCCTGGAATTTCATTTGATTATAGCCGGCAATCTGTATCCACCTGGAGTTATCCTGTCCGTAGTCCGGGAATACCAGTTCGTCGATTATCCGCAGCCTGACAAAGCGTTGATGATTGTGACAGGCAGAGTCGATAAGGTGACCGATGATTTCCTTGAGATTCCACTCATTGTTACCCGGACTCTTCGAGGTGATTTCATCACTTAAATCTTCATATTTCTGGTAGAAGTTATCTACTATTGTCTTCAAATCTTGATATATTTTTTCCATTACCGGCCTCCAACTTTGTCCCGAAAAAGGGTGTAACTCCTTTATTTCTAAAATAAGGGCGGGCGGGTGGGTCATAAAAAAGCACCTTAACGGCTGGATAGCGAAAGGAAGGTAAACTCCGTTATTTAAAACGGAGACCGACCTAGGAGATTGGGGTGTTGCCACCCGGGTAATCTCCCTAGAAAGGAGGTGATCCAGCCGCAGCTTCCGCTACGGCTACCTTGTTACGACTTCGTCCCAATCATCAGCCCCACCTTCGGCGACTGCCTCCACATAAATGCGGTTAGCCCATCGACTTCAGGCGTTGCCAACTTTCATGACGTGACGGGCGGTGTGTACAATCCCCGAGAACGTATTCACCGCACTATGCTGACATGCGGTTACTAGCAACTCCAAC